>DATJVD010000001.1:0-71011 GCA_035501955.1 Steroidobacteraceae bacterium
GCCACGCTCGGCCTCGGCGCGCCCGGCTTTGCGGAGAGCCCGACCCCGGTCGTACCCAGCGCTGTCGTGAGCTACAGCGATCTGGACCTGTCCACCTCTGCAGGCATCCACACGCTCTATGAGCGCATTCGGATTGCCGCCTGGCAGGTGTGCCGACAGAGCGTGCCCGTGCGGCACGGTCCGGGCGCCATCGAGATCCTCAAGTGCCGTGACACCCTTACGGACGTTGCGGTCGGTCGGGTGAACAAACCAGCGCTCACCGCACTGCACACAGGAAAGAAGCCGCGCGAGATCACCGCCAGTCGCTACCCGCCGCATGCCCGGCAGTGACCGAATATTCCAGAACGAGACTAGAGCACCACACCACGACATGAGGCAGAACCATGAACTCACTTGCACCAACAGAGCTTTTCGATTCGCGATTGCGTGTGAAATCGTTGGCCATTTTCACGAGCCTCTGCTTAGTGCCGATGGCCCTGACGGGTCCGGTTCGTGCAGCGTGCGTGAGCGGCTACACGGCGCACCCCTCAGCCGCAAGCCTCTTCGAAGCCGCCGTACCTGCCCTGCTGCCGGCGGTGTATCGATCCGGGGACGACACTGGTCGCGCGCTGGCCACGGACTTCGAATCCCGAAGCCCATCCATAGTCGGAGTCTGGCAGTTCCAGTCCACGGGCATCGCACCCGACCTGGGGACGCAGGCTTGGCACGCTGATGGTACGGAGTTCATGTACTCGCTCGCGCCGAATCCGGCAACCGGCGACGTGTGCCAGGGCGTCTGGCAGCAGGTGGGTCCGCGCACCTTCACCGTGAATCACGTGGCCATGGGTTGGTCGGCTCCCGGAGCCGATCCTTCCAAAGGCTCAACGTTTCTGCGTATTCATCTCCACTACGTCATCACGCTCGACCCGTCAGGCGACAAGTTCCACGGGACCTACAAGGCCGACATCTTCCTCGAAAATGAGAGCGACCCCTTCAATGAGGACCCAGTCAGCAATCCGCCCATTGCATCCGGCGGCGGCACTGTAACGGCGACGCGCCTGCAGTCGGATTTGGAACATTAGCCGGTCCCCGTCCCTTGCGCGCGCCCGCACCGTAGTGGGTGCGGGCGCGGTCACGCGGCGAAGCCACGCGTGCCAGGAACAGGTCGAGCAGGGATTGGGTGTGGCAGGAATGTGGTGCGCCGTGGAAAGGCGCGTTTCCCCAGTGGGAGGCAATCCCACCCGCAACTTTCGCTCCAGCCGGTGTAATCGGAGCGGTCGTGGAGGTAACGAAGCGGCCGAAGCCTTCGATGTAGTGGGTCACGTAGGTGACTTGGCGAGCACGCAGACCGCAGCGGTAAGCGAACGCCGTGCAGGGCCCGAAAGGGCTGATGTGGAAGCCGACCCGGCCACAAACGGGGAAGGCTGCGATCGTCGGTGCGGATTCCATGCATGCCGGCCGGTGATTCCAGCCGATGCCGGGCCATCGTTCCATACGATGCCGGGCCGGGTGTGAGCAGGACATGGATACTTTCGTTGAGCTTCTGATCTTCGTCAATGGCCTTTGGCCGTCTTCGACGGTAGTGCAGTCGTCTTTTGCTTGCGCATCGACTCACCCTTGAGGGCGAGCCGGTAGCTGTTGTGGATTAACCGATCGAGGATCGCATCTGCGAGGGTGGGATCCTCGAGGTAGATATGCCACTGGTCGACAGGTAGTTGGCTGGTGATCAACGTTGACTTTCGATCGTAGCGGTCATCGAGGATCTCGAGCAGGTCGCGGCGGATCGCATCGGGAAGTGGCGCGAGGCCGAAGTCGTCGATGATGATGAGATCGGCTTTGGCGAGCTGGCGCAGGAAGGTCGACTTGTTCTGCAGCGCGGTATGGCGAGTGAGCTCGTCGATGAGCCGAGGGAGCCTAAAGCAGCGCACGCTGTGGTCGGCGCGGCAGGCCGCATGACCGATGGCGCAGGCGAGATAGCTCTTGCCGACGCCGGTGGGCCCGGTGATGAGGACGTTGAGATGTTCGACGATCCACTCGAGCTGGGTGACCTGGGTGAGGCTGGCGCGATCCAGTCCGCGCGCGGCCTTGAGGTCGATGTCCTCGATCGCAGCTTCCTGGGTGAGCTTGGCCCAGCGCAGTCGCTGGCGCAGGCGACAGGACTGGCGCTCGATGAGCTCGCTCTGGATCAGCAGCCCCAAGCGCTCATCGAAGGACAACTCGTTGGACTTACTGGTGGTGAGCTGCTGCTCGAGGGCGCTGGCCATCCCTCGCAGGCGCAGCTCATGCAGTTGCTGAAGTAGGGGTTGGGTGAGCATCGGATCCTCAGGTGAAGTAGCGGGCACCGCGCACGTTGTCGTGCGCAGGTATCGGGGTGGAAGTCGAGGAGGCAGGCGCCGGGGTAATGATGAGCGTGCGCACGGCGCGGTAGCTGTAAGTCTTGAGTTCGAGTGCGCGCCTGCAGGCCTGCTCGAGCACGCTGGCGCTGAAGTCATGAGCCAGGCGCAAGATCCCGAGCGATGCGCGCAAGGCTTCCTCCGGGTGCACTCGTCGTGCGGTCTGCTCACGCAGCACTGTGGCAGTTGCAGGTCCGATCGCCTCGGCACGCTCGAGAAGCCGCTCGTGGCTTAACTCGATGACGGCGCTGTGCCGCTCAGGCCGGTGGCCGGCCTCCGTGATGAAGCGCCGCGATCCCGATCCTCTCAGGTGTCGCGCGACCGCCTGGCCGCGGTAATAGACCTCGATCGTGTGCGCGGTGATCCGAAGATCCACGCTCTTGCCGATGAGACGGTACGGAACGGAGTAGTAGCGGCGCTCGTGCTCGATGTGGTAATCGAGGAACACCTTGGCGCGCTTCCAGGTGGCATACTCGTAGCGGTTTGACGGCAGTGCTCGCAGCGCCGGTTGCTCGAGCTCAAGGAAGCGACTCCTGCGAGAGCCGACCTCGCGCGAGAGCTCTCGGTCGTTGTAACGCTCGAGCTGCTCCCGCAGCGCCACATTCAGATCGCCGAGACTGAAGAAGGTGTGGTGCCGAAGTGGCGCCATGATCCAGCGCTCAACGCCCTGGACACCCACTTCGACCTTGGCCTTGTCGCGTGGCTTGCGCACCCGAGCCGGCAGGATCGCAACCCCGTAGTGCTGGGCGAAGTCCTGATAGCTCGGGTTGAGATCCGGCTCGTAGCGAGACGAGCGATGCACAGCGCTCTTGAGGTTATCGGGCACGATCGCTCGGGGCACACCGCCGAAGTACTCAAGCGAGCGCACGTGCGCACCGAGCCAGTCGGCAACCGTCTGCGTCAAGGTGGCTTCGACGTAGGTGTAGTGGCTCGCGCCGAGCGTGGCGACGAACACCTCGGCGACCTGGATCACGCCCGTATGCCGATCCACGACCGCCATCGTCTTGCCGGCGTAGTCGACGAAGAGCTTCTCGCCCGGGGTATGCTCGAAGCGCATGACCGCGTCCTGCCGACCGAGCCAAGCCTCGTAGTCCCTGCAGAACGCGCTGTACTGGCAGCCATCTGGATGTGCCGCCTTGTACTCCTGCCACAGCAGCATCCGAGTGACGCCCTTCGTCGAGAGCTCACGCCGGATCGCTTCAAAGTCGGGAAGCGGATAGCGCGCAACCTTCGGTGCGCGCGGGTAAAGCCGCTCGTGCAGCTCATCGTCATCAAGATCGGGCAACGGCCAGGACAATCCCGCCACGCGCGAGCGCTTCAGGCACTCCTGCACGGTCAACGGCCGCTTCTTCACGCCAGGTGCCTGCCAATGCTGACGACCTTGCCGTCGGCTGCCGCGAGCGCATCGAGGCGGTTTGCCCACCAGGCCATCAGCTCGCGTCGCTCCGGCAAGTACTGCGCCGTGTTGTAGGCCGCCCTAACCTGGTCGCGCGGCATATGAGCAAGCTGCCGCTCGATCGCATCTGCCTTCCAGCCGTGCTCGTTCAAGAGCGTGCTCGCCATGTGACGAAAGCCGTGCACCGTCATCTGCTCTTTCGAGTATCCAAGCGCGCGCAGCGCTGCCGTCAGGGTGTTCTCGCTCATGGGGCGCAGCGGGCTGCGCTCGCTCGGGAACAAATACTTGCCGCTGCCGGTGAGGGGCTTTAGCTGTTCGAGCAGCGCCAACGCCTGCTTTGAGAGCGGCACGATATGCGCCGCGCCCTTCACTTTCATGCGCTCTGGCCGGATACGCCACTCGCCCGCGTCGGGGTCGAACTCGCGCCATTCGGCGGCGCGCAGCTCTCCAGGGCGCACGAACGTGAGCGCCGCCAGTTGCAGAGCGATACGAACCTGCTCGGTGCCCTCGTAGCTGCGGATCGCCCGGATGAGCGCGCCCACGCCCTTGGGCTCGGTGATGCTTGCGAAGTGGGCCTTCTTTGCTGGCGCGAGTGCTCCGGGTGCTGGTGTCGGGTTTGCATGCGCCTGGCCCGTGTGCACGGCGTACTTGTAGATAGCGTCGATGTACTGACGGATGCGGTGCGCGCTTTCGTGGGCACCGCGTTCCTCGACCAGGCGTAGGCACTGGAGAATCTCATCGCTCGTCAGCGAGCGCACCGGCTTCCCGCCCAGCCGTGGGAAAGCGTCATTCTCCAGGCGCCCGATGACCTTGTCCGCATTGCTCGCCGCCCACGTCTTCGCCTGTTTGGCGTACCACTCGCGAGCAAGGGCCTCGAACGTGCTCTTAGCCGCTGAGCGCCGCGCAGCCTTCGCGGCCTTTCGCTGTGCGCTCGGGTCGATTCCGGCTTCCAGCTGCTCCTTGGCCTCATCCCGGCGTTTGCGGGCGAGCCTCAGCGACACGCGCGGATAGGGACCGTGCGATATGAGTTTCTCAACCCCCGCCCAGTAATACTTCTGTCGCCAGAACGCGCGCAGCGAGGAACGAGAGCCCGCCTCGCCAGACGTCGTATGAGGCCGCGTGAGCGGCGCTACCGGACGCAGCAGTAGATAGAGGCCTCCGCCATCAAAGAGCTTGGCTCGCCTCTGCTTCGATATGGCGGCCTTTATAGCCTTGTCCGTGAGTCGCATCCGGTTGTACCCCCATGTCTATGGCTGGTACCCCCGAATGTACCCCTAGAGCACTTGGGATGCTAGGGGACGCGTTGGAATCCGAGTAGACAGGAAAAGCCTGCAAAACATTGCTAAACAGAGCGTTTGGGGATAGGTCTGGACGCGTCGGAATCGACATGTGGTGGGCCATATAGGACTCGAACCTATAACCAACGGATTAAGAGTCCGCTGCTCTACCAATTGAGCTAATGGCCCGCGCGTTGCGGAGAATCCCCGCGGCGGAGACCGGCCCTCCGCTTGCAGGGCCGCGAATTCTACCCGAAGCCGCCCCCGGCAACCTGTCGCTGCAGAGATTGGGGTGGACGATGGGACTCGAACCCACGACAGCCGGGATCACAACCCGGGGCTCTACCAACTGAGCTACGTCCACCGTCGTCGACGCCGTCGCAGCATCTGGCGCGCCCGGCAGGACTCGAACCTGCGACCCTCGGCTTAGAAGGCCGATGCTCTATCCGCCTGAGCTACGGGCGCCCAGGAGGCCGAACCGGCCTTCTCGCCCAGATCACGCGGCCGTCCGGATCATGGTCGGGGCAGAGGGATTTGAACCCCCGACCCTCTGCTCCCAAAGCAGATGCGCTACCAGACTGCGCCATGCCCCGTCCCAAAACCCACGGACGGCCCCGTACCCAGCACGGGGCCGGGCATGATACGTAAGGCTCCCGCGGAGCGTCAATTTCGGCCGGGTGTAGGATGTGGGTGGGCGCTATCTGACGGCTCTGGAGAGAATGCCGCATGTTCCGCTGCAACGCGCCAATGCACCGCTGGATCGCCGTTGCGCTCGCCACGGGGGCACTCTGTGGCGGGTCGATCGCTGCGCTGGGGAACGATGAGCCCCAGCCGGCACCGGAGGCGACACCGGCTATCGGAGTGGAGCGCCTGGAAGTCGCGCAGCTGGATCAGCTCACCGCGCCGATCGCGCTCTACCCGGACCCGCTCCTCGCCGCCATCCTGACGGCAGCCACCTACCCTCTGGAGGTCGTAGAAGCCGCGAACTGGCTCGAGGACCCGGGGCATGCGGCGCTCAAGGGCGAAGAGCTGACGGCGGCGCTCGATGTCGAGAGCTGGGATGTGAGCGTCAAATCGCTCGTGCCCTTCCCGGAAGTGGTGCGGATGATGAGTGCGAGCCCGCAATGGATGGCCCAACTCGGTGGTGCGTTCATCGCGCAGCAACCTGAGCTCATGGATTCGATTCAACGCCTGCGCCAGCGTGCGGCGGATGCCGGAGCGCTGCACTCGACGTTCCAGCAGAGCGTGGCGAGCGAGGGCGACGACGTGACGATCGAGCCCACCAATCCCGATGTCGTGTACGTGCCTTATTACGATTCGTCAGCGGCCTACGGGGGCTGGCCGTGGCCCGACTACCCGCCTGCCGCTGTCGCACAACCGACTGATGTCGCCTACATCGAAGATGCGGTCATCGGTTTCAGCGTCGGCTTTGCAATCGTGCCGCCGCTCTGGGGATGGTGTCGCTGGAACTGGCCGGTCCATGGTCTGGTGGTGCGCCCGCCGCCAGGCAGACCGCACCCGGTACCTTGGCATCACGATCCCAACCACCGCCACGGTATTCCGTACGAGAGTGCGGCAGCGAGCGCACGTCTGTTCGCCGCGAGCGCGGCACTTCCGCGACCGCACCGAACCGTTGCCGCCCCCGATGCACCATCGCCATCCGGGCGTTTGGCTCCCGTGCCGCGTGAGGCTGAGCCGGCGCCGGACAGGAGTGCACGCCTGCCGCACGCGGCTTCCGCGATTCCGGAGTCGCGGCCGCGTGTAGTGCCGCCCGCGCGTTCTGCGCTGCCAGGAAATTCGGCGCTGCCAGGAAATTCTGCGCTGCCAGGAAATTCGGCGCTGCCAGGAAATTCGGCGCCACACGCGCCAGCCGCGATCGAAGCCCCAGAGCGCGGACATCCGGTTCACGGCACCGGAACGCACGTGGCGCCGAGCCACTCAGCGTCGCCCGCGCAATCGAGCGCGGGCGCACGAGGCGTGAGCGCGCACGCAGCCGCGAGTGCGTCGAAGTAGCCCGACGCTTCATGCCCGTCGCCACTCGGTCGCACCGCCGGGTCGGTCCTCGAGTATCACGCCCGCAGCGGCCAGCTGGTCGCGGATGCGATCGGCAGCCTTGAAGTCCCTCCCCTGCCGCGCGGCCGTGCGCTGCGCGATCAGGGCCTCGATCTCGGCCTCCGCAAGACTTGCCACCGCGGCGACACCGGTTCCGACGGCCGCCTCTGACTGCGGCGCCGCCCTGCGCAGCCATTCGGCCGTCGGGAGGCGTACGAGCCCCAGCACTGCGGCAAGCGCCCGCAGCTCGGCCGCAAGCTGTTGCGCCTCGGCCTCGTCGTGCTGATCCTTGGCGGAGTTGAGCGCCCGACCGAGCGTCTGCAGCGCGGCGAGTGCCTCCGGTGTATTGAAATCGTCGTCCATCGCCGCCTCGAAGCGCTGCGTATGCTGCGTCGATCGCGTTCCTGAGACGACCGCTACGTCGCGCAGTGCGCCGTAGAGCCGGCCGAGCGCGGCGTCTGCCTGCTCGAGCTGCTCGGCCGCATAGTTGATCGGTCCGCGATAGTGGCTCGCGAGCACGAAGTAGCGGATCACCTCGGGATCGCGCACGTGCTTCAGGACCTCGCGAATGGTGAAGAAGTTGCCGAGCGACTTCGACATCTTCTCGTCGTCGACGTTCACGAAGCCATTGTGCATCCACACGCTCGCGAAACTGTCGCCGGTGGCGGCGCGCGACTGTGCGATCTCGTTCTCATGATGAGGAAACTTGAGATCCATCCCGCCGCCGTGAATGTCGAAGTGCGTGCCGAGCAGCTGCTGCGACATCACCGAGCACTCGATGTGCCAGCCCGGTCGTCCCGCGCCCCACGGCGACGCCCAGGACGGCTCGCCGGGCTTGGCACGCTTCCAGAGCACGAAATCGAGCGGGTCGCGCTTGGCGGCGTCCACTTCCACGCGCTCGCCCGCGCGCAGGTCGCTCAGCCGCTCGCCCGAGAGCCGGCCGTACTCCGCGAAGCGTGCGACGGAGTACATCACATCGCCGTTCGCCGCCACGTAGGCGTAGCCCTTGTCGATGAGCGTCTGCGCCATTTGGATCATGCCGGCCACGTACTCGGTGGCCCGCGGCTCGTGATCAGGCCGCAGAATGCCGAGCGCATCGTAGTCCTTGTGCATCTCGGCGATGAAGTGCTGCGTGAACGCGCCGATCTGCTCGCCGCGCTGCGCCGCGCGCTGGATGATGCGGTCGTCGATGTCGGTGATGTTGCGGACGAAATTGACCTCGAAGCCACGGTACACGAGATAGCGGCGGATCACGTCGAAGACGATCTTCGAGCGTGCGTGTCCCATGTGGCACAGGTCATAGACCGTATCACCGCACACGTACATGCCGATGCGTCCCGGCTGTAAGGGTGCGAGCGGCTCCTTGCGGCCGCTGAGCGTGTTGTAGACCTGGATTGCGTTGCTCATGCGAGACGCGCCAGCCGCTCCACGGCCTTGCCGGGCGGCATCGCGCGCAGGAGCGGCGCGAGCTCCGGGCCGTGCGCGCGCCCGGTGAGTGCCGCACGCAGAGGCATGTACAGGGCGCCTCCCTTGCGGCCCGTGGCTGCGCTCACCGCCGCGACGATGGCGTGCAAATCACTGCCGTGCGCAGCGGCCGCACGCGCGGCGGCCTGAAAGTACTCGCGTCCTGCCTCACGAATGAGCGTCTGCTCGGAAGTCTCGAGCGGCGGCAGCTCGCCGAACACCACATCGACCCACGGCTGCGCATCGCGCGGCAGCACGACGTTCGGGCGCACCGCCTCCACGAACGCCGCCGCGGCGCGCGCGTCGAGCCCCGGGGGCAGCACCGGTGCGAGCCAGGCTCGCGCCTCATCCGCGGACAGGCCCCGCACCGCCTCCTTCTGCCAGGTGCGCAGCTGTTGCACGTCGAAGTGCGCCGGTGCGCGCCCGAGATGCGCGAGCTCGAAGTGGCGCGCCATCGCAGCGAGGTCCAGGAAGCCGTGCTCGGAGCTGGAATGGCCCAGACGGAAGAGATGATTGAGGATCGCGCCGGGCAGATAGCCCTCTTCGCGATAGGCACGCACGCTTGCCGCGCCCTGGCGCTTGGAAAGTGGAGCGGCATCGCTCCCCAGCAGCAGCGCGACGTGGCCGTAGGCGGGCGCGGCGAGCTCCAGTGCGCCGAGAATCAGCAGCTGGCGCGGCGTATTGGCAAGATGATCCTCGCCACGCAGCACGTGCGTCACGCCCATGCTTGCATCATCCACCGCATTACTGAAGAAGAACGCGGCCGAGCCATCCGCCCGCTGCACGAGGAAATCGCCGATGTCATCGCTCAGGAAGCTCTGCGCGCCGTGCACCAGATCGACGAACTCGATGCGCCTTCCGGCGGGCACGCGAAAGCGCAGCGTCGGCTTCATTCCCTGTGCGCGCCGGCGCTCCTGCTCCTCAGAGCTCAGATCGCGGCAAGTTCCGGCATAACGGGGAGGCTTGCCGGAGGCGAGCTGGGCGCGCCGGCTCACCTCGAGCTCGAGCGTCGAGCAAAAGCACGGATAAACGCTGCCCGTGCGCTCGAGCTGGGCGAGATAGCGCGCGTAAATCGGTGCACGCTGCGACTGGCTGTAAGGTCCGCGCGCGTCCTCGCGGTCGGGACCGGCATCCCAGTTCATGCCGAGCCAGCGCAGATCCGCAAGCTGCCGCTCGCGATGTGCATCGGCGCTGCGTTCGGCATCGGTGTCCTCGATGCGCAGCAGGAAACGCCCGCCGGCACGCCTGGCGAGCAACAGATTGAACAAAGCCGTGCGGGCGTTGCCCAAGTGAAGCTCGCCCGTGGGGCTCGGGGCGAAGCGCGTGACCAGCGGCGGGGTCAGCTGCTGATCGTTGCCCATTGCATCACCGGACGTCATGGACCCATGTTAGCCGAAGTGTCGGGCGCGGAGAGTTGCTAGAATCCAGGATCGTCGCCCCCGCTCACGTGGAACCGCGGATGTTGAAACAAGCACGCAACCTCGCTCTTACTCTTGCCGCGCTGTTACCCATGCTCTTCTGTGCGGCGGCGCGCGCCGATTCGGCCGCGAGCTCCGCCTCGAGCCCCCCTGCAGCGCCAGCCGCCGCCAATCCGCGTGTGCGCGTCAGCACCAACATGGGGGACTTCGTCATTGAGCTGCTGCAGGACCGTGCGCCGCTCACCGTGGCAAACTTCCTGCGCTACGTGCGCGAGGGCCACTACACCAACACCCTCATCCACCGCGTCATCACCAACTTCGTCATCCAGGGCGGGGGCCATGACGCGAGCGACTTCCGCATCAAGCCCGTGCACGATCCGGTCTTCAACGAGTCGGGCAACGGCCTGCAGAACAAGCGCGGCATGGTGGGCCTGGCGCGCGCCGAGCCGCCGCACTCGGGCAACTGCCAGTTCTATGTGGACCTGGTGGACAACCCGGAGCTGGACCCGCTGCCGACACGCTGGGGCTATGCCGTGTTCGGCAAGATAGTCGATGGGATGGACGTCATCGATCGCATCGGTGTGACGCCGACGGGCAGCGTCGGGCCCTTCAAGACCGATGCGCCGTTGAAGCCGATCATCATCTCAAAGATCGAGTTGCTGGACGCCGCGAGCGCTGCGCAGGACAACAAGCCCGTGGCGACACCCATCACCTCCTCCCCGGCGGTACTGTCCCCGAAATAGCCCCGTAGTCAGTTCGTGGCACGCCTGTTCGTCTCCGATCTGCATCTCGACGCGGAGACCCCGCAGGCCATCACGCAGTTCATCGATTTCCTGCACACCCACGCGGTGCATGCCGAGGCGCTCTATATTCTCGGCGATCTCTTCGAGGCCTGGATCGGCGATGACGATCCAGATGCCGAGAAGGCGCGCGTGTGCGCGGCGCTGCGTGCGCTTACCGAAAGCGGCGTACCTTGCTTCGTGCAGCACGGCAATCGCGACTTCCTGCTCGGCAGGAGCTTCTGCGCCCGCACCGGCTGCCGTCTGCTGCCAGATCCGGTACTCCTCGAGCTCGACGCCGAGCGCGTGCTACTCACTCATGGCGATGCGCTCTGCGTGGACGACCATGCCTACCAGGAGCTGCGCAGCATCGTGAGAAGGGCCGATTGGCAGCGGCGTTTCCTGTCTCTGCCGGTCGCCGTGCGCGCCCAGCTCGCGGGAGCCGCGCGCGCCGGCAGCCGCGCACACATGGCCCGCACCGTTCCCTACGTGATGGATGTGAACGTGGATGCCGTGCGCGCAGCGCATCGCGCGACGGCCGCGCGGCGCATCATCCACGGACACACGCATCGACCGGGAATGCACGAGCTGCTGGTGGACGGTCAGCCCGCATACCGCATCGTGCTCGGCGCCTGGTACGAGCAGGGAAGCTATCTGTACTGCGAGGCCGGACGCTACGAGCTCAGGGTGCTCGATCGCAGCTGAGCTTGCTGAGCCTCAGGCGCCGTGCACCCGGCGCGGCAGCGTCAGCACGGCCTCGAGACCCCGCTCTGGGAGGTTGCGCAGCGCGAGCGAACCCCCGTGAACCTGAGCGATGTCGCGTGCAATGCTCAGCCCGAGGCCCGTGCCCCCGGTATCGCGATTGCGCGAGGACTCCACGCGATAGAAGGGCTCGAAGACACGCTCGAGCTCCTCGCTGGCAAGTCCCGGTCCCTCGTCGCGCACGCGAATGACGAGTGCGTCGCCGCCGTCCTCGACGAGCACGAGTGCCCGCGTACCGAAGTTCACCGCATTGGAGATGAGGTTGGTCAGGCAGCGCTTGAGCGCCTGCGGCCGCCCCGGAAACGGAGCGTCCGCGCGCCCGCTCACGTGCACACTCGCGCCGACCTCGGCGAACTCCGATTGCACCGTGGCGACCAGCGCATTCACGTCGACCGGTGCCATCGCCTCATCGTCGCTCAGGCCGCGCAACAGCGCGAGCGTGCCGCGCACCATGCTCTCCATCTCATCCAGATCACGCCCGAAGCGGGCGCGCACCTCCGGGTCCTCGAGCGTCTCCACGCGCAGCAGCATGCGCGTCAGCGGCGTCTTCAAGTCATGCGACATCGCCGCGAGCACGCGTGTGCGGCTGTTGAGGTAGCGTTGCATCCGCTCCTGCATGGTATTGAATGCGCGCGCCGCCTCGCGCAGCTCGTGCGTCCCGCGCTCCGGCAGAGGCGGTCGGCGCATGTCGCGCCCGATGGCCTCGGCCGCGCGCGCCAGATCGGACAGCGGCCGCGTGATGCTGCGCGCGACCGCGTACAACACCGCGGCGGTGATGACCGTCAGCAGCAGTAGATTGATCACGAGATTGCGCGGCAACAGCGCGCCGCGCCGCCCCTGGGCAACGCGAAACACGAGCGCATCGCCATCCGGCAGCACGATGTTCACATCATAGAGGCGGCCACCGCTCTCGAAGCCCTCGGGTGCCGGGCGGGTGACGGCGATCACGCGCCGCGCGAGATCGCGCGTCGGCATCACCGTGATGCGATAGGCCGGACCGAGCGCGAATTCCAGCTGGTGCTGCAGAGCCTGCCGGAATTCCGGGGGTGCAGGGGTGAGGCCGGCGAGCGCGTTGCGCGGCACGTGCACGCTGGGCCGGCCACGAAATCGATCCGGCGGCCACTCATCGATGCGCGAGCGTGCCAGAGCGCGCGCCTGAGGATCGAGCAACTGCAGTGCAAAGGTGAGATCGACGATGCGCCGCGACCACTCACGCACGTTGCCCTCGACGAGCAGGCGATCGCGGTCACGCGCGATGAGCGTGAAGCCGATGAGCTGTGCGAGGAATACCGCGGCGAGCACCGAGACGAAGAGCCGGCCGAAGAGCGTACGTGGCCACAGTCTGAGCCCCCGCCACAGCCGCACGCGGCGCCACGGGCTCAGGCCCTCAATAGGTCTCGACGCCGACACCGATGACATAGCCCTCTCCGTAGACCGTCTTGATGATCTGCGGGGCGCGCGCGTCGTCGCCGAGGATCTGCCGCAGCCGGCTCACGCGCACGTCGATGCTGCGATCGAGCGGGTCGGCCTCGCGGCCTCGCAGCAGCTCGGTGAGCTGCGCGCGCGAGAGCACGCGGTTGGGAGAGGCGAGCAGCACCGCGAGCAGGCGATACTCCGCACCGGAGAGCGCCACTGGACCGCCGTTGGCGTTGGTAAGCGTGCGGGTGGTGGTATCGAGCGTCCAGTCGCCGAACTTGAAGCCGCGCACCGTCGCCGGATCCGGATCGCGCGGCGCGTGAGCCGAGCGGCGCAGCACCGCCTTCACGCGGCCGAGCAGCTCGCGCGGATTGAAGGGCTTGGGAACGTAGTCGTCCGCTCCAACCTCGAGGCCGACGATCCGATCGACATCCTCACCGCGCGCCGTGAGCATGATGACGGGCACCTGCGAGCGGGTGCGCAGATCGCGGCAGAGGGCAACCCCGTCCTCGCCGGGCAGCATCAGATCGAGCACTACCAGATCGACATGAGATTGCTGCAGCACCTTGCGCATGGACTTGCCCTCGGCCACGGCGGTGGTGCGAAAGCCGTTGGTCTCGAAGTACTGACTGAGTAGCGTGCGGATCTCGCGGTCGTCGTCGACGATGAGCAGATGCGAGCGTTCGTTCATGGCCGACAGAGATACCCCAGGCGTGCTGGCGCGCGTGTAAGGAATTGTTTCGCTGCGGCGCAGACGCTCACCCGGGCGCCCCGGAGTGAAGGCGCAGCTCGGAATCGGCGTTCGTGGCGAGCTGCGCTTCGACCGCGGCGAGCTCGGCGAGCCGCGCCCGCCAGGCGTTGCGATCCTCATCGCGGGCGAACTCCAGGTACTGCTCGAAATGCCGCGCCTCGGAGTGCTGCAGCTGCGCGTAGAAGCCGCGCAGCGGCTCGGGTAGATGCGGCGCGAGCAGGCCGAAGCGCTCGCACGAGCGCGCTTCAATCAGCGCCGCGATGAGCAGCAGGTCGAGCTTGCGACCGGGCTCGGCGGTGCGCACCAGGCGGCGCAGCTGCGAAGCGTAGCGCCCGGGCCGCTGACGCACGAAGGCGACGTCCAGGCGCTGCATGAGAGCGTGCACCTGCTCGTAGTGGCGCAGCTCCTCGCGTGCGAGGCGCGAGAGCGCCGGCACCAGCCGCCGATCCTCCGGATACGCGAACATCAAGGCGAGCGCGCTCGAGGCCGCCTTCTTCTCGCAGCTCGCGTGATCGCTCAGCAGCTCGCGCCAGCGCGCTGCGGCCGCCAGCACCCACTCGGGTGGCGAGGGCGCGAACAGAATCGAATCCGCGTCCGCGCGCGTCGCATCGCTCACGCTGCGAGCTCCGAGGATTTCGCGGTGCGCAGCGCTTCCTCGAGCGCGGTGGCGGCTGCGGCCGCGGACGCGTAGCGATCGCCCGGCTCCTTCGCCATCAGCGTGTCGATCAGAGGTTGCAGTGCGGCGAGCGCCTCGGGCAGGCGCGGCACCGGCGACTTGCGGTGCATATAGATGATCGCCATCGGATTATCGGTCACGTAGGGTTTGTGCCCACACAGCATCTCGTACAGGATGACGCCGAGACTGTACAGATCGCTGCGCGCATCGATGGTCTCGCCGTGGCCCTGCTCCGGGCTCATGTAGTGCGGCGTGCCGAGGATCAGACCCTGATCGTAGTCGAGGAGCACGTTTTGCGGCTTGGCGAGGCCGAAGTCGATCAGCACGAGCGTGCCGTCCTCGCGCAGCATCACGTTGCCGGGCTTGAGATCGCGGTGCAGCACCCCCGCCTGATGGATGATTTGCAGCGCGTGGGCGAGCCCCGCGGCAAAACGCAGCGCCTCCGTCGCCGTGAGCCCCCCGCGCATGCGCCGGCGCAGATCACCGCCTGGGAAATACTCCATCAGCAGGTAAGCGTGCCCATCGCTTACGCCTACGTCGTGGAGACGCACCACGCGTGAGTCGTGGATACGCTGCACGATCTCGTGCTCCTGGACGAAGCGCTGAAAGGGCAGATCGACTTCGTGCTCGCGCAGCCGCTCGCGCGCTACCTTGATCACGGCGAGGCTCGGAGTCGCCTCGCTCTCGGCGAGATAGACATGGGAGACCTGTCCGTTCGCGAGCCGACGCACGCGCCTGTAACCCTGAATGCGCGCGCCGCTGAACCGATTCGGCTCGAACTTGGCCCCCTGGTTGTCGCGCTCGCGCGCGAGCGCCTGACGTTCTGACGCCGCCTCGAGCGCCGCGATCAACTGGTCGTGAGCAATTTTGAGCTTACCGACCACGGCGCTCGCGCCCAGCGATAGGGCGTGCACCGCGAGCGCATCGTCATCGACCTCGCCGAGAAATATGACCGGCGCGAATCCGGGCCGCCGGCCGAGATCCTCGAGCCACTCGATCCCATGACCGTGCGGCCAGGTGTGATCGAGCAACACCGCATCGAAGCCGGACGCGCGTACCTCGGCGGGCAGCGCGCCGCTCGTGGTCGGGTCGTACTCGACCAGCGTGGCGCGCGGCCAACGGCAGGTGACGTGATGCCGCAGCAGCGCGCGAAAGCGCGGATCGTCATCAATCACTAGCAGTCGCATGACCGGAAGCATTTCCGCGCAGCCACTCGCTGGCCGCAGCTGCGGATAGTTTGAGACCGATGATGAGATCGCCGACATTGGTGCCTGTCGGGCCGGTGTGCACGAGGTCGCCGGCGGCCTCGAGCGCCGCGGCGGAGTCGGCGCGGCGCAGACATTCATCGACGTCGACACCGCTCGAGGCGGCGCGTGCACAGGTGTCGCCGTCCACGAGCGCGCCGGCATCCGGCGTCGGACCGTCGGTGCCGTCCGTGCCGACCGCGAGCAGCCGCAGATCTTCGTACCCGGCGATGAGCCGTGCCACAGCCAGGGCAAGATGCTGATTACGGCCGCCGCGGCCGGGCCGCGCCGGCAGCCGCACGACCGTCTCACCGCCCCACACGCGCAGTGGCGCGGCGCTGATCGCGAGTTCGTGCGCCAGGCGCACCGCCAAGCGATCGGCGGTATCCGCAACGCGACGCGAATGCACGTGCACGGGCAAGCCCGTGGCGCGTGCACCCACGGCTTGCATCGCCATCTCGATCGATGCGATGACGGTCCGCTCGATTCCGTCCGCCGCGGGCGCGCCCCCCGGTGCACCGGGCGCCGGGCCAAGCACGCCGGAGCCGATCACCGCGGGATCGTTGCCGGGCACGTCCGAGATGAAGAGCGCACGCGCTGGACGACCTTTGAGCATCGCTGCCAGCCGCCCGCCTTTGATGCGCGAACAGACTTGCCGGCGCGCGTTGAGCTCCTCGATGTCGATCGCGCTCGAGTGCCCGTCCATGTTCAGCCGCTGCAGATCCTGCAGCGTGACGCCGGGAGCGAGCACCTCGACGAGGCTCGAGGCACCTCCCGAGACGAGGAAGATCGGTTGCACATACTCTGGAATCTCCTCCACGAAGCGCAGCAGCCGCGCTCCCGCGAGCAACGAGCGCTCATCGGGCACCGGATGGCTGCTCTCGCACACTTCCACGGCGGGCAGCTCGAGCGCCTCACGAGCGACGTGCCCCTCCTTGGTGAGCAACAGTACCCGCTGCAGATGCGCACCGAGGGCGTCGCTCGCTCCGAGGGCCATGCTCGATGCCGCCTTCCCGAGGGCGGCGACCCAGTAGACCGCGGGTGGCAGCGCGCGCAATGCACGGCGCGTGCACTGCCGGCCGTCTACCGCGGCGAGCCCGGCCCGCAGCAGCTCGAGCAGCAACAGACGCCGCGGGTCGTTCGTGCCCACGGAAATACGCGCTCCCTCATGAGCCGCGAACCACTCTGAGGGGTCCGCGCCGCTCGTCGCGACGGTCCGCCTTGGCCTGATCGGAGCGCTCGACTTGCAAGCGCTCCAGATACTCCGGCGTGACATCGCCCGTGACGTACTCGCCGGAGAAGCAGGAGGTGTCGAACTCGGTGATCTTCGCATCATCGTGACGACAGGCCGCGACCAGGTCCTCGAGGTCCTGGTAGATGAGCCAATCGGCTCCGATGAACTGCTCGATCTCCCGCGCGTTGCGTCCGCTCGCGATCAGCTCGCTCGCGGCCGGCATGTCGATGCCGTAGACGTTGGGGAAGCGCACCGGCGGCGCGGCGGAGGCAAAGTACACCTTGCGCGCGCCGGCCTCGCGCGCCAGCTCGATGATCTGCGCCGAGGTGGTACCGCGCACGATCGAGTCATCGACCAGCAGCACGGTCTTGCCGCGGAATTCCAGGTCGATGGCGTTCAGCTTGCGGCGCACCGATTTCTCGCGCATGTCCTGGCCGGGCATGATGAAGGTGCGGCCGATATAGCGATTCTTAGTGAAGCCCTCGCGATACTTGAGTCCAAGCCGCTGCGCGACCTGCAGCGCGCTGGTGCGGCTGGTGTCCGGTATCGGGATGACCACGTCGATGTCGTGGTTCGGGCGCTCGCGCAGGATCTTCTCCGCGAGCCGATCGCCCATGCGCATGCGCGCGCGATAAACGGATATGTTGTCCATGATCGAGTCCGGGCGCGCGAAATAGACGTACTCGAAGATGCAGGGTGTGTGGCGTGCGGCCGCCACGCACTGCTGCGAGTGCAACCGTCCCTGCTCGTCTATGAATACGGCCTCGCCCGGGCCCACATCGCGCACCATGCGAAACGCGAGCATGTCGAGCGCAACACTCTCGGATGCCAGCATCCACTCCGTACCGCGCGCGCCGTCGCGCCGCCCGAGCACCAGCGGGCGGATGCCGTGCGGATCGCGAAAGCCAAGTACGCCGTGCCCGATGATCATGGCGACCACCGCGTAGCCGCCGCGGCAGCGGCGATATACCGCGTTGAGAGCCGCGAACACGTCGGCGGGCGTCACGCGTGGCGTGCCGATGCGCTGCAGCTCCGAGGCAAACACGTTGAGAAGGACCTCGGAGTCGGAGCTGGTATTGAGATGACGGCGGTCCTCGCGCGTCAGCACATCGGCGAGCTCCGCGGCGTTGGTGAGATTGCCGTTGTGCGCGAGACAGATGCCGTAGGGGGCGTTCACGTAGAACGGCTGCGCCTCGGAGGCAGTGTCACAGCCCGCGGTCGGATAGCGCACGTGACCGATACCGATGTCGCCCTTGAGCTCGAGCATGTCGTGCTGCTGGAAGACATCGCGCACCAGGCCGCTGCCCTTGCGCACGTTGAGCTCGCCTTCGTTGGCCGTGACGATGCCGGCGGCATCCTGGCCGCGGTGCTGGAGCACGGTGAGCGCGTCGTAGAGGCGCTGGTTGACGGGGCCCGTCCCAACGATACCGACGATTCCGCACATCGAGCGCCCCTTACCGCTTCAGCGGTTGCGAAGTCTCAACGTCGACCGCCCGCACTGGAGTCGGGCTCGAGTCCCCGACCAGCGCATGCAGCGCCGCGGCGACGTCCTCGCCATAGCGAATGAGCATGGACCGGTGCCACCAGCGCTCGCCGTCGAGGCGCATCATCTGGCAGAACAGCACCAGCACGCCGAGGATGACGACCCCGCGCAGCAGTCCAACCACGAATCCGAGGAAACGATCCATGCCGCTGAACAGTGACAGCCGCACGAAGGCGCTCACGGCCGCCGCGACCGCTGCACCGAGGAGCAGCATGAGACAGGTGAGAATCGCGCGGGATGCCCAGGGCGCCACCTGCGGCAGCGCGAGCGCCCCGCCGAGCGCCGGCACCAAACTGCCGGCGAAGTGCCACGCGATGGTGACCGCGATTATCCAGGTGACGAGCGCAATGGCCTCGCGCAGAAAGCCGCGCAGCAGACCCACGGCCGCACAGATGATGACGAGGGCAATGACCAGATAATCGACTGTGTTCATCGACTCTTTCGGCGGTGCAGCGCCACCTGCGGAGGGCGCGAATTGTACTAGAGCGCCCGCCGCGGCGCTGATAACTGAGCCCGCAGCTGCATTCCATTAAGTCAAGGCAAGGGCACGACTCAAGGCAAGGGCACGACCGAGCCCCCGACACCTGCCGCGTGCAGCCGGCCGGCGAGCGCAACGGCTGCCGTGTGCTCGTGCTCTGGTCCCACGCGCACTCGATAAAGGCTGTGGCCACGGTGCGTGCTCTCCAGGATCGACGCATGAAAACCCTTGTGCTGCAACTCGCGCGCGAGCCGGTCCGCGTTGCCGCGGCTCGCAAAACTGCCTACCTGAACGCACCAGCCGCCCGCGGAAGAGGGCTGCGAGCGCGTGTGTTGCGCGCTCCGGTGCGCCGTGTCAGTGCTCGGCGGCGCTGCCGTGGACGCCTGCGCATGCGGCGTGCTCACCGCCGATGACTGCGGCGCCGCAGCTGCTGCGGTCGTCGCCGACGCCGCTACCGAAGTCGCCGCTGCCGAGGGCGCCGCTGTCGCAGCTGACGATGCGCCGGGCGCACTCTCGCGAGCTGCATCGCCCGCAGGCACCGGCTGCGTCCCCGCGCCACTGTCAGCGCCTTGCGCCTGCGGCGGAGTCGTCGGCGCCAGAGGCCTGTGCGCTTCCTCACCCAGCTCGACCGTGTAGGAGCTGAGCGGCGGCAGTTCGCTCGGTGTGGCCGTCGATACCAGCGGCCGCTTCGGCCCGGACAGCAGCTCCGGCACGACGAGCACGACCAGCGCCACCAGGATGACCGCGCCGGTCAGCCGCTCTTTCACTCGGATATCCACGTTGGGGCGCTCGTGCAAGGATTCAAGCATGCTCGAAGACGTTGCGCATTCGAGTGCGCGTTCAGTATAGCCCAAGCCACTGCAGTGCCGAGCCCACAGTGACGAACGAGCCGAACACGACGACGCGATCGCCGGACCGTGCGCGCGCACGCGCAAGCTCGCACCCCGCGACGACCGAGTCCGTGGTCACGGGCGCGGCAACGTTCGCGGCCAGGCGCTGCGCGAGCTCTTGCGCCGTCGATCCCCGCGGACCGGGCAGTGCGCACAGAATCCACACGTCGATCTGCGCCGCGAGCGCTTCGCCGATGGCCGGCACGTCCTTGTCGCTCAGAATGCCGCAGACTGCGTACACTTTTCCCGTGCGCGGTCGAGCGCGCAGATTCTCGGCCAGCACCTGCGCGGCGGGCTCGTTGTGCGCCACATCGAGTATCCATTCCACCTCGCCGGGAATGATTTGAAATCGGCCGTAAAGGCGCACGTCGCGCAGCGCTGCTGAGGCGGCTGCGACAGCGATCGGTCGCGCCTGCGGCAGCGACTCGAGAGCCGCCAGCGCCGTCGCCGCGTTGCGAAACTGAATAGCGCCCGCGAGAGCCGGCGGCGGCAAAGGCGCGAGCGTCATGCGCAAACCGCGGTACGTCCAGAAATCAGGAGTGACGTCCCAGAAGAAGTCTCGGCCTGCGATTACCGGCAGCGCGTGCAAGCGCTCGATGGTCGCGAAGACGCTGGCCGGCATCTCCT
The DNA here is from genome assembly GCA_035501955.1 of Steroidobacteraceae bacterium. Lineage (GTDB taxonomy): Bacteria > Pseudomonadota > Gammaproteobacteria > Steroidobacterales > Steroidobacteraceae > JASHUC01. The sequence goes on from DATJVD010000001.1 coordinate 20,380, forward strand.
GCGCGCCCAGCACCACCGGCCGGCCCGTGCGCATGATGCCGGCTTTCTCGGTGCCGATCGCCTCGAGCGTGTCACCGAGCCAGTCTCGGTGATCGAAGCCGATCGAGCACAGAACGGCGACGTCCGCGTCGACGACGTTGGTGGCATCGAGCCGCCCGCCGAGGCCGACTTCGAGCACGGCGACATCGACGCGCTGCTGCGCGAACAGCAGCAGCGCGGCCAGGGTGTTGTACTCGAAGAAAGTGAGGGTGGTGCCGCTCGCCTGACGCGCCTGCTCGATGCGCTCGAATGCGCTGACCAGTGCTGCATCCTGCGCCTCCTTTCCGTCGACATGGATGCGCTCGTTGTAGCGCAACAGGTGCGGCGAGGTGAGGCTGCCCGTCCGGTAGCCAGCGGCGCGCAGGAATGCATCGAGGTAGGCGACCGTGGATCCCTTACCGTTGGTGCCGGCTACCGTGACGATGTGATAACCGGGAGAAAGCAGCGCGAGCGAGCGCGCCACGGTCGCCACGCGCTCGAGGCCGAGATCGATGCTGCGCGCGTGCACCGATTCCTGTAGCTGCAGCCACTCGGCGAGGCTGCGGGTCATGGCCTGTGTGTGGACGCGGGGCGGCGCGTCACGCGATGGCGAAGGGCGGCAGTTTCAGCAGCAGCCGCAGCAAGGCGGCAATGCGATCGCGCATCTCGCGGCGGTCGACGATCATGTCGAGGGCCCCGTGCTCGAGCTGGAACTCGCTGCGCTGGAAGCCTTCCGGCAGTGTCTCGCGCATCGTCTGCTGAATGACGCGCGGGCCGGTGAACCCGATCAGGGCGCGCGGCTCGGCCAGGTTGAGATCTCCCAGCATGGCAAGGCTGGCGGACACCCCTCCGGTGGTCGGATCCGTGAGGACCGAGACGTAAGGCAGGTGGGCCTGCGCCAGGCGGGCGAGCGCGGCACTGGTCTTGGCCATCTGCTGCAAGGAGAACAGCGCCTCCTGCATGCGTGCGCCGCCGCTCGAGGTGAAGCACACGAGCGAGGCGCGATGCTCGATGCAATGATCGACCGAGCGCTTGAAGCGCTCGCCGACGACCGAGCCCATCGAGCCGCCGAGAAACTGAAATTCGAACGCGCAAGCGACCACGTCGAGGCCGTGCAGCGTGCCGGCGAGGGCGACCAGAGCGTCCTTCTCGCCGGTGGCCTTCTGCGCCTGCGTCAGGCGGTCCTTGTAGCGCTTGCTGTCGCGGAACTTGAGCGCATCCTCGGGCGAGATGCCGGCGCCGATCTCGAGCCGCTCGCCAGCATCGAGGAAGCTGCCGAGGCGCTCGCGCGCGCCGATCCGCATGTGATGGCCGCACTTCGGACAGACATAGAGATTGCGCTCGAGCTCGGCGTGGTACAGCACGGCATCGCAGGCAGGGCACTTGATCCAAAGCCCTCCCGGGACCGAGCGCTTGCGGCGCTCAGTCTTGATGCGCGAGGGCATGATCTTCTCAAACCAGGACATCTTCGAACCCCATCAGGCCCGGAATCATAGCCCAAGCGCGGTCCGGGCCCGCGCTCGGGACGGGAAAGGCCCGTGGGTAGCGTACGCTCCACAGATACAGGCCATCGGGGGGCGCCGTCGCGGCGCCGCGCGTCCGATCGCGGGATTCCAGCACGTCCCGCGCCCAGCGAGGCTCCGCCTTCGCCTGCCCGATGGCGAGCAGCAGGCCGACGAGATTACGCACCATGTGATGCAGGAAGGCATTCGCCGTGACGCGAATGACCAGCCACTCCCCGCGGCGCTCGACCGACAGCTCCTCGAGCCGCCGTACTGGTGAGCGCGCCTGGCACTCTGAGGAACGAAAGGCGCTGAAATCGTGCTCGCCGAGCAGGGTGGCAGCCGCGGCGATCATGCGCTCGTCATCGAGCCGCTGATGAATCATGGTGGCGCGCTGAGCGGCGAGCGCCGAGCGCGTGTCGCGATTGCAAATCAGGTAGCAGTAGGTGCGCGCCTCGGCGCTGTAGCGTGCGTGAAAGTGCTCAGGCACCGCCCGCGCCCACGTGAGGCTCACGTCGCGCGGCAGGTGCGTGTTGGTTCCGAGCACCCAGGATCGGGCGCTGCGGCCGGCCGAGGTCTCGAAGTGCGCGACCTGGCCGACGGCATGCACGCCCGCGTCGGTGCGACCGGCGCCCACCAGGCTCACCGCGTGAGCGGCGACTGCGCTCAGAGCGCCCTCTGTGACCGCCTGGATGCTCGGCAGAGATGCCTGCGACTGCCAGCCCGCGTATGCCCTGCCGTCGTACTCGACTCCAACGGCGATTCTATGCATCAGCCCGGCAGTGAAGCGATCAGGCGCTCGGCCTCCTGCTTCTGCGCCACCGATCCCTCGCTGAGCACTTCCTCGAGGATGTTACGGGCCCCTTCCGGATCACCCATGTCCATGTAGGCACGCGCGAGATCGAGCTTCGTGCCTACCTCGCTCATCGTCACAGGGTCCAGATCCGGCAGGGCGAGATCTTCCGAGCCGAGGCGCTGCGTGGCAGCGAACCCGGCATCCGGAACGGTGGCCGTCCCTACGTCGAGGTCCACCGGGCCGCCGGCGCCATTGGTGCTGGCCGCCGCCGCGGCCTGGGCCTCGCCGATGTCGAAATCCAGCCCCGCGGACTTCAGCGCCGCGAGCCGCGAGGTGTTGGCGGTGTCGGCCTCGCCCTCTTCGATCGTACCGTCCAGCTGCCAGGAGCCGGTCTCCGACTGGCTGAGCGTGCCGGCGGCACCGCTTGCGCGCTGCTCCGCCGTTTCCATCATGCGCCGTGAGCGCTCATCGAGACCTGCCACCATGGTCGGCGAGTCGGGCGTCGCGGCGAGCGCCGGGTTCTCGGCGGTATCGACGGCCGCGCCGTCGAGAGAGCTCAGATCCAGTCCGAGATCGTCGAGGGCCACCTCGGTCGTGTGCTCCGCTCCACCCTGCTTGAGCGCCATCTCGACTTTCTGGCGCAGAGCGGGGTTCTGCGCATCGGGCCGCGGCTGCTCGATCGTCGGACCTTCCTGAGTGTCATCCGTGCTCGCAAACGCCGCGCCGCGCGGCGTCTTCACGGTTATCTGCTGCGTGGCGCCGCTCGTGTCGCGGGGCAATCTGGCCGTCATCTGCTGCGTGGCGCCGCTCATGTCGCGCGGCAGCTTCGCAGTCATCTGCTGCGTCGTGCCGCCCGCATCGCGCGCGATCTGCGCGGTCATCTGGCGTGTGGTGCCGGTCACGGCCTCACGCTCTACCGTGTCTTCCTCGCGCGCGCTGCCCTGGCGGATCCTGAAGTTCTTGTCCGTCGCCTGGCTGGCGGCGGCCTCGGCGGCGGCATCGCGCTCACCGATCGCCGTGCCGATGTCGAGATCGACGCCCGCGGGCGTGGCGATAGGCTCGCCGAGGATGTCGAAGTCCACGCGGCTCTGGCCGCCCTCGAGATCCAGATCGACGCCGCCGGCCGCCGCGCCGCTCACTCCAGCCCCGCCGGCAAACAGCGGGTCCTCCGGAGCGAGCTGCTTGCCCATGATCACGACCTTCTCCCATTCGCCGGGAGCCGCCTGGGCGCGCGTCTCGGCCAGCTCGCGCGAGGTCTGCAGGAACTGCTCCTTGTTACCCCAGACGAAGAACACTTCCAGCAGCTTCAGCTTCAGATCCCGCCGCTCGGGCTCACGCTGGATCGCGATACGCACGAGGTCGGCCGCCTGGTCGTACAGGCCATAGGCCATGTGGAAATCGGCCTCGGCAAGCGGATCGCCCTGATCGAGGTTGATGGCGGTCTCGCTGCTGATGGTCTCGTCCGCGGACACATGACGCGGCGCGGCGGCCGCGGGGCTGCCGGCATCGAAGCGCGGCCGCTCGTGCGAGCCGCTCTCCTCGACGAGGAAGTTCGCATCACGCTGAGGCATGAGCTGCGGGGTGGTCGACTCGAACGTCGGCTCGCGCTGGCTCAATGCCTCGGCCCCCGCCTCGGCGAGGCGCCCGAGCGAGTCATCGAAGCCCGTGCGGCGGCGCGCCGCCAGGCTGCGCAGCCCGAAGAAGGCGAGTGCGGCCACGATCAGCAGCGCGAACAGCCACCAAAGTCCAAGCAGGCTATCGAGCCACGAGCTCGATTCGGCCGGAGCGTGCCGCATGGCCGGATTGGGCCGGCGCACGGTGGGCACCCGAGCAGGCACAGGCGCCGAGGCGAGCGGCGGACTCGCAGGCTGCGCAGCCTCGGGCGCGGGAGCCGGCTGCGGCGCGGCCTGCGGCGCTTGCTCGGACTTGGCGACCGGCGGCGGCGGGTTCGGCTGCGGCTGGGCCTCGGGAGGGGTTGTCGGGTTTGCGGCAGTCGCACTCGGTGCGCCGGCGCTCGGTGCGGTGCTGGGTGCTGTGGCGCCTGGTGCGGTGCCTGCGCGAGCCGCGAGCTTTGCCTGCAGCTCCGCCAACTCCGCATTGCGCATATCGAGCAGGCGGTGTGACTCATCGAGCTGGGACTGCAGCTCCTGCACACGTCCCTGCAGAGCCTTCACGTCGCCACCGGCACCCTTGGCTGGCGCGGCGCTCGCGCCGGCATCCGCCGTCGGGGACTCATTGGGCGTGACGAGGCGCAATCTGCCAGGTTCCTGTCCCGTGCTCGCGACGTGGCCCGTGCTTTCACGCCAGGCCGCGAACTGACGCCGTACTTCGGTGTTGGCTTGCTGAACCGTGATGGCATCAACCGATGCCTGATCCGGGATGCGCAGGACCGCACCCGAGTGCATCGCGTTCATGTTGCGTCGGAACGCCGCGGGATTCGCCTGGTACGCGGCGAGCATCCAGCGACGCTCATCCGAGACGCCCGGTCCTGCAAAGCGCTTGGCGATCCGGGACAGGGTGTCGCCGTGCTGGACCGTGTAATCGTCGGCCCCGCCCGCTGTGGCTGCGGCCACGGACGGCTTGGATGGTTCCGCGCTCGGGGCCGGCGGTGCTTCTGCGCCGGACGTTGCGCCATTGGCGCTGGCGTTGTTGGAGGCGGCGTTTTCGGCCGCTGGCTTCGCCGCGGACTCCAAGCCAGGCGTGCTCTCGGCAGGCGCAGCGGGTGCGGTCGGCGATGTAGATGCAGCCGCGCCAGCTGCCGCAGCAGTGGCTGCGGTTGCTGCGCTCGATGCGGAAGAACCCTCCGCGGTCTGACCCGGCGTGCGCTCGATGGCACCCTCGCGCGTGGCTCCTGTGGCAGGAGCCGCTACGGGTGCATTGGCGACATGGTTCTGATTGGGCTGGTAGACCGGCGGATCGAGCAGCAGCGTGTACTCACGCACCAGCTGTCCGCGATCCCAGTTCACCTGGACGAGCATCGTGATGAAGGGCTCGGTGATGGCATCGCTCGAGTGCAGCTTGATGATGTCCCGTCCATCGGGGGTGTGCACGGCACGCAACGTCACCGTGGCGAGAAAGCCCGGCCAGTCGAGGCCGTTGCGCGCGAACGTGTCGCGCGAGGCAATCTGGGGTTTCAGAGTGGCCATCTCATCGGGTGTGGCTCCGATGAGCTCGATGTCGGCGTCAAGCGGTGCGTTGAGCGCCGAGTTGAGATGGATGTCCCCGAGGCCCAGGGCCAATGCGGCCGATGGACAGACAACCAGCCCAGCCAGCGCCCACTTGAGGGATTTGGCAATCATCACGACACCCCGACCCAAATCGGCCAGCTAGAAATCTGTAGAAAAAACAAACGCATGGACACTACCAGCTCTGTCCATGCAACGGACGGCAATATAACTTACAACCATTCGCGGACCAACATCTCAGCAATCTGCACGCTGTTCGTGGCGGCACCTTTGCGTACGTTGTCTGCAACGATCCATAGATCGAGTCCGCGCTCGCACGACATATCTTCACGTATCCGTCCGACATAAACTGTGTCGCGGTTCGCTGCCTCGGTGGCGGCCGTCGGGTAGCCCCCGGGGCAGCGCTCGTCGAGAACTGTGATGCCCGACGCGTTTTGCAGCAGGCTGCGCGCCTCCGCGGCGCCGAGCTTGCGGCGTGTCTGGATGTGGACGGCCTCCGAGTGGCCATAGAAGACGGGCACCCGCACAGCGGTCGCGTTCACGCGAATGCTCGGATCCTCCATGATCTTCTGGGTCTCCCACACCATCTTCATCTCCTCCTTGGTATAGCCGTTGTCCTCGAAGCGGTCGATCTGCGGCACGCAGTTGAACGCGATCTGCTTCGGCGTCACCCGTGCGGTCACCGGTCCGCGTCCCGAGAGCAGCTCGGCAGTCTGGCTCGCGAGTTCCTCGACCGCCTCTTTGCCGGCACCGGAGACGGACTGATAGGTGGCGACGTTGATGCGCTCGATACCCGCCGCATCATGCAGCGGCTTGAGCGCCACGACCATCTGAATCGTCGAGCAGTTCGGATTGGCGATGATGCCGCGGTTGCGATACTGCGCCACGGCGTGCGGATTGACCTCCGGAACCACGAGTGGCACATCGGGCAGGTAGCGGAACTCCGAGGTGTTGTCGATCACGACGCATCCGGCTGCAGTCGCACGCGGCACACACTGGCGCGATACCTCGGCTCCCGGCGAGGAGAGCACGATGTCCGCCTGCGCGAAGTCGAACTGCGCGAGATCACCGACCGCATACTGCCGTCCTTTGAATTCCACGCTGCGCCCGAGCGAGCGGTTGCTCGCGAGCGGATAGAGCTCGGCGACCGGGAAGCTGCGCTCCTCGAGCACCCGAATCATGGTCTCACCGACCAGGCCGGTGGCGCCGATCACGGCGACGTTGAATCCGGTACCCGCTGCGGCTCTGCGTGCGGCGCGTTGTTCAGTCACGATTCGCATGCTCCGTAATGACGGGAGTGGTCTGCACCACATCCGCGTTCTGCGCTCGCTGGCGCAGGTAATGATCCATCAAGACGATGGCGAGCATCGCCTCCGCGATGGGCACGGCGCGCAAGCCGACACACGGATCGTGCCGTCCCGTGGTGACGATCTCCACTGCGGCGCCGCTCACATCCACGGTGCGCCCTGGGATCTGGATGCTGGAGGTCGGCTTGAGCGAGAGGTGCACCACGATGTCCTGTCCTGAAGAGATGCCACCAAGCACACCGCCCGCGTGGTTGGCGGTGAAGCCCGTGGGCGTCAGCTCGTCGCGCTGCTCACTGCCCTTCTGTTGAGCCGCGAGCACGCCATCGCCGAGCTCCACGGCCTTCACGGCATTGATGCCCATCATGGCGTGGGCGATGTCCGCGTCCAGCTTGTCGAATACCGGCTCGCCGAGGCCGGGCGGCACGTGCCGCGCAACCACCGTGATGCGCGCGCCGATGGAATCGCCGGCACTGCGCATCTGCCAGATGAGCGCCTCGAGCTCACTCACACGCGCCGGATCCGGGCAGAAAAAAGGATTCTGGTGGGCGGCGGCCGGATCGACCGGATCGAGGCGCAGCGTCCCGACCTGGCTCAGATAGCCCTGGATGCGCACGTTCAAGCGCTGCGCAAGGTACTTGCGGGCAATAGCACCTGCCGCAACGCGCATCACGGTTTCGCGCGCGGAGGCGCGCCCCCCGCCGCGGTGATCGCGCAGGCCGTATTTCTGCTGATAGGTGTAGTCGGCGTGCCCCGGTCGAAAGCGGTCCCGGATCTTGTCGTAATCCCTGGAGCGCGCGTCGGTATTCGCCACCTCGATGCCGATCGGGGTGCCCGTGGTGCGGCCCTCGAACACTCCCGAGAGAATCCGGACCTCATCGCTCTCGCGGCGCTGACTGACGAAGTGCGAGGTGCCGGTGCGGCGGCGGTCCACGTCGGCCTGCAGATCGGCCTCCGCGAGCGCTAATCCCGGGGGGCAACCGTCGACGATGCAGCTCATGGCAGGCCCATGACTCTCGCCGCAGGTCGTCACCGTGAAGAGCTTGCCGATCGTATTGCCGGACATGTCGCTTCCAACTGCTCCGCGGTCAGCAGGAACACTCCCCCGCCGCCGCGCGTGAACGTGAGCCAGGTGAACGGCAAGTGCGCGAACGCACGCCGCACGGCGCGCTCGCTGTTGCCCACCTCCACGACGAGAATGCCCCGCGGCCGCAAATGACGGCTCGCCTCGCGCAGAATGACGCGCACACTATCGAGACCGTCACGGCCCGCGGCCAGTGCCACGCGCGGCTCGTGGCGATACTCGGGCGGTAGCCCCCTGAGCTCGCGCACGCCCACATAGGGCGGATTGCTCACGATGATATCGTAGCTGCGTCGCTCGAGCGCGCGGAAATGATCCGACTCGATCAAACGCACGCGGCGCCCGAGGCGGTACCGGCGGACGTTGAGTCGCGCAACGGCGAGTGCTTCCGTCGACACGTCCGATGCATCGACGCGCGCACGTGGAAAGGCCTTGGCGCACGCAATCGCGATGCAGCCGCTGCCGGTGCCGAGGTCCAGCACGCGGCGTACGCGCGCGGGCTGCACCCACGGTGCGAAGCGTCGTTCTATCAGCTCGGCAAGCGGCGAGCGCGGAATGAGCACTCGGGGGTCGACGTGCAGCTCGAGGCCCGCGAACCAGGTGCGCCCGGTCAGATAGACGGCGGGCAGCCGCGCGCGGATGCGCCGCTCGAGAAGCGCACGCACCTGAGCCTGTGCATGAGTGCCGATGCGCCGCCCGTAGTGGCGTTCGGGTGCCCGATGCGGCAAGCGCAGCGCATGCCACACGAGTGCGGCGGCCTCGTCCCGTGCGTTGTCGGTACCGTGGCCGAAGAACACGTGTGCGCGCTGTAGGCGCCGTGCGCCACGTGCGATGAGCTCACGGACCGTGAGGGCAGTGCGCCCCGGTGTCGAACGCCTCCTATGGGATAATTGCCTCATGAGAGTGCGTTTCTCCTGGCTCCTCGTGGGTCTGATCGCCGTTTGCGCCGCCGCGGCGGGTCTGTGGACGGCGCAGAGGCTCGATCGAGCGCCGCAGCTCGCAGGTGGCACCTGGCTGCCGCAGCCGCGCAGTGCCGGGAGCTTCGCGCTCATCGATCAAAGCGGTGCTCCCTTCACGGAGGCACGCCTGCGTGGGGCGCCCTCGCTCGTGTTCTTCGGCTTCACACACTGCCCGGACGTGTGTCCCACCACGCTCTACAAACTCGCACAGGCGCGGCGCGCGGCCGCGGTGCCGCACCTGCGGGTGCTGTTCGTGACGCTGGATCCCGCGCGCGACACCCCGGCGATGCTCGCACGCTACCTGCACGCGTTCGATCCGGACTTTCTGGGCCTCACGGGATCGCAGCAGACGATCGCAGCGCTCGCGGCGCACTTTGGCGTCGCCTTCCAACGTGTGGAGCTTCCGGGGGGAGACTACACGATGGACCATTCGGCGGTGGTGTTCCTGCTCGATGCAGGGGGTCGCATCGTCGCGGTGTTCACGGCGCCGCTCGATATCGCGGCGCTCACTCAGGATCTCAGGCACACCTCCGGGCTCATCGTCCATGCCGGCTCATGAGGCGCCGCGCCGCGCGCGCCTGTTCGTAGCGCTGCAGCACCTGCTCCCTCAGCATGCGCTGTCGCGGGTCGTCTACCATCTCACGCGCAGTCGTGTCCGCGTCCTGAAGAGCCTGCTCATCGCGAGCTTCGTGCGCGCCTTCCATCCCCGCATGGCCGAGGCAGCCGAGCCCGATCCGCATCGCTATCCGACGTTCAACCATTTCTTCACCCGCGCGCTGCGCGAGGGTGCACGACCGATCGCACCGGAGCCCGCGACGGTCATCTCGCCGGTCGATGGCGCAGTGAGCCAGATCGGACAGCTCGCTGAGCTCACGATCATCCAGGCCAAGGGACGCCACTATCGGCTGGACGCACTGCTCGGCGCGCTGCCCGCGCACGGGCAACACTTGCCCGCTGCTGCCGAGTGGACGCGGCGGCTGCGGGGCGGCACCTTCGCGACCTTGTATCTCGCGCCCTACGACTACCATCGGATTCACATGCCACTTGCCGGCGCGCTGCGCGCCGCCTGGTATGTGCCGGGGCGGCTCTTCAGCGTCAATGCCGTTACCTGTGGGGCGGTCGACTCGCTCTATGCGCGCAACGAGCGCGTGGTGTGTGCCTTCGACGGCGAACGTGGTGTGAGCTTCGTGATCGTGCTCGTCGGTGCGCTCTTCGTGGGCAGCATCGGCACGCTTTGGCACGGGGAGATCACGCCGCGCGGCCCGCGCCGCAGGCGTGAGCTCCCCTCAACCGCGGGCGCCTCCGGCACCCTGGGCAAGGGTGCCGAGATGGGTCGCTTCAACATGGGCTCGACTGTCATCGTGCTGTTCCCCGAGCGGACGCTCGAGTGGGCTGCGGCGCTCACGACCGGCAGTATCGTGCGCATGGGCGAGACGCTCGGGCGACTGCGCACCTCATGAGCGAGCCACCGCAGAACTGGCGCCCGAGCGCATCGCGGGAGCTGCTCAGGCAGCGCGCCGCTCTGCTCGCGCAGACACGCGCGTTCTTCGCACAGCGCGGCGTGCTCGAGGTCGATACGCCGATGCTGGTCAACGCCGCCGTCACCGACGTGCACATCGAGTCAGCCGTCGTGCAGCTCGCGCCCCGCTCGCAAGCCTATTTTCTGCATACGTCGCCCGAGTACGCGATGAAACGCCTGCTCGCCGCGGGCAGCGGCGACATCTTTCAGATCTGTCACGTGGTGCGCGGCGCGGAGCGCAGCCGGCTGCACAATCCCGAGTTCACCCTGCTGGAGTGGTATCGGCTGGGCTTCTCGATGGAGCAGCTGATGGACGAGGTCGACGCGCTCGCGCGCGCGCTGCTCGGCGGCGCCTGTGTAGACTACCCGACCGAGCACCTGAGCTACCGCGAGGCCTTCCGGCGCCACCTGGACCTCGATCCCTTCACGGCCGATGTGGCGCGGCTCGAGCACATCGCCCAGGCGCTCGGCTACCGGAGCGCAGGCGCGGGAGATGCGCGGCGGGACGAGCTGCTCGAGCTGCTCGTCTCGGCGAGCGTCGGTCCCCGGCTCGGGCGCGGGACGCTCACGTTCCTGCATCACTATCCCGCCTCGCAGGCGGCGCTCGCCCAGCTCGATGCGCAGCAACCCGGCACCGCGCTGCGGTTCGAGCTCTACTGCGAAGGCGTGGAGCTCGCGAATGGCTTTCAGGAGCTCACGAGCGCCGCGGAGCAGCATCGGCGCTTCGAGCAGGATCGTGAGGAGCGGCGGCGACGCAGGCTGCCCGCGATCGAAGTCGATGAGCGCTTGCTCGCAGCCCTCGCTGCCGGACTGCCGGCGTGCGCCGGCGTGGCGCTCGGCTTCGACCGGCTGCTCATGCTGGCGGTCGGTGCGCGCGAGATCGAAGCGGTGCTGAGCTTTCCGACGGAGAGTGCCTGATGAGCCTCGCAAGCCAAGCGTACGACTTTCGTGACAAGCAACAAGCCTACGCCAGCCTCGCCACGGCGCTGCGCGGACTGCTCGAGCACGAGCACGATGCGATCGCCAACGCCGCCAATACTTCTGCGTTGGTCTTCGACGCGCTGCCGGAGATCAACTGGGCGGGGTTCTATTTCCTCAAGGGCTCCGAGCTCGTCGTGGGCCCGTTTCAAGGCAAACCGGCCTGCGTGCGCATCGCGCTTGGGCAGGGCGTGTGTGGCACTGCCGCTTCCCGCGCCGCGAGCCTGATCGTCCCCGACGTGCACGACTTCCCAGGTCACATCGCCTGCGATGCGGCGTCCCGCTCGGAAATCGTGATTCCGCTACTTGCTGGCCCCTCGGTGCTCGGCGTGCTCGACCTGGACAGCCCGCGCCCAGCCCGCTTCGACGACGAAGATCGCCGCGGACTCGAGCAGCTGGTGAAGATCTATCTGGAGGCGAGCAGCGCCACGTTGCGCACGCTCCTCGCTTGCTGAGACACCCGGGAGCCGGGCGGGCGCCGGGCGCGCATCAGGTGCGCTACTGTTTGGCGCGCGAGATGTATTGCCCGGTTCGCGTGTCCACGCGAATGAACTCGCCCTCGTTGATGAAGAGCGGCACGCGGACGACGGCCCCCGTCTCGAGCTTTGCCGGCTTCTGGCCGCCCGTCGCGGTATCGCCGCGCAGTCCCGGGTCGGTCGCGATCACCTTGAGCTCGATGTGCGGCGGCGGTGTCACGACGAGCGGCTGGTTATTCCACAGCGTGACGATGCAGACGGTGCCGTCCTTCAGCCACACCGCGCCCTCGCCCACCGCTGCCTTGCCCGCGGTGTACTGCTCGAAAGTGTCCGGCACCATGAAGTGCCAGAAATCACCGTCCTGGTAGAGATACTGCATATCCATCTCGACCACGTCCGCCGCCTCGACGGACTCGCCCGACTTGAAGGTGCGCTCGATCACACGCCCGCTCTTGAGGTTGCGGATCTTCACGCGATTGAATGCCTGACCCTTGCCCGGCTTGACCATCTCGTTCTCGATGATCGAGTAGGGCTCGCCATCGAGCAGGATCTTCACGCCGGCACGGAATTCGTTGGTGCTGAAGCTCGCCATTTCTTTGCGTCTGTCGCTGGATGTGAAAAATATACCGGCATCCGGTGAGCCCCGCCACCCGAGCTTGACGGCCGCCAGTGCAAGGGCGGACGGCAATGTGAGAGCTTTCGCACGCGGCCCGCGCGCGGCTTGATGCTAATATCCCGGCGCTTGTTTGGGGTGGTCCTGTGAGGCACGTCACGAATGTCTGAGCAGAACGCCGTTCCGCTCATCGTGCTGAGCGCCTCGCGGGATCCGGCGGAACTTATCAACGGCATCCTGCGGCGTGCCGGCCATCCGGTGCATTGCACCTGGATTTCCACGCTCTCCGATCTAGGAGACGCGCTCGTGCAGATCAATCCCGAGCTGCTGCTGGTCGTCGACCACGGCGAAGACGAGGTCGCAACGGCCGCCGAGATCCGCGATCAGTTCACGCCCGCGGTGCCGCTGATCGTCATCGCGGACGCCACCGACGAGACCCGGATGGCCCAGGCCATGCAGCAGGGTGCGCGCGATGTCGTGACGCTCGCGAATGAGGCGCGGCTGCAGGCGGTGATGGGGCGCGAGCTGCGCTCGCACCGCCTCGAGCGCGCTCTCGACAGTACGCTCAAATCCGCGCGTGATGCCCGCCGCCAGCTCGAGTCCGTGCTGCAGCACTCGAACGACGCCATCGCACAAGTGCAGGAGGGCATCGTGGTCGATGCCAATGCCGCCTGGCTCGAGCTGTTCGGCTTCGAGCGCAATGCGATCGTCGGCCAGCCCATCATGGACGTGTTCGACGAGTCCACGCATGCCGCGCTCAAGGGCGCGCTCGCCGCATGTCTGCAGGGGCGCTGGAGCGATCACACGCTGAGCGCCAATGGCTACTTCGCGGACGGCTCGCGTAAGACGACGGAGCTGCTGCTCACACTCGGTGAGCACGACGGCGAGCCGTGTGTGCGCCTCACGGTGCCAGCGCGCCAGCGTGATGAGCGCAGGCTCGCGCAGGAGCTCGAGGATGCGGTCAACCGCGATGCCTCCACGGGCATGCTGCACCGGCGACCGCTGCTCGAGGCGGTCAACAAGCGACTGCAGACACCGGCGCCGGGCGGCGTGCGCTATTTCGCCGCCATACGCCCGGACAAGTTTGCAACCATCGAGCACGACGTTGGCGTGCTCGCGAGCGAGGACGTGCTGATCGAGTTTGCGCGCCTGCTGCACGGACAGCTCAACAGCAACGACCTCGCCGGACGCCTGGGCGGGGTGGGGTTTTTGGTGCTGCTCGAGCGCGGCAACACGCACGACGTGGAGGTCTGGAGCGAGGAGCTGGTCGCACGCGCGGCGAAGCACGTCATTCCGGTGGGCGACAAGTCGCTGTCACTGACCTGCACCGTCGGCCTCTCCGTGGTGCCTGCGGGCGCTGCCAACGGCGATGCCGCCATCGTGGATGCCATCGATGCCTGCCGGCGTGCGCAGCAGCGCACCGGCAATCAAGTGGCCACCTCCGATCGGGTGGATGCGGACACACGCGTTCAGTCCTACGACAAAGTCTGGGTCAAGCACATCAAGGCGGCGCTCATGGAGAACCGCTTCCGACTCGTGCAACAGCCCATCGCGAGCCTGCAGGGCAACGATCCCGGCATGTTCGACGTGCTCGTGCGCATGCTCGATCCGCAAGGCAAGGAGGTGCTGCCCGGTGAGTTCCTGCCGGCAGCCGAGCGCAACGATCTGCTCAAGAACATCGACCGCTGGGTCGTCGGCGCCTCGCTCTCGTTTGCGGCACAGCGCAAGACACACTGCCTGTTCGTGCGCCTGTCGAAGGACACGCTGCGCGATGGCTCCTTCCTCGGCTGGATCGACAACCAGATGCGTTCCACCCGTGCCGAGGCGGCGCGTCTGTGCTTTCAGGTGCCGGAGGACGTCGCCGCAAGCCATGTCACCGAGTTCGGCACCCTGGCAGCTGCGCTGCACAAGCGCGGCTTCCGCTGCGCGCTGGAGCGCTTCGGCTCGGGACGCGACCCGCAGGCCCTGCTCAACTCGGTGCCGCTCAACTTCGTCAAGATCGACGGCGCCCTGGTGCAGAGCCTGACGCGCGATGCCGAGCTGCAGGAGCGGGTGCGCCAGCTCGTGCAGAATGCCACGAGGCGCAAGATCGAGACGATCGCCGAGCGCGTCGAGGATGCCAACACGATGGCCGTGCTCTGGCAGCTCGGCGTGCAATACATCCAGGGCTACTTCGTGCACGCCCCCGAAGAGGTCGTGCTGCGCGCTGAGCGCTGAAGTCAGCTGGAGCGCTGAAGTCAGTTGGAGCGCTGAAGTCAGTTGGAGCGCTGAGCTCCGCTGGCGGCGAGTGCCGGGGCCACCTCGCGCGCGAAGAGCGTGAGCGAGCGCAGCGCATCCTCGTACGCAATGTCGCCGAAGATCAGCTGACAGAGAAAGAAGTTGGCGCGTGCCGTCGCGCGCTGCGCGTCGAGGAATGCGCGCACCGTCTCGGGGGTGCCGGCGATACCGTGTCCGGCCTGCTCGAGAGTATCCCACTCGAGCGGAAAGTTGATCGGCAGCGGCACGCCCCGCCGCTCCCAGATCGCGGAGAAGGAGCGGCGCCAGCGCCGGAACGCACCGCGTGCCACCTCACGCGCCTTGTGGTCCGTGTCGGCCACCACCATGTGGCGCGCGAGGCCGAGAAAGGGCAACTCCGAATCGTTCCGGCCCAGGGCAGCCCACTCAGCCCGGTAGCGATCGAGGATGCCGCGGGCCGCCGCGGCCGGCATCAGCGAAACGACGTTCGTGCTGTTCGCCGCTGCCCAGGGCGTGGAGTCCGCGTGAGAGATGCCGTACCAGAGCGGCGGGCGCGGTGTCTGCCATGGCCTCAGCACCATGCGGAAGTTGCGCACGCGGTAGTATTTGCCTTCGAAGTTCACCGTCTCGGCACCCAGTGCCTGGAGCACGATATCGCGGGCTTCCGCGTAGCGCTCCGCAGTGCTCGCCGGATCCACGTCGTAGATCTCCTGCTCCGGCCACACCGCACCGCGGCCCAAACCGAGCTGCAGCCGTCCGCGACTCATCTGATCGAGCATGCAGATCTCTTCGGCGAGGCGCATGGGATGATAGAGAGGCGCCACGTACACCAGGGGCCCGAAGCGCAAGCGCGAGGTCCGCTGCGCGACCGCCGACAGATACACGCTGGGTGATGGCGCAAGTCCGAGCGGCGTGCCGTGATGCTCGGCGACGTGATACGAATAGAATCCGAGCCGATCCAACTCCTCGACCAGCCGCAGCCGCTGCTCGTACTGCTCCGCCAGCGGTCCACCGCTGTCGTCGAGGTGATCCATGACTCCGAAGTGCATGGCTCAGGCGCTCAGCTGCAGATGCCTCTCGCGCCACCAGTGCAGTATCGTTGCCTCGAGAGTCGCGGCATCGAGTCCCGCCGCCGCGAGACAATCGTCACGGGAGCCGTGCTCGATGAAGCGGTCCGGAATGCCGACGTGAAGCACGGGCACACAGACCGAGGCAGCCGACAGACATTCGCTCACGGCGCTACCTGCCCCGCCGCTGATAGCATTCTCCTCGAGCGTCACGAGAGCTTGATGCTTGGCCGCGAGCGACAGGATGAGGCGCTCGTCGAGCGGCTTGATATAGCGCATGTTGGCGAGTGTCATGTCATGCCGCTCGGCAATGGACTGCGCCGGCGCCACCATCGAGCCGAACGCGAGCAGCGCGACGCCGTGGCGCCCCGTGCGACGCAGCTCCGCCTTGCCGACCGGTAGCGCGGTGAAATCGCCCTTGACCGTCACGCCGGGCCCCTGGCCGCGGGGATAGCGCACGGCGGCTGGTGCTTTCTGCTCGAGCGCGGTGCTCAGCATCTGGCGGCACTCGTTCTCGTCGGCCGGTGCCATCACGACCATGTTGGGAATGCACCTGAGGTAGCTCAGGTCGAAATTCCCCTGATGGGTAGCGCCATCGCCGCCCACGAGTCCGGCGCGATCGATCGCAAATATGATCGGCAGGTTCTGCAGCGCCACGTCGTGAATCAGCTGGTCGTACGCTCGTTGCAGGAACGTCGAGTAGATCGCCACGATGGGTCGCAGGCCCTCGCAGGCGAGCCCGGCGGCGAGCGTCACTGCGTGCTGCTCGGCGATCGCCGTATCAAGATAGCGCTCCGGAAAGCGCTTGGAGAATTCGACCAGACCCGAGCCTTCGCGCATCGCTGGAGTGATGCCGATGATGGCAGGGTCGCGCGCTGCGACGTCGCACAGCCACTGTCCGAAAACCTGAGTGTAGGTGGGCCCGGAGGACTTCTCCTTGTATACGACGCCCGTCTGCGGGTCGAAGGGGCCGGGTCCGTGCCACTTGATCGGGTCGGCCTCCGCCGGCGCATAGCCCTTGCCTTTTTGAGTCACTACGTGCAACAGCTGCGGACCCTTGAGGCTGCGCACGTTGCGCAAGGTCGCGACGAGCGCATGCACGTCATGGCCATCCATAGGGCCGATATAGTTGAAGCCCAGCTCCTCGAAGATCGTGCCCGGCAGCACCATGCCCTTCATGTGCTCTTCCGAGCGGCGCGCGAGCTCGAAAGCCGTCGGTACCCGACGCAGCATGCGCTTGCCCCCCTCGCGCAGGTGCGAATAGAGCCTGCCGGAGAGCAGTCGCGCCAGATAGTTCGAGAAGGCGCCGACTGCTTCTGAGATCGACATGTCGTTGTCGTTGAGGATGACGAGCAGGTCAGCATCGGTGGAGCCCGCGTGGTTGAGCGCCTCGAATGCCATGCCGGAGCTCATGGCGCCATCGCCGACGATCGCTACGATCCTGCGGCGCACGCCGGATCGGGCACTCGCGATCGCCATGCCGAGAGCGGCACTCGTTGCCGTACCGGCGTGGCCGACACCGAAAGTGTCGTACTCGCTCTCGTTGCGCGCGGGAAACGGCGCGAGCCCGCGTCGCAGCTTGATGGTGTGCAGGCGATTGCGCCGCCCGGTGAGCACCTTGTGCGGATACGCCTGATGACCCACGTCCCACACGAGTCGATCATGGGGCGTGTCGAAGACGTAATGGAGTGCCACGGTGAGCTCGACCGCCCCCAGGCCGGCGGCAAAGTGCCCGCCCCGCGTGCTGACGCTCTGGATCAGGAAGTCCCGCAGCTCCGCGGCGAGCGCCGGCAGCTGCGCGAGGCTGAGCCGGCGCAGACCTTCCGGGGAGTCGATGTCATCGAGCAGTAGCAAGGGCTTCATGGCTGCGAGGGCGACCTCATTAGTAGCGTCGCGACAGCAGCCAGTTGGACAGTAGCCGCAGCGGCTCGGCGCGCGAGCCGAACGGGGTCAGTGCGAGGAGCGCCTGATCGTGCAGTCGCTGCACCCGCGCCTGCGAGGCGGCAATACCGATGATCGCTGGGTGCGTGGGCTTCTGGCGCTCACGATCCGCCCCCGTCGGCTTGCCCAACGTTGAGGCATCGCTCAGCACATCGAGCAAGTCGTCCTGAATCTGAAACGCAAGACCGATGGCGGCCGCAAACTGCTCGAGTGCGGCGTGCAGGGAGGCCTCGAGCGAGGGCACACACGCCGCCGCCATCAGCACGCTCGCACGAATCAGCGCGCCCGTCTTGCGGGCGTGCATGTCCTCCACCTCGGTAATGCTGAGGCGCCGGCCCTGGGCCTCCAGATCGATGGCCTGTCCACCGGCCATTCCGAGACTGCCACTTGCGCGCGCGAGCAGGGCGATTAATCGCACCCGGATGGCCGCGGCCGCCGGCAGCGCCGGATCAGTCGCCAGCAACTCGAAGGCAAGCGGCTGCAAGCCGTCGCCCACGAGAATCGCCGTCGCCTCATCGAAGGCCTTGTGGCAAGTGGGACGCCCGCGACGCAGATCATCGTCGTCCATCGCCGGAAGATCGTCGTGCACCAGAGAGTAGACATGCACCAGCTCGAGCGCACAGGCGGCGCCTTCGACCTCGTCCTCGGTCAGCCCGAGCGTGCGCGCAGTCGCAAACAGCAGCGCCGGGCGCACGCGCTTGCCCCCGCCGAGAACGCTGTAGCGCATGCCTTCGTGCAGCCGTGCGGGGACCACGCTCGCCCGCTGCAGCCGTGCATCGAGCGCCCGCTCCATGCGCTCACGCCACGCCGTGAGCTGCGCACCGAATGCCTCGCTCGGCTCAGACTCGCGGTTTGCTTCGTGCAGCCGCACATCGGCAGCGTCGTTCACGCAACGCCTCCCGCCCCATCCGTAGCACCGCTCACTGCGGTCTCGTAGCAGGCTCGCCGCCGCCCCGCTGGGCACGCTTCACTTCACTGACCGGAATGCTGACGACCGAGGGCCCGTGGGCATCATCGCCATAGAGAATCGGCAGCTCGGGCGCCATCGGTCCTTGCACGCGCGGCCCGCGCAATGAGGTGAGCCACGCCTTGAGCGGTCGCCTGAAAGCCTCGTCGACCGCAGTACCCTCGTAGCCGCAATGGGCCATGCAGTTGTCACAGCGCGGGTTGCGGCCGACGCCGTAGTGCTCCCAGTCCGTGTCCTCGATGAGCGAGCGGTAGCTCGGGGCATAGCCCTCATCAGACAGTAGATAGCAGGGCCGCTGCCAGCCGAAGATGTTGTAGGTGGGATTGCTCCAGGGCGTGCATTGATAGCGCTGATTGCCGGCTAGAAAGTCGAGAAACAGCGCCGAATGGTTGAACACCCAACGGCGGCGAGGCCGCTTGCCGCGCTTGAATATCTCGCGGAACAACCGTTTGCTCGCGCTGCGTCCGAGGAACACGTCCTGCCGCGGCGCATGGGAGTAGCTGTAGCCCGGTGAGACCGTGATGGCCTCGATTCCCAGATCCATGGCGGCATCGAAAAAGGCGGCAACCTCGTCCGGATTCTCGCCATTGAAAAGCGTGCAGTTGATCGTGACGCGAAAGCCCTTCGAGCGCGCCAGACGGATGGCCGCGACCGCCTTGTCGAAGACACCCTCCTGACAGACCGATTCGTCGTGTCGCTGCCGATTACCATCCAGATGAATCGAGAAGGTCAGATAGGGCGACGGCTGGTAGGCGTCGATGTGCTTGGCGAGCAGAATCGCGTTGGTGCACAGGTAGACGAACTTCTTGCGGGCGACGATCCCGGAGACGATCTGCGGCATCTCCTTGTGGATCAGCGGCTCGCCGCCTGGGATGGAGACGATCGGCGCGTCGCACTCATCGACCGCTTGCAGCGCGTCGGCGACACTCATGCGCTTCTTGAGAATCTCCGGCGGGTAATCGATCTTGCCGCAGCCGGCGCAAGCCAGATTGCACTGGAACAGCGGCTCGAGCATCAGCACCAGCGGATAGTGCTTGTCGCCGGCGAGCTTGCGACCCACGATGTGGCGCGCCACACGATACTTCTGCAACAGGGGAATTCCCACGACTCCATATCCTCGATCCGGGCTTGCCGGAAAATGTTTCAGCGGCGCAACAGCTGCGACGCCTGCAGGGCGGTGATCTGAGCCCTATGATCGCGCCAGATGCGTCCCCACTCCAGAATGAACCAGGGCGTGAACTGGGTTGCGCCTGCCCCCGTCATCTCGCGCTGCAACGCCTCGGGGCTTACCCAGCGCAAGCCCGCGATCTCGCCGCGATTGACCCGCAGCCGCCCCGCGTGCCGGCCGAAAAACACCGAGCACAGCTCGTGCTCGGCACCCGCCGAGCCATACTGCGCCTGGTACTGGAACTTGAACAGAAACTGCAAGGGACAGCGAATGCCCAGCTCCTCGTGCAGGCGCCGGTGGATCGCCAGCTCCATCGGCTCGGCAAGCCGCGGGTGGCTACAGCAGCTGTTCGACCAGTAAAGCGGCCAAAGGTGCTTGGTGGCTGCCCGCTGTTGCAACAGCAGCTCGCCCCGCTCGTTGAAGATCAGCAGCGAGAAGGCCCGATGCAGGACTCCCCGCCCTTCGTGGCAGAGCGCGCGGCTCATGTGCCCGACCTCCCGGTCACACTCGTCGACCAGGATCAGAGCCTCGGAATCTGCTGCAATAGCGACAGCGGCAGCGCCAGGGCTGGGACGGACATTATCCATCGAGAGACAACTCCTCGTTGCGGCGCGTTCCCCGATGGCACCGCACCTCGAGCTTGCACGCGCAGCATGCGCGCCACAACTCGCGCAAGTGACATACCCATGATAACTGCCCCTGAAAGGTCTGCGCCAGCATTGCCAAGGTCGGCTGTACCGCGGACGCCACAACCAAGCGCGCATCTCCGCGTCGGTCTTTCAGCAATCTTTCAAGCTCTTTGAATGATGCCGTCAGCGCTGCAGCTCGCGAGCGTTTGGATAGGTACCGCATTGGCCGCGATAGCGCTCGCCTACGCCCTCATCGCCTGGCTTGCGGTGCGCTTCTGGCGTGGCGCGCCGGCGGGCTCGGTGCCCGCGCGAGCCGTGCCGTCGGCATCTGCACCTCCGGCCGTGACCGTGTTGAAGCCCCTGTGCGGAGCCGACCCCGGCACCTACGAGTGTCTGCGCTCATTCTGCCTGCAGCGTTATCCGGGCTTGCAAATCGTGTGCGGCGTGAGCGATGCGCTCGACCCCGCGGCGGCGGTGGTGCGCCGTCTGCAGCGGGAGTTTCCCGCGCTGCAGCTCGAGCTCGTGATCGATGCGCGCCAGCACGGCAGCAGCCTCAAGGTCAGCAATTTGATCAACATGATGGCCCAGGCGCGCCACGACCATCTCGTCGTCTCCGACAGCGACGTGCGCGTCGCTCCCGACTACCTCGCGGGCCTGATCCCAGAGGTCGATCAGAGCGGGGTGGGCATCGTGACCTGCGCCTATCGTGGCCGCGCGCGCGGCGGTTTCTGGTCGCTGCTGCTCGCCCTCTTCATCAATGATTGGTTCATGCCGTCAGTGTTCGTTTCCGCCCTGCTGGGCTCCCAGGCCTTCGTGTCGGGTGCGACGATTGCCTTGCGCCGCACGACGCTCGCTGCCATCGGCGGCTTCGCGGCCATCGCCGATCAGCTCGCCGATGACTACAAGCTCGGTGAGCTGACGCGCCGGCTCGGGCTGAGGACCGTGCTGTCGCGCGTGCGCGTGGAGACCGACGTGAGCGAGCCCAGTGCCGCGGATCTGCTTAGACACGAGTTACGCTGGCTGCGCACCATCCGCGCCGTACGCCCGGCCAGCTATGCCTGCTCCTTCGTCACCTTCTCCGTGCCGGTCGCCGCCTTGGGCTGCCTCCTCGCAGGCATGTCTACCGGCAGCCTCATGCTGCTCGCTCTGACGGGAATCGTGCGAGTCATGCTACATTTTGCGAATCGTGGGGCAGATTCCGCCCTGATGCAGCTAACGGTGTTGCCGTTCAATGACCTGCTCGCTTTCGGCCTATGGTGTTGGGGTTTTGCCTCGCGGCGCGTTCACTGGCGGGAGCGCCGCTACCGCGTTGCGCGCGACGGCTCCGTGCGGCCGATCCCCTGAGCCCCGAGGTGTCGGCCGGTGAACACCCTCTTCCTCCATCCTCCCTCGTTCGACGGCTACGACGGTGGCGCGGGTGCCCGCTACCAAATGAAGCGCGAGGTCCGCTCCTTTTGGTATCCGACCTGGCTCGCGCAGCCGGCGGCCCTGGTCGAGGGCTCCAAGCTCATCGATGCACCGCCGCATGGGCTGAACTTCGAGGACATCATCCCGGAGGTCAAGCATCGCGATCTCGTGGTGATGCACACCTCGACCCCATCCTTCAGGTCGGATGCAAAGACGGCGGAGATGATCAAGGCAATCAATCCGCGCGTGAAGATCGGCCTGATCGGCGCCAAGGTCGCCGTCGAGCCGGAGAAGAGCCTCATCGGCGCGAGTGCCGTTGATTTCGTCGCGCGCAACGAGTTCGACTTCACGATCAAGGAAGTGGCCGACGGCGTGCCCTGGAGCGACATCAAGGGTCTGTCCTATCGCAACGCTGGCGGGAGCATCGTTCACAACGAGAACCGCGCGGTGCTCGAGGACATGGACCTGCTGCCATGGGTGACCCCGGTCTACAAGCGCGATCTCACCATCGAGAAGTATTTCGGCGGCTACCTCAAGCACCCTTACATCTCTTTCTACACGGGCCGCGGCTGCAAGTCGCGCTGCACCTTCTGCCTCTGGCCGCAGACGATCGGCGGCCATCGCTACCGCGTGCGCTCGATCGAGAATGTCGTGGCAGAGGTGCGCTGGGCGAAGGAGGCTTTTCCGCAGGTCAAGGAATTCTTCTTCGACGATGACACCCTGACGGATAACGGGCCGCGGGTCGAGGCGCTCGCGCGCGAGCTCGGCAAAGTCGGTGTCACCTGGTCGTGCAACGCCAAGGCCAACGTGCCCCGCAAGACGCTCGAGGTGATGAAGGAGAATGGGCTGCGCCTGCTACTGGTGGGCTACGAGTCGGGCAATCAGCAGATTCTCTTCAACATCAAGAAGGGCATGCGCGTGGAGTTCGCGCGCCGCTTCACCAAGGACTGCCACGAGCTCGGCATCGTCATCCACGGAACGTTCATTCTGGGTCTTCCCGGAGAGACCAAGGAGACGATCCAGGAGACGCTCGATTTCGCGAAGGAGATCAATCCCCACACGATTCAGGTTTCGCTCGCCGCGCCCTACCCCGGTACTTTCCTCTACCGTCAGGCGAAGGAGAACGGCTGGCTCTACAACGAGGAGATCGATCTGCTGACGCAGGAGGGCACGCAGATCGCGCCGCTCTCCTACCCGCATCTCAGCCATACCGAGATCTTCGAATCCATCGAGGATTTCTACAAGAAGTTCTACTTCCGGCCCTCCAAGATCGCATCCATAGTGGCCGAGATGATTGCCAGCCCCGAGATGATGAGGCGTCGCCTGCGCGAGGGTGTGGAGTTCTTCCGCTTCTTGCGGACGCGGCACGACGCCGCTTGAAGGGCTTGATCGTCACGGCGGACGACTTCGGCGCGGCCGCTGAAGTCAACGAGGCCGTCGAGACGGCGCACCGTAACGGCATCTTGAGCGCCGCGAGTCTCATGGTAGGCGCGCCCGCCGCTGCCGATGCGATCGCTCGAGCGCGCCGCCTGCCCTCCCTGCGCGTCGGTTTGCATCTGGTGCTGGTGGAGGGCCGGCCGCTGCTGCCCGCAGCCCGACTCAATCAGCTGGTAGAGCCGAGCGGCATGCTGCGCGCCGACATGACCTCTCTCGGAGCGGCGCTCGCTTGCAACGGCGCCGCGCGCCGGCAGCTCGCCGCGGAAATCGAGGCGCAGTTCGCCGCCTTTCAATGCACCGGTCTCCTGCTCGATCATTGCAACGCACACAAGCATTTCCAGCTGCATCCGCTCGTCGGCAAGTTGATCGCGACGATCGGGGCGCGCTTCGGGCTGCGCGCCGTGCGCGTGCCACTCGAGCCGACGGCGGTGCTGCGCACCCTCGAGCCGCGCACGCGCGCCCTGCCCACGGCGCTCACGAATCCGTTTGCTCTGGGGCTGCGCCGGCGCATGCGTCGTGCGGGCCTGCTCACGGCAGACCGAACCTTCGGACTACGCTGGTCCGGACAGATGAGCGCGCAGCGTCTCGGCGGTCTCATCCGCGCGCTGCCGAGCGGTCTCAACGAGATCTATCTTCATCCCGCCACTGGAGCTTTCGACGGATGCGCGCCCGGCTATCGCTATCGTGAGGAGCTCGCTGCGCTCACCGCGCCCGAAGTCGTGACGGCGTGTGGCGACCCCGCCCTGCGGCTCGGCGGCTTCAGCGATTTTTGCAGCCGCGAGGCCGTTGCGGGCGCGGCGGCGCGCGGCGCGATGCGCAGCGGAAGTGTGCTGCGATGAGCCGCACGTGGTCCGCGATGCCCGCACCGGTTGATGAGGAGTCGTATCCCGAGGGACCGATCCGCCTCGGCAGCGGTGCGCACAAGACACTCTTCTGCCGCACGCTGCTCGATACCTTCAATCCCTACAAGCCCGCGGTGATCGATTGGCCGGCGCTCGAGACGCAGGCGCGCGAGCGGCTCGTGAGCTTGCCCATCTGGGATATCGCCGTGCAGACCGAGGGTCGTGCCCGTCTCAACGTGGCAACTTATGCGGCGGACATCGCTGATCCGCTCTTGCGCCGGGCGATCGAGCTCAATGCCTTCGAGGAGGGGCGTCACAAGCACGTGCTCTCCAATCTGGTCCAGGCCTACGGCATCGCGCTCGCGCCCGAGCCGCAATACGCCGTGCCGCGCGATCCGGAATGGGCCTTCATGGTGACCGGCTACAGCGAGTGCATCGATAGCTTCTTCGCATTCGGCCTGTTTGAGTCGGCCAAGCGCTCCGGATTCTTTCCGGCGGCGCTGGTCGATACCTTCGAGCCCGTGATCCAGGAAGAGGGTCGCCACATTCTCTTCTTCGTCAATTGGGCCGCGTGGCATCGGCGCACGATGCCGCTCTGGCGGCGCCCTTATTTCGAGCTCAAGGTGCTCGCGGTCTGGCTGTTTCTGATCTGGGAGCGTATCGGGATCGCCCGCGACGTGGGCAACGGAGTGCAGGACAACAATTTCACGGTTACTGGGGCCAAGTCGGTCGGCGCTGACATCGATGTCGGTGAGCTGATCGCGATGTGCCTCGCGGAGAACGAGCGCCGCCTGGGCGCGTACGATGCACGCCTGCGGCGGCCCTGGGCCGTTCCGGCCATGGCACGGCTTGCGCTCCGGCTCATGCGTCTGAGGCCCAAGCGGCCGGCCTAGCGCCGCAGACATCGCCGCGTCTCGCCGTGAAGCTTCGCCTCGTCATCATCGCCGCGCTGGGGGTCGCGCTCGCGCTCTATCTGGTGTTGCGCATCGGCTGGGGAGCCGTGCTCTCCTCGGCCGCCAGTCTGGGCTGGCGCGGCTTTGTGATCCTGTGCCTCTACTCCCTCGGCATGTTCGTGGTGCTCGGCAGCGCCTGGTGCGTGCTGCTGCCCGCCTCCTTGGGTTTAGGACTGCGAGTATTCGTCTGGGCGCGCATGGTGCGCGATGCAGCCGCCGAAGTGCTGCCGTTCTCGCAGCTCGGTGGCATGGTGCTCGGGGGACGCGCCGCGATTTTGCACGGGGTAGAGCGGCCAATGGCCTTCGCCTCGATGATCGTCGATGTGACCACCGAGATGTTCGCGCAGCTTGCGTACGTCGCTCTCGGTATCGCGATCCTGAGCACTCACGCCCCACGAGGTTCCGCGGCGGCTTCTCTAACGAGCTTTTTCGAGATCGGCCTGCTGCTCGCCGCGATGGCCGGCGGTGCGTTTCTCGCTCTGCAGCGCTACGGTCACTGGATGACCGAGAAGCTCGCCGCGCGGCTCATGCCGCGGGCGCTCTCGGCCACCACGGCGGTCACCGCCACGATCGACTCGATCTATCGCTCGCCGGCGCGCGTCTGCGTGTCCGCGGTAGTGCACTTTGCAGGCTGGATCGCCAGCGCCGTCGGCACCTGGATCGCCTTTCGGCTCATCGGCACCAACATCGACGTCGCATCGGTCATCGCCATCGAGAGTCTGGTGTATGCCGCACGCAGTGCGGCCTTCGTGGTTCCCAACGCGCTCGGCGTGCAGGAGGCCGCCTACACGGTGCTGGCCCCGCTCTTCGGCGTCCCGCCAGGAATCGGCCTGGCGGTGTCGCTGTTGAAGCGAGCGCGCGACATCGCAGTCGGAGCACCGGTATTGCTGATCTGGCAGACGCTGGAAGGCCAGCGGGCCTTCGCCACGCGGACCGGGGGCGATTAGTGGGCATCCAGATAGCCGTTGTCGGCGAACCAGCGCACTGCATCCTCGAGTGCCGCTCGTGCCGGCCGTGACCGGTAGCCGAGCTCGCGCGCGGCACGTGCGCTAGAGAAGAACATGCGCTTGCGTGCCATGCGCACTCCGTCGACCGTAATGCGTGTCGTGCGTCCCGTGAGCCGCGCGAAACCCTCGGCGATGTACGCAACCGGCAGCACTGCCGCATGCGGCAGGCGCACGCGCGGCGGTTTGCGGCCGACGAGCTCGGCGATCATGCGCAGAATGTCTCGCAGCAGCAGATCCTCACCGCCGAGGATGTAGCGCTCGCCGGACTTGCCACGCTCCAGGGCGAGCAAATGTCCCGCGGCCACATCATCGACGTGCACGACGTTGAGCCCGGTGTCCACATAAGCCGGCGTGCGGCCACGCGCGGCATCCACGATGATCTGTCCGGTCGGCGTGGGCTTCACATCACCGGGACCGACCGGCGTCGAGGGGTTGACGATCACGACCTGCTCGCCGGGCTGCGCCCAGCCGCGCACGAACTCCTCGGCGAGAAACTTGGAGCGTTTGTAGTGGCCGATCATATCGGCCAGGGCGACCGGCGTGCGCTCATCTCCCGGAGAGCCGTCGGACGGCAGGCCGACGGCGGCGACGCTGCTCGTGTGCACGATGCGGCGCACGCCGGCCGCGCGCGCTGCCTGCAGGACGTTGCGCGTGCCATCGACGTTCGTCCGGTACAGCTCCCGCGGATCCGGTGCCCACAGGCGATAGTCGGCCGCAACGTGAAACAGTGCATCGCAGCCGGTGAGCGCGCGCTCGAGCGCGGCCCGATCGGCCAGCTCGCCCGGTGCGATCTCGAGAGCCAATGCCTGCAGATTGCGCTCGCGGGCACCGCTGCGCACCAAACCGCGGACTTGCCAGCCGTGCGCGATGAGCACCCGCGCCACGGCCGCGCCGACGAAGCCGGTTACGCCGGTGACGAGGGCCCTCATGCGCAACAGTCGGCCCACGCCCCGCCGCGTGCGACGGCACGCAGCGACCGGTGGGCCAATCGATAACAGCGAGCCAGATGCAGCAGCGCGCCGAGATCACCCGGTGCACGCACGAGCTGCGCGAGCAGGCGCGTGATACGCAGCCGGCCTGTGCGATCGGCTGCCTGCAGGAGGGCCGCGGGCAGTGCGTCGTGCGCCGCGTCCACGATGACTCGTGCGCAGACGAACGGCAGGCCGTGCACCTGCGCGACCTCGGCGATCGCGAAGCTCTCCATGTCGACGGCCGCGGCGCCGGTGTCGCGCTGCGCCGCCGCCTTGTCTGTGACCGAGATGAGCGGCCGTGCGCTCGTGAGCAGCGATCCCGCGCTTACCGGATGCAGAGAGGCGAGCGCGCTCGTCATCCGCTCGTGCCATGCGCTCGTCGTCGCCAGGGTGCGGGCATCTCGCAGAACGACGTGTGTGGGCAGGAAGATCGCGCCGGGCGCGAGCGCCGGATCGAGCCCCCCCGCGAGTCCAAAGCTCACGAGCGCCCGGGCACCCGCGTGCACCAGCGCCCGCGCGCCGAGCGTCGCAGCCGCGCGCCCAATGCCGCTCACAGCAAGCAGGCTGCCATCGGCCAGAATCGCGTGGTCCGAGGCACGACGTATCGGGCGACCGAGAGGGCTCGCTTCGACCGCGAGCGCCACGACGATGCCGACGCGAGCAGCTGGCGAGGCGTTGGAGAGGCTACCCGAGACCTGCCGCGGTGCAGCGGCGTGCATTCAATGTGCGGCCCCGAGCCGCGTTATGTTCCGGTGGGCCGCGAGTGCCCAGAGCGGGAAGTACACGCAATAGCCATGATATTTGAGATAGAAGACGCGCGGGAAACCCGGCGCCGTATAAGCGGGGGCACTCCAGAGCCCATCTGCTTGCTGCGTGCGCAGCAGATAGTCGACGCCGCGCTGGGTGGCCGTCGAGCGTGCCTCTCCGGATGCGAGCAGTGCTAGCAGTGCCCAGGCGGTCTGAAAAGGCGTGCTCGCCGCAGGCCCACCGGCGAGCGAGGGATCCGCGTAGCTATCGTTGCTCTCTCCCCAGCCGCCGTCCGCGTTCTGTCGTGCCTCGAGCCACGCGACGGCGCGGCGCACCGCGGGATCGCC
The DNA here is from genome assembly GCA_035501955.1 of Steroidobacteraceae bacterium. Classification (GTDB taxonomy): domain Bacteria; phylum Pseudomonadota; class Gammaproteobacteria; order Steroidobacterales; family Steroidobacteraceae; genus JASHUC01. The sequence goes on from DATJVD010000001.1 coordinate 48,529, forward strand.
GCTGCCCACTCCGGCTTTGGCGAGTGCGGCGAGCACCGACCAGGTGCCGTAGATGTAGTTGGTTCCCCAGCGGCCGAACCAGGCACCGTGATCTTCCTGCTCGTCGCGCAGATAGGCGAGTGCGCGCTCCAGCGCGACGCTGTCCTGCGGGCGACCGACGACCGCGAGCGCCGTGATCACGCGCGCGGTCACGTCGCTGGTGGGTGGATCGAGCAGCGCCCCGTGATCCGCGAAAGGAATCTCGTTGAGATAGTAGTGGGTATTGTCGGCATCGAAGGACGCAAAGCCACCGTTACGGCACTGCATGCCGACCAGCCAGTCGAGGGCGCGCTCCGCGCTGAGACGATAGCGCGAGGCATCGCGCGCGAGGTGCATGCTCCAGACCACCACGGCGGTGTCGTCGAGATCCGGGTAGTGGTCGTTGCGAAATTGAAAGGCCCAGCCACCGCCGCGCAGCCCCGGACGGCGCGCGCGCCAGTCGCCCGGCTCATCGAGCAGCTGCAGCGGCGTAAGCCAATCGAGTCCGCGCGCGGCGGCGTGCAGGGAGGACGCGTCGCCGACCTCCTGCAGTGCGAGGGCCGCGAGCGCCGTGTCCCACACCGGAGAGACGCAGGGCTGGCAGTACGCGGAGGACAGTGTGCTCACCACCAGCTTCTCGAGCGCGCGCTTGGCGGTTGCGCGCCGCGGATCGCTCGGCGGATAGCCAAGAACGGTCAACACCTCCAGCGCATTCACCATGGCCGGAAAGATGGCGCCCAAGCCGCTGTCGCCGTTCAGCCGCTCGAGTATCCACTGCTCCGCGCGCTTGAGCGCAGCCGCGCGCATGCCCTGCGGAATGAAGCGATCCCCGGCGCGCCCGAGACGATCGAGCAGCAGAAACACGCGATTGAGAAAGCCCGTGCGCTTGAAATAGTGGCGCTCGCTCTCCGGAGGAATCGTGAACAGCTCGCGGATATCGACGTTACGTGGATTGGCTGCGCGCGGCTTGAGCGTGCACAGCACGAAGAGCGGCACCATGACCGTGCGCGACCAGTAGGACACCTTCTCGAGATGGAAGGGGAACCACGGCGGCAGGTTCATGATCTCGACGGGGATATAGGGCACGCCGCGCCACGGCAGCTGGCCGAATAGCGCGAGCGCGAAGCGCGTGAACACATTGGCGCGCGCCGCCCCGCCGTGCTCGAGTATCGCCGCGCGTGCGCGCGTCATGTGCGGCGCGTCCGGGCTGTCCCCGGCGAGCTTCAGCGCGTAGTACGCCTTGATGCTGCAGCTCAGATCGAAGCGTCCCTCGTGATAGAGCGGCCAGCCTCCGTGTGCGGCCTGACGCGCGCGCAGATGGGCCGCGATCTTTGCTTCCAGGGCCGAATCGATCTCGTCCAGGAAGTGCATCATCATCACGTACTCGGCGGGAATCGTGCAGTCCGCCTCGAGCTCGAATACCCAGTAGCCCGCCGCGCTCTGGCGTGCGATGAGTGCATCACGCGCGGCGGCGATGGCACGATCGAGCGCCGACAGCGGCGTATGACTTTGCAGGCTGCGAGCTAGGAGCCCCGGGCGCTGCGGCGCAGGGGCGACTGACTCGCGCGCGGACGCGAGCGTCTCACGCACCGGAGAGTTGCGCTTCATTGCGCCGCGCTCCCGTCCGTGCGCAAGGGCGTCGCGGAGAGCTGTCCACGCAGCACGCTGCCTGCGTAGCCACCGTGCGCTGCAGGCTGGTGCGCCGCCACCGTGGCTGCGCGGCTGCGCAGGCACACTTCGGCGGGCGCCGCGAGCGGCAGATCTCCTGCGGCCCAGTCGAAGAGCTGCAGCAGCGTGCGGTCGTGCCGCACGGCAAGGCTGGTGAGCAGCCGCGTGAGTGCGACGGCCGAATGCGATACCTTCACCTGGGCGCCGGCCGTGAACTGCGGATTCCCTGCGATGCGGCGCAAAGTCAGCACCGCGAGGCCCACGGCCCAGAGACAGAAGCGACGGATGCCGCCCTCCTCCCGCGGAATCAGCAGCGTGAAAGTCATCGCGTTGCGCAGGTGACCGTGAGCGACCGCGATCAGCTCCCGCAACCCGGCGCCAAAGCTCTGCTCGGAGCGCCCTGGGGTGAGCTGTGCGAGCTCGATGCCGTGACGAGTGAAGACATCCTGCGGCAGCCAGCAAGCACCGCGGCTGCGGTCCTCCCACATGTCCTTCAAAATGTTCGTCATCTGCAATCCCTGGCCGAACGACGCTGCGAGCTCGAACAGCGCTTCGCGGTGCCGCGCGATTTCGGCTGAGTAGGCGCAGAACAGCTCCGTGAGCATCTCACCGACCACGCCCGCGACGTAGTAGCAGTAGCTGTCGAGATCACTCGAGCGCGCCAGCCCGCTGACGCTCGCGCTTTGCTGGAAATCGTGCATGCCCGCGCACATGAGCTCCACGCAGTGCTGGATCGCGGCGCGCTGCTCGCGGCTCAGGCGCTGCGTCAGGCGCACGACACGCTCCATGTTGTGCATCAGATCGCGCTCCGCGGGCAGGGTGCGCTCGGTGAGGCAACCCTCCACCTCGCGAGCAAGCGCGCGCGCATCCTCTCGTCCGCAGACTACCGCAGCAAATCGCTGCAGATAAACATAAGCCTGCGCGGGGGAAACGGCCGGCTCATCCTCGATCGTGTCGGCGATGCGACATAGTAGATACGCGCTGGTGACGGCGCTGCGTAGCCCGGCGGGCAGCTGCGGGATCGTGAGAGCGAACGTGCGCGATACGTGAGGAAGGATCTGCTCCTGGTAAGCCTCATCGCTCGTACCCGTCACCGCTCGTAGCTTGGCGCGAGTCATCGGTCGAGTCGCCACCGACGTGTTACGGTTTGTCCAAACAGGCACACTAACACTTCAATCAATGAGGCAGTTCCTCGAGCATGAACTTTGCCTGAGCGCGCAGTCCATGGCCGGCAGTCTGTCTGAGCCGGGCAAGCATGACAAGAGCGGGGCGGCTCACACGGTCGCGGCCGGCGCAAGGCTCTCCAGCCGGTCGATTTTGCGCCAGCCGCGCGGCAACACTGCGCCGCGCTGAGCGCGCTGGCCGCGATAGTCCTGCAGCTGGTTCCAGGTAAGCTCGCGGTGCTCTGCACCGACCCACAGGACGAGCTTGCCGCCCGGCGGCACCACGGTGACACCGGTTACGAATTCAGAGCGTGCCGCCGCCTTCTTGGCCGAAATGTCGTAGAGCTTGTTGCCTTTGCCGCGCGGCATCTCGGGCACCTCGCGCACCTCGAAGGCGAGCAGCTTGCCCTCGCTGCCGGCGATCGCAAGCAGCGCATCGAGCGAGGCAACCGGTGCGGGCGGCAGAACGAGTGCCTTGTCAGGTACGTTGAGGACGGACTTGCCCGCGCGCCGATCGGTCAGCAGCTCTTTGAAACGCACGAGGAAGCCGTAGCCGGCATCGCTCGCGAGCAGCCACAGATCCTCCGGCTCGCCGAGCATGCATCCCGCAAAGCGCGCGCCATCGGGAGGATCGAGCCGGCCCGAGAGCGGCTCACCCTGGCCGCGCGCCGAGGGCAGACTGTGCGCCGGCAACGCGTAGGTGCGCCCGGTGCTGTCAATGAAGATGGCCGGCTGCAGGGTGCGGCCGCGTGCCGCAGCTTGAAACGCGTCTCCCGTCTTGTAAGAGAGGGTGCGCGGATCGATGTCGTGTCCCTTGGCCGCGCGCGCCCAGCCGGCCGTCGACAGCACCACCGTGACCGGCTCGTTGGGTATCAGCGCAGTCTCGTCGATCGGCTGCGCCGCCTCGCGCTCGACGATGCGCGTGCGGCGCGCGTCGCCGTATTTCTCCGCATCGGCACGGATCTCCTCGGCGACCAGCTTGCGCAGACGCGCCTTGCTCTTCAGCAGCCCTTCGAGCTCGCCGCGCTCCGCGGCAAGTGATTTCTGCTCTTCACGGATCTTCATCTCCTCGAGTTTCGCGAGGTGTCGCAGGCGCGTCTCGAGGATCGCCTCCGCCTGCTCGTCGGACAGCTTGAAGCGCTTCATGAGCGCCGGCTTCGGCTCGTCCTCGCGGCGGATGATGCGGATCACCTCGTCGAGGTTCAGATAGACGACGAGCAGACCCTCGAGCACGTGCAGGCGCTTCGCCACACGCTCCAGTCGATGCTGCAGGCGGCGCGTGACCGTTGCGATGCGAAATGTGAGCCAGTCGCCGAGCAGGGTTTTGAGGCCCATGACGCGCGGCCGGCCGTCGAGTCCGATCACGTTCAGGTTGACGCGGTAGTTGCGCTCGAGATCGGTCGTGGCGAACAGATGATTCATCAGCTCGACCAGGTCGACGCGATTGGAGCGCGGCAGGATGACGATGCGGGTCGGATTCTCGTGATCCGACTCGTCGTTGTAGCTCTCTATCATCGGCAGCTTCTTGGCGCGCCACTGCTCATCGATCTGCTGCAGCACGCGACTGCCCGAGACCTGGTAGGGCAGCGAGGTGACCACGATGTTGCCTTCCTCCAGCTCGTAGGTCGCGCGCGCCTTGAAGGTGCCGACGCCCTTGTCGTAGAACTCTTTGAGATCGGCGCGCGGTGAGATGATCTCGCCGCCGCTCGGCAGATCCGGCCCCTTGACGTGCTTCATGAGCGCCGCGGTGGTCGCCTCGGGATCCTCCAGCAGATGAATGCAGGCGGCGGCGACCTCCTGCAGGTTGTGCGGCGGGATGTCCGTGGCCATGCCCACCGCAATGCCCGAGGTGCCGTTGAGCAGTAGATTGGGCAGCCGGGCGGGCAGGATCGTCGGTTCCTCGAGCGTGCCGTCGAAATTGGGTGTCCAGTCGACGGTGCCGTGCGCCAGCTCGCTGAGCAGCACCTCGGCATAGCGGGTGAGCTTCGCCTCCGTGTAACGCATCGCGGCGAAGGACTTGGGATCATCCTGCGAGCCCCAGTTCCCCTGGCCGTCGACGATCGGGTAGCGATAGGCGAAGCCCTGCGCCATGAGCACCATCGCCTCGTAGCAGGCGCTGTCGCCATGGGGATGGAACTTGCCGATCACGTCACCGACGGTGCGCGCCGATTTCTTGTGCTTGGATACCGCGGACAGTCCGAGCTCGCTCATCGCGTAGACGATGCGCCGCTGCACCGGCTTCAGTCCGTCGCCGAGCACCGGCAGCGCGCGGTCCAAAATGACGTACATCGAGTAGTCGAGGTACGCCTTCTCGGTGAAGACTCTGAGCGGCTGGCGCTCGATGCCCTCGAAGTTCAGTTCCTGATCTTGCATCCTGTCTGCCTAGGCTGTGCTGTGATCCGCTCGCATCACACGCCCTCTGCGAGGTTGCCCTTGCTCTCGAGCCATTCGCGCCGATCCGAGGCGCGCTTCTTCGCGAGCAGCATGTCGAGCAGCTGGTCGGCATTGTCCTTGCCGTCGATCGTCAACTGCACCAGACGGCGGGTGCGCGGGTCGATCGTGGTCTCGCGCAGCTGCGCCGGATTCATCTCGCCGAGGCCTTTGAAGCGCGTGACGACCGGCTTCACGCGCGCGTTCTCGCTCTGCACGCGATGCAGGAGCTGATCGCGCTCGGCCTCATCGAGCGCGTAGTGCACCTGCTTGCCGGCATCGATGCGATACAGAGGCGGCATGGCCACGTGCACGTGCCCATTGGCGACGAGCGGGCGGAAGTGGCGCAGGAACAGCGCGCACAGCAAGGTCGCGATGTGCTGCCCGTCGCTGTCAGCGTCCGCGAGAATGCAGACCCGGTGATAGCGCAGCTGCGATAAGTCCGTAGAGCCCGGCTCGACCCCGAGCGCCACGCTGATGTCGTGCACTTCCTGCGAGGCTGCAATCTCGCCGGGCTCGAGCTCCCAGGTGTTCAGAATCTTGCCGCGCAGCGGCATGATCGCCTGGAAATCCTTATCGCGGGCCTGCTTCGCCGAGCCGCCGGCGGAGTCTCCCTCCACCAGGAACAGCTCCGAGCGTGCCGGGTCCTGCGTGGCGCAGTCGGCGAGCTTGCCGGGCAACGCCGGGCCGGAGGCCACGCGCTTGCGCACCACGCGTTGCGCGGCCTTGAGCCGCTCCTGCGCGTTGGCGATCGCGTACTGAGCGATGCGCTCGCCGGCATCGGGGTGACGGTTGAGCCACTGCGAGAGCGAGTCGCGTACGTAGGACTCCACCAGGGATGCGGCATCGCGTGAGCCCAGGCGCTCCTTCATCTGGCCGGCGAACTGCGGCTCGTGAATCTTGACCGACAGCACGTAGTTGGCCTTGACCCAGACGTCCTCCGGAGTGAGCTTGATGCCGCGTGGGACGAGATTGCGGTACTCGCAGAACTCACGCACCGCCTGCGCTACGCCCGAGCGCAGCCCGTTCACATGTGTGCCACCCTCGGTGGTCGGAATCAGATTGACGTAGCTCTCCCCGAGTGACACCTCCGCATCCGGCGCCCATGCGATCGCGTAGTCCACCGTGTCGTTCTCTGCCTCGCGGCGCGCGGTGATGGGCTCAGCGGGTATGCGCTCGACGTTGCCGAGCTCCTCGAGCAGATACGCACCGAGGTCGCCGGTGTAGAACCACTCGTCGCTCTCGCGTGTCGCCTCGTTGCGAAAGCGCACGCGCAGCCCCTGACACAGCACCGCCTTGGCCTTCAAGGTGTGCTTGAGCTGCGGAACGGAGAACTTGTCGGTATCGAAGAACTTGGGATCCGGCCAGAAGCGCACCGTGGTTCCGGTGTTGCGCTGGCCGACGCTGCCGACGACCTCGAGCTTCGAGGCCACCTTGCCGTCGCGGAAGCTGATGTTGTATTCCTTGCCGCCCCGCTTGATCCAGCACTCGAGGTGCTTCGAGAGCGCGTTCACGACCGATACACCGACGCCGTGCAAGCCGCCGGAGAACTTGTAGTTCTTGTCAGAGAACTTGCCGCCCGCGTGCAAGCGCGTGAGGATCAACTCGACACCGCTCACCTTCTCCTGCGGGTGAATGTCGACCGGCATGCCGCGACCGTCGTCGGCCACTTCGAGCGAGCCGTCCTTGTGCAGCGTGACGGTCAGCTCCTTGCAGTAGCCGGCGATCGCCTCGTCGACGCTGTTGTCGATGACTTCGTGCGCCAGGTGGTTCGGGCGCTGCGTGTGGGTGTACATGCCCGGCCTGCGCCGGACGGGCTCGAGGCCGCTCAGGACCTCGATGTCGGAAGCGGTATAGGACTGGTTCATGCGCTAGCTGTGCGAGGGCCCCCGAGCATGTGGGGGGCTCGCGGGCGCGGATCTTAGCAGCTACCTACCGGCGCTGCCCTCCCCCTCGGTATGGCCCCCGCTGCGACCTCGACGCGGCCCATGCATCGACGCTGCGCGCGCCTCGGCACATCAGCTCAGATCGGCTGTGAGCGCATCCCTCACCGCGCGCGGCACGGCATCGACGGCATAACGATACTGGTCGTGATCGACGCCGAGCGCGAGATCACTTCCTGCACGCAGCGCGCTGATCGTCTCGGGCGGAAGCTCGAAGCGCAGAAAGTGCACCGCAGAGGTCTTCTCTTCGTTCTCGCGCTCGAGATCCTCATCGGCGATGGCGAACACGCGCGCACAGCCGCCGGCCTGCACCCAGCAGCGATTCTCGATGCCCTTGAGCTTCTGCAGCTCGACGCGCCGCTCCTCGGCCTCCGGGAACTCGATGAGCAGCGTCACCTTCCAGTTCCTGCCGTCCGGGATCAGCGGGTTGTAGGCCTCGAGCTCCTCGGCGATGCCGTCGGGCTCGAAGATGCGCTCCGCGCGCAGCATCTCCTGCACCTGATACTGAATGGTCAGCCGATCCTCGAAGCACCACGTTGTGCTCGGCCCTACCGCGATGCGCCGGCGGCGCTTGTGGTCGAGGACCTGAGCGCGAAACTCGCCGCGCTGGCGCGCGTACTGCTCCAGGGAATAGAGATCTGCGGGCGCGAGTTTCTGCATCGGGCCTTCCTCAGATTCCATAGGCGAAGCGCAGCAGCCGCACCGGGTGCTCCGCATGACGCTGCGTGCTCGCCGGCGCGCCGTCGGGCGCGAGCAGGCTCTCGATCTGCTCGCCCGCCATGGGACAGTCGCTGCAATAGTGATCCGCCTTGGCATTGGCGACGCGCTGCGCGACCGGCTTGCCGATCCGCTCGGAGGCCGCGCGAAAGCGTCGTTTGACGCCGTAGGTACCGTCATGGCCGGAGCAGCGCTCGATCACTTCCACGGTGGTCTGCGGGGCGAGCCGCAGCAGGTCGCGCGTCTTCAGTCCGATGTTCTGCACCCGCAGGTGACATGGCACGTGATAACTCACCTTGCCGAGTGCGTGCTTGAAGTCGGTGCGCAGCAGCCCGGCCTTGTGCCGCAGCATCAGATACTCGAACGGGTCGAACATGCGCGCGCGCACCGCCTGCACGTCCGTGTCCTCCGGGAACATGAGCGGCAGCTCCTGCTTGAACATCAGCACACAGGAGGGAACCGGAGCGACGATGTCGAAGCCGGCATCGCGCAAGCGTTTGAGCTCGGGGATGTTCTCCTCTTTGAGCTGCGCCACGCTTTGCAGATCACCCAGCTCGAGCCACGGCATGCCGCAACACCGCTCGTGCGCCGTGAGGCGCACCTCGATGCCGTTGTGCTCGAATATCGCAACGAGATCCTCGAGGAGCTGCGGCTCGTTGCGATTGCCATAACAGGTCGTGAACAGCGCCACCCGGCCGCGGGTGCTTGCAAGCGGTGGTGCCGGAACCTCCGGCGGTGCGGCTGAAGCCCCACTCGGTGCGCCCGAAGCCTCATTCGGTGCGCCCGAAGCCTCATTCGGTACCGAAGTCTGCGCGCGGGATGTCGCGCCACTCAGTCCGGGCTCCGCGGCCACCCGGCCCTTGAGGCGCTTGCGCGCGCTGCGCGAGTAGTACGTTGGAATCGGCGCATCCGGGTGCACGCCCAGCGTCGCGGCGAGCAGTGCCCGGCCGGGGCGCGAGCGATTGACGGCGTTTACGACTTCCGCCACCACCGGAATGCCGGCGAGCTTGCCGACTGCCTCCGTCGATGCCAGCACGCGGTCACGCAGCCCCACGCCCTCGCGCTGCACGCGGTTTGCCTTCGCCCGCAGCATCAGATGCGGAAAGTCCACGTTCCAGGGGTGCGGCGGCACATACGGGCATTTCGTCATGAAGCACATGTCACAGAGGTAACAGTGATCCACAACCTCCCAGAAGACTTTCTTGTCGACGCTCGCCAGCTCGCCGGTCGCGGTTGCGTCGATCGCATCGAACAGCGTCGGAAATGCGTTGCAGAGGCTGAAGCAGCGGCGACAGCCGTGACAGATATCGAAGATGCGCTCCAGCTCCTTGGTGAGCGCAGCCTCGTCATAGAAGCTCGGATTGCGCCAGTCGAGCGCGTGACGGGTGGGTGCCGCGAGGCTGCCCTCCCCGCTGCCGCCTGTCGGGGTTGCCGTCATCGCTCGCGGCGCGAAGCCCCCGCAGTGCTCGCGGGCTCGCGACACTGCGGGGGTTGCGCGCAGGCAGTCTGCGCCGGACTCAAATGGCGTCCAGCGCCTTCTGGAAGCGGTTGGCGTGCGAGCGCTCGGCCTTCGCCAAGGTCTCGAACCAGTCGGCGATCTCGCCGAAGCCCTCCTCGCGAGCCTGCTTCGCCATGCCCGGATACATATCCGTGTACTCGTGCGTCTCACCGGCGATCGCCGCCTTGAGATTCAGCTTTGTCTCCCCGATCGGCAAGCCAGTGGCCGGATCCCCCACCTGCTCGAGATACTCGAGATGCCCGTGCGCGTGGCCGGTCTCACCTTCGGCAGTCGAGCGGAACACGGCTGAGACATCGTTGTATCCCTCGACGTCAGCCTTGCTTGCGAAGTACAGATAGCGGCGGTTCGCCTGCGACTCGCCGGCGAATGCATCCTTGAGGTTCTTCTCGGTCTTGCTGCCCTTGAGATTCACAACGCGTCCTCCATATGTTCGAATTAGACCCGGTCTAAGCTGTCGACGACTGTATGCCCTCCCTACAACATCGTCAACCTACGTTGACCCCCCTCCGCGCCCGTGTGTAACGTGGCAGGCGGTGGAGTACCGGAGAGTCCTGTGGCGCGCAGTACCGAGCCCCCCGAGTTCGAGCAGGCGCTCAATGAGCTCGAGAGTGTGGTAGAGCGCCTCGAGCAGGGCGATCTGCCCTTGGACGATGCGCTACGGGCCTTCGAGCGCGGTGTCGAGCTCACGCGTCACTGCCATAATGCGCTGAAGGCGGCCCAGCAGCGGGTAGAGATCCTGCTGCAGCGGGGTGGCCAAGCCGCGATAGAGCCCTTTACCGTGACCGAGGACGACCCCTCCGTGGCCTCCGACAATGTCTCCACGAGCGAGTCCGTGACCTCGGCTGCGGCCGGAACCGCAGCGGGTCCGTCCGCCCAACAATAAGGCCGCCGCCACCGGCGGTGCGCCACCGATTTTGCGTATCCGACACTGCCCCTGTACCTGAAGGCCCGACCCGCTCAATGCCCGATACCGCATCCGACCCTTCCGCCAAGTCCGCGGGCGCATCTCCCCTGCTGAGTGCGATCGCATCGCCGGCCGACCTGCGCCGTCTGCCGGCGGGCAAGCTGCCCGAGCTGGCGACGGAGCTGCGCAATTTCCTCATCCAAAGCGTAAGCACGCGGGGCGGTCATTTCGCGGCCGGCCTCGGAACGGTGGAGCTCACCATCGCCCTGCACTACATATTCGAGACGCCCCGGGACCTTCTCGTGTGGGACGTGGGACACCAAGCCTACCCGCACAAGGTACTCACCGGCAGGCGCGAGCAGCTGCACACCATCAAGCAACGTCATGGCCTGGCCCCCTTTCCCGCCCGCAGCGAGAGTGAGTACGACACCTTCGGCGTCGGACACTCGAGCACCTCGGTCAGTGCAGCACTGGGCATGGCCGTTGCCGCCGCGCGCCTGGGCGAGAACCGCCGGGTCGTCGCCGTCATCGGCGATGGGGCGATGAGCGCGGGGATGGCGTTCGAGGCACTCAATCATGCGGGCTCGCTGCCGGCGGATCTGCTGGTGGTGCTCAACGACAACGACATGTCGATCTCGGAGAACGTCGGCGCGCTGTCGAACTATTTTGCGCGCGTGCTCTCGGGCCGCTTCTATGCACAGCTGCGCGAGGGCAGCAAGAAGGTCCTGCGACCGATGCCGACCGTAGCGGAACTCGCGCGGCGCTCCGAGGAGCACATGAAGGGCATGGTGCTGCCAGGCACGATGTTCGAGGAGATGGGCTTCAATTACATAGGCCCCATCGACGGACACGACCTCAGAGTGCTCGTCAGCACCTTGCGCAACATCAAGAAGCTCAAAGGGCCGCAGTTCCTGCACGTGGTGACCCGCAAGGGCAAGGGCTACGCGCCGGCGGAAGCCGATCCCATCAAGTGGCACGGTCCCGGCCCCTTCGATCCGCAGAGCGGCACGATCTTCAAGGAGAAAAGCGCCGGACCTTCTTATTCACAGGTCTTCGGGCAGTGGCTGTGCGATATGGCGGAGCGCGACCCGCGCATCATCGGCATCACGCCAGCGATGCGCGAGGGCTCGGGTCTGGTCGAGTTCTCCAAGCGCTTTCCCGACCGTTACTTCGACGTGGCGATCGCCGAGCAGCATGCCGTGACTTTCGCGGCGGGCCTGGCGGTGGGCGGACTCAAGCCGGTGGTGGCGATCTATTCCACTTTTTTGCAGCGTGGCTACGATCAGCTGATTCACGATGTCGCCCTGCAGAATCTGCCCGTGGTCTTTGCTCTCGATCGCGCCGGGCTGGTCGGCAGTGACGGCGCGACACACCAGGGCAGCTTCGATCTGTCCTTCCTGCGCTGCATACCGAACATGATCGTGATGGCGCCCGCGGACGAGAACGAGTGCCGCCAGATGCTCTACACCGCGAGCCTGCAGCGCAGCCCGACGGCCGTGCGCTACCCACGCGGTACTGGACCTGGCGTGCCCGTGGCAGCGCAGATGACGGAGCTGCCGGTGGGACGCGCCGAGCCGCGCCGCGAGGGGCGCAGCGGACTTGCGCTCCTTGCCTGGGGCGCACTGGTTGCGCCTGCGGCGAAGATCGCCGAGCACCTGGATGCTACGCTGATCAACATGCGTTTCGTGAAGCCCCTCGATGAGGACTTGGTGCTCTCGGTCGCCTCGCGCCATCGGGCCATCGTCACGCTCGAGGAGAACGTGGTGGCCGGCGGTGCCGGCTCGGCGGTCGGCGAGCTGCTCGCGGCCGAAGGACTGCTCGTGCCCATGATGCACCTGGGAATCCCGGATCGATTCGTGGAGCACGGCTCGCGCGAGGACTGCCTGGAGGCTGCGGGTCTTGACCTCGTGAGCCTCGCCGGTGCGGTCGAGCGCTGGTGGACTCTCCAGACAACGGAGCGCGCGCGCGCGGCGCGCGGCGTGTGAGCATGGACTATCGTGCAGATTCCCCGGAGCAGGACGACATTGAGGACGTCCAGGGCCGCGCCGACACGCGGCGCATCGCCATCAACCGGGTCGGCATCAAGGACGTGAGCCATCCGGTACGCGTGAAGGACCGCAGCGCGGGCGAGCAGCACACGATCGCGAGCTTCAACATGTACGTGAATCTGCCCCACGACTTCAAGGGCACGCACATGTCGCGCTTCGTCGAGATCCTGCACAACCACGAGCGCGAGATCTCGGTCGACTCGTTCCGTGCGATGCTCCTGGAGATGACCGAGCATCTGGAGGCAGACGCGGGTCACATCGAGATGAGCTTCCCGTTCTTCGTCATGAAGCGCGCACCCGTCTCAGGCGTCGAGAGCCTCATGGACTACCGCGCCACCCTGATCGGCGAGCACCGCGCGGGACGTACCGAGACCTGGATCCGCGTCGTGGTGCCGGTCACGAGCCTCTGCCCGTGCTCGAAGGAGATCTCCGCCTACGGTGCGCACAATCAGCGCTCGCACGTGACGATCGCTGCGCGGCTGCGCAGCCACATCTGGATCGAGGAGCTCATCGAGATCGCCGAGGGTGAGGCCTCGAGCCAGCTTTACGGCATCCTCAAGCGCCCGGACGAGAAGTACGTGACCGAGCGCGCCTACGAGAATCCGAAGTTCGTCGAGGACATCGTGCGCGACGTGGCCGTGCGGCTCAATGCGGAAGCGCGCATCGCAGGCTATGTGGTCGAGGCGGAGAACTTCGAATCGATCCACAACCACTCGGCGTACGCGCTCATCAAGCGCGACAAGGAAGCCTGAGCTCCCGCGGAGGCGGGTCAGCCGGCGACCTCGCCGTTCTGCAGCCGGGCGATGAGCGTGCGCAAGAACACGCGATTGAAGCGCAGCTGGCAGGAAGCCGAGACCTGCTCGAGCAGGGTCGAGCTTACCTTCAGCACCGTCACGCCGTCCCCGGCGCGGATGGTTGCGGTGCGCTTGGCCCCCTGCACATAACTCGCCTCGCCGAAGCAATCGCCACTGTCGAGGGAACCGAGCCGCTGGCCGTGGCGCTCGACGACACACGCACCCGACACGATGACGTAGAAGCGGTCGTCCATCTCGCCTTCCTTGACGATCTCCTCGCCGGCGGCGTAGGTCTGCCAGCTGCTCGCGCGCAGCACTTCCCAGATCTCGGCGTGCGAGAACTCATGGAAGAATTTCAGGCGACGCAGCACGCCAAACTGCTCCTGCCGGTCGATGCGCGCATTCTGCTCGCGCAGCTTCTGATGCACGCGCGTGAGCTCGGCTGCAAAGTCCAGGCCGCTCTTGTAGCGCTTGGCCGGATCTTTCTGCATCGCGACCGCGACCACGTTCTCGAGCTCCTCGGGTACTTCCTTGCGCAACGTGTGGATGGGCGGCGGCGTCGCGTAAACGATCTGGTGCAGCAGTTTCTGCAGGTTACCGGCGCGGAACGGACGCGAGCCCGTGAGCAGCTCGTACATCACCGCGCCGAGTGAGTAAAGATCGGAGCGATTGGTGAGCTCGTGGCTCTGCACTTGCTCGGGTGACATGTAGGAGGGACTGCCGGCGATGCCCTCGATGCGCGAGATGTCTGAGTCCGCGACGAGCGCGATGCCGAAGTCGATGATGCGCACATCGCTGTCCTGCGTCAGCATGACGTTCGAGGGTTTCACGTCACGGTGAATCACGCCGCGCGAGTGCGCGTAGTGCAGCGCCTTGGCGCACTTGTAGACGATCTCCACCGCATCGTCGATGCGCAGCAGGTTGTCCGCACGGCAGTAGGCGACGAGCGTGCGCGCTCCGTGCACGTGCTCGGTCACCACGTAGCAGTAGCCGTTCTCCTCGCCCGCATCGTAGATCGGCAGAATGTTCGGATGCTGCAGCATGCCGACCAGGTGCGCCTCGGAAAGGAACATCTTGCGCGCGATGCGCGCGCGCTCCTCGTCGCCCCCGGCGTCGATGTTGTAGACCTTGATCGCGACGTCGCGGCCGTAGTAGGCATCGTGCGACAGATAGACGGTGCCGGTGCTGCCGCGTCCCACTTCCTTGATGACCGCGTACTTGCCGATTTTCTCGGGAACGATGCGCTGCGCGGCGGCTGAGGGAAAAGCCTTCGGTGACATGGCGTGCGGACGGCGGCTCGAGAAATGCCGGCGCAGAATACGGGCGGGTGAGCGGAGTGACTGTGATGCAGCCCTCAGCCCCTTCGCGGGCATCGCCGCGGGCACGAACAATGGCAAATCAGCTCGGTGCAGCGAAGTGATCGAAGCCGGAATGCGCGAAGTCCATCACATTCCCGTGGCGCAGCACCCGCGCCCCGAGCTCCCCGACCAATGTGCCGATCCGGGCGTAGCTCCACTCTGCGGGCGGCAGATCGCGCTGCAGAGCGCCAATGCGGGCGGGCGGCACGCTGAAGAGCAGCTCGTAATCATCACCGCCCAGCAGGGCGAGGGCGTGCGCCCGGTCCTCGCCGCAGGCTCGTTTGAGCGCAACCGAGAGCGGCAGCCGCTCGTGCTCGAGCTCGACGCCGCAGCTGCTTGCGCGCGCGAGCTTCGCAGCGTCTCCCAGCAGACCATCCGAGATGTCGATGCAGGCGCTGGCGTAGCCCCGCAGGCGCCGGCCAAGGGCAACGCGCGGTGCCGGAAATAGAAAGCGGGAGCGCAGGTGCGCGGCGACATCCGGCTCGAGCACGCTAAGCCGTGACTGCTCGAGCAGCAGCCCAGCGGCGGCATCTCCGGGAGTGCCGCTGACGAACACCGCATCGCCGGCCTTACCCCCCGAGCGCGTGAGCGCGGTCGCGGGTTCACTGAAGCCTAGGATCTGCAACGTTGCGCACAGCGGGCCCGAGGTCGTATCGCCGCCGACCAGGGCGACCTGAAATTCTCGTGCGAGCGCGCACAGTCCCTCGCTGAACTCGGCGAGCCAGGCGCCATCGGCGCGCGGTATTGTGAGTGCAAGCAGCCCCCACGCCGGCTCGGCGCCCATGGCCGCGAGATCGCTCAGATTGACGGCGAGCACGCGATGGCCAACCGAGGCAGCCGGCGCGCCGGCCGGAAAGTGCACACCTTCGACCAGCGTGTCGATCGCCGCGACCAGCTGCCGATCGCGCGGACACTCGAGCAGCGCCGCGTCGTCGCCGACACCGAGCCGCACATCGGAGCGCGCTGCGCCGCAGTTGCGAAAGAAGCGATCGATGAGCTCAAACTCGGACAGCGACACGTGCGCAGGTGTTCAGTGCTCGTGCGGGCGCAGCGCGCGTGCGGCGCGATCGAGCACGGCGTTCACGAATTTGTGACCGTCGGTTGCCCCGAAGCGTTTCGCGAGGCTCACCGCCTCGTTGATCACCACGCGATAGGGAACGTCCGGGCTTTCCTTGAGCTCGTGTGCGCCGATCAGGAGCACGGCGTGCTCGATGGGATCAAGCTGCTGCGCGGGACGGTCCATCCAGCCGCCGAGCTCGGCATCGAGCTGCGCGCGCATGCCGCAGACGCCACGCACCAGCTGCTGGAAATATTCCGCATCCGCACGCGTCATGTCCTCCGCCCCTGCGAACTCTTGCAGCAGGTCCTGCCACGGCGACTCATTGAGCTGCCAGCGGTACAGAGCCTGCAGCGCAAGCTTGCGCGCTACCGAGCGTGCTGCGGAGAACGCGCGGCTCTGACCCGGATCACCGCGCATGTGGGCGGCACGACTCATGGAACGAGGCTCAGGAGCGAGGCCATCTCGAGCGCCGTGTGCAGTGCCTCGGCGCCCTTGTTGCCCGCGCCGGATGCCGAGCGCTCGAGCGCCTGCTCCACCTCGTTCACGGTCAGCACGCCGAAGGCAATCGGTACGCCGGTCTCGAGGCTCGCCAGCTGCAAGCCGCGCGCACATTCACCCGCGACATAATCGAAGTGGGGCGTATCGCCGCGGATAACACAGCCGAGGGCGACGATCGCGTCGTAGCGATGCGTAGCCGCGAGTCTCTTGGCGGCGAGCGGCAGCTCGAAAGCTCCCGGAATACGTACGATCAGCAGGTTGTCATCGCTGCCGCCGCTCTCCTGCCACGCTGCCAGCGCCCCCTTCAGCAGGCTGGCAACGATGAAGTCATTGAAGCGCGCGGCCACGATGGCCACGCGGCGTCCCTGCGCACGCGTTTCGCCCTCGAGTGTGCGCGCCGGGCTCACACGCCGTCCTCATCCACATAGGCTTCGATCTCCAGACCAAATGCGGAGATTCCATGCATCTGCTTCGGCGCCGAGAGCACCCGCATGCGATGCACGCCCAGATCTTTGAGAATCTGAGCGCCGACGCCGTAGGTGCGGAGCACCGGTGCGCCGCTGGCACCGCGCGTCACCGCCGGTGCCGGCGGCTCGCTGCTGCGCGCTGTTGCACTCGCGGCCACGGCGGTTCCGGAGCCGACCGGAGTGACTATCTCGCGCAGCGCCTCAACCAGATCGGCTGGTGACTCCTGATCGCGCAGGACGATCACGACTCCATCCTGTGCGCGCGCAATGCGCTCCAGGGCAGCGCGCAGCGTCCAGGCACGAGAGCCGCCGCGCACGCCGAGCAGATCGCGCAATGTGTCTGCGATGTGCACGCGCACCAACGGCACCTGCGTGCCATCGAGGCGTCCGCGCACGAGCGCCAGGTGGATAAAGCCGTTCACGAGATCGCGGTAGGCGCACAGCCGGAACTCGCCGAGCTCGGTCTGCACGTTGTGATCGGCAACGCGCGCGACCGAGTGCTCGTTGCGCAGCCGATAGCGAATCAGGTCCGCGATCGTTCCGATCTTGAGATTGTGCCGCTTGGCGAACAGCTCGATCTGCGCCCGCCGTGCCATCGTCCCGTCATCGTTCATGAGCTCGCACAGCACACCGGCCGGTGCGAGCCCGGCGAGCTTGCACAGATCGATGGCCGCCTCCGTGTGGCCGGCGCGTACGAGCACTCCGCCGCGGCGCGGACGCAGCGGAAAGATATGCCCCGGGCGAGCAAAATCTGCCGGCGTGGACTGCGCACTCGCGAGCGCTCGGATCGTGGCCGAGCGATCGGCGGAGGACACTCCGGTAGTGGTACCGTGCCGGTAATCGACCGAGATCGTGAACGCCGTGCGATAGCTCTCCGTATTGGCAGGCACCATCTGCGGCAGCTCGAGCCGTGCCAGCCGCTCCTCCTCCATGGGCACACAGATGATCCCGCTCGTGTGGCGAATCATGAACGCGACCGCCTCGGGCGTAGCGTGCGCAGCCGACATGATCAGGTCGCCCTCGTTCTCGCGGTCCTCGTCGTCGAGGACGATGACCATGCGCCCGGCGCTGAGCTCGGCCAGGATCTCTTCAACGCTGGCGAAGCCGGATGGTTTGGGCTCGTCGGCGCCCGGTCGCGGCGGTAACGAGAAGACTTTCGACATATGAACGCCCTTGATCGCGGTGCTCGCCTCGCGAGCATGGATCTATGGTACTCGGACCGGTGGACCCTGTCCGAGCGGCTTGTTGCGTCCCAGCAAAAAGGCGGGTCCGCGCCGATTCCGCTCCAGGAGGAGCTTCAGAAGTCAGGGCAGCGATGTAATTCCGAAGGGGGTCGTTGCTACCGGTTTGAAGCTTGTGACCCCGCCGTTCTTATCGCACGCGCCTCCTGCGTTGTCCCCGACACCGCCCGCCTGCGGTCCGCTGGATGAACCCCAGAAATTGTCGGTGGCCCTGAGGTTCACAGCGTGGCCTAACGGAAAATCACCACTGGCAAACGAGCTGAACGAGCCCGCATTGAGCACGCCGCACCGCGCGCCCGCGCCGAGTTTGAAACCCACCTCTCCTATCGTAAGCCCGGCCGGCCTGGAGCGATCGTTGCCGTAGAAGTTGTTGCGACTGAAACTTGCGAACCCAGCGAAAGTGGGCGGCACGCTGAAACCCTCGTTGTCAGGTTCATAGACGATGACCGCGCCCGGTCCACCGTTGCCGATGGCGGAATTCCCCGTGAAGACGACCTTGGGTGGTGGCACCGGCCCGAATCCCTGGCCGACGGCTGATTCACCCACCATGGGCGTCACCCAGAAGCCTGCCGTCCGATTGCCTGCTGCCGTGTTGAACTGGATGTTCCCCGCTCGACTGGTGACGAAGCCGTAATTGCAGTGGGTAGCCACATTTCCGGAAAGCTGAACGTTGTCAGCCGCGAACCCGATATCTTCATTCAAGGAACCGGGATCGACGCTGAAGCCAACCCCGCACCGCAAGGCCTTGTTTTCCTGCATGTGGACGGGACCCCGGTGGTTGTTGACTTCCACTTGGAAGCCCCCTCCAGAATTATCGACGGCTGTGTTACTCGCCAGCAGCACTGGCGCCGGCTCGGGGCAAGCCGCCGGCCCCAGCTGTCCCAAAAACGCGAACCCGATGTTGTCCTCAACATCTACGTTGCCGAGCACGCTGACTTTGGTGACCCAGCCCGTTTGCGCGCCTACGTCGCATTGTCCAGCGGCGAGAACTCCGAAACGATTGCCGCCGGTGATCGTGAATCCTTCATTGACGGCGCCGAATGTGACTCCGTCGTGCACAATGCCGATGACGGCGTTGTACCAGTTAGGCTGCGGCGGGGCATGGATGACAGTTACCGCGGCTCCATGCAGCGAGTAGATCCGCACGGCCTTCGTGATGCAGATGACGCACCCCGTGCTGATACCCACGGGCATGGGACCGGGCCGTTCATCCCCCGGACCAGTGAAGCTGCCGTTGCCCGTCAGATCGCCGTACTGTCCGGCGCCGACGAAGATCGAATCGCCGTTGGAGGCATTCTCGATCGCCTGGCTGATCGAGCGGCAGGGTGCCGACGCAGCTCCACACGACGGGCTGTCTGAGCCGTCGTTCGTGACCGATAGCGATGCTCCCCGCGCAATGTCTGCTGCACCTGCACCGAGCATGAGGAGAGGAATAAAGGCAGACAGCCAACCCGTCACGCGGCGTGTTTTCATTTTGATACGCCTTTTGGTGAGAGAACGGGTGCGTCCGTGCTGACGCGAGCGCATTTCCGTCACGTTACAGCCTACGCCTGCGCTTGAGGCGCCGTCTATCGTTTTGCAGTAGATGGCCGCTTTGCGAGCATGAGTTTTGTCGGTGCCGCTCAGAGACCCTAAGATGTTCGCCATGGCCTACGATTTCTGCGATCAGGCGCTGGGGCGAGCGGCGCGCCACATGACCAACGCTTGCGCACTGGTGGGGATAACCCTTCTGTGCGCGCTTCTGTGCGCGCAGGCCGCCAGCGCGGCTGAGACTCAACGCGCCGTCGTCGAGCTCTTCACTTCTACCGGCTGCTCCTCGTGTCCACCGGCCGATGCCTTGGCAGGACATCTGCGCAAAGACCCTGCGTTGATCGTGCTGTCATACCATGTCGATTATTGGGACAGCGCCGCGTGGAAAGATCCGTTCTCCTCAAAGGACAGCACTGTTCGTCAGTATGAGTACGCGCATGCCTTGAACGAGCATTCCGTCGCCACTCCACAAATGATTGTGAATGGAGCGCGCTCGGTGCTGGGCTCTCAGGAGCGTGCGATCAGCCATGCGGTGCAGGCCGAGAGCCAGGCCGCGCTGCCCGTGCACGTGGATCTCACCAAGCAGACCGACGGCAGCTTTACGCTGACCCTTCAGGGTGCGGCACCCGGCGCGGAAGTCTGGGAAGTGGGGTACGTCCGCAATGCATCAACACGGATTCGCGGTGGCGAGAACGGTGGTCGGACACTCGAGACCTACAACAACGTTACGCGCATTCTCGATCTGGGCGCCTACTCTGCCGGTACGCGCAATCTGGCGGCGCTGAAATCGCCCGAGGACGGGCTCGCCGTCCTGGTACAGGCGCCCGCAATGGGTAGGATATTGGGGGCGAACGCGGACTAGATCGTGCCATGAGCACTACGGGAGCACACAACGCCATGTTGCGTGCGAGCGCCATGGCGCTGCTATTACTGCTTTGCGGTGGTGCGGCAGCTGGGTCCGGAAAATCCGAACCCGACACGGTGACCATCGAAGCCCAGAGACAGCGCAAGCTCGTCGAGCACCAGATCAGCAACTTTGTCTCGTCGATCACGATGCCCAGCGAGGAGGAGTCGCTCGCGCGCTGGCAACCGCCGATCTGTCCTCTGGTGGCGGGCCTGCCCAGGGACAAGGGTGAATTCATCCTTGCGCGACTGTCCGAGGTGGCAAGAAATGCGCGGGCGCCGCTCGCTCCGCCAAGCTGCAAACCCAACTTTCTGGTCGTGGTGACGGCAGACCCCGAGCTCTTGCTGCGGAAGTGGTGGGCTCGAGACCCGGTGCTCTTCAACAGGGCGCGCGGCCTAGGTCGCATAAAGCACTTCATGCATTCCAATCGAGCGGTACGCGTTTGGTACAACGCGAACGCCGGGTGCGGAGATCGACCACTGCAGATTGCCGACGTCGGCGGCATGACCTACCCCTCCTGCGTGAACGGTGGACTGCACTCGAGACTGATGTGGGAGACCGTGCGAGGGATTGAGTCGGTCATCATGGTCGTCGATATTCGGCGCACCAAGGATCTGAATATCGGACAACTGGCTGACTACATCGCGATGGTCGGTCTCGCAGAGGTTCGCGACGACGCCGACCCCGGCCCGGTGCCTACGATCCTGCACCTGTTTAGTGATGCGCACACGGCACAGCCGACCGGATTGAGCAGCTGGGATCAATCATTCCTCAACGCGCTCTACACCACGCCACAATCGAGCGTCATGCAACTGGCCGAGATCAAGTTGCGCCTTGACCGGGACCTCCTGCCCTGAGAACTCGTTGCAGCTACGCAGAGCGAACTAGTCGAAAGACCATCTCAATCCTGCGAACGCCTCGTTCTGCACGCGATCGTCGGGCTCGTCTACGAGCGTGAACTTCAGCCAACGATATCCGCCCAATCCCGTGAGCTGGCGTGTGAAGCGCAGCTCCGCACCGGCGGAAAAATCGTACAGGTTGTGTGCGTTGCCGAAGGTAACCACACCGGGCGAATAAAACGCGCCGCCAAACACGGCAAGCCCCACGCTGGGAATCAGGTCGTAGCGCGCCGTGCCGCCGAATGCGAGCGCGAAGACGTCGGTTTTCTGCTCGGCCGCCAGCAAAGCCACATACGCCTGCGGCCCGAGCTGGAAGGTGAGCCTGGGAATTAGATTCAAATCCGTCCGGAACAGCAGCGCGGCCGAGCCGATCACGTCGCGGTCTTCGCTCAACAAGAATCCGTAGTCCAAGTCGCTTCGCGCCTGTGTGAGTGGGGACGGTGCGAGGTAGCGCAGTTGCATGATGCTGTTGCCGAGGGTCCCTTCCACCGCTGACGTCGTGCCGGCAGGCAAGGGCTCCTGGGCCTCGAGCCTTGCGCTTGAGACTGCGGCGCACACTAGAGCGCAAAGGGTCGGTACTGAAATCCGCATGATGTTCTCGTCCTTGAGTTGGCCCATGAAAAAGCTCGCAGTTCTGAAGCAATCATTGCTTCAGCGGCGAGCATGGTGTCGGGAAGAAACGCGCATACCCGGGCCGCGTTCCCGGCGGCCGCGCAAATTGCTTTCTCGCAAAGAGCGAGCAACGTGCGGCGATGTAAAGCCGCAGGGCTAATGCTTTGCGGAACGGTCTCGGCCGAGATAGGGCAGGTATTGCTCGAGCTGTCTGATGGCTCTCTTCACGTCGTGAAGAGATGCGGGCCGCGCGCCGCGCAAGAAGTCGTCGAGGAAGCGAACGATCTGCTGGGCTCTGAGCAGCTGCTGCCGACTCAGAGATTGACTTCGCTTTGGATTAATTACACCGGCGTTCAT
The DNA here is from genome assembly GCA_035501955.1 of Steroidobacteraceae bacterium. Classification (GTDB taxonomy): domain Bacteria; phylum Pseudomonadota; class Gammaproteobacteria; order Steroidobacterales; family Steroidobacteraceae; genus JASHUC01. Next base: position 70,659 of record DATJVD010000001.1, read on the forward strand.
GCGCGCGCGAAATTTTGCGCGCATGACGCCTCGAGCTACAAGCTAGAGATCCACAAGGAGGCGAATGTCACGTACTGGTAACTTACCACTATTGTCCGGACCTGCCACTATTGTCCGGACCTGCCATTATTGTCCGGACCTGCGCTATCCTCGAACTCAGGCTTTGCTGCAGCGCGATGACTCCGTGAAGCTTGGCATTGGCCGCCTGAGCGCGAGACCCCTAGAGAGATGTGACGTCCCGGCTGAGGCTGAGATCTGACGTCCCGACTGAGGCCGGAGAGATGTGGCGTCCCGGCGGTGGCTGGGAAGTCTTCTTGGAGGGGGCTTCGAAAAGTGGAAACTGTATATTCCCT
>DATJVD010000002.1:0-190668 GCA_035501955.1 Steroidobacteraceae bacterium
GGCACTTCGAGCACAAATACCCATTCGACTGCGCTCAGCAATTTGAATTGGGGCAGCCCCACGCCCGGAGCAGGCGGATAGGAAGTCGGCATGGTACGGCTGACTACTTTGACGGGTCGCCGGTCCAGGCCGCGGTCGAAAAAGTTTGCGACCTTGCCGCGCGCGGCCGCAACGTCGGTTCGACCCGCGAGCACGTCCGCTATTTGACGGCCGTCGGGCATGATGCCGTCCGAATAACGCGTTGAGCCGCGCAGATCGAGATTGCTCGCCCTAAGAGGCGCTCGCGGTGAAAAGAGGTCCCATCCGTTCCGCAGGCTGCCCGGCGAGAAGCCGATCGCTGTTTCGAGCGTCGGCGGGCTCTTGTCGTAGAGCATCGCCAGCCAGGTGAAATAGCCGGCGCTGCTGATCGATGGCCTCCCAGGCACCGAGATTTCCTAGAAGTTGTTCGCGCCGTCCTCGAGCCAATACTGGATTGTCGGGAGGTTCGCGTCGCCCGTCTTGTCGCCGCCCCCGTGCACATTCTTGCTCGAGCTACCCGTCTCCGTGCAGCTTTCCGTTGCCCAGCAAAGCAACGCACTGTTGGGCACCCAGCTCAGATCAACTGGTGCCTGCGGCCGAGCCACCAACGGAGTGGCGGCGAAGCTGGTCTGGTTTGTGACTGGAGCGACGCACTGAGGCGTCGGACTAGCCTGGTCACAGATGGTGGTTTGCGTCGTTCCTGAGCGCAGCGTGCTGTACGTAGTGTTACCCAGGGGGGGCGCTATGTAGGTGGTGGCGGGCGGGACTAAGTTGTGGCAGGACCCACAATCGCCCGTATTGTTCCACACGGCCTGCAATGTGGCGAAGCTTACGCGCGCCTTGACTGGCACGATGAACTGACCGGAATTCGCCGACGTGCCAGTGGTCCCGTCCAGGAGCGTGCACGTCAGCTGGTAAGAGATCGTCTCTTGCTGATTCGCGGCGGCCTGACTGACGCCGTTTACGTCGTACGTGGCGAAGCCCGGCGCCGGCAGATAGGTGAAGCTCTGCCCACTGATCACGACGGTAGAGCCATGCGTGCCCGTGTACTGCAGATTCGCAACCTGCAACGATCCAGTCTGACAGCTCGGAAAAGCGGTCCCCATCGGATCAATGACGCTTGCCAAATTGCTGTACTGCTGTGGACCGCCAGGATTTGAAGCCTGTCCCAGATTGGCCGTAACCGCAGGAGAGAGCACCAACGGAGCCGAAGGTGCCTGCAAGGCCGCGAACACGGTGACGGGGACGGACTCGGTGTTCGTCGAGTGAGTACCTTGTCCCGTGACGGTGACACCCAAGGTGGATGCGGCAGCGGAGGCGCCGGCGGTGAGACTGAATGCGCCGCTCGTCGGGTCGCTCGCGTTCGTGAGAATGCTGCTGATCACACAACCCGTCGGAGGCGTCGTGCAGGCCGTCGGCTGGACCGTCAATCCGGTACCGGGCTGTAGCAGGATCTGGTTGCTCGACGGGCTACCATTGCCGTAGCTCGTGATGAGTGAGGAGAGTCGCACGACCGTCGTGGAATTGACCTGCAGATCGATCGAGGCGGTGGAGAACACCGGCGCGATCGGCTGTACGGAGAAATAGTACGGGCCGGCTTTGGCCGCCCCCTGACCGCCATCGAGGGACTGCGTGATCTGATAGGTGACGGCATCATCCACGATGAAGCGGCCGAGCAGACTGCCCGCGCCGGCAATCGGCAATGCCCTCTGACAGGTACCAGGATTGCTGTACGTGCCAGGGCAAGCATTGACCGTCCAGGCGAGCGTGTCCGGGAACGCACTCGCCGTGCCATCGAGCAGCACGGCGTCGCCGATATCAGTCGGTGCCGCGGGCTGCGCGACATTGCTCGCGGAGGACGCCGGGGGCGAGGCGGGCGGAGACTGCGACGTGTTGAAGTTGAACCGTGCGATCGAGGTCCCGGGCGTTGCAATCGTGACGGCCGGAGTTTGGGCGGCGAAGTGGCTCTGAATCAGAGCTCCATTGCTGGAAGAGCCATCCGGTTGTACCCAGAGTCGGTCGGCCGTCCTGCGCGCGAACGGCATCTCACCGTCGCTCATGCGTTGCGCGAAGTTGCGCGAATTGGCGAACTGCCAATAGCACGCCATGGGCACCTGGTCCGCGCTCGCCGCTTGAGAAGTGACCGCGGCCGCGCTGCAGGCCGAGGCGACAGGAGTGCCGTCGGCGGCATTACCGGCGGCGGTTCGTGGGTCGATGCCGGCCGGCGGCGCCTGCAAGTCATGGCACATGCGGCAATGGCTCGCGAATGCCTTGGTGTAGAGATCGGCCGAGTCCGCAGGATTGTTGCTTGTCCCACCCGGTGTCCAGCCCGCCGGCACGAAGGACCCCGTGAAAGCGTTGGGCATCCCCGCTCCCCCATACCAGCCCTCGAGCAGCTCCCGCTCGAGCGCGAAGCGGTTCGGGTCGGTCATGGTGAGATAGGCGCCGACGTTGAGCAGTTTGAGCTGGGTCTCCTGGTTCGCGCGCGTGTATTGACCCTTCAACGCCGCATCTTCCGTCTTTTGCGAAAAGCCGGGGTCGGTATCCGAATAGAGGAACGAGTCCAAGTCCCACGGGATGAATCCCGCGTTGACATCCCCATTGATCTTGCTCGGCGCGGTACTCGGATAGGGGTTCGCGGCCGTGCCGCCGGGGCCCGGCGTCCCGCCATGGCAGACGAGGCAAGACTGCGGCACCGCTTTCTGACCGCGGTGATCGAGGTCGACGCTCGTAACGCGCTGGTACGCGCCAGTCCGAGTGTCCGGCGCAAATACGTAGAACTTGACGAATCGCGCTCCCGTGCCCGGTGCAGCGTTGTATTCCATCGCGACCGCGACGATCGAGTTGAGATGCTCGGCGGCCGCTTGCACGCCCACATAGTTGACGACCACGGAGGCTACGTCGCAGTGGCCGACCGATTTCGCGAGCGCTTGAGCCGTCGCTGCCGGCAAAGACGCCGAGCCGAATTGTGACAGGGGCGCCGCGCTGAACCCCGAATCGCAACTTCCGACCTTCAGGTACATGTCGCGACCGAAACCCAGATCGTAATTGTTGGTGTAGACGGCGTGCGCGTCGGCTCCCCAGCCCGAGATGTTTGGATTGAAGCCGTTTGCCGTGAGCCAGTCGGTGAGCGTCGTCCGCGTGTTGTTCGGATCGATCGTCTGGTAATAGCTGTGGGCCGAAGCGCTGGTGTCAAAGAGCGCGGTGCTATTGTTCGACATGACGGTGAGCTCATCGGCGGCTACCGTGGCGTTCGCTGCTGCCGTCGCTTTGCTCGGATCGCCCACGCAGATCTCGGGCGTGATTCCGCCAGGCAACGCGGCCGCGGGTGCTATCTGGATCTGAGCCTCCACGATGGCTGGCGGAATTTGGCTGTTGGCTGGATCGCGATCGACATCGGAGGTCTGCATGACGTCGGACAAGCGATTACCGGAGCTGTCACCGAGTGCATCATCCAGGTTGAGCTTGGGTATCGGGATCACTGTCTGCGGATTGCGAGCATCCGCGCAGTTGGGCCCGCCACTACCAAGTTGAGCAGACCAGCCGCCGCTGAACGTGGCGGCCGAGCCCACGGGCACACGGCTGTGCTGCGTGCCGTTCATGTCGGTATACGTGACCAGCTTTTGAACCGTGATGGTATAGCCCACCATGTCCGTGGCCGCAGCCTGGCCTGAACCCGGGACCACCGCGCTCGTGACTGCCGTCACTGTGAACGTATCGCTCGTCTTGAGATACGTGAGGAAGTGATCGGCATCGCGCACGGGCTCGACGACGACCTGCGCCTGGGTATTCGCCGATACGCCGTTGGCGTTGGTGACGGTGAGCTGAAAGGTGAGCGTCGTGGGTTGTGTGACCTGAGGTGCGGTGAACGAGTACGCCTGATTGGTACGCTTGATGAGATCGACCGGCGTGGAGCCTGCGTTGGTTTGAGTCCACTGCCATTGAATGATCGGCACGCCCGTGTCGTCGGGCTCGGACTCGCTGTTGACACCTGTCAATACGACATCTGCGCCGGCACGCACCGTCGTATGCAGGCCACTGCTGTCCGTCGTGTAGGGTTGGCCGACGGTTGCCGCGACGGCTTTCACCGTCGATTGCGGCAGATTGCCGACCTGGGTGAGGTTGTTGCACGCTGCAAGGGTGAGAGCGGCCAGCGTTATCGCCCACGCCTTCCAGAAGGCGCGCCTGGAGTCGCGGCGGCTCACCCGTGCGGCCTTGGCCGACGAATCAGAACTCCACACGGATGCCTCCGCTGATGAGCCGGCTCGTGACATACGTCATGCCCGACGAAGTCTGATACTGGGCAAAGCCCTGCAGGCCATGCTTCAGCACGACCGAGAACCCTCCGGAGAACACGTAGAAATGCGTGTCGGCCGGATCGGTGGGCAGATCGAACTGCGCCCCGCTGCCCGAGATTGCGTTGTAAGTCGAGGTCACCGTGTAGGCATTGGCGCCGAACTCGTGGTGATACTCCGCCCGCGCATACGGCACGATCACCCCAAAGGAAGGTGTGAACGTGTACTGCAGGCGCAACCCGACAGCACTGTCCGTAATCTGAAAGTGCTCCGGAGCGTAATTGAAATCAAACCCGGCCTCCTGCCCCGCGTCGGGCCCGCTGTTCTCGTAGCTTGACTCGCTGAAGCCGGCGAGATTGACGTGTCGATAATCAGCCGTGATGTACGGCTCGACGCCTGCAGCATGCCACGTGAACGACCAGCCCGCCGAGAGCGACGCCAGAACAGAATCGGTGTGGGTCGAGCCCTTGGCCGTCGCATTGGTCGAGGGCACCGCGAGGTTGTCCGACGGATACGTGATGAGCCGCGTCTCATTGAGATCGGCGCGCTGCCAGCCTGCGGAGGCAGTGATGTATGGACCCTCCCACTCGTAGATGCCATAGAACATGATCCCGTAACCGTGTGCGCGGAAACCGCCACCGGCAACGCTGCGCTCAGTGTCGAAATCGACCCGCTGATTGTTGTAGCTGCCGCTGAATCCGAGCACGAAGCGCGGCGTGAAACGGTAATCAACCCCGAGCGTTACATCGGTGCTGTCGAAAGCAAACGCATCTTCGAGCACGGAGGGTTGCCGGTATCCCCACCCGAACGCGCCATTGAGGAAGCCGCCCCAGCGTGAGGCGATGCCGATATCGCTGTCGGCGCTTGCGCCACCGCCGAGCGCAACCGGCTCGTTGAGCGCGACGATGGGCCGACCATCTTGCTGCAGGTTCAAGCCGCTGAGCGCAAAGCCACTCGCCCCGAACCGCAGCGCCGCGAGGCGACCGGCAACGCTCGAGAGCTGCCCGTTGGCAAACTGGGTGGATACCGAGCCGGGCGCGGCAAGATCCTCGCCGGCCGTCCAGCGCAGCGCGAAGCCGAGACCCTGATTGTCAGTGTGCAAACTGTATTGAGTCGGCCCGCCATTGTTCAGCAACTCGTTCGCGCTCTGCACGAGCTCGCGCAAGTTCGCGAAGAGCAGGTACTGCGCTTTCGGGCAGGTCTTCGAGGCTGCGGTCTGCCTGGGATCGCAGTAAAGAGTGCCTTGTGGATTTGCGGTCAGCACGTTGTAGGAGGCCTGATTTGAATACGCAGACAGCTGCTCGAGTTGGTTGAACGTCCCCGGCGGTGCCGTATTGACGAGGTCAACCAAGCTGCCCTGCGGTCCGGCGGGCGGTCCGCTTGACTGTGCTGCGACCCAAGAGCTGGCGAACGCAGTCAGCGTCGCGAATACGCTCGCGCGGACCATGAGGTGTCCGCGGGCGCGGGAGCGAACCGCATGCTCCTGCGAGTTCGGACGAGCCGCGCAATTAGGCACGTGAGACCTCCCGGTACTACGCGTCGGCACTCTCGCCTTCTTATGGACGCGTCACGGCCTGAAACTAATCTCCGCGGCGAGCCTATGTCAAGCCACATTACCGCACTGCAATGCAACGGCCCCATGGCCAAGCTGTAACAGACTTGCAGCAGTTCCTTCACTCAGAGCCGTCGTCTTTCAATCATGGAGATCGGTTCGGCGGCATTCGCCACTTCGAGGCTCCGCCCGGTTGCTTGAGGACAACGGTCCAGAACAGTCAGCTCCTCGAGGCTGACTTGACGTGGAGAAATCAATGGCTTACGAGTGATGTCGTGCCTTCCCGGCCAACCAAAGAACGCAGAGCGGCGGCTCGTAGGATGCGGCCTAGCTGGACGCTATCGCCCTCCTGTGAGGACGGCTTCGGGAGCAGACGATCGGCGGCACGGCACAGTTAAGAACTGATGAATGAACGCCTTCTACGCCATTGGCCATTCCAACCGCAGCCTTGTGGAATTCACTCAGCTGCTGGGCGATGTGGGCATTGATCTGCTCGTAGACATCAGAACGGTCCCGAGATCGAGAGCGAATCCGCAGTTCAACAAGGACACGCTGCCTGCCGCACTTGCACCGTTTCACATCTCGTACGAGCACATGGCCACGCTCGGGGGCCGGCGTGGCAAAGCAAGGACCGTATCGCCGGATGTGAATGCCTTCTGGACGAACGACAGCTTTCACAATTACGCCGACTACGCTCTCTCGAGCGACTTTCACGCAGGTCTCGAGCAGCTCATCGAACAGGGGCACGAACGGCGCTGCGTCATGATGTGTTCCGAAGCCGTGTGGTGGCGGTGTCACCGGCGCATCGTCGCGGATCACCTCATCGCCCATGGCGAATCGGTTTGCCACATCATGGGATCCAGCCGCTTGCAGCCTGCCCGGCTGACCGCTGGCGCGATCATCCAGCCCGACAGGACAGTCATCTACCCAGGCGCGAGTCCAGCGGGCTCCTGATCGACGATGCGCGGTCAGCCTGGGGGGCAGGAGTACCCGAGCCGGGCATTCACGGAAGCGGTAACTCTATGTTCCCTTGAGGGCTCTGAGGGAACATACAGTTTCCACTTTTCGAAGCCCCCCAAAAAGGACTTCCCACCCACCGCCGGGACGTCAGTTCGAGTCGATCTCCTCGGCCGCGCCGCATTGCCGTAAGCTGGCCCGCTCCAGAGCGCGAGGAACTACGTCCATGACCACCGGCAAGGCCCCTTCGTTGGCGGAGCGTCTAGCGCGTGGCGTCGTGCTGTGCGCCGAAGGATATGTGTTCGAGCTCGAAAGGCGCGGCTACATCAAGTCGGGTCCTTACGTGCCCGAGGTAGTTCTTGATTTTCCGGAAGCGGTGAAAGAGCTGCACCGAGAGTTCGTCCGTGCGGGTTCGGACGTGGTGCTCGCGCTTACCTACTACGCACACCGGGATAAACTCAAAGACGTCAATCGGGCCCGCGACGTTCGGGCCCTCAATCGCCAGGCCGTCAGCCTGGCGCGAGAGGTAGCGCGGGAGAGCGGCGCGCTGCTTGCGGGGAATATCTGCAACACGTGGGTATACGATCCCAACGACAAGAAGCGCACGGCGCGCCACGTTCGACGCATATACGAAGAGCAGGTGGGATGGGCGGTGGAAGGGGGTGCCGATTTCATTCTCGCCGAGACTTTGGAATGGTTCGGTGAGGCGCAGATCGCCCTCGAGACGATCAAGTCCTTCAACGTTCCCGCGGTGATCAATCTCGACACGACCAAGGAACAAACGGTGGACGGCGTCGAGTTCGGAACGGCGTGCCGGCGACTCGCCGACGGGGGCGCGCTTGCTGTCGGGCTCAACTGCGCACGCGGTCCGGCGACAATGCTGCCGATTCTCCGCAAGATCATTCGCGCGGTGGGAGATGCGGCTTACGTCGCGGCTCTTCCAGTGGCTTACAGGACGAGCACCGCGGCACCGTCATTCATGATGCTGCGTCGTGCCGGCTGTCGCCATGGATTTCCGGTGGAGCTCGATCCCTTCGTGCTCACTCGCTATGAAATGGCGGATTTCGCGGTGGCGGCGCAGAAGCTCGGCGCGCGATTCATTGGCGTATGTTGCGGCGGCGCACCGCATCACGTGCGTGCGATGGCCGAAGCGCTCGGACGCCGCGTTCCAGCGAGCGAGTATTCGCCGATGCTCGAGCGCCACGCCATCATGGGGGAGGGTGCTTTTGCGCGCGGCAAGGATCGCAAACTCTACGCGCGGCAGCGCAAGATCATGCGTGGCGAGGCGCGTTGAGGCTGACCTGGACATGCGATAGCACAGGGAGTGCGCTACCATCGCCACACGCCTCGGCCGAGCGCAGAACATGAACACGATGACGCCGCCGACTATTGAGAGGCTCGCTGAGAGTCCTGCGCGTCCACGCGCGTTCTTCTCTCGCATGCTCCTTCATGTGGCCTCGCTGCTCGTCGGGCTCGGCTGCTACGTTGCCTACGAGCACTTCAAGCTACGCGGCGAGTCGACGCAGGCGCTTGCAAGTCTGATCGCGGCGGCAGTGTTCGTACTGGCACCGTTTCGCCTTCTGATCGGCGGGCTGTTCTTCGTCGAAAGGAAGGTGATGCACCTGGTTCACGGAGTGCTGGGTCTCGGATTGGTGGGTTTGACGCTCGGCGGCGCCGTCTCGGGTGGGCCGCTCCTCTCGCACGCGGCGCTGGCGCCCTTTGCTCTCATGGGCGCGGCGCAGGCCGTTATGCACCAGAATCATCCGCGTAACGCCCAGCAGGCCGCGGCGCTGCGGCGCTTCGCATCGAGCTTGCAAGAAGTGCAGCAGTTCGCAGGCTCGAAGCAGCCGACATCGCCGGAGAATATCGCGCGCTCGGTCAGCGTGCTGCACGACATTCTCTCCAAGGCGCAGGCACTCGGTGAGACCGAGCTGGCGGCCGACCCCAACTTTCAGAGTGCGCTACAGCGCGCAACCACTCGCTTCGGCCTTACGCTCGGCCTCGACTCCGTCGATCGCGTCATCGACAAGCTCGCAACGAACCCCGCGGCCGCGGGGGCGGTGCCGGGGCTGCGCCGGCAGCTCGCCCATGCGCGCGCTACGCTCGACAGCCCGCGCGGTTGATGGTTGCGCGCGAAGCCTTCAGCAAGCCAAGGGGATCCGGTTGGTGGTCAACGAACTCTCTGAGAGTCCTTGACGCTGCCGCAATCGGCACTCAGCCATTTCGCATCCATCGTGCCGTGCATGCTCATGCTCTTGCCGTTGAGACTTCCGACCACGTCCGTCGTGCCATTCACGTGATGCCGGTCCAGAGCCTTGAATTGCGCGGTGACGGTGTGCGAGTTGCTCTCCCCGGCGCACTCGTTGCGCACCACGAGCTCCGCCGCCGTATTCCGCACGATAGTGGTCTTGCAGGACGATGAGTCGTCACCCGTCTTGAATCCCTCCGCCAGCTTCTCGCGCGTCATGCATTGCCTGAACACGTGCTGCTGCTGTGCGTTCGCGATCATGCCCTGCACGGCCTGCTGCAGGCGCGCGCGCTGTTCGGGAGTCATATTGGCCATCGCCTCGTCCGGGATCTGCATATCCCCACCCACCTTGGCTTGGCTCGTCACCTCCCACAGCCCCGGATCGACCTTGAGGTTTGCTTTCTCGTCCGCACGCGCTGTGAGAAGCGCCAAGACCGCACCCAAACCCACCGTTAGCATCGTCTGCCTGTACATGACCCCTCCGTTGCCGACGTTCGTGTTGCCGTCCTGCGGAAATGCTTAGTGTAGCGCCACCGCGCGCAGGGTTGCGGCGCGCTAGCGCACGGACACAGCACGGACACAGCACAGCACGAACCGAGGTGCGAACGGCCGAGCTCCTCAGGCTGCCGCCCGCATGGCAGGCCAGGGATCGGCCCAGGCCGGGATACGCATCAATTCATCGAGCCAGCGAACGATCTCGGAAAACTCAGCCAGTGGCATCTCCGCCACTCGCCAATCGGTGGCCATGGAGGCCAGCTGAAAATCCGCAATCGTCAGTCTGTTGCAGGCGATGTAACTGCGTCCCTGCAATTCGCGGTTGAGCACTTCGGCGAACTTGAGGAGCGTCGGCAGCTTCGTTGCGAGTGATGCACGGTCGGGCGGACCCAATCCAAAAGTCGCTTTGACAACGTGCTCGAAATAGAACGGGCCGACCGCCGGCGCCCAGTGGCAGTCGTTCCATGATAGCCATCGAAGTATTTCGATCTGCTCGGCGGGGTTGTGAACCGGCCACATGTCCGAACCCTGCTTGGCGCACAGGTGAGCCATGATCGCCGACGACTCCCAGAGCACGAGATCTCCGTCGACCAGCGTTGGCACCTTCATGTTCGGATTGAGCCGGGTATAGCTCGGCGTCTTCAAATCGCCCCCCATGAGATTGAGGTGCTGGAACTCGGCCGCCACGCCCAGATGCTTCGCGAGCGCCAGCACCCGACGGGGCGCTTGCGCTTTGATCCAATAGAGCTTCATTGGCGTGCCCTTCACGCGCCGGGAATCGACAGGACGGGCATGATCTCGACTGCATCGCCCGGAAAGATCGTGAAATGCGGGTGTCCCGCGAACATCTTGGCTGCGGCGTCGTGTGATTCCGCGCGCACGACCGTGTATGCGCCCAGCTCGTTCGCGACGTCCTCGATGCCGCCGGCAGAGGCCTTCTTCGTCTTGCCGAGCGGACCACCCATGCCGACGATCGCTCCCTGATGCTCCTCGACCCAGGCCCGCCAGGCGGCTATGCCTTGCTGCTGCTTGGTGCTGCGTTCTGCCTCGGAAAGGGCGTCCCACTGCTGCCTGCGTGGACTCTTCTTGCTGCCGATGAAAACGGCCAGATAAGTATTGTCGGTGCTCATGGCATTTCCTTGTCTCTGCCTCTGATGGGTTGGAATAACAGCTCAACGTAGCGTCGCAAATGGTCGAGGCTGGCAGCGGCGATCTCGGCACCGCCCTTGGCCTTGGCCAGTATGAAGGCACCCTGGAGAACGGCCTGCGTATGAAGCGCGAGGCTCTTGGCCGTCCATTTCGCGCGTATTCCATAGCGTTTCATGGCTGCGGCGATATCTGATTCGACTTCGGCAGCATGGCCGCTGATGCTCACCTCGCAGGCATCGCGGATCGCAGGATGTGATTCGTAGATCTCCTGCACGAGGGTTCCGGCCAGACAGGTGAACTCGGCAAGCTCACCTTTCAGAATCGACTTGCGGAAGTCGATGTAGCCCAGTACTCGCTTCAAGGGGTCTTGGTGCTTGTGATAGGGGGCGGTGGCAAAGAACGCATCGGTCTTCACCGCCCAATATTCAGCCGCGGCGACAGCCAGCGCCTCCTTGTCTTTGAAGTGGTGGAAGAAGGATCCCTTGGCGACGTCCGCCTCGGCACACAGATCGTCGACAGTGGTAGAGGCGTAGCCCTTCTCGCGGATCAACCCAAGCGCAGCCTCCAGCAGCTTCCTCCTGGCCGGTGCCATCGGCGGGTCGGCCAGCGAGGGCAGCGGATCGTTCATCAGGCGATTATACCGACCAGTCGGTCCAATGTCTATGCGATGCGGAACGTTCCGCTCGGAAGCGTTGTCGCGACTGTGCGGCGAGCTCACCCACCTGTTCCATCAGCGACAGCCGCAACCGGCTGACTGTTCCGCCGATAGATCACTCCGTTCTTCATCACGAACACTACATGCTCCATCGCGTTGGGGTCAGCGAGTGGATCCGCATCAACCGCGATAAGATCCGCCAGGCGCCCGGTGCGCACCGATCCGACGCGATCGGAGACGCCGAGCAACTCGGCGGCGTTACGCGTGGCAGCGAATATGGCATTCATGGGTTTCATGCCGTTCTCGACCAGCAAGCGGAACTCCATCGCGTGATCGCCCTCGCCGATATCGGTGCCGTAGGCGATCTTCACCCCCGAGCGCACCGCGAGCGGCAGGTTCTTCTTCGGCAGCGGATCATTCGCGAGTTCCTTCGCCGGCGTACCGGGGGCCAGAAGCTCGGGATGCTCCTGGGCGACTTTGTAGTAGATCTCGTAGACGGTGAGCGTGGGTACGAGATAGACACCACGCGCCTTCATGAGCGCAAATGTTTGAGCGGTCGCAAAAGAGCCGTGCTCGACCGAGTCCACTCCCGCCATCACGGAATGCTCGATGGCGGAGGCGGGGTAGAGATGAGCGGCCACTTTCATGCCGAGCGAGTGCGCCGTCTCGACCGCTGCGCGCATCTCCTCGTCCGTCATCAGTTGCCGGCGGGGATCATCGCCGGTCGAGGCGATACCGCCCGAGGGCATGAGCTTGATGAGGTCGGCGCCGCGGCGCTTGTGATCGCGCACGCGCTCCACCGCCTCCAGCGGCGAATTCACCGTACCATTGTCCCATCCGGGACGCGTGAGCGCGGGGTCGAGGCCGTTACGCGGGTCGGCATGCCCACCCGTGGGACCGAGTGGCTCGAGCGCCACCAGCAGTCGCGGGCCGGCGATCTTGCCTTCCTCGATGGCGTTGCGCACGGCGACGGTCTCCGGTCCGCCACCTGCGTCGCGCGCGCTCGTGAAGCCCTGCTGCAGCATGGCGCGGACAAACACCGCGGCATCCAGTGCCCGATCGATATCGGTGTGAGTCAGCTCGTACTCGGTGGCATTGAAACGGCCGGGCAGCCGGGCCGAGATGTGCACGTGGCAGTCAATGAATCCCGGCAGCACCGTAGCGTGCTCGAGGTCCACGACCTCGGCTCCGAGTGGAGAGGTGAAGCCGGGCTCAATAGACGCGATCTGCTGACCGTGCACGAGGATGGAGACCTGTCGGCGCGGCGCATCGGAGGCGCCATCGATCAGCGTGCCAGCGTGGATCACGAGGTCGGCGGCGCTGGAGACGGAGACGGTGCAGGCGGTACACAGCGTGGCGAGTGCAAGCGCTGCAATTTGTTTGCTCATCATGGACGCGATCATGCGCAGTGCGCGAGCCTTCTGGCAAGCCGTCCTCGTCGAGCGGTACTCGATCGTGATAGCCTCGAAACACAGCACTCCATGGAACATCGGGACGGCGACGACTTTCACAACGTCGGGCGCCGGCCGAGGGTTTCTGTCGGCTTAGCAAGCGAAGGGTGATCCGGTGATGCACAGAAAAGCAACGCTTTCAATGATCGCATGTGCAGCCGTGCTCAGGCTCGGCATCGCGTGGGCCGACGATGCCGAGGCAGCAGAAGGCAAGATCAAGTTCAACACCTATTGCCGCACCTGCCACTCCTACATCAAGGGCGACAATCGGCTCGGACCTTCTCTTTATGGGGTGGTGGGTAGGAAGGCGGGCACCGCGGCGGGCTACATGCTCTATTCACAGGGCATGAAGGAATCCGGGATCGTGTGGACCGAGGACATGATCGACAAATGGATCACGGATCCCTACAAGATCCTTCCCAACACCAACATGAAGCCCTTTCCGGGTGTCCCCGATCCCGAGACGCGGAAGAAGATCATCGCGTTCCTCAAGTCGAATCACGACTGACCGCCGCGCGCCCCAGAGCGCGCTTTCGTGCTACGGTGTGGGCGATCGTACCCTTCGCCACAGGGGCAGCCCATGTTCGTGCGCAATCAATGGTACGTCGCCAGCTGGGACCACGAGATCGACCGTCAGCCGCTGGCGCGCCGCATCTGCGGCGAGTCGATACTCCTCTATCGGCGCTTCGATCGTTCGGTGGTGGTACTGCACGATGCCTGTCCGCACCGGCTGTTGCCGCTTTCCATGGGCATCAAGGAGGGCGACAACATCCGCTGCCGCTATCACGGCCTGCTGATCGACAGCGAGGGGCGTGCCATCGAGATGCCAATCCGCAGCGAGCGGCCCCACAAGAGCATCTGTGTCAAAGCCTATCCGGTCGTCGAGCGCCATCGCTTCGTGTGGGTGTGGATCGGCGACGCGGACAAGGCCGATGCCAAGCTGATTCCGGATTTCTGGCCCTGCTCGCGCTCGGACTGGACCTTCGACGGGGACTACTACCATATCCAGTGCGACTACCGGCTCGTCATCGACAACCTCATGGATCTGTCGCACGAGACCTATACCCATCAGGGATCGATCGGCCAGCACGAGATCCTCGAGGCGCCCATTCAAACCCAGACGGACGGCAATCACGTCACTGTGACGCGCTGGATGGCGGGCATCGACGCGCCGCCATTCTGGCGTAACGCGCTGAAGCAGGAGGGGCCGGTGGATCGCTGGCAGATCTGTCACTTCCTCGCCCCTTCCTCCGTGATCATCGATGTCGGTGTCGCCCCGGTCGCGGCGCGCGCGACGCTCGAGCATCATGACCAGGGCGTGCGCGGCTTCGTCATCGATGCGCTCTCGCCGGAGAGCGACACGAGCTGCCACTACTTTTGGGGGATGGCGCGCAACTTCGATGTCAATGATGTGGGCTTCACTGCGCGACTGAAGCATCAGCAGGGAGCGGTGTTCCGCGAGGACGTGGCCGTGCTCGAAGCACAGCAGCGCTCCATCCTCGTCAATCCTGATCTGAAGCTTAGAGGATTCAGTATCGATGCGGGCGGGGTGCGGGCGCGCCACGTCATCGACAGAATGATCCAGGCGCAGCACGCGCCGGGCGGCGCCTGATGTCGGCGCTGCGTGGCTTGCACCGTCTGAGCGCCGGTGCACTGCTGATTCTCTCGGGCGCGTTCGCGTCCGCGGCCGCGCGGCTCGAGGCAATCGTGTTGCCGCCGGCGGCCCCACCCGGTGCCGCCGTGCTCCCCTACGTCAAGGTATCGGCAAGGCACATCGTGCTCGCTCACGCAGGGGTGATCGATGGGACGGGCGCTGCCGAGCGCAGCGATCAGACGATCGTCATCGAGGACGGCAGGATCTTATCCGTCGGGCCCGCGCCCGCATCCTTACCGGCCGATGCGACCGTGCTCGATCTATCCGGTCGCACCGTCATTCCCGGCATCGTCGGTATGCACGATCATCTGTATTACATCGCACGACCCAACATGGACGCTGCAGGCCACAGCGAGCCGCCGCTCGTGGTGCCGCAGATGACTTTTTCGGCGCCACGGCTTTATCTCGCTAATGGCGTGACGACGATCCGCACGACCGGAAGCGTCGAGCCCTATACGGACCTGAACCTCAAGCATTTGATCGATAACGGAACGCTTCCGGGCCCGCACATCGATGCGACCGGACCTTATCTCGAGGGTGCAAACTCGGTGTTCATCCAGATGCATCTGCTCAAGGATGCAAACGATGCGAAGCGCACCGTGGCGTTCTGGGCGGAGCAGGGCGCGAGCTCCTTCAAGGCGTACATGTACATCACGCGCGCCGAGCTCAAGGCGGCCATCGACGAGGCGCATCGTCGCGGGCTCAAGATCACTGGACATCTGTGCGCCGTGACCTATCCGGAGGCGGCCGCGCTCGGCATCGACAATCTGGAGCACGGCTTCTTCGTCAACACGCAGCTCGATCCCGGCAAGATGCCCGATGTGTGCCCCGATAGCACTGGCACACCGACCCTGCTCGCGATGGAGCCCGATTCCGCCGCGGCCGCCGATCTCATCGGGACACTGATCGCGCACCACGTCGCCGTCACATCCACGCTGCCGGTTTTTGAGCAGCGGGTTCCTCGACATGCGCCACTATCGCCCCGAGCGATGGACGCTCTCACACCCGAGGCGCGCGATGCATACCTTTATCTGCGCAACGTCACGAATAGCTTGCCGCCTGAGCAGGCGAATGAGCGGGTGAAGGCCTACGAGAATGATCTGGGGCTCGAGCGCAAGTTCGTCGCTGCCGGAGGGCTGCTGCTCGCAGGGCCCGATCCGACCGGCAATGGCGGCGTGATTCCGGGCTTCGGCGATCTGCGTGAGATCGAGCTCCTGGTGGAGGCGGGCTTCGATGCAGCATCGGCCATACGGATCGCAACCTACAACGGTGCCGACTATTTGGGACTCACGGCACGCATCGGCTCCATAGCTCCCGGCAAGGATGCGGATCTCGTCGTGGTGAAGGGCGATCCGACAAAGAGCATCAGCGACATCGAGAACGTCGAGACCGTATACAAGGATGGTGTCGGCTACGATCCCGAGACGTTGCTGCGCTCAGTGCGCGGTCGCTACGGCGAGTACTGAGTGCGGTAATCGTCGTGCACCATCGGAAAATCCACGGCTGACCTGAGATAACGGCGCGCACGGCGCCAGTGTTAGGAAGCTCCGACAAAGGATCTGCAAGGAGACTCCCCATGGCCACTCAATCGAGCCCCAAGCTCACAGAACTTCCGAACAGCATTCACGCGCTTCCCGCCGGGTCGAAGGTGCTGCAACCCACTTCACCGCAGCGCTGGCTAGAGCTGACAATCGGTGTGCGCAGAGTGAAGCCCGTGCCCGACCTCTCGGACCTAGACAACGTGAAGCCTGCCCATCGCAAGTATCTGAAACGGGCGGATCTCGCACGGGATTACGGCTCGGACCCCAAGGCCGTGAGTGCCATCGAGGCCTATGCCAAGGAGCATCATCTGGTGATCACGCGGAACGAGCGTGCCTCCGCGCGTATGGGTCTTGCGGGGACGGTGGCCGATCTGAGCACCGCATTCGGCGTCACGCTGTACGACTACTCGCATCCACAGCTCGGACAGTTTCATGCGCGCACCGGCCCGGTCCACGTGCCCGAAGAGCTCATAACCGCCATCACGGGCGTCTTCGGCTTCAACAATCACCGCATCATGCACCGCAGGCTGCACCGCTCGTCCAAGCTGGCAGATCTGAGCGTTCCCGCTCGGCCCTGGTTCATTCCGACCGAGCTCGCGCCCCTCTATCAGTTCCCCACCGTCGACGCGAAAGCACAGTGCATCGGATTGCTCGAGTTCGGCGGCGGCGTCGAGGCTGCGGACGTGACAGCCTATTTCAAGAAGATCGAGCAGCCAGCACCTTCGATCAAGGTCGTCGCGCTCGATGGAGTCTCGACAGATGCCGGCTCGGATCCGGACTCCACCGGCGAAGTCATGCTCGATATAGACGTCGCCGGCTCGCTCGGTGGTGGGTCGAAGCTCGCGGTGTACTTCTCCACCTTCGACGAGAAGGGCCTGGTGGATGCACTGAGTGCCGTCATCAACGACTCGACCAACGATCCCTCCGTCGTGTCTATCAGTTGGGGCTGGGTCGAGAACGCGCCCTTCAACGCCGGCACGGTGCTTTGGTCCCCGGCGGCGATCGAGCATTGCAACGAGAGCTTCCTCGCCGCAGCGCAGCTCGGCATTTCGGTATGCGTCTCTACGGGCGATGACGGCTCGGAGGCTCAGGAGAAGGATGGCCACGCGCACGTGAACTTTCCCGCGACGAGTCCTTACGTTCTGGCGGTGGGCGGCACGACCTTGCATGCTGGCAAGGCGAGCGCAGGCTCAGTGCAGGTGACAGAGGTCGTCTGGAACGATGGACCGGGATCGGGCACCGGCGGCGGGGTGAGCGACATCACGCCCGTTCCCGCCTGGCAGAAGAACAAGGTCCCTCCCTCGATCAATCCGGGTCACTTCGCGGGACGTGCCATTCCCGACGTTGCCGCGAACGCAGATCCGGAGACAGGCTACTACATGATGACAGGCGGCAAATTTCAGATCTTCGGTGGCACGAGCGCCTCCGCACCGCTCTGGGCTGCTCTCATCGCACGCTTGAACGTCGCCATCGGTAATCGTGTCGGCAACATCAATGCGCTTTTGTACTCGAGCATCGGGCCGGCCGGCACGCTGCGCGATGTGACTCAGGGGAACAACGATACCGATGGGCTGCTCGAGGGACAGTTCCCGGCGGGTCCGGGCTGGGATGCCTGCACCGGTTGGGGCGTGCCCGACGGGGAGAAGCTGTTGAGCGCTCTGCGCTGACATACGAGAGCTCAATGCCGCAGAATCTGAATCTCCATCGGCCGTAGTATCACACGCACGGTGTTAAGGGGACCGTGACCGACGGAGCCGTCCACTTCCGCGACCGTCACGTCTTGCAGATTACGCACCGGCTGCGGGACGGTGGGTGCCTGCTGGTTGCTGTAGGCGATGCGCAGCTGATCCCCAGACGCGCTCAGGGTTCGCTCGAGGATCACATCGACCGACACGTTTTCTGATGTGCTGGTGTTGGCGACGATGAGGACTTCGGCGTCATTGAGAATCCGGGACCAGGCGAGGATCCCGCCGCCGAAAGGCGACACGCCGAAGTTGATGCTGTCGCCCGAGACCGGACGGAAGTAGTAGCGGCCGTAGCGTAGAGCGGGTGTCGCGGCGCGTACTGCGGCGAGCTTCTGCAGCTCGCCGTAGAACGACGTGCTTGCCGGGAAGGCGGGCGCGATCCCCCACAGAGCCTCGCGCACCGCCGGGTCCGTGCCCGCACCATGCAGCCCCTGCTCGGTGCCGTAGTACACGCAGGGGATGCCGGGCAGGCCGTAGAGACAGCCGATGGCCATGCTCACCTGCGTGTCGTACTGCGTCGGATTGCCCGGCTGCTCGAAGCGGATGCGCTCCTTCATGTCGTGGTTGTCCACGAACGTGACGAAGTAGCGCGTCGCATCGCCGTGCGTGCTGAGGATGTACTGCTCCACCTGCTTGCGAAATTGATACATGCCGACGAGGCTGTGCGGGGCATTGAATCCCTTGATGATCGGTTTGAGATTGTTGAACAGCGGATAGTCGAGCGCGGCATCGACGCCGACCAGGCTGTTGGCATCGCCGCCGGTGGCGGTGTTGCGGCCGATGAAGCGCGCGATGTCCTCCTCCGCCATGCCGTCGAGCACCTCGCCGAAGGTGAAGAAATTCTTCTTGCCGATGCTGAGCGCGAATTCGCGGATGGCGTTGCCGAAGGTCTGCGCCAGATTGCCCTGCAGGTAGCGCAGGGTGTCGATGCGAAAGCCGTCGATGTCGTAACGGGCGATGACGTACTGATAGGCACGGATCAGAAAGCTCTGCAGCTCGGGATCTCCTGTCATGAGCTGCTTGAGCGATGCGAAGTCGCCAACGGTGTCCGGCCCTTGCGGATCCGGCCCTCCCTCGCGGCGAAAATAGCTGTTCTGCTGCAGCTCGGACGGCCACACGCCGGCATCGAGCGGCGTGCTCGTGATCGCTGCCACGTCCGTCCAGCTCGCTTGCGCAACGCCATTCGCATCGCGCCACTGCACGGGCAGCGGCACGGGGGAGTGCGGCGCACTCGACTGGCCGGCATAGGCGAATACGTCACCGGTGTGATTGAGCACAATGTCGAGGATCACGTAGAGACCGGCGGCATGGGCGGCGTCAACGAGCTCGCGCAGCTCGTTGTCGGCATTGGCCGGATTGGTCGCGAAGAGCGGCTCCGCGCGCAGGAAATCGTGGATCCCGTAGCCGTGATAGCTGCCCACGTCGAAGCGCAGATTCTTGAGCACGGGGCTCAGCCAGATCGCTCCGGCGCCGAGACTCTTGATGTATCCGAGCTCCTGACTCACGCCCGCAAATTTGCCGCCCTGGTAGGCGTAGTAGTTCGGATCATCGTAAGGCGCGTGCACGGGAGCGGCAGCCGGATTGTTGAACCGATCCACCATCAGGAAATAGATGATCTGATCGCGCCAGTCGGCCGGTGAGGGAAAGGGGCCGTGCGCAAGTCCCGCGTTACTTTCCGCCGCATCGAACACCGACTGGACTTCGGCGGAGAACAGCGAGGTGTACATGGAGCGAGATGTTGCGCCTGTTGCGGATGAGGCGCGCGCGAGCAAGCCGTCGTGCAGACGCACGACAGACTTTTGCTTGGGCTGAGCCGTAAGGCTAGCTTGGCTGCAAATGCAATTCTGCGATCAGCCGCTCGCGCTCAACGCGCCATTTCTGGCACGCGCCAGCCAACACCGGGTCATCTCCGACCTCGGTGATCCACTGCTCGAGGACGATTACGCGCCGCAGCTTCTCCAGATGGCTGATGGCGCTGTCCACGAGAGGCTCGGGTCCCTGGTGCTGTGCATCGAACGATGCAAGGTCGAGCCCGCCGACGAAAGCCGCTTCAATGTTACTCATGAGATCCCTCGAGTGATCGCGGCGCCTTCCGTGGGCAATAATGCGGGCGCCTTAAGTGAGAGCTAAGCAACTCACGTGCCCGTGAGACCCCGCTCACTCCGAAATGGTTCAACGTCTTGGAAATACAACAGGAAAATCCGGCGCCTCGAACGGCGCGCCATCGGCGAGGCGCAGGTGCGGAAAGGGCGGCGAACCCCTTGCACCACGTTGGACAAAGCGCGCATCGGCGCCAACCCAGCGCGATGAGAAGACCCGCCGGGGGAGCGAGGAATGATTGGCTGCCGCACCGTGGATAGTGCGGAAATCGAACGCCACCGCATCCCCAGGCTCCATATCCCAGGAGCGGATCGGCAATTCTGTGCGCAGTGCATCGATGTCGGGCATCTCCTCGAGCTCGTCCTCGGGATAGAGCGGGGTGCCGTCGAAGCGCTTCGGACGATAACCTGCCGCACTCCAGCGATGCGATCCGGCGACGCACTGCAACGAAATCGCGCGCGACACCGGATCGAGAGGCGTCCAGAAACTCACTGTGCGCGTCCCGGTGACACAGTAATAGGGCTGATCATGGTGCCAGGGCGTCACGGTACTGTTGCCGGGCTGCTTGACCAGAATGTGATCGTGAAAGAAGCGCACAGTGCTCGAGCTCATGAGACGCGCGGCCAGCGCGCCCGCCGGCGAGTCGAAGATGAAGGCGCGAAAGCCCGCGATGCGCTGCCAATTGCAATAATCCTGGAAGAAGGGAGCCGAGCCGTCCTTGGGATGGTAGGAGCGCTCGAGGGGACTCGGGTGGCGCATGACCTCGGCGACACCCTCGGCCAGCGTATCGACCCAGTCCCGGAAGACGCCGCGGAGGACGACGACTCCATCGCGCTCGAACTCGGCGACCGTCGAATCGGGGATGCTCACGCGAGGTTTCCTCGCGCGCGATTCTACTACACGTGTTGCGGCGCCCCCACGCGCCGTCAACGCTGAGCCGTCTGGTGCGCGATGAAGCCCGGGTCGGTAAGACTTTCAAGGAAGGCGATGAGCTCGTGGCGCTCGCTCGATGTGAGCGCGAGTGATTTGAGACGTGGATCACGTGTGCCGCCATGCTGATCGTCCGGGACCTGGCCGAGGTGGGAGTAATGGTCGAGGACCGCATCGAGCGTCGCGAAGCGACCATCGTGCATGTAGGGCGCAGTGAGCGCTATGTTGCGCAAGGTCGGTACGCGCATCGGCTTGTCACTGGTACCGTTGTTCGCAAAGCTCGGCGCACCGGTGTCCCCCTCGGTGTCGCGCCAGTTGCCCGAGAAATTGAAGCCGAAGTGACAGTTCGCGCAGCCCGCTCGCGCCGAGAAGAAGAGTGCCATGCCGCGCTTGGCTGCGGGGGAGAGCGCCCCGCTCTCCCCCTCGAACACATAGCGGTCGAAAGGTGAGTCGCCCGAGATCAACGTGCGCTCGAACGCGGCGATGGCCTTGATGATGTGCTGGAAGCTGACGGCGGGTGCGCGTGGAAAGGCCGCTGCGAATGCGGCCCGCAGGCTGCCCTCCGCGGACAGCGCATCCACGAGCGCCTGCTCGTGACCGGCGAGGCCGAGCTCGACGGGGTGCTGGTTCAACATCGGCGTGAGCATCTGAGCCTCGAGTGAGCGCACGTCGGGGTCTGACCAGCCGTAACTCACGTTGTAGGCGACATTGACCAGCGCCATGGCGCTGTGAGGCAGGGTCGCACCGGTGGCTCCGACGGCCCGCGCGCGATGATCGGTGAATGCGCTCGCGGGCGAGTGACAGCTGGCGCAGCTGTGGCGGCCGGTAACTGAAAGACGCAGGTCGTAGAACAGCCGCCGGCCGAGATCGACCTTCGCTTGCGACATCGGATTGTCGGCGGGTACGGCGGGGCGCGGGAATCCACGTGGCAGATGCCAGGTGTAATCCGTGGAAGCTTCGCCCGCCGCGGCGGCCGCACGGTCGAGCACGCATAGCACGCAGAGCGCAAGCAGCGCGCCACACGCCGCTCGCGCCATCGGCCGCGTGCGGTGCAGGGCAATCAGTGCCAGCTCGCGGGTGCTCCGGCGCGCGTGAGCGCTGCCGTCTGGGCGGCGATCTGTGAGCGTTCCTGTACCCATTTGTCTAGCCCGTCCACCGTCGCGGTGTCGTGCGAGCCTGAGGACTTACGTTGCACGTCGATCCAGGTCTTGATCGCCTGCATCAACTGATCGGAGAGCGCGCGATTAGTCGCAAACAGGTCCAGGTACACCTGCTTGGCATCCTCCACGCGATTCAAGCCGAGGTAGGCCTCGCCGCGATACTCGAGCGCTTCCGGAAAGCCGGGGCGCAACGCGAGCGCGCGGTCATACGACTTCAGGGACGCGTCGTACTCCCCGAGCTTGCGCTGCGTGTAGCCGAGCGCGTTCCATGCTTCCGGGAGGTTGGGGGAGGCATGCGTCGCATCCTCGAAATCCCGGCGCGCGTCCACATAGGCGTAGTGCGCCTTCTTGAGCGCCTTGTCGTGTTTCTTGGCATCGGTCTCCTGCGCGGCGGCCGCGTCCAGCGCGTCCGCCCTCTTCACATTATTCACGCCGGAGTTGTACGCCGCAGCCGCACGCTCCTGCGGAGACTGCGAGGGCATGTTCATGGAGCCCATGTTCATGTTGGAACCGCCGCCGCCGGGCATCGCCGCCAAACCGAGGCCGGCTGCGAACATGGACAGGGTCGTGAGAAGCATTGTCTGGACACGCATAGCCTGCTCTCCCATCGGCGCCCCAGGGGCGCGCGACATTGCATATCGCCCATGACTCGGGCACGAAGCTGACCCGTATGTCCCTGCGGCCGAGGCCGAGGTTCTCGCCTACTCGGACAGCGTGGCCCCCGAGCCTCCCATCTCCTGCGGCATGTCCTTGAATTTCGGCTTGCCATCGCGAATGCGCAGCACCGTTTCCTGGTAGTTGACGTGCAGGGCCGGCTCGAAGCGCAGTTGCGGAAGCATTGCAGCATAGACATCCACCACCCCCCAGAGCGGGTGCTGCGTGAATAGGTGACCGCCGCAGTGCGTGCACCACTTGCGCTCGCTCGTGGGCGCTTTGCTGTAGACGCCGACGCTCGCGGCACCGGAGACGATGCGCAGGGCCTCGGGCTTCCACAGCGTAAAGGCGTTGACCGGGGAAGCAGACCAGTGCCTGCAGGACTCGCAGTGGCAGTAGCCCATGCCGACAGGCGCACCGGTAACTTCGAACTGAACTTTGCCGCAGAAGCAGCGGCCGGCGTAACTTTCGTGACTCATGAGTCGTTCCTCGCCACCTTGGGTGGGTACTCCTTGTAAGATTGGCAATGCTGCCGAACGGCCCAAAGTCTACCCGGCGGGCGTCGCCGTTCGAATGACCCACCGTCCAGCGCTCATGCCCGAGCGTCCGGAAAGCGAGTGGCAGCAGCGGTGGGGCCCAGTTGGGTAGTACGGCTAGCGGCCCAACGATGGCGATCACTCTGGAGTCGTCCTCTCCACGGCGATCGTCGCCCGGGGGCGGACTGCCCTCCGTGCCTTGCGTATTTCCACAATGCCGCGGTCCGCATCCACCCGCACCCAGTCTCCGGTCTCGATGATCGCGAGCGGGTCCTGATCGAGCTCCGTCACCGCGGGCACACGCATCACGACCGCGCCGAGGGCGATCTTCGTCGTCATCTCATTGAAAATGAGTGCGCGCGGGGCGGTGCCCATCAAACGGGTCAAGTGGAACATGTTCGACCAGCCCGAGGAGCCCTTGGCGCCGGGGCAGACCAGCACCTTGTCCTTGAAGCTCTGTCCGCGTAGCTCGTGGCGGATCTCGATGACCGTGCCGGTCGTCGCATTCACGCCGCCCCATCCCGAGATGGTCTCGTGCGTCACCAGCGCCTCGCCCTCGGCGATACCGCCGACGACCTTACGGCCATGCAAGGTGATCAACGTGCTCATGGTCGTCGTCCGTTCCAGCGTCCGGTGAGTGCGGTGTCGATGCAATCGCTCGTGGATCCGAACCAGGCCTGGATTCCCATGATCGCAGGCAGATAGTGCGCCTGCTTCGCGGAGTCGAGCGCTGCGACCTTGGTGCCCGGTGGAATCGCCTGGCTGATCGCGGAGCAAGTGTCGGTCAGCACGACACCGCCGGCATCGCGA
The DNA here is from genome assembly GCA_035501955.1 of Steroidobacteraceae bacterium. GTDB lineage: Bacteria > Pseudomonadota > Gammaproteobacteria > Steroidobacterales > Steroidobacteraceae > JASHUC01. The sequence continues at coordinate 23,951 of DATJVD010000002.1, forward strand.
ATCACGCGCGTGAGACCGCGCGCATCGGCCACGCTCTTTATCGCGCGTGACGTGAATACCCAGAGCCTGCAATTGACGCTGATGCGACGGCCCTCGAGGAGCTCGCAGATCTGCTCGATCTGCTCGAGCGCCGCGTGTGGACAGCCGAGCATCACATAGTCGACATCCGTATCCTTCCCGTTCGAGTTGAGCTCGTCGTAGGTGCGTGCGCGCTCGGCGGCTCCGTAGTGCAGTACCTGTTCGGGCCGGCGCGATCCGAGGGCCATCTCGAGCGTCTCAGCATCGGGCGTGATGCCGACGAGGTGATACATCTCGACTCCGCCCGATGAGGCCGCGGCCGCTCCGAAATGTTTGTAGCGCACGAGATCCGGAGGCGCGAGGCGACCGGTGAGAACGGGAATGCGCTCGCCGACCGCAATGCCTGCGTAGTAGCCGAGCAGCCCCCAGTCCATGACGCTCTCGGTAGCCACGTCCACGTCGATGCGATGGCTCGCGAGGCGATTCTCCGCGCGATGCAGACCCCAATCCGGAATGCGCCCGGTCAGCATCGCAGCGCTCGTGCTCTCGCGGCCCTCGGTGTTGGTGCGCGCGCCGAGCACCGAGTTGCAATAGACGACCGCGGAGGATTCCATCCACGCGCAGTGCTCGCCGCGCGCGGGCACGTTCCCGGCCAGATAGGGAGTACAGGTCTTCAGAATCTCGATGCCCTTGCTCGATGCGGCGCGCTCGCTGTCCTGACTTGCCTGCAGCGCCTCGGGCTTGGCGCCGAGCGTCTGCCAGCCCTCGGGGTCGACTCCGCCCTGCAGATGACAGCCGTGCACCTGCAGACGCGGCACCTCCACGACCTCGTCACTGTCCAGATCGAACAGTGAATAAATGAGATCGTAGGCGTTCTCGCGTGTCGCCTTGTAGTAGTTGAAGAGAAACGGGGTGTAGGAGCCCGGGACGCCGGCTACGTTGTTCGTCTCGACGAAGCGCTCCGCGCCGAGTGCCTCTGCGTAGCGCACCAGCAGCTCCATCGCCTTCTGCTGCGCTTTGCCGGCGCTGCCATCGAGCATGGCACGTTCAGTGTCGGTGAGTTGCATGGGGCCGCTGCCTGAGGGTGCCATTGAAGCATTGGCCGTCACGGATTGCGAGGGAGTGCGACCGCCGGCAGCGGTGACCAGGCCGGATCCTGTAGGCGCATCTTGAGAAAGCTCACGAATTCTCGCACCACCGGCCGGTTCATGCGGATGCGCGGCACCAGAGCCTTGAGCCAGTGCGCAGCGAGCGGAAAGTCCCGCAGCAGGGGCACCAGCTTCCCCGCGCGGATATCCTCGTCCGCGAGGTAGCGGGCGATGACGGCAATACCAAGTCCGCGCCGCACGGCCTCGCGCATCACCCGCCCATCGCTCGAGTAGATGCGCGAGTGCACATCGACGCCGAGTATTCCGCTCGGAGTCTCGAACAGCCAGCAGGTGCGAAACAGCGTGGTCGTGAGGCAGTCGTAGTCGACAAGCTCGCCCGGATGCTGAGGCTCGGTCCTGCCCTGCAGGTAGATCGGCGCGCAGCACACCACGAGTTCGTAGGGACACAGCGGCACGTCGAGCACGTTCGGATACGAGGCCGGTAGCGCCCCGATCGCGCAATCGAAACCCTCCTCGAGCGGATTGACCGAGCGATCGACCAGTGCGATCTCGAGATCGACGTTTGGATGCAGCTGCAAAAAATCCGCATACGCGCCGCCGAGAAACTCCGTCGTTACGGTCGTGGGGGATTTGATGTGCAGATGCCCCTCGATGCCCTCATCGGAAACGCCGCCCTTGAAGAGCTCGTCGAACTCTCCGACCAGGCGCACGAAACGTGGCAGCAGGCCCTCGGCCGCCGAGGTGAGCGTCAGGCCGCGCGTCGAGCGAATGAGCAGGCGCGTGCCGAGCGCCTGCTCCAGCTGACTGATGCGTTTCGTGACAACAGACGGGGCCACCCCGAGGTCGCGGGCGGCTCCCGAGAAGCTGCCGAGCCGCGCCACCCGCAGGAATGCACTCAAATTCAGCAGACTGTTAACGTGTCTCCCTCACAACAAGGATGGATCTTGCGACCTGAAGCCCGGCTGACCCCACCAGTCTTCTCAAATACAGAGAGCTGTTCGCGCCTGGTGTTGCGTTCTGCGCGGACGGGCTCGATGGTAACGTTTTTTAACGTTGTGGCAAACCAGAGGCCGCGACGCGAAGAGTCAACAAGTCTGGGCGTTGAGGGAGGGGATCAACACCATGATAGTGCTCACGATCATAGCTTCGGGCGCGTCCCGGGCCCGTGCACAATGCGGATCTGTCGTGCGGGCGCTCGCGCCCTTTTTTGGCGCCTGCCTGCTGGGTGCCCTTGCCGCGATCCCGCCCGCGCTTGCACAGCAACCACCAGCCGCAGCCGCCCAGCCGGGCGCCACCCCGAGCGGGCTGGAAGAGGTCGTCGTGTCGGCGCAACGCCGGACGGAGAATCTGCAGACGACCCCGATCGCGATCACGGCAATCTCGGGCCGATCCCTGGAGGTGCGCAACCTCGACAACATCGCCGATGTGGGCTCCTTCGTGCCGAATACGATCCTGGCGCCGCTCGGGGCTGGTTGGGGATCCACCATGGCCGCCTACATCCGCGGTGTCGGCCTCGGTGACAACATCCTGTCCTTCGAGCCCGGCGTACCGATCTACGTGGACGATGTCTACATCGGCCGCCCCCAGGGCACGATCTTCGACCTGCTGGATCTCGAGCGCGTCGAAGTGCTGCGCGGTCCGCAGGGCACTCTCTTCGGCAAGAACGCCGAGGGTGGCACGGTACGGCTCATCTCCGTGAAGCCGCAGGGCGATAACTCGGGAACGGCTTCCCTGACCTTCGGCAACTACAACCGCCTCGAGGCGCGTGCGGTGGCCGACGTCGCGCTGATCGAGAACACGGTTTACGCGCGCTTCTCCTTCTCGAGCAAGAAGGCAGATGGCTATTTCAAGATGTTCGACTATGTCTGCGTCAATGGCGCAGGGAGTCTCGGTAGCCTGCAACCCGCGATCGCACCGCAATCGAATTGCGTGACGGGCACCCAGGGCGATGAGAACGTGCAATCCGGCCGGGCTGCGTTCCGCTTCCTGATCAGTCAGAACGTGGAATTCAATCTGGTTGGCGACATCACGCTGCAGAACCAGGAAGGGCCGGCCGACAAGTACACGGTCATCGACGGCACCAATGGCCTGAACGCAGGCTGGGGCACGTTGACGTACGCACCACTCGGCGTGCCGACGGCCGGACCCGCGGCCTACATCGGCAAGCCGATCAGCTACGACAGCCGCTTCATCACCAACACCTTTTATTCGAGCTATTCACAGTACGGCACCGATCCGATCTCGGGCCGCAACGTGCCCAACATCAACGACATCAACCACTGGGGCGTCGCCGGCACGCTGGACTGGAAGCTGACCGACGACCTGACCCTCAAATCGGTGACGGCATTTCGCGAGTTTCGCAACCAGTACGGCCGCGACTCCGACGGCAGCCCGCTGTCGGAGAATTCGACCTACGACGATGCCTTCCATCAGCAGTTCTCCGAGGAGATCACGCTCACAGGCAAGGCCGGACCGGTGGACTGGGTGACCGGCTTCTTCTACTACCATGCCAACGACTCGGATCGTGGCTATGACGTGCTCTATCCATGCACGGCTCAGAACCCCTTCGTCTGCATACACGAGCAGGATGACTACGTCGAGCAGCTGACCCGGAACTGGGCAATCTTCGCCCATGGCGTCTGGCACATCACGAACGCGTTCTCGGTCACGGGCGGTGCCCGCTACACCTCCGATGAGAAGAACGCGACGATCTTCATCAACAACTTCGACCCACTCAGCAGCTCGGCAGGCGACGTGAACGGCCAGTACGTGCCGCTGAAGACCACTCATCCCGACTACGACCTCTCGTTCAACTGGCAGATCAACGACGCACTCATGACGTACATCCGCTATTCCACCGGCTTCAAGGGCGGTGGCTTCAGTCCCCGTCCTGCGGACGCGTACCAGACGCTGCCGTTCAAGCCTGAGTACCTCCGGACCGCGGAGCTGGGCGGGAAGTGGGAATTCTGGAATCAGCGCGCGCGCTTCAACAGCGCGATCTTCTACTCCCGCTACCTCGACCAACAGACCTTCGCGCAACAGCTCGACCCGATGGGAGTGAACTGGTTCCGCACGGAGAATGCCGGAACGGCGCGCCTGTGGGGTGTGGAGGGCGAGCTGCAGGCGGAGCCCGTCGACGCCATGCGCCTCGATGCCTCCTTCGGTTACGTGAACTACGAGCTCTTGGACAATGGCGGCAACACGCTGCTCTTCACCGGCGATCAGTGCAACGGCGAGCGTTGCTACTCACCGCGCACGCCCAAGTTCACCGGAGCCCTCGGGGCGCAGTACGGCATGCCCATGGCCGGAGGCGAGCTGACACCGCGCCTGGACTATACCTATCAGACCAAGATCTACTTCGTCACCAATAACGGCTGCTTCACGACGACCGGCACCGCGGGCTGCGGCACGGGTGCTCAGGGTGCCTATGGCGTGCTCAACGCGCGCCTGACCTGGGCCTCTCCCGGCAACAAGTGGGAAACGTCCTTGTGGGGCCGGAATCTGACGGGGAAAGAGTACTTCTACGGCAAGCTCAGCCTGATCTCGTTCTTCGGTCGCGAGCAGGGCAATCCGGCGCCACCGCTGGAGTTCGGCGTTACGTTCAAACGTAACTTCTGATCGGCGTCACTCACCAAAGAGGGGGCACGCAGGTGCCCCCGGGTGTACGCTCGTCGCTCGAGGGGTTGGCCATATAGCCGCACCTCGGAAGCGCGCCGGCCGCGGTTCCGTTGACGTTCCGATTCCCGAGGCAGTGCCATGCTGGACCGTCCCTTCGATCCTGAAACACGCGTCGTCTCGCGTCGCGAGCGGCCCGCGGTGCTCGAGCGCGGCTGCGACATTTGTGTGATCGGCTCGGGTGCCTCGGGCATCTCAGCCGCGATCGAGGCCGCGCGCGCCGGACGCAAAGTCATCCTCGTCGACGGCCTGCCTTCGCTCGGCGGTCAGGCGGTCAACTCAATCATCGGCATGTTCTGCGGACTGTACACGCCGGGACCCGAGGGCAGACAGCTCACGCACGGGATTGCGGATGACATCCTGCGCGATCTCGGCGCCACGGGCGATGTCAAGGTCGTCGCTGGCGGGGTGATGAAAGTCGCCATGTACAACGAGGTGGCGCTCGGCCGCTGGGTGGAGAAGTCCGTGCTCGCCGCCGGCGTCACGCCGCTGACCGGCGCAATTATCCGCAAGGTGAACCGAGACGATCGGCGCGTGACCTCGCTCGACATCGCGACACGCCATGGCGATGTGCGGATCGCCGCGACGGCGTTCATCGATGCGACGGGTGACGCGGCAGTGACCTGGGAGTCGGGCTTCGACTGCCGCGTGCACAAGAACGGCCAGGTCTACGGCTCGCAGATGATCGTCATCGAAGACTTCGACGACACGAAGAAGCCGAGCTGGGACGAGATGGCAGCGCGCATCAACGAGCGTGGCGCGCATTACGGAATGATGCGACGTGATGGCTTCGTCGCGAACTATCCCGGTCGCAACACCGCGATCGTGAACATGACGCATATCGAGACGCCGCTCAATCCTTTCGAGGCCGCAGTCAAGCAGATCGACGGCAAGGAGCAAGCAGATCGCACGCTCGTGTTCCTGCGCGCCGAGTTTCCGGAAGCGTTCGGCAAGGCGCGCATCCGCGCCTATGGTCTTTCGGGTGTGCGTCAAACGCGCTGGATCGTCGGCACGCACCACCTGACGACCGCCGAGGTGCGCGCGGCCACCAAGTTCGACGACAGCATCGCGCGCTGCTCCTGGCCGCTCGAGCAACACCACAATAAAGAGGGCTATGTCTGGGAGGTCTTCCCTCCGGATCATGTACACACGATTCCACTTGGATCGCTCACGGTCGCCGGCGCGGACAACCTCTGTGCGGTTGGACGCTGCATCGATGCCGATTCGACCGCTCTGTCTTCGGTACGCGTGATGGGACCTTGCATCGCCATGGGCGCAGCTGCCGCCCACGCGCTGGATCTGGCTGGCGCGGGCAGCGTGCACAAGGTCGACGTCGCGGCGCTCAAGTCGCGGCTGCGGGACAACCTCGAGGGTTGAGACCATGGCGAGCGCTGCCCGAATCGTCGACGTATCCAGTCTGATCGATCAGCGCCGCCTTGGACGGTTCAACTACGCAGTGATTGCCCTGTCGTGGCTGATCACGCTCTTCGACGGCTTCGACATGATGATGATCGGCTTCACCGGCCCGTACATGCGCGACGAGCTCGCCTTGTCGAAGCCGATGTTCGCCAACATCGTGTCGGCCGGCCTCGCGGGCATGATGCTCGGCGGCTTCTTGTTCTCCTACATCGGCGATCGCGTGGGGCGGCGCCCGACGATCATCCTGGCCGCCGTTCTCTTCGGACTGCTCACGGCCGGTACTGCGTTCGCCGGCAGCTATCACGCCTTGATGAGCATGCGCTTCCTCGACGGGCTCGCGATCGGCGGCATGTTGCCGCTCGCCTGGGCACTCAACATCGAGTTCGTACCAAAACGCATGCGCTCGACCGTCGTGACCGTAATCATGATGGGCTACAGCATCGGCAGTGCTGCGGCGGGGCCCATGACAAACTGGATCGCGCCGCATCACGGCTGGCAGGGTGTGTACCTGGCGGGCGGCATCGGCACGCTGGTCTGTGCTGCGGCGCTGTGGTTCGGACTGCCCGAATCGATCCGCTTTCTCGTCGTCAAAGCGCGCCGCACGGATCTCGTGGCGCGAACGCTCAAGCGCATCGATCCCAGTCTGGATGTCTCGCCCGCGGACCAGTTCGTGCTCAGCGATGAGGTTCGCACCGCCGGCAACTTTCGCGTCGGTCAGCTCTTCCAGGGAGTTCTTCGCTATCTCACGCCGCTGCTCTGGATCGGCTATCTCGCGAGCTCGCTCGCGGTGTACTTCTCTGCATCCTGGGGTCCGAGCGTGCTCGAGGAGCTCAAATTTCCGCGTCAGACCTCCGCGCTGGTCACCTCCGCGATCAGCTTTGCGGGTGCGATGGCCGGGCTCGTGCTCATGCGCTTCACGGATCGCCACGGTCCACGAGCTGTCGCCGTCTACCCTGCGGTCGCCGTGCCGGTGCTGCTGGTGATCGGCTTGGGGTTCATCCCTCACGATGCTTTTCTGGTGTTCGCTGTCCTCGGAGGCTTCCTCGTGACCGGCGAGCACTTCGGAATCCTCTCGATCTCGGGGATCTTCTATCCGAGCGCGATCCGCGCAAGCGGTGCGGGCTGGGCCACCTCGGTGTCGAAGCTCGGCGCCATCCTCGGTCCGCTGATCGGCGGAGCCGTGCTCTCGAGCGGCATGCCGGTCATCCGCAGCTACGCGCTGCTGGCCGTGTGCCCTGCGATCCTGTTCGTGTGTGCACTCGGCATGACGGCGCTGATCCGCGCACCCAGGCCCGCGGCTCGGACCGTGACGGAAGTGACTCTCGCGCCTTCGGAACTGGGAGACGGACGATGACGGCGCTACGCAGCCTTGCAGCCAACTCGGCGATCCGGCGTGCCCACTGGCGCGCACTGGGGCTTTCCGATGCCGACATGCAGAAACCCAAGATCGCGGTGGTGAACTCCTCTTCGGAGCTCGCTGTGTGCTTCGCACACCTCGATGGCGTGGCACGCGTGGTGAAGGACGCCATTCGCGCCGCCGGCGGCATTCCCTTCGAAGTACGCACCACGGCACCCTCGGATTTCATCACGGGTGCGGCCTGCTCGGGCTCCTACATCCTCGCGGCGCGCGATCTCGTGACCAATGACATCGAGGCACAGGTCGAGGCGGCGCTGCTCGATGGGATGGTGTGCCTGACTTCGTGCGACAAGACCCCACCGGGCCATCTGATGGCGGCGGGGCGGCTCAACATTCCGACACTGCTCGTGATCGGCGGCTATCAGCCCTCCGGCATGATCGACGGCGAGCACGTCGATATCGAGGATCTGTTCTCGGGATCGGTGCGCGCAACGCTCGGCAAGCCGGCGAAGTTCGGAATCGAGGACATGAGCCGGCAGGCGATTCGCGGTCCCGGCGTCTGCGCGGGCATGGCAACGGCCAACACGATGCACTGCGTCGTCGAGGCGCTGGGAATGTGCGTTCCCGGCTCGGCACCGGTGCGCGCCAACAGCGAGAAGATGTTCGAGGCCGCGCGGCGCGCGGGCACGCGCATCGTCGGCATGGTTCACGAAGAGCTCACGCCCCGCAAGGTGCTGACGCCGGCAGCGTTCCGTAACGCGGTGGCCATGGTGCTCGCGGTGTCGGGCTCGATCAACGCCATCAAACATCTGCAAGCGACTGCGGTCGAAGCAGGCACTGACGTCGACATTTTTGCGCTGTGGGACGAGATGGGCCGCAAGGTTCCGATCCTCAGCGCCGTGCGCCCCAACGGTCCGGTGCGGATCGAGCAATTCGAGGATGCGGGCGGAGCCGCGGCGATGCTCAAGCGGCTCGCACCACTGCTCGATACGTCTGCACTGACCGCGATGGGGACTTCACTGGGGGAGATACTCGCGACAACCCCCATGGGCGATACCGAGATCATTCGCCCGCTCAACGAGCCTGTCTCGCCGGGACCCTCGATCGCGATCCTCAAAGGCTCGCTGGCGCCGGAGAGCGCCGTCGTCAAGCTCGGTATCCGCGATGGCAGCCGCCCCGAGTTCTTCGAAGGTCCCGCGGCCGTTTACGAGAACACGCGCAGCGCAATGGCCGACATCGCAGCCGGAAAGATCGCCAAGGGCTCGGTGCTCGTGCTGCGTGGACAGGGACTCAAGGGAGGGCCCGCCATGGGCGGTGGCGCCTCCTATGTGCTCTTCGGCCTGGATGCCGCCGGACTCGCTCGCGATGTTGCGTTCGTGACCGACGGACAACTTTCGGGTTTGTGTCTCAAGGGTCTCACCATCGCCGAAGTCGCTCCGGAAGGCGCAACCGGCGGCCCGATCGGCAAGGTGCACGATGGCGACCGCATCCGCATCGACATCGCCGCGCGACGCATCGAGCTCGAGGTTCCCGCGGCGGAGCTTGCGGCCCGTCCTGCGATGGCCGGCGCATCCACCCCCGATGCGAAAGGCTATCTGGGTATCTATCGGCGCGACGTTCAGCCCATGTCGACCGGCGCCGTGCTCACCGATCTTAAGTGATTGAGGCGACTCGCGACAGCGTCAGCGGCGATCAGATGTGCGCGAGCGCCGCCTTCACCCGCGGGGGACTCAATGGCACGCGGCGCAGGCGCACGCCGGTTGCATCCCAGAACGCATTGGCCACCGCCGCGGGCACGCAGCGCATGGTCGGCTCGCCTGCGCCAGAGGGCGGCACATCCGTGCTGTTGATCAGCACGATGTCGATGGTCTCGGGCGCATCACGCATCTCGAGAATCGGATAGCTCGCCCAATCGACGCTCTTGACCGAGTTGCGGTCGAACTGCACTTCCTCGAAGAGTGTGCGCGACAGACCATGCACGATGTTGCCTTCGATCGTCTGTTTGAGCGACTGTGGATTGATGATGAGACCGCAGTCGTGCGCAACCGTGAAGCGGCGCGCCCAGATGCGCCCGTCCTTCGGGTAGACCTCGATCTCGGCGATGACCGCGACGACGGTATCACCGCGCTGCGCGTAAGCGATGCCGCGTCCCTGCAGCATCCCAGCGTGCAACGAGCGCTTGCTGTGCGCTGCCGTCTTGCGCGGCACCCATCCGGCCTTCTCGGCGGCGGCCTTCACTACCGCCGCATCGCGCGGTGCGCTGATGTACTGCAGGCGAAACTCGACCGGATCGGCTTTCACGGCCGCTGCTATCTCGTCGATGAATTGCTCGCTGCCGAAGTGCACCTCGGGCCCCAGAGGATCGCGCAGGTGCGAGGTGCGCAGGGGCGAGCAGCGATCGAGGAGCGGCGGCACGACTTCCCAGGCGAGCACCTTGGCGCCGAATGCGTAGCTCTCCGAAGGCGTCCCCAAGCCGACGCCCGAGTCGAGGGGCAGTCCGAGCGTCATGCCCGCGAGCGAGCAGCGCGGATCGGACTCGTTGAACATCACATCGACGCGTGAGAGCCCCTTGGAGACGAACTCGTACGCGACGACCTTGCCCGCCGCATCGAGACCCGCCCGAGCCCGATGCACGCACGCCGTGCCTTTAGGATCCCACGCCGTGCCGTCCGAGCGCATGCCTTGGAGCCGTATCGGCCGGCCGGTCAGCTTGGAAACATAGGCGGCATCGAGCGCGGCATCGCCCGCGTCGTTGCGACCGTAGGATCCCGGACCCATGACCCAGATGCCGCGCACCTTGTCCGGCGGCAGTCCCAGGAGCTTGGCGACGCCATCGCGCGTCGAGTGCGGCTTCTGCGAGCCGGTCCACACCGTCGCTTCGCCGTCGCGAACGTGCGCGAGCGCGCACGCAGGTCCCATGCTGGCGTGTGACTGCAGCGGCCAGAGATATTCCGCCTGCACGATGCGTGCAGCCGCCTTGAAGGCGGCATCCGGATCGCCCTTGTGGAGCGCCTCCTCGCGCTTTACGACGGTTGCTCCGCGGATGTGCTCGTGCAGGGCATCGGTGCCGGGAAAGGGATCGCTTGCAGGAGGGTTCCACATCACCTGCAGGGTTCGCGCCGCTTCCACGGCGTCCCACTCGCGCTCTGCGACGACCGCAAGGAACTCAGCTTCGCGCACGACGCGAGCGTTATTGATCGAGTCCCCGTTGACGCTCGCGATGGTGCTGCCGGCGATCGCCGGGCGAATCATCCGGGCATGCAGCATTCCGGGCAGGCGCACGTCGGTCACGTAGTCCGTGGTGCCGAGGATCTTGCCGGGTACGTCGCGGCGCGCGAGCGACTTGCCGACCAGTCGATACTCGCTTTGCGCCTTCGGCTTTGCCTGCCCCTTCACGTCCATGAAGTTGCCGACGGCCTTGTTCCACTCAACGGGCGCATCGAAGTGCTTGCCGCCGATGAGCTCTGCGTAGCTCACCGTCTTTCCCGAGGCACCGCGCGCGCTGATCATGCCGTTCGCGACGCTCAGCTGATCGGCGGGCACCTCGAGGGCCTTGGAGGCGCGCTCAAGCAGAATGCGCCGCGCCTCCGCCGCGGCGTTGCGCAGCGGCCGCGCACCGAGCGATACGCCGGTGCTGCCCGATGCGCCGCCCTGATTGCACGTGGTCGCCGTGTCACCCATCCGCACCGTGACGTGCTCGACGCTCATGTCGAGCTCGTCCGCGACGATCTGCGCGATGGCGACCTCGAGGCCCTGACCCATATCGATCTTGCCGAAGAACGCCTCGGCACTGCCATCCGGGAGGATGGCGATCCAGGAATCGAGCTCCCGTGGGGATGGTATGAGCTCGACGACAGATCCCGCTGCGGCCGCGCCCGCGCCTGCGCTCTGACCATAGGCCGGTGAAGGCACGAGCCCGGTGCTTGCGGACACGATGAGCGCGCCCGCCGACAAGAGGACGTCACGCCGTGATAGTGCGAGTGCCGGCTCAGTCGCCATGGGGGCTCGGGCTCGCGGTGTTGCCGGTCATCAGCGCCTGTGCACGCTTGACGGCCCGCAGGATGGACACGTGTGTGCCACAACGGCATTTGAGGCCCGCGAGACCATCGCGGATCTGTTGATCGGTCATATGAGGATTCGCGGCAAGAAGCGCGGCCGCCGTCATGATCCAGCCGTTCACGCAATATCCACATTGCGGAACCTGCTCTTCGATGTAGGCCTGCTGGATCGGGTGCGGCTTGTCCGCCGTCCCTAGTCCTTTGATGGTCGTGACGGTTTTTCCTTGCACGCTCTCGAGCGGCGCGATGCACGAGCGCAGGGGCTGTCCGTCCAGATGCACGGTGCAGGCGCCACACTGGGCGAGGCCGCAACCGAAGTGCGGGTTGCTCTGACCGAGATCATCGCGCAGCGCATAGAGGAGGGGCATGCGTGGATCGGCATCGACCTGCACGGGCGTGCCGTTCAGCATGAAATCAACGATTGCCACGATAAGGCTCCAGTTGGCCCATCCTCTCAAGTCTTGCGCGGATGGCCGTGCCACTGCAAACCGCGACCCGTCGCGTACCCGTGCGCGCCATGCAGTGAACGGCCAAGCTGCAGCGGCGCGATGCAGCTGAGACACTCAGCGCACGAGTGTCTGCAGATAACGCGCGCGCTCCTTCAAACAAATCCGTGGGTATCAAACGCACAGTATCCCGTTTGACTTAATCCGGACTCTTGTATCTACCATAATCGACGTTCGGCAGCTCGAGAATGCGCGCGCGCCGCCAAAATGGCGACGGCGCGCGATTTGACATTTGCTGGACCGCAGCGAACACTCCCCGTCAAATTCGGACAGGAAGGTCTCAAAGAGCGGCCAACACCAACGAGACGGCCGCTGATTCGATTGTCCTCTCACCACTTCAGTCGAGGTAACACTCGAGTCGTTTGCCCGTTGCGGCTTGCGACCCATAAGGGAGATTGAGCATGAGAATGCGAAACAGGACGCAAAAGGTTCTATGCGCCGCCGTGGCACTGGTCTCGACCCTTGCGCTCGGGACGGTCGGCGGCAGCAGCACCCATGCAGGCAACAGCATGCATGCAGGCACGATCCAGGCCGGGCTCCGCGCGCATCATGGCGCGATCGCCTCGCCCGCTTTCGTGATGGGCCCGCGGGCCGTCCCTGCAGCAGTCGGTGCGCAAGTCACCTATGGTCTCTTCACGTGCCAGGTGAACCAGGTGCCGGGAGTGAACTGTCTCGACCCGTACGAGGTGCGCCATGCCTATGGCACGGACACTCTCATCAACAAAGGACTCGATGGCACCGGAAAAACGATCGTCATCATCGATGCGTTCCAGAATCCCAATATCATGGAGGAGCTCATCGACTTCGATGCGTTCTACGGCCTTCCCGTCGCGAATTTCACCCAGATTGAGCCTCAGGGGCCTCCTCCGGCATTCGATGAAAACAATGGGGACATGGTCAGCTGGGCGGTGGAAATCTCACTGGATGTGCAATGGGCGCACGCCATCGCACCCGGCGCCCGCATCGTGCTGGTGCTCGCGGTGTCCGATGCCGACCAGGATATCTACAACGCTACCAAGTACGCCGTAGACAATCGGCTCGGCGATATCATCTCCCAGAGCTTCGGCGAGAATGAGGCGTGCATGGATCCGAACCTCGTGATTCAGCAACACGCGATGTTTGCAGAAGCCACATTGAAGAACATGACGATCTTCGCCTCGTCGGGCGATTTCGGCGCAGGACAGCCGACGTGTGACGGCTCGGCGTTGGTGCAGGCAGCGGGAACTCCCGCCAGCGATCCGCTCGTGACCGCCGTCGGGGGCACCACGCTCGACGCCGCGTACTATTGCATCGCCGACTTGGGCTGTAATCCGAAGAAGCATCCCGCTCCGGGAACCTACCTCGGCGAGGTCGTGTGGAATGAGCCCGCGTACGGGGCGAGCGGTGGCGGTTTCAGCGTCCTGTACGACAAGCCTGCTTATCAGCAAGGGTTCGTCGACGGCTCGGCGCTTGGCGTACCGGACATCGCCTACAACGCCTCGGTGAACAATGGAGTGCTCACCGTCCTGGACATCGGCGATGTCGCGCCCCTCGGTTTCTATCTGATCGGTGGTACGAGTGCAGGCTCACCGCAGTGGTCCGCCATCACGGCGATTGCCGATCAGAAGGCGGGGCATGATCTGGGCTTCATCAATGCGGCGCTCTATCGCATCGGTGACAAACAGCCTATCTACAATTCCGCATTGAATGACATCAAGAAGGGCAACAACTCCTTCGACGGCGTCACGGGCTTCAGCGCCAGACCGCACTGGGATGCGACCACCGGTCTGGGCTCGCCACAGGCGGTCGACCTGGTGAACGACATCATCCTGTTGCATTCACCACTCGATGGACTCGCCGAGATCGTGTTGTCCTCGCACGGCAAGGGCGGCAAGGGTCACGGACACAAGAAACCACATTGAGCTTTGGTCCGGGGAAGAGGACCGCGGTTCGCGTCCTCTTCCTCGGGCGGCTCATTACGCCAGCCCTCTAACATAATGCGTCGTCTTCATTCGGTCCGGCATTCGCCGCGCCCATAGCTCGCTCAGTTCCTCAAAGCCCGCGAGCAAGTGCCCGCACGGGCACCGATTTCCTCTCGTCGATCGCCGTTTGATTAGATTCATCCCGCCTCACACACGCATGTGAGCTTGGTTGACATTTGCTGACTGCGAGCGTAAACGTCGCGGCAAATTCAACAGGAATAACTCGGTCTCAAATAGCAACCAATACAAACGAGACGGTTGCTGCTTCCAACAATTCGGCAGATCGGTCGGAAACCCACTGGGAGGTATCCTCATGCTCCGCGATCGTGCTTGCATGCACAAACGAACCTTAGCTCTTTTCGGCGCCGTGTTCTTTGCACTCACCACCGCCGGGCAGGCGGCAGCAGCGGTCCATTCCGCGCAGGCGAAAGCGATCGACCTGGGCTCGGTCCACAGTTTCGAGGCTGATGGCCCGATCACAGTGACAGTCGCCATGAAGCTGACCCATGCCGATGAATTGCAGGGTTTGATCAACTCGATCTACACAAAGAGCGATCCAGATTACCGCCACTTTCTGACAGTGGAGGAGTTCAACGCGCGCTTTGGGCCCACGCAGGATTCGATCAAGCGGGTCATGCAGCACTTGCAGGCAGGCGGATTCACCGTCGCGCAAACGACGCCGTCGCACCTGCGCGTGACGGGCTCCATTTCTGCGATGGAGCGGGAGTTTGGCGTGAGTCTCCATACCTTCGAGGTCGCGGCTACGGCGGATTCCGTGGGATATCGCTTTCGAGCTCCGCACGCAGCGGCGCGCATCGCGCCAGCGATCGCGGGGGATGTCGAAGCCGTCATTGGCCTCGACAATCGCCCGCGCTTGCGGCCGATGAATCACCGCGCACTGAGCACGCCACGCATCAAGGACATACATCCAGGCTCGGCGCCGAACACTCCCGATCCGCCGGGCCTGTGGACCGTCGTTGATCTGGCGCAGTACTACGATGTAGACCCGCTCTACAACCGCGGAATTTCCGGCAAGAACCGCACGATCGGCATCGTCACTTTGGCGGCGTTCACGCCGAGCGACGCGTTCTATTACTGGAATACGGTCCTCGGTCTAAGCGTAGATCCAAACAGGATCACGATCGTGAATATCGACGGTGGGCCCGGCGCACCGAGCGATCGGTCCGGCTCCGACGAGACCACGCTCGATGTCCAGCAATCCGGCGGGCTTGCGCCGAATGCCAAGATCATCGTCTACCAGGCTCCCAATACCGATCAGGCCTTCGTCGACGCATTTGCGGCCGCCATCTCCAGCAACAAGGCTGACGCAATATCGTGCAGCTGGGGTGAGTGGGAGGAATTCCTAGTCCAGGGCACGGCCGTCAGCGATCCGGACGCCGCCGGGGACTTGAGCGCAATGCACAATCTCTTCATACAGGCCGCTCTTCAGGGCCAAAGCCTGTCGGCCGCGGCGGGTGACAGCGGCGGCTATGACGCCAATGAGGTCTTCGAGGCGCCAGATCCGGTCACAGGCGACCCGGGCTTCACGCCGGTTCTGTCGGTGGACCATCCGGCGGCCGACCCCTACATGTTGGCCGCGGGAGGCACCACACTACCTGGCCCGCAAACCTATCAGATCACCGACACCCAGACGATCACGATCAACATCCACTCCGAGCGGGCCTGGGGCTGGGATTACCTGCAGCCGCTGTGCAACGCGATCGGAGACCCCGATCCGGTCGATTGCGGCATCTTCCCGGTGGGCACCGGAGGTGGCGTGAGTGTCGTGTTCCCCGTCCCGTTCTACCAGTTCTTCGTCAACGGGGTGCGGACGAGCGAGTCAGGCCAGGTGCTCAACGACCTGAGCCAGACCCCTCCGGAGCAGCTCCTCAAGCTGCCCGCACACTTTCCGGGACGGAATCT
This sequence comes from Steroidobacteraceae bacterium, assembly GCA_035501955.1. Lineage (GTDB taxonomy): Bacteria > Pseudomonadota > Gammaproteobacteria > Steroidobacterales > Steroidobacteraceae > JASHUC01. The sequence continues at coordinate 39,977 of DATJVD010000002.1, forward strand.
ACCGGATGTGTCGCTGAACGCGGATCCTCAGACGGGATATATCATTCCCTACACCTCCGTTCGAGGGACTCACCAAACATTTGAAATTCTCCAGGGTGGTGGAACGAGCTTCGTCGCGCCACAGATCGCAGGCATCACCGTACTCATCGACGAGGATGCGCACGGGCGGGTCGGCTTGCTCAATTTCGCGCTGTACGAGCTCTCGCTCAGCGGCGAGGCGTACTCAGGTCGTCACCCGCCACTGCGTGATATTCGACAAGGCAGCAACGAGGGCTACGACGCCAAGGCAGGCTTCGATCAAGCAACCGGTCTTGGGGTGCTGGACGTCGCGAATCTCGCCGCCTTCTTCAAATAGCTGCGCAGCGACATCAGGCAGACGACTGATGCAGACAAGACCACCGCCGCCTCAGCACCGACCCTGCTGAGGCGGTGGCGGTCCGCCGCCTTCGATCAGGCGATCAAGCGCTTTCCTCGTGGTCGGCGACGGCGTGGTTCCGCTCGAGGACTCCGCCATTGATCTGACCGACCACTTCCGCGACCTCGCCGTTGATGGTGTCCGAGGCGCGCCGCGCCACCGGATTGAACTCCCCTGACTGCTTGCGCCAGAGCTCCGCGTAAAGGCCTCCCTGGCGCAGCAGCTCCGCGTGCGTGCCGTCGGCGACGATGACGCCCCGCTGCAGCACGATCAGGCGATCCATGTCCATGACGGTGCTCAGCCGGTGCGCGATGGCGATGACGGTCTTGCCTTCCATCGCCTCGCGCATCGCTTCCTGGATGACCTGCTCGCTGTGACTGTCGAGGGCGCTCGTCGCCTCATCGAGCAGCAGAATGGGCGCGTTGCGCAGGATCGCGCGGGCAATGGCGATGCGCTGCCGCTGGCCGCCCGAGAGCTTCAGTCCGCGCTCGCCGACGAGCGTGTCGTAGCCCTGCTCGAGCTCGATGATGAACTCGTGGGCATGTGCGCGCCGCGCCGCCGCCATCACCTCGGCATCGCTCGCTGCGGGCCGGCCATAGCGGATGTTCTCGAGCAGGCTGCGGTGAAAGAGGCTCGTGTCCTGCGGGATGAGGCCGAGCGCCGCCCGCAGGCTCTCCTGGGTCACCTCGCGGATGTTCTGGCCATCGATGCGGATCGCACCGGCCGTGACATCGTGCATGCGCATCAGGAGCCCCATCAAGGTGGTCTTGCCTGCGCCGCTGGGACCCACGAGCCCCACGCGCTGGCCCGCCGGAATGTAGAGCTCGAAGTCCTGCACGATGTTGCGCGGCCCGCGGCGGTGCGCCTCATAGGCAAAGGCGACGTGCTCGAAATGAATGGCAGCCCTGCGGACGAGGAGCTGCGGTGCCCCCGGCAGATCCTGCACCGTCGTGGGCACGATCAGTGTGTCGATGCTCTCACGCGCCGCGCCGAGCTGATCGTAGAACTCCGGGATGCGCTGGCCGAGATTGTAGGCGGTCTGGAGCAGCGAGCCGGTGAGCGCGGTGATCATGACGAAATCACCGGCGCCAATGACGCCGTGCACCCAGGCGTAGAGCGCACCGCCGACGAAGCCGAACCACATGGAGATGTCTATCGAGTACTGCACGCAACGCAGGCGTACGACGGCGCGATAGAGCGCCATGCGCCGCTGCCGCTCCTCGCCGGTGTAGTGCTCGAGCTGGCGATCCTCGAGCGACTGGTTGGCGAAGAAGAACACGTTGCGGATATTGGTGATGACATCCACCACGCGACCGGTCACCGCCGCGCGTGCCTCGTTGTTGAGCGCGGCGCGCTTCGCGCACTCACGCCCGACGTACAGGCTCGAGGAGAAATACACGACGATGCTCGCCACGGCGGCGCCGCAGAAGGCCGGGCTCGCCACGTAGAAATACGCGGCGACGAACACGAAGAACATGGCGCTCGGGATGAAATCGAACACCATCATGTCGAAGAGCAGCAGCACCTGGTCGGGCAGCATCACCGCCCGGTGCGCGATCTTTCCGGAGAGCGTGCTCTCGAAGTACGCGGGCGAGAGGCGCTGTGCGTAGGCAAAGACCTCCTCCTTGATGCGCACGAGCATCGAGGAGCGCGTGTTATACGAGCAGAACCACATCGAGGCGTCGCACGCAAAGCGCGCGACGACCAGGCAGATGAAGAGCACGAAGGGCCCGATCAGTACATGCTCGGGCATGCTCGCGCGATCGTGCATGCCGAGCACCGTGTCGGTGATGCGCTTGGTGGCATAGGCGATGGAGGCGAAGACGGCGCGGCCCACCACCGGAAACACGAGCAGTCCCAGGCAGCCCCAGAAGAACTGGCGGAAGAAGTGGAAGGCGAAGGGTAGGAGACGATTCGGAAGTGTCGAAGCGTTCGTCACCGCGAGCAGCCTATGCGGTTGAGCCGCCTGCGGCAAGGCGCAGTTCACGAATTTCGCGGGGCGCTTGCGAAGCGAGTGCGCAACTTGCGCGCAAGCGAGCTCGGCCGTGGTGCCACTTCGGCTATGGCAGCGCAGCCAGCGCGGCGAAGGTCCCGGGCGGGGAGGCGTTCTGCAGCAGCACGCCCGGTGTATTCGTCATCACTCCGTTCACGATCGGATGCGAAGGACCGGTGCCGACGATGATGTCCGGGCGTCCGTCGCCGTTCACGTCCGCGACGGCGATCTCGTTCGCATCGGAGGCGGCGTAGCTCGTTGCCGCACCGAACGTGCCGTTGCCGGACGCATCCTGCAGCAGCACGCTGACGCCGCTCGAGCCACCGATGATGATGTCCGGATGGTGATCCCCATTCACGTCGGTAACGATGATCGACTCAGCGACGTACTGTCCCATCGGGTAGTTGACAGCGGCCAGGAACTGTCCGGGATGCGCGGGATCCTGCAGCAGCACGGCGACGAAGGCCCCGCTGCCTCCGAGCGGGCCCGGGTCCGTGATGATCAAGTCGTTGTAGCCATCATTGTTCACGTCCGCGATGGCAAGCAAATTGGCCCCGAGAAAGTTCGGATTCACCGTCTGCGTGAACACGCTGACCGGCGCCGCGTAGGTGTTCGAGCTCGCCGCTCCCGTGTGCAGCAGCACCTTGACGCCCACGGCATCTGTCAGTGCGACGTCGGCGATGCCATCGTGATTCAGGTCGCCGAGGGCCACCCAGTTCGCACCGCCCGCATACAGCGGCACGGGCTTCGCGAACACCCCGGGTGAGCTCTGCAGGAACAGCGAGACGTTGTAGTCGGCTGAGACGAGATCGGGCAGACCGTCATTGTTCATGTCGAGGATCGCAAGCTGGGAGGCGCCCGGCGAATTGAGCAGTAACGGCGCGCCGAAGGTTCCGGGGGTCTGCGTGCTGTTCAGGAATACCGCGAGCGCGCCGTCGGCGAAGCTCGCCGAGACGACATCGGGCAGCGTGTCATTGTTCAGGTCAGCGGCGGCGAGATAGAGCGGATCGTTCCCCGCTGCGACCAGCACCGGTGGTGCGAAAGTCCCGGTGCCACTCGACAGATAGACCTTGAGATTCCCGGAGTTGACGTACGGGTTGGCGAGGACGGTGCTCGTCGCAACGACCGAGGTGTTGCCATTGTTGTTGAAGTTACCGGCGACCAGCCCGAGTGAGACCTCGGTGGGGTTTGAGGGCGGCGGCACGCAGCTCGAGCAGTAGTAGCTGTTGTTGTCGCAGCTCCAGAGCGCCGGCAGCAGCGCCACCCACATCAACCTTGACCCTGCCAACCGTGACATGCAGCCCCCACGCATCTTGCGACCGACTCTCAGAGATTGACCTGACGCGCGATGAATTCCCGGACCATCTGCCGCGCTCGCTCCGTCTGCGGGCCCGGCTTCGCAACCCACTCGTGCTCGCAGCCTGCGAACAGCTCGTAATCGCACGCGCCGCCGGCCGCGCGATATGTGCGCGCGAACTTCTCCTGGATGGCAGGCAGCATGTTGTCATCGAGCGCGCCCTGCATGATCAGCAGCGGTACCAGGATGGCATGCTCGTGCCGCTCCAGAATCTGCAGCGGGTTAGCCTCGAAGATCGTGCTCCACGGGTGAAAGAAGCGTGTGTGATTCGCCATCATCGACTCGCGCTTGAGATGCACGGCGTTCTGGTAGCGCGCGTAGGGATCGCTGATGGGCGAGCGCATGGCGAGATAAGCGACCCGCGCATCGAGCGCCGGCGCCTCCGCGAAGCCGATCGCGTTGTAGCGCGCATCGTGCGGTCGCATGGCCAGCAGCTCCGCCACATGACCGCCGCTCGAGCTCGCATAGATGCCGATGCGCGCGGCGTCCCCGTTCCACGAGGCGGCCTTGAACTTCAGCCACCGCACGCCGTAGCTCGCGTCCTCGATGCTGGCCGGATAGGGTGCCTCGGGCGCGAGCGTGAGATCGATTGCGACCACGAGCACTCCGCTCGCCGCGATGGCGCGGTCCATCGGCTCCTCGGCGTGACGATCCTTGGCATTCCACGCACCGCCGTGCAGATCGAGCACGGTAGGGAAGGGTCCGGGGCCCTGCGGGCGATACACGCGCGCGAAGAGCATGCGGCCCGCGCGATTGCGGCGCATCGGCACGTCGGTCACGCTGAGCGCGAAATGCGCCGCCGGATCGTAGTGCACGCGGGCGGACGAAGAGGAGTGCACATCGGAGGCTCGAGCGCGGTGCACTGCGAGGCTCGGCACGAGCAGCGGCCACGCCGACGCGCCGAGTGCGGTTAGCCCGCGCAGAAAGTCGCGCCGTTCAACCGCTGGGTCGTTCATGAGAGCTCCGCGGCATTCTGCTCCCTCAGCGCGGGTCTTGAGCTCCGTTCGAAAGCGTCAGAAGTACGCGAGCGATTCAACGCCTTTGCCGGCCGGGAAGGTATCCGTCACCATCGCCGTCTTCAAGTCTATGCGCGAGACCGTGCCCTCGCCATGATTGCCCACCAGCGCTGTCCGGCCGTCGGCCGAGAAGGCGATGCCCATGAGCGCGGTTCCCGCGGACTGCACCACCCGTTGCGGCGCGTGCAGATCCGTGGCGCTGAATATATTCAGCTGGCCGCTCGAGAGGCAAGTGAGCACGAGGCGGCCGTCGGGACTGTAAAAAATCTTGTAAATTCCTTTCTCGGCACCCTGCACGCGGATTCGGTCCACCTCCTTGTCCGTCGCGGTCGAGATGACGTGAATGTAAGGGTCGGTAAGGTCCGCCACCAGCACCGTTCTGCCATCCGGCGCAGCCACGATCCCCTCGCTCCCGTTGGGCATCGGCACCTTGCCCACCATCCGACGTGCCTTCACATCCACCACGCTCACGAACAGCCGGTCGTTCTTATTGGCGACGTAGAGCTTGCTTGCATCGGGCAGCAGCGCGATGCGATGCCCGGTGCCCTCCACGTCGATTGCGGCCTCGATGCGGCGCGCGCGTGGATCGATGATCAGCACCTTGCGGCTCAGATCGCACGCAGCGTAGAGGGTGCCCGCAGCATCCACCTGCAGGCCGTGCGGCGCCTCGTAGGGAGAGATGTCGATGCTGCCCACCATCTTGTGGGTTTCGAGGTCGATGATGGCAATGGTGTGTCCGGGATGAGGATTCTTGCCGTAGACGCCATCGCCGTAGACCGAGACATAGGCCGTGCGGTGATCGGGCGCGATCACGAGCTCATGCGGCCGGATGGTGGTGCTGGGACCTGGGACCAGGCTCGAGAGCTCGCGGTGACTGACCGGATCGAAGAAGCGGACGTAGCCACCCATCTTGTCGATCATGATGAGTCCGCGCGTGCCGGTCGGACTGCTCAAATCGCTGCCACGCGCGCTCGGTCCAAATGCCGAACCGACTGCCGCACCGATTGCGAGCGCGATCAGTGCGACCCGAGTCCTCATGCCTTTCATAGGTCGCCTCGTTGCTAGGCCTCGGGCAGGCGGTCGAGCTGCGATACCGTCCCGCGCGCCAGGCGCGGCGCGGTCTCGCGGAGTGCCAGGCTGACCACCAGACCGAGGAGCTGTCCACCCAGCGCAAAATACAAAGTGTACTGAAGCCCGAAGTGCTGGGCGATTGCGCCGGCGAGCGAGGGCGCGACGCCGCCACCGAAGATCTCGCCCGCACCGATGACGAGGCCCGCGACCGAAGCGATCAGGCCGAGCGGCGCGGCCTCAGCCGGGATCGGCCCGGCGAGGATCGCCAGCGCGCCGAAGTTGAACATCGCCGCGAGCGAGAGCAGCACGAACAGAACCGGAGGATTGGCTCCCGTGCGGATGAAGAACCAGAGGAAGCACGCGGCAACCACGAAAGAAAGGAGCGTTGCGGTGCGCCGGCCGATGAAATCGGAGACGGTGAGCAGGCCGAACTGGCCAATCGCCCCGCCGAAACCGATCGCGGACGTGACGAAGCCCATCTGCGGTCCGGTCAGTTTCAGATAGTCGACCAGATAATTGGGCATGATGGCCGAGAGAACGAAGATACCGGCCATCGCGCACAGCAGGGCGAGCATCGATAGTCCGACGTTGCGGTGTGCGAATACCGTAGACAGCGGTGCGCGGCGCGGGGCCTCGGTGTGGCCTTTCGACCCGATCGTGGCCGGCTCACGGATGATGAAGGCCATGCAGATCGCGACGATCAGCCCGGGTATGCCGACAATCATGAACACGTGACGCCATGAGGTGACGAGCAGCAGCTGCGTCGCCAGGATCGGCCCGAATCCCAGCCCGAAGAGGGCGATGGTGCACTGGAAGATTCCGTTGTTCATGCCCCGCCGTGTGGGGTGCGAGGCCTCGACCGCCACCGCGACACCCGTCGAGGCGACCGGTCCCTCCGCAACTCCCATGATTGCGCGGATGAGCAGCAGGCTGACGAGGCCGGTGGCCATGCCGCTCAACGCCGAGAGCAGCGAGAACGCCACGACCGCGGGCACCAGCACGAGCCGCCGGCCGATGCGATCCGAGAGGCTTCCCAGCAGAATGGCCGAAGCGCCCCAGGCGACGCCGAGCGCGCCCACTAGATTGCCGAGATTCTGATAGTTGAGGGAGAGGTCCTTCATCATGGTGGGAAAGAGAGGCGGCAGGATGAAGCGGTCGAGTCCCACCAGCCCGAAGCCGAGGCTCAGAATGAGCAGGGCCTTCCATTCGTAGGAGCCATCCCAAGCTTTGGACGTCGCCATCGATCTTCCCCTTGCGGCAGCAGTTTGAATTGTTGGCCGCGGCATTGCCGGTGCCGCGGCATGACACCACTATGAACCGTTTTAGCGCCGAAGCCCAGCGGCCCGTCGCACGGTTTAGCTGTTGGCGCCGAGGGCCGCCTATTGCAGGCAGATCGGGGTCGAGAGCTCGGTCCGCGACGGGCGCGGCGCCGCGGCGCCGTAGAGGTCGGTGAGGATTCGGGGGATGGTGTGCGAGGCGCAGTCGTCCGCGCCGCAGTCGGTGAGCTGGCGCTCCATTTCCTGCTGCACGGCGCAGGAGAGCGCCCAGCCGAGCGGTAGGTCCGTCCGGTCGCGATACAGCTTGATATCGTAGAAGGTGAGCTCATCGCTCCCGGCCGAGCCGTTGAGATAGCTCATGATCTGTCCTGCGCGCGCGGGTCCGGTGTTGAGAAGCGCGTGCACCGGAGAGAGTGTCTCGGAGAGCCATACGTACCCTTCGGGCAACACGCTCGTCGTGAAGCGCGCAGGGCGCGGATTGGGCGGTGAGTTGCGGATGTGGATCAGGATCAGTCGCATGGGCCGGGTGGCGGGAGCCGCGCGGGTACGCTCGCGGTGCGCCGTGGAGATCGCCCGCATGATCTCCTGCGCCGTGACGCCGCCGGAGTTGTCGAAATAGCCGCCATCGACGATGCGCTGTCGCGCGTTGCGGTCAGGCCCACCCGTTCCCAGGAGACCCGCGGGGCTCACGTACGTGAATCGTGCGCTGAGCAGCACCGCGGTGCTCAAGGGTAGCTGTGTTCCCAGCACCTGGCCTGCGCGCAGCGTGCTCGAGAAGGGCTCATCGGCATGCGGTGCGGTGGCGAGCGGATCCATGATCGAGCGCTGACCGGACTCGACGACCGTGCCGTTGAGAAAGAGTAGCGGCACCGAGTGCGGACTCACCACCCACAGCGAGTGAAACGGCGCGGAGAACGCGGAGCGACCCTGCACGTGCGCGGCGCCCCAGGCTCGCTCCCACGATTGCTCCAGAGAGATCGCGCGATCATCGAAGAGCGGCACCGGCACAAAGCGCTGGAGCAGATCCGGGAAGAGCGCGTTGGCCATCGTCGGTGACAGAAAGTCGCGTCCGAGCACAGCATCGGCTTCCTGCACCCATGAGCGAGCGGGGCTCGGCGGTGGCAGGACGAGCCGTTGCGCGGCGATGGCTGCAAAGGTCGCCGCTCCGAGGCTTCCGCCGGATACGCCGCTGATCGCAAACACGTGTCGCGAGAACGGTACCGGGTTGGCGGTGCTACGATCCTCGAGCTCCCCGAGCACGATCGCCGTCCAGTAGGCCGCGCGAATGCCGCCCCCGTCGGCGGCCACAATCACGACGGGAAGCGGACCGCTGCCGCCATCACGGCTCGCGAGCTCATCCCACCACTCGAGAAAGTACGAGCCCAGAGCTCCCTCCGGCAGCGGCGAGGCCTCGAGCGTGCTCGGCGCGATGGGATCCGCCCGAGCGAGAACGCCATGCGAGTGGGCGCCCGTGGTCTGGCGCACCGCGTGGTTATCATTGAATGGACTGATGAGAATGACCCACAACAGCAGCAGGGTGAGTATCGGGATGCGATGGTGATTGGCAAGGTAGACGAGCCAGCTGCCCATCACGGCGATGAGCCCGAGCGCCAGTAACAGCAGTGCGGGCGCACCGATCACATACAGCGGCCCGTAGATGGCAAGCAGCAGCGCGGCGACGTTCGCAGCGGCGAGTGTCCAGAGCAGCCGCCGCGTCCTCGGCGGCAGGTGGGAAAGCCGATCTAGATTGCGCGCCTCTTGTGCCTCCGGCTCGGCGAGCGCCGAGAGGTGCGGCAGCTGCGCGATTCTGCGCCGTCCGTACACGTACAGCGCCGCGAGAAGGAGCACGACGCTGAGCGCGGCGGCGAGCTGATACACACCCGTGGAATCCGCGACCGCGCGGCTCAACGTCAGCACTTTGATCAGCACCGCCGTGGGCACGCAAAGTGCCAGCAGCCGCGGCAAGTGACGCTTCAGCGCCGGATGAACATCCGCGTCCGAGGCCGGGTTGTCCGCGAAACCGAACCGAAACATGGTGCGCGCCGTGTACCAGACCACGAGCGCGGCAAACAGCGTCGCGCCCAGAAACGCCCATGTAGAGCCACCGAGCGGGTGCTCGGATGCTGCGATGAGTGCGTCCGCCATTTGATCCGCGGCCAGGAGTGTCGCCACCAGGACCGCGGGAATCAGAATGCTGAAGCGGATGAGGGCGAGCACTGCGTACAACTCGCGCAGCCACTGCCAGCTCGTGCGCAGCCAGTTCACGTCTCGCCCCCCTCGTCCTCGGCCCCTGAATCTACTCCCGGAGCCGTGCGCAATCCATCCGAGGCGAGTGGCGGGACGACGGACCGGGGCCGCCGCCCACGGTCCGCCACCGCTCGAGAGGGGCGCCCTCGGCTAGCCTTGCGGGGTCAGGCGCAGGTCGTTGTCGACGGATCTCACCCCGGGGACGGTACTCGCCACTCGGGTCGCGGTCGCGCGCTGCTCATTTGAGTCGACGAAGCCTGCAAGCTGTACGACGCCATCCGCGGTGGATACCTTGATCCGCGGTGTCGCGGTCTCGGGATTGGCCGCGAGAGCCGCTCTCACGTTGCTCGTGATCGTCTGGTCATCGAAGGTGCCGACCGCGGTGGTTCTGGTCTCACCGTTGATCTGCAACTGATTCTCCACGGAGCGCACGCCGGCTACGCGGCTGGCGATGTTGGCGGCTTCATGCCGCTCCGCCGTCGAGTCGACGAAGCCAGACAGCTCCACCGTGCCGCGCAGCGTGTTGACCGAGATATTGCGTGCACGGGTGGACGGATCCTGAATCAATGCGGACTTCACATTGGCCGTGATGGTGGAATCATCGATCGCCTGAGCGTTCGATTCACTGGGCTGCGTAGTCACACAGCCGCCGAGGATCGTGCCCGCCGCGAGTGCGGCCACAAGCATCGCCCTGCTCTTGATCATTGAAACCTCCGCCGAGTCCAAGCTCGAAGTAGCTGATGAACAACGGCGAAGCAAGAGCCATACCGGAGTTTTGTCTCCGTGCGGCGACACGGAACAGGTATGGGGATTAGAATGACTTTCCAGGCGGCACAACAAATCACGGAGGGGTCATGGCGATGAATCAGACAATTGATCCGGCGCGCGCGGTGATGGATCTTGCGGTCGCCTACTGGTCGTCGCGCTGCCTGCATGTGATTGCAGAGCTCGGTGTGGCGGATGCGCTCGGCGATCAACCCCGCAGTGCTGAGGAGCTGGCACGCGCCAGCGGTGTGCGGCCGCAGCTATTGCAGCGCGTGCTGCGCGCATTGGCCAACCACGGGATCTTCGCGCACGACGGGGAGCGCTTCGCGCACAACGCGGCCTCGCGCATGCTGCGTTCGGATGCAGCGACTTCGCTGCGCTCGCTCGCGCGCATGATGGGCCTGCCGGTCCACTGGGACGCCTACCGCGAGCTCGAATCGGCCCTGCGCACCGGCGAGCCCTCGATCGCCAAGGTCACCGAGGGCGGCCTGTTTCCACACCTGCGCAAGCATCCCGAGGAGGCGCGGTTATTTCATGGGGCGATGCTCGGCAAGTCGCTGCTGCAGATCGGTCCCATCGTGGAGGCGTACGATTTCCAAGGCTTCAAGACCATTGGCGACATCGGCGGCGGCCTGGGACACCTGCTCTACGCCGTGCTGGAGCGCGCGCCCGCGGCACGGGGCATCCTGTTCGACCTGCCGGACGTGGTCGCGCAGGCTCGCGAGCGCACGCATGCGCGTGTGAGCTATGTGGGCGGGGATTTCTTCAAGGATCCCATACCCGCGTGCGATCTGTATCTGATGATGACGGTGCTGCACGATTGGTCCGATGCGGAGTCCGTCGCCATCCTCAACAATCTCAAGGCAGGGGCACCGCGCGGTGCGAAGCTCTTGATCCTCGAAGGAGTCGTGCGGCCGACGGCGCAGAACGATATCGTCCTGGATATCGACATCGAGATGCTGGTCATGACCACCGGGCACGAGCGCTCTGAGAAAGAGTGGGCATCGATGCTGTCGGGCGCCGGTATGCGGCTGTCGCGCATCATCCCCGCGGGACCCTGGACGTCCATCCTGGAGGTTCAGCTCGTGTGAGACGCTGCGTGGCGCTCGCGCTCGTGGGGCTCGCGTTCGTGGCCCTGGGCGCCTCACCTCTGCGAGCCGCAAGCGAGTGCAAGCTCACGAAGTTTGCCGAGCTTCCCGTGACCATGGTCGGGCTGCGCCCGATGGTGACCGTGGGGCTCAACGGACATGGCGCGGTGCTGATCGCGGACAGCGGCTCCGCCTTCAGCACCCTCACGCCCGCCATCGCTGCGGAGTTGAAGCTGCCCACGCGCTTCGTGCCCCAGGATTTCTACGTGGTCGGGGTCGGCGGAACGGCGAGCGTCTCGCTGGCCACCGTCAAGAACTTATCGCTCGCCGGCTATTCGCTGCGCGATAGATCGTTTTTGGTCGGCGGAGGCGAGCCGGGAAACGGCGCGGCAGGCCTCCTCGGACAGGACGTGCTGCACGTTGCGGACGTGGAATACGACCTGGCCCATGGCCGGATCGATCTCGTCCGGGCCGAAGGTTGTCGCGACCGCCCGCTCGTCTACTGGGATAACTTGCAGGCGTACAACGTCGTGGACATCTACTGGTCCGGTGCCGCGGAATCGGGCCGCGTGCCGCCACTCACGGCCGGCAGCGCCTTCATCGATGGCGCACGCATTCGCGTGCTGTTCGACAGTGGCGCTGCGACCTCGCTCCTGACGCTGCGCGCCGCGGAGCGCGCCGGCGTCAAGCCTACCGATCCGGGGGTAGTGCCCGCGGGACTCTCCCGGGGCCTCGGCCGCACCATGGTGCAGACCTGGATCGCGACTTTTCCGAGCTTCAAAGTAGGCGACGAAGAGATCAAGAATGCGCGGCTGCGCATCGGCGACGTGCGACTGTCGGATTTCGACATGCTGCTCGGCGCGGATTTCTTTCTGTCGCACCGCGTCTACGTCGCGAACTCGCAGCACAAGCTGTACTTCACCTATAACGGCGGACCCGTCTTCAATCTGAGCTCCGCGCCGCTCGAGGCCGGCGCCTCCTCGGGAGCTGCCGCGGAGCATGCGCAGGCTGAGGAGCTCACGGATGCGGAAGGGTTCAGCCGGCGGGGCAACGCCTCGGCCGCGCGCGGCGATCTCGAGCATGCGATCGCCGATCTCAGCCGCGCGTGCGAGCTGCGGCCCGATGAGCCGCGCTACTTCTACGAGCGAGCCGAGGCGCGCCTCAGCAACAAACAACTGGAGCTGGCGCTGACGGATCTGGACCGCGCGCTGATGCTGAAGCCGGATTTCGTCAGTGCGCTCCTGGTGCGCGCGCAGCTGCGGATTACCGCAAACGATCGCGCCGGTGCCATCGCTGATCTCGATGCCGTGGACCGCGCGGCCGCGAAGGAGGCAGACCTGCGCCTGCAGCTCGGTCGCATGTACGAGCGCGTCGGGCACTGGCCGCAGGCCCTGACGCAGTACGACCTCTGGATCGCCGTTCATGAGGATGATGCGCGGCTCGCGCTCGGATTGAGTGAGCGCTGCTGGGTCAGAGCCGTGATGGGAAGCGAGCTCGACCGCGCCCTCAAGGACTGCAATGCCGCGCTTCGGCGCAGAGCCGACGATCCGCAGTTGCTGGAGCACCGTGGATTCGTGCAACTGCGCCGCGGGGAGCTCGATCGCTCGATCAAGGATTACGATGCGGCTTTGAAGCTCAGGCCCCAAAGTGCCTGGGCGCTCTACGGCCGGGGACTCGCTAAGTTGCGCAAGAGAATGACGATGCAGGGGCAGAGTGATATCGCCGCGGCCACCGCACTGCAACCCGGCCTGCCTGCGGAGTTCAGGGGACTGGGTCTCGGTCCCTGATCGGCGCGACTGATCGCCGCGACTGGTCAGCGCTCCTGATCCAGTCGTCGACGACTTTCTCGAGGACATCGAGCGGCATCGTTCCGCCCTGCAGAATGACGTCGTGAAACTCTTTGACATCAAAGCGCGGGCCGAGCATGCGCGTGGCACGCTCACGCAGCTCGCGGATCTTGCGCTCGCCGATCATGTAGCACAGGGCCTGACCCGGCCAGGCGATGTAGCGGTCGATCTCCGTCTCGATGTTCTGCTGACTGAGCGCGGTATTCTTCATAAAGAGGTCGACGGCGGAGGCGCGGCTCATGCCGTAGCGGTGAATGCCCGTGTCCACGACCAAGCGCACGGCGCGCCACATCTGATAGGAGAGCGCGGCGAAGCGCTTGTACGGATCATCATAGAGACCCATCTCGCCGCACAGCGTCTCCGCGTACAGTGCCCACCCCTCGCCATAAGCATTGAAGTAGCCGAAACGGCGGAAGTTCGGCAGATCCTTGAGCTCTGTGGCCAGCGACAGCTGCAAGGCATGCCCGGGCCGACCCTCGTGGCAGGTGAGCACCGGGATCTCGTAGATGGGTCTGGTCTCCGGCTTGTACAGGTTCACATCCATGTACGCGGCGCGGCTGCCGTCCGCGGCCGGGTCGACGGAATAAGCTGGGTAGGTATTAGGAGCCTGATCCGCGGGTATCGGCTCGATGCCCCAGGGAATGCGCGGCAGCCGGCCGAACTCCCCGACCAGCAGTGGATCGATGGTCTTCGCTTCGACCTTGTAGGCAGCGAGCAATTGCGCGCCATCGGTGTAGTGAAAACGCGGCGCACTGCGCAGGAACTCGAGGAAGTCCGCGAAGCTGCCCTTGAAGTCCGCCTGCTGCATCGCCTGCAGCATCTCGCCATGGATGTCGCTCATCAGCTTGAGGCCGAGCTCGTGCACTTGCTCCGGCTGCATCTGCGTAGTCGTGAAATGGCGCACGAGGTAGCGGTAGTACGCATCACCCTCCGGCAGGGTGGTCACCGCGAGCGCACTGCGGGCATGCGGCGCGTAGGTGCGCGCGAAGAACTCGCGCATGCGCTGAAAGGCCGGGATGACGTTAGATGCGATCGCGGTACGCGCTGCAGACTGTAGCGCGCGCATCGCGGCCGGATCGCCGAGCTTCGCAGGTGTGAGGAAGGGCGCATAGAAAGGACTCTTCTCGGGCCGCGCCCCCGCATTCATGGTGATCTGCAGCTGGATGCGCTCCACGACCACTTTGGGCAGCACGCGTCCCTCGTCCACGCCCTGTTTGAGCAGCGCGAGCGTCTGATCCATGTAGGAGCCGAAGCTGCGCAGCCGCCCGAGCCAATCCTGGTAGTCCTTGAGCGTGGTAAAGCGCAGTCTCTGCGTCAGCTCGTCTGAGGTTTGGATGCCATCGAGCTGATTGAGCGGGAAGACGTACTCGTGGAAGTGCCAGGACTGCAGCCGGTCCTGATACTTCCATTGAAACAGGTCGTAGTTGAGCTGCTCCTCGGGCGGCAGCGCCCCGCGATCGATGCGTGCCAGAGCGGCGAGGGCCTCGAGGTCGGCGCGATGCGAGGCCTCGATGGTCGCCAGGCTCCGATCCGGCCAGCGGCCGTTGTACATCCGGTCCCCGCGCAGTGAGGCCGCGACGGGATCCTCGCGCTCCTCCCGCGCCCATTCCTGATCGAAGAGGGCGTGCAGCGTAGCGACGCCGCTGGCGGTCGGTGCCGCGGCGAGGCACGTGGCGCTGAGCGTCAGGCCGACCAGGGTCGAGGCGAGGCACAAACAGAGGACGCGCATCGCAGGCTCCGGGGCAGGGTCTCTCAAAGCGTCCAGATCGCAGTCCGATTCAACAAGAGCCGGGCGATCATACAGAAGTTGCATCGGCGGGGCGCCCGTCCTAGGCTGTACGCGGTTCGACCATCCCAAGAACATCAAATCACTCGGAGGTCGTATGTTGAAGCAAGCCGCTGTGCTCTTCGGTATCGTTTTTCTCGCGGTCGGCATTCTCGGTTTCGTCCCCGGCATCACCAACAATCAAATGCTGCTCGGGATCTTCCACGTCAATGCCATGCACAACGTGGTGCACTTGATCTCGGGTGCGGTCGCGCTCTGGGCCGGCCTGACGAGTGCGGGCTATGCGCGCACCTATTTCCGCGTGTTCGGCATTGTGTACGGCCTGGTGGCGCTGCTCGGCTTCTATGTCGGCAACGGCCTCTTGCTCGGGCTGATCTCGAACAATGCGGCAGACACCTGGCTGCACGTGCTGATCGCCGTGGTCGCGCTGGTGCTTGGTTTCGCGGTCAAGGAAGCCTCGCCCGCGGTGCGACCGGCGACCTGATCGCGGAGCGCTCCCCCACGATCTGAGCAGCAGTCATCGACTCGACTGCTGCTCAGACGCGCCCCGCTTGCCCGCGCCGCAACCTCGCGCTCGCTCTGTGGCATGCTCAGCACCGCCATGGGCACGAGTGAGAAAATCGGGAGCGCAGGCGCAGGCGATCCGACGGATTGGATCGAACATGCCGCACGTGAGCACGCGCGGCGCGTGTTCCTGAGAACCCCAGCGGGAGCCGAGCTCAGCTACGCGGAGCTGCGCGAGCAGTCCGCGCGCTTCGCCGCCGCCTTGATGCGTCGCGGAGTGAGCAACGGCGATCGCGTCGCCGTGCGGGTCGAGAAGTCTGCCGAGGCGATCGTGCTCTATGTGGCGTGCCTACGGATGGGGGCGGTGTACGTCCCGATCAACGTCGCAGCCACGGCGCACGAGCTCGAGCATCTGCTGCACGATGCCAATCCACGCCTGCTGGTGGCGCAGCCGAGCGAGGCCGATACGCTCGCCGCGCTTGCGCGCAGCGCAGGCGCCGCGCACGTCGAGACACTCGGCGCAGAGGGGCAGGGCTCTCTAACAAAGCTCGCCCGACGCTGCGCACCCGACGCGGGCATCTCCCTGATGCGCGATCCGCGTGCGCTCGCGGCACTCGTATACACCTCCGGCACGACCGGGCGCTCCAAGGGCGCGATGCTCACGCGTGGCAATCTCGCATCGAACGCGCGCACGCTTGCCGAGGCTTGGCGCTTCACGAGCGAGGACGTGCTGCTGCACATCTTGCCGCTCTTTCACGTCCACGGCCTCTTTGCCGCCATCAATACCGTGCTGGCATCGGCCTCGAGCCTGCTGCTGCTGCCGAGATTCACTGCCGCGGAGGTGCTCAGGCATCTGCCGCAAGTCACGACCTTGATGGGTGTGCCCACGCACTACACCCGACTGTTGCAGGATGAAGGCCTCAATGGCGCGGCCACTGCCCACATGCGGCTCTTCGTCTCGGGCTCCGCGCCCTTGCTCGCCGAGACGCACCGTGAGTTCTTCCGCCGCACCGGTCACATGATTCTCGAGCGCTACGGGATGACTGAGACGCTGTTCAACACGTCGAACCCTTACGAGGGCCCGCGCGTACCGGGATCGGTGGGGCCGCCGTTGCCGGGAGTCTCGATACGGCTGACCGATCGCGAGAGCGGGGCGCTGATCCGGGAGCCCGATGTAATCGGCACGCTCGAGCTCACCGGACCGAATGTGTTCGCCGGATACTTTCGCGATCCCGAGAAGACTCGCGCGGCTTTCACCGCCGATGGTTGGTTCAAGACCGGAGACCTCGCGCGCATCGATCGAAACGGCTACGTGTACATCGTCGGGCGGGCGAAGGACCTCGTCATCAGCGGTGGCTACAACGTCTATCCCAAGGAAGTGGAGTCGGAGCTCGATGCGCTGCCCGGTGTCACGGAGAGCGCCGTGTTCGGCGTGGCGCACTCGGATCTGGGCGAGGCCGTGACCGCGGCCGTCGTGCTCGCGCCCGAGGCAGTGCTCTCGGAGGCCGAGATCATCAGCGCCGTGCGCACACGGCTGAGCGGATACAAGGTACCCAAACGCGTGATACTGATCGCCGAGCTGCCCCGCAACGCGATGGGCAAGGTGCAGAAGGATGCATTACGAGCCCGTTACGCCTCGCTCTATCAAAGCTCCTGAGTCGCTCACTCCTTCCCAGGTGCGCGGCTTCTGGGCTGCGTGGTGTGGATGGACCCTCGATGGCATGGACTCGTTCATCTTCGCCCTGGTTCTCGCCCCGGCGCTGGCCGATCTTCTGCCGCTGTCGGGGCTGCACGCCGCGCCGAGCGACGTGCTGTTCGCAGGGTCGGTGATGTTCGCCGTGTTCCTGGCCGGCTGGGGAACCTCTCTCGTGTGGGGTCCGTTGGCCGACCGCTGGGGAAGAGCGCGCACCCTCGCCGCCGCGGTTGCCTGCTATGCCGTGTTCACCGCCGCTGCGGCCTTCGCGCACACAGTTTGGGAGCTCGGTGTGTTTCGCTTTCTCGCGGGCGTCGGCATCGGTGGTGAGTGGGCGCTCGCCGGCACGTACGTCGCGGAGGTCTGGCCGGAGTCACGCCGCAAGATGGGCGCTGGGTACCTGCAGACGGGCTATTACGCGGGGTTCTTTCTCGCCGCGGCGCTCAACTATACGGTGGGCGCGCGCTTCGGCTGGCGCGCCATGTTTCTCTGCGGCGCAGCGCCCGTGGCACTTGCGCTGTACATGCTGTCGCGCGTTCATGAATCTGCGCGCTGGACGCAAGCGGCCGAGGTAGCGCCGCGTCGCTCACCTCTCAAGGAGATTTTCACCGCGCCGTATCGCCGCCGCACGCTCCTCAACGCGGGCCTGGTGACGGTCTCGATCATCGGGCTATGGGCCGGTGCCGTGTATGAGCCGTCCGCGATATCGACCTTGGCGCGGCAAGCCGGCTACGCGGCCGCGCACGCCGCGCGCCTTGCATCGTTCGGCACGGCGCTTCTGTCCGTAGGCACGGTGCTCGGCTGCCTCGTGGCGCCGCCGCTCGCCGAGGCGGTCGGCCGGCGCTGGGCGCTTGGCATCTACTTCATCGGCATGGCGCTCTGCATCGCATTCAGCTTCGGCTGGGCCTTCTATGCACCGGGCGGCCTGCACGTGTTCATCTACAGCCTGTTCGCGCTCGGTGTGTGCGGCGGTAACTTTGCTCTCTACAGCCTGTGGTTGCCGGAGCAATATCCGACGCTCATGAGAGCAACGGCATTTGCGTTCGTCACCTCCTTCGGGCGCTTCATCGGCGCCGGCATCAACTTTCTGATCGGTGCGGCCGTTCAGGCCCACGGTAGCGTGGGCCTGCCGGTAGCCGCCACGGCCGGCGCCTTTGTCCTTGGCTTGCTCCTCCTGCCGGCGTGCCTCGAGACTCGCGGCTCGCAGCTGCCGGCATGAGATGCCGCGTCACCTCGCTCCGCGAGCTCAGAGCGATCTGAGAAAGTTGATGAGATCCTGCTGCTGCTGTGCCGTGAGCGCATTGAAGTTCCTGACGATCTGATTAGCCTCGCTGCCTGAGCTCGCGTGATCCTCGATCGCCCGGATGAGATTGCTCGTGCGCCCGTCATGCAGGAAGTACTCGCGCTGTCCCACGCCCCAGAGCGGTGCGGTGCGAAACTCATCCGGTCCAGCCGCACCCTGGGTGATACCGTCGGCGAGCCCGGTGCCCATGTGATGCACCAGCAGATCGGAGTAGAGGTTGGCCTGCTGGTGCGAGAGGGCAGCGCTCGGCGAGGTCTCCGAGCCGGTGGCCATCGCGGTCCCGGTGGTCATCGAGGGCGTATGGCACAAGCCACAGCCGATGGCGCCGAAGATCATGCGGCCGTTGATGGTAGAGGGCGTGGGAGCTGCCGGAACCGGAGCCGCGAGCATGCGCGAGAAGTTCGCGAAGCCCTCGATGTCCGAGAGCACCGCCGAAGCCGGCGCTCCGGAGGTCAGGGCAGAGAAATTGCTCGTGTCGTTCGGTGTGACAAAGCCCTGGCAGTCGGGCGTCTCATCCCGCTCCTGCGGGAAAAGTTGGTTCGAGATGCCCATCTCGACGTTGTAGGCCTCGCCGGCGAACATGAGCAACGACTTGTTCTGGGCCTTCCAGCCGAAGCGCGTGATGGTCCCATCGTTCGCGCTGCGGTTGACGCTGCCGCCGATCAGCGCATTCGGGTGGCCGCTGATGCCGACTTGGATCTTGGCCGCCGAATTTGCGTTCATGTTCGCGAGGATCTCAGAGTCGGGAATCGCCTCGATGAGACCCGCGCCCAGCGCCGGGGTGGGAATGCGGAACACAATGTTGGGATTGCCACCCTGGCCGGTGAGTGGGTTCCCGGCCGGCGAAAAATCCGGCTGCTGGATGTTGCAGCCGCCCGCATCGCCGCGGCCAGTGATCACGAACAGGTCGTGCACGCCGCCATCCGCCACGCCGTTCGTGCGTACGAAGCGCGCCTCGCGAATCGGCCCGCGCAAGGTGTTGAACCAGGGCACGGCGTTCGCTGCGCCCGCGGCTCTTGCCACGGCGACGAGCGGGTTGACGGCAGGACTCGAGCCACCCACGAACGGCTGCCCGTGGCAGGACGAGCATTGATTGGAATTGAATCGCGGTCCGAGACCATTGCCCTGACCCACGCCCGCGCCCGAGACGACGTCCACTTCCATGAAACGGGTGAGCCCGTCCTGGAAGAACGCGAGCTCATCGGTCGTCAGGTGCGGCAGCGGCAAAGGCGGTCCACCGTCGGTTGCGGCACGGCGCACGCCCGGATCGATAGGCTGTGCGCTCGCGAGCGTGCTGAGTCCATAGAGAATCGAGCCAATGAAGATCCATGGCGTAACGATCGTTGCCCTGTTCATGGCATGCCCCCCGGTTGGCGTTGCAGATAACTTTTTGGGGTGCAGGTGAGCAACACGCGTGCCAGAGCGTTGCAGCGGCCGCGAGATGTGCGTAACTGTTTGAAACGCAGAACGTTACGGGCGCGCTCGAAATTCTCCCCGCTGGCAGTCGCGATAGCGTGAGCGTCGCTGATTCAAGACGCGATTTTTTCTCCGCGACGCAACTCTTTGATTAGTCACAGAGAGGCTTGTCGCGACCCAGGGACAGTCAAGCAGCGAGCACGCAGGGAGCACTCATCCAGCGAGCACTCACGCAGCGAGCCGGAAGTCCGCATCCCATCCGAGCTCTCTGCGCGCCTTGTCGGTTGCGACATGCGGGTTCGGCTCGACGATATTGAAGATGCCCGGTCCGGCGTGGTCGATCGCGAGCAGCGCCGCCTGTGCCGCGGCATCGACGTGGATCGGCATGAAATCCGAGGCTGTCGCTGCGTGGGTACCGGGGCCATAGAGCCGCCCGTAGCGGAGCACGACACCCTGCAGCGGCGGTGATTTCAGGGTGAGATCCTCGAGCGCCACCACGCCGCGCATCGTGATGCCACGCTCGCCCGTAGCGCGGACATCGAGTGGATCGGACTCCTCGTGCGGCTCGTGTCCCGGCGCATAGAGCCAAGCGAGGCTTTGCGCAATCAGGCGCTGGGCTCCGGTTGCGATCGCCGCCGTCACCAGATTGCGCGTCCCCTGCTCGCGCACGCGCGCATTGCGCGCGAGCGCATCGGTCATCTGCCGCGGGTCGAGATCCTTCGGCAGATCCGTCAGTTGGTGAATCACGACATCCGGCCTTGCCGTTGCCATCGCGCGCCCGAGCGCGGCCGCATCGTAGACGTTCACGACGATGGGCTCGGCCCCCAGCGCGCGCAGCGCCTCGGTCTTGGCTTCCGATCGCGTGGTGCCCCAGACAGAATAGCCCGCATCGCACAGCAGCGGCGTGAGGCGTCTGCCGATTGCGCCGCTCGCGCCGGCGAGAAAGACCCGATGGTTCATTCTGTCTCTCCTGACTGTCGTCATTCCCTAAGGGAGGTGAGAACCGGGATCAGATTAGATAGTTCCACCGCACCGTGGCAGACTCGTTTCAGGGTTTGCCTGATGCCCGGGGGTGCCTGTGAGTGGACGCCGAATGCCCTTTCTGGTGCTCCTCGTTTGCGCATCCGCAACTTGCGTGGGGGCGGAGCGCTACGATCTGCTCATCACTCATGGCCACATCGTCGACGGCACCGGCTCGCCCTGGTATGCAGGCGACGTCGCGATCAAGGATGGCCGCATCGCGGCGCTTGGCACGCTGCCCGGTGCCAGCGCCAAGCGCACCGTGGATGCTCACGGCATGGTGGTGGCACCCGGCTTCATCGACATGCTCGGCCAGTCCGAGCTGACCCTGCTGGTCGACCCGCGGCTCCCCTCGAAGATCTTCCAGGGCATCACGACGGAGATCACCGGCGAGGGCGAGTCCGTCGCACCGCTCGATGATGCCATGATAAAGGAGCGCCAGCGAGACTACGACCACTACGGAATCAAGGCCGATTGGCGCACACTCGGGCAGTACTTCGCGCGTCTGCGCACTCAGGGACTCGGCATCAATCTCGGCACCTACATTGGTGCCACCTCCGTGCGCGAGATGATCATCGGCTATGGCAATCGCGCCCCGAGCCCCGATGAGCTCAAGCGCATGCAGGCCCTGGTGGCATCGGGGATGCAGGACGGAGCGCTGGGTCTCTCGACAGCGCTTGAATATGCACCCGCACCCTATGCCTCCACCGATGAGCTGATTGCACTTGCGCAGGTGGCGGCGCGCTACGGCGGCATCTACGCGACGCACATGCGCAGCGAGGGAGATGCGGAGACGGCGGCGCTCGAGGAAGCGTTCCGCATCAGCACCGAGGCCCACATTCCGCTCGAGATCTTTCACCTCAAGGTATCGGGCCATACCAACTGGGGGCATGCCGATCAGCTGATCGCGCGCATCGACGCGGCGCGCGCGCGTGGCATCGACGCGACGGCCGATACCTATGCGTACACGGCATGGGAAAACGATTTCTCCGCATTCGTTCCGCCCTGGGCACACGATGGCGGCACCGCCGAGCTGCTCGCGCGACTCAAGGATCCCGCGGCGCGCGCTCGTATTCGCAAGGACATGTTGACGCCGAGCCGCGAATGGGACAACGAATGGCTCGAGATCAAGGGACCGCAGGACGTGCTCGTCACCGCGGTGCGGAACAAGGAGCTGCTCAAATACGAGGGCAAGCGGCTGAACGAGATCGCCGCCGAGTGGCACGAGGACCCGATCGATGCGCTCTGCGACTTTCTGCTCAAGGACGGGGCGGGCACTCAAGTCGCCGTATTCGGCATGTCGGAGCCCGATGTGGAATTGATCCTGCGACAGCCCTGGGTCTCGATCGACAACGACGCCTCCGGCACGTCACCCGACGGCATTCTCGGCACGGAGCGGCCCCACCCGCGTGCCTACGGCACTTTTCCACGGATTCTGCGACGCTTCGTGCACGACGAGCATCAGCTGACGCTGCCCGATGCCATTCGCAAGTTCTCCGCACTTCCCGCCCAGCGTGAGCACCTGGCCGACCGCGGTGTGCTCAAGCAGGGCATGTGGGCGGACGTGGTCGTGTTTGATCCCGCTACCGTTCGCGACGCTGCGACCTACGAGGAGCCGAACCGCTTGTCCGTCGGCATGCAGTACGTACTCGTCAACGGCGTGCCGGTCATCGATCAGGGAAAGATGACGGGTGCGCGCCCGGGACACATTCTGTATGGGCCTGGCTTGCAGGCTGCGCAGCCGCACTAGCGGGAACATCGCCCGGGGCGCGAAGCGTAGCGCGCGGCGCAAGGTCAACCTGCCGCCGGGCTCTCCCTTGCCGGCGGCCTGAGCGGCAGGTACGTTGGCGGGGATGCTCGAGCAGTGCGATTTCCTGGTGATCGGCGGCGGCATCGCCGGCGCATCGGTCGGCTTTCAGCTCGCCCGGCACGGCCGGGTGATCGTGCTGGAGATGGAAGACACCGCGGGCTATCACGCCTCGGGACGCTCGGCCGCCTTCTTCCACGCCGGGCTGGGAGAGTTCCCGGTACAGGTGCTCACCGAGGAGAGCCGTGCCTTCTTGGAGCATCCGCCAGAGGGCTTCACCGCGCATGAGCTGGTGACGCCACTGCCGCTCCTGACCGTGGCGCGCGCGGCGGAGGAGACCGAGCTCAGAGTCTATCTGCAGGCGGCCTCGGAGCGCGCGCCCGAAGCGCGCTACCTCTGCGGCGAGGAGCTGCGCTCGCTCGTGCCGATGGCCCGCATCGCAGAGGACGCTCTATGGCATGGCGTGCTCGAGCCGCGCTGCTCGCGCATCGATGGCCATGCCCTATTGCAGGGATTTCTCGCCGGCATCCGTGCCAACAAAGGCACAATCCTCACGCGCGCGCTCGTGGAACGGATCGATCAGGACGCAGGTCGCTGGAAGGTCGTGACGCCGCAGGGCCGCTTCGCAGCCCCGGTGCTCATCGATGCCGCGGGTGCGTGGGGCGACGAGGTGGCCGCGCTCGCCGGGCTCGAGCAGATCGGCCTCGCGCCGTTGCGGCGCACGGTGGTGATCGTCGAGCTTCCCGATGGCATGCGCTGGGAGCCGGGCTCATTCGTTCACAGCCTCGATGAGTCCTTCTATTTCGTGCCCGAGTCAGGGGGCATTTTGCTCTCGCCTCAGGACGAGACGCCGGTCGATGCTCACGACGTCCAGCCCGAAGAGCTCGACGTCGCGACGGCGATCGCACGCTTCGAGGCCGTGACGAGCATCGTCGTGAAGCGCGTGCGCAGCCAGTGGGCGGGTCTGCGCACCTTTGCGAGGGATCGCCTCCCGGTGGTCGGTTTCGATGAGCGCGCCGCGGGCTTCTTCTGGTGCGTCGGACAGGGCGGCTTCGGGTTGCAGACCGCGCCGATGCTGTCGCAAGCGGCGGCCGCCCTCATCCTGAGGCAGGGCTGGCCGGCGGAGCTGCAGTCTCAGGGCGTGAGCGCGCGCGACATCGCGCCGCAGCGCCTGCGCACTGCGGTCGCGGGTTCCGGTCCACTCAGTCCGCCTCGCCCCCGCGCATGAGCATGGTGACGGCAAGGCCTGCCAAGGCGCCGATGGCGACGGCGCGCCACGGGTCGCGGCGGACAAACCCGACCGCGCTGTCCATAGCGTCGGATGCGGCTGCCCGGATCTCGGGGTCCAGTGCCTGCAGCCGGCGCTGCGCGACTTCGAGCGTCGCCGATACCTTCTCGCGCAGGGCCTGAACCGCAGCACCCTGCTGGTCCTGCAGGCTTTCCAGAAGCTCCTCCGCGCTCTCGATCAGGTCGTGCAGGCCGTTCGCGTTGTGAGCGGCCGCACGCCGCGCTTGCCGTTTCGTCATGAGATGACTCCAAACCAAATGCTGCGGTCCGCGCAGCAAGAACCGAGCCGCCGCTCAAGCGTTAATGGGTCATGGACCGATCCTCGAGCCTCAATCGTGCGCTTCCGGCGCTGATCGCATTCCTGGCGGTCGTGCTCGTGCTCATCCTCGGGATCGTGGTGGGCGCCGCACTGGTCGACCGGGGACCGCTGCGCGCGCGGTTCCTGCACTACGTGGCTGCACGAGCGGGTCGTCCGATCCTGATCGCGGGTCGACTGGAGACGCATCTCCTGTCCCTTAGGCCACGCATGACTGCCGAGCAGGTGACCATTGGCAACCCGTACTGGATGCCGCCCGGGACGATGGCCCAGATCGGCCGGCTCTCGCTCACCCTCGAGCTGCCGATCTTCTCGCGCGGCGTGGTCATCCAGCGGCTGGAGCTGCAGCAAGCGAAGCTGCATCTGGTGCGCGACTCCACCGGCCGGACGAACTGGCATTGGAGAGAGCCGGTCAAACCCGACAGTCACGGCCTGCCGCTCATTCGCATGCTCGGCTTGCCGCCGACGCGCGTCGACCTCGACGATGCGATGCGACACCTGCACTTCGAGGGTACGATCGCCGCGCGCGCGCCAACTGCAAGTAGCGGGAGCCAACGCCTCGAGATCCAGGGCTCGGGGCAGCTCAATGGCAAGAGCGTTTCACTGCTCATCACCGGCGATCCGCTTGCAAACGCTACACCCCGAGGGCCCTATCATTTCACCTTTCTCGAGTCATCGAGCGGTTCGCGCCTCAGCGGTCACGGTGAGCTGCTGCGGCCGTTCGATTTGAGACATCTCGATGCGAGCTTCGAAGGCGAGGGTAAAGACCTCAAGGATCTCTACTTCCTCATCGGTCTGTCCTTGCCCGATTCAGCAGGCTATCGACTCTCCGGGACGCTCGAGCGTCGTGGCCTGCGCTTCAGCTATCGCGATCTGCTGGTCAAGACGGGTGGCACCGACCTGCGTGGCACGCTTTCCACGGAGCTCGTCGGCGAGCGCCGCAGGATCGATGCGGACCTGCATTCCGAGAGCTTGCGTGTGCAGGATCTCGGACTCCGCGCCGCAGGTCGACTGACCGAGCCTCCCGGGCCGAACGAGCCGTTGCTGCCGGATCGGATTTGGCGGCTCGCCGTGCTCGGCCGTGACGACGGCACGATCCGCTATCGTGCGCGCACCGTCGCGCTGGGACGGCAGACGCTTCAGGAGCTGACGGTCCGGGGAACGCTGGATCACGGAGTGCTCGCCGTGAAATCGCTTGCGGCGACGCTCGATGCCGGCAAGCTGAGTGGCGGGATGCAGCTCGATGTCACCCACGACGTTCCGGCGCTCGATGTCGATCTGCGCATCAACGGACTGCAGCTCGGAGATCTCACCCTCAAGAGTGGCAAACCCTCACCCCTCGACGGTCCGCTGCAGGGGCGCATCCTTCTCGCAACTCACGGCAGTTCAATGCATCAGCTTGCGGCAAACGCGAGCGGCACATTGACGGTGGTTGTGCCGCACGGTGCGATGCGCGCCTCGGTCGCCGAGCTCGCAGGACTCGACCTTGCGCGCGGCCTGGGGCTGATGCTCGACAAGGATCATGCGGAGACGGCGCTGCGCTGCGGAATCGCGAGCTTTCAGGCACAGCAGGGCACGCTGACCGTGCGCAGCCTGGTGATCGATACGGATCCGGTGCTCATCACCGGGAGCGGCACGCTCAGCCTTGCGTCCGAGGCGTGGGATCTCAACCTGCATGGCAAGCCGAAGAAGCCGCGGCTACTGCGCGTGCGTGCGCCGCTCGAGATCCGCGGCAGCTTGAGACATCCCACGGTTCGCATCGAAGGGCACGCTGCGCTCGCGCAAGCGGGCGCCGCGGCCGCGCTCGGCGCCGTGCTGACACCGCTCGCTGCGGTGCTGGCCTTCGTCGACCCGGGACTCGCCCACGACGTGAACTGCTCTGCGCTGCTCGGGCAAGCGAAGGCCGAGGGTGTCAAAACGCCGTCCGATTGATTCGAGCGGCATGTTTGAATCGCGCGCCATCACGACATAACTGCATCTGAGCGCTGCGGTGCGCGACATAATTCGCGCTGACCGCGCGCTCGCGCAGCACCGCAGCCACACGTTGTCGTCGTTGCAATTCTGCAGCAGCCGTTGCGTGACGCAGTTAACACCGGGCGCACCCCGCAGCGCTTAAGTTCGTCGTCTCCAACCGACACTGGAACAGGAAGTCTTCAGGCTTCGGGGGTAAAAGAAAATGCAACGGACCCATCGTGCGCTCTTCGCAGGAGGTCTGGCCACACTGCTGTTGTTATCCGGATGTTTGGACAGCCTCGATGGCGCGAGCAGCAGCAGCTCGGGCACCGGCAGTACGCTCGGCACTCCAGTCGGCACCGGCGGCGGTGGCGGCGGTGGAACGCCAGGTCTTCCACCCGGTGGCGGCACCGGCAAGGTCGGGACGGATTCCGTGGTCGCTACACCCTCGGTCGCGGGCACATTCTCCGTGATCGTGGGCTCACCGCAGACGCTCAGCATCACGTTCACCTCGAGCGACGGCGGCACGATCCGAGGTCTCGCGATCAACGGCAGTCTGGGGACGCTGCCCGCGGGCTGGACCGGACCGACGACGTTCGCGTGTGCCACGGTGAGCACGGGCAGCGGCTGCATGCTCAATCTGACCTATGCGCCGACGACGATCGCCACCGGCACGATCACACTCAACTACATCTACATCGACAAGTCGGGACAGGGTCAGACGGTTGGCGGCTCCATCAGCTTGGCATACAAGGCCACGACGAATAACAACATCGTCGCCAAGGCATCCCCGAGCGGGCAGGTCACGGCAGTCGTCGGAATGGGCAGTCAGACCGTGGTCATCGACTTCACGACGGACGACGGCAATGCGGCCACGGCGCTGATGCTCAACACGGATCTCAGCACGCTTCCGGCCGGCTGGAGCAGCACCGGCGCGAGCTTCTCCTGCGCGACCGTCAGCACCGGTAACGGCTGTCAGCTGACCTTGACTTACCTGCCGACCGCCTGGGCCGTCGGCACGCTGACTCTGAGTTTCAGCTATCTCAACAATTCAGCCATTGCCAAGACGGGTGCGTTGAATATTCCGTATGCCGCCACGACTAACAACAACGTGGTAGGCACCGCGACGCCCTCCGGACAGATCACGGCGCTCGCGGGCTCGGGCATCCAGCCCGTCTCGGTCGCCTTCACGACAGACGATGGCAATCCGGCAACGGCCTTCATGCTGACCACCAATTTGAGTGCGTTGCCCGCGGGCTGGAGCAGCAGCAGCCCCAGTCTGTCCTGTGCCAGCGTCAGCACCGGCAACAGTTGCACGCTGCCATTGACCTATGCTCCGCCGGGCATGGGAAGCGGCACACTCACTCTCAATTACAGCTACAACGACAATGCCGGCTTCGCAAAGACCGGCTCGTTGAACATCGCCTACGCAGCGACCACCAACGACAACATCGTCGGTACACCGAGTCAGAGTCCGCTCGCTGTTCATACGGGCAGCGGCACCAATGTGCATGTCACCTTCACGACGGATGACGGCAATGTCGCCACCGCGTTGTCCGTGACCTCGGGGCTCGGCTCGCTGCCCGCGGGCTGGAGCAGCACCTCGGGCAGTTTCAGCTGTGCGTCGGTCAGCAGCGGCAATGGCTGCATGCTCTCGCTCACGTACGCGCCCACGAGTCCCGCCTCGGGCAGCGTGACGCTCGGCTTCAGCTACACGAGCAACTCGGGCACGGCGAAGACGGGTACCGCCACCATCTCCTACACCGCGACGATTCCATATCTGTACGTCGCCGACTCGAACACGAACCTCGTGAGCTACTGCCCGATCAACAACGACGGCACGCTTGCGGCCTGCAGCACCACAGGCACCGGCTTCAACGGTCCCGCGGAGATCGCGGTCACCGGAGGCTACGCATACATCGCCAACTCGAGCGGCAACTCCGTATCGGAGTGCACCCTGAAGGCCAATGGCTCGATGACCAGCTGCGCAACGACTGGCGGCGCGTTCTCGGGCCCGCTCTTCATCGCAGTCAATCCGGCGGACACCGCGGCGTATGTGTACGAGAGCAGCACAGGGCTGAGTGATGTCTGCGCAGTGAGCGCGGCCAACGGCTCGCTCGCGAGCTGCACCGGCACGGGCCCATCCCTCGGGATGTTCCTGGGCTTTGCCTTCTCGCCCGACGGTCTGCATGCCTATGGCGCATATGCGAGCGCGACCGCGAACGGCATCGTCGTCTGCAATCTGGCCGCGAATGGCACTCTCAGCGCTTGCACCGATACGGGAACCAACACCTCGAATGCGCTCGCGACCGTCGCCTACTACGGCGGTAACGTCTACGCGCTCACTTCGGACAGCCCGACTGCGGTCGACGTTTGCCCCGTGAATGGCAATGGCACGCTGGGTAGTTGCCAGGTGACTGCTGCCAGCAGCGGCGCGAACGGGCTTACGTTTAACGGTAGCTGGGCGTACGTGGGCACCGGTGCCGGCACCGTGCTCCAGTGCCCCCTGCAGAGCGACGGGACGCTCGGAACGTGCACCACCCTCAGCGACCCATCCTTCGACGGCACCTCTGGCCTGGCTGTGAAGTAGCTCTCGTGCCGCCCGCGTGCGGGCCGCGGGGGCCGCTCCCGCGGCCAAGCTCGTGATTCGGCTCACGGCACGGCACGCCCTCCGACAGGATTATCAGCGGACATCCATAGCAGTGGCGCGCGGGCGCCGGAAAGAATCCGCGCTTATGAGCCTGAAGCTGGAACAGGACATACAGGACCTAAGCGGCGTGGCCGCCGAAGCGGCCCAGATGGCTGCCGCGGCTGGGCTCGTCTACGTATCAGATGCCCAGCCCGGCATCCGCCGCGTCCGCTCGGGCCGCGGCTTTCGCTATCTCACCGCCGATCAGCGGCCGCTCGCTGAGGCGCGGGAACTGCAGCGCATCGCATCGCTCGCGGTGCCCCCGGCCTATCGCGACGTATGGATCTGCGCGCTGCCGCGCGGGCATCTGCAGGCGACCGGTCGCGACGCACGCGGCCGCAAGCAGTACCGCTACCACCCGCAGTGGCGCCAACACCGCGACAGCGCCAAGTTCGAGCGCATGGTGCAATTTGGCGAGGCCCTGCCGAAGTTGCGGCGCGTGCTCAAGCGCGATCTGGCTATGCCCGGACTGCCACGTGAGAAGGTCATGGCCGTCGTGGTGAGCCTGCTCGATGCCACGCGGGTGCGGATCGGCAATGCGGAATATGCGCGCGACAACAAGAGCTTCGGTCTGACGACGCTGCGCAACCGCCACGTGAGCTTCATCCGCGATGGCCGCGCGGTCCTCACTTTCCGCGGCAAGGGCGGCGTGCCGCACGAGATCCACATCGACGACAGGCGTCTGGTGCGCATCGTGCGCCACTGTCAGGAGCTGCCCGGGCAGCAGCTCTTCCAGTACGTAACGGACGATGGCGGACGCTGCCCGATCGACTCCGGGCAGGTGAACGCTTATCTGCAGGAAGCGATGGGGAATGATTTCACTGCGAAGGACTTTCGTACCTGGGGTGCGACCTTGCACGCCATCAAGCTACTCGCAACGACGCCGTTGCCCGAGCACCCGAGCGAGCGCGCTTACAAGAGCGCCATCGTCGCGGTCGTCAAAGAGGTCGCCGCACACCTGCGCAATACGCCCGCCATTTGTCGCAAGTCGTACATCAATCCTGCCGTCTTCGACGCGTGGCGCTCGGGCCTGATTCATCGCAGCTTCAACGGTAGTCTCACGACCGCGGCTGCGCGCGGCGCCGAGCGCAAGGTGCTGCAGTTCCTGCGGCGCAACGCGAGATCCCCGCGCTCTGCGCGAGCGCGTCGAACGAGGAGCGGCGCCCGCATCCAGTAGCGCCGGCGAGGCTCAGCGCGCGTTTCGCTCGGGACCTTTGAGCCAGGGGCGTCGCTCGGCCGGTACGTTCTGGTCGAGCCAGCGCCGAGCTGCCTCACGCGCGGCTGCGGGCGGTAGCGCCCGCTCGCTGCCCTCCACCCGGTCGGAGCCCTTGGCCGTGGCATCGAAGCCCACCTTCGTCACCGTGCCCCCATGCTCCATGGGCTCGGAGCGATCGGCGCCCGAGAGGGGCAGGAGCAGCAGGTCGCGCTCCATGCGCATGCGATTGGTGCGCGCCCATTCGACCGCACCGGCATCCCAAGGGTCGATGTCCGCGTCCACGACGGTCACGCGCTTGACGAGGCTCACGGCCGCGAACACGGCGTACATGGCCCGCCGCGCCTGCCCGGGGCGCGGCGCATCGACCTGCACGATCACATCCGTACGTCCCCCGCCGGCCTCCGTGACCGCGACATCGCGCACGTTGGGCACGACCGCGGCGAGTGAGTGCAGCAAGGCGGCGGCGATCGGCAAGGCGCCGAGATACATGTGCTCGCGATGGTATCCCGGCTCGATCACCTGAAAGAGCGCATCCGCGCGCCGGGTCTGCGCGCTGAAGATGGTGAGCAATCCAGGACCGTAGTCCTCGTACAAGCCGTGGAACTCGGATACCAGACCTTCCTCTATCGGCCGCCCGGGCTCGATGACTCCCTCGAGCACCACCTCTGCATCTGCAGGAGCGACGAGCTCGATGGTGCGCGTCGGCACGACTCGCACCGGCTCACCGAGCAGTCGTCCGGCACATTCGAGCTCGTCATCGCCGACACCGAGATACAGACAGGCCGCGAGCTGGATCGCGGGATGCGCTCCGATCGCGACCGCGATCGGTAGCGGTCGGCCGGCCGCCGCCGCGCGCCGCGCGAAGAGCGCCAGATGATGGTTGGGCGCGATGCCGATCATTGCGCGCCTCTCATCGAGGATTGCGAAGCGTGCGAATGACAGGTTGCCGCGACCGCTCTCGGGATCGCGCGCGAGGATCACGCCGGCGGTGATGTAGGGATGGTGCTCCCGCTCGAAGAATGTCGGCACCGGCAGACCCGCAAGGGGTGAGCCCTGCTCGATGACCTCCTGCACCGGCGCAGTCGTGACGCGCACGGGTTTCACGGGCTCGCGGATCGCGCGCTGCAGTCGTGGCAGGATCTCGCCGACTTCGATGCCAAGCGCCTGTGCAACGCGCGTCCGGCTGGTGAGCAGATTGCCCACGACCTTGAGGCTTGCGCCCGACACGTTCTCGAACAGAAGCGCCGGCCCTGCATCCGCAGCCGAGAGAAACGCTGCGATCTCGTGCCGCAAGTGGACGGGCTTGGCGATGCGCAGCAGCTCCCCCTGCTGCTCCAGGTGGGTGAGGAATGGTCGGATAGACTGCTCGTGACTCACGACGGGGGCCAGCGCTTGACGAGCCCGCTGTCGATCTCGAACAGGTCGAGGCAGTGCCCGACGGTCTGATCGACGATATCCGCAAGCGTACGGGGCTTGTGATAGAAGGCGGGCATCGGCGGCATGATGACCGCGCCGTTCTCGGTGGCACTCAGCATGGCGCGCAGATGCCCCGCATGCAGCGGCGTCTCGCGCACCAGCAGAACGACGCGGCGCCGCTCCTTCAACGCCACATCGGCCGCGCGGCTGAGCAGGCTACCCGTCGTTCCGTATGCGATGTCCGAGAGCGTGCGGATCGAGCAGGGAGCGATGATCATGCCCTGCGTCCTAAAGGAGCCGCTCGCGATCGCTGCGCCCAGGTCGCTGTTGGAATAGTTGACCTCGGCCAGGGCGCGCACGTCGTCGACGGTCAGACCAGTCTCCTCTTTGAGCGCGAGTCCGGCGGATTTCGAGACGATGAGGTGCGCCGGGATCTCTTGCTCGCGCAGCACCTGCAGCAGCCGCACTCCGTAGATCGCCCCGGAAGCGCCACTGATGCCGACGATGAGAGGGAGCGTCATCGACCACATCTTAAAGCGTTTTCCTCGAGCGCACGCCATCGATTGCGCGGAAGCCGCTGCCGATCCTGCTATCCTTCTGCGCCGCGGAGGGGCTCCCATGACAGAGTACGTCGGCGCGATCGATCAGGGCACGACGAGCTCGCGGTTCATCATCTTCAATCGCCAGGGAGAGATCGTCTCGAGCGCGCAGAAGGAGCACGAGCAGATCTATCCGAAGCCCGGCTGGGTCGAGCACAATGCGCTCGAGATCTGGCGCAATACCGAGCACGTCATTCGCCAGGCGCTCCATCGCGGCGGACTCAACGTGCGGCAGCTCGCGGCTGTTGGCGTCACCAATCAACGTGAGACGACCGTGCTCTGGAACAGGCATACCGGTAAGCCGCTGCATTCGGCGCTGGTGTGGCAGGACACGCGCGTCGACGAGCTCGTCGCTGCGTATGCGAAGGAGGGCGGTCAGGACCGCTTTCGAGCGCAGACCGGCCTGCCGCTCGCAAGCTACTTCAGCGCGCTCAAGCTGCAGTGGCTGCTCGACAACGTGCCCGATGCGCGCGCGCTCGCCACATCCGGCGATGCCCTGTTCGGCACCATCGATTCGTGGCTGCTCTGGAACCTGACCGGCGGGGCGCAGGGCGGCGTGCACCTCACAGACGTGACCAATGCGAGCCGCACGCAGCTCATGAACCTTGCGACGCTGGAGTGGGATCCACAGCTGCTGCAGGCCTTCAAAGTGCCGCGAGCCACCTTGCCGCGCATCGTCTCCTCGAGCGAGATCTACGGGGAGGCGCAATCGCCCGCGCTCGCGGGCGTGAGGATCGCCGGCATCCTGGGCGATCAGCAGGCCGCGCTCGTCGGCCAGGCGTGCCTGCAGCCGGGCCAGGCCAAGAACACCTACGGCACCGGCTGCTTCATGCTCATGCACACCGGGGAGCGGCCGGTGCGCTCCGGGGCAGGTCTGATCACGACCGTGGCTTACCGCCTCGGCCGCGAGCGGCCATGCTATGCGCTGGAAGGCTCGATTGCGGTGACCGGCGCGCTCGTGCAGTGGCTGCGCGACAACTTGAAGCTGTTCTCGAGCAGCGCCGAGGTCGAGACGCTCGCACGCGAGGTGCAGGACAACGGCGATGTGTACTTCGTGCCCGCCTTCTCTGGCTTGTACGCGCCGCACTGGAAGGAGAGCGCGCGCGGCGTCATCGCCGGACTCACGCGCTATGCGAATCGCGCCCACATCGCGCGCGCTGCGCTCGAGTCGACGGCCTATCAGACGCGTGACGTGCTGCGTGCGATGGAGCTCGACTCGGGCATTGCCACCCGGGAGCTGCGCGTCGATGGCGGCATGGTGGTCAACGAGCTGCTCATGCAGTTTCAGGCCGACATTCTCAATGCGACGGTCGTGCGCCCGCGGGTAACCGAGACCACGGCGCTCGGGGCGGCCTATGCCGCCGGTCTCGCGGTAGGCTACTGGTCGAGCCTGGAAGATCTCATCGGCAACTGGCATGCGGACAAGCGCTGGGTGCCGAGCATGCCCGAGGCACGGCGCGCCGAGCTGTGCCGCTCCTGGGAGAAGGCCATCGAACGCTCGCTGGACTGGACGAGCCCGGCCGCACCCGGCTCGGGCAGCTCGTAGCGCGAAATCTGGAGGGGGTCTATGCATTCTGCGTTCTGGGGCGAGCTGCTCGGCACGGCCATTCTCATTCTCCTGGGCAACGGCGTGGTCGCCTGCGTGGTGCTCAAGGACTCTTTCGGCCGGGATTCCGGGTGGATCGTCATCACGGCCGGCTGGTGCTTCGCGGTGATGGCCGGGGTGTTCACGGCGCTTGCGATCGGCAGCAGCGCCCATCTGAATCCCGCGGTCACTGTGGGGTTGGCCGTGGCGAGCGGTAACTGGAGCCTGGTGTCGACCTACGTGCCGGCTCAGCTTATCGGCGCGATGCTGGGCGCGACGCTCGTGTGGTTGCACTATCTGGTGCTCTGGCCCGGGACGGACAACCCGCGGGCCAAGCGCGCGTGCTTCTGCACCGCGCCCGCGGTGCCCAATCTGCCCGCGAACGCGCTGAGCGAGATGATCGGGACCTTCGTGCTCGTGCTGGTGGCGGTGGCGATCTCCTCGAGCCGCGTCTCCCCGGCCGGCCCCGCGCCCGGCCTGGGTCCGATCATCTTCGGCCTGCTCGTCTGGGGCATCGGGCTCTCCCTCGGTGGCCCTACGGGCTACGCCATCAATCCGGCCCGCGATCTCGGTCCGCGCATCATGCATTCCGTGCTGCCGATCGCCGGCAAGGGTTCCTCGGAGTGGCAGTACGCCGCGGTACCCATCGCCGGCCCGATCCTCGGAGCGATTCTCGCCGGGCTGGTCGCGCGCGCCGTTCCCGTTTGACAGCCCTCAGAAGCGCGAGCGGGAACCTCTCGGACGCGGTACTCTCGCGAGCGCCGAGTTGCTCTCAGGGGGCGCGATGTCGATGTCGGAAGACGCATCCAGCTGCGCGCGCGTGCGCGTGGCCAATTCACCAAATGCCTTCGATCTGCGACGCGTCGGTGCGCATCCGGACTACTGGTATCCGCTTGCCTGGAGCGATGAGCTCAAGGCGGGCCGCACGCTGGGTCGGCGCTTCGCCGGAGAGCCGATAGTGCTCTACCGCGGCCGTAGCGGCCGGGTGTTCGCCCTCGAGGACCGCTGCGCTCACCGCCAGGTGCCCCTCCACCTCGGGGTCGTCTGCGGCGAGGAGCTCAAGTGTCACTACCACGGCTGGACTTATGAGGGGAGCGGTCGCTGCGTGAGCGTGCCCTACCTCGGCAAGGAGCGGCTGCCGGGCGGGGTGCGCAGCTACCCTGTGTGCGAGGTGGACGGTCTGATCTTCGTGTTCCCAGGAAATGCGGCGCTGGCGGAGAGTCGCGTTCCGGTCGGGCTCGGCGCAGCGCGCCGCAAGGACTACAAGACGCGGCGCCTCAATCGCGAGGTCGCCTGCCACTACACGTTCATGCACGAGAACCTGTTCGACATGAACCATCAGTTCATGCACCGCCGACAGATGGGCTCCATCAAGGCGCAGTGTCTCGGCCGGCAGCACGGCCCCGAGTGGGCGCAAGTGGAATACAGCTTCAGCCGCACTGGCGGCAATCCATCCATGGGCGAGCGCATCATCATGGATCTCGTGCCCAGACAGGGCACGGTCCGGAAGAAGGAATTCTCGGATCACATGCGCATCCGCACCGATTACCCCTCCCAGAGCCTCAAGGTATGGATCGGGCGCGACATCAAGCTGACTCAGGATCCCGTGCTCGATGTGTGGCTGTGCTATACGCCTCTGGATGCCGAGCAGCGCACCAACCGCACCTATGGATATCTGTCGGTGAAGAAGCCGCCGATCCCCGGACTCATCCACGCCGTGTGGCCTTTCGTCGTCAAATTCACCGAGAACATCTTTCGCGAGGACAAGGACATCGTGGAGTACGAGCAGCGGGCGCACGATGCACAGGGTGGGGACTGGAACAACGAGGTGTTTCCGGCGCTGCGCGATCTGCGTGAGGTCCTGGCGCGCTGCGGCAAGATGCTCGAGAGCTGAGCGAGCGCGGAAGCTCCCATTCGCGGCTGCGGCCGGAGCGCACTAGCACGCGATGAGCACGCAGGAGCCAGTTCTGCAGCGCAGTCGGCGGCTGACGGCCTCCACGCGCATGGTGCTGCTGCTCGCCGTGGGGCTCCTCATCAACTACGTCGACCGCGGCAATCTCGCAACGGCCGCACCGCTCATCCAGGACCAGCTGCACCTCTCGCACACGCAGCTCGGATATCTGCTCTCCGCGTTCTACTTCAGCTACGTCGCCGCGATGGCTCCGGTCGGCTGGGTCGCGGAGCGCTACGGCGCCCACCGCATCCTGGGAGTGGGGCTGGCGATCTGGGCACTCGCGACGATGCTCACCGGCTTTGCGACGGGATTCGTCTCGCTGCTCCTGCTGCGCTTGCTGCTCGGGCTCGGCGAGAGCGCAGGATTTCCGTGCAGCTCGAAGCTCATTGCAACCGCGGTCGAGCCAGCCAGCCTCGGCACGGCCAATGGGGTGATCGCGTTCGGCTATCTCATCGGTCCGGCACTCGGCACCCTGGTCGGCGGTCTGCTCATGAGCTCCTTCGGGTGGCGGCCGGTGTTCGTGCTCTTCGGCATTCTTTCCGCCTTGTGGCTGTGGCCGTGGAGTCGCGTGAAGATCGAGCCGGTGGCGCGCGCTGCGGCCAACGTCACCGAAGGCCCG
This sequence comes from Steroidobacteraceae bacterium, assembly GCA_035501955.1. Classification (GTDB taxonomy): domain Bacteria; phylum Pseudomonadota; class Gammaproteobacteria; order Steroidobacterales; family Steroidobacteraceae; genus JASHUC01. Next base: position 76,216 of record DATJVD010000002.1, read on the forward strand.
GCGTTCGGTGAGATTCTGCGGCAGCGCGGTCTGTGGGGGGCCTCGCTCGGGCACTTCGCATCGAATTACACGCTCTATTTCATTCTGTCGTGGCTGCCGGAATATCTGATGAAAGAGCGCGGCTTCTCGATGCAGACCATGGCCGGGGTCGCGGGCATCGCTTACCTGGTGAACGCGGTCGCGGCGCTGCTGGGCGGCCGGGGTGCCGATGCCTGGATTCGCTCCGGTCGTTCTGCCTCGACCATCTACAAGTTCATGATGGCCGTGAGTCACCTGGCATCCATCGCGGTGATGGCGGGTATGGCGCTGCTCTCCGCCCGCGGCTCGGTGATCAGCCTGTTCATTTACGAGATCTTTCTCGGCGCCTCCTCGCCGGGCATCTTCGCGATTCCGCAGATCATGGCGGGACCCGCGGCTGCGGGCCGTTGGGTCGGGGTGCAGAATACCTGCGGCAACGTTGCAGGTATCCTCGCACCGGCGATCACCGGTATCACGATCGACGCGACCGGTAGTTTCTCGAGCGCGTTCGGCGTTGCGAGTCTCGTCAATGTTCTCGGCCTCGTGGGCTGGCTCGTCGTCCTGCCGCGCGTGGCGCCGCTGCGCTGGAACTTCATGCGGGCACACTGATTGCTTTTCGCTGTGCATGGACGCCGACCGTGCCGACTCCGAGAAGCTCGGCAAGCTGATCGAGCACATCAAGGTTGCGCTGCTCACGACCTTCGACGCGGAGGGTCAGCTGCACACGCGACCGCTCGAGACGCTCCAGTACGAGGCGAACGGGACCTTGTGGTTCTTCACCGATTCCCACAGCCCGAAGTCCGCCGAGCTGCAGCGTGATGTGCGCGTGAGTGTAGGCTATGCCGATCCCGCCAAGCACATCTACGTAGCCATCACCGGCGTCGGGTCGGTGATGCGCGATGAAGCCAAGGCTGCCGAGCTCTGGACGCCTGGGCAGCGAGCCTGGTATCCGCAGGGTCCCACGGACGAGCGCCTCGCGCTTCTCAGAGTCCACATCGAGCATGCCGAGTATTGGTTCGCACCCGGCCGCGCCTCCTACGCGCTGGCCGCGGCACGCGCCGCGATTACAGGTACTCCCGCCACCGTCCTGGGGGAGAACCGGAAGATGCGTTAGGAGGCGCCGAGCGCCTCGAGCAGCAAGCGCGCAAACTCGGGGCCCTTGCCTTGCTCTTCGTGCTTGAAGTAGACGTACACATCGCGGCAGGCCGCGGTGCTGTCACGGATGGTGTGCGCCCACCGTACGATGTGCTCGGACGTGTAACCCTCATCACGCAAGCGGAAGTAGCCGTAGTCCGCCGTGATCTGCACCGGCGTCGACAGCTTCTCGCTGTCGGCGACGCAGAGCGCGAAGTTGCGCGCCGCGAGTCGTGCGTACACCGCGTCATCGAGCCAGGAAGCGTGGCGGAACTCGAAGGCGGCGCATACCGGATGCGGAAAAGTCTCGAGAAAGCCATCGAGCAGCGCGAGATCCTTGCGCAGGTACGGCGGCAGCTGAAAGAGCAGGGCGCCTAGCTTCGGACCGAGGAGCGCGGCCTTGCCGAGAAAGAAGCGCAGCTCATCCGCACAATCACGCAGGCGCGCATCGTGGGTGATGCGCCTGGGGGCCTTGAGCGTGAATTTGAAGTTGGCCGGCGTCTCGCTGCTCCAGCCTTCGAGCGTCTTCGGGCTCGGCGAACGGTAGAACGTGTAGTTGATTTCGACGCTCGCGAAGCGCTCCGCGTAGTAGGGCAGCATCTTCGCGCTCGCCATCTTCTCCGGATAGAAGCTGCCCCGCCATTCTGGATAGTTGTAGCCGGAAGTTCCGACCCACGTTGCCATGCGCGCTCAATGACCATCGTGACTGAGCAGACGCCGGTATTGACCCAGGTGGCGGATCGCGTGCTGGGACTTGCCGAGCGACTCGTACAGCCGCGCGAGGTTGTAATGGCAGTCGGCGAGCGCCGGATTCTCGTTGAGCGCTGTTTGATACGCCTCGAGCGCGGCGCTGGGCTTGCCCAGGTCCTCGAGCAGCACGCCCAGATTGAAGAGCAGCAGTGCATCCGGCCCGCATTCCCCGAGCGCGCGCCGGTAGATGCGTTCCGCCTCGCGCGTATCACCGCGCTCGTGCAGCAGTCGCCCGTGGTTGATCCATGCGGCGACGTTGTGCGGGTCCATGGTGTAAGAGCGCTCGTATGCGGCGAGGGCCGCGGGCGGATCCACGCCTTCGAGCTCGAGCGCCTCGGCGAACCAGTCCTCGGCGTCCTTATCCGGGCGTGGCGGCGCCGTGTTCCGCCGCGGCTTGTGCTCGACTACACGCAGCACGCCGTTTTCCAGGCTCACATCGAGCCCGAGAAGATACTGCCCGCTATCGGCCTGCCAGTGACCGTGGCCGTCGCGTACCACCACCCGATCGCCCACCGCACTGATACTCAATCCCGAGAGCGGCAGCGTCTCGGGCAGATGCCGCCGCAGGTCGGCGAGCGAGCGGCGGATGCGCTTGCGCGGGATCTTCGCCTGGATCAAGGCGCGCGCCGCGCGCAGCGCGATCATGTCGTGGAACGAGAAGCGATGCTCGCGCCGCGGCCCACGCGTGGGCGTGATGAAACCGGCGCTGATCAGACCGCGGATCGTGCTGCGCGACAGGTGCAGGACTCGCTCGACGTCCCGCACGCTGTAGAAATGCATCCTGGCACTCCCCGCAGGATCACCGCTTGGTTGCTTTGCGGGCCGGCTTCGCCGGCTGTTCGATACGCTTCGGTGCCTTGCGCGGGCCCAGCTGCGCGGCGGGGGTGCGCGCCGGCGCGCCCTTCTCGAGGCTTGCGCGCAGCGCCTCCATCAGGTCGATGACCTTGCCGCTCGTCGTCTCGGGAGCGGTCTCGGAGACGGAGATCTCCTGTCCCTCGACCTTCTTTTGAATCTCCGCCTGAATGCGTGCGCGCACTTCGTCTTTGAACTCACTGGCATCGAACTTCTCGACCGTCTGCTGGCCGATCAGCTGCTGTGCGAGTTTCAATTCCGCGGGCTTCACTTCCGACTTGGGAACTTCGACCTCGCTCGCCGGACGCACGTCGCTCGCGAAGTGCAACTGCTGCATCGAGAGCACATCGCCGATCGGCCGCATGGCCACGATGTAGGCCTTGCCGCGCGCCGCCCAGCGGCCCACTGCGCAAAGCTTCGCGCTCTTCAGCGCCTCGGTGAGGAGCGCATACGGCTTGGCCGCGCCCTTGTCGGGGGCGAGATAATAGGTCTTGTCGAAGTACACGGGATCGATGGATTCGATCGGCACGAACTCCGAGATCTCGACCGCATGCGTGCCGACTTCCTCGAGCGCCTTGATCTCCTCCGGCGTGAACATGACGTACTGGTCCTTGGCGAACTCGTAACCCTTGACCATGTCGTCGCGCTCGACGAGCGTGCCTTCCTTCGCGCACAAGTATTGCTGTTTGAGCCGGGAGCCGCAGCCCTTGTGCAGAAGGTTGAAGGAGATCGCGCTCGCCGATTGAGTCGCGCTGAAGAGCTTCACGGGTATCGCGACCAGACCGAAGGAGATCGTGAGGGATCCGATGGAGCGTGCCGCCATGTTTGAACCCTTCAATTGCCTGTGCGTGCGTCACGGCTGATGAGGCCGAACGCGCGGGCAAGGCTCTGCTTGACCGCGAGCGCATCATGCCACCGGTCACCGGTTTTTTCCAAGCGGCGCAGCACGTTATCGATCCTGAAATCCATCGGTTCGGCCCCTTCCAGCTCATCCCAGGTGAGCGGCATCGATACCGGGGCGCCCGGTACCCCCCGGGGCGAGTAGGCGACGTTGAGCGTCTTGCCACGCACGTTCATGTTGTAGTCGATGAAGATCTTGCCGGTGCGTTTTTGCACCGCCCACTCCATGGTGATCTCGCGCGGGTGCTCGCGCATCACGTGTCTGCCGACGACCTCACAAATCTGTCGGGCGGTATCGAAGGTGACGGTGCGCTGAATGGGGACGAAGACGTGCAGACCCGTCTTTCCCGAGGTCTTGACGAGCGCCTCGAGGGACATTTGCTGCAGAAGTTGACGCAGCCAGAACGCCACTTTCTTGCCGGTCGCGAAGCCCTTGGCATTGAGCTCGGGCTCCGCACCCGCAGCCTCCTTGCCGGAATAGATGTAGGGATCGATGTCAAACACCAGGTAATCGGGATAGTTGAGAATTGATTCCTCGAGGGCCGCGAGCGAGCTCGCATAGTCGCTGCCGCGGCTGGCGGCATCCGCGTCCACGCTCGCACGCGAATGCCAGATGTGAAATTCGAGCGTTCCGCTCTGTCCGAGCCATAAGAGCGTGGGTAGATTGTTGGCGAGCAGATAGGCGTGACGCTCACTCTTGTGGTCGGAGAACACGGTGACCGTCTCCACGAAATCCGGCTGCGTGTGCTCCCAGTGCTTCTGGAAGAAGCGCTCGCCATCGATGCCCTCGGGCATGCGGATCATCGTCAGGGGCCGGTCTTTGAGATGCGGCAGCATGCAGGGCGAGACGGCCGCCAGATAGCGGATGAAGTCGCGCTTGGTGATGGCAGGGCGACGCGCAGCGGCATCCGCAGGCCAGTAGATCCGCTCGAGATGCGTGAGCCGGATGCGCGCACCCTGAACCGCAAGATCCAAGCGTTGTCCCGGGCGCTCGAGTTGCTCGAGCACCGCCTCGATCTCGCTCGCGGCGCTCTTGCCGGAAGCGGTGTGCGCGGTGCGGTCAGGGGCGCCAGCGGATACCGGATCGGCAGGATCCTCATTTTCCGCTGCCAGGGTAGTGCCCGTGACATCAGATCCTGAGCCCTTGGCGGGCTTTCCAATGCTGCCCGGGTCGATGTCCTCGCGCAGCCGTACGAACACCGGCGCACGCAGCAGCCCCGCGGAAGTCAAGTCCGAGAACTCGACCTCTGCCACGAGCTGCGGCTCGAGCCAGGTCGTCGGACGGTGCAGGGGAGGTTTCTCCGCGAACGGCGAGCTGTTTCTCTGCAAGCGCCGCGTCTGCTCGCGCAGCGCGTCGAGCGCCGCATCGTGCAGGCCCGAGCCCACGTGCCCGGCGTAGTGCAGCTTCGAGCCCTCCCAGTAGCCGAGGAGCAGCGCGCCGAGCGCCTCCCGCTGTCCCTTGCCGCGCGTGTAGCCGCCGACGACGAACTCCGCGCTGCGCAGCGCCTTGATCTTGAGCCAGGAGGGGGAGCGGCGGCCTGGTTGATAGATGCCGTCCTTGCGCTTGGCCACGATGCCTTCGTAACCGCTGTCGATGGCAGCGGCGTAGAGCGCCTCTGCATTCTCGGACACATGAACCAGTTGCACATGCGCGGAAGGCAGCAGGCATTGCGCGAGATACCGATGCCGGTCGGCGTACGGCGCGGCCCGCAGATTGACCCCCGCGAAGTGCAGCAGATCGAAGCACACGAGTGCTGCGGGCGCATCGCGTCGCGCATCGGCGAGCGCGGCCGTACCCTTTGCCTGCGCGCGATTCTGCAGGGCATTGAAGGAGGGCCGGCCATCGGCTCCGAGCGCGACGATCTCGCCATCGACGATCATGCGATCGACCGCCTGCGCCGCGAGATCCGCGACGATCTCGGGGAAGAAGGGTGTGAGATCGATGCCGCGGCGCGACTGTAGCCGCACCGTCGTGCCGGAGATGAAAGCGATGACTCGATAGCCATCGACCTTAGGCTCGAAGAGCCATGCGGGATCGGAGCGCGCAACATCCCCGCTGGCGGCGAGCATCGGTGCAAGCTCCGCCGGCAGTTCCTCGGCTGGACCGCCCGCGGCGAGTCGGGCAGCGTCGCTGCGCTCGGGGGCGCGCTCTGCCGAGAGCTCATCGAGCGTCGCACCACAGAGCACCGAGCGATTGCGTGCGAGCACGTCGGTGCCATCGGCGAAACGGTCCCTGTGTTTGATGAGCAGCCACTGCTCCTTGGTCGAGGTGCGCACCAGCGCGAAGGAGCCCTTGAGCTTCTCACCACGCAGAAGGATGCCGAGCTTGCCTGCCTCAAGGCCCGCACGCATGCGCGCTTCGGCCCGCGTTCGATCGCCGAAGGAGTACTCGCGGTCCTCATCCGGCGAGTACACGCCGCAATCCCACACGATCACACGTCCGGCTCCGTACTGGCGCGGTGGGATCACGCCTTCGAAGGAGGCGTACTCGAACGGGTGGTCCTCCACCTGCACGGCCATGCGCTTGTCCGCCACGTCGAGCGAGGGTCCCTTGGGCACGGCCCAGGATTTGAGAACCCCATCGAGCTCGAGCCGGAAGTCGTAGTGCAGGCGCCGCGCAGCATGCTTCTGCACGACGAAAAGCAGCGGGCCGCTGCGCACGAGCGCTGCTTGCGGGGCAGGCTCGGGCGTGCGCGCGAAGCTGCGCTTGGCGGCATACCGATCGAGCGGAGACTTGCTCTCGCTCACGTGCTCTCGCTCACGTGCCGGCGAGCACCAGATGCTCGACCCAATCAACGAGCGTGTCGAGAAGCTCGGTCATGACTTGAGCGTCGGTGCGACCCGAGCGCGCCGGCACGTGGAAGGAATGATCGGCATCCTGCAACACGTGCAACGCGGCACGCTCGCCCAGCTGCCCCACCAGGGGGCGCACCAGGGCGAGCTCCGCCAGCTCATCCCGCGTGCCTTGCAGGAACAGCATCGGTACGGCGATCTGCGCGAGGTGCTCCGCGCGCTCGCTGCCCGGACTTCCGGGCGGATGCAGCGGGAAGCCCAGGAAGGCGAGACCGTGCACGCCGGGAAGCGCCTGGTCTGCCTGGGTCTGGGAGGTCATCCGTCCGCCGAAAGACTTGCCACCGGCGACGAGCGGCAGGGTTGGCGCCTGGCGGGTCGCGGTGTCGACCGCCGCGCGCACAGTGGCGTGACACAGGGCTGGCGCGTCCGGCCGGCGTGAATGCCGCTCCATGTAGGGAAATTGGTAGCGCAGCGATGCGATATTGCGCTCGGCGAGGCCGATTGCGACTGCCTGCATGAAAGGATGTCCCATCCCGGCCCCGGCGCCGTGCGCCAGCACGTACAGGGCGCGAGCACTCACAGGCAAGTCGAGAAGCGCGGAGACTCGGTGCGCGGCGTCGACCTCGATGGTGAGCCGTTTCATCGAGCCATCTTTGCAGCATCTGCCGCACCGGTCAAAGCTGAGCTGTACCTGCTTTCCGGTGGCGCTCCCGTTCATGTTCGCGCTGCTCCGGCAATGGTCAGGCACGGTAGTTGCCCTCAACCTTGGTGGCACGATCGTTCCGACGGGCCCTTCCGCCTGTTAGCTGGTGGCCAATCGGATCTACGTGCCTGCCCTTATCGGCGTAGTGATCAGGACAGTCATGGTTCATTCGATGACAAGGCCCGTGCTGGGGATCGGCGCCGCGGTACTCGTCCTTCTGGCCGCGCTCCTCGCATGAACGGCGGCGATCGCAAGCCTTCCCCGCCGCTGCCCGGAGAGCGCAACGCGCGTGGCCCTCCGTCCTCGGGCGACCGCAAGTCCCCGACAGGCAGCCCCGGCTCGGGTAACCCGCAGGACAAGCGGCCGCAGCCCTATCGCCCGAATCCGTTCTCCTGGCTGATCCTCGCTGCGCTTTTGGCCTGGAATATCTGGGCATTCATTCCCCGCCACTCACCCGAGGTGACCCTGCCGTACAGCGTGTTCGTGGCGCAGGTCGCAAGTGGCAACGTCTCTGAGGTGCGCATCGTCGGCGATGCGATTAGCGGCACGTTCGTGCGCGCGATCAAATGGCCCGAGCCCGCAGCCAACACCAAGCCGGCGCCCACGACACAACAGCGGCCGGCCGCGCCACAAAACCCCGTGGCACATTCCGCACCTGCGAAAGCGCCGCCTGCCGTCACCAGAGCACCGGGAGCGCCGCCAAACCCGAGCACGCCCGCGAACTACATGAAGTTCCGTGCGATCTTTCCCAGCATCGTGGGCGATACCTCTCTGATGCCGCTGCTGCAGGCGCATCGGGTCGTGATCAACGTGTCCACGCCTTCGCCGCCGTGGTTCGCGATTCTGCTGACCGACGGCATGCCGGTGCTGCTCATGGTCGCCCTGCTCCTCTGGATGGGGCGACAGGCCTCGCGCACGCAATCCGGAGTATTCGGCTTCGCGCGCAACAAGGCACGGCGCTACACCGAGGATCGACCCAAGGTGACCTTCGCCGACGTGGCAGGCGCGGACGAAGCAAAGAAGGATCTGACGGAGGTCGTCGATTTCTTGAAGCATCCGAGCAAGTACCTGGAAATCGGGGCGCGCATTCCGCGCGGGGTACTGCTCGTTGGGCCCCCGGGAACCGGCAAGACACTGCTCGCTCGGGCGGTGGCCGGTGAGGCCGGCGCGCCCTTCTTCCACATCAGCGGCTCAGAGTTTGTGGAGATGTTCGTCGGGGTCGGGGCGAGCCGCGTGCGCGATCTGTTCACGCAGGCCAAGGCGGCGCAGCCGGCCATCGTGTTCGTCGACGAGCTCGATGCGGTCGGGCGGCGCCGTGGAGCGGGTCTCGGTGCCGTCAACGACGAGCGGGAGCAGACACTCAATCAGCTGCTCGTCGAGATGGACGGCTTCGATGAGCGCCAGCAAGTGATCCTGCTCGCGGCGACCAATCGTCCAGACGTGCTGGATCCGGCGCTGCTGCGTCCGGGGCGCTTTGATCGCCAAGTGGTGGTGCCCCTGCCGGACTGGCGTGGCCGCGAAGGTATCCTGCGCATCCACACGCGACACTTGAGGCTGGCTACGGACGTGAATCTCGAGCGCATCGCGCGCACCGCTACCGGACTTTCGGGAGCGGATCTCGCCAATCTCTGCAACGAGGCGGCACTGGGCGCGGCGCGTCACAATCGCACCGAAGTGACGGAGCAGGACTTCGATCAGGCCTGGGACAAGATCGTGCTCGGTGCCGAGCGCGCGGCCATGCTGACACCGCATGACCGACGCGTCGTCGCCTACCACGAGGGTGGTCATGCAGTCGTTGCGTGGCTGACGCCCGCAGCCGATCCGGTGCGCAAGGTCACCATCGTGCCGCACGGGCGCGCACTCGGTGTCACCGAGCAACTGCCGACCGAGGAGCGTTACAACATGAGTCGCGGGGATTTGCTCGCGCGCCTCGATGTAATGCTCGGCGGACGAGCATCCGAGGCGCTCGTCATCGGCGAGATCACCACCGGAGCGGAGAATGATCTAATACAAGCGACGCGGCTTGCTCGGCGCATGATCACTCGCTGGGGAATGGGAACACTGGGTCCGGTCGCTTTCGATTCCCAGGACGAGAACCCGTTCCTCGGCTACCAGATCGCGCAAGGCCGCGATTACAGCGAGGCGACCGCAGCACGCATCGATCGTGAAGTGGAGCATCTACTGTCCGAGCGCCAGGACGTCGTGCAGCACCTGCTCGCCGGGGCACGCGAGCGGCTCGATACGCTCGCCGCCCGGCTGCTCAAGGACGAGACCATCGGGGATACAGAGCTTGCGCGCATTCTCGGACCGCGCCCGAGCCTGAGCGCCGAGCCGAGCCCCGCGACCGCCGGTGCGCTCTGAACGCAAGCACCCGGCAGCCCGGCAGCACTATTCCGCCGCGGCTTCGCCGCGCGGCTCCGACGAGCGACGCAACGTCACCTGCGCAAACAGCCAGGCGAGACTCGCACAGCCGGCGATGCCTGCGACCATTGGCAATGGCGTGCCGTTGGAGAAAGAGCTGACGAGCAGCATCACGCTCGAGCCCGCCGCAAACTGCACGGTGCCGAGCATGGCGGAGGCGGTGCCGGCAATCGCCCCGTGCTCCTCGAACGCGAGCACGGCTGCCGTGGGAAGCACGAGCCCGAGGAATCCGTAGCCGATGAAAAGCAAGGTGGCGAGGAGCTCGAGCCGATCGACTCCCGAGGCAAATACCGCGAAAAGGGCGACCATGGCGAGGGCATAGCCACTCGCCGCGCGCCGTACGAGCGCGCGCAGGCCGATGCGCTCCGCCAGCCACGCATTGAGCTGAGCGGTGGCGAAGAAGGCCGCGGCATTCACGGAGAAGAGCACGCTGTAGAGTCGCGGCGAGAGGTGATAGTGCTCGATCAGCACGAAGGGCGAGTTCGAGAGGTACACGAAAAAGCCCGCAAGTCCGAACGTACCGGTGAGACTCAGACCGAGGAAATATGGATCGCGCAGCAGGACGCCATAAGCCGCGAGCGCTGCAGACAGACCTCCTTGCGTGCGCTGGGCATGGGTGCGCGTCTCGCGCAAAGTAGCGGCGATCGCAAGGCCCGCAAGGGCCGCGGCGAGCACCGTCCAGAAGATCGCTCGCCAGCCGCCATGCTGGATCACGAAGCTGCCGGTGAGCGGAGCCAGTATCGGGGAGACGCTGAAGACCAGCATGATGAGTGACATCAGGCGCGTGGCCTCGACACCTCGGTGCAGGTCGCGCACGATCGCACGCGGGATTACGATGCCCGCGCAGGCACCTAGGCCCTGCAGGAAACGAAACACGATCAGCGCCGGCAGGCCCGGTGCCGTGGCACAGCCAACGGTCGCCACGGCGAACAGTGTGAGTCCGCCATAGAGCGGTGGCTTGCGCCCAAAGCGGTCGGCGAGTGCCCCGCACACTGGCTGGCCGATACTCAGCGCGATGAAGAACACGGTGAGCGTCATCTGCACCGTGCCGCCTGCGGCGTGCAGGCTGCGCGAGATCGCCGGCAGCGCCGGCAGATACATGTCGATCGCGAACGGGCCGATGGCGGACAGCAGTCCGAGAGTGATTGCGTTGCGAAGGAATCGAGGTTTCATTACGACTTTCGCCGAGCATGCACTGTGCCGCCGGCACTGTAAAATTGCGATTCGCGCGGCAGCATGATGGCGAAGTCCACGCTCGCGTGCCCATGCATTTCGCCCTCGGGAGCTTCTCATGATCGATGTGTTCTTCTGGCCCACCCCCAATGGCAAGAAAGTGACCGTTATGCTCGAGGAGTGTGGCCTTGCGTATCGCATCGTGCCCGTGAACATCGGCAAAGGAGATCAGTTCCAACCTGCGTTCCTCGACATCAGCCCCAACAATCGCATGCCCGCGATCACGGACAGCGAGCCGCTCGGCGGCGGCGCTCCGCTCTCCGTGTTCGAATCCGGTGCCATCCTCATGTATCTCGCCGACAAGTGCGGGCGCTTCTGGCCGCAAGCGCCGCGCGCCCGCTACGAGGTCGCGCAGTGGGTGATGTGGCAGATGGCCAATCAAGGCCCCAAGTCGGGCGAGTGCGGCCACTTCCGGCGCGCAGCTCAGGATGCGGCCAACGGTGATCTCAGCTACGCGCTGCGACGCTTCGATGACGAGGTGAATCGACTCTACGGAGTCTTAAACATCCGCCTGCACGAGCGACGCTATGTTGCCGGGGAGGACTACAGCATCGCCGACATGATCTGCTATCCCTGGGCCGTAGGCTTCGAGCGCCTGGGCCAGGACATCGCCGAATTCAAATATGTCAAGCGCTGGCTCGATGAGCTCGGCAGCCGCCCGGCGGTGCAGCGTGGCATGCAGGCGGGCAGCGATTTCGCGGAGGACTTCTCCAAGCTGGCGCCCGAGGAGCTGGCGCGTCGCAGGAAGATCTTGCAGAACCAGCGCGCCAGGCCCGCCCCGTGAGCGGCTCCTCGAGCCAGCGGTCACTGCTGGTCGTCGGTCCGGCGGAGGTGCACCACGCGCTGCCGATGGCGGACTGCATCGAGCTCATGGCGCAAACCATGGCCAGCGTGTCGCGCGGTGATGCTCTGATTCCGCTGCGGACCGTGATGCCTCTGCCCGGTGGCAACCTGTTTGGTGCCATGCCGGGCCATCTCGCGCGCCCGCAGGCGCTCGGCGCCAAGCTCATCTGCATCTTTCCCGATAACGCGCACCGCGGCCTGCCTTCGCACTGCGGCCTCGTGGTCGTCTTCGATCCGGAGACGGGATTGCCACGCGCGGTGATCGATGCGGCGGCCGTCACGGCGGTGCGCACGGCAGCTGCGAGCGGCGTTGCAACGCGCGCGCTCGCGAAACAGGACGCTGCGCACCTGGGGATCCTGGGTGCGGGCGAGCAGGCCACGACACACCTCGAGGCGATGGCGAATGTGCGCCGGCTGCGATCGGTGCGGCTCTGGGCTCGCGATGCCGCCAAGGCGCGCGCCTTCGCCGAGCGGGAGGGCGCGCGCCTCGGGGTCGCGATTGGGGTGTGCGCCAGCGCGCGCGATGCAGTGGCTGATGCCGATATCGTTTGCACGGTGACCGGCGCGCATGAGCCGGTCCTGCAGGGCAGCTGGCTGCGCCCAGGCGCGCACGTGAATCTGGTCGGCGCGAGCCGCGCCACCACGCGCGAGGCCGACGACGATGTGGTGGCACGCGCGCGATTCTTCGTGGATCTGCGCGCCTCGGCACGCGCCGAGGCCGGCGAGCTGCTGCATGCGATTCAGGCGGGGCGAGTGGAACCGAAGCACATCGCTGGTGAGATCGGCGAGGTGCTCAATGGCACGGTGCAGGGGCGCACACGTGAGGACGAGATCACTGTCTACAAATCGCTCGGCATTGCCGCACAGGACCTTGCGGCGGCGGAGTTGATCTGCGCGCGCGCAACTTCGGAGTCCATCGGCACCCGAGTGCCGTTTTGAAGCGCAAACCCAACGTCGGCACCGTAATCAAACAAACGTCGGCGCAGTAAACACACTTATTCCTGCGGTCCCGCGGGCACGCTAGTTGCAACCAGACGGTGACGGGGGCGCATGGATGCATCTATTCATTTGGAACTTTCGACGCACTGTCTGCTCATGGCGACGGCGCTGTGAGCGCCCGGTCAACCGTCATAATGGTCTTGCGTTCTCAAGAGCATTTGGAGAGCGAGGAATTAGTCATGCATCCGAAGCGAATCTTGCGTTCCTTGCGAAGCTTCGTCCCTGCATTGTTGCTGGTGCTGTTGCCGCTCGCCGCTCACGCTCAAGTTTCTATCGGCGTGAGTATTCGGGTCGCGCCGCCACCACTGCCCGTATACGTTCAGCCGGAGATCCCGGCTCCGGGCTACATCTGGACACCCGGATATTGGGCGTGGGGACCGTACGGCTACTACTGGGTGCCCGGCACGTGGGTGGAACCACCCGCGGTCGGTTTGCTGTGGACCCCGGGCTACTGGGGCTGGTCCGGCGGCCTCTACGCCTGGCATGCGGGATACTGGGGACCGCGCGTCGGCTTCTACGGCGGCGTCAATTACGGATTCGGTTACCCGGGCTCTGGCTACTACGGTGGCTACTGGCGCGGACATGACTTTTTCTACAACCGCGCGGTGATGAATGTCACCAACGTCCATATCACGAACGTCTACACCCGCACCGTCGTGAACAACGTGACCATCAACCACGTGAGCTTCAACGGCGGTCCCGGCGGTATCGCGGCGCGGCCGAGTCACGAGGACGAGCTCATCGCGCGCGAGCACCACGTGGAGTTGACGCCGATGCAGAGACAGCATGCGCAGCTCGCGGCCACCAACAGGGAGCTGCGTGAGAACGTGAACCACGGCAGGCCGGCCATCGCCGCGACGGCGCGTCCGACCATGTTCTCCGGGCACGGTGTGATCGCCGCACATGCGGCGGGTGGCCCGGTACAGGAAGAGCACCGGCCGGCGGAGCACCCCAAGCGTGGACCTGCGCAGGAAGCGCCTCGGCACGAGACGGCGCAGCGCGAGGCTGCTCAGCACGAGCGGATAGAACACGAGACGGTGCAGCGGGAAGCTGCTCAGCACGAGCGCGCGCAACACGAGACGGCGCAGCGGGGAGCTGCTCAGCACGAGACGGCACAGCATGAAGCTGCGCAGCGCGAGGCTGCTCAGCATGCGGCGGCACAGCACGACATGGCGCAACGTGAGGCCGCGCAGCGCGAAGCCGCTCACAATGGCTTCGCGAACGAGCACGGCAGTGCGCCGCGCCCCGAGTACCAGCGTCATGAGCCCGGTGCGGAGGTGCACTCCCGCGAGCCGCACCAGGTCCCGCAGCAAAGGCCGCCAGAGGCTCGCCAGGGCGGCCGCGGTCCCGAGGAGAGGGGCCACGAGCACGACCACTAGCCCGGGCGGCACCTTTCCGCTTCTGGCTATGTAGTAACAATTGTAACTAGTTTACAATGGCACCTCGGCCCGATCCCGGGCTGAGGTGCCAAGTCATGAGCCAGGATCGGCAGGATCTGCACGCGAATCCCCTCGGCACGGACGGCTTCGAGTTCGTCGAGTTCACGAGTCCCGATCCGCAGCAGCTGGCCCGGCTTTTCGAGGCGATGGGCTTCACGGCAGCCGCGCGGCACCGCTCCAAGAACGTGCTGCGCTATAAGCAGGGTGGCGTTGACTTCATTCTCAATATGGAGCCGCGCGGGCAGGCGGCGGAGTTTCGCGGCCAGCACGGGCCTTCGATCAATGCCATGGCATTTCGTGTGCGCGATGCGGCTCTGGCGCTGCGCCTGGCGATCGAGCGCGGTGCGAAGGAAGTGAAGGGTGCCGTCGGGCCGATGGAGCTCAACATTCCGGCCATCGAGGGGATCGGGGGCTCCTATTTGTACCTCGTGGATCGCTACGGCGCGCACGAGATCTACGACGTCGACTTCGTGCCGCTCCCCGGCGCGGCGGAGCGCGAGCAACAAGCGCAGGTGGGCTTGAGCTACATCGACCATCTCACGCATAACGTACGCCGCGGCAACATGCAGAAGTGGGCGGACTTCTACGAGCGCATCTTCAACTTCCGTGAGATCCGCTATTTCGATATCGAAGGCAAGCTCACGGGTCTCGTGTCAAAAGCGATGACGAGCCCCGACGGCAAGATCCGCATTCCCCTCAATGAGAGTCAGGACGACAAGTCGCAGATCGAGGAGTTTCTGCACGACTACAAGGGCGAAGGTATCCAGCACGTCGCGCTCGGCACCGAGGATATCTATGGCGCGGTCGACCGCATGCGCGCGCGCGGAGTGGCCTTCCAGGATACCCCCGATACCTACTATCAGGCAGTCGAGGCGCGCGTACCCGGGCACGGCGAGGATCTCACGCGCCTGCGCGAGCGGCGCATCCTCATTGACGGCGCGCCGACGCGCGGGCAAGGTCTGCTGCTGCAGATCTTCACCCAGAATGTGATCGGGCCGTGCTTCTTCGAGATCATTCAGCGCAAGGGGAACGAAGGCTTCGGCGAGGGCAACTTCAAGGCACTGTTCGAATCACTGGAGCTCGATCAGATGCGCCGCGGCGTGCTCTCGGGCGAGCCGGGCGGGGGTTCGCCATGAGACCCGCGGACGCTGCCGGGGCTGTCCCGGAGCTCGGGTACCAGTCGGGCTTCGGCAACCAGTTCGCAAGCGAAGCGCTGCCCGGTGCGCTGCCCGAGCAGAACTCACCGCAGCGCTGTCCTTATGGCTTGTATGCGGAGCAGCTCTCGGGCAGCGCATTCACGGCGCCGCGCGCGGCCAACCGCCACACCTGGCTATACCGTATTCGCCCCTCGGCGCTGCACCCTCCCTTCACGCGCGCGGACGATGGGCACATCACGCATCAGTTCGCGGAGGTGGCACCGCCCGATCCGCTGCGCTGGGATCCCCTGCCGATACCCCGCGAGCCGCACGATCTTCTTCAAGGACTTGTCAGCTTCGCAGGCCACGGTGATCCGCGAGTGCAGAGCGGCTGCGCCATCTACCTCTACAGCGCGAGCCGCTCCATGAGCAGTGCATTCTACGATGCTGATGGTGAGCTGCTGATCGTCCCGCAACAGGGGCGGTTGCTTCTGGTGACCGAGCTCGGAAGGCTGCTGGTCGAGCCGCTCGAGATTGCGGTGATTCCCCGCGGCTTGCGCTGGCGTGCGGAGCTGCCCGACGGAGAGGCGCGCGGCTACGTCTGCGAGAACTTCGGCGCGCCGTTCAGACTGCCCGATCTCGGGCCGATCGGTTCCAACGGGCTTGCCTGCGAGCGCGATTTCCGTGCACCGGTGGCCGCCTACGAGGAGCGCGAGCAGCGCTGCAAGTTGATCGCGAAATTCTGTGGCACGCTCTGGTCGGCCCAGCTGGATCACTCGCCCTTCGACGTGGTCGCATGGCGCGGCAACTGCGTGCCCTACAAGTACGATCTACGCCGCTTCAATACCATGGGTTCGGTGAGCTACGATCATCCGGACCCCTCGATCTATCTGGTGTTGCAGTCCAGCAGTGATACCGCGGGCGTGGATGCGATCGATCTGGTGATTTTCCCGCCGCGCTGGCTCGCGATGGAGCACACCTTCCGGCCGCCCTGGTTTCATCGCAACATCGCGAGCGAATTCATGGGATTGATCCGCGGCGTCTACGACGCAAAGGCAGAGGGCTTTCGCCCCGGTGGGGCCTCGCTCCACAACAGCATGGTTGCACACGGTCCGGATGCTGCGACCTTCGACAAGGCGCTGCATGCCGACACGACGCAGCCGGAGCACATCAGCGACACCATGGCGTTCATGTTCGAGACACGCTATCCGCTGCGTCCCACGCGTCATGCACTCGAGTGCCCGCAGCTGCAGCGCGATTACTTGCAGTGCTGGCAGGGTCTCGCCAAGCATTTCGATCCGCAGCAACGCTAGAACCCTGCGCCGACGGAACTGGCACCCGTGCTGAATGAGACACACGATCCTGCGCTCTCGAGCTGGGTGGAGTCCGCCCAGTCCACGGGCGATTTTCCGATTCAGAATCTGCCCTTCGCGGTGTTCCGGCGCAGCGGCAGCCGCGAGGCGCTGCGCGGCGGTGTGGCAATTGGCGATCAAGTCGTCGATCTGGCCGCGGCGGTGCGCCGGGGCCTATTTGGATCAGTCGCGGACGCCGCTCCCGGGTCCACGATCTCTGCCGCGCTGGCGGCGCGCGCCCCGAGCCTCAATGATTTCATGGCCGCGGGTCCGCCGGCGTGGTCGGCCGTGAGGCTGGCGTTGTCGCGAGCCCTGCGGCGCGGTGCGGCGCAACGAGCGGCGCTCGAGTCTTGCCTCGTCCCGCAGAGCGCGGTGGAATTTGCGCTGCCTGCGCGCATCCACGACTACACCGACTTTTATACCTCCATTCATCACGCGACCGCCGTCGGTCGCTTGCTGCGCCCGGACAATCCGCTGCTTCCGAACTACAAATGGTTGCCGATCGCCTACCACGGTCGTTGCTCTTCGCTCGGGGTATCCGGACAGCAATTTCCGCGGCCGATGGGACAGTTCCTGTCGAGCGGTGCGACCACGCCGGCCCTCGCACCGAGTGGCCGCCTGGACTACGAGCTCGAGCTCGGGGTCTTCATTGGACCGGGCAATGCGCTCGGCACGCCCATTCCGGTCGCGGAGGCGGAGGAGCACATATTCGGCCTGTGTCTGCTCAATGACTGGTCGGCGCGTGACGTGCAGGCCTGGGAGTATCAGCCGCTCGGGCCTTTTCTCGGCAAGAACTTCGCCACCACGCTCTCGCCCTGGATCGTGACGCTGGAGGCGCTCGAGCCCTATCGCTGCTCCTGGCAGCGCCCGCTGACCGAACCACAGCCCTTGTCCTACCTCGATGCGCCACAGGTGCGCGGCGCCGGCGCGCTCGATATCGAGCTCGAGGTGTATCTGCAGACCGAGCGGATGCGGCGGGCGAAAGAGGCGCCGCTGCGGCTCTCGCGCAGCAGTTTCCGGCACGCATACTGGACCATTGCACAGATGGTGGCGCATCACACGGTCAATGGCTGCAATCTGCAGCCGGGGGACCTGCTCGGCACTGGCACGCAGTCCGGCCCGACGCCGCCCGAGGGCGGCTCCTTGCTCGAGCTGACGCGCGGCGGCCGACAACCTCTCAACCTGCCGAACGGTGAGACGCGGCGTTTTCTCGAGGACGGTGACACGATCACCCTGCGCGCCCACTGCGAGGGCGCCAACGCTGCTCGTATCGGCTTCGGAGAGGCGAGCGGTCGCGTGCTGCCGGCAGGGGGCTGAAGTCGGCACATGCTGCAGCTATACACGTACTTCCGCAGCTCCGCCGCGTACCGCGTGCGCATTGCGCTGAACTTGAAGAGCCTGAGTTTCGAGGCCGTGCCGGTGCACCTGCTGCGCGGCGGCGGTGAGCAGCACGATGCCGCCTTCGTAGCGCGCAGCCCGGCGCATCTCATTCCGGTGCTGCGGGACGGCGCGCTGACCCTCACACAATCGCTCGCGATCATCGAGTATCTCGAGGAGACGCATCCCGAGCCTGCGCTGCTGCCGCGCTCGCCGGCGCAGCGCGCGCAGGTGCGGGCGATCGCGCTCGGCATCGCGTGCGACATCCATCCGCTCAACAATCTGCGCGTCATAAAGTACCTGGAGAAGACGCTGGCCGCCTCTCCCGAGCAGCGCACGGCGTGGTCGCGGCACTGGATCGAGGCGGGATTCGCAGCGATCGAGCGGCTGCTCGAGAAGGCGGGCACCGAGCGCTTCTGCTTCGGTGATGCGCCTTCGCTCGCGGACTGTTGCCTCGTGCCGCAGGTCTTCAACGCCAAGCGCATCGGTTGTGCTCTCGATAGCTACCCGCGGATCGTACGCATCTACGAGCACTGTGCGCGACTGCCGCCGTTCGAGCGTGCAGCGCCCGGAGCGCAAAGCGATGCGGAATAGGGCGGCGCTGCGCCGCTTGAGACTGCAGGACTATCTTCCCTATCGCCTCTCGGTCGCCGCCAATGCCGTCTCGCGCCTCATCGCGCAGGCCTACGAGGATCGCTTCGGGCTGACGATTCCGCAGTGGCGGCTGCTCGCCGTGCTAGCAGACGAGGGCCCCCTCACGCAGCAGACACTCTGCGGGCGCACGATTATGGACAAGGTGACCGTGATGCGCGCTGCGCGAGGCTTGCTGCGCCGCCGCCTCGTCAGACGGCTCCCGAACGCGCACGATCGCCGCTCTCACCGCCTGGTGCTCAGCAAGGCCGGCGAGCGCATGTACGCGGCGATCGTTCCATTGGCGCGCGAATACGAATCGCGCCTGCTCGCCGGCATCGAGCGCCGCGAGGCCGAGCGGCTCGAGGAGTTGCTGCGCCGGCTGGAGCATGCCGCCACGCGGCACGCGCGCCTCGTGCGTTAGCACGTGGCCCATGCGTTAGAATGATCACCCCGTGAGCGCACGACTCAAGACCATCAGTCCGATCGACGGGCGCGTGTACCTCGAGCGCGACCTCGCCGATGCCCGGGCCATCGATGCGGCACTCACTGCGGCGCAGCGCGCCCAGCGCGCGTGGCGCGGTACGCCGCTCGAGGAGCGGGTGCGGCTGCTCGGACGGGCCGTGGATGCCTTCGTCGCGAGCGGCGCCACAATCGCGGAGCAGATCACATGGCAGATGGGGCGCCCGCTCGCTCATTCACCGAGCGAGATCCGCGGCTTCGCGGAGCGCGCGCGCTTCATGCTCGGCATCGCCGCTCAGGCCCTCGGCGCGATCGATCCCGGTGAGAAGAGCGGCTTCGCACGCCGCATCAAGCGCGTTCCCGTCGGTGTCGTCGCGGTCGTCGCGCCGTGGAATTACCCGTATCTCACCGCCGTCAACTCCGTGGTGCCGGCGCTCATTGCCGGCAACGCCGTGGTGCTCAAGCACTCGCATCAGACGCCCTTGTGCGCGGAGCGCTTTGCGGAGGCCTTCGCTGCCGGTGGCTTACCCGAGGGCGTGTTTCAGTTTCTGCATCTGTCGCACGAGGACTCGGCGCGCCTCATGGCGGATGAGCGCGTCAATGCCGTGTGCTTCACGGGCTCAGTGAGCGGCGGTCACGCGGTCGTCGCGGCGACCGCACGCGGCTTCGCGAGCGCGGGCCTCGAGCTCGGTGGCAAAGACCCGGCCTACGTGTGCGCGGATGCCGACCTGGCGCACGCGGTCGAGTCACTCACCGATGGTGCGTTCTTCAACGCCGGTCAGTCCTGCTGCGGTATCAAGCGCATTTACGTGAGCGCGCCGCTCTACGAGCGCTTCGTGGCACAGCTGGTCGATCTCACACATCGCTACCGGCTGGGGTCGCCGCTCGATCCCGAGACGACCCTCGGACCGGTGGTGCGCATCGCCGCCGCGGATGCGGTGCGGGCGCAGGTCGATGCGGCGCTCGCCCAGGGCGCACATCAGCTGATCGAACGGCGCCACTTTCCGCGCGACGAGCGCGGCACGCCCTATCTCGCCCCGCAGGTGCTGGTCGATCTCGATCACTCCTACCGCATCATGCGCGAAGAGACCTTCGGGCCTGCGGTCGGCATCGTCAAGGTCTCCTCTGACGAGGAGGCAGTGCAGCTCATGAACGACAGCGCGTTCGGACTCACGGCGGCGATCTATTCGAGCGATCCCGGGCGCGCCGAGGCGCTCGGCGATCAACTCGAAACGGGTACCGTGTTTCTCAATCGCTGCGACTATCTCGATCCGGCGCTCGCCTGGACCGGCGTGAAGAATTCCGGGCGTGGTTGCACGCTCTCGCGCGTCGGCTTCGAGCAGCTGACGCGCCCCAAGTCGTTTCATTTCAGGACGCGCCTATGAGCAACGCACTGCGTGGCAACTGGAGCTTCCCGACGCGCATCTGGGCGGGCGCGGGTCGTATCGCGGAGCTGCCCGCCGCCTGCGCCCAGCTGGGCATCGAACGCCCGCTCGTGGTGACGGACCGCGGCCTCGCGCAGCATCCGATGGTGCAAAGCGCGGTGCAGGCTCTTACGCACGCGGCCCTCTTCGCCGATATCAAGAGCAATCCCACCGCTGCCAACGTCGAGGCCGGACTGCAGGCCTATCGCGCCGGCAAGCATGACGGCGTGGTGGCCTTCGGCGGTGGTTCGGCGCTCGATACCGGCAAAGCTGTTGCATTCATGTCGGGACAAAAGCGGCCGATCTGGGACTTCGAGGACGTGGGCGACTGGTGGACACGAGCGGACCCGCGCGGCATCGCACCGGTCGTCGCCGTGCCGACTACCGCCGGCACCGGGTCGGAGGTCGGGCGCGCCGCAGTGATTCTCAATGAGGTGACTCACCAGAAGAAGATCATCTTTCATCCGCAAATGATGCCGGGCGTCGTGATCTCCGATGCCGAGCTGACGGTCGGTCTGCCGGCTCACATCACCGCCGCGACCGGGATGGATGCTTTCGTGCATTGCTTCGAGGCGTACTGTGCGCCGGGCTTTCACCCATTCGCCGACGGCGTAGCGCTCGGGGGTATGCGGCTGATCGCCGAGTTTCTGCCGCGAGCCTGCGCCAACGGACACGACATCGAGGCACGCGCGCAGATGCTCGCTGCGGCCTCGATGGGCGCCGCCGCATTCCAGAAGGGACTGGGCGGCGTGCATGCGATCGCACATCCGGTCGGCTCCTGGTTCGACACGCATCACGGCCTCACCAATGCGGTGCTGCTGCCTTACGTGATGCAGCACAATCGCGCGGCGATCCTCGAGAAGTCCGCGCTCATCGCACGGCTTCTCGATCTCACGCCCGCGAATTTCGCTGGTCTGCACGCGTGGGTGCTGAAGCTGCGCGAGAGGCTCGGCATTCCGCACTCGCTCGCGAAAATCGGCGTGGACGTTCGCAACGCACAGGTCATAGGGGAGGAGGCGCTGCGCGATCCTTCCGCGCCCGGCAATCCGCTGCCGCTCGATGCGGCAACACTCGAGCGCATCTTTCGCGCCGCGGTTGCGGGCGACTTGCAGGCCGCTGACTGAGCGATGAGTGCGCCGCGGGTGCTCGTGATCGATGGTAATGTCGCGGAGACGCGCAGGCTGCAGGTGGCCGCCGTCGGTTACGATCCCGGAACGGGCTACGCGCGCGTGCTGCAGCGCTTGCAGACGGACCTGCAATGCGAGGTTGTCTATGCAGCGGATGCGGACGCGGCACCGCCGCCAGGCGCGAGCCTTGCAAGCTACGACGGAGTCGCCATCACAGGCTCGGCGCTGTGCGTCTCCGATGGCGGTCCAGCGGTCAGCCGCCAGTTGGAGCTCGTTAGCGCGGTGTTTGATGCCGGCGTGCCGCTCTTCGGCAGCTGCTGGGGTCTGCAGGTTGCAGTGACCGTAGCGGGCGGCGCCGTCGCCGCCAATCCGCGCGGCCGCGAGTTCGGCTTTGCGCACCGTGTGTTGCTATCAGAGGCCGGACGCGAGCATCGCTTGTTCGCAGGCAAGCCCTCAGTGTTCGAGGCACCGACCGTACATCGCGATTACATCGCACGGCTCCCGGAAGGCGCGGTGCCGCTGGCGAGCAATGAGATGGGCGTGCAAGCAGCTGCCTTCTCCTTTCGGCGCGGCACTGCATGGGGCGTGCAATATCATCCGGAGTACGACTATCGGGACATCGCAGCCGTCGCTGGCCGTTATGGTTCGCTGCTGATCGAGATGGGTCTATTCAAAGACACCGCTGCGCTGGCAGATTTCATGGCAGATCTACACACCCTGCAGACCGCTCCCGGCGAGAGCGCGCTCTTGTGGAAGTACGGACTTGGGCCGGCGATGCGTGACCCTCTCATCCGCCTGGCGGAGCTCCGCAACTGGCTTGCCGCGCAGGTGCTGCCGCGACACGAGGCGAGGCGCTAGAACTCAACGCCAATAATCAGATCCGCACAGCCTGCAATGAGCGGGTCCACGGATGGGACTTTGCTAATCGTCCGGCTAACGAGGAGAGCAGCATGCGAGTGCAACTATTCCTGTGCTCATTCGCCATCGCCTGCGCCGCACCTACGCATGGCGCGCAGCCTGACACGCAATCGCACGCGCTGGCAACGCGGCTCGACGCCCTGGAGGCCAAGGTGGCCGCGATCGAGGATGTCAACAATGTTGAGCGCCTGATCCGGGCCTACGGGTATTACTTCGACAAGGGGCTGTGGAAGGAGACGACGACACTATTTGCCGACGATGCCGTCGTCGAGATCGCGCAGCGCGGGGTGTATCGCGGGCGCGCGAGTATCGAGCGGCTCTACGTTCAACTATTCGGCCATGGGCACCAGTGTCTGGCACCCAAGGGCCTCAACAATCACTTGATCCTGCAGCCCATCGTGACTGTTGATCGGGGCGGACGCGATGCCACCGGACGCGCCCGCATCATCGGCATGGTGGCCGTGCGTGACGGAGACTTCATGTTGCAGGAAGGGGTCTACAACTTGAGATTTCAAAAGCAGGGCGGCATCTGGCGCATCTCGAGCCTGCATTACTTCGGTGACATCTACGTGCTCCTTCCCGGCGCATTGAAGCAGTACCCGGTGCCGCAATCGGGAGTCAGCGCGGAGGTACCGCCCGATGCGGCGCCGACCACGCTGTATCAGTCGTATCCGGGGTACTACGTGCCGGAGTTCCCATACCCGAATCCCGTCACGGGCAAAGTCGTTGCAGTGAGCGAATGCAACGCCCGCAGCGGGCACTAGCGAGCGGTTACGGGTGCCGATGGAGAAGATCCGGCAGGTATGGACGCGGCCCTCGCTGCTGCTTGCAGCCGCGAGTCTCGCGCTGCACGCGCTCGCCAACGGTCGCTACGGCATCTTTCGCGATGAGCTTTACTTCATCGTCTGTGGTCAGCGACCCGATTGGGGCTATGTCGACCAACCGCCCGTCGTGCCGCTGCTCGCCTCATGGGCGCACGCCATTTTCGGCGATTGTCTCTGGGGCTTTCGCTTGCTCCCGGCGCTGGTGATGACGGCCACCCTGGCGCTGACCGCAGAGTTCACGCGCAGTATCGGTGGTGGCCGCTTCGCACAATGGCTGGCCGGCCTGTGCGTGCTGTTCAACGTGATCTTTCTCGCCCAGGGCCTGCTGTTTTCCACCGACATGTTCCAGCCGCTGACCTGGCTCGCTCTCGGTTGGATCCTGGTCAAGCTCGAGCAAACGAATGACGAGCGCTGGTGGCTCGCATTCGGTGCCGTCGCTGGCTTCAGCCTCAATACCAAGTATCTGATCGCGTTCTATCTCTTGGCGATCGGCTTGGGGCTACTCGCCACGCCGCTGCGCAGGTCGCTGCTGCGTCCATGGGTCTATCTGGGGGCTCTCCTCGCCGCAGTGATGGTGCTGCCGAACATTCTGTGGCAACACGCGCATGGCTGGCCCTTCATCGAGCTCGGCAAGGCGGCCGCGCATGGCAAGAACATCGAACTGTCCCCGCTCGAGTATCTCCTGCAACAGGTCCTGATCACCGGCCTATTGCCGACACTCGTATGGGCATGCGGATTGTGGGCGTGCGCGGTCAGACCGAAGTTTGCGGTAGCTCGAGCTTTCCCCATCGCCTGGTTGGCTCTGCTGTTCGTGTTCGACGCCTCGCACGGCAAGGACTATTACCTTTCCGCCATCTATCCGACTCTACTGGCATTTGGTGCAGTCTGGATCGAGGAACGGCTCCACAACAAGATCGCGCACCGCGCGGTGCTGGCCGGCGTTGTGGTCCTGGGTGCGGTGGCCGTCCCGCTGGCATTGCCCCTCCTGCCCGTTGAGCGCTTCATCCGCTACCAGGCAGCTATCGGCTTGCAGCCCTCCTCGGGCGAGCATCAGGTGCTTGGCGTGCTGCCGCAGTACTACGCGGACATGTTCGGCTGGGAGGAAATGGCTGAGAAGATCGCTGGCGTGTATCACGCACTGCCGCCGCAGGATCAGGCGCGCGCGGTGTTCTTTGGTAACAATTACGGAGAGGCTGCAGCGATCGACGTGCTCGGGCGCCGGTTGGGTCTGCCGCCCGCCATCGGCGGCCACAACAACTATTACCTCTGGGGTCCTCGCGGCCACGACGGTAGCGTCATCATCATCATCGGCGGAAGCACCCAACACTATGCCGATCTGTTCGACTCCTTCGAGGTCGCGGGCAGGATCACTACGCCATACGCGATGCCATACGAGACCGATAAGCCAATCTATGTGCTGCGAGGCATGAAGATGCCGCTTCAGGTTCACTGGCCGCAGGTGAAGCACTACGATTGAGAGCCCGGCTACAGCCGGTCAGGAGCATCATTGTGAACGCCCTTAACGATGTCTTTCCCCTCGACGGAGGTTGCGACTGCGGCCTGGTCCGCTACCGCATGCAGACGGCCCCGCTCTTCGTGCATTGCTGCCATTGCCGCTGGTGTCAGCGGGAGAGTGGAGCCGCGTTTGCCTTGAATGCACTGATCGAGGCGGATCGTGTCGTGCACCTGAAGGCAGAGCCGCAGATCGTCGATACACCTTCGAACAGTGGCAAGGGACAGCGAATTGCCCGCTGCCCAGAATGTCGCATCGCGCTGTGGAGCAATTATGCCGGCGCCGGCCCGGCGCTCCGATTCGTGCGCGTAGGCACGCTCGATGAGCCGGATCACCTGCCGCCCGATATCCACATCTTCACGTCCTCGAAGCAGCCATGGGTCCAGTTACCGACGGACGTGCCAGCGGTGCCGGAGTTCTACGATCGGGATCGCTACTGGCCGCCGGAGAGCCTCGCCCGGCGAGCGACGCTGCTGCCACAGATCGAGGCCTATCGGGCCTCACAGGCCTCTCGCTCTTGAGCCGGGGCACTCATTTGCGGAGCTCGATTTCAAATCCGATCCCGGACTCACCGATCTCAGCACCGCTGAATCGTGAGTTGCTCGCCATCTCGGCGAATTGCTGCCTCGAGTAGGCACGCGGGATCAGGAGATACCGAAACGTCACCCGGTAGATGAGCGAGTTCATCCAGCCGATGTGGGCCTCTTTGATGTAAGCGTTGATGTCGTGCAGCGAGGCATCCTTTCGCAGGTCGATGATCACGGCGCGCCCCTGCGGTTTGAGAGCTCGATGCATCTCATTCAAAGACTCGAGCGGCTGAGAGAAGTTCTTGAACGCCGCCCTGCACAAAATGAGATCGAATGTGTTGTCGGCAAACGGCATCGCCGCAGCGTTGCCGTGCTGGAAGTCCACGTTGACTGATGCCCGGCGCGCGTTGGCAGCGGCGATCTCCACGAAGGTCTTGCTGATGTCGAGGCCCGTGATCGCATACTGACCGCGCTTGGCGATCTCGATCGCGAGGTAACCGGGACCCGGCGCAACCTCCAGTATTCGGCTTCCGGAGGGAGTCGCCTTTGCCAGACGTTGCGCGAGCGCCCGAAATTCTGCCATATCATTGGCCGTGTTCCTGGCATACCAGGTGGCGATCCTGCCTTCCATGCCAATTCCTTTGTAGCCTTTATCCTGACTCAACTGCATTGCGGTTCTCCTGAACTATCTGACCTTCCTTCTGGGTGCTTTCTCAGCATGCCACTGCCTCCATTGCTTGAGGAAGCCGCAACCGTCTTTGCGAATGCGCGTGATCAGATCCCTTACAAAGACAAGCTCGGTTTCGAGCCCCGCGAGCCGATATTCGCTCTCGATCGCGAACAGGGGGGGCAGCTCCATGGCTTTTGCCTGGTGGAGCCCTGCTTTGATCTGCTCGATGTCCTTCTTCAGGAATTCCAAGCGGGTTTCAAGCACATCGGTAGCCTCTTCGGGAGGCAGCGCGGGCAATAGCGACAGTCCAGCCTCGAATTGCGGGTATTCCTTGATGGGAGTGCTCAGGATCTCACGCATCCAACCGCGCATCTCCTCTTCACCGGATCGGTTGATCTCGTACACGGTTCGCTCCGGGCGGTTGCCCTCACGCGTCGTCTTCTTTGGCGCGATGAATCCGGCTCTTACCAGCAGCTCGATCACGGTGTAGAGCGATCCGTAGCGCAGCTTGATACTGTCTTCCTTGCGCCGCTCGCGCAGGGTCGCCGCCATCTCATAGGGATGCATCGGGCGCTCGTACAGGAGCACCAGTACGGCCAAAGCCAGCGGGTTCGCGACGCGTCGTTTCATATCAGCAATCAGGCATAGCTAATCGTACACGAATACTCGTAGACGAATATACGGTTACCAATCGAACGCGTCAAGCGCGCGGCGGTTGGAGCGCGCGCCCTTGCGTTCTTGCTGTCGCCTCGAGCCGACGCGGAAACGCGGCGTCACGCGCTTGTCACAGGCCGCGCTTAGTTTCCCAGGCGCTCTCTTGAAGTCGCCGCTCCACCGCCCGCGGGCGAGGGCATCGGCGCCGATTTGTCACAAGTACTGGAGGAGCTTCGATGATCAGCGTTCTCAAGCGCACATTGCTCGCTGTCGCAGTGGCCGCTTTGCACCTCGTGAGCGCGCACGCCGCAGTCCAGCTCATCGCGACCAGCAGCACCAGTGGTTCCTACCAGGATCGCTCCGACGACACGTCGACAACGCTCGAGAACGGCGTTCCAGGCAATCGGCTCGGCGGGCTCGGCTCGGCCATCACTTACGCAGGCGGTGAAACCTTCCTGATGCTGCCCGATCGGGGCCCCAATGCCGTGTCCGGCTATGGCGGCACGAACATCGATTACACCGTGTCGTACATCAATCGTTTCCAAACGTATTCGCTGCATCTGCTGCCGAATGCGGACTACGACCCGGCCGCGGTCGCGGCGGGCACGGCGCCTTTCGATGTAGCGGGCCTGCCCTACATCCTGACGCCCTTTCTGCAGGCGACGACGCTGCTCTCCAGTCCAATCCCGCTCACCTACGGGCGGGCCGGCTCGAACGGTACTACGGAGATCTCCGGTGGCCCCACACGCTCGGGAGTGCCCCCGCTGAACGCCGTGAATCACACGTTCTATTTCACCGGCCGCTCGGATGGATTCGATCCCAACCACAACTCGCTGTGGCCGCTAGATGCGCGCTTCGATACCGAGGGCCTGCGCATGTCGAATGATGGCCGCGCGGTCTTCATCTCCGATGAGTATGGTCCGTACGTCTACGAGTTCGACCGCAGCACGGGTCAGCGCATTCGGTCCTTCGCCATGCCGGCAAGCTTCGGCGTGGCGCATCCGAATACGACCACCAGTACCGAGACGGGCACCGGCGTGCCGGTGGTCAACGGCAACAGCGAGGGACGCGTCGCCAACAAAGGTGCGGAAGGCCTCGCGATCACGCCGGATGGCAGGACACTGGTTGTGGCCATGCAAAGCCCACTGATCCAAGACGGTGGCACCAGCGGTGACTACATGGCGGATGGCTCCAGCGGCGGCACGCCATATACGCGCATCGTGACCATCGACATCGCCTCCGGCAGAGTCACGCACCAGTACGCCTATCCGCTCGATACTACAAAGACCGCAATCAGCGAGCTCCTGGCCGTGAATGGCCATCAGTTCCTCATCGATGAGCGCGATGGCTCCGGCTTCGAGACTGCAAACGACGACAACAGCGTGGCGAAGGAGAAGTACCTCTACGAGATCGACATCGCTGGGGCCACTGATGTCAGCAACATCGCCGACCTGCGCAAGGGCGGCTTCACGCCCGTGGTGAAGTCATCGACCCCCTTCCTGAACCTCGTTGCCGTGGTCGGTGCGGCGGGCATTCCCGCCAACAACGTTCCGGCAAAGATCGAGGGCGAGGCGTTCGGCGCGGATATCGAACTGAATGGTCAGACCGTCCATACGCTGTACGTGACCAATGACAACGACTTCCTGAGCTACATTGTCAAGGACTCGGGCACGCCGCCCGCCGATGTCGGCACGGTGCCGGCCGACAACCCCAATCGGGTCTTCGTGTTCGCCTTCGAGGACGGCGACCTGCCGCTCTACGCAACGACGCATCTCGGCGTCCAGCCCCAGCAGATCAGTCCGAATGCCGTGCACAAGCACTATGACGCGCCCTTCTTCGGTGGCTTCGGCGCGCCTCCGTCGGAGTGGTTCTTCTGGCCGTGGTGAGCGATCTCCCGCACGGCCGTGCGATCGTTACGTGATGAGCGAGAAGGCTTAGTATCTGCCATGTGTCATACCGGCGGCCCACGACGTGACTTCGAAGACGCACTGGGAAGCAGTCTACGAGACCAAAGCGCCAGATGCGGTGAGCTGGTATGCCCCGCACCTGACCAAGTCGTTGCAGTACATATCGTCCGCCGTCACTGGCAACGATGCGGCAATCATCGACGTGGGTGGCGGAGAGTCGACGCTCGTCGATGACTTGATGAAAGCGGGCTATCGGGACGTCACCGTTCTCGACCTATCGGCGAAGGCCATCTCGGTCGCCAAGGAACGGCTCGGGGAGGCCGCAGGAAGCGTGAAATGGATGTGCGGCGACATCCTGGATACCGAGTTGTCGAGCGATCTGTACGACGTTTGGCACGATCGCGCGGTATTTCACTTTCTGATCACGGATCAGCTGCGTACACGATACATCGCCCAAATGCTCAAGTTCCTCCGGCCAGGTGGTTACGCAATCGTCGGCACGTTCGGTCCGGAGGGGCCCCCAAAGTGCAGTGGGCTGGAGGTTGCTCGCTACTCCGCCTCCGAGCTGCACGGAACCCTCGGCAAGTCCTTCGAGCTCATCGACAGTACTACGGAAGTCCATAGGACGCCGTGGGGCGCAACGCAACAGTTTGTGTACTGTCTCTGCCGACGGCGATAGAGGCCGCCATGTCGCAGCCGCGTTCGGGACTATTACGGGCCGTTCACGCTTGCAGTTGCGCTGCCGACGTCTGAGTGGCCCGGCGAGAGCCAGCATCGCGCTGCAGATATTGGTGGACGAATGCAATTGCCATGCTGCCCTCACCAACTGCGGACGCAACGCGTTTGACCTGGCTCAAACGCACATCGCCACAGGCAAAGATCCCGGGAATGCTCGACTCGAGCAAGTAGGGATCGCGACCGTGAGTCCAGCGCCCGCTCTTCAGGACATCGCTGCCCGTGAGGAGATAACCGCGCGCATCCCGCGCTATCTCCTCGGGTAGCCAGTCGGTGTCGGCATCAGCTCCAATGAAGACGAACAGTCCACCGCTGTCATAGCGCTGCAGGTCCTTGGTTGCTCCCTCGAGAATCTCGATTGCCGTCAAGTTCGTGGCACCGTGCACTGCGTGCACTTGCGCCTGCAGCTTGACTGCGATATTCGATCTGCCTCGCAGCTGCTCCACCAGGTATTGCGACATGCTCTTCTCGAGGGATTCGCCTCGGACTACGAGTGTCACGGTGCGTGCGTAATGGGCAAAGTGCAAGGCGGCTTGGCCTGCCGAATTACCTGCGCCAATGAGATGAATGTCGAGCCCGGCGGTCGCTCCCGCTTCGCTGCGCGCCGCTCCGTAATAGATACCCTTGCCAATGAGCCGATCGAAGCCATCGATCGCCAGTCGACGCCACGTGACACCCGTGGCGAGGATTACAGTGCGCGCGTGGATGACCTCCGCGCCATCCAGAGACAGCTCGTGTGTCGTGGGGTCGATCCGCTCGATTGAGCGGGTGACCAGAATCTCTGCTCCAAGGCGCCGAGCTTGCTGCAGCGCGCGGCTTGCGAGCTCGTCGCCGGAGACGCCCCCGGGGAAGCCCAGGTAGTTCTCGATGCGAGATGACGTTCTGGCCTGGCCTCCCGGTGCCTCACGTTCGACTACCAGCGTGCGCAGGCCTTCGGATGCGCCATAGACTGCGGCAGCCAGGCCCGCAGGTCCGCCGCCTACGATCACAGTGTCGTACTCCGCGTATTGCGCAGTCGTCTGCAGGCCAAGCATCCGAGCAAGTTCGCGCTTGTTAGGTCGACCGACCACCGCACCGTCGGCCATCAGCATTGGACAATCTTCGTCCTTGGGCGGTGACGCGGGCCAACGTGCCGGCAGCTCCGGCGAGTCGGGCATCAACCAATCGAAGCTAATCTGGTTGCGCGCCAGGAATCGGCGCAAGTCGCTGCACGGTGAATTCCAGCGTTGCCCGACGATTATCACGCGAGGCTTTGACGGCTGCGAAGCAATGCCCTGCAGTCCTCCCATGCGTTCACGCGCCAGTGCGCCGATCTTCGCAGCTACCTCGGGAGAAGCAGAGGCCAGCGCATAATATTGCCTGATGTCGATGCGCATGACGCGCGAGGGTTCTGAGGCTCGATACGCGGCGGGAAACGGGCTCCCCAGCGCAATGGGCACTTCGCCGAAAATGCTACCCGGAACGCGCCAACCCAGATGTCGTTCGACTCCGTCAAATAGTTTGATCACCTCGACTTTGCCCGCCAGAACTGCGAAAAGGGCCCGTTCTCCGCCTTCGTACACTGCGAATTCGCCAGCCTTGAGATGCAGATCCTCGGAGGTGCGCGCGAGTTGTTGAAGATCGTGCAACTCGATCGCGGAAAATAGCGGGATTGCCTTTACTTCATCAGCGCTAAGCATGATTGCGTGCGACCCATGCACCCTGAGAAGGGGTCGTCACCGACCCCTTTCTCCGGCTGGCGAAATCGGCGAGTCAAGCTTCGTGCGAGCCGCGAGGACTAGCCGCGCGGCTCCGGCACGATGCGGATGTACGGGCGCGGCGACTTCCAGCCCTGCGGGTAGATCTTCTTCGCCTCATCGTTGGACACGGAGCCCGAGATGATGACGTCCTCACCCTGTTTCCAGTTCACCGGCGTCGAGACCCGATGCTTCGCGGTCAGTTGCAGAGAGTCGATGACACGCAGCACCTCGTCGAAGTTGCGTCCGGTCGACATCGGATAGACGAGGATCAGCTTGATCTTCTTGTCGGGGCCGATGACGAAAACGTTGCGTACGGTTTGGTTATCCGCTGGCGTGCGCTTCGACGGATCGCCGGAGGCGGCCGCCGGCAGCATCTCGTAGAGCTTTGAGACCGAAAGATCGGGATCACCGATCATTGGATAGTTCGGGGCTACACCCTGGGTCTCCTTGATGTCGATCGCCCACTTCGAGTGGCTATCGACGGGATCCACGCTGAGCCCAATGATCTTGACCCGCCGCTTATCGAACTCAGGCTTGATCTTCGCCATATAGCCGAGCTCGGTAGTGCAAACCGGGGTGAAGTCCTTTGGGTGCGAGAACAGTACGCACCAGGAATCGCCGATCCACTCGTGGAAACTAATACGGCCCTCGGTGGTGTCTGCCTGAAAATCCGGAGCCGTATCGCCGATCTTGAGAGTCATGCCTACCTCCTAATATTCGATGTGTGATCTGACCCGCGGCCCGTCGCGCCAGCGATCGGGCATGCGGGTGGCCCTGGGATTGGGAATCATAGGGTACTGCGGAAGGACCGCTTACGGGCACCGAGGCACTGCGCCGGCTCGGACCGCGCTACGAACCTTGACGTTGCAGCGTCATGTGTCGTCGCCCCATCGCCAGTGAGGCGGTTCGCCCTTCCAATAGGCAACCGCAATGAGAACCGCGGTCATCACCGTCACAAAGGCGACGTGCGCCAGTACATGACCCCGCAATCCGATGCTCCTCATGCCAGCAAGCAGGATGGCGAACCACACAATGATCACCATCCAGCCCTGCCACGTGCTCGGAGGTCCCCAGCCCCAACCGTAGCGCTTCGCCGGAAACCAATAGCGCTTCGGCGCTGGGCGCGGCGATGCAGCCTTCACGCGCGGTTCCCCGGGCGTGGTGTGGTGGGGTGCGGCTTTTCCATGGATGCAGCCTAACCGTTTTGGGTTTGCAACTGCCAGGCTACGCACACCGCGATGCCGCCGACGTTGCCGGGACATCGCTCTCACGCGCGCTGCGCTCTAGGCCGCGATGCATCAACAGCTAGAATCGCGCGCAACAACCCGACCGGGTAATTCATCCATGGCAGCCGTCCGAGCCTACGAGCCGCGCCGCTTCAAAAGCGCCGTGCCATTTTACGAGCGCTACCGGCTCGGTTACCCCGAGCGACTACTCCGGCGCGTCCTCAGCTTCGCGGCGCTTGTGCCCGGCGATAGGGTTCTCGATCTCGGCACGGGTCCCGGACTGCTCGCGATCCCTTTCGCGGCGGCTGGCCTGAGAGTAAGCGCTGCGGACCCGGAACCGGACATGCTCGATGCTGCAGCAGATGCGGCGCGGAGCGCGGGCGTCACGCTGGAGCTGCTCTGCTGCAGCTCCTACGATCTCACACCATCTATGGGCCCGTATCGGCTTGTCACGATGGGCCGCGCGTTCCACTGGATGGATCGGCCCGCGACGCTTCGGATGCTGGACCGTATCGTGGCGCCGCGCGGTGCGATCGCCTTGTTTCATGATCATCATCCGGATACGACCGAGAATCGCTGGACGAAGGTGCTGCGAGAGATCGGAGACCGTCACGGTCGGTCCGCCGAACCGCACGTTGCAGAGCGACGCGCAGACGAGTATCGAACGCACGAGTCCGTGCTGCTCGCATCGGCATTCAAGGTGCTCGATGGAATCAGTGTCACGATTCAAAAGCCGATCACGGTGGACGAGATCGTGGGCCGGGCCTTTTCCATGTCCACTTGCTCGCGCGAGAAGCTCGGCACGCGCGCGGGTGCATTCGAGGCGGAGCTGCGCGCGGGGCTGGCGCTGCTCTCAGCGAGCGGTGAGTTCAGTGAGATCGCGAAGCTCGAAGCGCTCGTAGCGAGGCGGCCATGAGGCCGTCGGAGCTCAGGCGCTCAAGTTGGGCTGTTCGATCCGCCACTTACAATCTGCGCCCGTGGAGTCTAAGCTGCCCACCATAAGGCGGCCAGGTCAGTGGCCGAACACAACGAGGGACACGATGAAATATGCCTTGTTGTTCGTGAGACTCGTGTTCGCAGCCTGGATGATTCCAGCCGGCTTGAACCACTTCGTCTTCCTGTTTCCCCAGCCCATGGGCTCGAAACCTCTCAGCCATGAGCTGGTCGCAGCCCTGATCGACAGTCACCTGTTCGACATCGTAAAGGCGGTCGAGCTGATCGCAGGACTCAGTGCGTTGACAGGCTTCTACACCCCGCTCGCACTCATCGTGTGCATGCCTGTCTCGTTCTGCGTCTTCTACTGGGATGCGCCGCTCGAGGGGCATTGGACCTCGCCGGCGGCCTTGTTTGGCTATGCAGCACTATTCTGCAATGTGGTGCTTTGCCTGGCTTACGTACCCAGTTACCGGTCGATGTTCGCCCTGCGCGCGCAGCCGCTGACGTTGGGCGCGCCCGGGATACCGAGCGCCGCCCAGCTGGGGGTGCGGTCATGAGGCAGCTGGTGTTTGTCGGTCGCCTGATCTTCGGCGCCTGGATGCTGGCCAACGGCGCCGGCTACTTCTTCTCGCTGTGGCCCCTGCCCAGCGGGCATGAGCCGCTGGCCATTCAGCTCTTGGCCGCCCTTGTCCATTCACGGTTGCTCGACGTGGTTATGGCGATCGAGCTCATCACGGGGGCACTGATTCTTGCGGGCTTCTTCGTTCCGGTGGCGCTCTGCGTGGTGATGCCGGTCTCGACTTGCGCGCTCTATTGGGTGCTCCTAAATCATCAGCCCCTCAGCGCTATCCTGGGGCTCGCCGGCTTTGCGCTGAACGGCTTCTTGATGCTGGCCTACCTCGAATACTACAGAGGAGCGTTACAGCGGCACGCACTGATGGTGGGCGAGTCGCCGGCAGGGCGGATGTCTTGGGATTCCCTGTTCGTGAATCTCAACGGTCGCACCTCTCGCGGCCAGTTCGCGGCCGCCCTCATCACGTTCCTGGCTGTCGTGGCGTTGTACGTCTACCTCGCGGTGGGTCCCACCGGCCGCAACGCCCAGTGGTGTCTGCTGGCCCTGCTGTTCCCCGGCATCATCCTTCATGCCCGGCGCTTGCACGATATGGGGCACACCGCGTGGCTGCTGCTCGTCCCGGGCGGCCTGATGGTCGTGGCTTTCGCCATCTGGTTGCGCTTCCTGAGCCTGGGCGTCCAACTCGACGCCGCGGTGCCGCTGCTCGCGATCGTCGTCGCGGCCGGCTTCGCCCTCTGGGGCTGTATGGGCAGGGGGCAGGTCGATGCCAATAGTTACGGGACACCGCTGGCGAACTGAATCTGCGCCTGGGTCGGCGCCGCACCGGCTCTCGTTCGCCATATCACCATCACCCGGACAGTGTCGTTTGTTGCTCTGTGGCGCACGTCAACGTCGGGCCGAGACGTTGCGGTAGACTGCTGTCGTGTATCGGCGGGTACTCATTTTGGTGCTGTTGCTCAGTACCGGGCTGCAGAGCTGCCTAGTCGGCTACGCCGCGAGCCTTGCAATGGGCGAGGGCAATGGGTCCGAGATGGCAGTCGCCTGCCCACTTCACGCGGCGAGCCCTCATCATCATCCCCACCAATCGACGGGTTTGACGCAGGCGATGTCGTGTATGGCTCATTGCACCGCCATGGCCGCCGTCGTGTCATCAGCGCCAGTCCTTCCGATCGACACCACTCGCGATACACCCGATCGGGCGGTCGTAGCGTCGTTTCTGAGCGAACATCCTGTTCCGAGACTTCGCCCTCCAATCGCCTAGCAACTTGACCTGAGATTGGTGGCGCGCCTGATCTGCTGGCGCGCCAACTGTACAAGTTGTCTCGGCGGGCTCTCTCCTGAGCCTCGAGCGTCAAGTCGCTCGAACAGGATCGCTTGAATTCCAAGAGCGCTTACTTCGCCTCGCTCACGGCGAGCGCATTCATGCTCTCGACGGCCTCAGCCTTGGAGGCAGGGAGCACCGCGCCGGTGCCTTTGCCTTACGCTTGCCAACCCCATGAGGCCTGGGACAACACCATGAACATGTGCATGCCGACGGCCAGCTCGTCCACGAAGTGGCTCATCTCCGGCCAGTTCAATGTGTTTGGTGTACTCAGTTTCGCGCCCGGGCCACGGGGCATCAATCAATTCGCGCTGCCCAACATGTTCATGCTCGATACGGGCAGATCAATCGGCGAGCGGAATTTCGTCAATCTCGATCTGATGACCACGACGGAGCTGTGGACCTATCCGCAGCGTGGGTATCCTCAGCTCCTGCAGATCGGAGAAGAGCACGGCAACGGACAACCGTTCATCGATGCCCAGCATCCCCACAGTTCGCCGATCATGGGGCTGACCCTCAGTGACACGGTAAGCCTGGGAAGGGGAGGAGGACTCAAGCTGTTCTTCGCACCTCGCGGCGAGAGTACCGACGGTCCCGTCCCGTTCATGCACCGGGACTCGGCGCGGGACAATCCAGACGCGCCGCTGGGACATCATGTGGGTCAGGACGTAGGGCACATCAGCAGCACCGTACTCGGCGCTCAGTTTAACCTCGCTCGGACCACAATCGAGGCATCCGTCTTCAACGGAACCGAGCCGGATCCCACAAAGGTGGACTTGCCACTGGGTCCGATCAACTCCGAAGCGCTGCGCGTGACGTACGCTCTTACGGCATCTGACCGCGTGATGGGTTCGATCGCCAACGTTCAACAGGAGGACCCACAGTATCCGGGGAGCACCTCGGCAACGCGCCTGTCGGCTTCGCTCTACGATCACCTGGCACTCGCGAATCTCGACTACCTGGACCACGCATTCATCGTCGGCTCGATTCAACGCCATCCGAACCAACCCACCCTGTCGTCCGTGCTCGATGAAGCCCTGTTACAGCGGGGATCGTCTGCCTATTGGGGTCGCATCGAAGTGCTGCAGCGACTGCGTTCCGAGCTTGAGATCCCGGGCAGCCCTCCGGGTAGCGCCGACGAGAAGCACTGGGTGTCTGCGCTTACGCTCGGATACACATATTGGTCGCCGCTTCACGATGGGCTACAGGTCGGATTCGGGGGTTCATTGACGCTCGATGTAATACCCGGCGACTGGGCGAGCGCGTATGGCAGCCGGACCCCGCTAACCTTCCGCCTCATTGTTCAGCTCCGCGGTTCGGGTCACTGGCCGAAATGACCGGCGGTTCACCGGCGCACCGTCGTGTACGATTCTCGCTCGTTCAGGAGTCTGGATGCGACGTGGGCAGCGGCTCACCCTTCGCACGGCGCACCCTTTGTAACCGGAGGGAGGTTCGCCGCATATGAGAGAATTCGAACCCATGCAGGACCCGATCAGCACTCATCGCTACCGCGTAACTGGGCTGCTCATCCTTCTGTTTGGCATCACTTACCTTGATCGCGTCTGCATCTCGGTCGCAGGACCGCGCATGCAGGACGACCTCCATATCGGCCTGGCGGGATGGGGCTGGGTAACTGGCATCTTTGCTATTTCCTACTGCCTTTTCGAAATTCCGACGGGACTGCTCGGCGACCGAATAGGTCCGCGGCATGTGCTCACGCGGATCGTGCTGTGGTGGTCAGCATTTACTGCGCTGACGGGAGCTGTGACGGGCTACTACCCGCTGCTGGTCACGAGATTCCTTTTCGGTGCGGGCGAAGCGGGCGCGTTTCCTAATGGGTCGATCGTGGTGTCTCGCTGGTATCCGGCCGCGCGCAAGGCAACCATGGCTGGAGTGATACTCGCGGCGAGCCAGGTCGGCGGAGCGGCTGCGCCGTTGCTGGTAGTACCCATCCAGAGTGCCTATGGGTGGCGAATGTCCTTCTACGTCTTGGGAGCGATAGGGGTCCTGTGGGCTACGATCTGGCACGTCTGGTTTCGCGACACGCCAGCGGAAAAAAGCCCGTTGACGCGATTGAAGGCGGCAGAAGGGGCAAGTACGGTGGCCGTGACGACGCACTCCTTCCCATGGCGGGTTGCACTCGGATCCCCGAGCACGCGCGCGCTCCTGGTCACGGCATTCTGCTATGTCTATGTATACAACTTCTTTCAGACGTGGTTTCACACGTTTCTCGTCCGAGGTCGCGGATTCAGTGAAGCGAGTCTGTGGTTGTCTGCGTTCGCCTATGTGGTCGCAGCCTGTGCCAACCTGGCGGGGGGAGCGCTCAGTGACGCTCTCGTTCGAAAGCTCGGACTGAAGAGAGGACGTCGAACGCTCGGTGCGGCGGCATTGACGGTCGCGGGTCTGTTCACCGTTGCCGCAATGTTTTCCCGACAACCGATCCTCGTCGTGATGCTCTTGGCGACGGTTTACGGTGCGATTACCCTGCAGCAATCCGTCGTCTTTGGCGTATGTCTGGACATCGGGCGCAATCACGCGGGTGCGGTAGTGGCTCTGATGAACACGGCTGCGCAAATCGGCGGACTTGTGGGCTCCGTGGCCTACGGCTACATCGTTGCGCGCTTCGCAAGCTATGACGCACCGTTTGTGCCGATGGCGGCGCTGTTGCTCCTCGGCGCGGTTCTATGGCTGAGAATTGACGCATCAAAGGAATTGGTTGCGGCGCCTCAAACCGAGCTGGCGTCCGTCTCCGCGTGACGGCAGAAGTGCTCCGCCAGCTTCAAACCGGAGCGACGTCCTGAGATCACTCACAATTCACGCTCATGTCTCGGACACATGAGTACTACTTCTGGTGCTGATTCCCAGCTCACGAAGAGTCTTCGTGGACCAGCGGCACGCTGGGCCTCGCTGATTGAAGTAATCCTCGGAAGTTTGATCGTCTTGGGAGATAACGTTTGGCACATCTTGCCCAATTCGGTCGTCCTCCTTTCTGTGATGGCTTTGATTTCTTTCCGATTGCGCGAAGGCAATTGGAGCGCGATCGGCTTGGGCTTGCCGAAATCTTGGATGCGTACCGCGTTGATAGCAATCGCCGCCGTAGTGGTGCAGCAGGCGTTGGGTCAATTCGTTGTAGATCCGCTCACGAGGCATTTAGCGCACTACGCCGCAGGGGCAAACCCCATGCAGGGTATACACGAATATGCCGGATTCTTGGGCTGGCTCGGCATCATTTGGACGTATGCCGCCTTTGGCGAGGAACTCAGCTATCGGGCGTATTTGTTGAACCGGATGGCCGATCTCGGGGGCAATTCCCGACCAGCTCTCCTGCTGGCACTGCTATGGTCGAGTGCGCTGTTTGGCTGCGCGCATTGGTATCAGGGACCGGCAGGCGTCATTTCCGCGATGGTCAGCGGTCTTGTATACGCGGCTGCATATTTATTGACTGGGAAAAACCTGTGGACAGCCATCTTCGCGCATGGTGTTAGCGATTCGCTCGCTCTGGTTCTCACGTATCTTGGAGTTGCCAGTTAGTCGTTCAAACCCGCGGTCACTCTGGATTCTCGTAGTTGCGCTGGCGGCCCTGCCATCTCCGCGCCGAAATCAGTGGATCCGCACCGAGTAGCTCGGTTTATCCCGAGCGGGCCGCGACGCTGTCCAATTGACGCAGCCAAGCAAATCGGGTGCAATCGGCGCAGACCTTCATTCCAAGACAACCGAGAGAGGTCTGTCATGAACGTGAGCGCTCCGGCTTCCCGCGCGCGCGACTCGCACATCTCGCTGATCGTCGTGCTT
Source organism: Steroidobacteraceae bacterium (assembly GCA_035501955.1). GTDB lineage: Bacteria > Pseudomonadota > Gammaproteobacteria > Steroidobacterales > Steroidobacteraceae > JASHUC01. Next base: position 115,145 of record DATJVD010000002.1, read on the forward strand.
GCCGCATTGGCGCTGGGGCTGCTCTGGTTTGTCGTGCAGCGGATTCATTATTTAACCGATTACTCACCCGCTTCCTACACTCCTTATTACTGGCCGCGTCGTGCTGGACTCGTTACGCACCTCACCGGTGGAGCGCTTGCCATTACAGCCGGACTCGTACAAATCTGGCTTGGACTCACGAATCGCGTGGGCACGCTGCACCGCATCCTCGGCAGGGTTTATGCCGTGGGCGTCCTGACTGGCAGCGTGGGTGGGTTCTACCTGGCAGTGACCATTCCAGGTCCCTGGATGCCGGCGCGGACTTCAACTCTCTCTCACCTGCCATGGCCACCAAGCTCAAACTTCAGCCGGCCAGGACCAAGGAGAAATTCTACTCGGAGGGGATTGGCGGCACCTCCGTGACCAAGTTCGTAGTGGCCAAGGACGTTGAGCTTGGAGGACAGAGCTTCCACAACGTTGCGTTCTCAGTAGATGTCTCAGGAAGTGACGGCTTGCTCTCGCAGAAGTTCCTGCGGTTGACGGATGCTGAGTGCGACCTCTTGAATGGAGTGGTACGACTCATTCAGCCGGAAGGCTGTGGAGACGCGCCGCTCGCCTATTGGCGTGGGACCCAAGACGTGGGGGTCATCGATATTGAGCGCGCCAGCTCGGATGAACCGCACATTTTCGGTAAGGCTCTGATCGATGGATATCATGCGCGAGTGTTGTTCGACAGCGGAGCGAACAAATCGATGCTGAGCAGGCCGGCGGCCGCGGGAGCCGGAGTATGGCCTTCAACACCCGGCGTGATTCCCGGCGGCCTCGTTGGTGGAGTTGGTGGTGGTGAGGTGCCGACGTGGATTGCGCAGTTCAAGGAGTTCAAGCTGGATACGGAGACGATTCGCAATCCCAAACTTCGCATCGGCGGTGTTACCAACACGGACTCCCTGAATCTTCCAGGGCGCGCCGACATGGTTCTCGGCGTCGATTTCTTTCTCTCGCATCGTGTGTACGTGTCCTACCAGCAACGCAAGCTTTACTTCACCTACAACGGTGGGCCGGTATTCAACTTGACCGTCGATCCAAGTCAGAGGGTCCTGAGCTCAACCGCCGATCTTTCGCAGCCACTGCCACGTAGCGGAAGCCCCTCAAAGGATGCTGCCCAATACGCGCGTCGGGCGCGCGCCCTCCAGGCGCGGAACCAGTACGACCTCGCGAGCGCGGCATTCGAGCAGGCGATGCAGCTTGCGCCCACGGACGCGCAATACGCTTAGGCATCTCCCAACCAGGCGTAGTCTTTCGTATACGCTGCCTTCCACGGTTGCTGTTCTCGCAGAGCTGGGTTTGCGCTGGCCATTTCCGTCAGGCGCTTGAGAATGAAACCAAGCTCCACCGGCATCGGTTTCTCCGGCCAGAGAGTTCCGTCGTTGTCGAAGACCGCGATTCGGGCCTCCGGAGGAACGAAGGCGGAGGATTCCACGTCGCTCACGCGAGCGACAAAAGCTTCAATAGAGCGCGTCGCGTCGGTGTCATTCCAAAGGCTAAGCGTGCCCATTTCGCCCTCTCCGATCTCACGACCAAAGCCGGTACGGTAGACGATCGGAACGGCGCCGCCATTGGGCTTTGGGCTTAGTCAGAGAGAGCCTTTGCCGCTGCGTCGGGCACCGGATCCTCGAGCACCTTGACATGCAAGTGTGTACTTGCCTATGATTAGGCAAGTAAGTACTTGCATGTAGGAATATGCCCGAGCGCCACGACACCGATCTGCTGTTCAAGGCTCTGGCCGACCCCAGCCGCCGCAAGCTTCTGGATCTACTGCACGCGCACGACGGCCGCACGCTCAACGAGCTGTGCGAGCACCTGGAGATGACGCGGCAGGGTGTGACGCAGCATCTCGACTTGCTCGAGGCCGCGAACCTCGTCGCCACCGTGCGGCGCGGCCGCGAAAAGCTGCACTTCCTCAATCCGGTGCCGCTGCAGGAGATCTACGAGCGCTGGATCGCCAAGTTCGAAAGGCCGCGCCTCAAGGCGCTGTCGGATCTGAAACGACGACTGGAGAAAGGAAATGGCTAGAGCAACTTTTGTCTACGTGACCTACATCCGCACTACGCCGCAGAAGCTGTGGTCGGCACTGACAGACGTGGAGACCATGAAGCAGTACTGGTTCGGCACGCGCTGCGAAAGCCAGTGGACGGCGGGGTCCTCTTGGAAGATGGTGTCGAGCGACGGCCAGATCTTCGATGACGGCGAGATCCTGGAGGCCGAGCCGCCCCGGCGCTTGGTGATCCGCTGGCAGCATCAGAACAGGCCCGAGCTCAAGGAGGAGGGCGAGTCGCGATGCACGATCGAGCTGGAACCCAGTGGCGCGGCGGTCAAGCTGTCCATCACGCACACCATCGAGCGTGATCCTTCGAAATTCATCGCGGCGGTATCCGGCGGTTGGCCGAAGATCCTGTCCAACCTGAAGTCCCTGCTGGAGACCGGCGCCGTCGTTCTGCAGGACCCCTATCCGGCGGGCACTCAGCGCTAGATGCCTGGCGAGCCGTGGCCGGTCGCGACCGCCCTTGAAGGTCGATGTACCAGTCGCCGGGCCTCGGCCAGAGGCCCGGCGCTCGCGCGTGCTAGCATCCTGACGCTGACAATGTGAGGTGTCCGAGCAGGATGAATACTTATCTCCCGGCCGAAGGCGGCACGTCCTCGCGCGGTTTTTTTGGCCAGCCGCGCGCGCTTGCGTATCTCGCCTTCACCGAGGCATGGGAGCGCTTCTCCTACTACGGCATGACAGCGCTCCTCGTGCTGTACATGACCGAGTCACTGCTGCAACCGGGCCACATCGAGCATATACGTGGCTTTGCTGCATTCCGTGGCACTCTGGAGAGCGTGTTTGGACCGCTGGGCAACGTTGCCCTCGCGTCGCAGATCTACGGGCTGTATACCGGCTTCGTCTATTTCACGCCCGTGCTCGGCGGCTGGATCGCCGATCGCTGGATCGGCGCGCGCAATGCCGTGGTACTCGGCGCCGTGCTCATGAGCGCGGGCCAGATCGGCATGGCGTTCGATGCGACCTTCCTGGTCGCACTTCTCCTGCTCATCGTCGGTTGCGGCTTCCTCAAGGGCAACATCTCAACGCAGGTGGGCACGCTTTACGCACCCGAAGATGCGGTCGGCCGCACGCGCGGATTCTCGATCTTTTCCATGGGAATCAACGTCGGCGCGACGATCGGGCCGTTGCTCTGCGGCCTTGTGGCGCAGCTCTACGGTTGGCACGCGGGGTTCGCGCTTGCCGGGGTGCTGATGCTCGCGGGACTGGGCACCTATCTCGCAGGCTATCGGAGTCTCGCGGATTCGGTGCGCCGCGCCGCCGCGCCTGAGCGGACCGAGGGTGTTGCCGAGCCGGCTCCATGGCGGATGGTCGCCGCGCTCTTCGCGGTCATGTTCATCACGATCTTTCAGTCGGTCGCCTACTACCAGAATTCGAATATCAGCCTGGTCTGGATCCATGAGCACGTCAAGCTCAATGCGCTCGGATTCCACGTGCCGGAGGCATGGTTCAATTCCATCGATCCGCTGGTGAGCATTCTCGCGGTACCGCCACTATTCGCATTGTGGCGCTGGCAGGGTGCCCACGGCGGTGAGCCTGGGGAGCTCGGCAAGATAGGCACCGGAGCATGGATCGCCTGCGCCGCGAATCTGCTCCTCGTCGCAGGGTGCCTCTCGGGTCGGCAGGTGCCCGCGCTCGTGCCGGTTCTCTACGACGTGCTGCTCGGCGTGGCCTTCCTCTACTACTGGCCAACGCTGCTCGCGCTGGTGTCGCGCCGCGCGCCGCCGCGAGTTCGCGCGACGCTGATGGGCGCGGTGTTTCTTACCTTGTTCTTATCGAATCTCATCATCGGCGCGCTCGGCACGCTTTACGAGCGCCTGGGGCCGCTCGCCTTCTGGATGCTGCACGCGGTGATCGCCGCGGTCGGCGGCGTGCTGGCGCTGCTGCTGGGCGCAAGCCTGCACGGACTTCTGGACGCTGCGGCGCCTCGCACGAAGCCGGCTGAAGCGAGCGTCACCGCCGAAGCCTGACGCCTCCGGCAGGCACTTCAGCCTAGATCGGAAGACTCCGAGCCGCGGTCAGTTGATTGATGAGTTGCATGAGCTCGTTTGCCAGGAACGGCTTGACGAGCACGGACACACCGGAGGAGGCGACCGCCTCGATCGTCGTCGACCTGATATCACCCGTCATTACGATTGCAGGAACATTCCAGCCAAGCGCAACACGCAGAGCCTCAATGCTGTCCACACCATTCATGGGACCCGGCAGGTTGTAGTCGGATAACACGAGATCTGGCCGCACGCTCTGCTGCTTGATCAGGGTGATCGCCTCAGTTGCGGTGGCAGCTCCAACTGCGTCGATGCCTCTCAAATTCAACAGCTTGTGGAGTGCCGATCGGACGGAAGTCTCATCTTCGATGACGAGGATCGTGCCGCGGAACGGCTTGGCGCCAGCATCCGACTTGGGTACTGATTCGGAAGCACCGGCGTGTGCTTGCCCCCGCGGGACCTCAATGGATACACCGGTGCCCTGCCCAGGCGTGGAGCGCACGTCGACCTTGTGGTCCAGTATTTCTCCCAGCCGCCTGACGATTGCCAGGCCCAGACCAAAGCCGCCACGCTCGGGATCACGATAATATTCTTCGAATATATGAGGCAGCCGGTTGCCCGGGATTCCGATGCCACTATCCCAGACCTCGATACGAACCTTCTCGTTGGCGCGGCGGCAACCCAGCAGAATCGTCCCGCGATCAGTGTACCTGACTGCATTCGATAGCAGATTGCGGAGCATCTCCTCGAGCATGCGCTTGTCGCTGCGCACGACGAGATCAGACGTGACCACGCGCCATTGCAAGCCCTTCTCCTCGAGCGGGCGCGTGATGTCGCTTGCCAGCGAATCGAAGATCTCATTGACGGGGAAGTCACTGAAGGAGGGGCGCAGATTTCCAGTTTCGAGTCGATTGATATCCAGCAGGCTCGACAACATGCTGGACATGGTATCGATCGAGTGGCCTATGCCAGCGATGATCTTCTGCCCGTCGCGATCCGGATGCTGCTCTTCAAGCATCCCCTGCAGGAACCGCAAAGTCTGCAGCGGTTGTCGCAGATCGTGACTGGTGGCAGCGAGAAAGATCGACTTGGCCCGATCGGCGTTCTCTGCGCGCTTCTGCGCCCGCGAGATCTCCTCCGCGAAGCGCTTGCGCTCGGTGATGTCGGTCGTCAATCCCCCGATGCGCATAGGCAATCCGTTTGCGTCGAATTGCGCGCTGGCGACTTGCTCGAGCCACACATCGCTCGCGCCATCCCCCCGCAGGTAACGGAATGTCACCGAATATGCGGGATTGCCCGGATCGATGCCGCGTATGCAGGCCGTTACTTGCGGGCGATCATCTGGATGGACGCGTCCCAGCATCTCGGAGCCGCTGAGAACATCCTTCGATCCGAGGCCTAGGATCAGCGACGCGTTCTGGCTGTGACGTACCTGATCGGCGGCGAGATCCCACTCGAAGGCCATCACGCCTCCGGCCCGCAGCGCCTCCTGCAGTCGAGACTCCCGCTCCAGAAGCGCGATCTGTTGAACCTTGCGTTCGTTGAATAGGGCAGCAAGCACCAGAGTGCTGAACGAGATCGCCAGAATGCTCGCCTGGGCATACTGGATGCGCTGCTCCCATGGCCAGCGCGAATCGCCGAAGATGCCGATGGAAAAGGTGGTCGTCGCGACGATCGCAATGGCGCATATGAACGTTGCGGCGGTGGCAAAGCCCGGCGGCAGACGCGCAGCGATCCAAACGAACACCGGGCTCACCGAGATGATAGCGAGCTCAAGCGTCCACGGCTCATTCGGCAAGAACACCAGCAGCGCGCAGAGGATAAAGACCACCGCGAGCGCCGCGGCACCCTCGGTCACTTGCCGCGTCGAGGCCGGATTGCGCGCGAGCGACGTTAGACCGATCAGGAGCGGTGCGACGGTGAGGGTGCCAAGTGCGTCCGAGGCGAACCAGTGCAGCCATATGATGGGTACCGATGCGGTGGCACGGTGGAACCAGGTGAAGCCCATCGTCCCGACGATGCCCGAAAGAGCCGTTCCCGCGATCGTCGCCGCGAACAATCCGATCACGCGTCGCAGCGCGCCGAGATCAAATGGCGAGCCGTGCATGCGCTCGATCAGGCCTGCCACGATCGCGGCCTCACCGGCATTGGCGACTGCGAAGAAGGTGGAGCTCCAGATGTCGCGATCGCCGAGCAGATTGGCCCAGATGGTCGCAGCCATCACACCGACGACGACCGGCCAGCGAACCGCAGAACCCGCGACTATGAGAACGCCGGAGGCGACGCCCGCGGCCGGCCAGAACACGGCCACGCCGTCGGGTTTCTCGAGGAGAGCCAGGCTGAGCCGCGCGGCCAGGAAATAGGCGATCGCCACGGCCAGCGTTGCGAAAATGGAGAAAGCCCACGGCGGCAGCCCTGCCATCGGCTTGCGTACTGCGATCCAGGTGCGCTCCGAAAGCAGCAGCATGCTCGGCTACCCGCGCTGACCGGAGAAGGTTCTCATCCCGGTACCTGGCCGAAGCTGCTCAGCAGCGTTGCCAATTCGAGTGGCGCGGTGACCATCGCGTCATGACCGCTCGAGAGCTCGTGATAGTCCTCAATGCCAGCTGATTGCTGCGACCGCGGGCCGCCGCGTGGCTTATTCCCGATGCAGTTTATGTATGTGCGCGGCACCTTGTATGCGTCCCGGCTACGGAAATGCACAGCCTCACAGAAGCTTCGGTACGGATGCGGAACGAGCTTCGGCATCACCCAATCGATGTCCGCTTGCTGCAAGAGGCCCAGGGATTCAGGCGCAGGGATCGGGATGCGCCAACCGTCGCCCCGTGCCTTGACCTGCTCATCAATGCGGCTGCGAAACTCCGGGCTCGCGCAGTCCAGTAAGCACTGGCCACTCCGCGGGACGATAGCATCCAGATACACCAGTCGCGCCAGCCGCTGCGGCAATCGATCTGCCACGGCCGTGATGACCATACCCGCGTAGCTGTGTCCGACGAGGATAACATCGCTCAGAGCGGGCTCTTCGAGCACTTGAAGCACATCGGCTACATGGGTCTCTAGAGAGACCGAGGGGCTCAGCAGATGTGCGCGCTCGCCGAGGCCCGTCAGGGTGGGCGTGTACAGGCGCGCACCAGACTGGATCAGCCGCTGGCGCATCCGCTCCCAGCACCAGCCTCCGTGCCAGGCCCCGTGTACGAGGACATAGGTTGACACTTCGACCCCCAGGTATCGGTCTGAGGCCAAAGTGTAGTCTGTGAGCGGCGCTAAGTCTCCAGCAGAGGGGTGTCAACGATCGGCGAGTTGAGATGCCAGGGAACTGGAGCACCGCAGGAGTGTTTTATTTGCCATCGGCACCGACATGCCGGAGGGCACTATGCGAGCGGTCCTGGGCACACTGGGCATTCTGTTCATCATCGCCTGGCTTATCCTTTGGCTGGCGGTCAAGATCAGCTTCGCAGCCATACACGTGTTGCTCCTGATCGGCATCGCCCTGATCGTGATCGGGCTCGTGCGTGCCGCATCTGCAGGATCCGCGTAGCGGCCTCACGCGTAGCGGAACAACGCCTTGAAGCCGTAATCCATGTGCTGCTGAATGTGGCAGTGGAACAAGGTGAGCCCCGGCTGATCCGCCACCAGATCGACCGTCACGCGTCCGAAGACCGGCACGATCACCGTATCTTTGAGGATGCCGCTCGTCGGCTTGCCGTTCACGTCGACCAGCTCGAAGAGATGTCGGTGCAGATGCACCGGATGTGAGTCATCCGTGCGATTGCGCAGCACCAGCCGATAACGCCGGCCTTTCTGCAGCACGAACTCGCGCTCGTGCGGATAAGGCTTGCCGTTCACCGTCCAGAGATTGAATTGACCGGCGCCACTCGGGATCTTCTCGAACACCATGTCGATGACATGATCCGGCGCCGGCCGGTGCGGCGCCTGGGCCGCCGGATGTCCGAAAAGGGTGTAGTCCCACTGCGCGCCCGGCCGCAGCGCCCACTGCGGCTCGCGGTGCTGATTGGCATATTCCACGACCACGCCGAGGCCTGCGTTGCGCGTCGGATCATCCGTCGCCCCGAGAATCCAAACGCCCGGCTGCTTCATGTCAACGTAGGCATCGATGCGCTCTCCCGGGCCGAGGGTGAGCACGCTCGCCGGGCGTGAGACGGGCACCGAATTGCCGTCGAGCGCGAGAACCTGAAACTCATGGCCAGGAAGGGCGAGCGTGCGGTTCTCCACGGCGCTCGCGTTGAGCAGATGAAAGAGCACGCGCATGCCCGTGCGTACGCGCAGCGGCTCTCCGGCACCGAGCGCCTTGTCATTGATCGAGAACAGCTGCGTGGTCACCTCGAGCCCGTTGGGGCGCGAGTCGAGCACCGCGGGCTTCTCCGGCTGAGGTCCGCGCGCCTGCTGCTCGTCCATGTCGACGGGCTGATCGGTATAGAAGGGCTCCCAGTCGCGCAGAGCGAGGAAGACCTCGCGGTCGTAGTGGCCTGGATCGGCACCCGAATCGATCATCAGAAATCCATACTGTCCGGTGTAGCTGCCGCGATGCAGATCGCCCGCAGCCATCGCGTGCGAGTGATACCAGCGGGTGCCGGCTGGGCGCGGCGTGAACTGATAGCGCCGGCGTGCGCCGGGCGGAATGACGGGTGTGCCTTCCTCTTCCGCCCCGTCGATCTCCGAGGCGACAAACAGCCCGTGCCAGTGAACGAGCTCCGCAGCGTCGGTCTCGTTGAGCACGTCGATCGTCACCGGCTTGCCCTCGCGCAGTCGCAGGACGGGTCCTGGTGAGGTGCCGTTGTAAGCGATCGTGCTGACGAAATGACTCGGGGCGATCTCGAGCGCCACCGGCGCGATATGCAGCGTCACATCGGCACCACCATTGTGCTGGGCGCCGTGCGACGGCATCGGCATGCCATGCGCGCCGTCGGCACGCGCGATGCCGTGCTCGGCTGTTCCAGCCTGGAACAATGTCGCGACCGTGCGGGTCAGAAAATCGCGGCGCTTCATCGAATCGGGCCCAAGGGATCGACCGGGGGATAAACTCGCTTTTTTGGGGTTGCGTCGTCAATGTCCGTCCGGTAGTAACTGTCCTGCGCCACCCGGGGCACATCCATGCCGCTGCTACGTCACGTTCGGCCGCTCCCCTTCGCGTGCAGCCTCCTTTGCGCGCTGATTGCCGCGCAATGGATCCCGGCGGCGCACTCGCAATCGCGACGCGACTTCTCTTATTTCGAGCCCGCATCGAATGAGAAGGCGGAGTTCTACTGGTCGCGACTGCGATACACGTCGGCCGGTTTCGGCTCGGGCGGCTACGGATACGGCTACGGCTATGGTTTCGGCTTCGCAGGCTGGGCGCGCGACTACCCCAAGGCGGATCGACAGTTTCTGCTCGCGCTGAAGCGGCTGACGCGCATCCAGATGCGCTCCACCGAGCAGGTGGTGAGCCTCGATGACGACAAGATCTTCGATTATCCGTGGGTGTATGCCGTGCAGGTGGCGAACTGGACCTTCACCGACGCGCAGGCGAAGCGTCTGCGCGAATACCTGCTGAAGGGCGGCTTCCTGATGGTGGACGACTTCCACGGCACCGCCGACTGGCAGCGCTTCATGGCGGGGATGCGCCAGGTGCTGCCCGACCGGCCGGTGGAGGACTTGAGCGACAGCGACGAGATCTTCCATGTGCTCTACGACCTCGGCGAGCGTTTTCAGGTGCCGGGAGAGCAGTACGTCGACACGGGGCGCACCTACGAGAAGGACGGCTACGTTCCCAAGTGGCGTGCGATCCGCGATGACAAAGGCCGGATCATCGTCGCGATCTGCCACAACATGCACCTCGGAGACGCATGGGAGTGGGCGGACATGCCCGAATACCCCGAGCGGTTCGCGTCGATGGCCTTTCGCATCGGCATGAACTACATCATCTACGGCATGACGCACTGAGCGCGGCTCGCCGCCACGATCGGGGCGGTCAGGCCAGTGGGCGATGTTCGCACTCCTCTTCAAATATCCGCCCGCGGCGTTCTCGAGGGGTCACCTCGTGCTGCTCGGCGCTTGGCCGTCCTGGCTGCTGGGTCTTGCGATCCTCGCGCTCGCAGTGGGGCTTGCGTGGCTGCTGCGGGCGCGCCTGCGACAGACGGCGCCGGCCCTCGGCCGGCGCCAGCTGGCCGCGCTTTGGGCGCTGGAGCTCGGCACGGCCGTGGTGTTGCTCGTTCTACTGTGGCGGCCGGCCATCGCGGTGAGTGAGCTCGAGCCCCAGCGCAATGTGGTTGCGATTCTGGTCGACGACTCGCGCAGCATGAGCCTGCGCGAGGGCGGTGCGACACGGCACGAGCAGGCGCTGCGCATGCTGCGATCCGGATGGCTGCAGCAGCTCGCAGCGCGCTTCCAGATGCGACTGTATCGCTTCGATACGCACCTCGCGCGCGTTGCCGGTGTCGGCGAGCTCGGCGGCCCGCCCGATGCGGCGGCGACGCACATCGACGCGAGCTTGAAGGAACTCACGGAACAAACGAGCGAGCTGCCCCTCGGCGCAATCATCATGCTCACCGACGGCGGCGACAACGGCGGCGGCATCGACCGTGACACGCTTGCGGCGCTGCGCAACCGTCACATTCCCGTGCACACGGTGGGCTTCGGATCCGAGAGCCCCGCACAGGATGTGGAGATCGAGGACGTGACGCTGGCATCGCGGGCCCTGGCGGGAGCGCGCCTCGATGCCCGGGTGCGATTGCGCCAGCACGGCTATCGGGGACGTGCGGCGCGCCTCGTGGTGCGCGCGGGCGCCAAAGTGCTCGCCGCGCGCGATGTGACGTTGCAGGCGGAGGATGCCGTGCAGGCGGAGAGCGTGCTCTTCGCCGTGGGCGCGGCGGGCGCGCGCAGCTTCGAGTTCTCCCTCGAGCCACTGCCCGGGGAGACGAACCTGGCGAACAACACCGTGACGCGGATCGTCAGCGTCGCCGCCGAGCCGCGCCGCATCCTCTATTTCGAAGGCGAGCCGCGCTGGGAATACAAATTCATCCGCCGCGCCGCCGACGATGATGCTCAGGTGCAGGTCGTCTCGATGCTGCGCACCACCGAGAACAAGATCTATCGGCAGGGCATCAAAGACGCGAACGAGCTCGCGGCGGGCTTTCCGACGCGCGCGCCTGATCTCTTCGCCTACCAGGCCCTCATCATCGGCTCGGTCGATGCGGGATATTTCACGGCCGCCCAGCAACAGCTGATCCGCGACTTCGTCGATCGTCGCGGTGGCGGGCTGCTGCTGCTTGGCGGCCGCGAGGCTCTGGCGGATGGCGTGTGGAACGGATCGCTGGTCGCCGATCTGCTGCCCGTCGTGCTACCGGAAGGGCGCCACACCTTCCATCGCGAGCACGCGACCGTGAGTCTGACGGCCGCAGGCGCAGAGAGCGTCATCTGTCGTCTGAGCGATGATCCGGCCGCAAACGCGCAGCGCTGGAAGAAGCTCCCCTATCTCATGGACTACGAGGACCCGGGGCGAGCGAAGCCCGGTGCGGCCGTGCTGGCCGAGATGCACGTCGGCAATCGCACCATGCCGCTGCTCGTCACGCAGCGCTACGGCCGGGGCCGCAGCGCCGTGCTGGCGACGGGCGGCACATGGCGCTGGCAGATGGATCTGCCGCTCGGGGACAAGACGCACGACATGTTCTGGCAGCAGTTGTTGCGCTGGCTGGTGGGCGACACGCGCGAGCGCGTCGCCGCGGAAGTTCAGAATGCCATGCTCTTCGATGACTCCCATGTGCAGATCACGGCCGAGGTGCGTGGCGAGGACTATCAGCCGGCGCCGCAGGCGCAGGTCGGCGCGCACCTGATCGGTCCGGACGGGCTCTCCGCCGACATCGAGCTCACTCCCGTTCCCAACGTACCGGGGCGCTTGCAGGGTGAATGGACGGCGCCATCCCCTGGAACGTACATCGCCGAGGTGGCCGCGCAACGCGGCGGCACGGTCGTCGGTCGCGACAGCGTGAGCTTCGAGCGCCAGGACGGCGTCGCCGAGAGCTTCCACACGCAGCAAAACCGTGAGCTGTTGCAGAGACTCGCGGCGAGCACCGGTGGTCGTTACTGGCGACCACAGCAGTCCGCGGCTCTCGCTGCCGCGATCCCTTATTCCGCGGCCGGAATCAGCGCGCAGCAGTTGAAGGAACTGTGGAACATGCCTGTGATCTTCCTGCTGCTGCTGGCACTGCGTCTCGGGGAGTGGCTGCTGCGCCGGCGGTGGGGGATCGTGTGAGCCGGCGCCACGGTCTATCTGCGGCGGTGTTGCTCGGCGCGCTTGCCGGCGGCGCGCTGGCTCAGGCTGCGCGCGCGGACGAGTACTTCCTCACGATTGCGGGCCTTGGTGGTGAGCCGGACTACGAGCAACGCTTTGCAGGGCTGGCGGCCGACTTGGATCGGGTGCTGCGCGCCTCGGGCGCCGCCGAACACGTGTTCACGCTCGCGGGCAAGGACGCCGGACGCACACACATCATCGAGACACTGCGCCTGATTGCCGAGCAGGCACTTCCCGAGGATGAGTTCACGCTCGTTCTGATCGGGCATGGCTCCTTCGACGGTGTGCAGTACAGGCTCAATCTCCCGGGGCCGGATATCTCCGCCACTGAGCTCGCGAGCCTGTGCAATCACATTCGCTCGGAGCACCAGCTGGTCGTCAACACGACCAGTGCGAGCGGCGCATCGATCGGCGCCTTCGCGCGGCGTGGCCGCGCCGTCATCGCCGCGACCAAATCGGGCACCGAGAAGAATGCCACGGTATTCGCGCGCTACTGGGTCGAGGCGTTGCAGGACCCGACCACCGACGTCGACAAGAACGAGGCGATCAGCGCACTCGAGGCGTTCCAGTATGCGACGGCGAAGACCGCCGCCTTCTATCAATCGCAGCAGCGACTGGCGACCGAGCATGCGGTGTTCGAGGACACGGATGCCGGCGTGCCGGTGCGGGCCGCGTCGACGGCGAGCGGCGCGGGCCGGCTGCTGTCGAGCCTGACCTTGGTTCGACTTGGCGCGACACGCTCCGCCGCGGCCGATCCGGCCAAGAGCGCTCTACTCGCGAGAAAGCAGCAGCTCGAGCAGAAGATCGACACGCTCAAGTATCAGCGCGCGGCGATGGCGCCGCAGGACTACAAGCAGCAGCTCACCGAGTCGCTCGTCGAGCTCGCCAAGGTGCAGGGGGAGCTGGAGAAGTGAGGGGCGCCGCGCGCTTCGTGATTGCAGGACTCGCGCTCGCGTGCGCCCAGATGCTGCATGCCGAGGAGCCCGGGCACTGCCGGGCGCTCGCAAAGCACGGCGCCGCGGCGCCGGCGAAGGCCTGCTTTCAGACGCTGCTGCAGCCCGCCCAGAGTCTCACCCCAGCGGCGCGCGCCTACTCGCGGGCCGAGGGCAGCTGGGGCCTCGAGCACTACGACGAGGCGAACGTCGAGTTTCGCTCGGCGGTGGCGCTTGCTCCGGGTAATGCGCTCTATCGCGTCCGCTGGGGGCGGCTGCTGCACGAGCGTTTCAACAACAAGGATGCCGCGGATCTTTTCGGGGAGGCGCTCGCCAAGGATCCTAACAATGCGCAGGCCTGTCTCGGGCTTGCGCTCGTGAGCGCGGACGGCTACGACGATCGGGCCATCGAATGGGTCATGCGAGCACTGCGTCTCGACCCGCGCCTGGTGGAGGCGCACGAGCTCAGGGCTCGTCTCGCGCTCGAGGACTCGGATGCGGCGCTCGCCGCACGCGAGGCGGACGCAGCGCTCGCCATCGCTCCCGATGCGCTCGATGCCATGGCGATCCATGCGAGCATCGAGACGCTCGCGGACCGGCCGCCCGAAGCCTGGCTGCAGCGCATCCGGGCCGTGAATCCCACCTACGGCGCCGGCTATGCGCTCATTGCCCACCATCTCATCTTGAGTCTGCGCTATGAGGAGGGCGTCGCTTACTATCGCAAGGCACTGGAGGCGGATCCGCGGCTGTGGTCGGCGCGCGCCGAGCTCGGTGTCAATCTGATGCGCCTGGGGCGTGACGCCGAGGCGCGCGCGCAGCTCGTGCAGTGCTATGAGGCCGGTTACCGCGACGAGGCGACGGTGAACAGCCTGCGTCTGCTCGACAGCTATCGCAACTTCGTGACCTTCAAAGATGGCAAGACGATCCTGAAATTGCACAAGAAGGAGGCCGATCTGCTCTATCCGTACTTCTCGGCCGAGCTCGAGCGCGACGTAGCTGACTACGAGCGCAAGTACCGCATGCAGCTGCCCGGCCCGGTGCAGCTCGAGGTTTACCCGGATCACGAGGATTTCGCGGTACGCACGCTCGGGATGCCGGGCCTGGGAGCGCTCGGCGTGACGTTCGGCATGGTCGTGGCCATGGACAGTCCCTCAGGCCGCAAGCCCGGTGAGTTTCATTGGGCGAGCACGCTGCGACACGAGATGAGTCACGTCTTCATCCTCACCGCGACCCACCATCGCGTGCCGCGCTGGTTCACCGAGGGGCTCGCAGTTCACGAAGAGACGCAAGCCTCTCCGGAATGGGGCGATCCCCCCACTCCCGATATCGTCGTCGCGTTGCGTGAGCACAAGCTGCTGCCGGTCGTGGAGCTCGACCGTGGGTTCGTGCGCCCGCAGTATCCGGCGCAGGTATTCGTCTCCTATTTTCAGGCCGGACGCATCTGTGATTACATCCAGAGCCGTTGGGGCAGCGACAAGCTGCTCGAGATGGTGCACTCGTTCGCACAGCACGCGAGCACTGGCCAGACGATCACGGACGACCTGGGCTTGACCCCCGAGGCGTTCGATACCGCATTCCAGACCTGGCTGTACGCGAACATCGGACCCTCGGTCGAGCATTTCGACGAATGGCACAAGCGGCTCGAGCAGCTCGCCCACGAGGCTCAGCAGGAGCAGCACGACGCCGTGATCCATGACGGCGCGGCCGTCATCAGTCTGTATCCTCAGTATGTTTACGATGCGAACGCCTACGAGCTTCTGGCGAGCGCCTTTGCCGCCAAGGGCGAGCGACCCGAGGCGATCCGCGTGCTGCAGCAGTACGAGCAGGCCGGCGGCAGGCAGCCGCGCACCCTGAAGGAGCTGGCGCGCATGCAGGAGGAGGCGGGCGATCGGGGTGCGGCGGCCGCGACGCTCGACCGCATCAACTACATCGATCCGGCCTTCGACGAGGATCTGCACCGACATCTGGGCGAGCTCTGGCTGGCCGCGAAGAACTATCCCGGCGCGATTCGCGAGTTCTCCGCGGTCGTGGCGCTCGAGCCTCTGGACAAGGCCTCTGCGCAGTACAACCTGGCGCAGGCGTATCTGGCGGCGGGCGAGCGTGACAAGGCCCTGGATGCGGTGCTCGCCGCGCTCGAGGTCGCCCCCGGCTACCGTCCGGCGCAGAAGATGCTGCTGCAAATCAAAGGTGAATCACATGACCCCTGATGCGGACACTCCCGAGACGAGCGGGCACGACCTCGCTGCTGCGGACAGCGCGGACGCCGCGCAGCTGCAGCGGCGCGTCGAGCGCTTTCAAGCCGTGCGTGACCGCATTCTCGAGCAGGTACGCCAGGTGATCGTCGGGCAGGACGAAGTACTCGATCAGATCCTGACCGCGCTCTTCGTCGGCGGTCATTGCCTGATCACGGGTCTACCCGGCACCGCGAAGACCCTCATGGTGCGCACCATAGCAACGACGCTCGGCCTCGAGTTCCGCCGCATCCAGTTCACGCCCGATCTGATGCCGGCAGACATCACGGGCACGGACATCATCGAGGAGGACGCGACGAGCGGCCACCGGCGCTGGACCTTCGTGCGCGGACCCATCTTCGGCAACATCGTGCTCGCCGACGAGATCAACCGCACGCCGCCGAAGACCCAGTCGGCGCTGCTCGAGGCGATGCAGGAGCTCTCCTGCACGGTGCGCGGCAATCATTACGAGCTGCCGCGTCCCTTCTTCGTGCTGGCGACCCAGAATCCGATCGAGCTCGAGGGCACCTATCCGCTGCCCGAGGCGCAGCTCGACCGTTTTCTGTTCAACACCGTCCTCGATTACCTGAGCGCCACCGAGGAGGTGCAGGTGATCGATCGCACCACGACGCCGCACGCTGCCGAGGTCGAGACCGTGACGAATGCGTCGGAGCTGCTCGACTTTCAGAGTCTCGTGCGCATGGTGCCGATCGGCGCCTCGGTCGCGCGTTATGTGGTGCAGCTGGTGCGCGCCACGCGTCCGAAGAACGAGGAGGCTCCGGCCGTGATTCGCAAGTACGTGAGCTACGGCGCAAGCGTGCGCGCCGCGCAGTTCATCGTGCTCGCCGCCAAGGCGCGTGCGCTTGCCCGTCACCGCTATCACGTCACCTACGAGGATGCCTTGGCGCTTGCGATCCCCGTGCTGCGCCATCGGATCCTGCTCAACTTTCACGCGGAGTCGGACCGGGTGGACGCGGATGAGATCCTGCGCCAGCTGCTCGCGGAGCTGCCGCCAGCTGAGCGGCCCTGACTTGCGCGAGCGTGCCTGACATGCGCCAGAGCTGACATGCAGCGCTTCCTCGATCCCGCCGTGCTGAGCGCAATCTCCGGCCTCGACCTGGTCGCCAAGACGGTGGTCGATGGCTTCGTCGCCGGGCTGCACCGCTCGGCGGATTTCGGCTTCAGTCAGGAGTTCGCCGAGTATCGCGCCTATACGCCCGGGGACGACCTGCGGCACGTCGACTGGAACGTGTTCGCGCGCACCGAGCGCGCGTACTTGAAGCGCTACCGCGGCGAGACCAACAGCGTGCTCACGGTGCTGCTCGATGCGAGCAACTCGATGAACTATGGCTCGCACACCGTGAACAAGCTGGATTACGCGCGCTTCATCACGGCCGCGCTTGCCTATCTCGCCGTACGCAAGCAGCGCGATGCGACGGGCCTCATCGTCTTCGACGATGAGGTACGCACTTACATCCGGCCCTCGACGCGCGCGGGACAGCTGCAGCGCGTACTCGCCGGACTCGAGCAGGCCGAGCCTCGCGCGCGCACGCGCTTCGAGGCGCCGCTGCAGCATTTCGCCGCCTTTCTGCGCCGCCGGGGGATCGTGGTGCTGATCTCGGACTTTTACGAGACGCCCGCCAAGGTCATACGCGCCGTCGAGCCACTGTGCTTTCGCGGCAACGAGGTGCTGTTGTTCCACATCCTCGATCCCGCGGAGCTGCACCCACAGCTCGGTGCGGCGACACTGCTCGTCGATCTCGAGACCGAGGCGCAGCTCGAGGTGAGCGCCGACTACGCGGCGGGCCGCTATCGCGAGCGGATCGAAGCGCATATCGCGGGATTGCGTGAGGGCGCTCGCGGGGCGGGCATGAGCTATCACCTGCTGCTGACGGATCGGCCGCTCGATGGCGCCCTGCGCGAGTACCTGACGATCCGCCAGGGCAGGAACTAACGATGGGCTTTCTGGCACCCGCATTTCTGCTCGGCGCCCTCGCGGTGGGCGTGCCGCTCTATCTGCACCTGCTGCGGCGGCATTCGGGCACGCCGCTGCCGTTCAGCTCGCTCATGCTGTTCGAGCCGCGGCAGCAGAGCGCGGTGCGCCGGCGGCGCCTGCGCTACCTGCTGCTGCTCGCGCTGCGGCTCGCGGTGCTGCTCTTGCTCGCGCTCGCCTTCGCAGAGCCCTACATCAATCGCGTGGGGGCGGCGCTCGCACCGCAGAAGCTGCTGCTGCTCGTGATCGACGATTCCTTCAGCATGCACGCAGGTGGGCGGCTCGATGCGGCGAAGCGCGAGGCCCTCGCTGTGCTCGCGGGCAAGCGGGCCGCGGATCGGGCGCGCATCGTGACTCTCGACGCGCAGGTGCGCGTCCTGACCGCAGCGACACAGGACACGACCACGCTGCGTGCCGCCATTCAAAGCGTCACTGCGGGCGATGAGCGCGGCAGCTTCGCGGCGCTGCCAGGCGCTCTCCGCTCGATGCTCGAAAGCGAGCGCGCGCCGATCGAGCTGCATCTGTTCAGTGATATGCAGAAGAGCGCGACGCCGCCCGCCTTCGCCGAGATGCGCTTGCCGGGCAACGTCACGCTGGTGCTGCATCCGCTTGCCGGCGGTCCGGCACCCAACTGGTCGGTCGAGAGCGTAGATGCGCCGGCGCAGCTCTGGGGCGCGCAGCGCACGCACGTGCAGGCGGTCATTGCCGGCTACGGAACGCCGGCGGCGGTGCGCATCGTGTCGTTCCTGGCCAACGGCAAGGTGCTCGGTACGCGGCGCGTGCAGGTGCCGCCCTCCGGGCGTGCGACGGCGCAGATCGACTCGTTCGAGGTGCCGTACGGCTTCAGTCGCTGCGCCGTGAGGATCGATGCGGCGGACTCACTACCGGGCGATGACGAGTATCTGTTCGCGATGGAGCGCTCCGATCCCAAGCGCGGGCTCTTCATTCATCAGTCCTCCGATGCCCGCTCGCCGCTTTACTTCGGTACCGCGCTCGCATCCGCCGAGGAGCGTGCGGTGATGCTCGACACGGTCGCGGCGGAGCGCACCGCGAACCTCGACCCCAAGTCCTACGCATTCGTCGTGGTGTCCGATGTCGCCACGCTGCCTGCGGGCTTTGCCGAGCGCCTCGCGCAGTACGTGAGTTCCGGCGGCAGCGTCCTGATTGCGCTCGGCACGACCTCGGCGCAGCAGCGTAGCGTGCCGCTCTTTGGCAGCGCGGTGCTCGCCGCACGCTACTACGCGCGTGGTCCGGAGCGCTTCGCGGCGGTTGCGAGTGCCGATGCGTCCTATGCGCCGGTGGGCGCGCAGTCCCAGTGGGAGGGCGTCAAGTTCTTCTACGCGAATGCGGTCGATGCAACGGGGGCGCGCGTCGCACTGCGCCTCGCCGATGGCACGCCGCTACTGCTCGAGAAGCCTCATGGCGAGGGACGCATCCTGGTGTTCGCTTCCGCCTTCGACAATCTCACCAACGATCTGCCGTTGCAGCCGTCCTTCGTCGCCTTCGTGGATCGCACCGTGCACTATCTGGCGGGAGACGAGCGTCGCAGCAGCTCGCGCACGGTCGACGATTTCATTACGCTGCGGGCCGCGCGGGAGCGCGCCGTGAGCGTCGAGGTGATCGACCCCCTCGGACAGCGGCCCCTATCGCTGCAAGAGGCCGCCTCCGCCGCTTCGATCCGTTTGACGCACGCAGGATTCTACGAGCTGCGCCGCGCCGATGGGCGGCGCGAGCTACTGGCCGCGAATCCTGATCGCCGCGAGTCCGATCTCACGCCGCTGTCTCCGGAGACGCTCGCGCTCTGGCGCGGCAACCGGAGCTCGACGGTAAGCACCGCGGAGAACGGGTCCGCGGCGCCGGCACCGCGGGCGGTTGCGGTTCGCGGTGAACTCTGGTGGTACGCTATGTGGCTCGTGCTGGCGGCCGTGCTGGCGGAGTCGATACTCGCCAGTCGCTATCTCGGCACGCTTCGGGAGCAGTGATGCGCGCAAGCCAGGAGCTGCGCTCCTACGTCGAGGCACTGCGGCAGCGGTTGCGATGGGGCGCCGTGCTGCGTGGCGCCGCGATTCTCACGGGCGCCGCGCTTGCCGCGACCCTCGCCCTGACGCTCATCATCAATCGCTTCGCATTCTCCAGCGGCAGCTTGTGGAGTGCGCGTGCGGTGTTGCTCGCGACACTCGCGCTCGGAGCGACGTTCGGGCTCGCCCTCCCGCTGCTGCGGCTCGATCGGCGCTGGTCGGCGCGGCGTGCGGAGCGCTCCTTTCCGGAATTCCAGCAGCGGCTGCTCACCTTCGCGGAGCGCGATGAAGCGCGTGACCAGCCGTTTCTCGATCTGCTCGCGGCCGACACCTTGCGCATCGCACGGCGCGCCGATGCGCGGGCGGTCGTCTCCGACAGCCTGCTCATCGCGCTCTCGGGGTGTGGCATTGCCTGCCTCGGTGTGCTCATCTGGCTGATTCGTGCGGGTCCCGGCTATCTGGGCTATGGCGCGGCCGCGCTCTGGACGGGACCGGGAGCGGTCCCCCTCTACGATCTGCGTGTGAGCCCCGGAGATGCGACGGTACGCCGCCACGGCGATCAGCTCGTGACGGCAGAGTTGCGTGGGATCGCGATCGAGCGCGTGCGCATCCATGCCCGCTTCGGCACATCGAGCTGGGAGCACGTCGCCATGCAGCCGCAGGCGCGCGCGCCGGGCTTTCAATTTCTGTTCGCCGGCATTCCCGAGGATGTCGAGTATTACGTGGAAGCCGGCCCGCTCAGCTCGCGGCATTTTCATATCCACGTGGCCGACGTACCGGAGGTGAAGCACATTCGCGTGAGCTATCACTTCCCCGAGTGGCTGCACGCGCCCGATTCTTCCGCGACCGACGGCGGGGATCTGCGGGCGATCGAGGGCACCGAGGCGCGTCTCGAGATCACGACCGACCGCCCGGTGCACAACGGCGTGCTGCTGCTCGATGATGCGCGCGAGGTTCCGTTGAGCGGGACCGGCACGAGCTATCGCGCCGTCCTCAAGCTGCAGCGCGATGGCACGTATCACGTGGCCACACATGATCGATCGCAGCCGGTGCGCATCTCCGAGGACTACTTCATCGAGGCGGGCGAGGTGACTCCTCCGGAGGTCGCGATCGTGCGCCCCGGCGCCGACTACGGCGCGAGTCCGATCGAGGAGGTTACGGTCGGTGCGCGCGCCACGGATGAGTTCGGCCTCACGGCCTTCACGCTGCACTACTCGGTAAACGGTGGCCCGGAGCGCACGGTCGATCTGCTCAAGGAGTCCGGCGCGAAGCAGGCGCAGGGCGCGACCGTCATTAGCTTCGAGAGCCTGAAACTGGTGCCCGGAGACGTGGTGAGCGTGTACGCAGCGGCCAAGGATGAGCGTACCGAGGCGCACACGGACCTCGCCTTCATCCATGCCGAGCCCTTCGAGCGGGAATTCTCTCAGTCGCAGCAGGCGGGCGGCGGAGGAGGGGCCGGAGCCGGCAACAGTCAGGCTGAGATCGTGCAGCGAGAGAAGGAGATCATCGCGGCGACGTGGACGCAGAAGGGCGCGCGCAACGCCGCGCCGCGGCAGGCTGCGGAGCAGGCGAAGTTCCTGTCGGACGTGCAGAGCACGCTGCGCGCCCAGTCGCTGTCGCTGGCCGGACGCTTGCAGCTGCGCGATCTGACGAATGCCAACGAGCAGATCGGCAGCTTTCAGAAAGAGATGAACGATGCGGCGGCGGCCATGGGTCCGGCGGCCGAGAAGCTTGCGCGGCAGCTGTGGGAAGGAGCCGTGCCGAATGAGCAGAAGGCTCTGCAGCATCTGCTGCGCGCGCAGGCCACCTTCCGCCAGATCGAGGTCGCCTTCGGCAGCATGGGAGCGGGCTCGGGCGCCGTCAACAGTCTCGGGCGTGATCTCGAGAGCCTCGCCGATCTGGAGCTCGACACACAGAAGAACTCGTACGAGACGCGGCAGACGGGCTCCACCACCGCGGACCGCAATGCCGACATCGACACGGCGCTCAAGAAGCTCGACGAGCTCGCGCGCCGGCAGAGCCAGCTCGCCGCGCAGCACGCGAGCCCCGAGCAGACGGCCGAAGAGCGCTGGCAGCAAGAGATGCTGCGCCGGAATGCGGAGGAGCTGCGGCGACAGATCGAACAGATGGCGCGCAACAACGGCGCCGGGGCCGAGGGCTCTGCGGATGCCGCGGGCGCCGCGCAAGCCAACGGCAAGCGGGGAAGTGCAGGCGCTGCAGGCGCGCAAGGCGCGCAAGGCAACGCGAGCGTGCGCGAGGCTCTGAACCGCATGCGCGAGGCGGAGGAACAGATGCGGCGCGCCGTGGATCAGCACGATGCGAACGCTGCGCGAGCCGCGGCCGAGCGACTGCGTGAGGCGATGAACCTGCTCGGCGGCATGCAGCAACAGCAATCCCTCGCGCGCCTCGGTGAGCTCGAGACGCAGGCCGGGCGGCTCGCGAGCGAGGAGCAATCACAGGCCGAGCGCATGCGCGGCATGGCGGGCGGCGGTCAGTTCTCGCCGCGCTCGCTCGGCGGACCGCCGCGCCTGGATCAGAACAGCGATGCCGCGAGCATGGTCGAGGATCGACAGGAGCTGGCGGATGCGCTGGCGCGTCTGGAAGGTGATCTGCGTGCCGCCGAACGTGAGGCGCGCGGGCGCGGTGCCGGCGCGGCCTCGCAGCTGCGCGATGCATTGAGCGATCTCGATCAGGCCGATACCGAGACGCGCCTGCAGCGCAGCGCGGACCTGCTGCGCCGTGGCTACAACACGGCTAACGACTCGCTCGAGAGCGAGATTCAAACATCGCTGCAGCATCTCAAGGATCAGCTCGGTGCCGCGCGGCAGGCCCTGGCCGATGAGAAGTCATCCGCCAAGGACCAGCTGCTCGATTCCATGGAGCGCTTGCGCAGCCGGCTGGCCGCGCTCGATCCCAGCCAGCGCGGCGGCGATGCCGCCGGGCAGCGGCGCGACGGACAGGGCGGGCTGCTCGCCGGCCCGGTCGATGGCGGCGGCCGGCGCGGCGACACGGCCGGTCCCGTGTACGGTGGCTGGAACACCGGCAACAACCGCGAGCTGCCGCATGCGGTGGCTCCGGACCGCACATCGCTTCCGGCCGACCGGGAGCAGGACTACCGGCAGGGGATGAACGAGCTCGGCCGGCTGCGGCGGGCCGTGGGGGAGGACGCCGAGGCCAAGCGCCAGGTGGATGCTCTCATTCGCGCCATGCAACAACTCGACCCGCGGCGCTTCCCCGGCAACCCCGCGATGGTGGAGGAACTGTACGGGCACGTGCTGAGCGATGTCGACAAGCTCGAGCTGCAACTGCGCCACGAGACCGATGAGCCGGGTGCGGGCGACGTGCGCAGCGACACGCCGTCCGCCGCTCCCGCGGGCTACCAGACGGCCGCAGCCGAATACTACCGCCGGCTCAGCAAGAATCCCTGAGTCAGTATCTGATTCTGGGCTCTCAGTATTTGAACCTGTAGTGGAACTCCGCGTAGATCTCACGCGGGTTGTTCCAGTGCATGCCATCGAAGGTCAGGCTGTTGTCGACCAGCAAATGGCGGTCGGTCGCGTTGAGCACCGTCACGGATGCGGTGAAGTCGGTGCCGAAGGTCTTGCCGACACTGAAGTCGAGCGTGGCATAACTCGGCAGATGGCTGGGCGGCGCGTCACCGTTGGCGAAACCAGAGCCGTAGTACACGTTGACTGAAGCGAATGCCTGCCCCGGAAGCGGGGCGGTAACGCCTGCGTTGAGCGTGTTCCTCTGATCATGGTCGAGCGCGTAGTAGCCGCTGGGCGGTGAGAAATCCGTCAGTCCTCCGGTGATCGTGCCGAAGCCGTCCGCCGTCTGATTGGAATAGGTGAGGTATGCCTGTTCCCCCATCCAAAAGCGCGGCGAGCGCACGGTGAGCTCCGTGGCGCGTATCAATGCGCCGGTGATCGTGATCGGCAGGAAGACGTTGGAGTTGCCGATGGGATTGTGGTCGAAGAAATTCTGCGCCTCGGTGCGGAAGTGATCGATGTCGAGGGTCCAGCCGCGCAGCGGAATCGTCACACCGAGCTGATACTCCTCGTCGCGCTCACCGTGCAGCGGCAAGAAGGCAAGATCGCTGCTCTGAACGTACTCGAGCAGCGGTCCGGAGATAGTTTGAAGAGGGGGAGCTTGGTAGAACTTGCCCCAGAAGGCGCGCCACACCCAGTCGAGCCCGGGAAGCTTCAGGGTGAGCCCCACGCGCGGGTCGACCGCACTCTCGCTGATCAGGCCCGCGAAATGGGTCGCGCGCACTCCGGCCGATAACGTGAGCCAATGCGCCACCTGATAGCTGTCCTGCAGATACGCCGCCACGAGATTTCCCGATTGTCGAAGAGACTGGGCGACCGGGGGATTGCTGCCGTCGTTGAACAGCACGTTGAAGTACTGATTGTCGTCTTGGCCGAAGCCGAGGACGCCGACGTCGAGATGGTTGCGCGCCGAGCTCAAGCGTAGATTTTCCTGGCCTCCGTAATAGCTCGATGCGCGCTGGTCGGTCGTGCTGATGGGATAGTCCGATGGGTCGCCGTCGAGGTCGGCGCGGTTGTAGTGATAGAACAGGGAGCTCGTCAGGACCAGATTGCTCGCGAGGGTATGCACCCACGAGAGAATCGTGTAGGCGTCAGCCTCGCGCTGCACGTCATCCGCAACCTCCCCAGGAGTGTTGGGGATCTCGTAGTCATCGCGGCGCGCCGAGGCGACCAAACGCAGCTGATCGTCGGGACCAACATTCCAGACGAGCGTGGTGAACGCCCCATAGCCGTACCCGGCATCGTGGATGATCTGCTCGGATGGTGTCATCAGCCCGAGATCGCTGCGATTACCGTTGGCGCTCGCGTAGTAGGCGAACTCGTCGCTGTGGCCGCCCACACTCAAGGCATCGTTCGTCTGCCCGAAGCTGCCTCCGCTTACCACGAGCTCGCCCTGATTGTTGCGCTCGAAGCCGGTGCGCGGCACGACGTTGAATACCCCGTAGGTGCGATCACCCTCGTCGGCGCCATAGCTGCCGCGCTCCACCTCGAGGTAGTCGATGTCTTTCGGATCGATCTGTGGGCCCAGGTTGCTCGCGATGTTGGTGTTCGGGATCTCGACGCCGTCGATCTCCCAAGTTGTCTGGTGTCCGCCGCGCACGTGCAGCTGATCGTGAACGACGTACGCGCCGGGCACGAAATTGGTGATCATCGCAAGGCTATTGGTGCGATCGGCGCCGGGAGTGAGCGCGATGTCGCTGCGATCCACCAGCGTCGTCGGCGTGAACTTCACACTCACCGGCGGTGCCGATGCGCTGATGGTGACCGTCTCGGTCGTTTCACCCGGGCTCAGCTGCACATGGGTCGAGGGTGCCGCGCCCGACACGACCGTCAGGCGCAGCGCAACACTGCCAAACCCCGTCTGGCTGACCCTGAGCACGTAGTCGCCCACGGGCACAGTGGGGAAGGCAAACTCGCCCTCTCGATTGCTCCGCGTGCTCTGCGACCACGCGGAGCTCACCGATTTGAGCTCGATCGCGGCCGCGGCGAGCGGCCGGTGCTGCGAATCGTGCACGATGCCATGAACACTGCCGACGTTCGCCGCCCACCCGGTGGGTGCCAGCAGCGCGGCCAGCACAAGCAAAGCCGCGCGCCCGGCGCAGCCGCTATAAGTTCCCATGGAAATTCTCCCCGAGCTGAAACTGACAAAAGGTGCAAGCACGCCGCCGTGGGGCGCGCGCGCCATGCCGGTACTCGAGTTCGGTCCGGCCGATGAGAGTCCGCTCAGGCGGCTAGAGGAGGTCCGCGAGGATAGGGAAGATGGACGAGGCGGATGACGCGCACCGTCACGATGGGCGGTGCGCTAACGATGAGGCGGATGAGAGCAATCTGGCTGAGTGGCCAGCCTTGGGTGAGCAGGCCGTGTGCGCACACGGCGAACACGCAGTGCGTGCCGAGGGAGTCGCTTACGCCGTGATGGTGATGGTGCGCGAGCAGCTGCGCGGGAAAGCCATCCGGGCAGATCTCGATGGAGAACGGCTGCTCGCTCGAGGGCATGAACCCAGGCGGCACCAACGCGCGCAGCGCGAGCGCCAGCAGCACGGCGCCGGCGAGCCCGGCACGTCGGGCCTTGCCGCGGTGGCCGGAGCGCATGGCGGCCGTCTCAGTGATGATGGCCGCCGGGGCCGTGCACGTGACCGTGCTCGAGCTCCTCGGCGGTCGCATCGCGCACGCCCTTCACCTCGACCTCGAAGGACAGGCGCTTGCCGGCGAGCGGATGATTCGCATCGAGCGTCACCAAGTCGCCGGCGACTCGTGTCACCGTCACGCTGTGGGGACCATGACCCTGGCCGGCGGGCGCCTGCAGCCGCATGCCGACCTTGACCTCGCGAATGCCCTTGAGTGTCCGACGCGGCACCTGCTGCACGAGCTCGCTGTCGTACTCGCCGTAGGCATCGGCGGGCGGAATGGTCACATTGAGCTTGTCGCCGCTGTTCTTGCCTGTGAGCTCCCGCTCGAGTCCGGGGATGAGATTGCCGTGCCCGTGCAGATAAGTCAGCGGCTCGCTGTGGGTGGAGGTCTCGATGAGCGTGCCCGAGTCGTCCTTGAGCGTGTAATGCACCGTGACGACCGAGTCCTGCTTGATGCTCATGGAGATTTCCCGCGCTCAGGGTGGGCAGCGAGTGTGGGCGCCGCCCACCGTAGCGTCAACCGGCCGCGGGCGTGTATGCTCAGGCGCTGACCCCCGTTTCGGTTGGGCCCGCGCGCCCGATGCCGCCAGCACGGCTGGCCGCTCGGACGCTCGGACATTGCGGCGCGCAGCAGCCGCTCAATACCAAGGAGATCGCTGACATGTCCATCGAAGACGCAAAGGCACGGCGGAAGGCGCTGACGGCGACGCCGACGGATCTCGGTGCCGAGGCGACACGCGACATTTCCGGGGCCCTGAACGCTCTGCTCGCGGACGTGTTCGCCCTGTATGTGAAGACCAAGAACTTCCACTGGCACATGTGGGGGCCGCACTACCGCGACTATCATCTGCTGCTCGACGAGCAGGCAGATCAGCTGTTCGCCATGACCGATGTGATCGCCGAGCGTGTGCGCAAGATCGGCGGTACGACGCTGCACTCGATCGGTCAGATCAGCCGCATGCAGCGGGTGCGCGATAACGATGCCGATCTCGTCACTCCCAGAGACATGCTCGCGGAGCTGGGCGAGGACAACAAGCACCTCGCGGCGAGCATGCGCTCCTGTCACGCCACCTGCGATGAGCACAACGACGTGGCGACTGCGAGTCTGCTCGAGGTCTGGATCGACGAGACCGAGCGGCGGGTGTGGTTCCTGTTTGAGACCAACCGCGCGGGCGAATCCGGACACTAACGCGCCAGCCGTCGACGCACGGTTGCGAAGAGCGGAACGGCCGCGAGTTCGGCTACGACGCAGAACCCGACGGCGGCATAGACGGAGCGATCGTAGAGCAGGCCGATCGCGGCGCTGCCCAGGAACCAGGCTGCGCCATAGCCGGCGGTGAACAGCCCGAACGCGGATGCGCGCCGCTCGGGAGCGACCATCGGCGCCACAGCCGCGGGAATGATGGTCTCGTGCACGCCCATGCCCAGACCCCACACGGCCGCGCCCACGAGCGCCACCCAGAAGCCGCCAAGGAACATGAGTGGTGCGAAGAGCATCGAGAGCACCGTGAGCGCGATGAGCACCGAAAAGCCGAAGCGATCGAACAGCCGGCCGAACACGAGCGATCCGGCGCCGCTCACCGCCATCGCGACTGCATAGAAGATCGGCACCTGATCCACGGCCAGAACGTGCCGGTGCGTGAAGTGATAGGCGATCAGCGGGTAATCGGCAAAGCCCGCCGCAACCAGGGCGGCACCTGCCAGGTAGATCCAGTAGACGCGCGGCAATTCCTGGCTGCGCACGGCCTGTGATTCCGTCTCGAGATCCTGCGGGCGCGGATACAGCAGCCGCGCGGTCACGACGAGCGCGAGAGTAATGACTGCCGGCACCAGCAGGATGCCGAAGGCACGCGCATAGGTGCCACGATGCGCGAGCACGAAAGCAATGATCAGCGGCCCGGAGAGCGCACCCAGTTGATCGAGGCCTTCGTGCAGCCCGAAGGCCCATCCATAGCCGCCGATGTGCTTGCCGGCATGCGAGAGCATCGCATCGCGCGGCGGGTTGCGGATGCCTTTGCCGATGCGCTCGAGAATGATGAGCGCCGCGGCCGCCGGCCAGCTGTGCGCGAGCGCCAGTGCCGGCACGGAGGACATCTGCACCACGTAGCCGAAGATCGTGATGGGCCAGTACTGGCGCGAGGCATCCGCGAGCCGGCCCGACAGCAGACGCAAGCCGTAGCCGAGCAGCTCGCCGAGCCCGGTGATGACGCCGATCGCTGCGGCCGTGACGCCGAGTGAGCCGAGATAAGGACCGAGTGTGCTGCGCGAGCCCTCGTAGGCGAAGTCGGCGAAGAAGCTCAGGATGCCGATCAGCAGGACGAAGCGGAACGCCGTGCGGACCGGGCTGCGATCGAGCATCGCCCGAGGCTCTTTACTCGCAGGCTTCGATTGAAGGCGGATCGGCCGCATCGGGATTGATGATCCCGAAGCAGGCGGGTGTGTAGGCGTAGAACAGACGCACCTTCTGCGCGTGCAGCAGATTCAGCAGCTGCTGCGCCTCGGCCTCGGTAACGATGAACTCGACCTCCACGGTCAACGTGCCCGCGAGCTCGAAGAAATGCGCCTCGTGCAGCACGTGGTGCCGGCCGAAGCCGGCCATGGCGCGAAAGGCGGAGCCGCCGCGGATGCCGAGCTTGTTGGCTTGCTCGAGCAGCCACTCCCATACCAGCCGGCCGTGATGGCGATGGTTCTCGTGCACGTAGAAGCGGAACAACGATCCTTGCATGGCTCGACCTCAGAAGATGAAGACGCGCTCGAGCGTCAGCCTCGAAGCCATTGCACCGTGCCGATTCCCGCCAGGGTCATCAGCACGGAACCGATCAGGTGGGCGGCGATCGCGCTGCCGGCGAGCAGCAGGCGGCCCTCACCGATGAGGTTGACGACCTCGGCCGAGAAGGTGGAGAAAGTCGTGAGTCCGCCGCAGAAGCCCGTGATCACCAACAGCCGCCACTCGGGCGCCAGTGCCGCAAGTGATGCGAACAGCGCGACCGCGGCACCGACGACGTAGCCGCCGATGAGATTCGCGGCGAGGGTGCCGGGCGGTATTGCGGGGAAAAAACTGTTGAGGCGTGCGCCGAGCCACCATCGCAGCAGCGCGCCCAGGCTGGCTCCCAGGGAGATCGCCACGATCGACTTCCACATTCACCAGCCCCTATTTTCCCCGCGGGCATCATATCCGTCCCACTCGGCCGTGCGCGAATCTCTCTGGACGCCGTCCTTCTCAGGTCGACTCCGTCGTCTTTTTCTCCGCCGTCTCCGGCTCGGCTTCGGCCGCCGAAAGGTCCGGGGCCAGCTGCCAGAAGAGACCGGCGGATGCTGCGGTCATCAAGCCGACGCACACGAAGGTCGCATGAAATGCCGGCAGCTCGTTCGTCCCGGGGCGCGAGAGCGCCGCGACGAATGCAGTGAGCAGGCCGCCCGCGGCCGCGACGCCCAGACTGAGCGCGAGCATCTGCACCATCGAGAGCAGGCTGTTGCCGCTGCTCGCCGCGGTGCCGCCGAGGTCCTTGAGTGTCACGGTGTTCATGGCGGTGAACTGCAGTGAGTTGACGATGCCGAAGCATCCGAGCTGGACGATCGTGCACCACAGCGGCTCGTGCGGCGAGACGAGCACGAAGCTCGCCATCGCGATGCCCACGAGGAAGGTATTCACGACCAGAGTACGCCGGTAGCCGAAGCGCGTGATGACGGGCGTTGCGATGCGCTTCGAGAGGATGGCGCCGACCGAGGTGGGCAGCATCATCATGCCGGCGTGAAAGGGCGAGTAGCCGAGGCTCACCTGCAGCAGCAGCGGAATGAGAAATGGCATGCTGCTGCTGCCCAGGCGCGAGAACAGGTTGCCGAGCAGGCCGATGCTGAATGTGGGCGTACGAAACAGCATCGGAGAGAAGAGGGGATGCGCCTGCTGACCCGCGCGCAACCAGTACGCCGTGAGCGCGGCCAGCCCGAACACGAGCAGAATCAACACGGTCGCGTGATGCAGGCTGAGCTCGGAGAGTCCGTCGATGGCGAAGGAGACGGTGACCATGCCGAGCGCGAGCAGCCCGTATCCGGGCAAGTCGAAACGGTTGACCTCCGGCGCGCGGCTGTCGGGCATGAGCGTGAACGTCGTGAAGCAACCGATGAGGCCGATCGGTACGTTGATCAGGAATATCCAGTGCCAGGAGGCCACCTGTACCAGCCAGCCGCCGAGCGTCGGGCCGATGAGCGGTCCCAGGAGGCCCGGAATGGCGATGAAGCTCATGGCCGGTAATAGGCGCTCGTGCGGGAAGGCGCGCAGGATCGCGAGCCTGCCGACAGGCAGCAGCATTGCCCCGCCCATGCCCTGCAGCACGCGCGCGCTGGTGAGCTCGAGCAGGCTGCGCGATGCGGCACAGAGCAGCGAGCCCACCATGAACAGCACGATCGCCGTAAGAAATGCGCGACGCGTTCCGATACGGTCCGCGATCCAGCCCGATGCCGGGATCAGCATGGCCATCGTCAAGGAGTACGCGATCACCACCGACTGCATGCGCAGCGGGCGTTCGCCGAGGCTGCGTGCCATCGCCGGCAGCGCCGTGTTGACGATGGTCGTATCCAGCGTCTGCATGAAGAAGCCGATGGCGACGAGCCACAGCAGCAGCGCGAGCGACTTGTCGGAGCGCATGGAGCGGGTCGCTGTACCTCAGCCGCCGGAGCGCTTCGCGTCGTAGCCGAGCTTCGAGAGCTCGGCGAGCAGGCGATCGCGATGCTCGCCCTGGATCTCGATGCGGCCCTCCTTGACCGCACCGCCCGCGCCGCAGAGTTTCTTCAATGTCGTCGCGAGCGCCTCGAGCTCGGGTGCGGAAAGCGGCAGTCCCGAGATCACTGACACACCCTTGCCGGCGCGTCCTGCGACCTCGCGTCCGACGCGCACGCGTGCAGTTCCCGTGTGAGCGGAAGTGTTTGCTGCCCGAGGCGTCGGTGAACGCGATCCAGCGCCGCGTATCACGGCGCCGCGAAAGGTGGGCCTGGGTTTCATCGGCGCGGCAATCTTACACCGCAAGGCCTCTCTACACCGCAAGGCCTCGCAGCCGCGCTGCGTTCGACATCGCGCGACCGAGCGGCGATACTTTTGCGCACCCGTTCGCTGCGGACGCTCACACGTGAACCTGACGCCATTTCATATTGCCGTCCAGGTGAGGGATATCGCCGAGGCGCGCGCCTTCTATAGCGGCGTGCTCGGTTGTGCCGAAGGACGCAGCGCTGCGCACTGGGTCGACTTCAATCTCTTCGGGCATCAGTTCGTCTGCCATCTCAATCCGAGCCTGGGCAAGCGAGGCACGATTGCGTCGCATTTCAACCCGGTCGATGGGGACAGCGTGCCCGTGCCTCATTGTGGCGTCGTGCTCGAGATGCAGGATTGGACCGAGCTCGCAGCGCGATTGCGCCGCCACGGCGTGCGCTTCGTGATCGAGCCGCACGTGAGATTTGCGGGTGCGCCGGGCGAGCAGGCGACGATGTTTCTGCTCGACCCGAGCGGCAACGCGCTCGAGTTCAAGTCCTTCCGCAATATTGAGCAGCAGCTGTTTGCGACCTGACCCGGAGCTGTCTCAGGCTGCCTTGCGCTGTGCCTCGACGGACACCGGCTCGCTCGGCCACGGCCGCAGATAGAAGCTCGATTGCGTGCGGCATGAGCGCCTGAAGCTGCCGAGGTGGTATCCGCCACGCCGCAGCACCTTGCGGTGCGTGAGCCACACGACGAGCACCGCGCTCGCGAAGAACGCACGGTAGACCAGACGCTGCAGCGCGCGCTGCCAGCGCGGTCGCGCGCCGCGCAAAGCGTGCAGCAGCTCGGCCTCGAATCCCACGTGCGCGAGCTCATCAGCGACCAGCATGCGGCACAAGAGTCGCAGGGGCTCGCAGCGCGTGGCGGACTCGAGCGCGCGATAGTAGACGATGCCGATGAGCTCTGCGGTCGTGAGCACGTGCACGGCGAGCTCGAATCCTGCCAAGCGGCGCAGCGCACGAAACACCCGGTCCGTCCAATCGTGGCGCTTGCGCGCGATGCCCTGGCTGTCCATGAACGCACCGAGCAGCTGCGCGTGACGCTGCTCCTCGCGAATCAGGAGCTCGATGATGCGCGGCAGCTCGGGCGCGGCGTGCGTGACCGCAAAGCGCTGCGCCGCGCGCAGCAGGCGCTGGCCATCTGACTGCTCGCCGAGCTGGAAGGTCGCGATCGAGGAGGCGATCGCCGCCCGCTCGCCGGAGCTCAGAGCGTGCGGCACATCCGTGCCGATGCTGCGGTGGTGATCCGAGTGGTACTCGAAGTGATTCAGCCAGATCTTGAGGCTCGGAAGCACACCGTTACCCTCCTGGTGACCCGATTGAGAGGGTGGCTGAGCATCCGGTCGGCGTCGTGGCGCAAATCGGGCAAATTCTGGCAAGCGCACGCGCCCTCAGCGCGCGGCGGAAGAGCGACCTCAATGGGCGGGGCTGGCGTCTCGCGGGAGGGCGACCCGGCGATGGGCCACCATGCGTTCGTAAAGCCTTGAAATCGTTCGACTTCCTGTACTGACGAACAGGGCGGGGCAGAGCCCGTGGAGCAGGCACGCAAAGCCCGCGAGCATCATGCTGGCGCCGAAGCCGAAGGCCTGACGCTGATGCTCGAGATAGCCTTCGCCCACCGTGCGGGGGTGCTCGAGAAAGAGTCGCTGCAGAATCACGTCGAATCTCCAGAAACCTCGACCCGATGGTTATGAGTATATAGCAAATAGTTATTTAAGGTCAGGGTTCCCCTCACACTCTGGGCTTTCCTCGCACGCTTAGCCGATGCTCTCGGCGCTATACCGCGCCAGAAGGCCGGTACGGACCGCGTAGCGGTGCACCCGCACGAACAATCGGGCGCACAGCACGACCTCCAGCACGGCGAGTCCGAGGCCCCACCAGAGTCCCTGCAGGTGGTAGGGCTGCCCCGTGACGATGGCGCGCATGTCCTGGAAGACATAAGACGGCGGCAGCAGGTGCGCTACCGCCTGCATCCAGCGCGGCAGGGTCGTCAGCGGGTAGAACACCCCTGCAAAGGGCGACAGCAGCGCAGGCAGTGGCCACACCATCCACTCCGAGGCCGGTCCGAGCCGCAACACCATCGCGCTCGCCAGGATCCCGAGCGCGATGCCGAAGAGGAACAGCACGAGCAGAAAGGGAATGAGCATGAGACCCAGCGCGAAGAATGACAGTCCGAAAACCAGCGTCGCGAGCAGGAGCATGACGATGAGGCCGATCAGGCTCGTTGCGATGCTGGTCACGACCAGTCCCGTGAGGTATTCGGGGATCGCGAGCGGGGTCGCGAACAGATTGAGGAAATTGCGCGACCACACGTCTTCCAGGAAGCCGACCGTCACGCCCTGCATGATGCGGGTGAAGAAGTCCCACAGCAGCACCGCACCGAGCAGGCTCGCCACGAAGTTGATGCGACCGGAGCTCACGCTGTTGAGATAGCGCGTCATGAAGCCCCACACGATGATGTCGATGGCCACCCAGGCGAACATCGGCAGCACCCGGACCGGACTGCCGCGCATGAGATAGAACTGGCGCAGCACGATCCCGGCGATGGGCTTGAGTCTCACGGCGAGGGCACCTCGCTCAACGGCTCGCGCGCCAGCCGGATGAACAGCTCCTCGAGCGTGCCGGCGCCGTGCTCCTGCGGCAGGCTCTTCGGGTCACCTTCGAGCAGGATCCTGCCCTGCGAGAGGAACAGCACGCGGTCGCACATCTCCTGCACCTCGTACATGTTGTGCGAGGTCCAGAGAATGCCGCAGTCCCCGCGCGTTGCGAGCGCGCGGATCTTGGCGCGCGCGAGCTGCGCGGCGGACGGATCGAGTGAGGCCGTCGGCTCATCGAGCAGCAGCAGCCGCGGCCGATTGAGCATGGCCTTGGCGAGGGCGACGCGCGTTTGCTCACCGGAAGAGAGCACGCCGCATTTGGTGTTGCGCAGCCGCTCGAGATCGAACTCCTGCAGCAGCGCGTCGATGCGCCGCCCGAGTCCGCGCACGCCATAGATCAGGCCGAAGACCCGCAGGTTCTGCGCCACGGTGAGATTGCCCGGCAGCGCTGCGTACACGGCGGCGAAGTTCGTGCAGGCGAGCGCTCGCGCACGCTCGCGCGCCAGATCGACGCCGGCGATGCGGATGTGACCCGAGCTCGGCGCCAGCACGCCAAGCACCATGTTGATCGTGGTCGTCTTGCCCGCGCCGTTCGGGCCGAGCAGCCCGACGACTTCGCGATCACGCACGCTGAAGGAGACGCGATCGACGGCGCGCAGCTCACCGTAGCTCTTGCACAGCTCCTCGACCGCGAGCACGACGGGCGCCGTGCGCTCGTTCGCTACGTCATCGTTCATGTATCATGAATGCTAACCCGAATTTGAGAGCTTCCCATGGCTGATGCGTACGACGTGGTGGCCGTAGGCTCCGGGCACAACGGCCTCGTGGCGGCGGCTTATCTCGCCACGGCCGGACGCCGTGTCGTGGTGCTCGAGCGCAATGCCTGGTTCGGAGGCGGTGTGATCACGCGCGAGCTGACGGTGCCGGGGTTCCGGCACGATCAGCACTCCATGGCGCACATCTTCATCCAGGCCAATCCGCTCCTGAAGAGCGATGAGCTGGGATTGAAGGCGAAGTACGGCCTGCGCTACATCATCCCCGAGACACCGATGATGGCGATCTTCGAAGACGGGCAGACGCTTTGTCTGCACCGCGACCGCGAGCGCACTTGCGCCGAGATTGCCAAGTTCTCCGCACACGACGCACAGGCCTACGTGCGGCTCGCGCAGCAGGCCGCGCAGTGGCTGCCGATGGTCACCGCCTCGCTCTACTCCGCTCCAGCGCCTGTCGGTGCCACGGCCGCGATGATGGATCAGAGCCGCGAGGGGCGCGCCCTGTCGCGCATCATGCAGATGAGCACGCACGATCTGCTGTGCAGCTATTTCGAGCACGAGCGCGTGCGCATGCTGCTTGCGCGCGTGGCGGGCGAGAATCTGATTTCCCCCGATGAGAAGGCCACCGCGTTCGGCGTGTTCGTATTCGTCGGCTTTCTCGAGGCGTACGGCTTCGGCGTCCCGGTCGGCGGCAGCGGACAGCTCTCCGAGGCGCTCGTGGCCTGCATTCGCGCTCACGGCGGTCAAGTGCTGAGCGGTGTCGACGTCGAGCAGGTTCAGGTGCGCGGCGGACGCGCGCGCGGCGTGCGCACGCGCGATGGAAGCGAGTTTGCGGCCCGCGACTGCGTCATCGGCGCGATTCATCCGCATCACCTCGGGCGCATGGTCGAGGGCATCGATGCGCAGATCGCAGCCGAGGCCGCGGCGACGGAGATCTCACCGAACGCGTGCATCACCGTGCACGCGGCGCTGCGCGAGCCGTTGCGCACGCGCTCCGGCGAGCCGCGCGCGGTGATGGTCGAGCTGCTGCCGAACCAGTACGAACAGCTGCGCCGCTCTTTCGATGAGCTGCGATACGGCCATCTCATGCCCTATCCGCTCGTCGGTTTCGGCTCGCTGTCGCAATTCGATGCCTCGCGGGTACCTGCAGGTGCGGCGACGCTGCACGCCTGGGACTATGTCCCCTACGAGCGCGCCGACGGCCGCTCCTGGGACGACAGCAAGCGCGAGTACGCCGAGCGCATGCTCGAGCACATGCGCAAGTTCGTTCCCAACCTCACGCGCGAGAACATCATCGCCTACCACTGCGACAGTCCGGTGGACATGGAGCGCACCTCCGCAAGCTTCGTGCATGGGGACCTGCATGGCATCGCGACCTCCACCTATCAATCGGGCGCGCATCGTCCCACGCCGGACCTCGGCCAGTTCACCGTGCCCGGCGTCGAGCGGTTCTATCTGGTCGGGCCCTTCCAGCATCCCGGCGGGGGCGTGTTCGGCGCCGGCCGTGCGACGGCCGTCAAGATCTTCGATGACCTGAAGCTGGATTTCGACCGGGTGCTGCGCCATGCCTCTTAGGCATGGCGCGCTCATCCTCATGACGATACTGAGCACTGTGGCCGCCGCTGGTGAGCCGCAGCACGCACCGCAGGATGCGGCGTTCGAGCGGCTCGAGCATGCGTACGTCGTCTACTTCTTGAGCCGTTTTCCGGTCGTTGCGACCTATCTCGGTGGCTCGGTGTTCGATGCCACACTCGCGGACATCGACGGCCAGCTGCGCGACTACTCCCCGGCCGCCCTGCAGAGCGAGGATGCGCGCTGGCTGGAGCTGCGCGCCGAGTTCAGCGCCCTCGATCCGAACCGGCTCGATGCCCGGCATCGCATCGACCGCAGCGTCGCTCTCGCCCAGATCGAGTTCCTGCTGCACCAGCATCGCAACCTGCGTCACCAGGAGCGCGCCATCGACAGCTACGTCGATGAGCCCTTCCGCGGCATCGACTGGCACATGCAGGGCATGACGCCGACCGGCCCGGCCACGCGGGGCACCGACGAGGAATGGCAGCAGCTCATCGCGCGCACGCGTGCCATACCGGGGTATCTCGGCATCGCCGAGCAGCAGCTTGCGACGGGTGTGCAAGCGGGCCGCGCGCCCGACTGGCGCGTGCTGCGGGAGTTCGGGCTCGAGAGCAGCGCCGCGGATGCCCAGTACTTCGCCACGACTTTGCCGGGAATCGCTGCGACGAGCATCGCCCCGCCGCAGCGCGAGCGACTGCTCGCCGAGCTGCGCACGGCCTGCAAGGCGGCCGCGGCTGCCTACCGGCAGCTGCACAATTTCATCGTGGCGACGTTCTTCGACGATCCTGCCGCTGTCGGAGCGCAGGCACTGAAAGCTCCATATCGCGCCGATCGCTACGCGCTCGGCGAGGCCGAGTACGACTGGGCGCTGCGCAACAACCTGCAGCTTGCCACCACGGCGGCTGAGCTCTACGCGCAATCCTGGTCGCGCGTGGAAGCCACGCGTGGAGAGCTCGCGAGGCTCGCGGGGCAGATCGCGGTCTCGCATCGTTGGGAGCTGCCGGAGAAGGGTGGCGCACTGGTGCGCGCCGTGTTCGATCGCCTGAGCGAGAACGCTCCGCAGAGCGATGCGCAGATGCTCGAGTCCTATCGGACGACTGCGGCGCGCCTGGTGAGCTATGCCCGCCAGAGCGGGTTGTTCGAGGTACCGGCCGACTATCGCCTCGAGGTGACGGAGACACCAGCGCCGCTGCAATCATCACTCGATGGCGCGGCTTACTATCCGGCGCCGCCTTTCAAGAACACGGGGATCGGTCGCTTCTACGTCACGCCGACCGGCGACGATCGTGCGGCCCTGAGGGAGACCCATAATTTCTCGGCCATGGCCGACCTCGCCGCGCACGAGGGCTTTCCGGGACACGACTGGCACTACCAGGTGATGACCCGCTATCGCGATCGGATCTCCCCCATCCGCTTCCTGACTCCCGGCGCGGTGGAGGACTCCTCGTCGATGTGGGAAGACTCGATGGCAGGGGAAGGCTGGGCACTGTACTCCGAGGCGCTGCTCGCCGAGCCGCAGCCGGGTGCTGCCCACGGCTTCTACACGCCCGAGGAGCATCTCTATGAGCTGCGCGGGCAGCTCTATCGCGACCTGCGCGTGCGCATCGATACGGGCATCCACACTGGACGCCTGTCGTTCGAGGAGGCGGTGACGCTCTTCTCAGAAGTTGTCGATTTCCTGCCGGGCTCCTGCACGGATCCGCGGGCGCTGCAGCTCGATGCCAAGCGGGTCAGCTGCAATGCGGCGCGCAGCGCGATCACGCGCTACGCGCGCTGGCCGACTCAGGCCATCACGTATCGGCTTGGCAAGGATGAGATTCTCGCGCTGCGAGGGCGCGCGCAGCAGATGCTGGGCGCGCGCTTCTCCCTGCAGCGCTTTCACATGGAATTCATGAAGCAGGGCACCATCCCTGCCGGCTACTTCGCCGCTGAGCTGCTGCGCGCGTTGCGCTCCGCGCCGTAGCGCTCAATCCTGCGCGGACAATACCTGCTCGAGCCATTCCGCGATGTCCGCGATCTCCTCCGCGCACACCTGGTGCTGCATGCCGTAGTCCTTCCATTGCACGGCATAGCCGCGCGCCTGCAGCAGATCGCGTGAGCGCTCGGCGAGCTCGACCGGCACGATTGGATCGTAGCGGCCATGGCACATGAGGATCGGGATCCGCCCGTTCGCGGCACTCACTTCCCCGAGATGCTCACGCAGCGGCAGGTAGGTCGAGAGCGCAAGGATCCCCGCGAGCCGCTCGCCATAGCGCAGCGCGCTGTGCAGTGCAATGGCGCCTCCTTGCGAGAACCCTGCGATCACGATGCGCTCGGGCGCGATGCCGGAGGCCCGCTCGCGGCCGATCAGATCATTGACGATCTCGCCCGAGGCCCGAATGCTCGCAACATCCTCCTGGGTGCCGGGACCGAGACCGAGGATGTCGTACCACGCGCGCATGCGCATGCCGTTGTTGATCGTGACGGCGCGCACCGGCGCGTGCGGAAACACGAAGCGCGGCGCGCAGCTCGGCGGCAGATGCAGCTCCGGCACGATCGGCACGAAGTCGTAGCCGTCGGCGCCGAGCCCATGCAGCCAGATCACGGCCGCATCGGGTGGCGTCTCGGGACTGAGGACGACGGCGCTTTCGAGCTCTTTGCGCAGATAACTCATTGCTTTCACTTCGTACAATACACCTCATGCTTCTGCAGCGCTTGCTCTGGCTCGATGAGCGCAATCGCGCCGCTCACCGCCTGTTGCGGCCGGACGATCACTGCCTGTACTTCGGGGAGTACCGGCCGCGCAGTGGCTGGCGCGGTGGGCCGATGAACGATCTGATCCTGGACTTCAAGCGTCGGCCCGAGGACATCGCGCTCTCTGGGCGCACGCATGCGCTGAGCTATTTCAAAGAACGTGCGATCGCACAGATTGCCCAGGCGTTGCGGGCACAGTTCGCTGCGGGCGCCGTCAGACGCGCCATCACCTTTGTCCCGCTTCCCACCTCGAGGCAACCCGACCAGCCCACCTATTGTGACCGGTTGCCGCGTGCGCTGCGACTCGCCTTTGGCAGGGACGCCGACATCCGCCCGCTGCTGCGGCAGCGGGCGGGCACGGCGGCCGATCCCCGCCGCACCTCACTCAGCAACTTGCTCGAGCTGACCGAGATCGATTACGCACAGCTGCAGGAGCCGCTGCGTGCGCTCGTCGTGCTGTTCGACGATGTGCTCACGTCGGGCAAGCACCTGCGCGTGGCCGCGATCCGCATCAGAGAGCTCGCTCCGCGCCAGCCCCTCATCGCGGTGTTCGTCGCGCGCCGCCTGCCGTGCTCCGCCGGAAGTGCACGCTCCTGCTAGGATAGAAGTGCTCGAACGGTGGGTGCACGGAGTGAGCGGCGTGTCCAAGGCTCCGATCGACTACGCGGCTGCCGGCGTCGATTATCAGAGGATCGACGCGCTCAAGCTGCGTGCCCAACAGGCGGCACGCGCGACCGCGCGCCATCTGGCTCCGCACGGGGCGCGCGAGCTCGAGCGCTCTCGCGGAGAGTCGGCTTACGTCTTGGAAGTCGGTGGCCTGCTCGTCGCCTCGGTCACCGAGTGCCTCGGCACGAAGGCGCTGGTCGCAGACGCGGTGCGGCCACTTTCGGGTCGTAGCCATTACGACTCGATCGCGCAGGACACGATCGCGATGGCGGTCAACGATCTGATCACGGTAGGCGCGACACCGCTCAGCGTACATGCCTACTGGGCCGCAGGCAGCAGCGACTGGTTCAGCGACACCGCGCGCATGGAGGATCTGGTGCGTGGCTGGCAGGGCGCGTGCGATATCTGCAAGGTCTCCTGGGGTGGCGGTGAGACCCCTGCGCTTGCCGGTGTCCTGGATCCTGCGCACGTCGATCTCGCGGCCTCCTGCGTGGGTATCGTGCAGCCGCGGGATCGGCTGATGCTGGGGGATCGGCTGGTGCCCGGCGATGCCATCGTGCTGCTTGCCTCGAGCGGCATCCACGCCAACGGCGTGAGCCTCGCGCGCGCTCTGGCCGAGCGGCTGCCGCAAGGTTATGCAACGCGCATCAGTGACGGGCGCTCATTCGGTGAGGCGCTGCTCGATCCCACGACGCTCTACGCTCCGGTCCTCGAGCGGGTATGGTTGGCGGGCATCCGCCCGCATTACGCGGTCAACGTCACGGGCCACGGCTGGCGCAAGCTCATGCGTCATGCCGGCAGCTTCACGTACCGGCTGACAGCGATTCCGCCCGTGCTGCCGGTTCTGGATTTTCTGGGGCGCGAAGCCGGGCTTGCGGCACGCGAGGCGTACGGCAGTCTCAACATGGGCGCGGGGTTTGCGCTCTTCGTCGCGGCCGGCGAAGCACAGGAGACCGTCCGCGCCGCGCGCAGCGGCGGCGTGCAGGCCTGGATCTGCGGTGCGCTCGAGCAGGGTCCACGACGCGTGCTCATCGAGCCGCTCGGCATTAGCTACGAGAGCCACGAGCTGGAGCTGCGTGGCTGAGCGCATAGAGCGCGTGTATCGTCTGCTGCGGCCGCTGCTGTTTCGGCTCGACGCGGAGCGCGCTCACGGCTGCACGCTCGCACTGCTCAATGCGGCGTATCGCCTGCAACTGCTGCAGACACCGGCCGCCCCTGTCCGCGCGCCTGTCAGAGTTCTCGGGCTCGAGTTTCCGAATCGCGTCGGCATCGCCGCCGGATTCGACAAGAACGGCACCTGCATCGATGCGCTGGGTGCGCTCGGCTTCGGCTTCATCGAGGTCGGCACCGTGACGCCGCTCGCACAACCGGGCAATGCGCGCCCGCGCATCTTCAGAATCGTCGCGGCTCAGGCGATCATCAACTCCATGGGCTTCCCGAATGGCGGTGTCGTCGACCTGTGCGCGCGGCTGCGCGCCCGTCGCTTTCGCGGCGTGTGTGGTGTCAACATCGGCAAGAATGCGGCGACACCTCTCGAGCGCGCCGAGGAGGACTACCGCACGTGCTTGCGCGCGGTGTATCCCCTAGCGGATTACGTCGCCGTCAACGTCTCCTCACCGAACACCGCTGGATTGCGACAGCTGCAGCAGGGCGAGCGCCTCGCCTCGCTGCTCGCCTCGCTGCGCGCCACGCGCACGCAGCTCGCAGCCGAGCACGGCCGCCAGGTGCCTCTGCTCGTGAAGCTGTCACCCGATCTGACGGACGCCGAGCTCGCCGACACCGCGGCGGTCATCGTCTCGCAGGGCATCGACGGAGTGATCGCAACGAACACCACACTCGCGCGTCCCAGCGTCGCCGGCCTTCCCGGGGCCGACAAGCCTGGCGGTCTCAGCGGTCCACCGCTCCGCGAGCTCGCCACCGCGATGGTGAGCAAGCTGCGCGCGCTGCTCGGCGCTCGCGTGCCGATCATCGGCCTCGGCGGGATCGACTCGCCGCGCGCCGCGCGCGCTATGTTCGCTGCGGGCGCCGATCTGGTGCAGCTCTATTCAGGGCTCGTCTATCATGGCCCCGGGCTGGTGAGCGAGCTCGGCCAGCTCTGA
Source organism: Steroidobacteraceae bacterium (assembly GCA_035501955.1). Classification (GTDB taxonomy): domain Bacteria; phylum Pseudomonadota; class Gammaproteobacteria; order Steroidobacterales; family Steroidobacteraceae; genus JASHUC01. The sequence goes on from DATJVD010000002.1 coordinate 156,317, forward strand.
AGCACATCGGGATGAAGATCGCAGTATTGTTCGGCGGCAGCAGCGAGGAGCGCGACGTATCGATCGCGAGCGCCGCGCAGGTCATTCCCGCGCTGCGCAGCCTCGGTCACGAGGTGCTCGCGGTCGATAGCGCGGCGGGTCAGCTCACGGCGGATGCGGAGCGCAAGCTGCTCACCTCGGGTGTCGGATTGAAGCCACCCTCCGCGTCCTCACTGGCGAAGATGCAGGACTCGGCGCTCGCGCTCACGACGAGCGCTCCCGACATCCGCGGCGTGGATGTGGTCTTTCTCGCGCTGCACGGAGGGGCAGGAGAGGATGGGCGCATTCAAGCGGTTCTCGATCTCGCCGGACTTGCCTATACGGGCAGCAATCACATCGCGAGCGCCACCGCGATGGACAAGGATCTGTCGAAGCGCTTGTTCCGCGATGCCGGCGTGCCGACTCCCGACTGGTTGATGGCGCCCATCGCTGTCGAGGACGTGCAGGCAGCGCTCGCTTGGCCGGTGGTGGTCAAGCCCAACAAGCAGGGATCCACCGTCGGGCTGTCGATCGTGCGCGGCGCCGCCGATCTCAGCCCCGCGATCAGTCTGGCGAGCCGCTTCGACGATGAGGTCATGATCGAACGCTTCGTGCCTGGGCGCGAGCTCACGGTGGGCATTCTCGATGGTGAGGCGCTGCCCGTCGGCGAGATCGTCACCGGCGGCGAGGTGTTCGACTATGCGGCGAAGTACCAGCGCGGCGGAGCCCGCGAGATCTTCCCGGCGGTGCTCGAGTCTGCTGCTGGCGCTCGGCTGCAGGATCTCGCCCTGCGTGCCCATCGCGCGCTGAAGCTCGGTGTGTACAGCCGCATCGACTTTCGCATGGACGCCGCGGGGGGCTTCTGGTGTCTGGAAGCCAACTCCTTGCCCGGCATGACCGCGACCAGCCTGCTGCCGCAGGCCGCGCGTGTGGTCGGCATCGAATTTCCCGAGCTGTGTGAGCGGATCTGCCGCGCGGCGCTGCGCAGCCGCGGGCGCTGAGCGCAGCTGCCGCACGTGCTCTCAGCGCCTGCTCCGCGTTCGCGCCACGATTTGCCACAAACAATCTCGGCCTCCGCACTTTGACGCCACCGCGCTGGCTCCGTGCTCGCTTGAACTGTAACCAGGCGAGAGCGCGGTGCTGTCGCCGGCACGCACTAGCGGAGGTATGAAGTCATGGGCACTTGGACGACAAAGATACGGGGCCCGGCAGTGGGTCTGGGCATTGCGGTGGCGGTCGCTGCGTCGCTGCCGATTCATGCCGATACAAGCCCTGCGCCGGATCGCAAGGCATCGAAGCAGGAGAACATCGGCGTCCTCACCGGACTCGCGGTGGGCGCGGCGGCTGGCGGTCCCATTGGCGCGGTCGTCGGTGCGGCCGCCGGCGGCCTGCTGGGCGATCGCTATCACAAACAGCAGGTGGCACGTCAGACTCTGGCGGCGGATCTGTCCCAGAGCGAGGCGGAGCGCAAGCAGCTCATTCAGCACGTCGCCGAGCTCGACACCTCACTGCACGATTCGCAGGTTGCGAAGCAGCGCTTGAGCGACGCGTTGCAGAGTGCGCATGAGCTCGCGACCGATGTGTGCTTCCGCACGGACGATGCGACGCTCGACGAGCAGACCAGCGCACGGCTGCAGAAGATCGCCAAGCTCGCCGGCGCCATCCCGGACGCGAAGGTGAAGGTGGACGGCTATGCGGATCCGCGCGGCGCGGACGACTACAACATGGAGCTTTCGCTCAAGCGCGCGCAGGCGGTAGCGGATGTGCTGACGGCCGCAGGCCTCGCCCCCGATCGGGTGATCGTGGACGCCCACGGCGCACACGAGTCAACGAGCGCGCAGGGTGATCTGGATGGCTACGCGCTCGAGCGCCGTGTGACCATTCAGCTCGAGGGCGCATCGGGTGAAAAGTTAGCGCGTAACCCGTAGCAAGGAGTGCAATCGGCCGGCCGAAGACTGCGGGCCACTGCCCCAAAAAATGTGACGCAGGTCTCAGTGGCGCCGCTCGCCGCTGCGCAGCGCCAAGGATGACAAAGACTTCAGGAGAAGTGGCTCGCAGTTTCGAGCGGCGGCAGTTTCGAGCGCGCGAGCGCGGGTGTGAAATCCTCTGGTCGAGCCGACTGAGCTATTTCCAGGGGAGTGGATGTCATGGAGACCGTCACTATCACTGCAGCACATGCCGCGGGGTACTCGCCGCTGGCATTCGTCGCCGTGGGCATCGTGGTCGTCGGGCTGGTTGCCTGGCAGATCATGCGCACGCGAGCGGGCCGCCGCGACGGCTGACCTCAGCGGGAGAATGCCCGCTGGCCCCGCATTTACGCGGCGCTGGACCGAATGCGCCGCTCCGCGAAGTCTTTTACCCCGCGCGCAGCACGGACGCGAGCGTCTCGAACATCTGCTGCATCTGTCCGCGCTCGATGATGAGCGGTGGTGACAGCGCGATGACGTCGCCGCTCTGTCGGATGAGCAGGCCGCGCTCGAAGCACTTCACGAAGATATCGAAGGCGCGCGCCCCCGGCTTGCCCGGGATGCTCTCGAATTCCACGCCCACCAGCAGCCCGTAGGCGCGCACGTCCACGACATGCGGCAGATCGCGCAGCGCATGCGCGGCCTCCTGCCACTCCTGCGTCAGGGACTTGGCACGCGTCAGCAGATTCTCGCGCGTATAGATATCGAGCGTTGCCAGCGCAGCGGCACACGCGACGGGGTGTGAGGAGTAGGTGTAGCCGTGGAACAGCTCGATGCCGTCGGGCCCCTGCATGAAGGCGTCGTACACCGCCTTCTTCGTCAACACCGCGCCCATGGGCACACAGCCGTTGGTGAGTCCCTTCGCGCAGGTGATCAGGTCGGGAGTCACTCCGAACTCGACCGCGGCGAACGGCGAGCCCGTGCGGCCGAAACCGGTGATGACCTCGTCGAAGATCAAGAGGATGCCGTGACGATCACAGATCTCGCGCAGCCGCTTGAGATAGCCCTGCGGCGGCAGCAGCACTCCAGCCGAGCCGGCGATGGGCTCCACGATCACCGCCGCGATGTTCGAGGCATCGTGAAGCGCAACGATGCGCTCGAGCTCGTCCGCCAGGTGCGCGCCGTGCTGCGGTAGACCGCGTGAAAACGCATTCTTGGCAAGATCATGGGTGTGCGGCAGATGATCCGTGCCGGGCAACAGCGCAGCGGACCACATCTTGCGATTCGAGGGGATGCCACCGACGGAGATGCCGCCGAAGCCCACGCCGTGATAGCTGCGCTCGCGTCCGATGAGGCGCGTGCGGGTTCCTTCACCACGCACGCGGTGATAACCGATTGCGATCTTGAGTGCGGTGTCGACCGCCTCGGACCCCGAGTTCACGAAGAATGCGTGATCGATCCCGGCGGGAGCGATCGAGGTGACACGCTCGGCGAGCTCGAATGCCGCGGGGTGACCCAGCTGAAACGGCGGCGCATAGTCCAGCGTCTCGAGCTGCTGCGACACGGCCGAGACGATCTCCCGGCGCCCGTGACCGGCGTTGACGCACCACAGTCCCGCGGCGCCATCGAGGATCTGCCGTCCATCGGCGGTCCAGTAGTGCATGCCGGAAGCTCGGCCGAGCAGACGTGGCTTCGCCTTGAACTGGCGGTTGGCCGTGAAGGGCATCCAGAAGGCTTCGAGAGAGCGTGTTTCGGCCATGTGCGTAGACTCCGGGGAGGATTTGGAATGATACGAAATGACCCTGCTTTTGGCCACCCGCGCTTGAGCTGGTCGAGCCGCTCGGCGCAATCTAGCCGCATGATTCGCAAGGGTATGAGCGTGTGGCGATGAGCACCCTCTACGATGGGCCGCTCGCATTCGTGGATCTGGAGACGACGGGCTGCGAGCCGCGCTCGGCGCGCATCATCGAGATCGGCCTGGTCGCGGCCGCGGGTGGCGCGTTGCAATACGAGTGGAGCACGCTCATCAACCCGGGAACATCGATCCCGCCCTCGGTGCAGCACTTCACCGGCATCACCGATGAGATGGTGCGCGACGCGCCCTTCTTTGAAGATGTCGCGGCGGAGCTCGCAGAGCGGCTGGGTGAGCGGCTCTTCATCGCGCACAATGCGCGCTTCGACTACGGCTTCCTGCGCCGGGAATTTCGCCGTCTGGGACGCGCGTTCACGAGCCGCGTGGCCTGCACGGTGAAGCTCTCGCGGCGGCTGCAGCCCGCGGAGCGGGAGCACAATCTCGATGCGCTCATCGCGCGTCACGGCCTGCATTGCGAGCGCCGCCATCGCGCCCTGCCGGATGCGCAGACACTGTGGCAGTTTTGGTCGGCATTGCCGCGACAGCTCCCGTCTGCGGACATAGAAGCTGTGCTGTACGAGCTGCTCGCCGAGCGCGTGGTTCCCGCGCACCTCCAGCCGCAGCTCGCCGAAGACTTGCCGGAAGGCCCGGGCGTGTATCGCTTCTTCGGCGAGGGTGATGCACGGCTGTACATCGGCAAGGCCAAGGACATTCGCGCGCGGGTGTTCTCGCACTGGAGCGCGGGAATGCGCGACGAGCGCGCGCAGCAGCTCACACAGCTCACGCGCCGCGTCGACTGGATCGAGACCGCCGGCGAGCTCGGAGCGCTGCTGCTCGAGGCGCGTCTCATTCGCGAGCAGCAGCCGCTCTACAACCGCCGGCTGCGCCAGCTCGCGCAGGTGTTGACCTGGGTGGTGGCCGATGACGGGGTGACCCCGGAGCTGGCACTTCTTGGTGAGCTGCCGCTCTCCTTCGAGCGCAGCGATGCCTTCGGCCTGTACCGCTCCGAAGAGGCCGCACGCAAGGCGCTCACCGGCCTCGCCCGCGAGCACCGCTTGTGCTTGAAGGTATTGGGTCTCGAGGCGGCGCGCGGCTCATGCTTCGCCTACCAGCTCGGACGCTGCGCCGGGGCGTGCATCGGTGCCGAGCCGCTGGCGCGCCATGCGTTGCGAGTGAAGCTCGCGCTGCTGCCGCACCGGCTCAAGCCCTGGCCGTATCCGGGCGCCGTCGGCATCCGCGAGAGCGCGGAGCAAGCCGATACTGGCGCAAGCGTCGAGATCCACGTCGTCGATCAGTGGCGACACGTGACGACCCTGCGCGAGGGAGATACGTTCGAGCTCTGCCGCCGCGCGCCCTCCGTGTTCGATCTCGACGTGTATCGCATCCTCAGCCGCTATCTGCGCCACGTCCCGGCCTCCCAGCTCATCCATCTGTCCTCCGAGCCGCGCTCGGCGTCATGACCGCGGCACTGCAGCTGAGCACGAGCTGTCCGCGCGGGCTCGCCGATCTCAACGCACGCGAGCTCATCGCCCTCGGCGCGACCGATGTGCGCGAGCGCTCCACCGGCGTGATGTGCCTCGGTACGCTCGAGACCGCCTATCGGGCCTGTCTATGGTCGCGCGTCGCGAACCGCATCCTGCTCACGCTCGCGCGCTTCGAGGCGGCCGACGCCGCGGAGTTCTACCAGCACGCGCGCGAGCTCGATTGGTCAGAGCACATCGCGCCCGGCGCGACACTCGCCTGCGATTTCAGCGGCCGCCATCCGGCCATTACGCACACGCATTTCGGCGCGCTGAAATTGAAGGACGCGATCTGCGATCAACTGCGAGCGCAGGCGGGCTTCAGGCCCGATATCGCGCGTCTGCGTCCGAGCGTACGTGTGCACGCGCATGCAATCGGCGCGCACATCACGCTCGCGCTCGATCTGAGCGGTGAGAGTCTGCACCGGCGCGGCTACCGGGGTAGCGCCGGCGCGGCACCCCTCAAGGAGAACGTGGCAGCCGGCATGCTGCTGCGCGCAGGCTGGCCGGAGCTCGCCGCGCGCGGCGCGCCGTTTCTCGACCCGCTCTGCGGCTCCGGTACGCTCGTGATCGAGGCGGCGCTCATTGCCGCTGATATGGCTCCTGGCAGACACCGGGACTACTTTGGCTTTCTCGGCTGGCGCGGCCACGATGCGCCGCTCTGGAGCGCACTCTGTGCGGAAGCCGATGCGCGCGTTCGCGCCGTGGCGGCGGCCCGCGAGCCGCTTCGGGGTCAGGACAACGATCCGCACGCCATCCGCGGCGCGCGCGAGAACGCCGTGCGCGCCGGCGTCGCCGCACGCGTGCAACTCGAGGTGAAGGCGCTCGCGCAGGCGGCTCCGCTGCAGCCGGGCGTGCCGGGGCTCTTATGCACCAACCCGCCTTACGGAGTCAGGCTCTCCGATCGCGAGTCCGCGCGTACCCTGCATCGTGAGCTCGGTCGGGTGCTGCGCGAGCACTTCGAGGGTTGGGACGCCGCGATACTCACTGGGGCGCCCGAGCTTGGCATGGAGCTCGGCATCCGCGCGCATCGCACGCATGCGCTGTGGAACGGAGCCCTCGAGTGCCGCTTGCTGCGGCTGACGGTCGCACCCGAGAGCCTGCGCGAGCCCGGACACCTGAGCCGCACCAATCTCGCCGAGACAGCGGGCGCGCGCATGTTCGCGAACCGGCTCGCGAAGAATCTCAAGCGCTTGCAGGGTTGGGCCGAGCGCACCGGCATCTCCTGCTATCGGCTCTACGACGCCGACATGCCGGAGTACGCATTCGCGATCGATCGCTACCAGAGCATCGAGCCGCCGCGTACCTGGCTCTACGTGCAGGAATATGCCGCACCGGCCGAGATCGAACGCGACGCGGTGCGCCGCCGCCGCGGCGAGGTGCTCGCCACTTTGCCCGCCGCTCTGGATGTACCGGCAGAGCGCGTGCGCCTGCGCACGCGTCGCCGCATGCGACGCGGCGAGCAGTACATCAAGGCCGGGCCTTCAAAGACGCGCGACGCCGAGTGCGACGGGCAGCCGGGACAGACCGGCCCGCTCGTTGTTGAAGAGGGCGGACTGCGCTTCGAGGTGAACTTCGATGAGTATCTCGATACCGGTCTGTTCCTCGATCATCGGCTGACGCGCGCGCGGCTGCGTGCGCTGGCCGCCGGGCAGCGCTTCCTCAATCTATACGCCTACACCGGCAGTGCTACGGTGTACGCCGCGGCGGGTGGTGCGCTGGCGAGTACCTCGGTCGATCTGTCGCGCACCTATCTGCAATGGGCGCAGCGCAATCTCGCGCTGAACGCGCTCTCGCGGGCCGAGCACCGGCTGGTGCAGGCGGACTGCCGCGAGTGGCTCGCCGAGGCGGCACGCGCCGGGGAGCGCTACCAGCTCGTGTTTCTCGACCCGCCGACCTTCTCCAACTCCAAGCGCATGCGGGGCGTGCTCGACATCCAGCGCGACCACGCCGCCCTCATCGACGCGACCGCACGCGTGTGCGCGCCCGAAGGCGTCATCTTGTTCGCGACCAACGCGCAACGTTTCCGGCTCGATACGACGCTCGCCGAGCGCTACGACATCAGGGACACCTCGGCCGCGACGCTGCCCCTCGACTTTGAGCGCAATCCCCGCATTCACCGCTGCTTCGAGCTGCGCCCGCGGCGCTAGAGCAGATCGCGCAACCGGTAGTAGAGCATCGCGAGCACCAGCGCCGGTCGGCGCAGCAGCGCGCCGCCGGGGAAATCACGGTGCGCAATGCGTGCGAAGACATCGAAGCGCTCCGCATGCCCGCGCAGCGCCTCGCCGAGCAGCTTGCCTGCGATGCCCGCGAGCGCGATGCCGTGACCGGAGAAGCCCTGCAGGAAGAAGACGTTCGCAGACAGACGCCCGAAGTGCGGCGCACGGCTGAAGGTGATGTCGAGGTAGCCGCCCCAGGCGTACTCGAGGCGCGCAGTCTCGAGCTGCGGAAACACCCGCAACATGCGCCGGCGCGTGGTGGCGGCGATGCGCGCCGGATCGAATCCGGAGTAGGTCACGCGACCACCGAAGAGCATGCGATGGTCGGCGGAGAGGCGGAAGTAGTCGAGCACCCAGTTCATGTCGGCGACCGCGGCATCGTTGCTGATGAGCTGGCGAGCGCGCGGCTCGCCGAGCGGCTCCGTCGCGACCAGACAGGTTCCCACGGCCATGATCTTCGAGATGAGCGCCGGTGCGGTGGCCCCGAGCCAAGCGTTGCCACACAGCGCAAGGTAGCGACAATGCACGCTGCCGGCGGCTGTGCGCACCTCGATGCTCGAGCCCTCGGTGAAAGCGAACGCGCGCGTGCCCTCGAAGATCTGCGCACCGCGACTTTCGGCGGCGGCCGCAAGGCCGAGGGTGTAGTTGAGAGGATGCAGATGGCCGCCATTTGAATCGTGAAGCGCGGACCGGTAACGCCGCGTTGCGAGCAGCGCGCGCAGCTCCTCGGCGGCAATGTAGCGCACGCTCGCGTAGCCATACTGCTCGGGCAGCACGCGCGCGAGCTCGCGCAGCTCCGCATCGTGGCGCGGCTTGATGGCGACCTGCATGTGGCCGCTCACCCAGTCACACGCGATGCGATAGCGCTCGATGAGCGTGTGGATCAATGTCAGTCCTTCGACCGACACGTCCCACACCATGCGCGCGGCCTGCCGTCCCAGCAGGCGCTCGATCTCTACCTGGCTGGCCGCAGTTCCCACGAGCGCCTGACCGCCGCTGCGGCCGGAGGCGCCCCAGCCGACGTGATGCTCCTCGAGCAACACGACCCGGTAGCCGCTCTCCGCCAGGTGCAATGCGGTCGAGCAGCCCGCGATGCCGCCGCCGACCACGCAGACGTCGCACTGCACGGCGCCGCTCAATTGAGGGCGGCGCGGCGCCGCATGCGCGCTCGCCTCGTAATAGGAGCCGTGGAGCTCTCGCATCGTCATCGTTTCATTGTGGGGGCGCAGCCAGCCCGCGGCAAACGGGCCTCGCGGGGGGTAGGCAGCCGGCATGGCCGCAGCTGTGGTCTAATAGTGTGTATCCAAAGCTCGCGTTACGGCGTTTGTTTGGCCCGCTGGCCGCCGCAGGACTCCCATTGCATGACTTCCCGCCGCCCTGTCATCGGGTTACCCGCCGATCGTCGCATGATCGGCGATCATGCCTTCCACGCCGTGGGTGAGAAGTACATTCAGGCGATCGTGGAAGCCGCCGGCGCCATCCCTTTTCTCATTCCCTCGCTCGGCCTGACGCTCGACCTCGATGAGGTGCTCGAGCACGTGGACGGCATTCTGTTCACTGGCAGCCCCTCGAACGTCGAGCCGCATCGCTATCAGGGCAGCCCGAGCGCGCCGGGGACGCTGCACGATCCGCACCGCGATGCCACCACGCTGGAGCTCATTCCCCGCGCCATCACCCGCGGTGTGCCGGTGCTCGGCATCTGTCGCGGCTTTCAGGAGATGAACGTCGCTTTCGGTGGCACCCTCTTGCAGAAGGTGCACGAGGAGCCCGGCTATTTGGATCACCGCGATGATGAGTCGCGGCCACTCGAAGTGCAGTACGCCCCGGTGCATGACGTGATGCTCGAGCCCGGGGGATTGTTGCACGGCATCGCGGGCACGGAGCGCATTCGTGTCAACTCGCTGCACTCCCAGGGTGTGCGGCGGCTCGGCGGCGAGCTGCTGGTGGAGGCGCGTGCGCCCGATGGGCTCATCGAGGCCTTTCGCGTGCGCAATGCAGCGCGCTTCGCCCTCGCCGTGCAGTGGCACCCCGAGTGGCAGGTGATGAGCAACTCATTCTCGCGCGCGCTGTTTGCGGCCTTCGGTGCCGCGAGCCGCGAGCGCGCGGCGCATCAGGTGACCCATGCCCAGTGATGTTCAGCAGTTCCTGCGCGACCACAGCATCTCAGAGGTCGAGGCGATCATTCCCGACATGGCGGGCATCGCCCGCGGCAAGATCATGCCGGCCGAGAAGTTCGCCGAGGATGAGGGCATGCGCCTTCCGGAGAGCATCTTTCTGCAGACCGTGACCGGCGACTATCCACCGGAGCCCGGCGAGGCGATGAGCCCGGCGGAGATCGACATCGTTCTCAAGGCCGATCCGAGAACCGTGCGCCGCGTACCCTGGGCGGCGGAGCCGACCGCGCAGGTGATCCACGACTGCTTCTACTCGGACGGCCGCCGCGTGACCATGGCGCCGCGCCACGTGCTGCGCAACGTGCTCGAGCTGTACGCGCAACGCGGCTGGGAGCCGGTCGTCGCGCCGGAGCTCGAGTTCTATCTGGTGGAGCCGAACACGGACGCGGATTATCCCCTCAAGCCGCCGATCGGGCGCTCCGGTCGCGCCGAGCCGGGGCGCCAGTCCTACAGCATCGCCGCCGTCAACGAGTTCGATCCGCTCTTCGACGACATCTATCAGTTCTGCGACGACGAGGAGATCGAGATCGACACGCTGATCCACGAGGACGGACCGGCGCAGATGGAGATCAATCTGATCCACGGGCCGGCGCTCGATCTGGCGGATCAGGCCTTTCTCTTCAAGCGCACCGCGCGCGAGGCGGCGCTGCGCCACAAGATGTACGCCACTTTCATGGCGAAGCCGCACGCGAAGGAGCCGGGCAGCGCCATGCACATCCATCAGAGCGTCGTCGAGCGCAAGACGCGCAAGAACATCTTCAGCAACTCCGACGGCACCCCGACGCAGCTGTTCTTCTCGCACATCGCCGGTTTGCAGAAATACCTGCCGGCCGCCATGGCGCTGTTCTGCCCGAACGTGAACTCCTACCGGCGCCTCACCCGCTATCAGAGCGCCCCGATCAACACGCACTGGGGCTATGACAATCGCACCGCAGGACTGCGCGTGCCGATGTCGAGTCCCGATGCACGGCGCGTCGAGAATCGTTGTAGCGGTGCGGACGCGAATCCCTACATCGCCATCGCAGCGTCGCTCGCCTGCGGTTATCTCGGCATGGCCGAGGCACTGCAGCCGACCGATCCTATCGCCGGCAGCGCGCACGACCTGCCCTTCGGGCTGCCGCGCAGCCTCGATGAGGCGCTGCGCGAGCTGCGCACCTGCGAGCCACTGGTACGCCTGCTCGGTGAGGCATTCGTGACTGCCTTCGCGATCGTCAAGGAAGCAGAATACGAGGTCTTCCTGCAGGTCATCAGCTCCTGGGAACGCGAGCACCTGTTGCTCAATGTCTGAGCGCAGCGTCGTGCGTCCGCTCCTGGGCGCGCTGCTCGGCGTGCTGCTCGGCGTGCTGCTCGCGGCCTGCTCCGACTCCGCGCCGAGCAACGAGCGCGTGCTCAACGTCGACAACTGGTCGGATTACATCGACCCGAGCGTGCTCGACGATTTCCAGCGCAAGTACGGGCTCAAGCTCAACTACGACGTGTACGATTCGAACGAGGTGCTCGAGACCCGGCTGCTCATGGGGCACACGAACTACGATGTCGTCGTACCCTCGGGCGCCTTCCTCGAGCGGCAGATCCAGGCGGGCGTGTACCAGAAGCTCGACAAGTCGCTGCTGCCGAATCTCAAGAACGTCGACCCGGAAGTTGCCCGCGCCGCCGCCGTCTACGATCCGGGCAATGAATACGGTGTCGACTACATGTGGATTACGTCCGGGCCCGGCTACGACGTGGCGAAGATCAAGGCGCGCATGCCCGCTGCGCCCCTCGACAGCTGGCGCCTGCTTTACGATCCGGCGGTCGTGGCGAAATTCGCCGACTGCGGGGTATCGATCCTCGATGCGCCATCCGAGGTGCTGATGACCGTGCTCATATACCTCGGCCGCGACCCGAAGAGCGAGTCGGCGGCGGATCTCGCCGCGGCCGAGAAGGCGCTGATGGCGATCCGCCCATACATTCGCTACGTGCACTCCTCGCGCTACATCGATGATCTCGCCAACGGCGAGATCTGTCTCGCGCTCGGCTGGTCGGGTGATGTGAGGCAGGCACGCGATCGCACGCGCGAGGCCGGCAAGGCCATCGATCTTGCGTACTCGATTCCCAAGGAGGGCGCGGTGCGCAACTTCGACATGCTCGCGATTCCCGTGGATGCGCCGCACCCGCGCAACGCACATCTTTTCATCGACTATCTCTTGCGGCCCGAGGTTGCCGCGCGCAACTCGAACTTCATCAAGTACGCGAACGGCGTCGCGGCCTCCTATCCGCTGCTCGATGCGAGCGTGCGCGACGATGCCGGTATCTATCCGTCGCCGGAGGTACGCGCGAAGCTCGTTTCCGAGCCGGCCCGCTCGCTGCAGTTCACCCGTCTGCTGATACGGATGTGGACGCGCTTCAAGACGGGCAAGTGAGTCTGGCAGATCCCGCGATGAGTGTCCGAGCAGCATCCGCTTCCGCGCCGCGCGAGCCGTACCTGCGCATCGAGCACGTCACGAAGAAGTTTGGCGCAACCGCGGCGGTCGACGACGTCTCGCTCGAGGTGTACCGCGGCGAGATCTTCTGCCTGCTGGGCGGCTCGGGCTCGGGCAAGACGACGCTGCTGCGCATGCTGGCGGGTTTCGAGACGCCCACCTCGGGCCACATCTACATCGATGGCCACGACATGGGTGCCATTCCGCCCTACGAGCGTCCGGTCAACATGATGTTCCAGTCCTATGCGCTCTTTCCGCACATGAGCGTTGTGAAGAACGTCGCCTTCGGGCTCGAGCAGGAGCGGCTGAGCCGGCATGAGATCGACGCGCGCGTCGCGGAGATGCTCGAGATCGTCAAGATGACGCCCTATGGCCATCGCAAGCCGCACCAGCTCTCCGGTGGGCAGCGCCAGCGCGTCGCGCTCGCTCGCGCGCTAGTCAAGCGCCCGAAGCTGCTGCTGCTCGATGAGCCGCTGGCGGCTCTCGATCGCAAGCTGCGCGAGCACACCCAGTTCGAGCTCGTGAATATCCAGCAGCGCCTCGGAGTGACCTTCGTCGTCGTGACGCACGATCAGCAGGAGGCGATGACGCTCGCCTCACGCATGGGGGTGATGAATCAGGGGCGCATCGTCCAGGTGGGAACGCCGGCCGAGATCTACGAATCGCCGGCCACTCGCTTCGTCGCCGACTTCATCGGCTCGATCAATCTGTTCGAGGGTGAGGTGCTCGATGCGGGCTCGGCCGGGATGCGCATCCGCTGCGCCGAGCTCGGTGCGCCGCTGCGAGTCACGCGCCCCGCCGAGGTCGCACCTGGCGCGACCGTCTGGACGGCCATCCGTCCGGAGAAGATCCGGCTGGAGCGTGCGGGGACGAGCCCGTCATCCGCAGAGGGCGCGGGCAGCGCCGAAAATCGCACGCGCGGCACCGTCAAGGAGATTGCTTACCTCGGCAACTCCTCCGTGTATCTGGTACAGATCGAATCCGGCAAGAGCGTGCGGGTGACGCTGCCGAATGCGCTGCGCAGCGCCGAGCAACGCATCGCGCGCGACGACAGTGTCGAGCTTTCCTGGCACGACTCGAGCCCCGTCGTGCTCATGCAGTAGGAGCGCGCCGTGACGCCCCCCGCAAGCCCGCTCGCGCGCGCCCGTTCGTCGAGCGGCCGGCGCCTCATCGCGGGCATTCCGATCGCCTGGCTGCTCGCGCTGTTTCTGGTGCCGTTCCTGATCGTGCTCAAGATCTCCTTGTCCGAGGTGCGCCTCGCGGTGCCACCGTATGCGCCGCTGCTGCAATGGCGCCACGGCATCCCGCTGCCGGCGCTGCATCTGTCCAACTACGCCTTTCTGTTCACCGATCCGCTCTACGCGAGCTCCTATCTGTACTCGCTCAAGGTGGCTGCGGTCTCGACCGCGTGCTGCCTCGCGATCGGCTATCCGATGGCCTACGCCATCGCGCGCTCAGGGGCTGCCTCACGCAGCGTGCTGCTCATGGCCGTGGTGCTGCCCTTCTGGACCTCGCTCCTGTTGCGCGTGTATGCGTGGATCGGCCTGCTCAAGAACAACGGCGTCATCAACAACGTGCTGCTCGCGCTCGGGGTGATCCACGAGCCGCTCACGCTGCTGCAGACGGACTTCGCTGTGTACATCGGCATCGTCTACTCGTACCTGCCGTTCATGATCCTGCCGCTGTATGCGAATCTCGAGAAGCACGATGTCACCTTGCTGGAGGCCGCCGCGGACCTGGGCGCGACCCCGTTCCGCGCCTTCTTGCGGGTGACCTTGCCGCAGTCGCTCCCCGGCATTGCCTCGGGCGGCTTGCTGGTGTTCATTCCCGCCGTGGGCGAGTACGTCGTGCCCTCGCTGCTCGGACGCACCGATCAGCTCATGATCGGCCGCGTGCTCTCGGACGAGTTCTTCGAGAACCGCGACTGGCCGCTCGCGAGCGCCGTCGCGATTCTCATGCTGCTGCTGCTCGTGGTGCCGATCACTCTGCTGCAGCGTCTCGAGAAGCGCTCGCTCGAGGCGCCCTCGTGAGATCGCACGGCCGCTTCTCGCGCAGCATGCTCGGCCTCGGGCTCGTGTTTCTCTACGTGCCGATCCTGTCGATGATCGTGTTCTCCTTCAACAACTCGCGGCTCGTCACGGTGTGGGACGCGGCTCACTCCCCGACGCTCAAGTGGTACACCGAGCTCGCCTCGAATCAGCAGATTCTCGGCGGCGCCTGGCTGTCCATTCGCATCGCGCTGGTGTCGGCCACGGCGGCGAGCGTGCTCGGCACGCTCGCCGGCATTGCGCTGGCGCGCTTCGGCCGGTTCCGCGGCCGCACGCTGCTCGCTGGCATGACGACCGCGCCGATCGTCATGCCCGAGGTGATCACGGGATTGTCGCTGCTGCTGCTGTTCGTGGCGCTCGAGCACGCCATCGGCTGGCCGCGGGGCGTCGGCGCCGTGACGATCACGCTTGCGCACATCACCTTCTGCATGGCTTTCGTGACCGTGGTGGTACAGTCACGTCTGATCGGGTTCGACGTCTCTCTGGAAGAGGCCGCCATGGATCTGGGAGCGCGACCGCACACCGTGTTCCGTCGCGTCACACTGCCGCTCATTCTGCCGGCGATCGTCTCGGGCTGGCTGCTCGCGTTCACGCTCTCCTGGGACGATCTGGTCGTGACGCAGTTCGTCGCCGGCCCGGGCTCGAGCACACTGCCCATGGTGATCTTCTCGAAGGTGCGCCTCGGGGTGAGTCCTGATGTGAACGCCCTTGCCACCATCCTGGTGCTGATCGTTGCGAGCGGCATCGTGACCTCGGCCCTATGGCTGCGCCGGCGGCAGCAACGCCGCGAGCACGATGCGCAGCTCGCCGCGGCCGAGCCGCTCTGAGCGAGCACACATGGCACGCATTCGGCTCGGCATCGATGTGGGAGGCTCTGCGGTGAAGGCGGGGCTCGCAGATCTCGATGGCGGCGGCCTCACGGGCGAGCTCATCGCGCTGCCCACGCCCCAACCGGCGACGCCCGCAGCCGTGATGCCCGTGCTCGCCGCGCTCTCAGCCAGGTTTCCCGCCGCGAGCGGTGCCATCGGCGTGTGCTTTCCCTCGGTCGTCAAGCGCGGCAAAGTGCGCACCGCGGCGAACGTCGACCCTTCGTGGCTGGGTGTCGACGGAGCGGCGCTCGCGCAGCGCACGCTTGCGCGCCCCGTGGTCTTTCTGAACGATGCCGATGCGGCGGGCATTGCGGAGATGCGCTGGGGCGCGGGCCGGCATGCGGCCGGACCCGTCGTGATGCTGACCTTCGGCACGGGCATCGGCTCCGCGCTCTTCATCGAGGGGCGGCTCTATCCCAACACCGAGCTCGGTCATCTCGAGCTGCGCGGCATGGATGCGGAGAAGTGGGCCTCCGCGCACGTGCGCACGGCGCTGCACCTGGACTTCCCGGCGTGGATCGAGCGCGTCAACGAGTATCTCGCGCTCATGCAGCGGCTGTTCTGGCCGGACGTGTTCATCTTGGGGGGTGCGGTCAGCGAGCATTTCGCTGAGTTCGCCCCACTCTTGCATGCGGAAGCGGAGATTCGCCGCGCTCATTTCGGCGGTCAGGCCGGGGTGATCGGCGCCGGCCTTGCTGCTGCGGAGCTGGAAGCCTCATGAGTTTTGCGCCGCGCAGCAAGCTGCCCGATGTGGGCACCACCATCTTCACGATCATGTCGCGCCGAGCGCGCGAGCTCGACGCGCTCAATCTGGGGCAGGGCTTTCCGGACTACGACATCGATCCGCGCCTGACGGCGCTCGTCGGCGCGGCCATGAGCGGTGGACACAACCAGTACGCGCCCATGGAAGGGCTGGCGCAGCTGCGCGAGAGGATTGCCCAGAAGCTTGCGGCAAGCTATGCGCTCTCGATCGATCCGGATGCGCAGATCACTATTACGCTCGGCGCGACCGAGGCCATCTACTCGGGCATCCAGGCACTCGCCGGCGCGGGTGACGAGGTCATCATCTTCGACCCTGCGTACGACTCGTACGATCCGGCCGTGCGGCTCGCCGGCGCGCGTTGCATCCGCGTGCCGCTGTTGCCGCCGACATTTCGCTACGACTGGGAGCGGGTGCGCGCCGCGGTCAACGAGCGCACGCGGCTCGTGATCTTCAACAGTCCGTTGAATCCCGCCTGCACCATCGCGAGCGCCACGGATCTCGATGAGCTCGCTGCCGCGATCCGCGGCCGCGACATCTGCGTACTCTCCGACGAGGTGTACGAGCACGTGGTCTACGACGGCGCACGGCACATCTCCGTGCTGCAGCACCGCGAGCTCGCCTCAAGAAGCGTCGCCGTGTTCTCCTTCGGCAAGACGCTGCACGCCACGGGGCTGCGCGTGGGCTATGCGGTCGCTCCCGCGGCGCTCACGCGCGAGCTGCGCAAGGTGCATCAGTTCAACACCTTCAGCATCTCCCACCCGCTGCAGCACGCGATCGCGGCCTATCTGGCCGAGAAGCCCGATTGCTGGCGCGGCCTGTCCGATTTCTTCCAGGCGAAGCGCGACCGGCTGCGCAGCGCCCTGGCCGGATGTGCGTTCGTGTTGCCCCCCGCGCAGGGCACGTACTTCCAGCTGCTCGACTTCAGCCGTCTGGCGCCGCCGGGCGATGTGGCGTTCGCCGAGCACCTGCTCACCGAGGCGGGCGTCGCGAGCATCCCGCTCACGCCTTTCTATCAGGAGCCGCCACCCTTGAGCATGGTCAGACTGTGCATCGCCAAGCGCGATGCGACGCTCGATGGGGCGGCGGAACGGCTGCTTGCGTTCGCCGAGCGCACGCAAGCGAGGGCAGGGGGAGCAAAGGCAAAGGCACCATGAAGAACGAGACGCGTGTGAATCACCCGCCCGAGGTGACGCTCCCCGCGGAGAATCATCCGGTCGTCGCGCCCATCTATCAGACGGTCAAGTTCGCATTCGAGGATCTCGAGCAAACGCTCGAGCACCTGCGTGGCGAGCGTCCGGGATTTTTCTACTCGCGCACCTCGAACCCCACCACGCGCCAGCTCGAGCTGCTGCTGGCGCAGCTGCAGGGTCGCGATGAGTGTCTGACGACGAGCTCCGGGGTGGGCGCAGTGGCGCAGACGCTGCTCGCGCTCACCAAGCACGGCGATCACATCCTGTGCTTCGTGGAGAGCTACAACCCCACACGCTACTTCATCCGCCGCGTGCTCGGCCGCTTCGGCGTAACGCACACGCTGCTCTCGATCGAGGATCTCGCGGGCATCGAGCATGCGCTCGCAGCGCAGCCGGTGCGTCTCATCGTGTTCGAGAGCCCTACCAATCCCGTCACGAAGGTCGCCGACATTGCGGCCCTCACCCGCATGGCACGCGCCCGCGGCACGCTCACCGTGCTCGACAACACCTTCGCCGGTCTGCACCAGCACGGCGAGTACGACGTGGACGTCTTCGTCCACAGCCTGACGAAATACGCCTCGGGCGCGGGGGATGTGATGGGTGGGGCGGCCATCGCCCGCAACGAGATCATCCGTGGCATGCGCAACGACTTCAGCACCATCGGCGGCACGCTCGACCCGCATGCCGCTTTTCTCATCCTGCGCGGCTTGAAGACCTACTTCGTGCGCTACCGCGCACAGAGCGCCAGCGCACAACGCATCGCGGAGCTGCTGGCGGCGCACCCCGCCGTGGCGCGCGTGCACTATCCCGGTCTGGCGAGTCATCCGCAGCATGCCCTCGCGCGTGCCCAGATGCGTGAGTTCGGCGCCATCGTGAGCTTCGACCTGCGCGGTGGCGAGCAGGCGGCACAGCGCTTCACGGATGCGCTGCAGCTCTTCGCCATCACGGCTAGCCTCGGCTCGACCGAGTCGCTCGTGGTCGCGCCGCAGATGATGGGCGGACGGGAGATGCCGCCCGATCAGGTGCGCGTCTCGGGCATCACGGAGGGCACGGTGCGGCTTTCACTCGGACTCGAGGATCCCGAGGACCTCATTGCCGATGTGACGCGGGCGCTCGCCGCCGCCGGCAGCTAGCGCCGCGTCAGCCAAGCAATAATCGTCAGCACCAGGCTGATGATGAGCATCGTGGTGATGGGAAAGAAGAGCTTCAGGCCGGGCCGATCCACGACGATATCGCCCGGCAGGCGCAACAGCGGCAAGCGCTTGAGCCAGTGCCACGACAGCCCGGCGACGATGAGCACGGTGCCGACGACGATCAGCAGGCGGTTCATGGCCGCGGCTAGAGGTTACGGATGAGCGCGCTGCCGAACTCCGTCGTGGACACCTCGTTCGCGCCGCTCATGAGACGCGCGAAATCGTAGGTCACGATCTTCTGCCCGATGGTGCGGTCCATCGCGGCGATGATCGCATCGGCTGCCTCGTTCCAGCCCATGTGGCGGAACATCATCTCGCCCGAGAGGATCACCGAGCCGGGATTGACCTTGTCGAGATTCGCGTACTTGGGCGCGGTGCCGTGCGTCGCTTCGAACACGGCATGCCCGGTCACGTAGTTGATGTTGCCGCCGGGAGCGATGCCGATGCCGCCGACCTGGGCGGCGAGCGCATCCGATAGATAGTCGCCATTCAGATTCATGGTCGCGACCACGTCGAACTCGTCGGCGCGCGTGAGCACCTGCTGCAGCGTGATGTCTGCGATCGCATCCTTGATGAGCAGCCGCCCGCTCTTGAGGGCCTGCGACTGCTCCGCGTTCGCCGCCTGCTCACCGGATGACGCCTTGGTGCGTTCCCACTGCAGCCAGGTGTAGACGCGGTCGCCGAACTCGCGCTCGGCGAGCGCGTAGGCCCAGGCACGGAAGGAGCCCTCGGTGTACTTGAGGATGTTGCCCTTGTGCACGATGGTTACGCTCTTGCGGCGGTACTTGAGCGCGTACTCGATCGCGGCACGGAACAACCGCTCGGTGCCCTCGATCGAGACGTTCTTGATACCGATGCCGCTCGTGTGCGGGAAGCGGATGCGCGCGTAGTGCTTGGGAAAGCGGCTGTGCAGAAGCTCGAGAAACTCGCGGTTCTCGGCAGTGCCTTCCTCGAACTCGATGCCCGAGTACAGATCCTCCGTGTTCTCGCGGAAGATCACCATGTCGACCTTCTCGGGTGCCCGGACCGGGGAGGGCACGCCCTTGAACCAGCGCACCGGCCGCAGGCACACGTACAGATCCAGAAGCTGGCGCAGCGCGACGTTGAGCGAGCGGATGCCACCGCCCACGGGCGTGGTGAGCGGGCCTTTGATCGAGACGAGATAGTCCCGGCACGCCTGGACCGTCTCATCGGGGAGCCAGCTGTCGAAGGCGCGGTGGGACTTTTCCCCGGCGTACACCTCCATCCAATGGATCTTGCGGCGGCCGCCGTAGGCTTTCGCCACCGCCGCGTCCATCACCCGCACGCTCGCGCGCCAGATATCCGGTCCGGTTCCATCCCCCTCGATGAAGGGGATGATCGGCTGCTCGGGCACGATCAGCTTGCCGTCACGAATCGAGATCCTGCTTCCCTGCGGCGGAGGACTGACCTTGAGCGATACGGCCGTGGACATCCAATGGCTCCTCGGAAAATCGAGGGCGTGCATGCTAGCACACGCGCTGGGCGTGACCGCCCGCGTGCAGCTCAAGTCCGCCGCGCAGTTCAAGTGCATGCCGCGGTTACAGTTACAATGCGGCGATGTCCCGTACTCTGCCGCGCACGCCGGTCGCCGATGGATTCTGGATGCCGGGCGAGTTCGAGCCGCACGCCGGCTGCTGGATGCTGTGGCCGGAGCGTCAAGACAACTGGCGCGAGGCGGCACGGCCTGCACAGCAAGCCATGGTGCAAATCGCCGCAGCGATCGCACAGTTCGAGCCCGTGAGCGTCGGAGTCTCGACCGCGCACTACGAGGTGGCACGCGCACTGCTACCCGAGAGCGTGCGCGTCGTCGAGCTGGCGCACGACGACTGCTGGATGCGCGATGTCGGACCCACGGGCGTCGTCGACACGCGCGGCGTGGTGCGCGGTGTCCACTGGCACTTCAATGCCTGGGGCGGTCTCAAGGGCGGTCTCTACTTTCCGTGGGATCAGGACGAGCGGGTGGCAGTCAAGGTGCTCGCGATCGAGGACTGCGATCGCTACCGGGCGCCGCTCGTCAACGAGGGCGGCGCCGTGCACGTCGACGGCGAGGGCACGGCGCTCGTGACGGAGGAATGCCTGCTCAACGAGAACCGCAATCCGCTTCTGAGTCGCGAGCAGATCGAAGCCCACCTGCGCGCCTATCTCGGAGTGCGCAAGCTCATCTGGCTCGTCAAGGGCGTATTCAACGATGAGACCGCCGGTCACATCGATGAGCTCGCCTGCTTCGTGCGTCCCGGAGAGGTGTGCCTCACCTGGACCGACGACCGGCGCGATCCCCAGTACGCGATCTCGCTCGATGCCTGGGAGCGCTTGAATGACGAAGTCGATGCGTGCGGACGACGCCTGAAAGTCACGAAGTTGCCGATGCCCGGGCCGCTCGTCATGAGTGCCGCCGAGGCCGAAGGCGTCATCCCTCGCGAAGGCACCAGGCCGCGCAAGGCGGGCGAGCGGCTCGCGGCGAGCTACGTCAATTTCTACATCGCCAATGGCGGTGTGATCATGCCGCTGCTCGATGCGAGCACCGACCGAGCCGCCGCCAATCGCCTGCGGCGGCTGTTCCCCGAGCGGCGCATCGTGGGTGTGCCCGCGCGCGAGATCCTGCTGGGCGGCGGCGGTATTCACTGCCTGACACAGCAGCTGCCGCAGCGCAGTTTGAAGCGGCGCGCGCCGCGTCCGCCCGCTTGACATTTGGCCCGCGCTCGTCGTCGTTCACCGACAAAGCCGGGCCGTGGACCGTACTCCGCCTCGCCCGCAGTCGCTGCGGGACTTGTTGACGCGGCCGCGCCGGTTTTGCGTGGCAGCTTCGTGACGGACCTCGCACGCGCGACGGCGCACACCTGACATCCTTTGCGCGGCGCCACAGGGCGCGAGTCTGAGCGTCCCCGCAGGAGTCCGTGATGCGCTGCTTCGCGTGGTTCATGTTCCTGGCCGTCGCGGCCGGAGCGGGTGCGGCTGGGGTGAGCCTCGAGCGCAACCCAGTGCGGACGCATCCGCACGTCGCTGTCGAGGACAGCGTTCAACACATCATCGTCAAGCTGCGCGGCTCGGAACGCGCCACGATTGAGAGCGTGCAGGAGCAGGCCGGCGAGGAAGCCCTCGATCGGCAGCGCGTGAGCGCGCTCGCGGCGCGCGCGAGCCTGACACTGGAAGGCTCGCGCAAGATCACCGCCGGCATGCATGTGATGCACGTCCGGTCGGTGCAGGGTGAATCGACGGCAGCGACGCTCGCACGGCTGCGCGCGGATCCGGATGTGCAGTACGCAGAGCCGGATCAACGTCGCTTCATCCATGCAATGACGCCCAACGATCCGGACTACGTCAATCAGTGGTACGAGCAGGCACCCGCCGTCGGGGTCAGCGCGACCCCGAGCGCCGTGGATGCAGCGGATGCCTGGAGTGTCACGACCGGCAGCAGCGGCATCGTCATTGCCGACATCGATACGGGCGTGCGCTTCGACCATCCGGATCTGCTCGGCGCGGGAACGAATGGCACGGTACCCACCGGACGACTCTTGTCGGGATACTGCTTCATCTCCGATCCGTTCGTGTCGAACGGCATCGCCTGTCCGGGGCCGGACGCCTCGGACCCCGGCGACTGGATCACGAGCTCCGACCTGAGTCAGTCGGAGTGCTCGAACGCGCAGGCCTCATCGAGCTCCTGGCACGGCACTCGCACGGCGGGCATTCTCGGTGCGCTCACCAACAACACGACCGGCATTGCCGGCGTGACCTGGAACACTTGGATCCTGCCGCTGCGCGCGCTCGGCAAGTGCGGCGGCCAGGACTCGGACATCATCTCCGCCATGCTGTGGGCCGCGGGAATCTCCGTGAGCGGTGTGCCCGCCAATCCCTACCCCGCCAAGATCATCAACATGAGTATCGGCGGATCGGGAAGCTGTCCGCAGAGCTATCAGGATGCGATCAGTCAGATCACCGCGCGCGGCGTGCTGATCGTCGCCTCGGCAGGCAACGAGGGTGGGCCGGTCGATGCGCCCGGCGACTGCACCGGCGTCGCCGCCGTCGGCGGTCTGCGCCAGGCCGGCACCAAGGTCGGATTCAGCAATGTCGGGCCCGAGATCGCACTGAGCGCACCGGCGGGAAACTGCGTCAACACCGGTGCCGGTCAACCGTGCCTGTATCCCATTCAGACTACGTACAACCTCGGCACGACCACGCCGGGTCAGAACAGCTACACGGATCAGATCAACAATCCCAATCTTGGCACCAGCTTCTCGGCGCCGATCGTCTCCGGCATCGCCGCGCTCATGGTGGCCGCGAACGCCAACCTCACGAGCTATCAGCTGATTGCACGCCTGCAGAGGAGCGCGACGCCGTTCCCGCAGACATCGACCACGACGACGACGATGTGCCATGAGCCCTCTGGCCCGAGCGATGATTCCCAGGCGGTCGAGTGCATCTGCACCAATCCCGACGCGAGCGCGAGTCCGGCCGTGCCCTCGACCTGCGGCGCGGGAATGGCCAATGCGTCCGCCGCGGTCAGTGCGGCACTCGATCCCATCGCGGCGATCAATGTGCCCGCGACTTTCTCATCCGGCTCGAGCGTGACGCTCGATGCCACCGGCAGCGCCGCTGCCTGCAATCACAATGTGACGACGTACCAGTGGGTCAGCAGCGATCCCGCGAATCACCCGGTGACCAATGGCAGCGCGAGCAAGGCGAGCGTCGTTGCGCCGGCATCCGGATCATTCGTCGTGACCTTGACGATCACCGACGATGCGGGCCGGCAGGACACCGGCACAGTGACCATCGGGGCGCTCAGCGCGACCACCAGTGTTCCGGGCAGCGCGGGCAGCATGGCCTGCACGACGCCGATCACCGTGGTATCCATCACCCCCAACGGTCCGAGCGTACAGGCGGGCGCCGGAACGATCAGCTTCGCCGCCTCGGTGGGCGATGCGGCGAGCAACGCAGTCACCTGGCAGGTGAATGGCACGACGGGCGGCAATACCACGGTGGGCACGATCTCGAGCACGGGTGTCTATACGGCTCCCGCCAGCCAACCCTCACCGGACACGGTCACCGTGAGTGCAGTATCGGCCGCGGATCCGACTCGATTCGGGTGGACTCAAGTCACCATCACCCCGGCGGTAGTGTCTGTGGCGGTCTCACCCACCTCCGCCACGCTCAACACCGGTGCGACGCAGGCGTTCACGGCGAAGGTGACCGGTAGTTCCAACACGGCCGTCACTTGGCAGGTCAACGGCGCGACCGGCGGCAATACCACCGCCGGAACCATCACGAGCGCCGGCGTCTATACCGCGCCTGCCGCCGTGCCCTCACCGGCCGTTGTCACAGTGACCGCAGTCTCGGTGGCTGCGCCGACGGACTCCGGCTCGGCCTCGGTCACGATCACGGCGCCGGCGAGCACGGGCAGCGGCGGCGGTGGCAGCGGTGGCGGCTCCTCGGGCTCTGGAACAGGCTCGACTGCCAGCCCCACGGGCGGCAAGAGCGGGGGCGGCGCGCTCGACTGGATGAGTCTGCTCGGCTTGAGTATCGTGCTGACGTTGAGCGCACAGCAACGCCGACGACACAGCGCCTGAGGCCTACCATCACTTGGTGCGGCAGCGATTCTTGAGCGTCGTTCCCTTTCGCCTGGGGCTCGTATCGTTCGGGCTGATGGTTGCCGCGTGTGCAGCGTCCGACGCCTCTCAGAAGCCGGGCGCCGCCCACGACGCAGCGTGCGCGAGCCAGGTCATCATCGTCTTCGCGCAGGCTCAGGCTGCGACCCCCGATCCGGGGCTGGTCGCGCAGATTGCGCAGGCCGCGTCGGTGCAGCTGAGCTACGTGCGCACCGCGGGGCCAGGACTGTACGTGTTCTCGATGTCCGCCGCCGATGCAGATTCGAGCTGCAAGGACGCGCTGCACCGCCTGCGTCAGGATGCGCGCGTGCGGTCGGTCGATGTGGACGCACGCCGTAGGGCACTCGATTGAAGCGTTCCTCGCTCTGGATGCTGTCAACGGCGGTGGCGATCTGCGCCATCGCTGCCGGCCTTGGTGCGGGCGGCCTCGGCGAGCGCAACCCCGTGCGCACGCATCCGCTCTCGAGTTCGCTCGAGAGTCCGCAGACCGCTGTGTTGCCCATCATCGTCAAGCTGCGGGCAGCCGGCAGCACCGCAGCGGGTGCCGCGCAGATTCAGGACGCCCAGGTCGAGGACCCGCACGAGCGCATCGCAGCGCTTGCGACCCGCGCCGGACTTGCGCTCGCTGCCCACCGGGAGATCACCACGCTCATGCACGTGATGCTGATCGAGCCGCTGCCCGGGGAGTCCGCCGCCGAAACGCTCGCGCGCCTGCGCGCGGATCCGCAAGTGGAGTACGCAGAGCCGGATCAAATGCGCTACGCGCACAGCATGACGCCCAACGATTCGCTGTACGTGCAGCAGTGGTACGAGCAGGCGCCGGCGAGCGGTGCCAATGCCACGCCGAGCGCGGTGGATGCCACGGACGCGTGGAGCACCACCACAGGCAGTAATTCCATCGTCATCGCCGACATCGACAGTGGAGTCAGACCCGACCATCCTGATCTTGTGGCACGGCTGCTGCCAGGCTACTGCTTCATCCACGACGCCTTCATCGCCAACAACAGCAGCTGCCCAGGACCGGGCGCCACCGATCCGGGCGACTGGATCACCAGCACGGACATCAGCGGCCATTCCAGTCAATGCGGCAAGGAAATGGCGGGGCCGAGCTCCTGGCACGGCACGCGGGTGGCTGGGATCCTGGGCGCCGTCACGGACAACAACGCCGGCATCGCTGGCATGACCTGGAACGCGCAGATTCTACCGGTGCGGGCACTCGGCAAGTGCGGCGGGCAGGACTCCGACATCATCTCCGGCATGCTGTGGGCTGCGGGTATCGCGGTGAGCGGCGCGCCAGCCAATTCCAATCCGGCCAAGATCATCAACATGAGTCTCGGCGGCAGCGGCGCCTGCACAGCGAGCTACCAGGACGCCATCAATCAGATCACCGCCAAGGGCATATTGATCGTCGCCTCCGCCGGTAACGAGGGCGGGCCTGTGGATACGCCCGGCGATTGCACGGGAGTCGCCGGAGTCTCGGGCCTGCGTCAGGCGGGAACCAAAGTCGGCTACAGCAGCCTCGGTCCGCAGGTCGCCCTCGCGGCACCCGCCGGCAACTGCGGTGATGCGGCGACGACTCCGCAGTCGGCCTGTGTCTACAGCCTGACGACCACGACCAATCTCGGCTATCACCAGCCGGATGCGAACGACTACACCGGACAGTACTACTGTGATCCGACGACCTCGCCGTATCCGAGCTGCAGCCTCGCCAACTCTAATCAATACCGCACCTACAATCTCGGCACGAGCTTCTCCGCGCCGATCGTCGCGGGGATTGCAGCGCTGATGACGGCCGTGAACGGCAAGCTGAACTCCTGTCAGCTGCTCGAGCGCTTGAAGGCGAGCAGCGTGCCCTTCCCGCAGACCTCGCTGGATGCGACCACTCAGCCGCCGGTGTGCCACGTTCCGAGCGGCTCGAGCGATTTGCAGAACGCCGAATGCATCTGCACGAATGACGGCAAGACCTGCGGCGCCGGCATGGCCAACGCGCCGGCCGCGCTCAACGAGGCACTGCGTCCCATTGCCGCCATCTCGCTGCCCGCCAAGGTCTCGGGTGGCCAGAGTATCAGCCTCGATGGTAGCGGCAGTGCCGCCGCGAACAATCACTCGCTGAGTACGTTCGAGTGGCAGTCGGTGAGCGGCGGTTTGTCCGTCACGATTCAAGGCGCGAACACCTCCAAGGCCGGCCTCACCGTACCGTCCTGCGGCGTCGGCACCGTGACGTTCACGGTGACCGACGATCAGGGGCGGAGTGATGTCGCAAACGTAACGGTGACTCCGACCTCACTCACGACGAGCGCGCCGGCGACGGCGGGCGCGGGCACCTGTTCGGTTCCCGCGCCGGCTGCCGTGCAGGTGGCCGTGTGCCCGAGCACGAGCACGGTGCAGGTCAGCGCGAACGAGACGCTCACCGCGACGGTGGTGAACACGACCAATGCAGCGGTCACCTGGTCGGTGAACGGCGTGGCAGGAGGCAATGCCACCGTGGGGACCATTTCGAGTGCAGGTGTCTACACGCCGCCGGCGAGCGTGCCTTCTCCTGCGACCGTCACGATCACGGCCATGTCCGAGGCCTCGTCCAGCGCCGTGGCTTCCGCGCAGGTGACCGTGGCTTCGGCACCCAAGAGCGGCGGTGGCGGCGGCGGTGCGCTCGACTGGGTGACGCTCCTCGCCGCGGGTATGCTTACGGCGAGAGCGCAGCGCTCGCGCTGCGCCCTGCGCAGCTAGGCTCAGCGTTCGGCGACGAGGCGTGCGGCGCTGTCGAGCCAGACACGCTGCGCCCGCCGGTAATGGGCCGGCGCGATGCGCGCCTGCTCCAGCAAATCGCGCGCCACGGCGGCCGCCTCGGCGTCTCTGCCGTGCGCCTTGAGCAGCTGCGCATAGCGCACCGCGGCCTCGGCTCCCGGATAAGCCGGGGCCAGCACCTTGTACTCCTCGAGCGCCTTGTCGGCGTTGCCTTCGCCCTCGAGCGCGCGCGCGTACAGCAAGTGACCCTCGGGTGACTTGAAATCGGGATTGCGCAGAATGAGCTCATCGAGCGTCTCGCGAGCCGCGCGCGCATCGTCCTTGCCGAACTGCGCGCGCGCAAGCCCGAGCATCAAGTTGGGATCGTGCTCATAGAGTCCCGCGAGTGTCTGGCGATAGGTCGCGATGGCCTCATCGTAGCGGCCGTGGCGCATCAGCTCCTCCGCGTAGCGCTGACGGCTCGCGACGTTACCCGTCAGGCGCGCCTCGTTCTCGTAGCGGCGCAGATCGGCTCCCGGATCGAGCGCCTTTTTCATCCCGCGGGTCGTGCGCTGCAGCGTGCGGCTGCGCAGCAGTTCGGGCAGCAGCTCGACCACCACATAGGCGATCACGCCGGGGAAGGACAAGAGCGCGAGCACCCAGATCCAGATCTGATTGCGGCCCGTCCTGATGACATGAATGATGAGCAGCACCTGGATGAGGATCGACAAGAAGCTGATGAACAGGAACGACATGCCTACCTCGCGAGCGGGGTCGCCGGGTTGCGGGGACGCGAGGGCGCGCTGGCCGCCTTGATTTCGGGAAGTGCGAACGCCACCAGGTAATCGCCGCGTGGTGTCCCGAGCACGCCGTGTCCGCCTGCCGCGATCACGACATACTGCCGTTGCGCCTTGCCGGC
Organism: Steroidobacteraceae bacterium; assembly: GCA_035501955.1. Lineage (GTDB taxonomy): Bacteria > Pseudomonadota > Gammaproteobacteria > Steroidobacterales > Steroidobacteraceae > JASHUC01. Next base: position 183,796 of record DATJVD010000002.1, read on the forward strand.
GCGATAGGTCATCGGAGTCGCCTGTCCGCCGGCGGGCAGACGATATTTCCACAGCTCGCGGCCGGTCTCGCTGTCGAAGGCGCGAAAGTAGCTATCCATCGCTGCGCCGATGAACACCAGATCGCCGGCGGTGACGATCGGGCCGCCCATGTTCGGCAAGCCGAAATCACGGTTGAAGAGGAATGTCCAGGTGAAGCCTGCCGTCGAGCCGAGAGGTACTTGCCAGGCGATGCGATTGTGTCGCAGGTCGATGCTCGCGAGCGTCCCCCACGGCGGCGGTGTGCAGGGCAGGCCCCAGGGCGAGAGCAGCGGGGCGCCCAGCACGGCATAGGGTGTACCGGCCTGCTCGGCGAGCTCCGCATGGCTCGTCTGCGAAGCGCGTGCCCGCGCTTGGCCCAGCTGCTCGCGGGGCACGAGCCGGATCACCCAGGGCAGATGATTGACGGCGGCGAACGCGCGCTCGCGCCGCACATCGATTGCAATACCGCCCCAGTTGACGCCGCCCAGCGGCCCGGGAGACTCGATGGAGCCGCGGGTGTCCGGCGGCGTATAGACACCTTCGTTGCGATAGCGGCGGATGAGATCGCGGCACTCGCCACGATCCCAGAAGGTGAGGCCCCAAGCGTGTCGTGGATCCAGCGCGCTCGCCGATGCGAGCGGCGGAGTCTCGGGAAAGGGCTGCGTAGGGGCGGATTGCTCTCCTGGCACGGTGCTGCGCGGTACCGCGTGCTCAGCGATCGGAAAGATCGGCTTACCCGTGTCGCGCTCGAAGCCGAACAGCATCCCGCTCTTCGTGGCCTGAAGGACGGCGTATAGCGGGCCGCTGCGCGATTCGAGCGCCACCAGTGCGGGCTGCGCGGCCAAGTCGTAATCCCAGAGGTCGTGGTGCACCAGTTGCTGCTGCCAGACCAGGCGGCCCGTGTCCGCATCCAGTGCGATGAGCGAGTCCGCGAAGCGGTTGCTGCCGAGGCGCTCGCCGCCATAAAAGTCCGGGCTCGCCGAGCCCGTGGGCACGAATACCAGCCCCCGTGCGGGATCTACCGTCATCACTGCCCACGCATTGCCAGCGCCCGTGCGCGCCGCCTGATCGGAGCGCCACTCCTTGGCCGCCGGATGCGCTTCCGAATCCGGTATCGGATCGAAGCTCCAGTGGAGGGCGCCGCTGCGTGCATCGAAGCCGCGCACCAGGCCGCGCTCCACGGTGACCGCACGGTTGTCGCCGATCGCCGACCCGACGATCACGAGGTTGCGATGAATGACGGGAGGCGAGGTCACGAGATATTGCGGGCGCTCGATGAGGCGCACGCCGTGCGTGAGATCCACCGCGCCCGAGACGCCGAAATCCGTGCAAAGCGTGCCGCTCATCGCATCGAGCGCCAAGAGGCGCGCATCGAGCGTCGCGATGAACACCCGACGCGCGCACGCACCCGCCGCGGTATTCGGGTCCTGCCATACCGCGACGCCGCGCGATGCCGCCTCTGCATAGCGAACATTGCGCGCGATGCGCGGATCGAAGCGCCAGCGCGCCCGCCCGGTCTCGGGGTCGAGCGCGACCACGATACCAGTGGCCGTCGAGACGTAGAGCAAGCCGAAGGCGAGCACCGGCGTGGCCTCGAATGTCAGCTTGTCAGTACGCGCGAAGCCTGCGCCGAGCTCACCGGTGCGGAAGGTCCAGGCAATCCCGAGGTGGGACACATTGTCACGATTGATCTGGTCGAGGTTCGAGTAGTGCTGGCCGAAGATATCCCCACCGTAGTAACCCCAATCGCTCGTTTCCGGGGATTGCGCGCGCGCCACGGCGCAAAGGAGAGCCGCGCCGGCGGCCACGGCCATGAGCTCGAGGCGATGCATTGGGGCATTATCGCGGATGTGAGCGAGCTACAGCCATGATGCGTGCTGGTATTCTTGGGATGTGAGTCGGGCACGTTGGGTGGTCTCGCCCCGCACCGGGGCTGTTGCGGCCGTCGTAATGACACTGTGGCTGATGCCCACCGTCTCACGAGCAGCCGATGAGCCGGCCGGGGCGGACACCCGCCCTGCGGTGTCCCCGCCGGCACGACCGCGCATCGGACTGGTGCTCTCCGGCGGCGGCGCGCGCGGCGCCGCCCACATCGGCGTGCTCAAGGTGCTCGATGAAATGCACGTGCCCATCGATGCCATCGCCGGCACGAGCATGGGCGCGGTCGTGGGCGGTCTTTATGCGAGCGGTCTGACGGCGCGCGAGATCGAGGCGGTCGTGAGCTCCGTGAACTGGCAGAACGCTTTTCGCGATCGGCCGCCGCGCAACGAGCTGAGCTTTCGCCGCAAGCAGGAGGACTTCAGCTTCCTGGTGCACTTCCCGCTCGGCATCCGCGGCGGCAAGCTGCAGTTACCGCAGGGCCTCATCGAGGGACAGAGCCTCACGCTGACGCTGCGCCAACTGACCCTCCCCGTGGCGCGCGTGCAGGAGTTTCAGGACCTGCCGACGCCTTTCCGGGCCGTCGCGACCGATCTCACTACGGGTGAGCCTGTGGTGATGCGCGCCGGAGATCTCACCACCGCGATGCGCGCGAGCATATCGGCCCCCGGTGTCTTCGCGCCGGTCGAGCGCGATGGACGGCTGCTGGTCGATGGGGGCATCGCCGAGAATTTGCCGATCGACGTCGCACGCGAGATGAACGTCGACGTACTGATCGTCGTCGATGTGGGGGCGGCGCTCTACACCCGCGAGCGGCTCGGTACCGCGACCTCCATCTCCAATCAGATGCTCGCGATCCTCATCCGCCGCGACTCGCAACGCCAGCTGTCCACGCTCTCGCAGCGCGACGTCCTCGTGAGTCCGCAGCTGGGCGAGGCTTCATCCTTCGATTTCGGCATCGTGCAGCGTGCGATCGGCGCGGGCGAGCTCGCGGCGCGCGCCCTCGAATCGCGCCTGCGGGCGCTTGCGGTGAGCCCCGATGCTTATGCGAGCTACGCCGCGCGTCGCGATGCCGTGCGGAGCAACCCGCCGGCGGTGGCGTTCGTACGCGTCGCTCCGGACTCGCAGCAATACTCAGTGCCGCTGCACTCGCTCTTCGATGATCTGATCGGCAAGCCGCTCGATGCCGATATGACCCGGCGTCGGGTCATCGATCTCTACGGCCGTGGCAATCTGGCAGTGCTCGATTATCGCGTGGTGCCGAGCGATGACGAGTACGGGCTCGATCTGACGGCGCGCCGCAAGTCCTGGGGCCCGAACTACGTGCGCTTCGGGCTCGATCTCGAGGACGACTTCCAGGGCAACGCGGTGTACAACGCCGCGGCGCGCATCGTGATGAGCGACATGACTCGCACCGGGGGCGAATGGGTGTGGGATCTGCAGGCAGGTGTCGCTCCACACGTCTATACCGAATTCTTCCTGCCGCTGAGCAATGCCTGGACCTACTTCGTCCTGCCACACGGCCAGTTCATCGCAAACAACGTCCCGCTCATCGACAGTCAGGGGCGTGAGATCGCTGAGTACCGCGTGCGCACCTGGGAATACGGACTCGATTTCGGGCGCCAGTTCAGCAACTGGGCCGAGCTGCGCTTCGGCCTGCTGCACGACCACGGCACTTCGCGCGTGCGGGTGGGCGACCCCAACGAGCCCGAGACGCAGTTCACCGATTACGGCTACTTCGTGCGCGTGACGTACGACCAGCTTGATGACGTCGGCTTTCCGCGGGATGGGGCGCTCGCGACCGTGCAGTGGAACAGCGAGAAGAGCCGCATCAACGAGGTGGTGGAGAGTCCCTTCAATCAGCTCACCTTCAACTGGATCCTCGCGCGCTCCTTCGGGCGCGAAACCGGTGTTCTGTGGGCAACCTATGGCACGACATTGAATCAGACCGCGCCGCTTGACGTTCACACCCAGTACACGCTCGGCGGATTCCTGAATCTGTCGGGGCTGCCCGCCCAGTCACTCGCCGGACCCAACTACGGGATCGCGCGTGCGATCTTCTACCGCAAGATTGGCCGCGGGGGCGAGGGCTTCTTCGACTTCCCGACTTATCTCGGCGTGTCGCTCGAGGCGGGCAACGTCTGGCAGGACCGCAGCGACATCAGCTGGGGATCGGCGCGCAAGGACGCGAGCGTGTTCGTCGGCCTCGACACTCTGCTCGGACCGTTGTACCTCGCGTACGGCTACGACTACACCGGCAAGGAGGCGTTCTACCTGCTGCTCGGCCACACTTTCTGAAGGGCAGACGCGCAGCCGATCGGCCTAGAGGCCGCGGCTCTCGGCAAGCTTCTCGACTTTCTCGAACAGCAGCGAGGGGCGGTCCCCGGAGCGCGAGTACTCGTGGCGCCGGCTCATCTCCGCGAGCGCCGCGTCGCGCTCCTGAGGCGTCGCGAACCAGTGAAGGCGATGCCACTCCGGACCGAGCAGCTTGCGGAAAGGGTCTCCCGTTGGAAGGCTGACGCGCACCCCGTAGGGGCGCAGCTTCTCGACGGGCGGCGTGCGCAGGTTATGTGCTTGAGCGATTCCCATGGGCCGCAAGCTTACCGTGTCCGCCGACAGACCGCCTCAGGCCGCCTCAAGCCGCGCGCCGGCGGTTGCGGCGTCGCGTCACATTCTGGTTCTCACGGATGATGCTGAGGCTCTTGTGAAGTGTCGCCGAGCTCGGTGATAGCTTGAGTCCCGCCTCCACATCGGCGAGCGCCTGCTCGTACAGTCCCAGCGCGGAGTAGACCGCGGCACGATTGTTGTAAGCGCGCCAGTTGGCCGGATCGAGGTCAATGGCCGTGTTGCAGTGAGTGAGCGCCTCTGCGTAGAGACGCACCACCACATAACCGGCACACGCGTTGGCATGTCCCGCCGCCAGATCGTGCGCCGAGCTGGGCAGCTTCAGGCCCTCGAGGGTGAGCTGGATGCCGAGATCCGTACGGCCTTCCGACAATGCCGTGGCACCGCTCGACAGCAGCTCGTTCTGCGAGCCGATGACGGTTGCGCTCATGGGCTGCTCCTGCGAGGAGCCCAACGAGTTCGCGGCGGAGGCGGCCGCCAGAATCACCAGCGCGAGGGCAGCGATGTCCATAGAGTTTCACGGTGCGCCGTGCGAGAAGCAGATAGAACAGAACCGCGCCCGCGTCAAGGACGGCCGCACTGATGACTCAGTCCCCGGGCTCGATGAACTCGAACAGCTCCTCACTCGGTCCGCGGACGACCATCACCTTGCCGGGCCGGCCATCCGGCAGTGCCACGTGTGTCGGTAGTGCAAGCGGCTCGAGAGCCAGTGCGCTCAGGCGCTTGGTCAGCTCATCCAGGTTGGCGCACTCGCAGCTGACGAGATTGATTCCCGGCTCCCCAACGCGTCGCGGCCGCGCAGGGGGAGGGTCAGGATCAGTCGACGAGCGGACGAGCACGATAGCATCGCGACGCTCGCCGCCCGTGTGATACGCGGTGGCCTGCAGCGGGCCTGCCGACGGAACTTCCAGGATCGAGCGGATCGCGCTGTCAACGTGCTCCGGCAACGACGGTCGCGAGCCTGCTGCGCTGAAGCCGAGCGCCTCCCCGTAGAATCGCTCGGCGATGGCTGACGGCCCAGCGAGCACCCACACTGAATGGCAAGGAGCTCCGGCGTCGTGCGGCGCTGTGCCGGGTACCGCGACCGGCCCGTTCTTCGTCGTGCTCGCAACGAGCTGTGGCAGGCCGTCGGGCTCACAGAGGATGAAAGCGTCCTCCCCGTCCACTCGAGAGATGAGCGCGATCGCTCCCGCGACCTGAGCTGCTGCGCCGTGGCTTGCTCCTCCGCCGAGTCGCGTGGGGGCCTGGGGGATTCCCTCAGCGTCCTCGAACACGGCCAAGCGGATGCGGCCGAGAACACCGTCGGGGGCCGCAAGCTCCACGAGGCGCACCGACTCGTGCACCGGGTAGCGCCAGGCGGCGAGCAGTCCGACCGATGCGTGTGCGTCGATGACCACCGCAAGTCCCAGCCGGTCGCGGAACAACCGCAGACTCGAATCGAGGTCGCTCACGGCGAGCGTGACGGACGTGATGGCCTGGATCATGGCGATCAGGTGCAGCTGTCACCGCGGTAAACGGGAGGGGACCGATGTTACGTGACCGGCCTCGGGGCCGCTCGATCACGGCTTGTCTTGCCCGGGCGGCATCCCCACACTCTCGGCAACACCGATCAACGCCGGAGCTCGACCATGGGCCTCTTCCGCAACAAGTCCGAAATGCCATCCGCAGCCACCGCGCTGCCGGGCCGCCCGTCTCCGCTCAAGGTACCGGAGACGCACTTCGTGAACGGCCACCGCATCGTTCCGCCGTTTCCCGCGGGGCTCAAGGAGGCGCTGTTCGCACTCGGCTGCTTCTGGGGAGCGGAGCAGGACTTCTGGGAGCTGCCCGGGGTCTATTCGACTGCCGTTGGCTACGCGGGCGGCTTCACGCCGAATCCGACATACGAGGAAGTGTGCACGGGGCAGACCGGCCATGCCGAGGTCGTGCGCGTGATCTACGATCCGACGAAGGTCTCCTACGGACAGCTGCTGAAGAGGTTCTGGGAGCACCACGACCCGACGCAGGGCATGCGCCAGGGCAACGACGTAGGCACGCAGTACCGCTCGGCGATCTATGTGTTCGATGACGAGCAGCGCAGAGCCGCGGAGGAATCGCGGCAGCTCTTCCAGCAGCAGCTCGAGGCGGCTCGATTCGGCAGGATCACCACCGAGATCCGCGCTGCGCCTCAGTTCTACTATGCCGAGGATTATCACCAGCAATATCTGGCGAAGAATCCCGACGGCTACTGCGGGATTGGAGGGTGTGGAGTGCCCTTCAAAGTCGCGGAGTTGCACGTGGGGGAGAAGGGGTAGTCGGAGGTGTGACCCGGAATCCAACGGGACGCCAATCGGTTAGTTTGCGACCCTGCGGAT
>DATJVD010000003.1:0-2600 GCA_035501955.1 Steroidobacteraceae bacterium
TGAGTGCTGGGCCGCGAGCTGTCGTCCGGCGCCGGTCGCCATGCGGATGACGAGCGGCACGTTGACCTGGCCGCCGGACATGTGGCAGAGCGTGGCGGCGTTGTTGAGGATCTGATCGAGTGCCAGCAGGCTGAAGTTCACTGTCATGATCTCTACGATCGGGCGCAGACCCCCGACGGCCGCTCCAATGCCCGCGCCGACGAATGCCGATTCGGAGAGCGGCGTGTCGCGTACGCGTTCCGGGCCAAATTCCTGCAGCAGCCCCTTGGTGACAGCGTAGCAGCCGCCGTAGCGGCCGATGTCCTCGCCCATCAGAAACACCCGAGGATCTGCCAGTAGCGCCGCGCGCAGCCCCTCGCGCGCCGCCTCGCGGTACGTCATGCGCGCCGGTGCGACGCCCGTACCGGGGCCGGCCTCCACGGCCACGTCCGGCCGAGCCGCTACGATTTGCTTGCTCACGGCGCCTGCTCCGCGTACACGAAGCGCTCAAGCTGTGCCAGCGGCTCGAATTCGGCGCGTTCGGCGAAATCGACCGCCGTCTCGACTTCGGCGCGCGCCTCGCGCTCGAGCCGCTGGTAGTCGTCCTCGCTCATGAGACCGAGGGCCTTGAGCCGGGTCGTCAAGGTGATCAGCGGTCCCTTCTTCTGCCAAACCTCGATCTCGGCCTTATCCCGATATAGCTGAGCGTCGAACATGGAGTGACCGCGGAAGCGGTAGGTGCGCAGCTCGAGCAGCACGGGGCCCGCTCCCGCGCGCACCCGCGCCGCCGCAGCGCACGTTGCGTCCTCTACGGCGAACACGTCCATGCCGTCGATGACTTCAGCCGGCATTCCATAGACGCGCGCCTTGCCCGCCACATCGGTCTGCGCCTCGGCCCGCTCGATCGCGGTGCCCATCGCGTACAGGTTGTTCTCGCACAGGAACAACAGCGGCAGGCGCCACAGCGCCGCGAGATTCAGGCACTCGTGGAACTCGCCTTCGGCCACCGCGCCATCGCCAAACAGGCACGCCGTGATCGCGCTCTTGCGCTGCAACTTCTGCGCGAGCGCAAACCCCAGCGCGAGCGGCAGGCCGCCGCCGACGATGGCATTGCCGCCGTAGAAGCGCTTGCGGCTGTCGAAGATGTGCATCGACCCGCCGCGCCCGCGGCTCGTGCCGCTCTGCTTGCCGTACATCTCAGCCATGAGGGCCTGCATGTCGAGGCCGTGAGCAATGGCGTGTCCGTGCTCGCGGTACGTGGAGACGATGGCGTCCTCCGGCTCGATTGCCTGCATCGTTCCAACCGCGACCGCCTCCTCGCCGTTACACAGATGAAGGAACCCGCGGATCTTGAGCTCGCCGTAAAGCTGCACGCAGCGGTCCTCGAAGCAGCGGATCCGCAGCATCTCGCGCAGCCGAGCGAGTCCCCGCTCGCGCGTGACGGGAGCTGGCTCCGCCGGGCTCACATGCCCGCCTCGAGCGTCGAAAGATCACCTTCCGGCAGTCCCAGCTCGCGCGCGCGCAGCAGCCGGCGCATGATCTTGCCACTGCGGGTGCGTGGCAGGGCCGCGGAAAACGCTATCTCGCGCGGCGCCACCACCGCACCGAGCAGCCGCCGCGCGTGCGCGAGGAGACTCCGGCGCAGCTCCTCGCTCTGCTCGAGGCCATCCTTGAGTTCTATGAAAGCCTTGACGGCCTGTCCGGCGATCGGATCAGGAATGCCGATGACGCCGGCCTGCGCGACGGCCGCGTGGCTCATGAGGCAGCTTTCGATCTCGAAGGGGCTGATGAGATGGCCGGCGGACTTGATCACATCATCTGCGCGCCCAATGAACCAGAAATATCCCTCACGGTCGCGGCGCGCGAGATCGCCGGCTAAATACCAGCCGTCGATGAAGGCGGCCCGGTAGCGCCCCCCCTCACCCAGGTAGCTGCTGAACATCGATGGCCAGCCGGGCCGCAGGGCAATCTCTCCGACATCCTCCGGCGACTCGATGAATTCGAGCGTGCCATCGGCACGGCGGCGGACCAGGCGCGCTTCGATGCCAGGTATGACCCGCCCCATGGACCCGGGCAGGACATCGCAAGCAATGAAGTTGGCGATCATGATGGCGCCGCTCTCGGTCTGCCACCAAGTGTCGTGGAAAGGCATACCGAAGGCCTCAACGCCCCACAGCACCGCCTCGCCGTTGAGCGGCTCACCGACACTCAGCATGAGGCGCAGGTCGGAATAAGAATGCGCACGCGTGAGGGCCGTGCCCGCCTTCATCAGCATGCGGATGGCGGTCGGAGCGGTGTACCAGACATTGACGCGCTCCTCCGCCAGGATCCGATACCAGCGCTGCGGGTCGAACTCCTCGGAGTCCACGATCATGGCGGCAGCCCGAGTCAGCGGACCGATAACCCCGTAGGCGATTCCGGTGACCCACCCCGGGTCGGCCGTGCACCAGTAGATCTCCTGCGGATGCAGGTCGAGCACGAGCTTGCTGGTCGCGTGGTGCGCAACCACCGCGGCGTGCGTGAGCGTCACGCCCTTGGGCTTGCCGGTCGTTCCGCTCGTGAAGTGCAGTAGCGCGACCTCTTCGGCGCGGGTGGCCACTACCGAGCAGGTCTCGGCAGCG
>DATJVD010000004.1:0-89531 GCA_035501955.1 Steroidobacteraceae bacterium
GCTCAGGCGAACATCGATTTCAGTGTCGCACGTACGATCTCGGACGCGTCCGGATCTCCCTTGAGCAGCGCGGTGGTGTAGGCGCGCGCCTGCTTCAAGGTCACATGCGGAGGCAGCGGCGGCACGTTGGGGTCCGCCATCACTTCGAGCACCGTCGGCTTGCTGGCGCTCAGCGCCGCATCCCACGCGCCCGCGAGCTGCTCGGGCTTGTCGACGAAAATGCCGTTGAGGCCGATCAGCTGTGCGAACGCGGAGTAGCGGATGTCCGGCAGGCTCTGCGAGCCCTCGAACTTGGGATCTCCCGCCAGCACCCGCTCCTCCCAGGTGACCTGATTGAGATCGCGATTGTTCAGCACCATGACGATGAGCCGCGGGTTCTTCCAGCGCTGCCAGTATTTCGCGATCGTGATGAGCTCGGCCATGCCGTTCATCTGCATGGCCCCATCGCCCACCATGGCGATGACGGGCCGGTCGGGATAAGCGAACTTGGCCGCGATCGCGTAGGGCACGCCGGCCCCCATGGTGGCGAGCCCACCCGAGAGCGAGCCGAGCATTCCCTTGCGCAGGCGTACGTCGTGCGCGTACCAGTTGGTGCCCGATCCCGAGTCTCCCGCCAAGATCGCCCCTTCTGGAAGACGTTCCGAGAGCTCCCAGAAGGCGCGCTGCGGATTGATGGGATTCGCATCCACCATCGCGCGCTTTTCGACCGTGTCCCACCATGCGGAGACCTCGCGCTCGATCTTCTCGCGCCACGCGCCGCGGGGCTTCTGTTTGAGAAGCGGCAGCAGCAGGCGCAAGGTCGCCGCGGTATCACCGACCAGGGGCACTTCCATCGGATAGCGCAGCGAGAGCATGCCCGGGTCGATGTCGATCTGGACGCCGCGTGCCTCGCCTTCTTTGGGCAGGAATTCGGAGTACGGAAATCCCGACCCGATCATGAACAAGGTGTCGCACTCGGTCATCATCCGATAGCTCGGCTTCGTGCCGAGCAGCCCGATGGAACCGGTGACGAACGGCAGCGTGTCGGGGACCGCGGCCTTGCCCAGGAGTGCCTTGGCTACTCCGGCGTTCAGCCGCTCGGCAACCTGCACCACCTCGTCGCCTGCGTGCAGCGCGCCGGCTCCGACCAGCATCGCCACGCGCTCGCCCTGATTGAGAATGCGTGCGGCGCGCTCGAGCTCATCCGCGCGCGGCACGACGCGCGGGGCCTCGTAGCCGCTGCCTGAATGCACCGTGCCGTGCTCGCGCGCGGGCTCCTCGGCCGGCATCTCCTGCACGTCGTTGGGTACGATGATGCAGGTGGGCTTGCGCTCGGCCTGTGCTATGCGCACCGCGCGATCGATGACATGCCGCAGCTGCATGGGCACGGTGATCATCTGCACATAGGCGCTCACGTCGGCGAACAGATTGGCGAGGTTCACCTCTTGCTGATAGTGCCCGCCGAGCGCGGAACGCGCCTGCTGGCCGACGATCGCCAGCACCGGCTGGTGGTCGAGTCGCGCATCGTAGAGGCCGTTCAGCAGATGGATCGCTCCCGGGCCGGAAGTTGCGAGGCACACGCCGAGCTCGCCCGTGAACTTCGCGTGCGCGCACGCCATGAATGCGGCCATCTCCTCGTGCCGCACTTGGATGAAGTCGCACTTGTCGGTCACGCGGCTCAGCGCGCCGATGATGCCGCCGATGCCATCACCGGGATAGCCATAGATACGACGCACCCCGGACTCGTGCAGGCGCGCTAACAAAAAGTCGCTGACATTCTTGGCCATAGCACACGTCTTGCAGCAATCCACGTGCCGCGAGCGCGGCCCAGAGCTCTGTGTCGATCATGTGCCTCGGAACGGCCCACCGAAGTGAGCGATCAGCAGCCGCAAGACCGGTGTCAGTCGCCGCAGCTCGTCCCGATGCGCGGCGGAGAGGCGCGCAAGCAACGCCTCCGCTTTCGGCGTGAACACCAGCAGCACCTCGCGGCGATCGCTGCCGCTCCTGCGCGCCACCAGGTGCTTGCTCGCCAGGCGATCCACCAGACCCACCGCGCTGTGATGGCGGATCCCGAGCCGCTGCGCCAGCGTGCCCATCGTGATGCGACCGCGGCGTGCGCCGCCCTTGATCGCGAGCAGCGCCTGGTGCTGTTGCGCCGTGAGTCCCGCCTGCGCAGCGGCGCGCGCGCTGAACACGAGAAAGCGGCGCAGGCGATAGCGGAACTCCGCCAGCCGCTCGTAATCTGCCTGTGTCAGCCGGTGCTTTGCTGCCATCGTGCGGCTCGCGACCGGGCGCGCCGCCCTCACGGGAGCGTGCCGGAATTTGTGAAATATCGTCTTACGATATACAGCCATCTTACGATATAAAGGCGCCCATGCAGCACAGTCCCCGCGGTGATTTTCCGGCGCAATTTGCTCCGGCGCGCGAGCGCGCACACGCGGTGGTGATCGACCGCCTGCGCGACTTCAGCACCGACCGCCGCCTGGTGCTGCTGTCGCTCATGGCGTCGATCGTCGGCAGTGCGGGCGCGCTCGCCGCGTGGATTCTGCTGCATCTGATCTACCTCGCCACGAATCTCGCCTACTTCGGGCGCGTGAGCGCGGCGCCGGCCGCGATCGGCTTCGATCGGCTCGGTGCCGCCGCCGTGTTCGTGCCGGTGATCGGCGGGCTCATCATTGGCCTCATGGCTCGCTACGGATCGGAGAAGATCCGCGGCCACGGCATTCCGGAGGCGATCGAGGCGATCCTCATCGGCCGCAGCCGCATCGGCCCGAAAGTGGCATTGCTCAAGCCGCTGTCCTCGGCAATCTCCATCGGCACCGGCGGTCCGTTCGGCGCCGAGGGTCCGATCATCATGACGGGCGGCGCCTTCGGCTCGCTGTTCGCGCAGTTCTTCCATCTGTCGAATGCCGAGCGCAAGACGCTGCTGGTGGCCGGCGCGGCCGCGGGCATGACCGCGACGTTCGGTACTCCCGTGGCTGCCATGCTGTTCGCGGTGGAGCTGCTGCTCTTCGAATGGAAGCCGCGCAGCTTCGTTCCCGTCGCGGTGGCCGCGATCGTCGCCGCGATGTGGCGGCCATGGCTCATGGGCTCGGGAGCGCTGTTTCCCATGGCAGCCAGCGCGGATCTGCCGGCACTCGGGCTGCTGCTCGCCGTCGGCCTGGGCATCCTCTGCGGTCTCGCCTCGGGGCTACTCACCCTCATGGTGTACGCGAGCGAGGATCTTTTTAGCCGCCTGCCCGTGCACTGGATGTGGTGGCCGATGATCGGCGGCGCCGTCGTCGGGCTTGGAGGCCTGATCGATCCGCATGCGCTCGGCGTCGGCTACGACAACATCGCGGCGTTTCTGCATGCGGACGTGAGCACGTCCGCCACGCTGCGGCTGATTCTCGTCAAGGCCATCATCTGGTCCGTGGCTCTTGGATCGGGCACCTCGGGCGGCGTGCTGGCGCCGCTGCTCATCGTGGGCGGCGCTCTCGGCACGCTCTTCGGCGGTGCCGTGCCGATCGGCGCCGTGGGCTGCTGGGCGTTGCTCGGCATGGCTGCAATGATGGGCGGGACCATGCGCTCACCGATCACCGCGATCGTGTTCGCGCTGGAGCTCACGCACAATCTCGGCGCGCTGCTGCCGCTCGCGATTGCGTGCACGGCGGCACACGCCACGACCGTATTGCTCATGCGCCGTTCGATCCTCACCGAGAAGGTCGCGCGACGCGGTCATCATGTCATGCGCGAATACATCGTCGATCCCTTCGAGACGATTCGCGTGGCAGAGATCATGGCGCGGCCGGTGGACAGCCTCGCGGCAGCCACGCCCATCGGGGAAATCGTCGCCTTCTTTACGGCTCCGGGCGCACCTCATCGTCACAAGAGCTATCCGGTGGTCGATGGGGCCAAGCGCCTGATCGGCATGGTCACGCGCGCCGACGTGCTGCGCTGGACCATGGAAGGCTGGCCCGCCGCGGAATCGCTCGGCGAGGTGCTCACGGATCAGGAGCTGCTCGTCGGCTACGAGGACGAGCTGGTCGGATCACTCGCCGACCGCATGGCGGCGGCCGATGTGGGCCGTGTGCCCATCCTTCGGCGCAGTGACGGGACACTCACGGGATTGGTCGCGCGACGCGACCTGCTCGGCGTGCGGGCGAGCGTCATCCGCCAGGAGCACGAGCGCGAGGCGCTCATCAATCTCTGGAAGCGGCCGGAGCGCTCGACCGGCTGAGCGAGCCCCGGGAACTCGCGTTCCCGCACACGGCCGCCCCTACGCTGCAGCCCGCGCGCAGCTCTCCTGGCAGGGAACGTGACTGGGCAGATTCCCGTTGTAGCCAGTACGACCGCCTCGAGCGTCTACTGGGCCGACCATGCGGTCGCCCGCAAACCCAAGTGACGATCGCTTGCTCTCATTGCGGAACCGTGCAGGATCTGCCGTCGCTGCAGGGCGGAGGCGCCGCCGTGTGCCCCACCTGCGATCACTGGCTCGAGCGCACGAGCGGACGCAGCATTACTGCCGCGCTGGCGTGTGCGCTCGCCACGGTGCTGCTGCTCTTTCCCGCCAATCTGTTGCCGCTGATGAGCGTGTCCGCGCTCGGCATGTCGCGCCAGTCCTATATCAGCTCCGGTGTGCTCGCGCTGTGGAACGCCCAGTGGGTGATCGTCGCGCTGATGGTGACGGTATTTGCGATCACACTGCCGTTCGTGCGCTTCACGATGCTCGCAGTGGTGCTCGCCTCTGTGCGTCTGAACCGCCGCCCGAGTTGGTTGGGCCGCGCCTTCCGCTGGACGATACATCTCGATGTGTGGTCGATGCCCGACGTGTTTCTGATCGGCTGCGCAGTGGGGTACAGCCGCGTCTCCGCCAATCTCTCCGTGACCATTGACTGGGGGGGCCGCTGCCTGATCGCCGCGGCGCTGCTGTCGATGCTATCGCGCGCCACACTCGATCGACGGACCGTGTGGCGGGCCATTGCCCCGGAGCAGCCGCTCCCCTCCGGGCAGTCCAGCACGCACGTCATCTCCTGCACGACCTGCGATCTCGTAGTGCCGGCGGAAGCGCAAGATGAGGGTTGCCCGCGTTGCGGCGCCCGAGTCAGCGTGCGCCGACGGTACGCGACGAGCATCACTCTGGCGCTGATCATCGCGGGATTCGCGCTGTACCTCCCGGCGAATATCTATCCAATGAGCAGCGACACGCAGCTCGGCCAGCTCGTGCCCCATCGCATCGTCGACGGCATCATGGAGTTGTATCGCGCCGGGCTGTGGCCGCTCGGCATCCTGATCTTCTGCACGAGCATTGCCATTCCACTGCTGAAGCTCGGCGGGCTGGGCTGGTTTCTGCTCTCGGTGCGCCGCCGGTCGCAGCACAGGCTAGTGCTCAAAACCAGGCTCTATCGGCTGATCGACGAGGTCGGGCGCTGGTCGAACGTCGATGTATTCACGATCTCGGTGTTCGTGCCGCTACTGCAGTTCGGTGCGCTCGCGAGCGCGCGCGCCGATACCGGTGCGACCGCATTCATCCTCGTGGTCGTGCTGACCATGATCGCATCACGCCTGTTCGACCCACGCCTGATGTGGGATGCCGCGTTGGGGCCGCATGGCTGAGACCACCGCAGCCGAGCCACGACGCACGCTTGCCGAGATGCGCAAGAGCCGTGCACCTGGCTGGATCTGGGCGGTGCCGATCGCCGCGCTCGGGATCGTCATCTGGCTGCTGCTGCGCTCGTTGAGCCATCGTGGCATCGATGTGACGGTGGTCTTCGAGGATGCGGCGGGCATGAGCGCGAACGGCACCAAGGTCATGTATCGGGGACTCAATGTCGGTACCGTCAGCAGCGTGGCGCTCGAGGACGATGGCGTTCACATTCGCGCGCACCTCGATCTCAACGCTGATATGCAGAAGCTGCTGACGACCGGCACACGCTTCTACCTGCAAGGCGCGCAACCGAGCTTCTCCGATCCGGCATCCCTTAAGTCGATTGTGGCCGGTCCCACGATCGTCATGATCGCCGGGCCGGGCGCTCCTGCGCGCCACTTCCGCGGCACGGCCGGCGAGCCTCCGGAGACCTTCGCGGTGAAGGTGCCGTATCTGGTGCGCTTTCAGGGCGCGGTCGGTGGCATGCAGGTGGGATCAACCGTCACGCTACGCGGCTTCACGGTCGGTGAAGTGAGCAGCGTCACGCTGAGCGTGGATGCGCGCACCGGCCAGATCTCCACCCCGGTGGTTGTGAGCCTCGATCCGACACGCTTCCATATCCGCGAGCTGACGGGCTCGCACGACTGGGTGGCCGTCATGAACCAGACGCTCGACACGCTCGTGCAGCACGGCCTGCGCGCGCGACTGATGCAGACACCTCCACTGATCGGCAGCCCGGAGGTGATGCTCGAGGTGATACCCGATGCGGGGATGGCGCAGCTCACGAGGGGAGCCGACTACCCGGAGATTCCGACGGCCGAGGGCGGGGGTCTGCAAGACTTGACGCGCAAGCTCGGCCAGCTACCGGTCAAGGAAATCGGCGACAACGTGCGCGAGATCACCGCACGTCTCAAGGCGCTCAGCTCCTCGCCACAGCTCGAAGACAGCATCAAGCAACTGGATCGCACGCTGCGCGAGCTGCAGCACACGGTGCACGATGCGGGTCCGCAGATCGCACCCACGATCGCGAGCATTCATGGCACGGTCGACAGCCTGCGCAAGACGGCCGGCGATATCGATGCGACGGCGGCGGCGGCCAAGAGCGCCATGGGCGGGGCTGCGGCCTCACCCGACGGCAACGTGCAACAAGCCTTGCACGAGCTCACCGAGGCGGCACGAGCCATTCGCACGCTCGCGGATTATATTGATCAACATCCGGAGAGCTTCCTCCGGGGACGCCAGGGAAGCTGAAATGAGGTCTGCCGCGCGGGTGCTCGCTCTGGTGCCGTTGCTGCTACTGGCGAGCTGCGCCTCGAGCCCGCCTGCGAAGTTCTTCACTCTCGCGCCGCTCACGGCGTCCGAGGCAGCTGGCGGGGCAGCGCCGGTCACGCCGGTGCAGGTGTCCGCCGTGCACATTCCGCCTGCCCTCGATCGTCAGGAGATCGTCCGCCAGAGCGGGCCCAACGAGCTCGAGATCAGCGACCGCAATCGCTGGGCAGCGCCCTTCGCCGAAATGACACAGCGGGTGCTCACACAGGACCTCGCCGCGCGGCGGCCGCCCGGCAGCGTCATCCTGCCGAAGGAGCCCGTGCCGCCCAAGACAGGGATGATCGTCGTGGACATTCTCCAGTTCGCCTGCGAACCCTCGGGCACGGTCGTGTTCGACGGTGCCTGGGCGCTGGTGCCTGCCGGTGCCGATGCTCCGAGTCTGAGCCGGCGCGTGCACCTGACGGAAAGCGCGAACCCCGGTGACTATGGCGATCAAGTGCGTGCCATGAGCGTCATCCTCGGACGCATTGCCGATGACATGGCGATGGCGCTCGCGGCGCCGGGTGCGGGTACGGTCGCGCGTTGAGACGGCTGTGCGGTGCGTGCGATCTCGCCGCTTGATGGCCAGCGCCTGCTCTCGCGTTCTTCCGACGTGCTGCGCAGCGTCACACCTCGAAGGGCCGCGCGTCCCGCTCCTTCAGCTCGAGACCGAAGCCCGCCCGCCCAAGATCGGGTCTGATATCGCCGCCCGTCGGCTCGAGCGCACCGTCGAAGAGCATGCGCTCGATGCGGACGTGGTCGTGGAAGTACTCGAGGTGACGCATGCGCGGCGCGGCGCAGCATACGTGCGCATGCATCGCGGGCGCGCAATGACTCGAGAGAGGGAGCTGAAAGGCATCGGCGAGCGCCGCGGCGCGCAGAAAACCCGTCATGCCGCCACAGCGCGTCGCATCGGCCTGCAGCACGTCGATTGCGCCAGCCGCACACATGCGCCGGAAATAGCGGCTGTCGTAGCCATACTCGCCGGCGCTGATATCCATTCCGGCGGGAGCGCGATTCCTCAGTAAACGCAGTCCCTCGAGATCGTCGCTGGAGACCGGCTCCTCGAACCAGCTCACGCCGAGCTCGGCCAGAGCCTGCGCCTGATGCAGCGCGAGCTTGCGTGAATAGGCCCCGTTGGCATCGACGAAGAGCTCCACCCCCTGGCCAATCGCGCTCCGCGCCGCGCGCGCGCGTTCAACATCACGGTCCGGCTCGCGGCCGATCTTCATCTTCACGTACCGCAGACCGGCGTCCGCCCAGCCGGAGAGCTGTTGCTGCAGCTCTCTCACACTGTAGGACGTGAAGCCGCCGCTGCCGTACGCAGGAACGCCGGAGCGTGCTTGCCCGAGCAGTGCGACGAGCGGCAGTCCCAGCAGCCGCGCCTTCAGGTCCCAGAGTGCGTTGTCGATCGCGGAGATCGCCATCGCGCAGATTCCGGGAAACCCCAGATTGCGCACGGAGCGCGCCATGTCGTCCCAGCGCGCGTTGATCGCCAGTGCATCCTGCCGCAGCAGCAGATTGGCGAGTCGGTCGTGAATCAAGCGCGCCGTGGCGGTGTCGGCGTAGGTGAAGCCCAGCCCGCGCCCGCCGGCTGCCTCGAGCTGCACGAGAACGAGCGTCGTCGAGCTCCATTCGAGCGTGCCGTCCGATTCCGGCTTGTCGGTGGGCACGGTGTAGGCGTGCACGGTGACACGCTCGATCGCGGCGCTGGACTCACGCACTGCGGCCACCCTCAATCGCTCGCGAAGGCGATCGTGGTCATCAGCGCGTTCTCGCTCTGGCGCGAGTCGAGCCTCGTGTGCTGGGCGACGATCGGCACATCGGACTCGATGACGCTCGCGTAGTCGGTGCCGCGCGGGATCGGCTGCGGATCCTCGAGATCATTGAAACGCACGTGGCGCGTGCGCCGCGCGGGAACGGTCAGCCGGTAGGGCCCAACGGGATCGCGATCTGCGAAATACACCGTGATGACTACGTGGGCATCGCTCGCTCCGGCGTTGAGCAGGCACACCGTCTCGTGACTGAGCATCTGTGGCTCGGGGCCATGACTCCACTCAGGCACGTAGCCCTCGGCGATGGCCCAGCGTCGGTGCCCGATGGGAGCGGGGCCCAGCACCGTGGCGCTCTTGGGTCCTGCGGCCGTGCCGGCGGTCTCGGTTTGGGGCATGAGGGGATCTCCTGCGCGAAGCGCTCAGTGCGTGGGAAAGCCATTGCGCGTCGCGTAATCGATCGCGCTCAGGCTGAACAAGAACAGCAGCCAGAAAAAGCCGGCGGCCGCGAATAACCATTTCAAGTGAGGCCTGCCGCGCAGCTTCATGAAGACGATGAACACGATCGCCGTCTGCGTCGCGGCGATGCCGAAGCTGAGGAGTGCGTGCCAGGCACCGAGCGGCTGGTACGCGCCCACTATGCTCAGGCCGAGCAGTACGAGCAGCACGATCCATGCGATGACATACGGCCCGAGCGGTTCGCGGCGGCGGCTGCTCATATGCCGGCCCGTCCCAGGGGATAAATGCAGGCGAAGAGGAAGAACCAGACGCAGTCGACGAAGCTCCAGTAGAGTCCGACGACCTCCAGGGGCGCGTGATAGAGCGGCGTGAAGGCGCCGCGCGCCGCTCGGGCTGCCAGTATCAGCACCAGCACGATGCCGATGGAGAGGTGCACGGCATGGATCCCGGTGGCGATGAAGTAGAAGGTCCAGAACAGCTCTGCAGGCGCGCGATAGCCGTGCTTGAACACGAAGTCGATGACGGGCACCGAGTGCGAAGCCGCATCGCGTGCGTACTCGTAGCCCTTGACGCCGATGAAGGCGAAGCCGAGTGCCGCCGTGGCGAGGAGCAGCCGCACCAGAGCGCGCCGGTCGGCGAGGCGTGCGGCACGGATGGCGAGCACCATGGTGAGGCTGCTCGTGACCAGGATTGCCTGGTTGATGCTGCCGAGCAGGATGAGGCTGTCGTGTCCCGCGATCCGGAACTGCGCGGGATAGCTCGCACGATACAGCACATAGGTTGCGATCAGCGCACCGAAGAACAAGACCTCGGTCGCGATGAATACCCACATGCCGAGCTGCGCGGTCTCCGACTGCTGCTCGAGGTCGGCATATTGAACACCCGGTTCAACCGGCGGCATGGTGCGGACCCGTCTGAGCGCTACGCATGGAAGACGCCATCCTGCGAGACGTAGCTGCCGTCGCGCGGGTCATATCGGTAGGGTCCCTCGGTCACGCGCGGGGTACGCAGGAAGTTGTGGGCCGGCGGCGGGGATGCGGTGAGCCACTCGAGCCCGGTCGCATGCCACGGATTGTCATCCGCCTTGCGACCCCAGATGAGCGACCAGGTCAGATAGAACAGCGGCAGGAGGTACGCCACGGCCAGGATGGAGGCGCCGGCCGAGGACAGTACATTCCAGGTCTGGAGGTCGGTCGAATAGGTGTAGTAGCGGCGGGGCATGCCGAGATAGCCGAGGATGAACTGCGGCAGGAACGTCAGGTTGAAGCCGACGAACATGAGGATCGCGGCGAAGCGGCCCCAGATCTCGGGGTAGTGCCGCCCGGTGATCTTGGACCACCAGTAGTGCAGGCCGCCGAAGTAGGCACTTACCGTGCCGCCGACCATGATGAAGTGAAAATGGGCCACCACGAAGTAGGTGTCCTGCAGGTGCACGTCGGAGGACAGCGTTCCCAGCACCAGTCCGGTAAGACCGCCGAGCGTGAAGAGGCCGATGAAGCCCAGCGCATAGAGCATCGGCGCATCGAACTGAATGCGCGCGTTGTGCAGGGTTACCGTCCAGTTGAATACTTTGATGGCGGAAGGCACTGCGACGATGAACGTCATCATCGAGAACACCACCGCCGAGAGCAGCGAGATGCCGCTGGTGAACATGTGATGGCCCCAGACGAAGAAGCCGATCACGGCGATGGTGATCAGGGCGTAGCACATGCCGCGGTAGCCGAACACGGGGCGGCGCGCAAAGCACGTGATGATCTCACTCACCACGCCCATCGCCGGCAGCACCATGATGTAGACGGCAGGATGCGAGTAGAACCAGAACATGTGCTGAAACAGCAACGGATCGCCGCCGAGCTGCGGGTCGAAGACGCCGATGCCCATGAGGCGCTCGAGCGCGATGAGCGCGAGTGTCATGGCCAGCACGGGCGTCGCGAGCAGCATGATGATGCTCGTCGCGTAGATCGCCCACACGAACAGCGGCAGGCGAAACCAGGTCATGCCCGGCGCGCGCAGCTTGTGTGTCGTCACCACGAAGTTGAGCGCGGTCGCTATGGTGGAGAAGCCGTTGATGAAGACGGCGACTGCCGCCGCGATCACGTGGCCGTTGGAAAACAGAGTCGAGTAGGGCGTGTAGAACGTCCAGCCCGTATCGACCCCGCCCACGAACAGGAAATAGACCGCCAGTAATCCGGAGGTATTGAACAGATACCAGCTGAACAGATTGAGGCGTGGAAACGCAAGGTCACGCGCACCGATCATGAGCGGCAGCAGAAAGTTGCCGAGCGTCGCCGGTATCGACGGGATGAGGAAGAACCACACCATCACGATGCCGTGCATCGTGAACAGGCGGTTGTATGTCTCGGGCTGCAGGAACGCTCCGGCGGGGCTGAGCAGGTGCAGCCGAATGAGCGTCGCGGCGATGCCACCGATGAAGAAGAAGAACGTGATCGAGCAGAAGAACATCATGGCGATGCGCTTGTGATCGCGCGTCAGCAGCCAGGAGCCGATCGTGTTCTCCTCCGTGAGATAACTTGCGGGCAGCTCCAGGGCTGTTGCGCTCATGAGGACGACCCCGCGGAGAGGGACTTGATGTACGCGACGATCCTGATCAGATCCTCCTCGCTCATCTGACCGGCGAAGGAGGGCATCACGGGCGGATAGCCCGCGACGATCTGGTTGAGTGGTGTGAGGATGCAGTCGCGGATGTAGCGCTCGTCTGCCCGTACGGCGCGCCCGTCCTGCAGCTGGACCACGCGGCCATATAATCCCGTGAGCAGCGGCGCATGCACGGTAGCGTGCGGGTCGTGACAGCCGCTGCAGCCGTAGCTGCGAAAGAGCGCCGCTCCTTGCTGGCTCAGCGACTCGGCGACACCCTGGTCACTCAGCCAGCGCGCGTAGTCGGCCGCCGACATGACCGTGACGGTGCCGATCATGTGCGCATGCTGCACGCCGCAGAACTCGGAGCACTCGAGCTTGTACTCGCCGGTGCGGGTCGGCCGGAACCAGAAGGTCTCGAATTGCCCGGGTACCACATCGTGCTTGAGGCGGAACGAGGGTATGAAGAAGCTGTGGATCACGTCCTCCGAGGCAAGCACGACGCGCACGGTCCGATCCACCGGCACGTGCAGCGCATCGATCTCGCGCTGGCCGCCCGGATGCTGCACCTTCCACATCCACTGCTTGCCGACGATGTAGACCTCGAGATCGGTACGCGGCGGAGGTCTGTAAAGGAACAGGTACGCATTGGCGCCGAACACGAACAGCACGAAGAAAGCGGCGAGCGTCGCTGCGGTCCAGGCGATCTCGAGCCGCCAGCTGCTGCTGCCGAGGGGCTGGCGCGGCGCCGGGCTGCCGCGGCGGTAGCGCACGCAGAAGACGAGCGTCATACCGGTGACGAACAGCAGAATCAGCCCGATCAGCGCGAACTCACCGATGTTGATGGTGTCTACGATGCTCGCCGAGAGCGCGGCATTCGTCGGCCAGAACGGCACCCATTGATCCATGTCAGCTCCGCGACGCGCGCCTGAGACGCACGAGCATCACGCCGAGCGCGACCAAGGTCAGCGCGCACAGCGCGCGGGTCACGTTGCTGATGGCAATGCCATAGCGGCCGGTCTCGGGGTCGTAGCAGTAGCACAGCAGCAGCAGGTCACTCACCGGAGAGGCGATGCGACCCAGGGAGGCTTCGGTGAGCGCGAGCCGCATGTCGAGCGGGCGATAGCCGAGGCCGAGGACGTAGCGCGAGATCGTGCCCTGCGGCGTTGCTACGGTAAGCCCCGCCGCATGCGCATACTGATCGAGCGCGGCATCGTAGCGGAAGGGGAAGCCGACGGCCGATGCGACCGCCTGGATCGGGGCGGGGCTTCCGGTGAGGAAGTGCCAGCCTGCGGCCCGGACGACCGGCAGGTGCGCCAGATACATCGCACGTGCGGCGCGCGCGTCGGCGGGTCCGTCGCGTGGGTCGATGCTGATGGCGATGACCTCGTAATCCTTTCCTGGGATCAATGCGACGCGCGCGAGGGCCGCAGCGGCATCCTGCAGAACCAAGCCACACAGGCTGCGACAGCGCAGGTATTCGAGTACCAGCACGACGGGCTCGCCGTGGAAGAAATCACCGAGCCGCACGGGCGCACCCGAGCTGTCGCGAAACGGCGCCTGCAGCGGCAGCAGCGCACCCGGGTGCTGACGGAAGCTCAGGTCGCTCGTGACCGAGGGCGTCAACAGCGAGTGGCTGCGAGCGGTTCCGGCGGCGCCGATGAGCGCGGCGAGCAAGCCGAGGCAGAGGACTCTGCGAGTCATTCGGGCGCCTCGCGCTGCGGCGCCGGGGGAAAGCCGGCGAAGCCTGCAGTGACCGCGCGCTGCATGGCCACTCCGATGGGCTCGCGGGCGATGCCGTGTGCGCGATCCACCCAGCCGTAGGAGTCGAGCAGCTGTTGCTGAGCGGCGAGGTACTTGCGCAGATCCCGGCGCGGGTTGATCTGCAGGCGCGGACCCGGCGGAGCGATACGGAGCCGGCGGTCGACGTCAGGAGTGCTCGATGAGAAGAAGCCGGCCGCGATGATGAAGGGCGCGAGAGCCAGCAGTGCGACGAGTGCGAGCGCCACCCATCCAAGCGGACTCAGCGCGAGATCGTGCCGCTCATAATCGATCTCGGGTCGCGAGGGCACGCCGTCAACGGGCTCAGCCATGAATGAGCCCCTGCCGTGCATCTTCCGACGCGCGCGCTTGCTGGCCGAGCACACGCAGCGCCGCTGCAAGAACCAGCAGCCAGATTCCACCGATGCCGATCAGCACCGCGGGATCAAGCCAGGAGAATCCGCTCGCGGGCAGGCTCGGCAGCAGCAACCACCAAACGTGCAGCACGGCGCCCAGCAGCAGCAGCACGCACACTGCGCCCACCAGACGCGGACGCCGCTTGGCGGGTGTCCACACGAGGACGACGAAGGGCACGAGGAATTGCGCGGCGGCGAGCGCATAGAGCACCGCGCCCCAGGGGTAGCGCCAGCGCGCGATGAACCAGTGGATCTCGGAGTGCAGATTCTCCTCCCACACGATGAGCCACTGACAGAAGGACGCATACGCGAAGAAGATGACCACCGCGAGCAGAATGCTCGCGAGGGCAGCGGTAGGGCTCGTAAAGCGTGCAGCGCCGCGTCGCGAGGGCGGAGTCTCAAACACCAGCAGCACGAGTGCGAACGACAGCGCTGCGATGAATTGGCCCGCAGCGACGATCATGCCATAGATGGATGAGAACCAGCGCGGCTCGGTCGACATGATCCAGTCGATGCCCGCGAAGCTCAGCGCGTAACCGCAGAGCATCACGCCGAGCGCGCTCACCCATTGCGGCCGCGGTGCGTCGCTGCCACCTGCGCCCGCGCGCCAGCGCGCCCGCCAGGCTGCGAAGCCGTTCCAGATGAGCAGGTAGAGCGCAGCACGTACGAAAAAGAAAGTGGGATTGAGATACCAGCCGTTGCGCAAGCCGCGCGCGACGGCCGGGCGCGTCCACGAGTACAGCTCCGACATGCCGGCGGCGATGGGCAGGAAGAGCACGATGAACACGGGCATCGTCGCCGCCATGGCACTGAGTGGCAGCCGCGCGATGGGTTCCCATCGGCCTCCGGTGAGATCCCATATCAAGAGCAGCGCCAGTGCGCCCACCGGCATGGCCAGCCAGAAATAGAATCCCGCGAGCCACGCGGCGAAGAAGGCATGTGGCTCGTTGAGATAGCCCCACAGCGCCGCGCCGCCGCCTGCAAGCGCGCTGATGAGCCCGAGACGCAAGAGATGGGCGACGGCGCGCGTCACGTTCACGGCAGCAACTTCCGCTGTGCGCCGCTCAGCTGCGCCACGGGCATGTGCTGACTCGCCTGGAGCGCCCGGATATAGGCGACGATCGCCCAGCGATCCTCGGGTGAGACGCGCTCCGCATAGGGATACATCACGCCATAGCCGCTCGTGATCACGTCGTAGAAGTGTTGAATCGGCGCCTGGCGCAGCCGCTCGATGTGATAGGAGGGCGGTGCGGGAAAGCCGCGCTGCACGATCTGTCCGTCACCGTAACCCGCAGGTCCATGACAGACTGCGCAGTAGATCTCGAAGCGCTCCCGCCCGCGCTCGAGCAGAGCCCGCGTTACCGGTGGCGGCGGTGGCGCGGGCATCCAGTTGCGCGCAACGGTGCCGGAAGGCTCCTGCGCCGGCGCAGGGGGTGCCAGCTCGTCGTGGTACACCTCGTAGGGCAGGCGCTTCGGCTGGTTCGCCATGTTGTCACAGGCACTCACAAGCACCGCGGCGCTCAGCAACGCAGGCAGCACGCGGCGCGTCATTGGGTGAGCTCCGCCGTGCTCAGAGCGCCGTACTGCATGAACAGCGAGCGGATGCGCTCGAGATCGTAAAGCGGCTCTGAGGCCGGCACGCACACGAAGAAGCGATCCTGCGAGGCGCGCTCGAAATGAGGCGCCGCAAAGATCGGGTGATAGAGCCGCGGCAGGCGGCAGGCAGCGAGCAGCGCAAAGAAGCCGCCATAGACGGTGAACAGCGCGCAGATCTCCCAGGCGGAGGGCACGAACCCCGGCCAGCCGTTGAGCGGGCGTCCGCCGACGTTGAGCGGATAGCTGAGTACCGCGTCCCAGTACTGAATGAAGTAACCGAAGCAGGCCCCGACGAGCGCGGCCACCACCATGGCGATCGTGACCGCGCGCCCGCGATGCGTCGGCACCAGATGCGTGATCTCGTCGATCGGAGCAGGGCCGTAGACCTCCCAGTTCCTGAAGCCGGCGGCGTGCAGCTCACGAGCCGCGTGCGCGACCTGCTCGGGAGCGCGAAATTCTCCGATGAATCCGTAGCTGGAACTGCGCGGGCTCATGGGTTTGCCGGCGCCTGCGTGCGCGATGCGCTCCGCTGCGCATGAATCGTCTCGCGAATCTCGAACATCGAGATGACGGGCAGCACGCGGATGCACAGCAAGAAGCCCGTGAGCACGAGGCCCGCGGAGCCGAGCAGGATCGCCCAGTCCCAGAAGGTCGCACCGTAGAAATGCCATTCCGAGGGCAGGTAGTCCTGCGCAAGCGCGCTCACGACGAAGTTGTAACGCTCGAGCCACATGCCGCTCACGATGCCGATCGCGATCGCGCACAGTGCGATGCGGTTGCGTCGCACCGCGGGCAGCCACAGCAGCTGTGGAATGAATATGTTGAGCGTGTTGCGCGCCCAATAGGTGGGGCCGTAGTGCCCGAAGGCGCTGGCGAGGAAGGCCGTGACTTTGGCGGGCTCACCCGTATAGAGCGGGTCCATCGCCTCCATCACATAGCAGTAGGCGAGCAGCAGACCCGTTGCCAGCATCAGCTTGGCGATCACATCGAGATGGCGCTCCGTGATGATGCGCTCGAGGCGATAGAGGCGGCGCAGCGGGATGATCAGCACCAGCACGACCGCGAAGCCGGAGTACAGCGCGCCGATGAAGAAGTAGGGCGGCCATTGTGTGGAGTGCCAGCCGGCGACGATGCCCGCCGCGAAATCGAGGCCGACGATGCTGTGCACGGAGACCACCATCGGCGCCATGATCCCGGCCATCACCAGATAGGCCGCCTTGAAGCCGCGCCAGTCGCGCGCCGATCCACGCCAGCCCAGCGCGAGCACGCCGTAGAAGAGCTGCTGGCGTCGCGTCTGCGCCCGGTCGCGGAGCGTGGCGCAGTCGGGAATGAGGCCGATGTACCAGAAGACGATCGAGTTGAGGATGTAGCAGAGCAGTGCGGCGAAATCCCACAGCAGCGGACTCAGGAACTGTGGCCACACGCCCATCACGGTCGAGTAGGGAAACAGCCAGTAGAAGAGGCCCTGTCGGCCGAGATGCAGGATCGGCATCATGCCGGCTGCGGCCGCCGCGAACAGTGTGAGCGATTCGGCCGTGCGATTGACGCCGTTACGCCAGTCGGCGCCGAGCAGATAGAAGAGCGAGGAGATGAACGTGCCACCGCTCGCAATGCCGATCCACCACACGTAGTTCGCAAGCGCGAGCCCCCAGGCCACAGGGATGTTCACGCCCCAGATGCCCACACCCGCGTAGAACGTCGCGAACGAGGCGATCACGAACAGCAGCAGGAAGGCGCCCGCGATGCCGGTGGCGACGTACCACCAGAGCGGTGTGGGCCGGGTCAGCACGAGGTCGCTGACCGTGGCGCTCACGGAGGCGAAATCCTGCTCCGGACCGATCACGGGCACCTCGAGAGCGTGCGTGAGCGCAGTGCTAGACATCGCCGAGCTCCGGGTGAGGGTTGCGGATGAGCGCCTCGTAGCTCGTGCGCGGGCGGGTGTTGAGATCCTCGAGCATCACGTAATCGAGCGGGCTCGCCTTGCGGTGTGCGACGGCGCCCGTCGCGTCGTTGCGATCGCCGAACGTGATCGCCTGGGTCGGACAGGCCTGCTGGCACGCGGTCAGGACCTCGCCGTCGCGAATACGCCGGTTCTCGCGATCCGCATCTATCAGCGCCGCGCGCGTGCGCTGAATGCAGTAGGTGCACTTCTCCATCACGCCGCGGCCGCGCACGGTGACTTCGGGATTCCAGGACTCACGGGGACGCGGGTCGGGCGCCGTGTAGTCGAAGAAGTTGAAGCGTCGTACCTTGTACGGGCAATTGTTCGAGCAGAAGCGCGTGCCGACGCAGCGGTTGTAAACCATCACGTTGAGGCCCTGGGCATCGTGCACGGTGGCATGTACCGGACACACCACTTCGCACGGCGCGTTCTCACAGTGCATGCATGGCACTGGCTGGAACACGACCGCGGGCTCATCGAGCGAACCGGTGTAGTAGCGATCGATGCGCAGCCAGTGCATCTCGCGTCCCCGTGCGACTTCGGTCTTGCCGACCACGGGGCTGTTGTTCTCCGCCTGGCAGGCCGCTACGCAAGCGCTGCAGCCGATGCAGCTGTTGAGATTGATGGACATCGCCCAGGCGACGCCTTGATAGCGCTGCTCGGAATAGAGCGATTCGGGCGGCTGCTGTGCCTGCAGGAAACGAGGATTGCGCAGGAACTCGGCGAGTGTGCCCTCGCGGACCACATCTCTCGGGCCGGTACGCACCTCGTGCTGAATCGATGCAAACTCGTGTCGGGAAGGCAGCTTGCGCACGGCTGCGCCCGGCGCGTGCCATGGCGCGCCGCCGGTGCGCAGCCGATAGGCATCGAAACCCACATCCTGCCCCACGGGGCCGCTGCGGCGGCGACCATAGCCGAGCGCGAGCGTGACGCACTCTTCGGCCTGGCCCGGCAAAACCCAGGCCGGTGCCTGCAGCCGACGCCCCTCGAGTGCGACCTCGAGGACATCACCGCTTGCAAGTCCGAGTCGCTCCGCAGTGCGCGGCGCGAGCAGCGCCGCGTTATCCCAGGTGATCCTGGTGAAGGGTCGGCCGAGCTCCTGCAGCCAACCGTTGTCGGCGAAGCGACCGTCCCAGAGGAACGGGTCGGGACGCCACAGCACGCTGAGCGGCGTGCGCTCGTTTGTCCTCGGACCCCCGGACGAGGGGAGCGGCAGGCGGCCAGCCAGATCCGAGCGCACGCTCACGCTCAACGGCCGTGCCGCAGTGTTCGCCACGACGCCGACCCGCAGAGCCTCGTTCCAGAAGGTCTCGAAAGCGCCGCTTCCCGTGGCTTGCCAGTGTGCGCGCCAGTATTCGCGCACGATCGTCTGCCCGTCAGGACTCGTGTTCCCCGCGAGCAGCGCGAGTAGCTCGTGCGCGGAGCGCCGCTCGGCGTGAGTCAGCAGCTGCGGTTGTTGAATCGTCGCCGTGCCGTCGAACGCGCGCACGTCGCTCCACGCCTCGTACTCGTGCGCTCCTGGAACGTGCCAGTGGACAGCCGCCGCGGTCTCGTCGGCGTACTCACCGAGGTAGAGCGAGAATGGCACGCTGCGCAGCGCGCGCTCGAAATCAAAATCGACAGGTGCCGTGTAGACCGGGTTCGCGCCATCCAGCACGATCAAGCTCTGGATCTGCCCGCGCCGCATGGCCTCGGTGAGCTCACTGAGCGAGCGCGTCTGATCCTGCGCCTCCACGGCGACCGGCTCGATCGTCGCGAGCGTGTTACCGAACGCCCCGATTGCCTCGTTGATCGCGTGTGTGAGCGCGTGCACGGCGGCGTCTTGGGTCGGCCCCACGTGCAGCAGCGCTCGGTCCTGGGCGCGTCGCAGCTCGGAGGCCATCACGTCGAGCGCCTTCGCATGCGGATGAGCCCGCGGGGAGCCGTCCGTCGGAGCCGCATCGAGAGCGCCGGCGAGGTAATGCAGTGCCGCGGCGATGTCGGCCGGTGACATCGCCAGACGATGATCCGCCTTCGCGCCGGCGAGCGTGGGCGTGCTCTCGAGCGCATACAGGCGGCTCATGCGCGCACCCATCTCCACGGCCCGACGGCGCTGCGCGAAGTCGCGCGCGAATCGCAGATGCCCCGGTGCGGAGTCGAGAAAGTCGCTCTCGATCGCGACGATGACATCCGCGGCGGCAAAGTCGGGTCGCAGATCGACGGTGCGGCCGAAAGCGAGCTCTGCGCCGGCACGCACCTGATCCCGGTTGACGGCCTCCCACTGATGCCACTGCAGCTCGGGAAACTGCGTGCGCAGCTGCGAGATCTGTGCAACCAGCGTCGGCGAGGTGACGGTACCCGTGAGGAGTGCGAGACCGCGGCCGCGCTGTGCGAGCAGCGTCTGCCGATGCTCCAGTACGGTGCTGCTCAGCTCCGACCACGTGGCGATCTGGCCCTGATGAGTCAGGGCTTGCGCCCGGAACGGGTCGTAGAGACCCAGAAGGGTCGCCTGGCCGATAGCGCTCGTGGCACCGAGGCTCGCCGGATGATCGGGATTGCCTTCGATCTTGATTGGACGTCCCATCCGGTGTTGGACGAGCACGCCGGAGCCGTAGCCTTGCAATGCCGTCGCAGTTGCATAGTAGCTGGCGCGACCCGCTATCAAACCCGCCGGCTGCTCGACGTATGCCTCACGATCGCGCTCTCGTTCCTCCGGTCCGCACGCCGCAAGCCCCGCCAGCGCCATGGAGGCAGCGACCAACTGCAGAAAGCGGCGGCGGTCATAAGCCTGTCCGTATGCGTCGGCGAGCGCGGGAAACTCGTGTTGCGAGTGCTCGCGGAACTCAGGCGTGTCAGCGAGTTCCTCGAGGCTGCGCCAGTAGGACGTGCCGCGCCGCGCGGCGAGGCGGCGCCGGACCGTCGTCAGATCCACTGTTGGGGCGCCCCGGGTCATCGGTGACACACGGAGCAATCTGCGAGCGTCTGCACGTGGATGTGATAACGGGACAGCAGCTCTTCTCCCGACGGCGTCGTCGCCGTGCGTTGCCAATGCGGATCGAAGACGTCCGCGACAGGGCGCAAGTGAGGTGCTGGATTGCGATGGCAGTCGAGGCACCACCCCATATAGAGCGTGGTCGCCTTGCGGGTGAGCGGCATGTCGCCAATCGCTCCATGGCAGTCGGTGCAGCCGACACCCTTGGCGATGTGAATGCTGTGATCGAAGTAGACGTAGTCCGGCAGCGTGTAGACGCTGTGCCAGCGCAGCGGCTGGTGCTCTGCGAGACTCGCGCGCACCGGGGCCAGGATGGCCGCGTTGGTCCAGATCTGGGAGTGACAGGTCATGCAGGTCTCGGTGGGCGGCATGCCGGCGTTGCTCGCGATCTCGACCGAGGCGTGGCAGTAGCGACAGTCGATGCCGAGACCGCTCACGTGATGCTTATGACTGAAGGGCACCGGCTGAGCAGGTGTGAACCCCACCTGCGTGTTGTAGTTCATGCGCGGCACGCCCCAGATGAGGAGGACGAAGCACACCGTAGCGATGACTGCCACGGCCAGGGCGACGTGCATGAACAGGTCCGCCCGACGCGTGAAGATTGCAGCCATGCGCCCTTGCCGCCTGCCCGAAGCCGAAACGCGTCGGCATGTGATTGGTTCCGAGCTAGACGGCAGCACGCGCGATAACGGAACCACCTCGCAATGCGACAGTTCTGCTCCTATGCGAACGAATGAGAAGCGCGCACGCGTGCTGCTGCCGACGCGGCGCACGAGCGTGCGCGCGGCGCGCCTCTTGAACACGGCGACGGGTCTACTGGCGACCTCAGTGCTGCTGGACAGCGGGCTCGAGCACTATCGTGGCTCGTTCAAGAATCGCGCGATGTATACCCCGCCGCTGGCGGCCGCTCTGACTTTGGGAGTGAGCGCTCACGGAACGGCTGATGCGCGCCCGGCGGCGCATCGCCTGCGGCAATGTGTCTTCGGTGGCGCAGCCCTCACAGGCATTGCCGGTACGGCATTTCATGCCTACAACGTGCTCAAGCGTCCGGGTCGCCTCGCGTGGCAGAACCTGTTCTACGGTGCACCGATCGCGGCTCCGGTGGCCATCCTGCTCGCGGGCTTGCTGGGCGCGGCGGCCGAAGAGGTGCGCCACACGCGCCCAGGACGAATTCCGCGCGTATTCGGTGTGCCTGCTGGGCGGCTGCTAGCCGCGGTGAGTGGTATCGGTCTTCTCGGCACGGCTGCAGAGGCGGGACTGCTGCACTTTCGCGGTGCTTTTCAGAATCGAGCGATGCTCGCGCCGGTCACCTTGCCCCCACTCGCAGCCGTGGCGCTGCTCGGCGCCGCCGCGCGTTCCTCGCGTCGGCGCATGCGCGTGGCGCGAGCGATGCTGCGACTCACGGCGCTGCTGGGGCTCATCGGGGTGGGCTTTCATGCGCGCGGCGTGGCCAGGAACATGGGTGGCTGGCGCAACTGGTCACAGAATCTACTCAACGGCCCGCCGCTGCCGGCTCCGCCGAGCTTCACGGGCGTCGCGCTCGCCGGGCTGGCCGCGCTCGGACTGCTGCGCAAGGACAGGCATGGCTGATCTTTACCCAGGCTATGACGTGCTTGCGAAGCGCAACTCGCCCTCGTGGAACGAGCAGACCCGGCGCGTGATCGCGCAGCGCCTCGCCGTGCCGCGCGAGCCCCGTTTTCTGACGGCAGGTGAGTTTGCAACGCTGTGCGCGGTGGCCGAGCGCATCACGCCGCAACCCGCCCATCGCGAGGCGATTCCGGTCGCGGCGCTCATCGATGAGAAGCTGTATCTGAACCAGCAGGATGGCTATCGCGATGCGTCGATGCCGCGCGAGCGCGCGGCGTGGCAGCGCGGCCTGCGGGCGCTCGAGGCGGAAGCGCACGCTGCACATGGCCGCTCCTTTCATGCGCTGCAGGTTCATGAGCAGGACCGACTGCTAGCCAGGATGCAAAGCGGTGAGTTGCGGCACGAGGCCTGGGCCGGCATGCCGTCCGGCACGTTCTTCACGCAGCGACTGCTTTACGACATTGTCGGCGCCTACTGGTCACATCCGATGGCCTGGAGCGAGATCGGCTGGGGCGGTCCCGCAAGTCCGCGCGGCTACGTGCGCATGGGTTACGACGAGCGCGATCCGTGGGAGGCGGCCGAGGTGCGCCGCGGAGAGGTCGCGACCGCACGCCGGCTCAATTTGCGTGTCCGCTGAGCCGCTAAGCTCGCCGGATGATCCGCGCAGTGCGCCGCGAGCGACGCACGGACGCGCACCGGATGTATTTCGGCCGGGAGCCTGGGTGCCCATGCGAGAGTTCGCCGACGAGGACAGCGTCGACTTCGTCATCGTAGGCACGGGTGCTGGTGGAGGTACGCTCGCCTGTCGGCTCGCCGAGGCGGGCTTCAGCGTGGTGGGTCTCGATGCCGGGCCGTGGTTTCGTCCGCTCGAGGACTTCGCATCCGACGAGACGGAGCAGAGCAAGCTCTACTGGACCGACGATCGCATCTCCACGGGCCAGAATCCGCTGCAGCTGGGGAGCAACAACAGCGGCAAAGCCGTTGGCGGCAGCACAGTCCACTTCGCGATGGTCTCGCTGCGCTTTCGTCCCGAATGGTTCAAGTCGCGCTCATTGCTCGGTTACGGAGCCGACTGGCCGCTCGATTGGCACGAGATGTGGCACTACTACCGTGAGGTGGAGCAGGCGCTGAAGATCTCCGGTCCGGTGACCTACCCATGGGGGCCGCCGCGCCCGCGCTACCCTTACCGCGCACACGAGCTGAACGCAGCGGCACTCGCGCTCGCCGAAGGTTGCGATGCGCTCGGCATCGAGTGGACAGAGACGCCCCTCGCCACGCTCTCGGCACCGCGCGGTCTTGCGCATCCCTGCGTGTATCGGGGCTTCTGCGTACTCGGATGCTCCACGAACGCCAAGCAGAGCGCCCTGGTCACCTGGATTCCGCGCGCGCTCGCGGCCGGTGCCGAGATCCGCGATCTCGCGATGGTCGGGCGTGTGGAAGTGAACGCTGCCGGCCGCGCGACCGGCGTGCACTATCACCGCGAAGGGCGCTGGCGCTTCCAGCGTGCGCGCCACGTGGTCGTGGCCGGTTATGCCATCGAGACACCGCGCCTGCTGCTGAACTCGGCGACGGCGCGTTACCCGGACGGACTCGCGAACAGCTCCGGGCTGGTCGGCAGATATCTCATGACGCAATCCAATCAGGCCGTGTGGGGTTTGTCCAAGCGGGAGATCCGCAGCTACAAAGGACCCCCTTCGCTCGCCATCACGGAACATTGGAACTACGAAGATGACAAGGACTTCTTCGGCGGCTACTGCTACATGAGTCAGGGACCGCTGCCGCAACTGTGGGCGCGCACCCAGGCGGCGGGCCGTGGCCTCTGGGGCGAGCGGCTCATGTACGCCATGCAGGACTACAACCATCAGGTCGGGCTCAAGATGGTCGGAGAGATGTTGCCGCAACAGCGCAATCGCGTGACCCTCGCCGCCGACAAGGACCAGTACGGCCTGCCGATCGCGCACGTCGAGTACAGTTGGTGCGAGAACGACAAGGCCATGATCGAGCATGCACTGCGCTTCATGCGAGGTGCGCTCGTGGCGATCGACGCGAGCGAGGTCTGGGAGCAGCGGGACGATACGTGTCACCTCAACGGCACGGCTCGCATGGGCGTCGATCCGCATACCAGCGTCGTGGATAGCGACTGTCGCAGCTGGGATATCCGCAACCTTTTTATCTGCGACGGCTCAGTGTTTCCGACGGTGGGGGGCGTGAACCCTTCGCTCACCATCCAGGCGATCGCCTGCCGCACCGCGGACCGCATCTGCGCGTTGGGAGCGCGCGGCGAGCTCTGATGCGGCCGCGGCCGCTACGCCAGTCGACGCAGCGCTCTAGGTCGACCGCATTCCTGAGCGCCTGCCCGGGGCCGTCGCCGCGCGCAATCCCAGTAGACCCAGGGAGAGCGCCGCCAAGAGGAGCCCTAGCCGCACTCTGCTCGGCCGGTACGCGTGCACGTGGTACCGTGAACCGTCATCGAAGCGACCGTGAGCGGCCACATCCGCCTGTACCGGCTCATAGAGGTTGCCCATGCGCGGATGTGGGGCCGGCTCCTGCGTCATCTGGCCGCTCCAGGCCTTGCGCGCGAGCCAGCGGTCGAGCCATCCGGGCACGGCCGCGTTGCCGAGCATCGCCTCCGCCGTAGGACGGCCGATCCACGTCTCGCGGGGCGCATTCAATGCGGCACTCACGATCGCCGCTGCGATGGTCTCCGGTTGAAAGACGGGAGCGACGGGCCGCAGGCGCCGTGGTAGAAGGCTGCGTGCCCAGTCGAATTGCGGCGTATTCACGGCGGGCAGATACACATCGGTGACGCGGATGCGGCTTTTCTCGTGCAGCAGCTCGCTGCGCAGGGCGTCGGAGAAGCCACGTACCGCGGCCTTCGCCGCGCAATAGGCGGACTGCAGCGGTATCGACCGCACCGCGAGTGCGGAGTTGACCTGCACGATGGTGCCCCGCTCCCGGCGGCGCATGTGCTTGAGCGCCGCGCGCGTACCGTTGACCTGCCCCAGGAACGTCACCTCGACGACGCGCTTGAAATCCGCGGCGGGCATCTCCTCGAAGGGCGCGAACATCGTGGCCATCGCATTGTTGATCCAGATGTCGATGCCGCCCCAGGTCGTGGCGATCGTGGCGGCCGCTTGCTCGAGCGCCGTGGCATCGCTCACGTCGACGGAGAATATCAGCGCCGCGGCTGCCTGCCGCGCGATCTCCGCCTGCGCCGCGACGAGTCGCTCGTGGCCGCGTGCGATGAGCGCAACCCGCCAGCCTCGTGCTGCGAATGCATCCGCGATGGCGCGCCCGACGCCGGCGGAGGCGCCCGTGATGACGACCACGGGAGGGCGGAGTCGGGCATCCGCATCGGTGCCCGCTTGCTCGTCTTTGGCGCTCATGGTCGTGGCAGAAAGGCCGCTGTACTGTGGTGACTGGGTAACGACTCGTACCTGCATTCGTTCCGCGGCCTTGCGTCGCCGGGAGCGCATGCCACAGATTAGGAGCCGAAGCGGATCCTGCGCTGCTGCGAGGCATGTTGCTCCCATACCATCAATTACGAGGCCGCCTGGGTGGTGGTGATCTTCACCCGGGCGGCACTCAGGCGACAGCCATCATCCTTCGCTGGCTCGCTGAGCGTGGCGTGCGGCGCGTACTCGAGGCTGGCGCGGGCATCGGCAACACGGCGATGCGCATGGCAGCGCTCGGTTGGGACGTGACCGCCCTGGAGCCCGATCCAGTTCTATTTCAAACGCTCGAGGCGCGACTCGGCAGTGGCGCTCGATGTGAGTCGCTTCTGAGTCACAACGCGCAGCAGCCCTACGACGCGCTGATAGCCGAGAGCGTGTTCTGCGTGCTTGACCTCGCGGCAGCGCTTGCACACGCAGGCACGCTGCTCAAACCGGGGGGCTATCTCGCCTTGGTGGACGCTGTCTGGACGGACAAAGTCACTGCCGCTGAGAGCAGCTACTGGCACGACAGAACGCAGCATCTCTTCGGAATTCCGGTGGGCTCGCGGGAGCGACTTACGCGGCAAGACTGGTGCACGCAACTCCAGGCCGCGGGCTTCGTGAGCGAGCACACGCTTGCGCTGCCGCCAGGCTCGGCGGGCACGCCGCCGAGCGGTGACTGGCGCGCATCGTTACGCGCCATGATCCGCGATCCGAGGCTGCTTCTGTGGATGACGCGCTATCGAATGCGTATGCGCGGTGCCCGGCCTCCGGCCGGCTCGCTCGAGAGCTTGATATTCATCGCGCGGTGGTCGGGGGCGCGGCAAAACTAGCGGCGCAGCGGACCTGCTGTTGCGGACGGGCTCCGCGCTGTTGCAAAACGGGCTCGGCGTTGCGAAAACGGACTCTCAGCGCTGCTCAGTGACCTCGCCCGCAACCAGCGCAACCAGCGTTTTTCTCATGCCAGCAGCACGAGCAAGAAGCTCTTGCGCCAGTGGGCGGCTGCCTTCGAATGTGAAGACACGCACACTCGAGCCTCTCACCAGCAGGAAGCCGCCGTGCTCGCGGATCTCGCGCATGAGCTCCACGGCAGCCCATTCTTCGTCACAGCGCGCCTTCACAACGTTCTTGCCCACCGGTGCTCCCGGGTTGTTCTTGACGTGCACAGTTTGACCTCCGGAGTCGCCTTGGTGCTGGATGCGATTCGCAGCTCGAGCACTCGGCGAAGACGCCCGTTTGCCCGCGCGCGGTCCATCACAATCCCGGCCGTGACGGCGATCACGCTCCTTGGGCTTATGTCGCAGACCGAATTAGAAAGCCGGAAATTGCAGCAAGCGCTGCGCCACGTCCCGCTCACGCTTAGAGATCGGTTGCTGTTCTCGGACGCTCCCGAGACGAGCGTTGCTCGGACAATGACCCAGGTTGTAATGACCAGGGTTGGGTCGCCGCGGTAAATTCCCTTCCGTGAGCGCGAACTGCCCGAGGTCGGAGTCGAACCGACACGCTTTTAACGGCGGCGGATTTTGAGTCCGCTGCGTCTACCAGTTCCGCCACTCGGGCTGCGAGCCGCTAAGTATATGTCAACGGCCTGCGACCTTTCCGCTGGCCGGGGCATCTAAGCAATTGCGTGGGGAAGCTGGGCGAAATTGAGGTGGCGGCCGCGAGCATCGAGAGCGCGCAGCGCGGCGATGAGGCGGCTCAGCGCGTGCTCTATACGGCGCTCGCGCCGGCGACCTTCGCACTCATCCACCGCCTGGTGGGGGTGCGCGCGGTGGCGGAGGATGTCTTTCAGGACACCATGATCAGTGTCTACCAGCATCTGGATACCTTTCGCGGCGAAGCGCCTCTCGGCGCCTGGGTGCGCCAGATCGCGCTCTCCAAGTGCCTGATGTATTTGCGCTCACCTTGGCACCGGGCACGGCTCGATATGGGTGCCTGGATGGATGATGCCCTGCCGGGCGCTTCGCCCTCCACGCTGCCCAGCCCCGAGAGCTTCGACATCGAGCGTGCCCTCGAGTGCCTGTCGCCGACGGCCCGCGCCGTCATCTGGCTCTTCGAGGTGGAAGGTTATTCCCATCAGGAGATCGCGCAGGCCTTCGGCCGCTCGGTCAGCTTCTCCAAGTCACAGCTCGCGCGCGCCCATGAGCGTCTGCGCGAGTGGTTCGAGCCGCAACGAGAACGCCAACCATGCACCCCCGTTTAGGAACAAACAGCCCTTTACAACGCGATCCGGATTCCGAGCGCGATGCGGCCGCGGAGGCGCTCGCGCAACGACTGCGAGAGCTGCCAACGGAGATCACTCCTCCTTTGAGCTGGGACGAGATCGCGCGGGAGGTGCGAGCGGCACGCAAAGGGCGGCGGGCGTCAAGTTCGGTCGCCGCTGCGCGCAGGCGCGCCCTGGCACTCGCTGCTTGCTTCGTCCTGCTGGTCGCGGCAGTCGCCCTCTGGGGCCGCTTCGGCAGCATCGGGCCGCCAGCACGCGAGCATGCCGTGACGGCCGAGCATCCCGTGGTGGCCGAGCATCCCGCGACGGCCGAGCATCCCGCGACGGCCGATTCCGAGCGCGCCGTACAGGTGGCCGCGGACGAACGTTGGCTCGCGAGTGTCCCCGATGAGAATGGAATCGTGCACGTCAGCACGCGGATCGCCGTCGCCGGCCTGGAGGATCGTATTGCCTCCGTTGACGATCTGCTGAACGCGGCGCGACTCCGCAATGCTCACGACGCGCGACTGCGGGAGTTGCAGGTGGAGCGTGCACGTCTGGTCGACTCACTCGTACAGGTGCGCTACGCAGAGACGCTGGCTGCACAGCTGCCTTGAGGATGAAACACATGAAACGAGCCCCGCTGTGGCTGATAGGTCTTCTGGTCTGGAGCGGCGCCGCGTTGGCGGCGCAAGCCGCGAAGACGGAGCAACCGCGCACGGATGCGGAGATCGAGGCCCAGCTGGCAGCTGCCCGGGCGCAGCTGGAACAGGCGGCGCGCCAGGTCGCCGAGCTTTCCGCGCAGCTCGGGCGTGAGGCCAGCGAGCGCGCCATGGGCTTTCACACTGGCTTGCAGCGCAGCATCATCGGGTTGCAGGTCGACACGGCCAGCGGCAAGGAAGGTGCACGGGTCACTGAAGTGAGCCCGGGGGGACCGGCCGCCGAGGCGGGTGTGCGTGCGGGCGATGTGATCGTCGCGGTCAATGGCGCACCCATCAACGGGGATCAGGCGGCTCGTCAGCTGGTCGAGCGGCTGCGCGAGATTCCCCCCGATACCAAGGTGCATCTAGGTGTGATGCGGGCGGGTAAGATGCAAGCGCTCGACGTCACGACGCGCCCGGGCTATGCACTGAATTTCGCTACACCCTTCGGCTCGGGCAACGTGCGCATCCCGCCGGGAATGTTCGAATCGCTGCCCGACGTGCAGTACTTCCATACGCTCAGCGACGAGGTGGCGGGGATGGAGCTCGCTACCTTGACGCCGACGCTCGGTCAATACTTCGGCACCAATCAGGGTGTGCTCGTGGTGCGGGCTCCCGCGAGCGGCGCGTTTCATCTGCAGGACGGCGATGTGATTCTCACCATCGATGGACGCGAGCCACGCAACGGCTCGCATGCGACGCGCATCCTGCGCTCGTATCAGCCGGGCGAGAAGATCGCGCTCCACATCATGCGGCAGCGAAAGCCGATGACGCTCGACGTGACGATGCCGGATCCTGCCGCGGCCGGTCCACAGCATCGAGTCCTACGCGATGAAGAGGGCCCGGTCCTGATCGTGCCCGATGGCGCCGCACCGCCGGCGCCGCCTGCACCGCCAGCTCCGCCCGCCGTACCCGTTCCGCACCTGCCGTCCGGAACGCCGCCGCCGCGCGCAGCGCCAGAGTGGATCAGTAATACTGCCTAGGTGCGTCGTCAGGACTTCTCGTACACGCTGCCCAGCGCGCTGATCGCTCAGGAGCCGCTTGCCGAGCGCTCGGCAAGCCGGTTGCTGCAGCTCGAACGGGCCAGCGGACGATGGCGCGATGCGCTCATCGGCGCGCTGCCCGAGTTGCTCGCTCCCGGCGACCTGCTCATCTTCAACGACACGAAGGTGGTCGCCGCGCGCCTGGTCGGCACCAAGCCCACCGGCGGGAGGGTAGAGATCCTGCTCGAGCGGGCCCTCGGGGACGACATCGCTCTGGCGCACCTGAGCAGCAGCAAGCCGATCCGTGCCGGCCTGCACATCCGAACCGAGGGCGGGTCTGTCGAGGTGCTCGAGCGACAGGCGAACCTGTGGCGCATCCGCGTGCCGCAAGCGCCGCTGCCGTTCTTTTCACAGTGGGGCGCGGTTCCTCTGCCGCCCTATATTCACCGCGCACCCGACGCCCAGGACCGGGAGCGCTACCAGAGCGTGTTCGCTCGCATCGAGGGGGCGGTGGCGGCGCCGACCGCGAGTCTGCACTTCGATGCGGCCTTGCTCGCGGCTCTCGAGCGGCGCGGGATCGAGCGCAGCTTCATCACCCTGCACATCGGCGCCGGGACGTTCCAGCCCGTGCGCTCGGAGGACGTGAGCGCTCACGTGATGCATGCGGAGCGCGTCAGCGTCGGTCCCGAGGCGTGCGCGGCCATCGAGCGGACTCGTGCCCGCGGCGCACGCGTCATCGCCGTCGGTACGACGGTGGTGCGTGCGCTCGAGGCGGCAGCACTCCAGGCGGCAGCACTTCAGGCGCCAGCATTGCAGGCGGCTGGCTCAGTCGGCGCACCGCTTACGCCGTGGAGCGGTGAGACACAGCTCTTCATACAGCCGGGCTTTCATTTTCGGATCGTCGACGCACTCATCACTAACTTCCACCTGCCGGAGTCGACGCTGCTCATGCTGGTGTGCGCATTCGCCGGCCGCGAGCACGTGCTGGCGGCCTACGAGCATGCGGTCCGCGCGCAATATCGCTTCTTCAGCTATGGTGATGCCATGCTGATCGCACCGACGCCGCTCGCGAATCGTGCAGCCGCGATTTGAAGTGCTCGCTTGCAGTGGCGCGGCGCGCTGCGGTCGCCTCACGACGACGCATGGCGTCGTGGAGACGCCGGCATTCATGCCAGTGGGCACCTACGGGACCGTCAAAGCAATGACGCCGGAGGAACTGGTCGCGCTCGGTGCGCAGATGGTACTCGGCAATACATTGCATTTGATGCTGCGACCGGGACCGGAAGTGATCCGCGCACACGGCGGATTGCACGGGTTCACGCACTGGCAGGGTCCCATGCTCACTGACTCTGGAGGCTTCCAGGTCTTCAGTCTCGAGCGGCTGCGCAAGATCGAGGAGGAGGGCGTGTATTTCCGCTCGCCCATCGATGGCGCCGAGGTGCACCTGTCGCCGGAGGAGTCGATGGAGGTGCAGCGCGCGCTCGGCGCGGACATCGCGATGGCGTTCGATGACTGCACCCCCTATCCGGCCACTTTCGAGCAGGCGCGTGACTCGATGGAGCGCTCCATGCGCTGGGCCCGGCGCAGTCACGCGCGCTACTATCGGGAGCCCCCTCCTGGGGGAGTCTTCGGCATCATCCAGGGCGGCATGTACACCGAGCTGCGCCGGGCCTCGCTCGAATCCCTCTTAGCGCTCGATTGGCCGGGACTCGCCGTCGGGGGTCTTGCGGTCGGAGAGCCTGAGCCCGAGCGCCTGCGCGTGCTGGAGGAGCTGGTTCCCCGGATGCCGGCCGACCGCCCCCGCTATCTGATGGGTGTCGGCTTCCCCGAGGACATCGTGAGCGCGGTCCTGCGCGGCATCGACCTCTTCGACTGCGTGATTCCCACGCGCCATGCCCGCAACGGCCACTTGTTCATTCCGGGGGGCGTCATCAACATCCGCAACCATGCCTACGCCGCGGACCGCGGCCCGATTGATGAGCGGTGCGCCTGCTATACGTGCCGCAACTACACGCGTGCCTATCTGCGCCATCTCGACCGCTGCAACGAGATCCTGGGCTCCCGACTCAACACGATCCACAACCTGCATTTCTATCTCGAGCTGATGCGGGCGATCCGGCAAGCGATCACCGCCGATGCGTTCGGGGCGTTTGCGGCACGCTATCCGGCTCCGCGCCGGGCTGCTGCCGACCCTATGGCATAATGCCGCCCCTTCGCTTTGCCCGGCGCTGCGCGTGAGCCCAGGGCGGCAGGGCGGGGCAGGCTTCTCACAGTCACCAGGTGCAGCATGAACGCATTGATTCCGCAAGCGTGGGCTCAGG
Source organism: Steroidobacteraceae bacterium (assembly GCA_035501955.1). Lineage (GTDB taxonomy): Bacteria > Pseudomonadota > Gammaproteobacteria > Steroidobacterales > Steroidobacteraceae > JASHUC01. The sequence goes on from DATJVD010000004.1 coordinate 31,655, forward strand.
CCAGCGCACCGAGCGCCGGCGGCCAGCTCGCCCCGCTTCTGATGATCGTCGTCTTCATCGCGATCTTCTATTTTCTGCTCATCCGGCCGCAGCAGAAGAAGACCCGGGAGCACCAGGGCATGGTGTCGAAGCTCTCGACCGGCGATGAGGTGGTCACGAGCGGCGGGATCCTCGGCCGCATCACCGACGTGGGCGATACCTTCGTGACGCTCGAGATCGCCGACGGTGTGCGCATCAAGGTACAGAAGTTCCAGGTCACCTCGCTCGTGCCGAAGGGCACTCTGAAGAACGCCTGACCATGCTCGAATACGCACGTTGGAAGTACATCGTCATCGGCGTGGTGCTGGCGCTCGCGCTGCTGTTCGCGTTGCCGACCGTGTTCGGGGAGGATCCCGCGCTGCAGGTGGCGCGCAAGGACCACGAGCCCGTGAACGCGGCGACCGAGCAGACCTTCGAGCAGTTTCTACGCGAGCACGCCGTCGGCTTCACCAAGGCCTATCTGGACAACGGGCGCCTCATGATCCGCTTTCCGAGTGTCACGGAGCAGCTCAAGGCTCGCGATGCGGTCAGCGACAAGTTCACCGATCAGTACGTCGCCGCACTGTCCTTCGCGCCGCGTGTGCCCGAAGTGCTCAGGCAGCTTGGCTTGCGTCCCATGCCGCTCGGACTGGATCTGCGGGGCGGCCTGTATCTGCTCTATCAAGTGGACGTTGAGAGTGCGGTGCGTCAACTCCTGGAGGGCTACGACCAGGACGTGCGTCGCGCACTCACCAACGCCAAGCTTCCCTTCACCGATGTGGTGCTGACCGCGTCGGAGCCGGGCACCCCGCCCGATGCTCTGCGCGTCACGTTGCCCGCTGGTTCGAACGTCGGCGCGGTGCGCGATCTGGTTGCGAAGACGGTGCAGGATTTCAGAGTGGGCGTGCTCACCCTGCCGAGCGGGGAAGCCGTGCAGGGCGTGCTGCCGCCGGCCAAGGTGCGCGAGCGTGAGGACTATGCGATTCAGCAGAACCTCACGACTCTGCGCAATCGAGTGAACGAGCTCGGCGTGGCCGAGCCGATCGTGCAGCGTCAGGGCCTGGACCGCATCAGCGTGCAGCTGCCCGGCGTGCAGAACTCGGCGGAGGTCAAGGACGTCCTGGGTAAGGTGGCGACGCTCGAGTTTCGCCTGGAGGACCCGAACGGCAATGCCTTCGACGCCCAGCAGACCGGGCATGCCCCGACCGGAACCAAGCTCTATACCACCAAGCAAGGACAGCCCATTCTGCTCAAGCGCGAGGTGATTGCGACGGGCGATGAGCTCACGACCGCCAACTTCACCACGACCCAGGAAGGGCCCACCGTCAACGTGCGGCTCGATGCACGCGCGGGCGATCGCATGTTGAAGACCACGCGCTCCAATCTGGGCCGCCCGATGGCCGTGGTCTATATCGAGAAGCGCCAGGAAACAAAGGTCGTCGACGGCAAGAAAGTCACGCGGGACGTCACGGATCAGAAGGTGATCAACGTGGCGACCATCCGGGGTGTGTTCTCCAACACCTTCATGATCACCGGCATGAATGCCGGCGAGGCGCGCGAGCTCGCGCTGCTGCTGCGCTCGGGATCCCTTGCCGTGCCGGTGTATCCCGTCGAGGAGCGCGTCGTCGGCCCGAGTCTCGGGCAGGACAACATTCAAAAGGGTGTCGACGCACTGATCATCGGCATGGCGGGTGTCTTCATCTTCATGTTCATCTACTATCGCGTGTTCGGCCTGGTGGCTGACGTGGTGCTGCTCGCGAACGTCGTGCTGCTCACCGCGCTGCTGTCCATGATGCGCGCGACGCTCTCCCTGCCTGGCATCGCCGGCATCATTCTGACCGTCGGCATGGCGGTGGATGCCAACGTGCTGATCTACGAGCGCATCCGCGAGGAGCTGCGCAACGGCGTGTCGCCCCAGGCAGCCATTCGCGCCGGCTTCGAGAAGGCGTTCTCCGCGATCGCCGACTCGAACGTCACGACGCTCATTGCCGGCGTCGTGCTGTGGGTGCTGGGCACCGGCGCCATCCGCGGCTTCGCCGTGGTGCTGACGCTCGGCATCGCCACCTCTATGTTTACCTCGTTGATGGGCAGCCGCGCGCTCGTCACCCTCATGTACGGTGGTCGCCGCAAGATCGCGCGGCTGCCGATCTGACTTTCATCGCAAGGGATCCCGCTTGGAATTCTTCCACAAGCCGACCAGCTTCCCGTTCATGGCCACACGCAAGGTGTGGTATGGGTTATCGGTCGTGCTGATGATCGTCTCGATCGTCTCGCTCGCCACCCGCGGCTTGAATCTCGCGATCGACTTCACGGGCGGGGTCACCGTGGAGGCTACGTTCCCACGCACGCCCAATCTGGAAATGGTGCGCACAGGGGTCATCGCCGCGGGCTTCCCCGAGGTCGAAGTGCAGAGCTTCGGATCCTCGCGCGATATCGCGATTCGCCTGCCGCCCGCGGCACGCGAGCAGAATGGCAGCGTGATCCGCAGCCGGCTCGAGCCGGTGCTGCGCCAGGTGGATCCGGGCGCGCAGATTCTCAGCCTCAACGTGGTTGGGCCGCAGGTGGGCGGTGAGCTCAAGCGCAGTGCCACCTACGCACTGGGCTTTACTCTCCTCGGCATCTTCATCTACATCGCGTTTCGCTTTCACACGTGGCGCCTCTCGCTCGGCGCCATCGTCGCGGTGATTCACGATCCGGTGCTGGTGCTCGGAATCTTCTCCCTCGATCGCACACCCTTCGATCTGGCGGTGGTTGCCGCGGTGCTCGCCGTGGTGGGCTATTCGCTCAACGACACGGTGGTGGTTTTCGATCGCATCCGGGAGCGCTTCGCTACCAATCGCAGGCTCGCGCCCGCCGCGGTGCTCGACCAGTCGATCAATCAGACGCTCTCACGCACCATCATGACCAAGGTGGTCACGGCCATCGTGGTGGTCGCCCTGCTGGTGCTGGGCGGTCCGGTGTTGCGCGGTTTCTCCGAGGCCCTGCTGATCGGCATCATCGCCGGCACCTATTCCTCGATCTATATCTCCAGCGCGATCGCGCTCGACTGCGGACTCACGGCGGAGCACATCTTCCCCACCGTGAAGAAGACGGCGGTCGATCACATGCCCTGACCGCCCGCGGTCCGCGCGCCGCAGTCATGCTGGAGGCACTCTCGAGTCCGCAGGGGTGGTTGGGGCTCATCACTCTTGCCGCGCTGGAGATCGTCCTCGGCGTCGATAACATCATCTTCTTGTCGATCCTCGTGGTGCGGCTGCCGCCGGAGCGGCGGCGCGCCGCGCGCGTGACCGGGCTCTCCCTGGCGATGTTCACACGCGTGGCGCTGCTCGTCTCCATCGTCTGGCTCACGAGTCTGCGCCAACCCTGGCTGCACTTCGGCTCACAGTCGGTCTCGGCCCGCGATCTGATCCTGTTCTGTGGTGGGCTCTTCCTGCTCGGCAAAGGCGTGCTCGAGCTGCACCACACGGTGGAAGGTGCTGCCGGCGATCATCCGCCGCGCACCCACGCAAGCTTTGCGCGCACGGTCGTGCAGATCGCGCTCATCGACATCGTGTTCTCGCTCGACTCGGTGTTCACGGCGGTCGGCCTCTCCAATCAGCTGGAGATCATGGTCACCGCCATCGTGATCTCGATGATTGTCATGATGTGGGTGTCGGGCTCGATCAGTGCCTTCATCGAGCGCCATCCGACGATCAAGGTGCTCGCGCTCGCCTTTCTGATCCTCATCGGTGTGGCTCTGCTTGCAGAGTCACTGCACTTCGAGATACCGAAGGGCTACATCTACTTCGCGATGGCCTTCGCCGCCGGGGTGGAGTTGATCAACGTGCGTCTGCGCCGCTGAGAAGTGCGCTTGGATCTCAGGAGCCGCTTTGGATCTCAGGAGCCGCTTGCCGAGGAGCGCTCCTGTATTGCGGCATCGCCCAGCGGCGGGGCGCCGGAGCGCAGCTTGCTGTGCCGATAGCTGTAACCGAAGTACACGACGAGACCCACGAGCGTCCAGAGGATCAGGCGCGCCCAGGTTCCCCACGGCAGAAACGCCGCCATCAGCCCGCACATGCCGATGCCGAGCACCGCGACCGGCCCCACGGCGGGCACGCGAAACGGCCGTGGCAGATCGGGACGCGTGCGCCTGAGGACCAGCACTCCTGCGCACACGACGATGAAGGCGACGAGCGTGCCGATCGCTACCAGCTCGCCGAGCAGGCCGATGGGGAAAATCGCTGCCACGACCGCCGAGCAGATACCCGTCACGAGCGTGGCGACATACGGCGTGCGGAAGCGGGGGTGAATCGCTGCCATGCCGGGGGGCAGCAAGCCGTGATGTGACATGGCCAGAAAGATTCGCGCCTGCGCAAGCATCATCACCAAAATCACCGAGGTGAGGCCCGCAAGGGCGCCGAGCACCACCCAGCCGGTGAGCCAGTTGAGCGCCGGATGCGCCTGCAGCGCCACGGCCACGGGCGCCGCGTCGTTGAGCTTCGGGTATGGCACGAGTCCGGTGAGCACGGCGGACATGGCAACGTAGAGCACCGTGCAGATCACCAGGCTGCCGAGAATCCCGATCGGCATGTCGCGCGCCGGCTTCTTGGCCTCCTGGGCGGCTGTGGAAACCGCATCGAAGCCGATGTATGCGAAGAAGATGATGCCCGAGGCGCGCAGAATTCCCGACCAGCCGAACTCACCGAAGGTGCCGGTGTTTGGTGGCACGAAGGGTTGCCAGTTGTGCGTGTTGATGAAGAAGGCACCGACGATGATGACGAGCAGCACGATCGCCACCTTGATCGTCACGATGACGGTGTTGACGGTGGCGGACTGGCGAATGCCGATGTAGCAGATGAGCGTCACCAGAGCCGTGATGAACACGGCCGGTAGATTCAGAAACGCGCCGGTGAGCGCAATGTCGGTTCCCGTGTTCGAGACCAGCGGCGAGGATGTGATCGTGCTCGGCAGAAAGTTGATACCGAGGAAGTCGAGGAGCTTGACGAAGTAGCGCGACCAGCCGACGGCCACCGTCGAGCACGCGAACAGGTATTCGAGCACCAGGTTCCAGCCAACGAACCAGGCGGTGAACTCTCCGAGCGTTGCGTAGCTGTACGCGTAGGCGCTCCCGGCCACCGGCACCATCGAGGCAAACTCGGCGTAACACAACCCCGCGAACATGCAACCGAGACCCGCGACGATGAACGAGATCACGATGGCCGGGCCCGCATGCTGCGCGGCCGCCAGGCCCGTCAGCACGAAGATGCCCGTCCCGATGATGCCTCCGATGCCGAGCGCGGTCAGCGCGCCCGGCCCGAGCGAGCGCTTGAGGGTGTGCGAGCCGTAATCGCGCTGCAGCTCGGCGACGGAAATCGTGGCGAACAGGCCTCGTTTGCTCATCGAACCCCCTTGTGGCGCTCGGACTGTATCACGCTTCCCGCAGCGCTTCCGGAACGTGGGGTGCGAGTGCCTCGAGCAGCGCGCTGAAGACCTTGGGCGTCCCGGCGACGATGTTGCCGCGCTGCTTGTATTCAGTGCCCACCAAGGTGCCGATGAGTCCGCCGGCCTCCTGAATGAGGAGCGTACCCGCGGCCGTGTCCCAAGCGTTGAGTCCGATCTCCCAGAAAGCATCCACGCGCCCGGCCGCGACATAGGCGAGATCGAGCGCCGCCGCGCCGGGTCTGCGGATGCCGGATGTAACGCCCATGACGGTCTTCAACATCGCTAGATAGGCATCCATGTAGCGCAGATTTGCGCGATAGGGGAATCCCGTAGCGACGAGCGCACCGTCGAGCCCCTGCTGGCGGCTGACACGAATGCGCCGGTTGTCGAGCTGCGCACCTGCGCCGCGCGAGGCGGTAAACAGCTCCTGGCGCATCGGATCGTAGACCACGGCATGCTCCAGCCTGCCCTTCTGCTGACAGGCGATCGATACCGCAAACACTGGAAAGCCGTGCAGGAAGTTCGTAGTGCCATCGAGCGGATCGACGATCCATACCGTATCGCTCGAGCCGCTCGCGCCACTCTCCTCGGCGAGGAAGGCATGGTCGGGATACGAGCGGCGCACCGTCGCGATGATCTCGCGCTCGGCGGCATGATCCACTTCGGTCACGTAATCATTGCGGCCTTTCGTGGAGACCTGCACGCCCTCGATGCGTGTGAGGCTGCGTACGATCAGCTCGCCCGCGCGGCGCGCTGCGCGAACGGCGATGTTGAGAAGTGCATGCACGGCTGCGTAAGCCTAGCAAACCTCGCGGCGGAGTTCGTCGCCACCGTCTCCCCGCGCTATCCTGTCGCAACGCCCGCTCGCACTCCTGCACCAGCCTCATGAGCGATATCCGCATCATCCTCGTCGAGCCCTCGCATCCCGGCAACATCGGTGCCGCGGCGCGCGCGATGATGAATATGGGCCTCGAGCAGCTGCTGCTCGTGCGCCCGAAGCAGTTTCCGCATCCGGAGGCAACCGCACGTGCCTCGGGCGCCGAGTCGGTGCTCGCCTCGGCCACGGTGGTGGGCTCGCTCGCGGAGGCGACGCACGGCTGCGGCTTCATCGCCGCCACCACGGCGCGCGAGCGCGATCAGAATTTTCGAGTGCTCGACGTGCGCGCCGCCGCCGCGCGCATCGTGGAGGAGTCGCGCCGCGCCACGGCCGCGGTGCTGTTTGGTGCCGAGCGCACCGGGCTGCCCAACGAGGAGCTGCAATCGAGCCATGTTCTGATCCGCATTCCAGCGAGCGCCGTCTATCCCTCACTCAATCTGGGCATGGCCGTGCAACTGGTGGCGTACGAGCTGTTCCGCGCCGCTGGTGGCGATGTAACGACACAGCTCCCACAGACCTCCAGCAGCGTGCCACTCGCGACGCCCGAGGAAATGGAGCGTCTCTACACGCACCTCGCGCAGGTGATGCACGAGGTCGACTTCCGCGACCGCACGCAAAGCGGTACCCATCTCATGGACCGCATCCGGCGCCTGCTGCAGCGTGCCGAGCTCGATCAGAACGAGGTGAACATTCTGCGCGGATTGCTGACGGCGGTGCAGCAGCGGCGCCATCCGGCCGGCTCGCAGCAGCGCAATGCGTAGGCCGATGCCGCGCTCGATCGTGTACCTCGACTACGCCGCGACCACGCCGGTCGATCCTGCCGTGGTGCAAGCGATCCACGCATCGCTGTGCGATCCAGAGGGCTTCGCCAATGCGTCCTCCGCAAGTCATGCGCTCGGGCGCGCCGCGGCCGAGCGCATCGAGCACGCCCGCATGCAAGTGGCGGCGCTCATCGCGGCGGAGGCGGAGGAGATTGTGTTCACCTCCGGAGCGACCGAATCGAACAACCTCGCGGTGCTCGGTGCTGCGCGCGCCAATGCCGACCGCGGCCGCCACATAGTGAGCGCACGCACCGAGCACAAGTCCGTGCTCGATGCCTGTCAACAGCTCGAGAAGGAAGGATTCGAGCTGTCCTATCTCGGTCCGGATGCCACAGGTCGAATCGACCCGCAGGCATTACGCAGCGCGCTGCGTGCGGACACCATCCTCGTCTCGCTCATGCACGTGAACAATGAGACCGGCGTCGTGCAGGACATAGCGGCGCTCGGTGAGCTCTGTCAGTCCCGTGGCGTCGTCTTCCACACGGACGCCGCGCAGAGCGCCGGCAGGATCGCGCTCGACGTGCACCGCCTGCCTGTGGATCTGCTCTCCTTGACCGCGCACAAGATCTACGGGCCGAAGGGCATCGGCGCCTTGTATGTGCGTCGCGGTGCACGGGGCACGCTGCGTGCCGTGAGCTTCGGCGGCGGACAGGAAAGGGGCCTGCGTCCGGGAACCCTCGCCACGCATCAGATCGTAGGCTTCGGGGCGGCCGCGCAGCTCGCGGCCGAGCGTTTGATCTCCGAGGCTGCCCGCATTGCAGCGCTGCGCGATCGTCTATGGCTCGCTCTCGCGGAGCTGAGGGGTATCCACTTGAATGGCGCCGGCGCACCGCGCGTGGCCAACATTCTCAATGTCTCCTTCGAGGACGTGGAAGGAGAGAGTCTGGTGACGGCGCTGCGATCACTCGCGGTTGCGACGGGCTCTGCATGCAACTCGACGAGCGCTGAGCCCTCCTATGTACTTCGCGCCCTCGGACGCAGTGCACGCCTTGCCGAGAGCTCTCTGCGCTTCAGCCTGGGTCGTTTCAGCACCGAGGCTGACATCGACTTCGCGGCGGTGGAGGTGTGTCGGGAAGTGGCACGCTTGCGCGGCGTCGCGCCTGCGAGCCGGGCCGAGCGGGCGGCGAGGCCGGGGGAGATTCGAGCGCCGGACCCCGCAGGGGCGGCGGCCGTGGCGGAAGACTCCCGCTATCCGCCGGCGCTGAGCGCGCTCGCTGCACAGCTGTTCGCCGAGCTCCCGGGCGCGGGGGTGCTCGAGGATGGCGGTTGCCTCGAGGGCTCCGCCCGGGTGCTCCGCGGTGAAGCGGGCGGACCGCACGGTGACACCTGGGTACGCTTTCAGCTGCTGGTGGCGGGTGACATTGTGAAAGATGCACGGTTTCAGGCGTTCGGCTGCCCCCATACTCTTGCGACGGCCGCCTGGATCACTGCTCAGCTTCGTGGGCGAGCCCTGTCGGCCGGGGTGCCCTCCGAGCCGCAGGCGTGGGCTCAGGCGCTCGGCGTGCCCGTGGAGAAACTTGGCCGCCTCCTGGTGGTCGAAGATGCATTGCGGGCCGCACTACAGGAAGCCCCCGATAGGACTTAGAATCCCGAGCTCATGAAGATCTCCCTCACCGAGTCGGCCGCTGATCGGATCCGTACGTTTCTCGCCACGCGCGGCCACGGTGCCGGCCTGCGATTGAGCGTGCGTCGCACCGGGTGCTCCGGGTTCGCCTACGTGGTCAATTACGCCGATGATGTGCATCCGGATGACATCGTCTGCGAGGATCGCGGCGTCAAGGTGTTCGTCGATCCGGCGAGCCTTCCCATGCTCGACGGCACGATCGTGGATTTCGTCAAGCAGGGGCTGAACGAGGCCTTCCGCTTCCGCAACCCCAACGTGAAGGGGGAGTGCGGCTGCGGGGAGAGCTTCAGCGTCTAGCCTTCTCTCCCGCCCGCTGCCCCCGTAAACTCGCGCTTTTGACTGGAAGGGGTCCGTGGCATGGCGCTGGAGCGCACCTTATCCATCGTGAAGCCGGACGGCGTCAGCCGCGATCTGATCGGGGAAGTTTATCGCCGCTTCGAGCAAGCTGGTCTCAAGATCATCGGAGCGCGCATGCTGCAACTCTCGCAGCGCGAGGCTGAAGGCTTCTATGCGGTGCATCGCGGGCGCCCGTTCTTCGCGGACCTGGTGCGCTACATGACCTCCGGTCCCGTGATCGTGCAGGTGCTGCAGGGGGAGAACGCCATCGCCAAGAATCGCGAGATCATGGGGGCGACCGATCCCAAGAAGGCCGCCCGGGGTACCATTCGCGCGGACCTGGCGACGAGCATCGAGCAGAACGTCGTGCACGGCTCTGACTCACCGGAGACGGCGGCATTCGAGATCGCTTATTTCTTCCCCTCGACCCAGATATTTCCGCGCAGCTAGCGCCGGCAGGATCCGCGAGCCCTCAGAATGTCGAGCCTGCCCAACAACGAACGGATGAACCTGCTGGGACTCACCCGTTCCGCGCTCGAGGCCTACGTCGTCGAGCTGGGCAGCAGGCCTTTTCGTGCGCGCCAGCTGATGCACTGGCTGTACAAGCGTGGCGAGGGACGCATCGAGCAGATGACCGATCTCGCGAAGGACTTCCGCGCGCTGCTCACGGAGCGCGCCGAAGTGCGTCTCCCTGAGATAATTGCGGTGCAACATTCAAGTGACGGCACGCGCAAGTGGCAGCTGCGGGCCGATGCTGCGCAGGCATTCGAGATGGTGTTCATTCCGGAGGACGACCGCGGCACGCTGTGCATCTCCTCGCAAGTCGGCTGTGCCCTCGACTGCTCCTTCTGCGCCACCGCGCAACAGGGCTTCAATCGCAACCTGACCATCGGCGAGATCGTGGGCCAGGTGTGGCTGGCGAACCGTGAGCTCGCGGCCGGCGAGGCACCCGTGCGCCTCGGCGCGCTCGCCTCGGCGGAACGTCCCGTGAGCAATGTCGTGCTGATGGGCATGGGAGAGCCGCTGGCGAATTTTCGCAACGTCGTGCCGGCGCTGCGGATTCTCCTGGATGATTTCGGTTTCGATCTCTCGCGCCGGCGCGTGACCTTGTCTACCTCGGGGCTCGTGCCGCAGATCTACCATCTGGCCGAAGAGATCAACGTCGCTCTGGCGGTCTCGCTGCATGCGCCGGATGACGAGCTGCGCAATGAGCTCGTGCCCATCAATCGCAAGCATCCGATTCGCGAGCTGCTCGAGGCCTGCTGGCACTACATCGACGAGCAGAACGGCCGCAGTGTCACCTTCGAGTACGTCATGCTCGATGGGGTCAACGACTCGCCCGCGCAGGCGCGTCGCCTCGCGGGTCTGCTCGCCGGACACCCCGCGAAGATCAACCTCATTCCCTTCAATCCGTTTCCCGGAACGCGGTACCGCCGCTCTCCGGCGGCGGTGATCCAGCGTTTTCGCGACGAGCTGCTCTCACGCGGTCTCGTGGCGACGGTAAGGCGCACGCGCGGCGAGGACATCGATGCGGCGTGTGGCCAGCTCGCCGGCAAGGTCCTCGATCGCACTCTGCGGCGCCTCGGCTCGAAGATCATCAGCGTGGCGGTGCAGCCGTGAGTACCAGCGCCAATCGGCTGCACGCGTGCCTGACGGCACTCGGCTATGCGGTGCTGATCGCCTGCGCATCGAAGCCGGCCATCAATGATTTCGCGCCGACGCGACCGCAGCAGACCGCGCAGCCCACGGAGGCGGCGAAGTACAACGTGCAGCTCGGCGTTGCCTACATGGAGCGTGGCGAGCTCGCCGTTGCGAAGGAGAAGCTCGAGCGCGCGGTCAAGCAGAATCCGCACGATCCCAACGCGCACAGCGCCCTTGCGATGCTGTACGAGCGGCTCGGAGATCCCTCGCAGGCCGATGCGCAATTCCAGACGGCGCTGCGTCTTGCGCCGCACAGTCCGGAGATCTCCAACAACTACGCCGTCTATCTTTGCCGTACCCATCGTGTCGATGAGGGTGTGCGCAGATTGCTGGAAGCAGCGCGCAATCCGCTCTATCCGACACCCGAGGCTGCCTATACCAATGCCGGGGTGTGTCTGCGAGGCGTGCATCGGGACGATGAGGCGGAGCGCGCGTTCGTGAGCGCAGTGACCTTGCGCCCGGGCTTCGCGGAGGCCGTCTATCAGCTCTCGGACCTGGACATGCAGCATGGGCGTCTCGTCCAGGCGCGCGCGCGAATCGACAGCTACATCGCCAACTACACCGCGACGCCGGAACTGCTGTTGCTCGGGGTGCACGTTGCTCACGCGCTCGGCGATCGCCCGAGCGAGCTGCGCTACGCACAGCGGCTGCGTGTCGATTTTCCCGACTCGCAGCAGACCCGCTCACTGCTCGCGCCCAACCCCAATCCGGGGTGACCACCATGGCGGGGGAATCGGGTGGGGGATCGGGTGCGGACCCGCGCGGCCAGATCGGCACGCGTCTCAAGGCAGCTCGCCAGCGCAAGAAGTTGTCGCTGCTACAGGCAGCTGAGAAGCTGCACGTCGATCTGCGGGTGCTCGAGGCGCTCGAGGAGGAGCAGTTCGCGGAGCTCGGTGCCGTGGTGTTCGTGCGCGGACACATCCGACACTATGCCGAGCTGGTCGGCGAATCGCCTGCGGCGCTGCTCGCCCTCTACGAGGAGAGCGCGCAGACCGTGCGCGCGCCCGATCTGACGCGCGTTCCGAGCGCCGAGACGGCCGGCCCATCCCGCAGCCTGCTGGTACCCGGAATCGTCGTCGTGATGGCCGTCGCGCTCATTGGGGGTATCTGGTGGGTGGCGGGCAGCCTTACGCCTGAGCCCGGCCCGCGGTCGCTTCAGAGCTCGGTCCCTGCGGCGGCCCCGACGGCTGCGGCAGCCTCGCCGGAGCCGCTTGCGACGTCTGCTGCATCGGGTGCTCTGCCGGCGCGCGCATCTGTCAGCGCGGCTGCGGCCGGCGCAGCGACCGCCGCGACCGCCGCGAGCGCAGCCAGCGCCACGGCCACTGAGGCCACACACGCCGCCGATCACCCTCGCGTCACCGAGGTGACACTGCACTTCGCCGAAGACAGCTGGGCGGAGGTCTACGACGCGCACGGCGAGCGGCTGTTCTACGACATCGGTGCGGCCGGCTCTGTGCGTCCGATCCGTGGCAGCGCACCGTTCCGCGTGGTGCTGGGCAACGCGCCGGGCGTTGCACTCGAGATCAACGGGCACCGCGTCGCGCTGCCCAACGCGGCATCAGACGGGAGCGTCGATTTTCAAATCAATCGCTCCGGGCGCGTATCCGCGTCCAGGCTCGCGGCTGCACAGGGGCACAGCCCGTGAGCGGCCTACACACCTGAAGGAGGACCTTGACTGCTCAGATCCAAGCCGTGCGCGGCATGAACGACGTGCTGCCCGCCGAGATCGGCCTCTGGCAATACCTGGAGACCGCGGCGCGGGATTTGCTCGACTCCTATGGATACGCCGAGATCCGCATTCCGGTCGTGGAGCACACGCAACTCTTCGAGCGCGCGATCGGCGAGCACACCGACGTGGTTGAGAAGGAGATGTACACCTTCGTCGACCAGGGCGATGAGAGTCTTACACTGCGCCCCGAGGCGACCGCCGGCATCGTGCGCGCCGTGATCTCGAACGGCATGCTGCGCGGACAGCGCCACAAGCTCTGGTGCATGGGGCCCATGTTCCGGCGCGAGAAGCCGCAGAAGGGCCGCTATCGTCAGTTCCATCAGCTCGATGTGGAGGCTATCGGCTTCGCGGGTCCTGATGTCGATGCCGAGCTGATCGCGCTCGTTGCGCGCCTGTGGCGCCGGCTCGGAATCGAGCGCGTGCGGCTGCAGGTCAACTCGCTGGGCACGCGAGAGTCGCGGGCGGAGTATCGTGCGCGGCTCACCGAATATTTCCGCACCCATGTCGCGCGGCTCGATGCGGACAGTCGTCGCAGGCTCGAGAGCAATCCGCTGCGCATTCTCGACAGCAAGCTGCCCGAGATGCAGGAGCTGATCGCCGGTGCGCCGCTGCTCACGGAGCACCTGGATGTCGAGTCGCGCGCACACTTCGAGACGCTGTGCGCAGCACTCCAGGCCCTGGGAGTCGAATACGAGGTCAATCCACGCCTGGTGCGTGGCCTCGATTACTACAGCCGTACCGTCTTCGAATGGATCACCGATGCGCTCGGCGCCCAGGATGCCGTCTGCTCGGGCGGTCGCTATGACGGACTCATCGCCCAGCTCGGAGGCGAGCCGACACCGGCGATCGGCTTCGCCATGGGGATCGAGCGCGCGGTCGAGCTGCTGCGTCAGGCACAGGGCACGCCCGATGCGGCAAGTGCGGACGTCTATGTCATGGCGAGCGGCCCGCGCGCCGGCCTCGAGGCGCTGCGCATCATCGAATGGCTGCGCGATGCATTGCCGCAGTACCGCTTCGAATTGAGCCTCGGCGGAGGCAACTTCAAGGCGCAGTTCCGCCGCGCGGATCGCAGCGGCGCGACTCTCGCCCTAATCCTGGGCGATGACGAGCTGCAGCGCGGTGCGGCCTCCCTGAAACCTTTGCGGGAGGAGGCGGGTCAGAGCGAGTGCGCCCTCGCAGAGCTGCCGGCGCGGATCGCCACGGCGCTCGCGGGCGAAGGAGAATAAGCGATGGAAGATTACCTTTCAGAACGGGAAAAATGGGAACAGGTCGTTGCATGGCTCAAGGAGAACGGGCCCTGGATCGTGGCGGGAGTCGCGATCGCCGCCCTGGGAGTCAGCGGCTGGCGCTGGTGGCAGGCCCGCGTCAACCAGGCCGATCTGGACGCGGCGGCCCGCTACCAGCAGGTTCTGACCGCCTTCGACCGCGGTGATCGCGCGCACGGTCTGAGTCTGCTCGATGACCTGCAGCACGCTCACCCGCGTTCTCCGTACGTGGATCAGGCCAACCTGGCAGCGGCACGGCTTTTCGTGGACTCGAATGAGCTCGACCAGGCTGGGCAACGCCTGAGTGCCGTAATGGGGCACTCCAGTGACCGAGAGCTGGCGGCCATCGCCCGGGTGCGCCTGGCACGTGTGCAGATCGCGGAAGGCAAGCCGGACGCAGCGCTGGCGACGCTCGGCACGCCGGAAGCCACTGCCTTCGCGGCGCGCTACCACGAAGTGCGCGGGGACGCCTACTACGCCAAGGGCGACAAGGCGGCGGCGCTGTCCGAATATCAGGCGGCCCGCGCTGCCGCAGGAACCGCTGTGGCGCAGAACGACGCGCTCGCTCTAAAGATTCAAGACCTGATGAGCGAGCCCACAGCCGCTCATCGGCCGGCAGCTTCCGGGCAGGCCCGGTAGCGTGCGCCGTAGCTCCAATCTCCTCACCCAGGCAAGCGATACTCATATGCAATTCAATTCGGCGCACCCGCGCCTCACGGGACGAGCGGTCGCCGCGCTCGCGGCAGCTGTCCTGATGCTCCTCGCGGCCTGTTCGAAGGACAAGAATGTCGATCGTCCGAAGGAGCTGGTGAAATTCACGCCCGGCTTGAAGGTGGAGCGGGTGTGGAGCGCGAGCCTCGGTGGCGCGAACACGCATTTGCGTCTCGGGCTTGCACTCGGCGTGCAGGGCAATCGGGTCTATGCCGCGGGTCACGGGGGCGATGTCGCTGCCTTCGATCTCAACTCCGGTCGGCGGCTCTGGTCGCGGCGCACGAAGGTCAGCCTCGGGGGTGGGCCGGCGGCCAGTAACGATCTGGTGGTGGTCGGCTCGACGGACGGCGATGTCATCGCGCTTGCCGCGGCGGACGGGACCATCCGGTGGCACGTGAACATCAATGGGGAAATCATCGAGCCGGCTGCGGTCGATGCGCGCGCCGTGCTGGTGCGCGCCGTCGACGGCAAGCTGCATGACCTCGCACCCGCCGATGGTCATGAGCTGTGGCAGTCTCAGCAGCAGGTGCCGCGGCTGTCCCTACGCGGCACGTCGCGGCCGGTGATTTCCGGCGACATCGCCATCTGCGGCTTCGACAATGGCAAAGTCGTCGCCGCCACGTTGAGCGATGGCGCAAATGCTTGGGAGACCGAGCTCGACCCGCCGCACGGGCGCACCGAGATCCAGCGCCTGAACGATGTCGATGCGACACCGCGGATCGGGGGCAACGACGTCTACGTGGCCGGATTCCAGGGCCGGGTCGCCATGCTCGCGCTCGATTCCGGACAGATCTGGTGGGCGCACGACATGTCGAGCTATCGCGGGCTGGCGATCGACGATGAGACGATCTTCATCTCCACCGCGGAGGGAGATGTGATTGCCCTGCGGCGCCAGAGCGGTACCGAGCTCTGGCATACCAGCGCTCTCGGCCATCGGGGGCTGTCCGCGCCGGTGGTCACCAAGGACGCGCTCGTCGTGGCCGATTACCAGGGTTACGTGCACTGGCTCGACAAGGCGAGTGGCACGCTCATCGCTCGCTCGCGCGCCGGCAAGGATCGCGTCACGAACGTCCCAGTAGTCGCGGACGACATGGTGCTCGTGATCAATGATCACGGCGGTATCTCGGCGTTCCGCTCGACTCCACTTGCCGCGCGCGGCAAGCCGGCGGGCACGGCCAAGGACAGCGCCGGGGAATGAGACGGGAGGGGGCAGGTGCTTCCCGTCATCGCGCTCGTCGGCCGCCCGAATGTCGGCAAGTCCACGCTGTTCAACGTGCTCACGGGCACGCGCGATGCAATCGTCTCTGACCTTCCGGGCGTCACTCGCGACCGACAGTACGGCTTTGGCCGCGGCGGCTCCGTGCCGTACATCGTCGTCGATACTGGCGGACTGATCGAGAATCCCACCGGCATCGAAGCGCACATGCGCACGCAAACGGAGCGAGCCGTCGCCGAGGCGGACCGGCTCGTGCTGATCACGGATGCGCGCAGTGGAGTCACTCCCCAGGACCAGCTGATCGCGCGCGAGCTGCGCCGCACCGGTAAGCCCATCGTGCTCGCGGTCAACAAGGTCGACGGACTCGACGCACACACGGCCACCGCGGAATTTCACGCGCTCGCCGTGGGCGAGCCGCACGCGATTGCCGCAAGCCACGGCCAGGGGTGCCGCGAGCTCATGGAAGGCGTGCTTGCCGGAATCGAGACGCACGAGGAGCCCGAGCACGCCGTAGGCGCGATCCGCATCGCCATCATCGGCCGCCCGAACGTCGGCAAGTCGACGCTCGTCAATCGACTGCTCGGCGAGGAGCGCGTCATTGCCAGCGAGGAGCCGGGTACGACGCGTGATCGCATTCTCGTGCCGTTCCAGCGTGACGGCCGGGACTTTGTGCTCATCGATACCGCCGGGCTGCGGCGCCGCTCCCGCATCGAGAATGCGGTGGAGCGTGTGAGTGTGGCCAAGACTCTGCAGGCGATCGAGGAAGCGCACGTGGTGGTGCTCGTGCTCGACGCGCACGATGCCGTGACGGAGCAGGATGCGAGTGTGCTTGGCCTCGCTCTGGCGCGCGGTCGCGCCGTGATCGTGGCCGTCAACAAGTGGGATGGCATCCCGACCGAGCAGCGGCAGGAGATTCAGCGGCAGCTCACATTGAAGCTGGATTTCGCACCCTTCGTGCCCCTCTGCTTCATTTCCGCACGTCACGGCACCGGCGTGGGTGAGCTCGTGCGGGCCACGCAACGCGCCTATGAGGCGGCGCTGCGCGAGATGCCAACGCCAGCACTCACGCGCACCCTGGAGGCGGCGATCGCCGCGCAGCCGCCGCCGCTCGTGCGGGGCCGGCGCATCAAGCTCAGATACGCGCATCAGGGTGGCCGCAATCCGCCGCGCATCGTCGTGCACGGCAATCAAACGGCTGCGCTCCCGGATGCGTACAGCCGTTATCTCGGCAACGTCTTCCGCAAGGCGTTCGATCTCTATGCCACGCCGGTGCTCATCGAGCTGCGCACCGATCCGAATCCCTATGCCGGACGGGCGCGCAAGCGCGGCGCCGGCGGCCACCGCAGAGCGCGCAGCGGGCGCTCCAGAGCCTGAGACCGACCTCCGAGGAGAAAGGCATGAAGAAGTGGGCCATTGTGATGATCGGACTGACGGCAATCTCCAGCCAGGTGCATGCGGCCTGTACGCGGCAGGCACTGCAGGCCGCCGTGGACAGCTATCTCGCCGCTCAGAAGAGCGGCGATCGCAGCAAGATGACGTTCACGGAGAAGCCCAAGCTCCTGGAGAACATGCGTGATGTGGCGCCGGACAGAGGGCTGTGGAACACAGCGCTTCCGATCGCGTTCTCGCGCAGTTTCCTCGACGAGGACCGCTGCAAGAGCTTCTCGGAAGTGATCGTCACGGAGGGTTCCCGGCAGTACGTCATCGGCACGCGCCTGACTTTGGAGGACGGCAAGGTCGCCGCCATCGACAGCCTCGTTACCAAGAAGGGAGACTGGCTGTTCAACGCGAACAATTACTTGAAGTTCTCGAGCGCCGAGGACTGGCACCCCCTGAGCGCTGCAGAACGCATCCCGAAGCAGCACCTCATCGATGCGGGTAATCAGTACCTCGATCAGTTCTCCGACAAGCTCGTCGAGGCGCCCTGGGGTACGCCTTGTGCGCGGCTCGAGGGCGGCGCGTACACCGATCGCAAGCACGACCCGAATGCGACCTGCAAGGTGGGCATTCCGCCGGGTGTGTTGTACATCGTGAACCGCGACTATGTCGTGGACGAGCAGATGGGCGTGGTCAACATCTTCTGCCGCTTCGGCAACAGCGAGTTCGGCATGCCAGATTCCCACACTTTTCGCCTGGTGAACGGCAAGCTGCGCTACGTGCACACGTTGAGCGTATCCATAGTTCGCGAATCGCCGCAGACGCCCGACTACTGAACGCCGCTAGCGAGTAGAATCACCGGCGCCTGGACGTGCGATCACACGGAGGCCAGGGTCGCCAGTGGACAGCGGATTCCGCCTACAGCGTTGCGCGGCTGGAGCACTCTGGGCGCTCCTCGTCCTGCTCGCGGTGTCGTGGCCAGCATTCGCTGACGATGGCAAGTCGCTCACCGGCATGCTCCTCATCGCCGGCGACGACGTCGAGGATGCAGATTTCGCCGATTCCGTGGTGCTGGTGCTCAACAACTTGGGCCCCGCACCGGCAGGAATCATCATCAACAAGCCGATGCAGGTCGCGGTCTCGCAGCTCTTCCCGAAGCTCAAGCGCCTGGCGAAGTCGCAGGACAAGGTCTACTTCGGTGGACCCGTTGAGTTCGGGACCGTGTGGTTCCTGTTTCGCGCGTCCACACAGCCCGAGCATGCGGTGCGCGCCTGCGACGGTGTCTACTTGAGCGCGGACCCGGAATTGCTGCTCAAATTGCTGAACCGTGACAAGCCCATGGATGGGCTAAGGATCTTCGTCGGTCACTCCGGATGGGCGCCGGGCCAGCTCGAGGAGGAGATCGGACGCGGCGACTGGGCCTTGAAGCGCGCCGAGTCGGATAACATCTTCAACGGCAACTCCGAGCATCCGTGGCCTGCGCCGCAGGCACCCAAGCGCACGACGTGATCGTGCGGGTGCGCAGTCGCGCTGTCCCAAAGTCCGGATCACGCGTCCCCCAGCAGCCCGATCACGCGTCCCGTAGCAGTCCGCGAATGTGGGTATAGGCAGCTGCAATCAGGCCGCTTAGAGCCACCGTGTCGACGGCACGCCCCGGCTTCAATTTCACGTGGCGCATGCGCTTTCCGGTTCCCTCCAGCAGTCCCTTGGGGTCCGCCAGTTCCGCGCCGATGTAAAAGCCCACGTTCACGTGGGACTTGAAAGCGTTCACGTATGCGAATGCGGCATCGCGCACGCATGCCACCGGACAGCCGTCATGCATGAGCTCTCGGACATCGCCGCCGCAGCGGCGCATCCGCGCAAACCAAGTGCGAGCGATGACGCCAAGATCCGGGGGCTGCTTGCCCAGCCAGTTTTCGATGGCGGCATCTCGCTTGACGCCGCCTGAAAGCCTGAAAAGCTCACTCGGCTTTGCGCGCGCCGCAGACTTGTCCTTGCGAGTCTTGTTACGCTGCCTCGAGATGCGGCTCTTGGGAACTCTGCCAATGCGAGGATCGCGCGCGCGGATGAGATCGCACGCTCGAAGCGCCGACTCCTCGAAGTCAGCGGCATCGACCGGTAGTACCTGCCAGTGGGTCACTTTCCTCCCCAACAAGCGGATCGAGCGCATCCGGGGAAACTCGCGTTGCAGGCTCGAGTGATGCTCGGCCGAAGTGGCTAGCCATACGCCGTTGTCTTCAGGGGAGTCTTGCCGGTCCCGCAATATCAGCACGATCTTTTCGTCGACGTAGACCGCAAGACAACCAAACATCGATCGCGTCATGGGTTCCAAGGACGCGATTGCATCGAGCACGAACTCGTGTGGTGCCCTCTTGTGGCGCCTGCCGACGAGCATTGCATCGTCGAATGGGCGGCGGGCGGCACGCACGCTTGGCATGAGTGCTCAGCGCAAGAACAGCGCGGGATCGACGAAGGTCGAATTCAAGGCGACACCCCAATGAAGATGTGGGCCAGTGGCGCGCCCGGTCATCCCAACTGCGCCGATGATGTCTCCGGCGGAAACCTGTTCACCGGTCTTCACCTTGATCTTGCTCAAGTGGCAATACATCGTGACGAGTCCCTCGCCATGGTCGATGAAGACCGTATTGCCATTGAAGAAGAAGTTGCCTGTCGCAATCACATGCCCATCGGCGGCGGCCTTGACGGGTGTGCCGGTGGCCGCAGCGATGTCCATGCCGGTATGCGGATTGCGCGGCTCGCCGTTGAATATGCGCCGTGATCCGTAGGAGCTCGAGCGCACACCCGGTACCGGCTGGAGCAGGCGCAAGCTCGAGGGCGGCTGCTCCGAGAACGTCGCGAGGGCGGCCACGATGCGCGGCCGCTCCCGCTCCACTCGAGCCAGATCATGCTTGGACAGATCCACTTTGCTCGGCGCGACTTTGAGAGACTGGACGACATACTGCTTGTCCACGATCTCGAAAGTCAGCGGCGCGGCGCCCGCGCCGGCACCGTTGCGCACCTCCGCGTGGAGGTGTCCTGGCGGCGCCGACAGAGGAATGCCGATCACCGCAAGCCACTGGTCCGCGGACCTGAGTACCATCGCACGCTTGCCGTCGAAGGTCACGACGGGAGCGTCGGCGGCGGAGCTTGCGAGCGGCAACAGCGCGATGCCTCCTGGCACCAAACTCCCCTCGGGAAGCTGCAGCTGCGTGGCAGCTGCGGCGCTGCCAGACAGGGCGGCCGCAAACATGAATCCGAGCAATCGCAGTTTCGAGCTCAATCCGCTTCCTCGCCGGACTTGCCCGTGGTGCGCGCGCGGACGCGTCCGCGCGCCAGACGTGCTTCGATGTCCTCGCCGACCTGAACAGTCTCGGCATCCGTGAGCAGCGCGCCGTCGGCGACGCGGGTCACGATTGCAAAACCCCGCGTCAAGGTGGCAAGCGGGCTCACCGCGTCGAGTGCACGCTGCGCCAGTCCGAGCTTGTGTGCCGCTCCGCCCACACGTTGCGCGATCGCATGGCGCAGCCGCGCCTCCACGGCGGCATGGCGCGCGCGATAGTCACGCACGCGGCCGTCAGGCGACAGCCGTACGAGCTGCGCGTAACGCTCGCTCAGGCGGTTGCGTTGTCCGTGCAGACAACCGCGCATGGCTCCTGTCAGGCGCTGCTCGAGATCGTCCAGGCGCTGTACCTGCTGCAGCACGCGCACGCCTGGATGAACGCGCCGCAGCCGCCCATCGAGAGCATTGAGCCGACCGGTGACGGCGCGCAGCTCTCGTGCCATGCACGCGCTGAGGCGCTCGCGAGTCTTGGACAAGGCGCGCAGCACTGTGGCGCGTTCCGGAGTCACGAGCTCCGCGGCGCCCGAAGGCGTCGGCGCGCGCACGTCTGCCACGAAATCCGCAATGGTGAAGTCAATCTCGTGACCGATGCCGGCGACGATGGGGACAGCGCAGGCATGAATCGCGCGCGCGACGCGCTCGTCATTGAATGGCCAAAGATCCTCGAGCGAGCCGCCGCCGCGCGCCAGGATCAGCACGTCGCAATCAGCGCGCGCTGAGGCGAGCCCAATGGCCCTGGCAATCGCGGGCGCCGCCGTACGACCCTGCACCGGCGTCGGATAGATCAACACCGGGGCGGCAGGAAAGCGCCGCTGCAGAATATGCACGATGTCACGCAGCGCCGCGCCCGTAGGCGAGGTGATGATGCCTATGCGCGCCGGCATGCGCGGCGGTTTTCGCTTGCGCGCCTCGCTGAAGAGTCCCTCCGCGGCGAGCCGCGTCTTCAGCCGCTCGAACTCGCGCTGCAGCGCTCCAAGGCCCGCGTCCTCGAGGTGCTCGACGATAAGCTGATATTCGCCCCGGGGCTCGAACAGGGTCACGCGCCCGCGGGCCAGCACATGCTGCCCAACCCGCGGCACGAAGCTCACGTTGACGTTGCGCTGATGGAACATCGCACAGCGCAGCTGCGCATCGCGGTCCTTGAGCGAGAAGTACCAGTGCCCGGAGCCGGGCTGCGACAGATTCGAGAGCTCCCCTTCGACCCAGAGGACCGGCAGACGCTGCTCGAGCAGCCAGCGAACCTCGCGGTTCAGCCGCGAGACGCTGTAGACGGTGCGCTGGGGGCGCGAGGCCGAGGAGGGCGCTTGATCCATCGCGGCAAGTTTACCCGTGGGCCTCGGGTTTGGTACAATTACCGGTTTTAACCGCCGGGATCGCGCCCGGCGCGGGATGCGCGATGCGTATTCTCCAAGAGGCACTGACTTTCGATGACGTGCTCCTCGTTCCGGCGTACTCGGAAGTGCTTCCGCGCGAGGTAGATCTCTCCACTCAGCTGACCCGACGCATCCGCCTGAGTCTACCGCTGGTCTCGGCGGCCATGGATACGGTGACCGAAGCGCGCCTGGCGATCACGATCGCGCAGGAGGGCGGCATCGGCATCATACACAAGAGCATGTCCGTCGAGGCGCAGGCGCGCGAGGTCGACCGCGTCAAGAAATTCGAGAGCGGTGTGATCAAAGATCCGATCACCGTCTCGCCGGAAACGACCATTCGTCAGGTGCTGGATCTGACGCGCTCGCGCGGCATCTCGGGCGTGCCGGTCGTCGTCGGCAAGAAAGTGG
The DNA here is from genome assembly GCA_035501955.1 of Steroidobacteraceae bacterium. GTDB lineage: Bacteria > Pseudomonadota > Gammaproteobacteria > Steroidobacterales > Steroidobacteraceae > JASHUC01. Next base: position 53,872 of record DATJVD010000004.1, read on the forward strand.
TGGGCATCGTGACCCATCGCGATATGCGCTTCGAGGAGAAGCTCGATGCGCCGGTCTCCAGTGTGATGACGCCCAAGGAGCGGCTGGTCACTGTCCGCGAGAATGCCCCGAAGCAGGAGGTCCTCAGCCTGCTGCACCGGCATCGCATCGAGAAAGTGCTGGTGGTCAACGGCGATCACGAGCTCAAGGGCATGATCACCGTCAAGGACTTTCAGAAGGCCACCGAGTTTCCGCGCGCGTGCAAGGACGAGGGCGGTCGGCTGCGCGTCGGTGCCGCCGTTGGCACTAGCCCCGACACCGTCGATCGCGTGGCGGCACTGCGTGCGGCGGGTGTCGATGTGATCGTCGTCGATACCGCGCACGGCTATTCGCACGGCGTGCTCGATATGGTGGCGCGTATCAAGCAGCGCTGGCCCGAGCAGCAGTTGATTGCCGGCAATATCGCGACGCCGGATGCCGCTCGCGCTCTGGTCGATTCCGGGGCCGATGCGGTCAAGGTGGGGATCGGGCCCGGCTCGATTTGCACCACGCGCATCGTTGCCGGCGTGGGTGTGCCGCAGATCAGCGCCGTCGCCAACGTGGCGGAGGCGTTGAAGAGCACGGATGTGCCGGTGATTGCCGATGGAGGTATTCGCTTCTCCGGGGATCTGGCAAAAGCGATTGTCGCAGGCGCGCACGCAGTCATGATCGGCAGCCTGTTCGCCGGAACCGAGGAGTCCCCGGGCGAGGTCGAGCTCTACCAGGGCGCATCGTACAAGTCGTATCGCGGCATGGGATCGCTTGGCGCCATGGCCGATCGCTACGGCTCGGCCGACCGGTATTTTCAGGACACCACGACGGAGCTGGAAAAGCTCGTGCCGGAGGGCGTCGAGGGACGCGTGCCCTACAAGGGCAGCGTCGTCACGATCCTGCAGCAGCTCGCCGGCGGCTTGCGCGCAGCCATGGGCTACACCGGCAGCCAGAACATCGACGCGATGCGCACCCGACCCACTTTCGTGCGCATCACGGGCGCGGGCATGCGTGAGAGTCACGTCCATGATGTGACGATCACCAAAGAGGCGCCGAACTACAGAATCTCGTAATTGGATATCCACGCCCAGCGCATTCTGATACTGGATTTCGGCGCACAGTACACGCAGCTGATCGCGCGGCGCGTGCGTGAGAGCGGTGTCTACTGCGAGATTCATCCCTGGGACATGCCGGATGCCGAAGTGCTGCGCTTCGCGCCGCGCGGCGTCATTCTCTCGGGTGGCCCGGAATCGGTGACCGATGCCGAGCCGCCGCGCGCTCCCGCCGCGGTGTTCACTCTCGGTGTTCCCGTGCTCGGCATCTGCTATGGCATGCAGACCATGGCACAGCAGCTCGGCGGACGCGTGGCTGCAGCCAGCGCGCGCGAGTTCGGCTACGCCGAGGTGACCGCGAGCGCGGCCTGCAAGCTGCTCGATGACATCGCGGATCGGCGCGATGCGCAGGGACGGGGGGTGCTCGATGTCTGGATGAGCCATGGCGATCGCGTCGAGACGCTGCCGCCGGGATTTCGTGCGACGGCCGCAACCGAGCACGCACCGCTTGCGGCGATGAGCGATGAGAGCCGGCACTTCTACGGAGTGCAGTTTCATCCGGAGGTGACGCACACGCGTCAAGGCGCGCGCATTCTCGAGCGCTTCGTGCGCGAGATCTGTGCGTGTGATGCGCTCTGGAGCGTAGGCAACATCATCGAGGATGCCATCGCCAAGGCGCGCGCTCAGATCGGCGCGGGCCGCGTGCTGCTCGGATTATCGGGCGGGGTCGATTCCTCGGTCGTCGCTGCACTGCTACACCGAGCAGTCGGTGACCAGCTCGTGTGCGTGTTCGTCGATCACGGCCTGTTGCGGCTCGGTGAGGGCGACGAGGTCATGCGCGCCTTTGCGGATAACCTCGGCGTGCGCGTCATTCGTGTGGACGCCGAGGCGCGCTTTCTGCAGGCATTGGCGGGTGTCACCGATCCCGAGGAGAAGCGCAGGACGATCGGGCGTCTGTTCATCGAGGTGTTCGAGGAGCAGGCCAAACGGCTCGCGGGCATCGAGTATCTCGCGCAGGGGACCATCTATCCCGATGTGATCGAATCCGCGGGCGCGCGCACCGGCAAAGCGCACGTCATCAAGTCGCATCACAACGTCGGCGGCCTGCCGCGCGAGATGCGGCTGACCCTGGTCGAGCCGCTGCGTGAGCTCTTCAAAGACGAGGTGCGCCGCATCGGAGTCGAGCTGGGCCTGCCCCGCGAGATGCTCTATCGCCATCCGTTTCCGGGGCCGGGGCTGGGCGTGCGCATCCTCGGCGAGGTGCGCAAGGAGTACGCCGATCTACTGCGCAAGGCGGACGCGATCTATATCGACGAGCTGCGCAGGCACGATCTGTACGACCGGACGAGCCAGGCCTTCGCGGTGTTTCTGCCTGTGCGCTCGGTAGGAGTGATGGGCGATGGGCGCCGCTATGAGTACGTGGTTGCACTACGAGCGGTCGAGACCGTCGACTTCATGACCGCCCATTGGGCACGCCTGCCGTACGAGTTTCTGGATCACGTCTCGCGACGTATCGTCAACGAGGTGCCCGGAATCTCGCGTGTCGTGTACGACATCTCCGGCAAGCCACCTGCGACGATTGAGTGGGAGTAGGCCTTACATAATCCAGGGACTCGCCCGTCTGGGGCGATTGGCCCACCTTCGAGTGCTCTATAGGCGGGCGGCCCAACGCACGCACTGATCGGCAACCCACTCGGGAGCATCGGTCGTCAGGTCGTGGCCAGCGAGAGGATGCTCCTCGAGGGGTGCAGCGAAGCGGCGGGCGAGGGCTCGCGAGCAGTCGGGATGCACGAGGCGATCTTTGCGTGCGACGAGAAAAAGGGAAGGCACGTGAAGCGATGCAGGGGCCTTCCACCTCAAGGCAGCGTCCGTCTGAGCACGGATGGTTGGTCGGGAGACGGGACGGTCGCGCTCGATCTGCATCCATTCGCGCACAATGCGATCGCGAATTTCGCGACGGTTCGACGCAAGCCACGCGATTCGGCGGTGGCGACGCTTCGGGTCGCGTGTGAGCAGATTCAGCACGAGGACTCCGAAGCCCGCGAGACTGAATCGCTTGAGCAGCGGTGCGAGGTCGGGTGCGGAAGATGCCGCGATGACCACGCCCGACAGTTCCTCCGGGTGGCTGTTCGCCCACTCCATGGCCACCATGCCACCGAACGAGATGCCAAAGAGGAGCAGAGGCGCGCGCAGCAGGTCGCGCGACGAGGCCTCCTCGCGCACGCGGTCCACTGTCTCGCCCATGGTGCCCGGCGCAGTGTCGTGAAGACGCGTGCCCGTGCCTGGAAGGTCGAGTGTGACCACCTCGCAGCCGGTAGCCGCCACTCTGAGGGCGGGCAGGAACGGACCCCAGTGTCCCGATTCGCGTCCCAGCCCGCGCAGCAGCACCCACGTCATGCCCATCGACTCATTGCTCCGGGATCGGAATGCTCTGAGGAAATTGTACTCGAGCTTGGGAGCTCTCTCGTTGGGTCGAAGGTCGGCAATTGACTCGCCAGCGGTACTAGGGCGATGCTGTTCGTGCGCGATCCGGTTCTTCGGTAGAAGTCCGCCAATCTTCACAAATGAGAACGGGTGCGATCATGTCACTGCGCACTATGGCGAGCGTCTGCGGCCTTGTCGCAACCGCGTGGGTTACCACCGCAGATGCGCAGGATGCGTGCACCAAATTACTGTCTCTCGCGCTTCCGGCCACCACGATTACCGATGCGCGGACCGTACCCACTGGCGACGTCAAGATCCGGCTGCCGGTACCGGGGGAAGGAACCGTGAGACTCCCGGCACATTGCCGCGTCACCGGCTCGATCAAGCCAACCGCCGACTCTGATATTCGCTTCGAGGTGTGGTTACCGGCCTCTGGCTGGAATCACCGATATCAGCAGGTTGGCAACGGAGGATTGGCCGGAATCATCCCCGAATTTTCGATGGTGGGCCCGCTACTCGGCGGTTATGCGACCGCCAGTACCGACGATGGTCACGAAAACACTCGAGACTTCGATGCTGGTTGGGCCGCAGGACATCCGGAAAAGCTGATCGACTACGGCTACCGTGCCGTGCACCTGACGGCGCTGGCCGGAGAGGCTCTCGTGCAAGCGTACTTCTCACAAGCGGCGCGGAACACTTACTTCACCGGCTGTTCGGATGGTGGGCGCGAGAGTCTCATGGAAGCACAGCGCTACCCGAAGGACTTCGATGGTTATCTCGTGGGGGCGCCCGGAATCGACATCCCGAACAACGAGGTCGGGCACTTGCACGTCTCGCAAGCGTTACATTCGCTCGGCCCTGGTGGCAGGCTCACGGTCTCTCAGCTCGAGGCGCTGTCGGCGAAGGTGCTCGAGCGCTGCGACGCACTCGATGGCTTGAAGGACGGTCAGTTGCGCGATCCGCGCCAGTGCCCATTCAAAGCTGCTGAGGCAGTATGCAGCAGCGGTCAGTCGTGTCTCACCCCCGCTCAGGCGACAGCGATACAGGCGATCTACGACGGCGCCCGCGACGGCGCGACCGGTCGGCAGCTGACGCCGGGCGATTTCGGGACGCTGGGCACCGAGGCGGCCACTTGGCCCGGGATATTCGTCGATACGGCCGCCGGACCTGCGGTCGGTTCTATCGCGGGCGAATCAGTCATCGGCACGCTGCTGTATCACGAGGCAAAACCAGACATAGCGAGCATTGACGTTGCGAAGGCTGCAAGAGACGCGAAATCGAGACTCGCGCCGATCATGAATTCCGACAATCCGGATCTGCGGACCGCTCGCGGTACGGGCCGCAAGATTCTCCAGTATCACGGCTGGGCCGATCCAAACGTTCGCCCGCAATACTCCATCGAGTATTTCCAAGCGGTGCAGCGGTTCCTGAAAACCGACACGAAGGACTTCTACCGTCTCTTCATGGTCCCCGGCATGGCGCACTGCACGGGTGGCGTGGGCCCTACGAATCTCAGCGGTTTTGCGCCCAATCCTGTTCCTCACGATCCCGAGCACGACTGGATAAGTGCACTCGAGCACTGGGTCGAGGACGGTGTTGCGCCGGAGCGGATGATAGCGACCGAATTCAAGCTCGATCGACCTCTGGCTCCGTACGCGGCCGCCCCTGCAGGGACGCCAGTCAAACGCACCCGACCGCTTTGTCCCTATCCGATGGTGGCGGTGTATCAAGGGACGGGCGACGTGGACAACGCTGCAAGCTTTCGCTGCGAGCGAGTTGAGCCGAGCTCGCTGAACTGACCCGTGAGTGACCCGCGCGCTTTACTGGTTACTCCGTCACTTGCCCCGAGCGCAAGGACTGGGCTTTGAGCTCGATTCCGCAGTCTTCGAACTGACCCGAGAACCTGCTCGCGGCATACATCGCTCCGCCGTGGGGTAAGGCGCTCGATCCCGTCGGCGGACTGGATCTGCGGCATACGGAACCCCCCGTGACTCGAATTGTAGACCACGTGCTGCGGGAGTTCGGCGAGCCTCGACTGCTGTGTGCGGTCCAGATCTATGAAAGTACCCGGCCTGACTCATTGAACGAGTTACAGGCGCGTTGCTAATGTATAGCCTGAATGTTCATGGTCAAAACCATGGTGTTTTGCTCGGGACCCACAATTGGAGGCCGCCATGTCGACATCCGCAGCGGATGCCCGTGACAATTGGCCGGTGCAGGACCTGCGGCACACCGAATGGGAATGACGAGCTCGGCGAGCAGCCGCAAGTCCTCAAGGAGCTTTGGCGCCCGCGCGTGTGGCGCTGAGCTCGAGCCGCGACTCTCCCTCGCGCATCTTCGTGGTCGCTTTCCAGATCATCTGGTGGTCTGAAACAAAGGAGAGCGAAAAGTATTCGGTCATTCGCTCGCCTGCGACCGCGTAGGTCAGCGGCTCGAACTCGATCCGGTTGCCATTCCATCGGCCGTGATGATCGTGATATTCACCCGTGGACGAAATCTCCATCCATCGCACCAGGTGCTCATCGGGGCTGTAGCCGATGACAGTGGCGGCCTCGACGCGTGAGCCTGAGACGTCGGCAGCAATGAGGCAGCTCACCGCCGCATTCAATGCCGCGGACTTGCAGTCCATTGTGCCGTTCACGGCCGCCGCCGTCGTGTTGCCCGGCTCACGGTCTGTGCCGGTTAGCGTCCAGTGCCCAGCGAACGCGTCGACCGTTTTCTTCACCTCAGGCGGTGCGGGCGGCGCACTGTCTGCATATGCCAAGAGCGGTGCCACCGCCAGCAGGACGCGGAAAATTCCTGCGACGCCAGCACCGGAAACGAGAACTCGTCCGCTCAAGTCCTTGAACATGCAACGCTCGCTCCCTGCCGGAAGAGACATAATTGTATCATTGACCTCGCAGCTCGGACTTGTCGCGCAGCGTCTGCCGGGCCGCCTGTTCGAGCGCAGCGATAGACAAGAAGGTTTACGCCGAGGAGCGCGGAGATGAGCATCGATACCCACGGCAATACGCAGGCAATGCGCCGAACCGGTTGGATCCTCAGCGGTATTGTCATCGCGTTTATGGTCGCCGATGCCGGCGCGACGCTCTTTGGGATTGAAGCCGTCAGAAAGGCGACGCTCGAGACCGGCTATCCGCTCGATCTGATGTGGGTGATCGGTGCGCTGTCGCTTATCTGCCTCGTGCTCTACGCAATCCCGGCCACCTGCGTCGTGGGCGCCATCATCCTAACCGGATATCTGGGAGGCGCGATCACGACCCACCTTCGAATCGCTGGGACGCTGACTCCCGAGATGATCGTGAGCTTCGTTCTTGGAGTGTTGGCTTGGGGCGGGCTGTGGTTTCGTGATCCGCGGCTGCGCGTCCTGATCCCCGCCCGCCGTGACGCCGCGCCCGCCTCGGCGCTACCGAAGGTTCCCGCCGCGACGTAGCTGTCGGCGCGCCCACATACTCGCGGTGCAGCTGGTGAAGTTCATCCCGCTCGTGTGGGCCGGAATTCGGCGCAAGCGCAGCCGCTCGATTCTCATCCTCTTGCAAGTGATCATCGCCTTCACGCTCTTCGGCGTGCTTCAAGGCCTCTCGAGCGGCGTCCGGCATGCGATCGCCTCCACCCACGCCGACCGGCTGTATGTGGGCAACAAGCTGCGGCTCGGCATGCCTGTCCCGATCGCCATCGTCGAGTGGCTGAAGACAGTACCCGGCGTCGTCGGGATCGCGTATCGCTACCAGTTCGGCGCGAGCTATCAGCGTCCCGAGCAGGGCGTACCGATCTGCGCCACCGACGTGGATGCTTTCCTCGCGATGTACCCGGAGGACAAGGTCGATCCTGCGCAACAAGTTGCGATGCGGCAGATCCAGGACGGCGTCATCGTCGGCATCGGCACGATGCACAAGTACGGATGGAAGGTCGGCCAGCGCGTGACGCTTCAGTCGCCGCTCATACGCAAGGATGGAACGGGCAACTGGACGTTCGACATTCTCGGGACGTGGAAGGATAGCGAGCAGCCGAATGAGGATGATTCGCAGCTTCTCATCACCCATTACCGCTACGTCAACGAGTCGTTGCCCACGGGGCCGGGGCGGGACACGATCAACCTCGCCGTACTGCGAATCGCCGATCCAGCGCGCGCTTCGCGGGTCGAGGAGACGATCGACTCACGCTTTGCGAACTCATCGAACGAGACGCTCACGCAGTCGGAGCAAGAGCTCGTGGAAGCGGAGGTCGCTAACTTCGGCGATATCGACAGTGTCGCAAACCGGATCGTCGCAGCCACGTTCTTCGTGCTGCTCTTTGCCACGGGGGCGCTGATGATGCAATCGATCCGCGAGCGCACCCCGGAGCTCGCCGTCCTCAAGACCGTCGGATTCTCAGACCGGCGCGTGATGCTGCTGATATTCGCCGAGACGCTGGTGCTATGCGTCGCTGGCGCGGCGATCGGTCTATGGCTCGGCGTACGGCTCCTGGTCGTCGCCCGCAACTTCGTCGGCACGCTCACTGTGCCAGCCATCATCTTCGCGATCGGCTTTGCATGCGCCGTGCTGCTCGCGCTCGCAGGGGGCGCAATGGCGGCCTGGCGCGGGCTGCGGCTACGCGTGGTCGACGCGCTCGCCAATCGTTAGGGTCCTTGCGCATGCACGCCACCCGTCATGCACTGCTCCTCACGGTCGCCGCGATTCGCAGCATTCCCGAGCGGCTCGGTACCTCGGCGGTTACCGTCATCAGCATCAGCACGGTCATGGGCGTGCTCGTCGCGATGCTCGCATTGGGGCAAGGCTTGGAGGGGATGGTCCAAGCCGGTGTTCGCGCTGACCAGGCCGTCGTGCTCTCGAGCGGTGCGCAATCGGCCCTCCAGAGCTCACTGCCGAAAACGATCCTCGGCAGTATTGCCGACAAGCCGGGCATCAGGCGCGATGCCGCGGGCAAGCCGCTCGTTGCGGGGGCGATATTCATCTTCATCGATGCGGTGAACCGCCAGAATCAGCGCGGTACCGTGAGCCTCTACTCCGCCACACCAGAGTGGCGGGAGATCTGGCCCGAGGTCCATATGATCGAGGGCAGATTCTTTCGACCTGGGTTGCACGAGCTCATCGTGAGCGACCGGGTACGCCAGCGTTTCAGGCACCTCGATGTCGGCGATGAGGTGCGCGTGCGAGGTACCCCCTGGAAAATCGTCGGTGCGTACAAGAGCTCAACGAGCGCGTTCGACAATTCGGTCGTCGGGGATGCTGACACGGTACTGTCCGCGTTCCCCCAAGCTACGTTCAACGTCGTCAACGCCATCGTCGACTCGCCAAGCGCGTTCGCGACGTTCGCGAAAGCCGTGACCAGCGATCCGACACTCTCGGCAGAGGTGAAGACGCTAGCTGAGTCCAACGACGACATCATCAAGCCGCTGCGGCAACTTCTCGATTTCATCAGCTACTTTCTCGGTGGACTGATGGGACTCGGTGCGGCATGCGGCGCGCTCGCGAGCCTGTATGCGGCGGTCGATGCCCGGACTGGAGAGATCGCGACGTTTCGTGCGATCGGATTTGGCGCCGTTCCGGTCGTCGTTTCGGTGCTCGCTGAGGGCTTGGTCCTGGCGATCCCGGCGGCACTGCTGGGCGCCGGCATCGACTGGTATTTGTTCAACAGGCACATTGTCGTGGCGCAAGGAATTACGTTCACCATGGCCGTGACGCCAAACCTCGTGGTCATCGCCCTCTGCTGGGCGCTTTGCATCGCCCTCATCGGCGGCGTTCTTCCCTCGATCAGAGCGGCGCGGTTGCCGGTCGCGACGGCGATGAGGGCAGGCTGAGCGTAGTATTGGTGATTTCGATGAGCTCACGAGCACCTACAAGGAGATAGGACAGTGCCCTTCAAGATGCGAACTCATGGCGCGTTGGTACTAGTACTGGCTGCAGCAGCGGCGGTTAGCACTCTTGCGGCCGAGTCCGCGACGGATCCCCTCGCCGCGGCGATCGCAAGCCCTTCGCGCACGCCGAAGTTCGTGGCACGCGACAAGTATCGCCATCCGCTGGAGACTCTGCGCTTCTTCCACCTGCGGCCGGATGCGACCGTGGTGGAGATCACGCCGGGAAGTGGTTGGTATACGGAGATCCTCGCGCCGTACCTGCGCGACCGAGGCAAGTACTACGCAGCCATCGCGGCACCTGACGTTCCGGGTGCATCGAGCGAGGACAAAGGCGACGAGACATACATCCACAAACGCATCGCGGAGGATCCGACACACTTCGGCAAGGTGATCATCACCGAGCTGCATCCGCCGCAACGCACGGAGGTCTGCCCGCCGGGCACTGCGGACGTCGTGCTCACGTTTCGCAACGTGCACAACTGGATCGAGACGGGCAACCAGCAAGCGCACTTTGATACATTCTTCAAAGCGCTGAAGCCAGGTGGCGTGCTGGGCGTGGTAGAGCATCGCGCCAAGCCCGGCACCAGCATCGAGCAGATGAGCAAGAGCGGATACGTCGACGAAGCGTACGTGAAGAAGCTGGCCGCCGCTGCCGGCTTCCGGTTCGATGGGGAATCACCGGTCAACTACAATCCGAAGGACACGAAGGATTATCCCGAAGGGGTATGGACCTTGCCCCCGACGCTCACGCTTCGTGACAAGGATCGAGCCAAGTACCTTGCCATCGGCGAGTCCGATCGCATGACGCTGAGATTCGTCAAACCGGGCGGCTAGGGCGAGGAGCTTGTCCCGGCGGCCTCTAACGACTGCCCAGTCCCAGTGTTGCGCGGCGTTGGCGCTGCTCGCGCTCGTCTGGATCGTGCCGTGCCCGGCTGACACGACTTCGGCTGAGGCGCAATGGCGGGTGCGGGCGGCGCGAGTCACCATCGCTCGCGATGATTGGGGCATCGCGCATGTGCGCGGTGAGACGGATGCCGATGCAGTCTTCGGCATGATGTACGCGCAGGCCGAGGACGACTTCAATCGCATCGAAACCAACTATCTCGTAAGTCTCGGTCGTCTGGCCGAGGCCGAGGGCGAGAACGCGCTTTGGCAGGATCTGAGACAGCGCCTCTTCATCGATCCGGAGACGCTCGAGTCTGCCTATGCCGGCAGTCCGCCTTGGCTCAGGGCACTGATGCGGGCGTGGGCCGACGGACTGAACATGTATCTTGCGGTCCATCCCGAGGTGCATCCGCGCGTGCTGAAGCATTTTGAACCGTGGATGGCACTGAGTTTCACCGAAGGCAGTATCGGAGGAGATATCGAGCGGGTGCCGTTGGAGCGCTTGCGAGCGTTCTACGATAAAGGGTCGCACACGAATAAGTCGCATACGGATCAGACGCCCGTACCCGCGGCACGGTATCGCGACCCGCAGGGCTCGAACGGCTTTGCGATCGCCCCGTCGCACACGCTGCATCACCTGGCTCTGCTGCTCATCAATCCGCATACGAGCTTTTTCTTCCGCTCCGAGCTACAGGTCGCGAGTCGGCAGGGCCTCGATGTATATGGCGCCGTCACCTGGGGACAGTTTTTCGTCTATCAAGGGTTCAATGCGCATGCCGGATGGATGCACACCTCGAGCGGCGTAGACAATGTCGACGAGTTCGCAGAGACGATCGTGACCTCCAGGGACGGGTCACTCGGCTACCGCTACGGCGAGCGATTACTACCGATCAAAGCCAAGACCCTCACGTTGTTCTATCGGATGCGCAACGGGGCGATGGCTGCGCGCGAATTCAAGACCTATGCCTCGCATCATGGGCCGATCGTTGGCGAGGAAGGCGGCAAGTGGATTGCGGAAGCAATGATGAATCGGCCCGTTGCGGCGCTCGAGCAGTCTTTCTTGCGCACCAAGGCGCACGACTATCACGGTTTCCTCAAGGTCGCCCAGCTACAAGCGAATTCGTCGAACAATACGATTTTCGCCGACGCAAAAGGGGAGATCGCGTACCTGCATCCGCAGTTCGTACCGGTGCGCAGCGCTCGGTTCGACTACCGCAAAGCGGTGGACGGCAGTGATCCAACCACCGACTGGCGGGGATTGCACTCCCTGGACAGCCTCCCGCATGTGCTCAACCCTCCGAACGGATGGGTGATGAACACCAACGATTGGCCATGGACGGCGGCTGGCGCGAATAGCCCCAAGGCGACGGACTTTCCGCCTTACATGGATCAGGTCGGGGAGAACCCTCGAGGTCCGCATGCAGTCCGCGTATTGAGCGCACGTCAGGATTTCACCCCCGAGAGCTTGACGGCAGCGGCCTTCGATACGTATCAGCCGGTCTTCGCCCAACTCGTGCCGCAGCTGCTCGATGCCTACGATCGTCTCGCGACGGGCGCTCCGCAACGCGCGGCGCTCGCGGCGCCGATCGCGTTGCTGCGCGGCTGGGACTTTCGCTGGGGGCTCGATTCCGCGCCCACCTCACTCGCAGTAGTCTGGGGCGAGACGCTCTGGTCGCAGTCTGAAGGGGCCGCGGAGAAAGTCCGGCTGACCGTTTGGGATTACCTCGCAGCGCGCACGAGCGATGCACAAAAGCTCGCGGCGCTGGCGACTGCGGCGCGCCGCCTGGAGCATGACTTCGGGCGCTTATCCGTCCGGTGGGGTGAGATCAATCGTCTGCAGCGCAATGACGGTGCGATCGTGCAGACTTTCAGCGATGCTCGCCCAAGCATCGCTGTGCCGTTCACCTCTTCACGATGGGGATCGTTCGCGTCGTTTCGTGCCAAGCCCTATCCGGGTACCAGACGCTACTACGGCACCTACGGCAACAGCTTCGTGGCGGTCGTGGAATTCGGGCCGCGAGTGCGTGCGTGGGGAGTCGACTGCGGCGGTGAGTCCAGCTCGCCCACTTCTCGGCATTTCTTCGATCAGGCGCAGCGCTACGCCGAGGGTCGGCTGCGACCCATCTACTTTTATCCTGGCGATCTCGCCGGTCATCTCGAGAAAAGCTATCGGCCGGGCGACCCAATCTCGATGGATTCACGTCGATAAGCACGGTGCGCGCGAGCGACCTCGGGTCTACCCTGGGGTGTGTCAATAGGGTCGGAGAGCAGGGGGGAGTGGTATATGGGGCGAGGGGTCTGGCGATCTGGAAAATCTATATTCCCTAACAGCCCGTAAGGGCACATACATGTGCCACTTTCATGAGGACGCGAATTCGATGTTCACCCGCCGCCCGCGATGGCCTGAAACGGCTCGGAGCGGATATCCGCAATGCACGACGCAGCCGCCGCCTCACCGTGCGCTGGGTGGCGGGGCAGGCTGCAATCAGCCGTCCGACGCTCCGGCGCATCGAGGCCGGGGATCCCGCGGTCGCGATCGGGTCCTATGCGAGGGTCCTCGAGATGTTCGGACTCGTAGAGGGCCTGTTCATAGTCGCGGATCTGCGGCGCGATCCGATCGCTCTTGCCATCGCCTGCGGTAACTCCCCCAAGCGCATCCGACGTGCCTCGTTGCTCGCAGGCCTGAATGCCATGCCCACCTCCGAGCCTCGCTGAGCCGTTCATCCGATTGCGGTCGGACGGTGGATGTGATCGAGTGGGCGCATCCGAGCGATGAGCCGTCCATATAGCCCCCGTATAGCGCCCGTACAGCGCCCATATAGCGCCCATGATGAAACTCGCTTCGATGATGTCGGCGGCCACGCTTCTGGCCACGACTCCAGCGTTCTCGGCGACCCTTCACGAGCCGCTCGTGTCGCCGTCGGCAGGCAGCGATGCCATTCTTGCGCTGCACCCGCTCGCCGCGGGTGAGCTGCGCTTGCAGTACCGCGTGCAGCTCGGCGCGGATGCTCCCGTGACGGTGATCGTTGGCGTCTCGGGCGACTACCACTATATCGATTCTCCGGACGCGCTCCGGATCTATGACTACAAGCTGCGCCGCATCTTTTCCCTGCTGCCGAACAAGTCGTTCGTCGATGATTCACTGTACGCGGATGTCTGGTTGAGAAGTTTGCGCACGACGAATTCGCTCCTACTCGCACGGGTGGGCAGCTCGAGTGGCCGTTCAGCGCCCGACGGGAAGGTGGCGACTGCGGACCAATTCTGGATCGAGACCGAGTTCGGCGTGCTGACACCCGAATTGCCGCGACCCGAGCTCAGGCAGGTCACGGATGACAAGGGTGTGCACTTCATGTTCGCTGGTGAGGAAGCAGCGCTGGTCAAATACGAGAACGAACTCGTTCCCGATGAGATCAAGGCCAGCTTGCGTCACTTGTGGCCCACAATGGCTCAAGTCCATCCTGCCATCGCCGATGCGCTAGCGAGCGCCCGACGCATACCGGCCGAGATGTGGTTGAAACAAAGGCCGTGGGGAGTGCCGCTGCGTACTGTGCATTGGACCTTGATGACAATGCGCTGGGTGCCCGTTGCACGACTGCCACTGCCGCCACACCTTTCGGCGCACCCAACGACGGACGCCGGCGCGTACCCCCAGGTCTTTGCAACGCTCGCTGGATTGATCAGTGAGCGCAAAATTCCGCCCATTCAGGTCACCTACCGCTTGCGGGTGGAGAGCGCCCTCGATCGTAGAGCGGGGCTCGAGGCGATACTCTGGTTGATCGAGATGAATCTGGCACGCGGGCCTCCGGTCATTTGCTCGCGAGAGGACTCACAGAACTATTGTGAGCTCTGGTCACGGGCGGATCGCCTTGCGAAGACGGACCCGCGTATCTCCGTCGCGTTCGTGGATCGGGCACCGGCCGTATTCGATAGGGACCAATTCGATACTCTGCCGAACGCCTACATGCTGCGCTACCTGTGGGCAACATTGCCGCCCGACAGAACAGTCACACGCGGCGCAAGCGAGCTTGACTTGCTGGCGGCACTGCGGGTGAGCCCGGTGGCGAACTTCTGCAAGGATGTCGGCGTCTTCTACGCCTCACAAGGCCAGCCGTTTGCTGCGTGGCAGACCTGGGATCTCGGACGCCTGATGGCCGGCCACGTGAAGGGCGATCTCCTGGACTCCATCGACACGCTGGAATCCGAGCTCAGCGCGCGGCAGCCCGCCTTCTTCTGACGCCACGGCATGCGGATGCGAAGCGTCGCAGTGCCACCTGCGTCAGTGTATGATTTGCCACGCCCCTCGCTCAGGGGGGCGACAGCACCCAATCTGTGAACACGACACGACGTGAATTTCTTGCCGGTGCAATGACGGTGGCCGAGCTTCCGAATGCCCAAGGCGCCTCCGAGGCCGGCCCAAGCGGCAAGGCGCATGAGCACGAGCACGAGCACGAGCACGCTCATGATCACGAGCGGCAGGACATTCCCGCGGATGTAGCTCTGCGCGTCATGTCGCTCGAGTCGCTGCTGATCGAGAAGGGCATCGTAGACAAGTCGGCTCTCGATGCGCTCGTCGACACCTACGAACACAAGATCGGACCGCGCAATGGCGCGCGCGTTGTGGCGCGTGCCTGGAGCGATCCATCCTACAAGGACCGACTCTTGAGAGACGCGACCGCGGCGATCGCGGAGCTGGGTTACACGGGCATGCAAGGTGAGCACATGGTCGTGGTGGAGAACACTGCGACCGTGCACAACCTCATCGTGTGCACTTTGTGCTCCTGCTATCCCTGGCCGGTGCTCGGTCTGCCTCCGGTTTGGTACAAGTCATCGCCCTATCGGTCGCGCGCAGTAATCGATCCGCGGGGTGTGCTGCGGGAATTCGGGGTGGCACTCCCCGAAGACGTCGAGGTGCGAGTTTGGGACAGCACCGCGGAGGTGCGCTACCTGGTGCTGCCGCAGCGTCCACCCGGCACCGAGCAGCTGAGCGAGGAGCAGCTGGCGATGCTGGTGACGCGCGATTCGATGGTGGGCGTCGCACGAGAGCTCTCAAGCCGAGCGGAGCAGCGAGCGTGAACGGTGTTCACGATATGGGCGGCATGCACGGATTCGGTTCGGTTGAGCTCGAGGCTCGCGAGCCCGTATTCCACGCGCCTTGGGAAGGGCGGCTGTTTGCTTTGCGACGCGCGGCCGGCGCCTGGCGCAAGTGGAACATCGATGCGATGCGTTATTCAATCGAGCGCTTGGCACCGTCCGACTATCTGACCGCGAGCTACTACGCCCGGCAGTATTTGGGCTTCGCCGAGCTGCTGGTAGAGCGGGGGCTCGTCACGCGAGCGGAAATCGACAGCGGTCGTCCTGAAGCGGGTGGCTCCAAGCTCACTCCGCCGCTCACCGGCGCCAAGATCCCGCAAATGGTCGCGGATGGCTCGCCGACCAGCCGCGATGTGGGAAAGCCATCACGCATTAGCGTGGGGCAGCTCGTGCGCACGCGCAAGATCAATCCCGTAAATCACACACGGTTGCCGCGCTATGCGCGCGGCCGCTCGGGAACGATCGTGCGTGACCATGGCGTGTTCGTCTTCCCCGACAGCAACTCGCAGTTTCAGGGGGAACAGCCGCAGCACCTGTACTCCGTGCGTTTCAGCGCGCGCGAGCTCTGGGGTGATCAGGCGAGCGCCCGAGACGCCGTATATCTGGACCTGTGGGATGAGTACCTCGAAGCCGCCTGATCCTGTCTCGAGCTTCGCGCATCTGGATGGGCCCATAGGCTTGCCACGTGATGGCGCTGCGCCCGTGTTCGCGGAGCCCTGGCAAGCGCAGGCTTTCGCCTTGGCCGTCACGCTCGCCAAACAGGGCTGCTTCACTTGGTCGGAGTGGGCCGCATGTTTGGGTGAGCAGATCAAACATGCGGGTGGAGGCGACGGTTCGCAGTACTACCACCACTGGCTGGCCGCCCTCGAGCGGCTCGTGATCCACAAGGGTCTGTGCGACTCACGAGCGCTGCACGACCGCAGGGAGGCGTGGGAGAGCGCCTACCGGCACACTCCACACGGTAAACCCGTCGAACTGAAGCGCGGCGCGCCTGCCGCTCGCTAGCGCAGCGGCGGACGAGGCTCTTGCGCAGAGCCTTCCTGATCGCAGCGGTAATGCTCGGGGAAGATGATCTGTCTCAGCGCGGGATTCCAGTTGCGCGTGACAAGACGGTACACCGCGAGTTCCGCTTTGGAGGGCGGACGCTTGCGAAACGGAATAATCTTGGCATCACTCACGGCTAATCTTTCTTCCGGTTCGGTGGGAGCTTCCATTCATATGAGAAGCCGGATTATGCGCACGACGTGCCGCCCCGTTTGTGCGTCCGTTCTCAAGTTCACGAGTCGTTCTATGCCACTGATTCCAAATCATTAACGCAACCCAGCCCGGGAGGGTTCCGCATGCCATGAACCTCAATGCGACACTCACGGCCCGAGCGCAGGCGATCTCCTACCTCGAACGCTGGTACGTCCTGGTAGTGATGTGCACGGTGTACGCGGTTAACATCGGCGCGCGCTACGTGGTGACGACGGTCTTTGAGCCCATTCGGATCGAGCTGAGATTGAGCGACGCGGGCGCAGCGTTTCTCACTGGCGTGCCCCTCGCGCTGTTCTATGTGGCCTTTGGCATCCCAGTTGCCTGGCTTGCGGACCGCTGGAACCGTCGCAACATTCTCGGTCTGTCGTTGCTCGTCTGGTCGGCATTCAGCGTGTGCTGTGGGCTCGCGAGCAATTACTGGCAGCTGCTGCTGGCGCGCATCGGTGTCGGACTCGGAGAGGCCGGCGCAACACCGGCATCGACGGCGATCGTGTCCGACTATTTCCCGGCGAGCCGTCGGCCGATGGCCCTGACGGTTCTCTCTCTCGGCGCTCCGATCGGGGCGTGGCTCGGAGCCGATTTTGCCGGCGGAATCGCGCAGGCATACGGATGGCGAGCCGCGTTCTACGGTTTGGGAGTTCCCGGCGTGCTGGTCGGGCTCTTGGTCTTGACGACCGTCGGTGAGCCTGCCCGCGGACAGCTCGATGTCCTGCAAGGCAACGTGAAGGCCTCGATGAGTGAGTCGCTTGCGTTTCTCTGGCGTCAGCGGGCCGCCCTGCACGTGATCTTCGGCGCGGGCGTGTGTTCCCTTTGGGGATGGGGATTGGTCTGGTGGATGCCCACCTTCCTCATGCGCACCTATCAGCTCAATGTCGGCCAGGCTGGTGCAATCACGGGGCACATTCACCTGGTCGGCGGCATTCTCGCCACACTCGGCACCGCGTGGCTGATGTCGCGGCGGAGCATGGTGGACCCACGCCGCGTCTTGTGGACCCTGGCCGCGGGCATCGCGTGCTGCACCATTCCGTCCTACGTCGCCTTCTGGACGCAATCCTTACCGGTCGCGAAAGTGATGTTCTGGCTGTTCATTCCCGCCATCTATTTCTTCATCGGTCCGTGCATGGGATTGGTACTCAACCTTGCACCGAGCCACATGCGCTCGACATTCACGGCCTGGTCCGTACTGGTGGGCAATGTCTTCAACCTGATCCTCGCTCCGCAGGCCGTCGGATTCTTGAGCGACTGGTTCTCCGCAGGACGCGGCGCCGATGCCGCCTCGCTGCGACTGGCGCTGCTCTTTCTTGCACCCACGGGGTTCTGGGCCGCGTGGCACTTCTGCCGGGCCGCGCGCACCATGGTCGCGGATCAAGAGCGGGCCCTCGGTTACGTTCAGGAGGCAGGCGTATGAGTGTGGCGCGAAGACAGGTGATGCGCCTGGCGGCCTCGTGCGCGGCAATCGCAGTACTCATCGGGCCCCTGAGCCATGCTGCATCGGTCAAAGTGCTGAATGATGACGCGCACTTTCCCGAGGGACCGGTCTGGTACGCAGGCAAGCTGTACTACGTCGAATATGATCGCAACACCGTCACCGTTTGGGACGGCCGCAGCAACACTATCTTCTGGATGCAAAAGGGCTGCGGACCCTCTGCCGTGCTCGCGACGACACGCGGGGAGTTTCTGACGACGTGCTATGACAACGGCACCATCGGGAGGATTGACCCGGACGGCAAGACGCTACCTCCCTACTCGCACGACAAAGACGGCCATTCATTCGCCGGGCCGAACGATTTCGCGCCCGACGCTCGCGGCGGTGTGTATTTCACTACCTCCAGTGGCGGCAAAGTGTTCTACATTGCTCCCGATGGAACGATCTTGCAGAGTGCCACAGGGCTGACCGGCGCCAATGGCGCAGCGGTGTCAAAGGGCGGTGCGCTTCTCTATGTCGTGGAAACCGATGCACATCGATTGATGCAGTTCGATATTCGCGCGGATGCTTCGCTGGCCAATCCGCGGGTGTTCGTCGATCTCGGTGAATTGACGCACCACGTCGCACCGATCTATCCGGATGGGGTCAAGATAGATTCACGGGGCGAGATCTACATCGGCCAGAACCCACGCGATGTGCATGCACCGCTCGCCGGAACGATCTTCGTGGTCGATGCCGCGAGCAGGCTGTTGCGCACGGTTGTGGTGCCGTCGCCCGGTGTCCCCAATCTGGCATTCAGTCCTGACGAGAAGACGCTCTATGTCACGGCGCTCGACCAGCTCGACAAGTCACCCTATCGAGGCAAGGTGTACGCCGTTCCAAACAAATGAGAGGCGGCCGCCGAGGCCAGGTGCACGCCTTCTAGGGGGTTCACCCCGCCAACCAGCCGCCGTCCACCACGAGATTGGCACCGGTGATGTAAGTGGCTCGATCACTCGCCAGGAACACGGCCGCATTGGCAATGTCCTCGGGACGTCCGAGGCGGGGCCATGGGGTGCGGCGCCGCGCATTCTCAAGCCGGGCGGGGTCCATCGACGGCCCCGGCTTGCCTGTCACGATCTTGCCGGGAGAGATGCAGTTGCAGACGATGTGATCAGGGGCGTAGTCGACGGCGATCTGGCGCGTGATGTAAATCGCTCCGGCCTTGCTGACTCCGTATGGAGTGTCCCCGGGACACGTCACGATGCCTTGCTGTGAGCCGATGTTGATCACGCGTCCGCGCACTTCCTGGCGTGGCTCCTGCGATCGCATCTGTTCAACGGCACGCTTGCAGCCGTAGAACATCCCGGTCAGGTTGACTGCCATGACCGCCTCCCATTGTGCAGCACTGGTCTCGAGCAGGGCTGTTCCAGAGAAGATGGCGGCATTGTTGACCATCACGTCGAGCCGACCGTATCGGTCGACCGTTTGACCAATCAGCGCGTCGATGTCGGCCCACTGCGCTACGTCAGTCGGATGGAACGAGACTTCGCCTCCGGCGCGTGTGGCCAGCTCGACGGTGGTCGCCCCGCCCTCGAGCGGCTGTACCGTCACATCGGCGCTTACGACGCTGGCGCCCTCGGCGGCAAACGCGAGGACGATCGCGCGGCCGATTCCTGAGCTGCCGCCGGTCACGACCGCGATCTTGCCGGCCAGTAGACCCGAGGCTTCCTTGGATGTCATGATGAATTTGCGCCACGGTGAGATAGCCGCAACATTCTAACCGACCGCTCTAATAGTGGGCATACGACGAGTGAGCTCCGGCGAATCCTATCCGCGTGATCTCATCGGCTACGGCGCACGGCCGCCCGACCCGCGCTGGCCAAAAGACGCATGCATCGCCGTGTCGATCGTATTGAACTACGAGGAGGGTGGCGAGCGTTGCGTCCTGCACGGCGATGCGCACTCCGAGTCGGTATTGTGCGATCTCGGCACCGTGGAGGCGCTGCACGGTGCGCGGGATCTCAGCGTCGAGTCGAATTTTGAATACGGCAGCCGCGTGGGATTTTGGGAAATCATGCGACTCCTGCGTGGCCGCGGTGCAGAGGCCACCATCTACGCGGTCGGCATGGCACTCGAGCGCAACCCCGAAGCGGCCGCCGAGATGGCGCGCAGCGGCTTCGAGGTGGCCTGTCACGGCCAACGTTGGATCGACTACCAGCTGGTACCGGAGCAGACCGAGCGCGCGGACATGCGACGCAACGTCGAGGTGATCACGCGGCTGGTAGGGCGCAAGCCGTGCGGGTGGTACACGGGGCGGCCGAGTCCGAACACCCGGCGTCTGGTCACGGAAATCGACGAGCTCATCTACGACAGCGACGCCTACAACGATGACTTGCCGTACTGGACTCGCGTGGGCGAGCGGCGGCATCTGGTGATTCCGCACAGCTTCGACTGTAACGACAGTCGCATGCAGCGGGGTGGGGACTTCGCGACCGGGGAGCAGTTCTTCAGCTATTGCCGCGATGCATTCGAGTGGCTGTATCAATTGGGTGCCGAAGGCCGCCCGCGCATGATGACCATCAGTCTGCACGGGAGAATCATCGGCCGGCCCGGGCGCATCGCTGCGCTGCAGCGCCTGCTCGATCTCATTCAGCGCAGGGACGCGGTATGGCTTTGCAGCCGCGCGGCGATCGCACATCACTGGCGTGCCGTGCATCCGGCATGAGGCGTTGACACGCGCGGCGCCATGACTTTGGACACGTCGCGGCCGCTGCTGCTGCGCGCGCTCGGGCGCTGGAGCCTGGTGGCGCTGACCGTCAACAGCATTCTCGGCAGCGGAATCTTCGGATTGCCGTCGGCGCTTTCCAATTTGATCGGCGCAGCGAGTCCCTGGGCGGTAGTCCTCACCGGCGTGCTGATGGCGGTGATCGTCGGCTGCCACGCGGAAATCGCATCGCAGTTCAAGGAAACCGGTGGCACGTATCTGTATGTGCGGCACGCGTTCGGACGCTTCGCGGGCGTGCAGACGGGATGGTTGATCCTGCTCGGTCGGCTGACAGGCTGCGCCGCCGGCGCCAATCTGCTGGTCGCCTATCTCGCCGAGTTCTGGCCGGAGGCAACGCACCCAGTGCCGCGAGCGGTGGTAATCAGCGTGCTGCTCGGAGCGCTGGCATTCGTGAACTATCGCGGCGTCGGTGCGGGCGCCATCGTGAGCAACGTGTCCGCGGTGGCCAAGCTGCTGCCACTCGCAACCATCTGCATGGTCGGTGTGGCTTACCTCCTCACACACTCGGGTGTCGCAACCAGTGCTCCACGTGCAGAGACGGATCGCTGGCTCACGGCCGTCCTGTTGCTCGTCTTTGCTTATGGTGGGTTCGAGTCGGCCCTGAGCCCGATGGGTGAGGCGCAGGATCCGCGCCGCGATGCGGTGTTTGCGCTGTTCGTCGGGCTCGCCACAGTTGCCGTGCTCTACACCGCGTTGCAGTTCACGGTGGTCGGTGTGCTGGCGCACCCTGAACGCAGCGAGCGGCCGCTCGCCGATGCCGCACAAGCTCTGCTGGGACACCCCGGCGCCATGCTGATCTCGGCCGGAGCGCTGATCTCGGTGTACGGATACCTTTCCGCCAATCTGCTGAGTGCCCCGCGCGGGGCATTCGCTCTGGCAGAACGCGGAGATTTCCCCCGCTGGTTCGCTGCCGTACATCGGCACTTTCGTACGCCACACGTCGCGATCAGCGTGTTCGCGCTCTTGTTGTGGGCCTTTGCCCTCTTTGGAAGCTTCTCCTGGAACGTCACGCTGTCTGCCGTCGCGCGACTCTTCTACTATGGCGCCGTGTGCGCCGCGGTACCGATTCTGCGCAGAAGGCAGCCAGAAGCCGCGGCTTTTCGCCTGCCTGCAGGGGGCGTCTTTGCAGCCGTCGGCGTACTGACCTGCGCCGTGCTGCTCACCCAAGTGGATTTCGGCAAGTCGCTGATCTTGGTCGCGACGCTAGCCGCCGCCACGCTCAATTGGCTCGTCACCCGGAATCGAGCCGCGTCGCCCGCCCAGGTCTCCTGATCACTTCCAGAACTTCGGCGCCTCTGAGACCCGTCCGGCCGCCTGCTCCACCGCGGCGAGCCACTCACGCGACGCGACGCAAGCTCTCGGGTCGTTGCGTCTGCCGCATGCTCGGCCGCTCGTTCATGCGCTCGAGCCAGCTCTGCAGCTGAGTACCAGCGAGCAAAGAGCGGCCCTCCGGCGTCGCCGCGAAAAAATCCAGCTGAGGAGCGAGCATCAGGTCCGCGAGCGACAGCTGTTCGCCCGCGAGGAATGGCTGCGTGCCGAGAAGGTGCTCGAGCTCGCCGATGCACAGCTGCGCGAGCGGCATGGCCGCAGTAATGGCCGCCTCGTCGGTCGTGGTCCCGAGCAGCACCGGTCCGACGATGCGCTGAAAGCCAATGACCGCGGCCGCCTTGGGAAAGAAGTAGCAATCGTTGATGCCGATGATCTGATTCATGCGCGCGGCCTGCCGTGGATCGGCGGGCTCGAAGGGCGGCTGCGGCAGCACAGCGTCGATGTAGCGCAGAATCGCTTGGGTTTCGTACAGCCGGAAGTCACCGTGCTCGAATGCCGGTACGCGCCCGAACGGGTGGCGCTGCAGATGGGCCGCACTCTTGCTCTCGCGCGCGCTGAGTGCGCGCAAGGTGTAGCAGGCGCCCTTCTCGAGCACTCCAAGTTGCACGCTGCGCACGAACGGGCTGCCCTCGATGCCGTGGATGACGAAGTCGCTCATGGGATGTGCCTCATTGATGGTCTATTGACTGGCCGCGCGCGCAAAGAGCTCGAGCAGCGCCGTCCAACCGTTCGGCGCATCGATGGCGCCGCGCAAGGTCTCCGCACTCTCGCCGAGACGCTCGAGATGCCGGTGCTCGAGCTCGACGCGGGTGGTAGCGTCGGACTGCGGGAGGAAGCGCACTTCCACCTCGGTGACGAGTGCCGGGTCGTACTTGAATTGAGCATTGAGCTGCCAGGCGAGCACGAGCAGCGTCGGCGGGCTCCAGGTCAAAACTTTGCCGATGTCGCATTCGACACCGTCCGCCCCGCGCTCGAACCAGCGCCCCCCGGCACGCGGCTCAATCACGTGCGCCTCGGGCTCGGCGGCGCCGATGTGATGGCTCTTCGGCCACCAGCGGCCCATCCCGGCGGTGAAGACTTCGAAGGCGCGTGCCGCCGGCGCGCGCACCAGGACGCTCTTGCGAACCGGTGCGGGTGTGATCAATCGGTTCATCGATGCTCGTCCTCCGCTGTCTCGGCCTCGCGCGCAAAGGCCTCGAGTGCACTGTCCCAAAATTGATCGAGCCAGGCGCGCACGGCTCCTAGCCCGTGCGGATCGATCTGATACACGCGCCGCGTGCCCTCGGCATGATCCTTCACCAGCGATGCCTGCTTCAGCACCTTCAGATGCTGAGACACCGCTGGACGACTGACGGGCAGGCCGAGCGCGATCTCGCCCACGGACTTAGCACCTGAGCGCAGCCGCGCGAACACTTCGCGTCGGGTGGGATCGGATAAAGCCGCAAACTGCGCTTGAGCGTTAGCCATTACTTACTGTAAGTTATGACTAACATAGTGTCAAGGCTGGCTGCTAAGGAGCGTCAAGGCTGGCCGGGAAGCAGAGGGCGCCCTGCGTGCTATAAGACCAACCATGGAGCTCTCAGGCCGCCGTGGGGCTTACCGTCTCGCGTGGCTGCGCGCCGTGGGGCCGCTGGCTGCCCTCACGGTCTTGCTGTGCGCAGCGGGTTGCTCATCCTCCGAGAGCGAGCCGACCGGCGGTCCGTGGAATCCAAAGACCGCAGCCTCCTATCTCGATCACCGCCTGAACTGGTGGATGCACTGGTCGGGTGCCCAGCGCGACCACGGCACGTTTTGCGTCTCCTGCCACACAGCTGTGCCCTACGCGCTTGCGCGTGCGCGCCTGCGCCCGCTGCTCGGGGAGACAGGGGCGGAGAGCCCGGAGAGCCGTCTGCTTGCCAATGTCACCCAGCGGGTGAGGCTGTGGGCCCAGACGAGCCCCTTTTACAGCGATCGGGAATACGGACCGGGCAAGAGCGCGCAGTCGCGCGGCACCGAGGCGGTTCTCAACGCACTGATTCTCGCTGCGCGTGATGCGCATGTCGGCCGCTTGAGCAGCGACACCCAGTCAGCCTTCGACCACATGTGGGCGTTGCAGAGAAGCGCCGGTGAGGACGCGGGTAGCTGGGCGTGGCTCGATTTCAATCTTGCGCCCTGGGAAGCCGCGGACACCGATTATTACGGTGCCGCCTTGGCCGCGATCGCCGTCGGCTCGGCACCTGAGCACTACGCGACGACTCCTGCGATTCAGGAGCACATGCGGCTGCTGCGCGACTACCTGCAGCGCACGTACCCGACGCACTCATTGCATGAGCATCTGCTGCTGCTCTGGGCCGCGACCGAGCTGCCGGGACTCATCGAACCGTCGCGCCGCGAGGAGATTGTCGCGAGCACACTGCGCGTGCAGAACGTCGACGGCGGCTGGAGCCTGTACACGCTCTATCGGGGTGCCAGGAAGACCGATACGTTGCGCGCGCTCCAAAGCGATGGCTACGCGACCGGTCTCGTGAGCCTGGTCTTGCAACGCGCCGGGGTGAACGGCGAAGCCATGCAGCGTGCACTGTCGTGGCTCGACAATGGCCAGCGCCAAATGTTGGGGTCCTGGGTCACGTATTCGCTCAACAAGCGACGCGATCCATCGAGCCCGATCGGCCGTTTCATGAGCGATGCCGCGACGGCCTACGCCGTGCTCGCGTTGACCGAAGTGCCGCGCGCCGCGCAGCAGGCGGCGGCCCTGCGGTCATCGCGCGTGCGCGCCGCTCCATGACGTGAGCGCACTCGGCGCCGATGTGAGCTTCATGCGGCGCGCCCTCGAGCTCGCAGCCGCGACCGAGGCGCGAGGCGAGGTGCCGATCGGTGCTGTGCTGGTGCTGGGCGATACCGTACTTGCCGAGGGCAGTAATCGGCCTATTGCGGCGCACGACCCCACAGCGCACGCGGAGATCGAAGCATTGCGCGCGGCGGGTACGGCGCTCGGAACCTACCGGCTCACCGACACGACGCTCTACGTGACGCTCGAGCCGTGCGTCATGTGCGCGGCGGCGATCGTGCATGCGCGCGTACGACGCGTCGTGTTCGGCGCATGGGATCCGCGCGCGGGAGGTGCCGGCAGTGTCACGAACGTGTTCGCCCTGCCGGGCATCAATCATCACGTGGACGTGTTCGGCGGCGTGCTCATGGAGGAGTGCGGCGCGCTGCTTACGCGCTTCTTTGCCGCGCGACGCTGACGCAAACGGTGCGCGTCTCAGGCGTCGGGCTGCAGACGCGTGGCGCGGCCGGCGACCGTCTCCGGCGCCTGCCACTCCAAGAGCTTCAGATAGCGCTGAATGCGGTCGACGAACTGCACCGGCTCCCAGCCGCGGCAGAAGCCGCGCTTGACGCGCTCGAACCAGCGCTCATCCGCGAGCAGCGGCAGCTGCTGACGCACGTCGGCCCACGAGTCGGGATTCTTGCCGCGCATCTGCGCGAGTACGCGTGCATCCTCGAGATGACCGAAGCCGACGTTGTAGGCGGCGACTGCCAACCACGTGCGATCCGGCTCAGGGATTCGGTCCGGAATCTTGGCGAGTACCTCGTGGAAATAGTTCGCCCCGGCCATGATGTTCGTCCGGGGGTTCGTACGATCGTGTACCCCGAGCGCATGCGCGGTTGTCGCGGTGAGCATCATCACACCGGAGGCGCCGGTCGGGGACTCCGCAGACGGATCCCACTGCGATTCTTGATAGCCGATGGCCGCGAGCAGCCGCCAGTCGATGCCAGTCTGCGCGGCCGCCTGCTCGAACCAGCTGCGATAGTGCGGCAGCCGCTCGGCAATCAGCTCTTCGAAGCGACGCGCGTCCTCGTAAGGGAAATGCTTGGCATCCCCGGACGTGCTCGCCTCGAGGCCGGTGAGCTCACCGCTTGCGGCGATCGTGCGGAAGAAGCGATTGACTGATTCGTAAAGCTGCGTTGCTCCGTGTCGCACGACCCACTGGGCGGGACGCTCATCGGGAAGCGTGAACGCGATCGCTACGTTGGGATAAATATGACGCGAGAACGAAAACTCGCGCTCGTCGACCACGGCGTAGTCCGCTTCGCCGTTCTCCACGTCCTCGACGGGGTCTGCGGATCGAGGCGCCGTCTCGATCCAAGTGAGTCTGGGCGCGACCGTGTGTCTGAGCCGCTTGAGCAGATATTCCTGGGCGCTCGCGGCGCGCACCGACAGGCGGGCGGATTCGATTTGCAGCGCATCCCGCGGCCGCGCGCTGCCCATGCGGTACACGACGAGCTGGGGTATCTGCTCATAGACGTCGGCAGCCTCACCGACCGTGCGCCAGCTGGCATCCGCAGTAATCTGCGCCGCCGCGATGTCGGCGCGCCCCGAGGCGAGCTCCGCTTTCATCGCCTGAGGGCTGGCGACTGGATACATATACAGGCTCACGCCCAGCTGCCGCGCGAAGGCGGCAGCCAGCTGGAACTCGAGCCCCTCGGCCCCGTGGGTTCCGAGATAGTAGGAGGTGGGGCTGTTGAGTGTGACGACCCGCAGCTCCCCGCTGGTCATCACCCGATCGCTCCCGGGCGGTTCGGGCGTGCAACTGCCGATCAGCGCCAGGGCGCCGACGACGAGCGGCGGGCGCAGCAGCCCCGTGGGCCTTCCCACTCCAAACAAGTGTCTCAGACGCCGATGCTGCATCGGTACTTCCAGTCACCTAGTCCGCATCGTTTAGAATATCAGTCGCAAGTACCGTGCCGCCTCCGCTTCAGACAGAATCCGCGCTCATTAAGTCAAGAGGCTGGGGTCTCGAGATTTCGCCTGATTTTTCAATGAATTGTGCGTTATGAGTAAGTGAAAACAGGCTGCTGCGGCGCAACGAAATGCTCAAAAGGAGAGGTACCGAAGCGGTCATAACGGCGCCGACTCGAAATCGGATGGTCGGGTAAAACCGGCACGTGGGTTCGAATCCCACCCTCTCCGCCACGACGAATCAAGCCCGGCTCCGGCCGGGCTTCTTGTCTCGGAGGCCCTGGAGAGCCCCTCACTGCGCTTTGCGCTGCGCCGCCGAGGCTTCCAGCTGCCAGGCGGCATGGCAGAGAAAGTGAAAGCCGAAGGATTGCGCTGCCCACGCCGGCTCGCTGATGTTCACGACATATTGAAACTCGTCTTCCCAGATGAAGCTGCCGCACAGCTCGCAGCGGATACCTCGCGAGAACTGGCGACCCTCGACGCTCGCTGGACGGGTAGTTGCTGGAAGACTGCCCGCGGCAATGAACTGGCGCGCGAGCTCACGCAATCGATCGAGTTCCACGTGCGCCACGAGTTGCTCCCCATGATCGGGCGTTTGCTCTCGAGCGCATATCTGCCGCACGGCACCGGCCTATCTCACTGCGGCCGTCACAGCTGCATGGCGCGCTCGTCAAGTCGTGGGTGGTGCTGGCTTGAGCAGTGCCTCTTTGTAAGCCGTCGCGAAGGTTTCAACGAATGTGTGCGGCAGGTGGTCCGCCGGCATTTCCGTCAAGTTGCGATAGAACTCGACAAAGAGCTGCCAATAGCGCGCCTCGTTGTTCGCCGCCTTGCCGCGCCGGGTCGTGCGCTGGAAACGCGCCTCGAGCTCGACTGGATCGAGCCGGCTGATGAAGTCGATGAACGCCGCACGCATCGCCTCGATCATGGCGCGCTCGTGCGCCTTGCTGCCTGTGATGATCTCGCGCAGCCATTGCACGGCATCGACGCGGCGCCCCTCGTGATGCAGCAGCAGCTGTATCAGCAGCTCCTCGATCGTCGAGCGGGCGAGCGAGGGCCGCGGGTCGTCGGGGTCCGTGCTGAGCTCGACGCGGAAGCGATTGTGGATCTCGTGTCGCCCGCGCTCGAGATCCTTGAGGCCCACGAGTGCCTCGCGAAACAGCTGCCCGGCCAGGTGCAGCAGTCGCGTCTGCGCATCCGCCGGCATCTGCTCCGCGTCGATGCCGGCCCCCCGGCAAAAAGCGACCAGACCGCTTTGCACGTCGTACAGAGCAGGCAGGCTCACGCCGTGCGCTGCATCGCGCGCCCTGATCGCGCGCGCAAGCCGATCCATGCGTCGTGCTACTTGCTGCTCCTCGCTCTCCACCACGCTCTCCGCGACTGCTGGAGCGCCGCCCATCGAGCGGGGCACGATTGCCTGTCCATAGGCGTTGACCGGCCCGAGCTGGCTTCCGGAGGGACTCTCGGCGACCCCGACTTCCAGCGCGCCATCAGTCAGAAGCAGGTCATCCAGGTTCAGCGCGGCACCCAGATCCGTTTGAGCCGCACGTCCAACGCTCTGTAATACGCTCACCCTGGAGGAGTCCGGTGCCGTGGCTGAACCGCTCGACTGAGCCTGCGAGGCTTGCGGGCTCGATGCGGGGGCCTCGACTTCGAGCGCCGCGACGAGCTGGTATTCCCCGATCCGCAGCACATCGCCGCTTTGCAGACGATAGGCGCCCACCTTGGCGAGTGGCCGCTCGTCGTCGTTCACGAACGTGCCGTTGGTGCTGATGTCCTCGAGAAAATAGTGCCCGCCGCGATACGCGATGCGCGCGTGGTGGGCCGATACGAAGCGCTGCGGATCCGGCAGCACCCAGTCGTTGTCTGCGGACCGGCCGATCAGGCCGCCGGCAGCGCCGAAAGTCACCGTGCTGCGCTCGCCGAGCAGCCGTCGATGCTCACTGATTATGCGCAAACGCAGCGCCATGTTTACCTTCTGCTGGGGATGTGCTGCGCAGCGGCTCGCACAAACGGCGGGCGCGCGCCGGCCAACGGCCCGGCGCGTGGCCACTTTCCCCGAGTGCCAAAGACATATAATCCCAGGCCAAAGTAGCAACCCGGCCCCACGAAACCCATGGCAGCGAGTCACATTTTCAAGGTCCTATTTGTGAACCAGGGCAAGGTTTATGAGGTCTACGCCCGCAAGGTCAGCCACGGAAATCTGTTCGGATTCATCGAGGTAGAGGAGCTGGTGTTCGGAGAGCGCTCGACCGTGGTGGTCGACCCGTCGGAGGAGCGCATCAAGAGCGAGTTCGCCGGGGTCAAGCGCAGCTACCTGCCGCTGCATTCGGTGCTGCGCATCGATGAGGTGCGCAAGCAGGGCGTCAGCAAGATCTCGGCGCTGGAGGGTGCCAACGTCGCCCAGTTCCCGGTGCCGATGTATTCGGCTCCTTCGAGCGAGCCTCCGGGGAAAAAATAGCGCAATGCTGCTGTTGAACGGCTCCAGAGCGCTTTCGGACTTTCGTCTCAAGAAACTGCTGGTCAGGTTGCGCGCTCTCGAGCCCACGGTCGAAGAGCTCGCAACCCACTACCTTCATCTCATCGACTGCGAGCGTGCGCTCACGGAGCGCGAAGACGCGATCCTTGCGCAGCTGCTCACCTACGGTCCGCGGGCTGCATCGGCGGTCGCCGCGCACGACGCGGCCACCCGCGGCCAGCTGCTCCTCGCCGTACCACGAGCGGGCACCGTATCTGCCTGGTCGAGCAAGGCAACCGATATCGCCCAGGTGTGCGGCTTGCACGCGGTGCGTCGCATCGAACGCGGCATCGCCTATCGGATTCGCGCCACCCGGCGCCTCACGGAGGCCGAGCTGCGGCGGCTCTCCCCGCCACTGTTCGACCGCATGACCGAGGCCGTGCTGCTCGACACCGCCGCGGCCGCGGCGCTGTTCGAGCACGCCCCCCCGCGCGTGCTGCGCAGCGTGAGCCTCGCGGCGGGCCGGGCGGCGCTCGAGAGCGCGAACGCAGAGCTCGGACTCGCGCTCTCGCCGGATGAGATCGACTATCTGCTGGTAGGCTTTCAGCGCCTGGGACGCGACCCGACAGATGTGGAGCTCATGATGTTCGCACAGGCGAACTCTGAGCATTGTCGCCACAAGATCTTCAATGCGCGCTGGGTCATCGACGGCCATGAGCGTGAGCAGACGCTCTTTTCGATGATTCGCCACACACATGCGGTGAGTCCGCGCGGCATTCTCTCGGCCTATCGCGACAATGCCGCCGTGATCGAGGGCACGCTCGGCAGGCGCTATTTCGCGCAACCCTCCACTGCCGTGTACGGTGAGGTGCGCGAGCCCATCGACATCCTGATCAAGGTAGAGACCCACAATCACCCGACGGCCATCTCGCCGTTCCCTGGCGCCGCGACGGGCTCGGGCGGCGAGATCCGCGACGAGGGTGCGTGCGGGCGCGGCGGCAAGCCGAAGGCGGGACTGACCGGATTCTCCGTCTCGCATCTGCTCATTCCCGAATTCAAGCAGCCGTGGGAGGAAGATTTCGAGCGGCCCGAGCGCGTCGCGACCGCACTCGAGATCATGCTCGAAGGACCGATCGGTGCCGCCTCCTTCAACAATGAGTTTGGAAGGCCGAACATCTGCGGTTACTTCCGCACCTTCCAGCAGACAGCCGGCAGGCAGCGCGAGCGCATCTACGGTTACCACAAGCCGATCATGATCGCCGGCGGACTCGGCAATCTGCGTCGCATGCATGTCGACAAGGCCGATGTGAAGCCTGGCGCAAAGCTCATCGTGCTCGGTGGTCCGTCGTTTCTGATCGGCCTCGGCGGCGGAGCCGCGTCCTCAATGGCCAGCGGCGCGAGCAGTGCGGAGCTCGATTTTGCGTCTGTGCAGCGCGGCAATGCGGAGATCGAGCGCCGTGCGCAGGAAGTCATCGATCGCTGCTGGGCGCTCGGCGAGGAAAACCCCATTGTGTTGATTCACGACGTGGGCGCCGGCGGACTGTCGAACGCGGTCCCGGAAGCCGTCGCTCACAGTCAGCGTGGGGCGCAGATCGATCTGCGCGCCGTACCCAGCGCGGAGCCCGGCATGTCGCCGCTCGAGCTGTGGTGCAACGAGGCGCAGGAGCGCTACGTGCTCGTCGTCGACGAGCACAACGTGGAGCGCTTTGCGGCTCTTGCGCATCGCGAGCGCTGCCCGTTCGCCGTGATCGGCACGCTCGATGACAGCGGCCGATTGCTGGTGCGCGATCGCCTGTCGCCGCAAGATCCGGTCGACATGCCGCTCGAGATGCTATTCGGCAAGCCACCGCGCATGAAGCGCGTCGTGGAAAGCGCGCCACCTCAATGTAGGCCATGGGCGCTGCCGGACACGGATGTGCGCGAGGCGGCCTACCGCGTGCTGCGCTTTCCCGCGGTCGCCGACAAGACCTTCCTCATCAGTATCGGAGATCGCACCGTCGGCGGGCTGGTGAGCCGGGATCAAATGGTCGGTCCGTGGCAGGTGCCGGTCAGCGATGTGGCGGTGACCCTCGCCGATCACTTCGGGCACAGCGGTGAGGCCATGGCGATGGGCGAGCGCACGCCCGTTGCGACGTTGAATGCGCCTGCATCCGGGCGGCTTGCCATCGCCGAATCGATCACCAACATTCTCGCCGCCGACATCGTATCGCTGCGCGACATTCGCATGTCCGCCAACTGGATGGCCGCTTGCGGTGAGCCGGGAGAGGATGCGGCGCTTTTCGCCACCGTACAGGCCGTCGCGGAGGAGCTGTGTCCGGCGCTCGGCGTTGCCATTCCAGTAGGCAAGGACTCACTGTCGATGAAAACGGTATGGGGAGACAGTAGCCGCAAGCGTGCAGTGCTTGCGCCAGTCTCCCTGATCGTCTCCGCTTTCGCGCCCGTCGCTGACGTGCGCCGCACGCTGACGCCAGTGCTGCGCACCGATGCGGGTCCCACCTCACTATGGCTCGTCGATCTCGGTGCCGGACGCAACCGCCTCGGCGGCTCGGTGTGCGCGCAAGCCTATGGTGAGCTGGGCGAGGAGCCTGCCGACCTCGACGACCCTGCGTTGCTGATTCGCTTCGCCGCCGCGCTCCGCGAGCTTAAGGACCAGGAGCTCCTGCTCGCCTATCACGATCGCTCCGACGGCGGCCTGTTCGCGACGCTCGTCGAGATGGCATTCGCGGGGCATTGCGGGCTCGACATCGAGCTCGGGCCGGACGCGAGTGCGCGACCGGATAGCGCCGTGCGAGGGGATACCGCTGTGCGAGTGGACGCAGCCGCGGCGCAGCTGTTTGCGGAAGAGCTCGGCGCCGTCGTCCAGGTGCGCTCGGCGGATGAGCCGCGGCTTGCTGCGATTCTGCAACGTCACGGGTTGAGCGCGCTGGCGCGACGCATCGGCGCCCCCACCTCGGCGCTGCGCGTGCGTGTGCATGTCGGTGAGGAGCGCCTCGATGAGTCGTGGACGGACTTGCGGCGCGCCTGGTCGGAGACCTCCTTTCACATGCGCCGGCTGCGCGATGATCCGCAGTGCGCGGAGGAGGAGCTCACCGCCCAAACGGCTGCGGACGATCCCGGTCTCACGGTGCAACTATGCTTCGATCCTCAGGAGGACGTGGCCGCGCCCTCCATCGCAAGCGGCGTGCGACCCGCGGTGGCCGTGCTGCGCGAGCAGGGCGTGAACAGCCACGTGGAGACCGCGGCCATGCTCGCGCACGCCGGCTTCGAGCCCTTCGACGTGCACATGACGGATCTGCTCGGCGGAGGACACACGCTGCAGAAGTTCCGCGGCATGGTGGCGTGCGGCGGATTCTCGTACGGGGATGTGCTGGGGGCAGGTGAGGGTTGGGCGAAATCGATTCTCTTTCACCCGCGAGCGCGCGATGAGGTCGCGCGGTTCTTCGCGCGGCCGGATACCTTTGCCCTGGGAATCTGCAACGGCTGTCAGATGCTCGCCGCACTGCGCAGCCTCATTCCCGGTACGGAGCACTGGCCGCGCTTCGTCCGCAACCGCGTGGAGCAGTTCGAGGCACGCTTTGCGCTCGTGGAAATCCTGCGCTCTCCTTCAGTGGTGCTCTTTGGCATGGAGGGATCGCTGCTGCCGATTGCCGTGTCGCACGGCGAGGGCCGTGCGGAGTTCGCCTCCGAGACGCAGGCCCGAGCCTGCGTGAGCAGCGGCCTGGTCGCATTCCGCTACGTGAATGCACAGCGCCTGCCGGCCGAGAGCTATCCGGCCAATCCCAATGGCTCACCCTATGCGATCGCTGCGCTCAGCAATGCGGACGGGCGGGTGACGATCACCATGCCGCACCCGGAGCGTTCCACGCGCTACGTGCAGAACTCGTGGCGGCCCGACGGCGCCGGCGAGTGGAGCGGCTGGATGCGCCTGTTCCGTAACGCCAGACGCTTCGTCGCCTGAGGCGCTTGGGCACCTGAGGCTGCGTCGCCCGCGGAGGCGACTCAGGCCATCAGATCGAGCAGCACGTTCTTGCCGTGCGCCCAGCCGCTCAGCATCTCTGCGAGGTGCATGATGTCATCGCTCGGAATCTGCTGCAGCACCGCGCCGGTCTGAGCGTTCTTGATGGTCGCGATGGTGATGCCCGTGGCCGGGTCCACACTGAGCTGCAGCACCCGGTTGACGCTTGCGAGACGCGCGTTGATCTGTGCGACGGCATTCTGCAGCGTCTGCGCGCTCGGTGGCTGTGCCGCGCCCGGCGGGCGCGCGCCTGGGGCGGGAGCCGGTGCCGGGGCCGCCGGAGGGTTGACCCTCGGGCTTTCGCGGCTCGTGTTGAAGTCCGAGGAGCCCGAGGCTCCGACCGGTCCGACGGAGTCGAGCTGCTCAGCCATGTGAGGACACGGCTTCGGGGGCGGCCGCTGCGGCAGGTGCAGCCTTGCGCACCTCGGGGCCGATCGCCGCCCAGGCAGCGCGAATCTCCCCGAGTAGGCTCGACACCTCAGCCAGGCAGCTCACGTCGCTACTGGCATTGGCGACGAGCAGTCGTTTCATCATGTATTCGTACAGATCGCTCAGATTCTGTGCGAGCGTGCCCCCCTCTGCGAGATTGAGACTGCCCCGCAGCTCAGCGATGAGCTTGACGCAATTGTGCAGCAGCTTCGCCTTGCGAGCGTGCTCGCCACGCTCGATACAGCCGCGCGCGCTGCTCATGCGCTCGAGCGCGGCGTCCATCAGCATGACGACCAGGTGATGCGGGTCTGCCCCGGATACGCCGCCGTGTGCGGCTACGCTCTGGTAGGCCGCGAGCTTGGATGTCCGCGCGTAGGGATTCATGCCGCACTGCTCCGTCGAACTCGATGCCGAATTTAACGGCGCGCGGCGCGGGAACTTGAGTGGCGGGGCTCGCTTGCGAGCGCGCCGGCTCGTTGTAGCCTCAGGCTCTCGGTTGACCCTGCACGCTGGGCAGACTCGCAAACGCCTGCGTCAGATAAGACGACGTGGATTGCAGCTGAGAAAGCAGCGCGTTGAGCGCCGAGTACTGCCTCGTGAGACTCGTCGTCAGCGCATCCATTTGCGTGCTGAGTGTATTGCTCTGCTGCGTGAGGGCGTTTTCCTGGCTGGTGAGCGACTTACCGTAGGTGTCTATCGTGCCGCCGCCAGCAAGGTCGGACGTGACCTCGTCGCTGAGCCGCGCCGCGATCCCGTCGGTAGCGCTGAACAGCTGGCTCACGGCGCCGAAGTTGGTCGACAGCGCGTTCGAAAGCGTCGTGCCGTTGATCGAGAGCGTGCCATCGCTCTGAGCCATGATGCCGACGCTGGCGAGCGAGTTGAAGTTCGAGCTGCCGACGAAGCTGTACAAGGTCTGCTGGATCTGACTCTGGATGCCCGTGAGTACCGGGTTACCCATCATCTGACCAGCCGTTCCGGAGCTGGCGTCGAAGCCGCCGAGGCTTGCGAGGTTTCCCTGCAGGGCGTTATAGGCGGAGACGAAAGCCTGAACATTGGCAAAGACGGTCGAGGTGTCGGTCGCGACGCTCAGCGTGGCGTTGGTGCCGCTCGCGGTCTTGCCGACCAGGTTGAGCGTCACGCCGCTGATGGCGCCCGTCACGGTATTGCTCGCGCTGGTGTAGGGCACACCGGCAAGCGTGAAGGCTGCGTCTTGCGCCGGCGACTGCTCGGTGTAGTTCGCAGTATTGCCGTTGCCGTAGGTGAGGGCGGCGAGGCCGGTGCCTGCGTCGCTCTCGGTGACCTGGATGGCGTTCGCCGCACCGGTCAGCGTGGACGAAAGCACCAGGTGTGCGCCGTCGGTCCCCGTGAACACGGTTGCAGTGATGCCCGGATTGTTGCTCGCCGAGTTGATTGCCGCGGCAACTCCGGCGACGGTGTTGTCGGTGCTGTCGATGTTCACATCGAAGCTCGTGCCGCCCAGGGACAGCGTCAGTGTTCCAGTGCCCACGGTCGCCGAGCTGCCGCCCACGAATGCCGAGGATAGAAGCTGCTGCGCGGACGCGAGGTTCGAGACGGTGATCGCGTAAGTGCCCTGCACGGCACCGGTTCCCGCGGTCGCCGTGAATACGGTGTGGTCGGAGCTCGTCGCGGTCGCCGCGTTGAAAGCGCTGGGGGTGCTCAGGGAGGCGAGCGAAGTCTGGAAAGTAGACAGCGCGCTCTTCAGTGTGCCGAGCGCCGAGATGTTTGCAGTGACCGCAGCCGTTTGATTGGCGATGAGCGATTGCTGGGGCGCCTCGGTCGCGGCGACCAGCTCCGACACGAGGCTGCTGACATTGATGACCGAGCCGCCGGCAGCGCCGGCGCTCGTGTCGCTTGCGACCGAGACGGGGTTCGTCGTCGAGCCCGAATTCGGCGTGCTGCTGGTGATGGTGGTCATGGCAGCGT
>DATJVD010000005.1:0-3438 GCA_035501955.1 Steroidobacteraceae bacterium
GTCGATGTGCCGCGCGAGATCACTCTGCGAGGTTACCGCGCAGTGACCTATGCCTCCGCCTGTCTGATCGCGGCGGCCGTGATCGTGCTGATGCTGCTCGTGGTGGTACTGAATCGGGTGATCCTGAACCCGCTCGCGCAGGTGACGCGCCATGCCGTGGCGCTCGGAGCGGACAAGGACCTCACCACCCGGCTCGATCTGAAACGCCGCGATGAGTTCGGGGTGCTGGCGCGCGAATTCGATCGCATGGTGGAGCGGGTCGAGGAGTCGCGCACGCGGCTGGTCGACCAGTCCTTCCAGGCGGGGTTTGCAGAGCTCGCCAAGGGCGTGCTGCACAACCTGGGCAACGCGATGACCCCGATCTCCGTGCGTCTCGCGAGCCTCACCGACCGATTGCGCAACGCGCCGATCGGGGACGCTGAGCAGGCCGTGGCCGAACTCAAGCAAGGAAGCGCAGACGCGGCGCGCCACGCCGACCTCGAAGAGTTCCTGCGCCTCGCCTGCAAGGAGCTCGCCGTCACGCTGCGCTCGGCGCAGGAGGATGTCGCCACGATCACGCGCCAGACGAGTCTCATCCAGGCGGCACTCGCGGAACAGATGCGCTCCACGCGCAACGAGCACGTGATCGAGCCGGTACGCCTGACCGAACTCCTGGCGCAATCGCTCGAGATCGTCCCCGACAGCTGCCGCGCACGCCTCAGCATCCACGCCGACGACACCATGCGCCGTGTGGGAGTGGTGCGCGTCGCCCGCACGGTGCTGCGGCTGATCCTGCAGAACCTCATCATCAATGCGGCGGACGCGGTGCGCGATGCCGGCAAGGACAAGGGCAAGCTGCGCGTGAGCGCCGAGATCGTGCAAGAGACCGACGGCCATCAGCTGCATCTGCAGTGCATCGACGATGGCGTCGGCATTGCCGCAGAAAATCTCGAGCGTGTGTTCGAGAAAGGATTTACCACCAAGTCCCCGGAAACCAACCACGGGATCGGCTTGCACTGGTGCGCCAATGCCATCGGCGCGCTCGGCGGTCGTATCTGGGCCGCGAGCGACGGCCCGGGGAATGGCGCAGCACTACACCTGCTCGTGCCGCTCAATGCCCGTGAAACCGCTCCCGCGGCAGGAGCCGCCTGAGGTTACTCATGGCCGAACGCAATACGCCCATTCGGGTACTGGTCGTCGACGATGAGCCGGAGATTCGCGACGCCTACAAGCAGATCCTGTGCGACACCGAAGTCAACCTCGAAATGACCGGTTTCCACGAGCTGCGCAGCCGCCTGTTCCGCAAGAATCCCATCGAAGCGCTGCGCCAGGCCGCCACCCGTGCGACCAGCTTCGAGACGGTGTTCTGCCAGCAGGCGACCGAGGCGGTCGCGGCGGTGAAGGAGGCGCTTGCGCGCAACGAGCCCTTCGCCGTGGCGTTCATCGACATGCGCATGCCTCCGGGTCCCGATGGGGTGTGGGCAGCGACGCAGATCCGCGAGCTCGATCCGGCGCTCGAGATCGTGATCTGTACGGCCTACTCCGACGCGGATCCCGGCGAGATCGGCGGCTACGTGCCGCCGGAGGACAAGCTCTCCTACCTGCAGAAGCCGTTCCATCCGCACGAAATACGGCAGATGACCATCGCACTCGGCAGCAAGTGGCGCGCCGAGCGCCGCATCGTGCGGCTTGCGTATTTCGATACCCTCACTGGGCTGCCGAATCGCGAGCAGTCGCGCAACCGCCTGGTCGGTGCTTTGCAGGCGGCGAAGGACAAGAACGGCCTGCTGGC
This sequence comes from Steroidobacteraceae bacterium, assembly GCA_035501955.1. GTDB lineage: Bacteria > Pseudomonadota > Gammaproteobacteria > Steroidobacterales > Steroidobacteraceae > JASHUC01. Next base: position 1,772 of record DATJVD010000005.1, read on the forward strand.
GGTGCTGTATCTCGACCTCGATAACTTCAAGCGGGTCAATGACACACTCGGCCACGCGGTAGGCGATCAGCTGCTGTGCGTCGTCGCCGATCGGCTGCGCAGCTCGCTGCGCTACGGCGCCGAGTCGACTGCGGGCGGGGGTGCCAACCGACCGGGCGACATCGCCCGCCTCGGCGGCGATGAGTTCATGGTGCTGCTGCCGAACCTGCGCAACACCGTCGATGCGGGTGGAGTAGCCGAGCGGCTGATCCTCTCGCTCCGTCAGCCGATCCAGGTTGCCTCCAATTCGCTGGTCGTCACTCCGAGCGTCGGCATCGCGCTCTTCCCACAGGACGGCACGGATGCGGAGACCCTGCTGCGCAACGCCGACCTTGCGATGTACTTCGCTAAACGTCGCACGCCCGGCACCTTCGCCTTTTTCGATGTCTCGATGAACGCCTCTGCGCTGCATCGCTTCACCATCGAGGAGCAGCTGCGCGGGGCGCTCGAGCGCGAGGAATTCTCGCTCCAGTATCAACCGCAGTTCGATGTGCGCAGCGGCAGCATCTCGGGGGTAGAGGCGCTGCTGCGCTGGACCAACGCCGAGCTTGGCGCCGTAAGTCCGCTCGAGTTCATTCCGGTCGCCGAGGAGACCGGTCTCATCCTCGCGATCGGCAGGTGGGCACTGCGTGCCGCGTGTCAGCAGGCGCAGGCCTGGCGCACCGAAGGACTGCCGGTGCAGCGCATGGCCGTGAATGTTTCGGGGCGCCAGTTCGCCCTTGCCGAGTACCCGCGGGAAGTGGCCGAGATTCTCAGAGAGACCGGACTCGATCCGGCGGTGCTCGAGCTCGAGATCACCGAGTCGGTCGTCATGGCCAACGAGACGTGGGCGGAGAAAGCGATCAAGGAGCTCAAGTCGCTCGGCATTTCGCTGGCGATCGATGATTTCGGCACCGGTTATTCGAGTTTCGGTCGCCTGCGGCACTTCGAGGTCGATCGTCTGAAGATCGACCGCTCGTTCGTCACCAGCATCAGCGATCACAGCGATGATCGCGCCATCGCTGCGGCGATCATCGCCATGTCGCGTTCGCTGCACATCAACGTCACCGCCGAAGGCGTGGAGAACTACCCGCAGCTTGCCTTCCTCCAGGAGCAGGAGTGCCAGGATGCGCAGGGATTCCTGCTCAGCCGGCCACTGCAGGCCGATGCCGCGCGCGAGCTGTTGCGGCGCGTGGGCGAGCTCGGGGATGCCTCGCGCACGCAGCGCTTGAAGATCATCACCGGCTGAAGCGCACTGCCGCATCCGCGGAAGCGTCGGCCCTCCGAGGGGAGCGCCGACCCTCACGCGATTACGCGTAGAATCGGCTCTTCACGACTGCCGCCCGCCCACCGGGCTGATGGAATCGGGAGGTTATGCAGACCGAGCTCGCGGATTTCATCAGCCACTCCCCCGCAGGCCGTGAGGCGGACGCCATCTTGCGCAGCTGCGTGCACTGCGGCTTCTGCCTGCCCGCCTGTCCGACCTATCAGCTGCTGGGAGATGAGCTCGACAGTCCTCGCGGCCGCATCTACTTGATGAAGCAGCTCCTCGAGGGCGAGCCCGTGAGCGCGCACACGCAGCTGCACCTCGATCGCTGTCTCACCTGCCGCGCCTGTGAGAGCGCCTGTCCCTCGGGGGTGCGCTATGG
>DATJVD010000006.1:0-154948 GCA_035501955.1 Steroidobacteraceae bacterium
GTCCGCGATCTCAAAACCGGGATGAGCGCGCTCGAGGAGCGCGCGCGCAGCGAGCTCGGCATGATCGGTGAGGGCGAGAGCTTCTACCAGGTCGTGCCGCGCAAGCCGGCCGCGGCCGGCGATCCGCAGACGCGCACCGCCGCGCGCTGAGGGCGACGCGCATGCGTTACTGGCTCGTCATGCCGTGCGCCGGGCAGGGCCGCCGTTTTGGCGGTCCGCTGCCCAAGCAATACGTGCAGCTGCACGGCCGCTCCATCGTCGAATGGTCGCTCGCCACGTTTCGCTCGGATGCACGCTGTGCCGGGGCGGTCGTCGCCCTCGCACCCGGGGATTTGCAGTGGGCGGAGATTGCCCGTCAGGCACTTCAGGACGTTCTCACCACCGACGGCGGCGCGACGCGCAGCGCCTCGGTGCGCCAGGCGCTGCGGGCGCTCGCCGGGCGCGCGGGGCCGCAGGACTGGGTGCTGGTGCACGATGCGGCCCGGCCGTGCCTGACGCGCACCGAGCTCGATGCGCTGCTTGCGGCCGGCGAGCGTCACGGCAGCGGCGCACTGCTCGCCGTGCCGGTCGCCGACACGGTGAAATACGCCGCGGCCGCCTCCGACACCCGCCCCACTGTCGAGCGCACCGTCGAGCGCGCCGGGCTGTGGCGCGCGGTCACACCGCAGATGTTCCGCTACGGAGCGCTGTGCGCGGCGCTCGATGCCGCGCAGGCCGCCGGCCGCGTGCCCACGGATGAGTCGCAGGCACTCGAGTGGGCGGGGGTGAGTCCGGCGCTGGTCGCCGGCTCGGGCGCAAATATCAAAGTGACGAGTCTCGAGGATGTGGAGATCGCCGGCGCCCTCATCGCCGCGCGTGGAGGCAGAGCCATGATGCGAGTCGGATCCGGCGTCGATGTCCATGCCTTCGGTCCGGGTGAGGCGGTGATGCTGGGCGGAGTTCGCATCGCGCACAGCCACGGCGTGGTGGCGCACTCCGACGGCGATGTGATCCTGCACGCGCTGTGCGATGCGCTCTTGGGCGCGGCCGGACTCGGGGACATCGGTCAGCATTTCCGCGATGACGACCCGCGCTGGCGCGGCGCCGACAGCCGCGAATTCGTGCGTGCCGTACTGGCTCAGGTGCGCCAGCGCGGCTTCTCCGTCGTCAACGCCGACATCACCGTGCTCGCCGAAGCGCCCCGGCTGTCGCCGCATCGCGAGGCGATCCGCCAGTCGGTCGCACAGCTCCTCGGGCTGCCGCACGACCGCGTGAACATCAAGGCGACGACCACCGAGAAGCTGGGCTACCTCGGCCGCCGTGAAGGCCTGTGTGCGCAGGCAGTGGTGCTGCTCGCGGCCAGCGCCTCTCAGCTCGACAGCAGCACATAGAGCGCGCCTGTGCCGCCATCCACCGCCCGTGCCGAAACGAACGCGAGCACACGCTCACTGCGCCGCAGGGTTGCATTGACCGCCTGCTTGAGCACCGGCCCGCGCGGCCCGGAGCGCAGGCCCTTGCCATGAACGATGCGTACGCAGCGCGCACCGCGCTCCAGTGCCCGCGCCAGGAAATGCCGCAATGCCGCCTTGGCATCGCTCACCGTGAGCCCGTGCAGATCGATCTCCGCCTCCACTCGATACTGTCCGCGCCGCAGCTTTCGCAGCAGGCTCGGTTGCACGCCGGGACGGGCGAAGGAGAGCTCCTCGCCGCCGGCGAGCGCGGGATCCTCGGCCGGCGCGGCGAGCGACTCCTGCAGGATCGCGAGCCGGTCGGCGCGCGTGAAGCGCGCGCGCGCGGGCACGCGCGGCTTCTCCGGCACCAGGCGGTCCGTCTTCAGCGGCTTTACGTCGCGGATCGCCTCCCGGAACAGCCCGGCATCGTCGGGTTCTCGTTTGGGTGTCACTCGCGTCCCTCCCGCCCGGCAGCTTCAACCGATATAGTGGCTACGATAGCGTGAAGATTCTCATCAGCAACGACGACGGCTACCGCGCCGAGGGTATCCGGCACCTCAAGGAGGCGCTCTCGCCGCTCGCCGAAGTGACCGTGGTTGCCCCCGACCGCAACCGCAGCGGCGCCAGCAACTCGCTCACGCTCGATGTGCCGCTGCGGGTGTTCGAGGCGGATCCGCAGGTGTTCTACGTCATCGGCACCCCGACCGACTGTGTGCATCTGGCGATCTCCGGCCTGTTCGACTTCGAGCACGACATGGTCGTCTCGGGCGTGAACGACGGCCCGAACCTGGGCGATGACGTGCTGTATTCGGGCACGGTCGCTGCGGCCGTCGAGGGCCGCTTCCTCGGCCTGCCGACACTGGCCATCTCGCTGTGCACCGAGCCCGCGGGCGAGCGGCACTTCGAGACCGGTGCCCGCGTGGCGCGCCTGCTGGTTGAACGGCTGCTCGAGCAACCGCTGGAGCGCGCGCTCATCCTCAACGTCAACGTGCCCGACGTGCCCTTCGAGCGGCTGCGCGGATTTCGGGCGACGCGCCTGGGGAACAGGCATCGCTCCGAGAAAGTCGTGCCCGCACACGATCCCCGGGGGCGCCCGGTCTACTGGGTGGGCCCGGCCGGCGCGAGCGCGGATGCCGGACCCGGTACGGATTTTCATGCGATTGCGGCAGGCTTCGTCTCCGTGACTCCCATGCAGATCGACCTCACGCGCCACGCCTCGCTCCCCATGATGACGAGCTGGCTGGAAGGCGTGCATGAGTGACCTGCGCATGGCCGGCATCGGCATGACCTCGGCGCGCACTCGCGACCGTCTGGTGCAGCGACTGCGCGAGCAGGGCATTGCGAACGAGCGCGTGCTGGAGCGCATCCGCAACCTGCCGCGCCACATCTTCGTCGATGAGGCCCTGAGCAGCCGCGCGTACGAGGACACGGCACTGCCGATCGGCTTTGGCCAGACGATCTCGCAGCCCTACATCGTGGCGCGCATGACCGAAGCTCTGCTCGAGGGCGGGCCGCTCAACAACGTGCTCGAAGTCGGCACCGGCTGCGGCTATCAGACCGCCGTCCTCGCACCGCTCGTTGGCCGCATGAGTACGATCGAGCGCATCGAGCCGCTGCTCGATCGGGCCAAGGAGCGCTTGAAGGAGCTCGGCATCCGCAACGTGAACTTCCGCCACGGCGATGGCGCGCAGGGCTGGAAGAGCCGCGGCCCGTTCGACGGCATCCTCGTCGCGGCAGCACCGCTCAGCGTACCGGAGCCGCTGCTCGAGCAGCTGCAGGTCGGCGGCCGGCTGATCGTGCCGATCGGCCCGGAAGGCCAGCAGGAGCTCATGCGCTTCACGCGCCGCGAACAGAAGGTCGAGCGGCAGAGCTTGGGGCCGGTCGCGTTCGTGCCTTTGGTGGGTGGAATCGGCTGAAAGAATTCGGATCAGATAGTTTCTGTAACCGTATGAATTTTAATGGTTAAGATCTCGCGCTCCGCCACGCTTTAGCCACCGGCACGAGAAATGCACGGTACGGCGCGGCACGCGGGGCTCGCACCAGCCCAAAATCTTCTTACCGATCAATCCTCTTGCGCATTGAAATGCGGCCCGCCTAATATGTCGCCGTCCGCCGACAAAGGACGGTGTGCAGAGGGCACAGGGCGGAGGACAGCGGAAAAAGCAACAAGAATATTTTTTAAAAACAATAAGAAGGAGCCAATTGTTCGAGTCTGTCAGCTTCGAATGATTTGCTTGATCCGGTGGAAATCTCTCCTTCTGTGCCCTCTGCCGATCGCCCTCGAAGAAAAACAAAAAATCTTTGACTGCAACGCTCTCTCTCGAGCTCGCTCCTCAGCCCTCTTTTCAACTCGCTAACAGCAGCGCGATGACGCGCCGCTGTTCCTGAACCAGGATGTTGTAGGTGCGGCAGGCCGCACCGAGATCCATCACTTCAAGTCCGATGCCACGCGCGGCGAACGCCGCGCGCACTGCGCCCGAGGGGAACTGCTGCGCCGAGCCGGTGCCGAGCAGCACGACCTCCGGATGCAGCGCGAAGATCGGCTCCAGTCCGTTCGCGTCGAGCTCGCTGCTGCGCGCGACGTCCCACTCCGTGATCACGCTGTCGCCGCTGACCACGCAAGGAATGCGTACGTTGCGCTCGCCGATGCGCACCTCATCGAGGGCGTATGCGCGGATGACGTTCACGTCACGACGCGCATCGAGTGTGAGCTTCATGTCGTCGAGTACGATACTCCGCCGTGAGCGAGCTCGTCATAGTTGCGTCGGATCTGTATCTGGCGCGAGCCTCTCGCGAGCGCACGGGCGCGCTCGAGCTTCCCGGTCTCGCACGCATCACACGCTTCGGCGCTGAGCACGAGCTGCCCCAGGGTTGGCGCGCCTGGCTCGCCCGGTACTGCGGGCGAGCGGATCTCGCGGACTGCGCCCCGGCGGTGATTGCCTATGCGGCAGTGAGCAAGGACGATACCGCGCCGGCATACCTGTGGTTGGCAACGCCCGTGCATCTCACGGCGAGCTTGCACAGCGTGCATCTGGGGCAGGGGGGCATCGTGCATGTCGAGACAGAAGCGCGTGCGCAGCTCTGCGCGAGCTTCGATGAGAGCTTTGCGGAGCTCGGCTACCGGCTGCTGCCGACGCGCTCGGGGGATCTCATCGCAAGCGGGCCCGAGCTGCCCGGTCGCATCGAGACGACCGAGCCTGCGCGCCGCCTGGGGTCGAGCATCGACGATGCATTGCCGCAAGGTGCCGGGTCCGCGGCACTGCGCCGCCTCGGTGGGGAAATCGAGCTGTGGCTGCATGCTCATCCGCTCAATGCGCAGCGCACGCGCGAGCAGCGTGCACCGATCAGCACCTTGTGGCTGTGGGGAGGAGGCGCGCACGCGCAACTCGCGACTTCACCGGCGGCGCCGCTGCGTCCATTTGCGAACGTTCCCGCAGCGAACGGCCGCCCATCCGCGCAGGCGCCGCCCGAGCTTTTCGGCGATGATTCCTATGTGGAAGGGTTGGCGCGGCTGTGCGCAAGCTCTTGCGTCCCCGTCCCGGCAACTGGCGCCGCGGTGCTCGCGCACGCGGCACGCCGCAAGGTGGTGATCCTGGAGGTATTTCATGGGCACGATGGCGGCAATACTCCCGCACAGGCGCTCGAGCGGCTCGACGCCGACTGGCTATCGGGTGCGGTGCGCGCGCTCGAGGACGGGCGCATCGCGCGCCTCACGCTCATCGCCAACGATCGCCGCGTGACGATGACGGCCCGCAGTCGCTTCAAGCTCTGGCGGCGGACGCGCGACCCGCTCGCGGCCTTGCAATGACGTCTCACATCCGGCGACGCATCGTGAGCGGCGCGGCCGCGCCGCTCGGGGCAAGCCTGCACCCGGTCCTGCAACGCGTGTACGCCGCGCGCGGCGTGCAAGCGGCCGCCGAGCTCAGCGTGGCGCTCGACAGTCTCCTGCCTGTCAGCACGCTCGAGTGCGTCGATGCCGCGGTCGAGCTGCTCGTACGCCAGCGCGCAGGCGGACGTGTGCTGGTCATCGGTGACTTCGATGCGGACGGCGCGACCAGCACGGCCCTGATGGTGCGCGCACTGCGCGCCTGGTCCTTTGCAGCGGTGGATTTCCTGGTCCCGAACCGCTTTGAGTTCGGCTATGGCCTGACCCCGGAGATCGTCGCGCTCGCAGCCACCCGCAGTCCGACACTCATCGTGACCGTCGACAACGGCATCTCCAGCGTCGCCGGTGTGCAGGCCGCGCGCGAGCGCGGCATCGACGTGCTCGTCACCGATCATCACCTGCCCGGGGCGCAGCTGCCGGCCGCGAACGTGATCGTCAATCCCAATCTGGGTGGCAGCCTCTTCAGGAGCCGCGCACTCGCCGGGGTCGGCGTGGCCTTCTATGTCATCGCGGCGCTCAAACACCGGCTCGACATGGAGGGAGCCGTATCGCGGGAGGCGCCCGGTGCCGCGGCGTATCTCGATCTCGTGGCGCTGGGCACGGTTGCGGATCTGGTGCCCCTCGATACCAATAACCGCGTGCTGGTCGCGCAGGGCTTGAGGCGCATACGCGCCGGGCGATGCGTGGCGGGAATTCGCGCGCTGCTTGCCGTTGCCGAGCGCGGCGTCGTGGATCTCACCGCCGCGGATCTCGCCTTCGCCGTGGCGCCGCGCCTGAATGCGGCCGGGCGCCTCGATGACATGACCGTTGGCATTCAGTGCCTGCTCGCGGATGACCCCACAGAGGCGCTCGCGCTCGCGCGCCGCCTCGACGAGCTCAATCAGGAGCGCCGGGCGATCGAGGCACGCATGCAGGCGGAGGCACTTGCAGCGGTGCGCAGCTTGCGCGATCCGCTGTTGCAGCGCGAGACACGCTGCGCCCTCACGCTATTCGACGCGAGCTGGCATCAAGGCGTCGTAGGGCTGGTCGCGAGCCGTGTGAAGGATCGCACCGGCCGCCCGGTCATCGCCTTCGCACGCGCCGCCGATGGGCGGCTGCGCGGCTCCGCGCGCTCGGTTCCCGGACTGCACATCCGCGACGTGCTCGATGCGATCGCGACGCGCCATCCCGAGCTCATCAGCCGCTTCGGCGGCCACGCGATGGCGGCCGGCCTCACGCTCGATGCGGAGCGCCTCGATCGCTTCGCGCAGGCGTTCGACGAGGAAGTGGCGCGCTGCCTGCCGGCGGATCGCGAGCGCGACTGCATCGAGACCGACGGCGAGCTCGCCGTGCACGAGATCGCGCTCGAGACCGCAGCCGCGCTGCGTGCGGGAGGCCCCTGGGGGCAGGCCTTTCCCGAGCCGCGCTTCGATGGGCTGTTCAGTGTGCGCAACGCACGCACCGTGGGGGAGCGGCACTTGAAGATGTGGGTGGAAGTGCCCGCGAGCGGACGCGCCTTCGATGCGATCGCCTTCAATCACCTCGAGGCCGGTGCGGGCGAGGAGTACGCGCCACTGCCCGCCGGCGCGGCGCGTCTCGTGTACCGACTGGACATCAACGAGTACCAGGGTGAGCGGCGGCTGCAGCTTCTCGTGGATCACGTACTGCCGCCCTGAGCAAGCCTGTTAGACTTGCGCCGACCTTGTTGCGAGCCCGCCGTGATGGAAGTCAGCCAACTTAGACGCCAGCTCAAAGACCTCGAGGAGCGCACCGGCTCCCTACGGGGGTTTCTTTGAGTACGAGAGAAAGAAGGAGCGCCTCGAGGAGGTCGCGCGCGAGCTCGAGGATCCGGCCGTGTGGTCGAAGCCCGAGCGGGCTCAGGAGCTCGGTCGCGAGCGCGCGCGTCTGAGCAGCGATCTCGGCGAGATTGATCGCACCTCGAAGGGCATTCAGGACGCCGCGGAGCTGCTCGAGCTCGCCGCGGGCGAGGGCGACGAGGCCGCGGCGCGCGACATCGGGCACGACGCCGAGCAGCTCGAGACGCAGGTGCGCCGCCTCGAGCTCAAGCGCATGTTCCGCGGCGAAATGGACGCGCACAGCGCCTTTCTCGACATTCAGGCGGGCGCGGGAGGCACCGAAGCCCAGGACTGGGCCCAGATGCTGCTGCGGATGTACCTGCGCTGGGGCGCCGCGCATGGATTCGCCTGCGAGGTGATCGATTCCAGCCCCGGCGAGGTCGCCGGGATCAAGGGGGCGACCGTGGAGTTCCGCGGCGAATACGCCTACGGCTGGCTGCGCACCGAGACCGGCGTGCATCGCCTGGTGCGCAAGTCGCCCTTCGATTCGGGCAACCGCCGGCACACCTCGTTTGCCTCGGTGTTCGTGTCGCCCGAGATCGACGAGGACATCGAAGTCGAGGTGAATCCCGCCGATCTCAAGGTGGATGTGTACCGCTCCTCAGGAGCAGGCGGTCAGCACGTCAACAAGACCGAGTCCGCGGTACGCATCACGCACCTGCCGACCGGCATCGTGGTCGCCTGCCAGAACGAGCGCAGTCAGCACAAGAACCGCTCGACCGCCATGAAGATGTTGCGTGCGAAGCTTTACGAGCTCGAGGTCAACAAGCGCAACGCCGCTGCCAGGGTGCTCGAGGACTCCAAATCCGACGTGAGCTGGGGCAACCAGATCCGCTCCTATGTGCTCGATCAGTCGCGCATCAAGGACCTGCGTACGGGGGTGGAGGTCGGCAACACGGCGGCCGTGCTCGATGGGGATCTCGATCAGTTCCTAGAGGCATCGCTCAAGGCCGGAGTTTAGACAAGGGGGGGCTGGGTGACAGAGACGACGGAAGGCGGCGACGAGAGCAGGCCGCTCGATGAGAACAAGCTGATCGCCGAGCGGCGCGCGAAGCTCGCGCAGTGGCGCTCCGCGGGGCAGGCATTTCCCAACGACTTTCGCCGCGATGCGCTCGCCGGCGAGATCCACGCGGCCTATGCCGAGCGCAGCGCCGAATGGCTCGAGGCACATCCGACCGTGGTGCATGTCGGCGGCCGCATGATGCTCAAGCGTCCCCACGGCAAGGTGAGCTTCGCACAGCTTGCCGATCGCACGGGCCAGATTCAGCTGTTCCTGCAGCAGGATGTGCTCGGGTCCGCGTACGAGGCCTTCAAGGGCTGGGACGTGGGGGACATCATCGGGGCGAGCGGGGTGGTGTTTCGCACGCGCACGAACGAGCTCACGGTGCGCGTCCAGAGCCTGCGCCTGCTGGTGAAGTCGCTGCGACCCCTGCCGGACAAGTGGCACGGGCTTGCGGATACAGAGCTGCGCTATCGCCAGCGCTACGTGGACCTGATCGTCAATGAGGCGAGCCGTGATGTGCTGCGCACTCGCGCGCGCATCATCCGCTACCTGCGCGACTTCCTCGACGCACTCGACTTCCTGGAAGTCGAGACACCGATGATGCAGATCATCCCCGGTGGCGCTGCCGCGCGTCCCTTCGTCACGCACCACAACGCCCTCGATCTGGACATGTACCTGCGCATCGCCCCCGAGCTCTACCTCAAGCGTCTGGTGGTCGGCGGCCTCGAGCGTGTGTACGAGATCAACCGCAACTTCCGTAACGAGGGGCTCTCCACGCAGCACAACCCGGAGTTCACGATGCTCGAGCTGTACCTCGCGTACGGCGACTATCGCGACCTCATGGACTGGAGCGAGAAGGCGGTGAGCGGTCTGAGCACCGCGGTGCTCGGCGCCTCACAGCTCAAGTATCAGGGGCGCCCCTACGATCTGGCCAAGCCGTTCCGCCGTGCCACGGTCGAGCAGCTGATCATCGAGCACAACCCCGATCTCGATGCGCTCTCGCTGCGCGACGTGAGCTATCTGCGCCGCGTCTGCGAGCAACGCGGCCTGGTATTTGGTGCGCACGACGGTCCGGGAAAGTTGCAGCTGGAGATCTTCGAGAAGAGCGTCGAGGCGCGGCTGCTCGATCCGACCTTCGTGTACGCCTACCCCACCGAGGTGTCGCCGCTGTCGCGCGCGAACGATCGCGATCCCTTCGTGACCGATCGCTTCGAGCTCTTCGTCGGCGGCCGCGAGATCGCGAACGGCTTCTCCGAGCTCAACGATCCGGAGGAGCAGGCGGCGCGCTTCCGCGCCCAGTCGGCCCGCAAGGATCGCGGCGACGAGGAGGCGATGTTCTACGATGCGGATTACGTACGCGCGCTCGAGTACGGCCTGCCACCGACGGCGGGCCTCGGGGTGGGCATCGACCGCCTGGTGATGTTTTTCACCGACTCGCCCTCGATACGCGATGTGATCGCATTCCCACACCTGCGACCGGAGAGTTGAGCGCGTCGCCTACGTTGGCAACGCGTACGGTAAAGGCAGAGGCTGTGCGCTCAGCCTGAGGGTCGCGCCGCCGGAGTCGCTCTCGGCGGGTGCACCCTCCAAGCTTGCCGGCTCATCGCCGTGAGCGAGCGAGGCGACCGCGAGGAACTCGCAGCACCCGTCGGCGAGCTGTGCCGCCTCGACGACCTTGAATGAGCGCCCGTCGGTGAGCTCGCCGCTGTCACCGGGCGCGAGCGCGGCGGGCTGGAGCGTGCGCCAGCGCTGCATGCGCCGCTTCACGCGGCCCCGGTAGTGAGCGCGCGCGATCACCTCCTGCCCCGTGTAGCAGCCTTTCGCGAAGTCGATGCCTCCGAGCGCATCGAGGTTCAGCATCTGCGCGACGAAGGCCTCCGAGGTGCGTGCATAGACCTGCGGCAGTCCGGCTGCGATGTCGAGCAGCTTCCAGGTGATGCGCTCCTCGTCGGTCGCGGTCGCAGAAGCTGCGACGGCAGCCTCGCGCGGGACGAGCACCAGCGAGCGCGCCGGGTCGGACGCGATCGGGATCGCAATGCCAGCCGCGGCCGATGCGCGTGCGCGAGTGTCGGTGTCCGCCGGCGTCACCAGTCCCTGCACCTGCCAGCGCTGCGAATCATCGGCGAGACTCACCTTGGCGCGCAGGACGAAGCGGCGCAGGCGCTCGAGCACGGTGCCAGCGAGCTCGCGCGGCAGCACGAGCAGGATCTCATCGGCGGCCGTGTGGCACAGGCGCACGAGCGCGATCACGCGGCCCTGCGGATTGTGATAGCCCGCGAGCAACGCCGTGCCCTGGGCGAGCCGCGTCACGTCGTTGGAGAGCTGGCCCTGGAGAAAGCTCACGGCGTCCGGACCGCGGACGCACACAACGCCGAGCTCCGCGAGCACGAGAGATCTGCGCTGCTGCAGCATCGTTCTGTTTTTGCCCGTGATTTTCTGGCTGGAAGAGGCGAATTCTGGCAGACTTTGACCCGATGCAGCAGACGGATTCCGACATGTCGGCACCCGTTCCCGAGCGCCGGCGCCCCCTCTCGCCCCACCTGTCGATATACAAGATGAGCAGGTACAGCCTGCTCAGCTCATTCACCAATCGCGCCGCGGGAGCAGCGCTGAGCGTGGGGCTGATTCTGCTCGTTTACTGGCTGCTGGCCAGCTCGAGCGGAGCGCGCGCCTATGCGCGCGCCGCGCGGGTGCTCTCGAGCCTGCCGCTGAAGATCGTCTATGCGCTGCTGCTCACCGCTTTCGCTTATCACCTGGTCGCCGGGATTCGACATCTCATCTGGGATACCGGCCGCGGCCTCGAGCGCGCCCAGTCGCAGCGCAGCGCCTGGCTCGTGCTGGCGGTCGCGCTGCTGCTCGCCGTGATCGCCTGCGGGTACGTATTCATTCTCCGGGCACACGCCTCATGAACGAGGAGGGCCGCACACCTGAGGATGAGGGCCGCACGCTCGAGGAGCGCTTCGACGAGCGCTCGAGCCGGACGCCGGGGCGCCAATTGGAGAGCTGGCGCTCGCCCCTCGGTCGGGTGCGTGGCCAGGGCTCGGCCAAGGAAGGCGTCGCTCACTGGTGGGTGCAGCGTCTCACGTCGGTCGCCTTGATTCCGCTCGGCTGCTGGTTCGTCGTGTCGCTGCTGGCATTGCCGGCGCTCGACTATGCGACCGTCAGCGACTGGATGGGCAATGCGTGGACCGCGGTGCTCATGATTCTGTTCGTGCTGGTCACGGCCCGGCATTCGCAGCTCGGCGTGCAGGTGATCATCGAGGACTACGTGCACGAGAGCGGCATGAAGACGCTCTCGCTTGCGCTCTCGAGCTTCGCGCACGTGCTGTTCGCCGCGGCGGGCGTGCTCGCGGTGCTGCGCATCACGCTGCGGAGCGTCTCGTGAGCACCTACGAGCTCATCGATCATAGCTACGACGTAGTCGTGGTCGGAGCCGGTGGCGCCGGGCTGCGTGCCACGCTTGGGCTCGCCGAGTCCGGCTTATCCACGGCATGCATCAGCAAGCTCTTTCCCACCCGCAGCCACACGGTCGCGGCGCAGGGAGGCATCAGCGCCGCGCTCGGCAACATGGGCGAGGACGACTGGCGCTGGCACATGTACGACACCGTCAAGGGATCGGACTGGCTCGGCGATCAGGATGCCATCGAGTTCATGTGCAAGGAGGCGCCCGCCGCGGTCATCGAGCTCGAGCAGTACGGACTGCCGTTCTCGCGCACCGAACAGGGACTCATCTATCAGCGGCCCTTCGGCGGAATGACGACGCACTTTGGCAAGGGGATCGCGCAACGCACCTGTGCGGCCGCCGATCGCACCGGCCACGCAATGTTGCACACGCTCTATCAGCAGTCGGTACGCCATGCGGCGACCTTCTTCATCGAGTACTTCGCCATCGACCTGCTGATGGAGGAGGGCGTCTGCCGCGGCGTGCTCGCGCTCGATCTGAACGAGGGCAAGCTGCATCGCTTTCGCGCCCACGCGACCATCATCGCGACCGGCGGCTATGGCCGCGCCTATTTCTCGTGCACGTCGGCGCACTCGTGCACGGGAGACGGCAACGCGATGGTGCTGCGTGCGGGACTACCGCTCTCGGACATGGAGTTCGTGCAGTTCCATCCGACCGGGATCTACACCGCGGGGTGCCTCATCACCGAGGGTGCGCGCGGTGAGGGCGGCTATCTCACCAACGCAAGCGGCGAGCGTTTCATGGAGCGCTATGCGCCCAATGCGAAGGATCTCGCCTCGCGTGATGTGGTCTCGCGCGCCATGACGATCGAGATCCGCGAAGGCCGCGGCGTGGGCGCCGAGCATGACCATATTCACCTGCACCTCGAGCATCTCGGGCCCGGTGTGGTTCACGAGCGCCTCCCGGGCATCGCCGAGACCGCGCGCATCTTCGCAGGCGTCGATGTGACACGAGAACCGATCCCGGTGCTGCCCACGGTGCACTACAACATGGGTGGCATCCCGTGCAACTACCGCGGCGAAGTGATCTGCCCGCGCCGCGGCGATGCCGATGCCGTGGTCCCAGGGCTGTTCGCGGCGGGCGAGGCGGCCTGCGTGTCGGTGCATGGAGCGAATCGTCTCGGCTCGAACTCGCTGCTCGATCTGGTGGTCTTCGGGCGCGAGGCCGCGCGGCGCTGTGCCGAGCTGATCAAGCCTCACAGTGCGCACCGTCCGCTGCCCAAGGACTGCGCGGCTCCTACCCTGGAGCGCCTCGATCGGCTCCGGCAAGCGCAGGGTCCGCGTCCCACCGCCGCCATCCGCCTGGAGATGCAGCGCATTATGCAGAGCGATGCCGCTGTCTTTCGTACCGCGGGTTCGCTTCGCGACGGGGTGCAGCGGCTCTCGCGGACCTTCGCGTCGCTGGCGGATGTACGCATCGCGGACCGCTCGCTCATCTGGAATACCGACCTCGTCGAGACCCTGGAGCTCGAGAATCTGCTGCTGCAGGCGATGGCGACGATCTGCTCCGCGGAGCACCGCACGGAGAGCCGCGGCGCGCACGCGCGCGAGGACTACCCCGAGCGCGACGATGCGCGTTGGTTGAAGCACACGCTCGTGTGGGTGGACGCGCAGGGGCGGGCGCGCTTCGATTATCGCCCCGTCCATCTCAACACTCTGAGCGGCGAGGTCGAGTCGATTCCGCCCAAGGCGCGCGTGTACTGAAGAGGCGCGCACGGCCAGCATTCGCAAGAGGACCTGCATCCATGGCCCAGTTCTTTCTCCCCAAGGGCTCACGCGTGAATCCGCGCGGGCGCGTGTACCGGGCAGCAGCCGGTAGCACCGCGGTACGCCGCTTCCGCATCTATCGGTTCGATCCCGATGGCGCCGAGGAGCCGCGAATCGACAGCTTCGAGCTCGACACGAAGTCCTGCGGCCCGATGGTGCTCGATGCGCTCATTCAGATCAAAGCGGCGCTCGATTCCACGCTCACATTCCGCCGTTCCTGCCGCGAAGGCATCTGCGGCTCGTGCGCCATGAACATCAACGGGATCAACCGACTCGCCTGCACCACGACGATGGCGGACCTCAAGGGCGATGTGCGCATCTTCCCGCTGCCGCACATGCCGGTGGTGAAGGACCTGGTCTCCGATCTGAGTAACTTCTACGCGCAATACGCGGCAGTGGAGCCGTGGCTGAAGACGCGCACACCTGCCCCGCCGGATCGCGAGCGCCTGCAATCAAAGCAGGAGCAGCAGCGCATCGATCGTCCGTCGGCATGCATTCTGTGCGCGTGCTGCTCGACAGGCTGTCCGAGCTACTGGTGGAACAGCGACCGCTTCCTCGGGCCGGCGGCACTGCTCGCGGCATACCGCTGGCTCGTCGACAGTCGCGATGAAGCCGCCGGGGAGCGGCTCGATCAGCTCGAAGATCCATTTCGTCTGTATCGCTGTCACACCATCATGAACTGCACCGATGTCTGTCCCAAGGACCTCAATCCCGCCAAGGCGATTGCGGAGATCAAGAAGATGCTCGTGGAGCGCAGGCACTGAGGGAAGCGGGCACCGACGGGAGCAGCCGCATGCCAGAGCCGCACTGGCCACAACTTCTCTGGCGCTGCCGGCGCGGCATGAAGGAGCTGGATGTCCTCCTCGAGCGCTTCGCCCGCGAGCGCTATGCCACGGCCCCGATCGAGCGCCGCCGGGCGTTTGAGCGGTTGCTCGAGCTACCCGATCCGCTGCTCGCTGACTACCTGCTGGGCCACGAGCTGCCCTCGGATCGGGACCTGGCAGAGCTCGTGCCCCATGTCATCCGACCGCCCGCGCGGCCCGGCTCGCCCGAACCCTGAACCTGGCGGCGCCCGGGCATGGGGTCAGGCGTGGCTATTCCCGGGGGCCCCGACCCGAGCCTGCATAACAACTGTTAGACTGCATCTATCTTCCGTGACGGCAATCACAGTCTTGTTCTGCGGGAGGCGGCCTGAACTTCCTCAATGGTTCGGGGTCTATTCTGGTCGCGGCGTTGCGGCCTTCTGTTTTGCCAGGGAGTAGAAGGGCGCCATGAGCGCCGATGTGAGTGATTTGAGCCTGGTCCGGCGCGTGCAGCGTGGGGATAAAGGGGCATTCGATGCGCTGGTGCTCAAGTACCAGCACAAAGTGGTCAAGCTGGTCATGCGTTACGTGCGCAATCCTGCCGAAGCCGAGGATGTTGCCCAGGAGGCCTTCATCAAGGCGTACCGCGCGCTCCCGCAGTTCCGCGGCGACAGTGCTTTCTATACCTGGCTTTACCGTATTGCGATCAACACCGCCAAGAACGCCGTGGTATCCCGGGACCGAAGTCCCGTCGAATACGACCTGGACGCTCAAAATCCGGATGAGTCCTACGATATGCAAAGTCGGATGAAGGACTCTGAGACCCCCGAGGGCCTCGTGCTCACGGACGAGATCCGTGGCACGGTCAATGCAGCGATAGAGGCTCTGCCCGAGGACTTGCGCACTGCGATCGTGCTGCGCGAGCTCGAAGGGCTTTCCTACGAGGAGATCGCAGCCGCGATGGATTGCCCCGTTGGGACGGTGCGTTCGCGCATCTTTCGCGCCCGGGAAGCCATCGATCGACGCTTGCGCGAGGTGTTCGAGGGTGGCCTGGGGCGCGCGGAGGAACTGGGATGACCAATGAGGAGCTCGAGAGCCAGTTGTCGGCCATGTTCGACGACGAGCTGCCGGAGCCGGAGTGCGAGCTCCTGGCGCGGCGGCTCGCGCGTGACGAGGCACTCAAGGCACGTTGGGGACGCTACGCCACGATCGGAGCCGTACTGCGCATGGAGCGCGGCGTGCGCACGCACAGCGGCCTGGTGCGCGCGGTGAGCGTTGCGGTTGCAGCCGAACCCTCCGTGCTGGCGACCGCGCGCGCTCGTGAGCTCGTGAGACCCGCGGTACGGCGCTGGTGGCAGCCGGTCGCCGGCGCAGCCGTCGCAGCTGGCGTTGCTTTCGCCAGCATCGTGTGGATGCGCTCCGAGGCACCCGGGGCACCGGGGGCACCGGAGGTCGCGCAAGTACAACCGGCGCCGGCCGCTGCGGTGGCGCGCAGCACCGCGCCCGACAGCTACGTGGTGCCGACGGTCGACCCCACCGCCACTGGGTCTACGCCGCCTTTCATTCCGCCGGCCGAGCTGGCCGATTACGTGGTGGCGCACAGCGAGTTCTCCGCGCCGTTGCTTCGGCACAGCGCCCTGTCGTCCCTCGTGACCGCGGATCCGGGCACGGGCAATGCTGCTAGCGCGCCTACGGGCGGGGACAACGATCAGCAAAAATGAGAATGAAGCACGCTAGCGATCGGATCGGAATGCTGGTCTTGGCGCTCGCGGTCGCATCGGTCGCGGGCGCGGACGAGTCACAGAAGTGGCTCGAGCGCATGAATCAGGCACTGACCACGCTCAACTACGACGGCGTGTTCTCACACTGGCAGGGCGGCAAGGTCGAGACCCTGCACATCATTCATCGCGTGCAGGATGGGGCAGTCACGGAGCGTCTGGTCTCGCTGGATGGCTCGGGCCGGGAGTTCATTCGCACGGGCTCCGAGCTCGCCTGCTACTTGCCCGATCAGCGCACGGTGCTGGTGGAGCGGCAGCCGCCGGCGACCCTGCTCCTTGGCAGCCTGCCCAACTTCGAAGCGGCTACGAGCGAGTTCTATGAGATCAAGGCCGCGAAGTCGACGCGCCTGCTCGGCCGCAGGGCGCAGCTGATCGTGGTCAATCCCAAGGACCAGTATCGCTATGGATACCGACTGTGGATCGAAGAGTCCACCGGGATGCCGCTGCGCACCGAGCTGTGCGATGGTCACGGCCGAGTGATCGAGCAGGTGGTCTTTGCGAGCATCGCGTGGCCCACCCACATTCCCGACTCGGCATTCAAGCCCGATCTCTCTGCGGATAGCTTCCGATGGCTGCGCGAGGAATCGGGACCGCTCGCCGCCGGCGGCACTCCGATGCTGTGGACTGCACTCAAGCTGCCGCCCGGCTTTCGCATGTCGGTGCGGGCCGCGCAGAAGATGCCGGGCGCGCGCGATCCCGTCGCGCACCTGGTGTTCACCGACGGGCTGGCCTCCGTGTCGGTATTCGTCGAGTCGCACACTCACGTGAGCCACGCGCTCTCCGGCAGCACCCAGGTCGGATCGTCCTCGGCCTTCACCACGGTGGTCGACGGCCACCCGGTCACGGCGGTGGGGGAAGTGCCCCCCGAGACCGTGCAGCTCATTGCCAACTCCATGAAGGCTGAATCGCGCGCGTCCGCTCCGGCGCGCTCGCCATTCGATTCCGCCATCCCACCGCTCGATCCGACACCGCTGCAGCTCGACCTCGCGCACGGGCCTGTGTCCGCACTGCATTGATGGAATGACTTCGCGTCTCACGGTGGTGCACCGCCGCGGCTGCGAGCTGTGTGACGAGATGCTCGCCGCGCTTGCGGCACTCGAGCGGCACGCGCACTTGCCACCGATCGAGATCGTCGATGTCGATGAGGATCCCGAGCTGCTGCGCCGTTATGGACTCAACGTGCCCGTGCTGCTGCTCGACGGCACCGTGGTGTGCCGGCATCGGCTCGATGCCGTGGAGCTCGTGCGCCTGCTGCGCGCTTCCGCGTTGCCTGACGGCCGCGGGTGAGGGCGCGCGGCCGTTACGTGCCGATCGGCCGCTACATGGCTGCGCGAGCCGGGCACAAAACCTGGGCGCAAGGCCTGTGACGATACTACAATCCCGCCGCCGCATGACTCAGGTCCGCGCGGCGGAATCTCCGAGTATTGATGCGGCTCATACGTAATTTTTCCATCATTGCGCACGTTGATCACGGCAAGTCGACCCTCGCGGACAGGCTCATCCAGCTCTGCGGTGGCCTCGAGGCTCGCGAAATGCAGGATCAGGTGCTCGACTCCATGGAGCTCGAGCGCGAACGGGGCATCACGATCAAGGCGCAAAGCGTGACCCTGTATTACGCGGCCCACGACGGCCAGCGCTATCAGCTCAATTTGATCGATACCCCGGGTCACGTGGATTTTTCCTACGAGGTGTCGCGCTCTCTCGCAGCTTGCGAGGGCGCGCTCCTGGTGGTCGACGCCTCACAGGGAGTGGAGGCGCAGAGCGTCGCCAACTGCTACACCGCGATCGAGCAGGGACTCGAGGTGCTGCCCGTCATCAACAAGATCGACCTGCCCTCGGCCGATCCGCCACGGGTGGCCAAGGAGATCGAGGACATCATCGGCATCGGCGCGCAGGATGCTGCCCGTGTCAGCGCAAAGACCGGCGAGGGTGTGCCCGAGCTCCTCGAGACGCTCATCCAGCGCATCCCGCCGCCCAAGGGCGATCCCGATGCGCCCTTGCAGGCGCTGATCATCGACTCCTGGTTCGACAACTATGTGGGAGTCGTATCGCTGGTGCGCCTCGTCAACGGCACGATCAAGCCGGGCGACAAGATCCGTGTCATGTCGACCGGGCGCAGCTACACAGCGGACAAGCTCGGCCGCTTCACGCCCAAATCAGTGGCGCAGCCCGCGCTCTCTGCTGGCGAGGTGGGCTTCGTGGTCGCGGGCATCAAGGAGATCGACGGCGCGCCGGTCGGCGACACGATCACGCTCGAGAATCGGCCCGCGGAAGTTGCGCTGCCGGGCTTCCGGGAGATCAAGCCGCGGGTGTTCGCCGGGCTGTTTCCGGTGAACTCCGAAGACTACGAGAGCTTTCGCGACGCGCTCGCGAAGCTGCGCCTCAACGACTCCGCACTGCACTACGAGCCGGAGGTCTCGAGCGCGCTCGGCTTCGGATTTCGCTGCGGCTTTCTCGGCCTCTTGCACATGGACATCGTGCAGGAGCGGCTCGAGCGCGAGTACGAGCTCGATCTGGTGACGAGCGCTCCGACGGTGGTGTACGAAGTCGCGCGCACGGACGGCGTGGTGGAGTTCGTCGATAACCCGACCAAGCTGCCGCCCTCCGACAAGATCGACGAGATCCGCGAGCCCATCATCATCGCCAGCATTCTCGTGCCGCCCGATCATGTCGGCGCCGTGCTGAAGCTCTGCAACGACAAGCGCGGCGCACAGAAGAAGATGCACTACCTCGGCACGCAGGTATCGCTGCAATACGAGCTGCCGCTCGCCGAGGTGGTGCTCGATTTCTTCGACCGGCTGAAGTCGGTGAGTCGCGGCTACGCATCCTTCGACTACGAGTTCAGCCATTTTCAAGCCGCCCCGCTCGTCAAGCTCGACATTCTCATCAACGGTGACCGTGTCGATGCCCTTTCGATCATCGTGCACCGCGACAGCGCGTACGCCCGCGGCCGCGAGCTGGTGGACAAGATGCAGGAGCTGATTCCGCGACAGATGTTCGAGGTGGCGGTGCAGGCGGCGATCGGCAGCGCGGTGATCGCGCGAGCGACGGTCAAGGCATTACGCAAGAACGTGCTCGCCAAGTGCTACGGCGGGGACGTGACGCGCAAGCGCAAGCTCCTCGAGAAGCAGAAAGAAGGCAAGAAGCGCATGAAGCAACTCGGCCACGTGGAGATTCCGCAGGAGGCCTTCCTCGCGGTGCTGCAGGTGGGACGCAAGAGCTGATCGAAACGACGAATAACAAGGATCTTCCATGCTGATGCAATTGATCTCGCTGCTGAGCTGGCTGGCAATTCCCGTGGCGCTCGTGTGCGTCGTGGACGACTGGCTGCTGCGTCCGCGGCGCCAGCTGGCCGCAGCGCCGCAGCCGGCGCGCGATCCGCCCCTGCTCGCGTTCTTGTACTACACACTGCCCGTGCTGGTGATCGCGGGCATCATCCGGCTGCTCACCGCCGAGCGGCTGGACTTCAGCCTGGTGCTGCTGCTGATCGCGGTGGTCACAGGCGTGTTCTGGCTGCTCGACTGGGCGGTGCTGGCTCGGCGGCGTGTCGCCGCAGCGCGTGCAGCGGGCAAGGACCCGAGCGTCGTGCCGGAGCCGGGCACGGTCGACTACGCCCGCAGCTTCTTTCCGGTCGCGGTCATCGTGCTGTTGCTGCGCTCCTTCGTGTTCGAGCCCTTTCGCATTCCCTCGGACTCGATGATGCCGACGCTGCTCGACGGGGATTTCATCATCGTCAACAAATACGCCTACGGCCTGCGGCTGCCCATCATCGACCGCAAGATCGTGCCCATAGGCGAGCCGCACCGCGGGGATGTCGTGGTGTTCCGCTACCCCCCCGATCCCTCGATCAACTACATCAAGCGTCTCGTCGGGCTGCCGGGAGACCGCGTGCAGGTGCAGGGTGACAAGCTGATCGTGAACGGGGTCCCGATCCGCACCACCGATCGCGGCTTGTACGAGGATGGCTGCTACGAGGGCATGCGTCTCGCCCAGGAGGACCTCGACCACCATCCCCACGACATCATGTTCTGCCCGACCACCGGGGACATCGCGGTAGAGCCTCTGCCTTCCTGCAAGCGCCACCTGTCGCGCGGCTATGTCTGTCCTGCCTCTGACGGCCTGAACTCAGATCACGGCGACTGGCCCGAGCACGTGGTGCCCCCGGGCATGTATCTCATGCTCGGTGACAACCGTGACAACAGCTCCGACGGACGCTACTGGGGCTTCGTGCCCGAAGACCATCTGATCGGCAAGGCGACGCGGATCTGGCTCAACTGGGACTGGCAGCGCTCCGGCGGTCCGTTATGGAACCGGATCGGCATGAAGGTGCAATAGACCCGCGTAAAGTAGCCCGGCGCACGTCTGCGTGGCAGACGACACTACTTCGGGCGGGCTGAGTTATGTATAAAAGACAACGCGGCGTCACCTTCATCGGCTGGCTGTGCCTGCTGATACCCCTGGCGATCGTCGGTTACGCTGGCATCCGCGTGGCACCGGTGTACCTCAACTACATGAGGGTGGCGCACACGCTCGATCAGACCGTGACGCAGTTCAAAAGCGAAGAGAACGTGACCTACGAGCAGATCCGCATTGCCATCACCCGGCACTTCGAGATCGAGGAGGTCGAGTTCCCCGAGGTGAAGTCGATCGACATCCACCGCGCCGGCCGGGCCTGGGTCATCGAGGCCAAGTACGAGGACACTGCGCCCCTGTTCGCCAATCTGGCTATATTGGTCGCCTTCGACAAGATGGTGCAGATTGGCTGAGTGGTGAACGAGGATTGGCCGCGGAACTGGTTGCGGGAGAAGCTCGGCTACGAGTCTCGTGATACAGCACTGTTCGCCGCGGCGCTCACGCACCGCAGCGCCACGCGTCCCCATTACGAACGCCTCGAATTCCTCGGGGACGCCGTACTCAACCTGCTCCTCGCGGAGCGCCTGTTCGAGAGCTATCCGTCGGCGGATGAGGGCGACCTGAGCCGCCTGCGGGCGCGGCTTGTGAGCAGCGAGCCGCTTGCCGAAATCGCCGCGGAGCTTAGGATAGGCGAGGTGCTGCGGCTCGGCTCGGGAGAGCTCAAGTCCGGAGGCTTCCGCCGCCGGTCGATTCTGGCGGACGCGTTCGAGGCGCTGTGCGGGGCCTTGTATCTGGACGGCGGCCTCGAGGCGGTGCGGCGCGTGACGAACGCACTGTTCGCGGCGCGCATCGCGCAGCTGCCGGAGCCGGCGAGCCTGAAGGACGCGAAGACCCGTTTGCAGGAGTATCTTCAGTCGCGGGGCTTGCCGCTGCCGAGTTATCAGGTGGAGCGTACCGAGGGCGAGCCGCACGAGCAGACCTTCTGGGTGCTCTGTGAGGTGCGCGCGCTGCAGCTGCGTGCGCAGGGCAGCGGCAGCAGCCGCCGGCGCGCGGAGCAGCAAGCCGCCGAGCGTGTGCTCGAGGAGATCGAGGCTAACGACCAAGAATGAAGGCATTTCGCAGCGGCTTTGCGGCGCTGGTCGGGCGCCCGAACGTCGGCAAGTCGACCTTGCTCAATGCGCTCGTGGGCGAGAAGCTGAGCATCGTCACTCCACGTCCTCAGACCACGCGCCACCGCGTGCTCGGCGTGCTCACCAGCGAGGACGCACAGATCGCTTTCGTGGACACGCCCGGGCTGCACGGTAAGGCCACGCGAGCGCTGAACCGTGCGATGAATCGCACGGCCGCCACGGCGCTCGCGGACGCCGACCTGTGCCTGTTCGTGCTCGAGGCGCTCAAGTGGACGGCCGGGGACGAGCTGGTGCTGCAACGCATCCGCGACAATGCCCGGCCGACGCTCGCCGTAGTCAATCAGATCGACCGCGTGCGTCCGCGCGAGAAGCTCCTGCCCTATCTGCGAGAGCTCGCTCCCCGGTATGACTTTGCCGACATCGTCCCGGTGTCCGCGCTCAAGCAAGACAACCTCGATGCCCTGCGCGGTGCGATCGTGAGGCTGCTGCCCGAGTCTGTCGCGCTGTTTCCGAAGGAGCAACGCACCGACCGCGGCATGGCATTTCGCATCGCCGAGACCATCCGTGAGAAGCTGACGCTGGCACTGCATCAGGAGCTGCCCTACGGGGTTGCCGTGGAGATCGAGCGTGTGGTGGAGGAGGATGGACAGCTGGTCGTCGATGCCGCCATCTGGGTGGATCGGGCCGGCCAGAAGCCGATCGTGATCGGTGCCAAGGGCGAGCTGCTCAAGCGCATAGGCCGCTCGGCGCGCCTGGAGCTCAATCGCACACTGGGCCGACGCCTGCACCTGAGCCTGTGGGTCAAGGTACGCGAGGGCTGGGCGGACAATGCCCGCGCGCTGCACCAGCTGGGCGTGGACACATGAGCCGCAGCTCGGGCCGTGTCCACCTGACTCCCGGCTATATCCTGCATCACAGGCCCTTCCGGGACACGAGCCGCATCCTCGAGGTGCTGACGCGCGAGCATGGGCGGCTGACGCTCTTCGCGCGCGCCGTGCGCGGGCCCAAGGCGCGACTGAGTCCGGTGCTGCAGCTCTTTCAGCCCCTGCTGCTGTCATGGTCGGGCCGCGGCGAGGCGCCACAGCTCACCGACGCCGAGCGCGTGGGCGCGGCGCGGGAGATGCCTGCCGGCTGCCTGATGCCCTGCTTCTATCTCAACGAGCTGTTGCTCAAGCTCACCACCCGTCATGACCCGCATGTGCTGCTCTTCGACGCCTATCATGCGGCGCTCGAGGAATTGAAAGACGGGGCGCCCCTCGAGCGCACGTTACGCCTGTTCGAGAAGCGCCTGCTCGCGGAGGTCGGCTACGGCCTCGAGCTCGAGGCAGAATCGCACACGGGGCGCGGCATCGATCCCGAGGGCTACTATGATTTCCGCCCTGATCGCGGTCTCGCGCCGGTCGCCGCAGGCGCACCGCACGCGCTCTCCGGGCAGTCGCTCCTCAGCCTCGCGCGCGAGCAGCTCTTGAGCAAGGGAGAGCTGGATGATGCGCGCCGCCTGCTGCAGGCCGCGCTGGCGCATTGTCTGGAAGGAAGAGAGCTCAGCACGCGGGCAGTGGCGCGCCGCTGCCGTGGCATGGGCCAGGAGTCGCGATGAGCTCTGCACCGATCACGCTCGGCGTCAACATCGACCACGTCGCGACCCTGCGCCAGGCGCGTCGTGCGCGCTATCCGGATCCCGTGCATGCGGCGCTCACGGCGGAAATGGCGGGCGCCGACAGCATCACGCTGCACTTGCGCGAGGATCGCCGGCACATCCAGGTCCAGGACGTGCGCGTGCTCAAGGAATTGCTCAAGACGCGCATGAACCTCGAGCTCGCGGTGACCGATGAGATGCTCGAGATCGCGCGCGCCGTGCGCCCCTCTGACTGTTGCTTCGTGCCGGAACGCCGCTTGGAGATCACGACCGAAGGGGGTCTCGATGCCGCTGGACAGGTGCAGCGACTGAAGGAGGCGACTGCGATCCTTGCCGGGCAGGGCGTGCGCGTGGCCCTCTTCATCGATCCGGACCCACAGCAAATCGAGGCGGCCGTGCAGATCGGCGCGCCGGTGATCGAGCTGCACACCGGGGGTTACGCCGAGGCAGCCGGCCCGCGTCAGGCGACCGAGCTCGAGCGGCTGCGCAGCGCCGCGCAGCTCGCAGCCAGCCGTGGGCTCGAAGTACACGGAGGCCATGGTCTCAACTATCACAACGTGCAGCCGGTGGCGGCGCTGCGCGAGATCGTCGAGCTCAACATCGGACACGCCATCATTGCGCGGGCGGTGTTCGATGGTCTGCCGAGCGCGGTGCGCGAGATGAAGGCGCTGCTCGTGGGGGCGCGCGCGTGATCTTCGGCATCGGCGTCGACGTGCTGGAGATGAAGCGCGTCAAGAACACGCTGCGGCGCTTCGGCACGCGTTTCACTGATCATCTGCTCATGCCGCAGGAGCGGCTCGAGCTCGAGCGCACGCAGCGGCGCGAGCGTTTCATCGCCATGCGCTTTGCCGCCAAGGAGGCCATCGTGAAGGCGATGGGCACGGGGTTCGCACACGGGATGTGGATCCGTGACGTCGGGGTGGTGCAGAACGCGTGGGGTAAGCCCGAAGTCATCTTCTCCGAGCGGGGCGAGGGGATGCGCCAGCGGCTGGGTATCGGCGAAGGCCACATCACACTCACGGATGAGGCGGGGCTCGTCGTTGCCGTGGCCGTGCTCATGAAAGCCGTGTGACCGAGATGGACGAGCGACCGGCGAACCCGAATGTACTCGCATTCGACATCGAGACCGTGCCCGACGTGGCGCTGGGGCGGCGGCTCTATCGCCTGGAAGGGCTCCCGGACGCAGAGGTGGCGAAAGCGATGTTCACGCTGCAGCGGCAGCGGCGCGGCGCCGAATTTCTGCCGCTCACTCAGCAGCGCATCGTGGCGATCTCCTGCGCTTTGCGCACACGCGATGATCTGCGTCTATGGAGTCTCGGGGATGCGCGCGCGGAGGAGGCGGAGCTCGTCGAGCGCTTCTTCGACGGCATCGAGCGCTTCTCGCCCGTGCTCGTTTCCTGGAACGGCTGCAACTTCGATCTGCCGGTGCTGCACTATCGGGCGCTGCGCGCCGGCACCCAAGCGGCGCGCTACTGGGAAGTCGGCGAGCAGGATACGAACTTCCGCTACAACAACTATCTCGGTCGCTTCCACTGGCGCCACATCGACCTGATGGACGTGCTCTCCGGCTACCAGCAGCGTGCGCGTGCCTCGCTCGCCGAAACCGCGCTGCTGCTCGGGCTCCCGGGCAAGCTCGGCTTCGACGGCAGCCAGGTCTGGGAGGCGTACCTTGCCGGCGAGATCGGGCGCGTGCGCCGCTATTGCGAGACGGACGTTCTCAATACCTATCTGATCTATCTGCGCTTCGAGCTGCTGCGCGGCCGCTTCGCCCGTGAGCAGTACGCTGAGGAGGTCGCGCGCGTGAAGGCGCTGCTGCGCGCGGGCACGGAGGAGCACTATGCGCAGTTCCTGAGCGCGTGGGAGGCCTCGGGCGCCCTGGAGGGCGCCGATTGAGGGCTGGCGGGCGCGCAGACAGCGAGATCGAGCTGGGCCCGGTCGATGCCCTCACCCACGAGGGGGAGGGCATCATTCACGCCGGCAAGACGGTGTTCGTCGCCGGAGCGCTGCCCGGGGAGACGGTCCGCTACCGGCGCATCCGCCGCCACAAACGCCACGATGACGGCCTGCTGCTCGAGGTCGTGCAAGCTGCGCCCGAGCGCACCACCCCACGGTGTAAGTATTTCGGTGTCTGCGGTGGCTGTGCACTGCAACATCTGGCTTCCATGCGTCAGATCGAGGCCAAGCAGGCCGAGCTGCGCGACAGCCTCGAGCGGCTGGCCCGCGTCACCCCGGAAGCGTGGCTGGAGCCCCTCACGGGCCCTCCCTGGGCCTACCGCCGGCGCGCCCGTCTGGGTGCGCGCTACGTCCCCAAGAAGGAGCGCGTGCTGGTGGGCTTTCGCGAGCGGCTCTCGAGCCGCGTCGCCGAGCTCGATGCGTGCGAGGTGCTGGCCCCTCCCGCCGGGGCGCTGATCGGCGCGCTCGCCGCACTGCTCAGCGGACTCGACGTGCGGACCCAAGTGCCCCAGATCGAGGTGGCGGTCGGGGACAATGCGACCGCCCTGGTGCTGCGCGTGCTCGCTGAACCGAGCGCGGCGGATCTTGCGCGCTTGCAGGATTTCGAGCGCGCCCATCCTGTGCGGCTCTATCTGCAGCGCGGAGGTCTCGAATCTATCGCGCGTTTGAGTCCCGCGGCAGGCGAGGCCGCTCTGCACTACACACTACCCGCGCTCGATCTGACGCTCGAGTTCGCGCCGACCGACTTCGTGCAGATCAATGCCGCCGTGAATCAGGCTTTGATTGAGCGCGCCGTTGCGCTGCTCGAGCTGACACCGCACTCACGGGTGCTGGATCTGTACTGCGGCCTGGGGAATTTCACGCTGCCACTCGCGCGTCACGCCGCCTTCGCGCTCGGCGTCGAAGGGGCGGTGGGGCTCGTCGAGCGTGCGCGACATAATGCGGCGCTCAACGGCATCGATAACGCGCGTTTCATTGCTGCCGAGCTCGGAGCGCCCTTGCCGCAGGAGCTGCCCTGGCTGCAGGAGCCCGCAACCCATGTGTTGCTCGACCCGCCACGCGCTGGCGCGCACGAGGTAATGCGGACCATTGCACGAATTCGGCCGCAACGTGTGCTGTATATTTCGTGCCATCCGGGGAGTCTCGCGCGGGACATCGGCACTCTGGCACACGAACACGGCTTCGTGCTGCGCGCCGCCGGGGTGGTGGACATGTTCCCGCATACGACGCACGTGGAATCGCTTGCACTGCTCACGCCCGCTTAGGCGGAGGGAGACTCGAAGAACATGACCCTGGGGCCGCTCATGATCGATCTGGCCGGTGGCCAGATCGCGGCGGAGGAGCGCGAGCTGCTCCAGCATCCCCTGGTCGGCGGGGTCATTCTCTTCACGCGCAACTTCCGCGACTCTGCACAGCTCAGCGCGCTCGTGGCCGCGATTCACGCCGCGCGCAGCCCGCCGCTGATCGTCGCCGTCGATCAGGAGGGCGGGCGCGTGCAACGCTTTCGCACCGACTTCTCGCGCCTGCCGCCGGTGCGGCGCATCGGTCACGAATTCGACGTCGATGCGCGCGCCGGGCTCGATCTCGCACAGCGCCTGGGCTGGCTGATGGCCGCGGAGCTGCGCGCGCACGGCATCGATATCTCCTTCGCTCCCTGCGTGGATCTGGATTACGGATTGAGCGAGGTGATCGGTGATCGCGCCTTCCATGCGCGCGCCGAGGCCGTCGCCGCGCTCGCCACCGCCTACATGCGCGGCATGCGTGAGGCGGGCATGGCCGCGACCGCCAAGCACTTCCCGGGGCACGGAGCCGTGCGCGCGGACTCGCATCTGTCCTTGCCCATCGATCGGCGCGAGCTCGCCGATCTGACGGACGATCTGACACCCTACCGCCGTTTGATCGACAACGGACTGCCGGCCGTGATGGTCGCGCACGTGCAGTTTCCGGCCGTGGATGAGCGCCCAGCGAGCTCCTCGAGCCGCTGGATCCGCGGCGTGCTGCGCGGTGATCTTAGATTCCAGGGCGCGGTGTTCGCGGACGATCTATCGATGGGCGCGGCGGCGGCCGCGGCCGGCGACATCGTCAGCCGCTGTGAGCGCGCGCT
Source organism: Steroidobacteraceae bacterium (assembly GCA_035501955.1). GTDB lineage: Bacteria > Pseudomonadota > Gammaproteobacteria > Steroidobacterales > Steroidobacteraceae > JASHUC01. Next base: position 27,141 of record DATJVD010000006.1, read on the forward strand.
CGCGGCAGGCTGCGACATGCTGCTCGTGTGCAACGATCGGGCGGCAGTCGTGCAGCTGCTCGATCGGCTCACGATCCAGCCCGAGCCGGCATCGCAGCTGCGCATCGTGCGCATGCGCGGGCGTGATGGCTTGCCCTGGGGCGAGCTGGTTGCATCTGCCGCGTGGGCTGAGGCGCACGCGCAGCTCGCACGCGTGGCAGCTGCACCCTCCTTGACTCTCGACGGTGCCACATGAGCGCTGCGCCCGAGTGCTGGCGCGAGATCGTCGATGCCTCGCCCGAAGGGGTGGTGGTATGCGATGCGACGGTCCCCGGCCACCCGGTTATCTATGCCAACAACGCCTTCGCGCACCTGTGCGGCTATCCGGCCGCCGCGCTCCTCGGGGCGAACCTACGCATGCTGCAAGGTACGGACCGCGACCAGGAGGCGCTACAGCGCCTGCGCGAGTCCCTGGAGCGCGGCGAATCCTGCCGCATCCTGCTGCGCAACTATCGCCCCGATGGCACGCTGTTCTGGAACGAGATGGTCATCCAGCCGGTGAAGGATGCCGCGGGCAAGATCGTGCAGTGGATCGGCTATCACCGCGACGCGAGCGAGCGGCTGCGCTCGAGCGAGCGCGCCCCGCAGGGTCTGCCGACGTGGGTGCGCGAGGATCGACTGACGGGACTGCACTCGCGCGACTATCTGCATGAGCTGCTGCTGCGGGACTGGCAAGCCGCGCAGCGCGAGTCGCACGAGATCGCCCTGACCCTGTTCGACATCGACGATCTCGGCGCTTACAACGAGACCTTCGACAAGGCTGCGGGCGATGCCTGCATCCGCCGCGTGGCGCGCATCATCATCAACTCCTATCGCCGGCGCAGCGATCTGGTCGCGCGCTGGGAGGGCGGCACGTTCGCGGTCGTGACTCAGGGTGATGCCTCGTCGAAGGCGAGTGAATACGCGGACGTGGTCGTGCAGCGCGTGCGCGAGCTCCTGATTCACAACCCGCGTGCCAGCAGCACTCCGCGCAACGGCAACGAGGCGCGCGCCGCAGAGCAACGGGCAGCTCAGGATCTGCGCCCCGGCAGCGATCTGCGCCTCGGCGAGGCCAAGCCCAACGGCCGCTACGTGACGCTGAGCGCCGGTGTCGCGAGTCTGGTGCCGCCGCGTGAGCTGCCGCTGGAGGCTTTGCTCAATGCCTGCTCCACCGCACTCAAGCGCGCCAAGACACTCGGCAAGAACAGCGTCTGTGCCGCCGAGGCGCGCGACTTCAAGGAAGTCTCGGCGGCGTAGCGCTCTCAGCGTCCCGCGCGACGCGCACCCTGTGCCGGTGTCACGAGCGCAATGGCGCCGAATGCCGGATTGTCGAAGTAATTGCGCTCATAGAAGCGCACGCGCTGCATGTCGCGGAGCACGAAGATCGTGCCCGGCGCGGCCCCAAGCCCCTCGGGCGGCTTTTCCATCTCGAGGTTGAGCGCCAATCCCAGGTGCAGGAACTGGCCGCGCTCGAGCGACACCGTGCCGGAGAGTCCCGGCGCATCGATTCCGAGGGCTTGCAGCGGCACTCCCGCATGATCCCCCCAGGGGCTCGCGGTCTGTGACCAGGCCACATGCGCGACGGGCACGTAAGTGCCGCTGTTACGCAGCCTCGATTCGATCTCGTTGAGCTGGAAATCAGCGGCCGCAAGCGGATGCACGGCACGATTGAGCGCGGTCGTATCGGCGGCAGCCGTAGCAGCGGCGGGCGCGGGCGCAGCTGGCGGGGGGGCAGCCGGTGCGGGCGCCGCGGGTGCGGCGGAGTCGGTGTCCGTTGGCGGCACCAGTCCGCCGCGTGTCGTCTCGGAGTTCCAGTCCTCCGGCGTACCGAGCGCGGAGCTCGCGCGAAACACGATCATCTCGATGTTGTAGACAGTGGGCCCACCCGCGGTGCCCGGCGTTGCTGCCGCCGCCCCGCTGGGCGCGCTCGCGGCTCCCGTGGCGGGTGCGGCCGGCGGCTGCGCGATCGCAGGCAATGCCGCGCACAGCGCGAGCAACATCCATCGTGGCGCTCTCATGAAGGCATTCTATCAGTCGCGCGCGGCATCACGGCTTTCCGCTGCCCGACCGCCCGCCCGCGGTGGCAAGGTAACTCCGTCGGCGAGCCGGCCGAGCAGCTCTGCCGCAAACTCGAAGCGCTTGGGCACGTCCGGCAGGGCGCGCGAGATGCGCAGTCGCAGAGGTCCCTCGAGCCGGTACTCGCGCGGTTGACGCTGGACCAGGCGGATAACGGTGGCCGGCTCGATGCGATTGTGCGTCTCGAAAGTGAGATAACCGCCCTGCGCTCCGAGATCCACGCGCCGCACCCCGAGCTCGCGTGCGCGCAGCTTCAGGCGTGCGATGCGCAGCAGTTGCTGCGCCGGAGCCGGCAGGGATCCGAAGCGATCGACGAGCTCGGCGGTGAGATCATCGAGCGCCGCGCTGTCGGCAGCTGCCGCGATGCGCTTGTAGAGCACCAGCCGCACGTGCACGTCGCCGACATACGCATCCGGCAGAAACGCCGGCACATGCAGCTCCACCTCGGTTGCCGCGGCGAGCGGCTCATCGAGTGTGGGTTCGCGGCCGTCCTTCAGCGAGCGCACCGCGCGCTCGAGCAGCTCCAGATACAGCGTGAGCCCGACCTCGGTCATCTGGCCGCTCTGTGCCTCACCGAGCAGCTCGCCCGCGCCGCGAATCTCGAGGTCATGCGTGGCGAGCACGAAGCCTGCACCGAGCTCCTCGAGCGACTCGATGGCCTCGAGGCGCTTGAGTGCATCGGCGCTGAGCTCGCGGCGCGGCGGCACGATCAGATAGGCGTAGGCGCGGTGGTGCGAGCGCCCGACCCGGCCGCGCAGCTGATGCAGTTGCGCGAGCCCCATGCGATCGGCGCGGTGGATCATGATGGTGTTCGCAGTGGGCACATCGATGCCGCTTTCGATGATCGTCGTGCACACCAGGAGGTTGAAGCGGCGGTGATAGAAATCGACCATCAGCTGCTCGAGATCGCGCTCGCGCATCTGTCCGTGCCCGATGCGCACATCGGCCTCCGGAACCAGCTCGCGCACCTCGGCGGCGAGCTTCTCGATGGTGCGCACCTCGTTATGGACGAAATAGATCTGGCCGCCGCGGCGCAGCTCGCGCAGCGCGGCTTCCCGCAGCGCGGGCCCGTGCCATTCGGTGACGAAGGTCTTGATCGCAAGACGCTCCTCGGGCGGGGTGGCGATCAGCGACAGGTCGCGTAGACCGCCGAGCGCCATGTTGAGCGTGCGCGGAATGGGGGTGGCGGTGAGCGTGAGCACGTGCACCTCGGCACGCAGCGCCTTCAGGCGCTCCTTGTCGCGCACACCGAAGCGGTGCTCCTCGTCGATGATCGTCAGTCCGAGATCCTTGAAGCGCACGTGTGCGTGCAGCAGCCGGTGCGTGGCGATCACGATGTCGACCGTGCCGCTCTCGATGCCCGCGACGATGGCATCGCTCTCGCTGCCAGTGCGGAATCGGGAGAGCGCCTCGATACGCACCGGCCAGTCCGCGAAGCGGTCGCGAAAGTTGCCGAGGTGCTGCTGCGCGAGCAGTGTCGTCGGCACGAGCACCGCCACCTGCTTGCCGCTTTGCACGGCGACGAACGCCGCACGCATCGCCACTTCGGTCTTGCCGAAGCCGACATCGCCGCAGACGATGCGATCCATCGGCTCGGGCTTGTGCAGATCCCCGAGCACGCGCTCGATCGCCTCGGCCTGATCGGCGGTCTCCTCGAAGGGGAAGCCGTTGGCGAACGCCTGATACTCGAGCTCCTGCACGGCAAGCTTGAGACCGCGGCGCGCCTTGCGTTGCGCGTACAGATCGAGCAGCTCGGCAGCCACGTCGCGGATCTGCTCCGCGGCACGCTTGCGGGCTCGCGCCCACTGATCGGTGCCGAGCTTGTGCAGCGGCGCGCTCTCGGCGGCCGCACCCGTATAGCGACTGACGAGATGCAGGGACTGTACTGGCACGTACAGTCGGTCCCCGTCCTGGTACTCGAGCACCAGGAACTCTCCCGGCTCGCCCGCCACCTCCATCGCTTGCAGGCCGACGTAGCGGCCGACACCGTACTCCTCATGCACGACCGGGGTGCCAGGGTTGAGATCGACGAGATCGCGCAGAATCGCCGCGGGGTCGGTCGCGGAGCGGCGGCGGCGCCGCTCCTGCCGTGCGCGGGCGCCAAACAGCTGCGACTCCGAGAACAGCATGAGTGGCGGATTCGTGAGCTGCAGGCCCTCGACATCGGGCGCCACTGTCAATGCCAGCCTCTGGCTGCCGGCGGCGAACGTGGCCCAGTCAGTCAGCAGCTCGATCTCGCGTCCCTGCGCTCGCAGCATCTCGTGCAGCACTTCGCGCCTGCCCGGTGAGTCTGCTGCGAGCAGTACGCGGCCGGCGTACTGGCCGAGAAACTCCTCGAGCGGTGCGAGCGGCTGCTCGGCTCGCGCATCGAGGCGCAGCTCGCGGGGCGCGCTCGTCGGGAAGTTGTGCACGAGCTTTTCGGGCAAGATCGTGGTGTCGGCTTTGAAACTATCCAGAGCGATGCTCGCAAAGCCGGCGGCGCGCTCGGCGAGCTCTTGCGGATCCAGAAACAGCTCGCGCGGCGCGAGGACCGGGCGCTCGATGTCGTGACGGCGCTCCTCGTAGCGCGCCTCGATGTCCTGCCAGAGCCGCTCGAGTGCCGCCGTGGCGCCGCTTTCGTGCACCACCACCGCGTCCGCGGGCAGGTAGTCGAAGAGCGTCGCGACCGAGTCGAAGAACAGCGGCTGATAGAACTCGATGCCCGCCGGAGCGAGCCCTTCGCTCACGCCTCGATAGATCGCCGACTGCATCGGGTCACCCTCGAAACGGACGCGGTAGCGGCGGCGAAAGCCGCGCACCGACTCCGGATCGAGCGGCACCTCGCGCGCCGGCAGCATGCGCACGCGCTCGATTGCATCGAGCGAGCGCTGCGAATCGGGATCGAAGCGGCGGATCGCCTCGATCTCATCGCCGAAGAGATCGATCCGCAGAGGCGCGGCGGCGCCCATGGGGAATACATCGAGCAGCGAGCCGCGCACGGCAAACTCGCCCGGCGCGGTCACTTGACTCACGGCCGCGTAGCCGGCAGCCACCAGGCGCGTGCGAAACGGCTCGAGGCCGAGCGTATCGCCCACGGCGAGCTCGAACGCGCGCCCCTGCACGTACTGCCGCGGCGGCAGCCGCTGCAACAGCGTATCGGCAGCGACGATCAGGCACCCGCGGCGTGCCTGCGGCAGCTCGTACAGCGTGCGCAGACGCTCGGAGGTGATATCCGGGTGCGGCGAGAACAGCTCATAGGGCAGGATCTCCCAATCGGGAAGCGTGAGCGGTGCATGCTCCGCGCCGCTGAAGAAGCGCATCTCGGCCTCGAGCCGCTCGAGCTCGCGCGCGCCGCGCGTCACCACCACGTAGAGCCGCTCGTCGCGCGCGAGCGCCTCGGCGAGCGCGAGCGCTGCAGCGCTGCCATAGAGTTGCTGCCAGCGAATGTGGCGCTGGGCGGAAGTCGGAACGGGAGGCTCGAGCAGCAGCGCTCTGGATTTCACAATGGCCGGATGCGCAGGATACGAAGGCCGAAGCTTACCGGAAAGGCAGCGCGCGACGGAGCCGTCCGCGGCGGAACTCAGCCCGCGCGGTGCAATCTACTCGAGAGCGAAAGACGCTATTGCTTCTGCGCAGCCGCGTCGGGCGCGGGCGGGGCTTCCTGCGATGGCGTGGGCGCCGCATCCTTGTCCTGCGGGGCAGGCGCGGACTCCGTGGGGGCTGCGGGCTTGGCCGCAGCGTCCGCTGGCGGGGCGCCCTCGGTCACGACCGAGTGGATCACGCGGTCACGCTCGAAGAACACCGAGAATTGGGCGTAGTCCCAGCGCGTGATCGGCGGCTCGCCGACCGCGGCGTGACGCGTGACGGGCGCGCCGAAACGCCGCTCCACGTCAGCCATGAGCATGCCGCCGGAGGGGCGCGGTGTGTTGGACTCGCGCACCATGATCTTGTCGCCGACGGCGACGGTCTCGGCGAGCGCGGCGCTCGCGGCTGCAGCCGCGCACAGCAGTGCAAGGACGACTCGTAGGTTCATGCTAGCTCCTGAAGCAAGCCGGCGGTCGATGGCCACTATAGCATCGGTGGAAATCTGTCAAAGCGCCGCGCGGCCTTCCTCTCCGTGATCTGTGACGGACATCATGGATCGCACGGCCGCCGCGACAATTGTGGTTAAATTCGCGCCGTGTTTCATCCGCTGTCACTGTATGTGGGCCTGCGTTACGTGCGCGCCCGCACGCACAAGTTCTTCGTGTCGTTCATCACCTGGGTCTCGCTCATCGGCGTATGCGTGGGTGTGGCCGCTTTGATCGTGATCCTGTCGGTCATGAACGGCTTCGAGGGCGAGCTGCGCGAGCGACTGCTCTCATTGAGTGCGCATGCCCGCATCGTCGCTGCCGCCGCGGCCACGCCTTCGGCGTCCGACTGGGCCGCCGCGGCGCACGCCGCGCGCAGTGTCAGCGGTGTGCGTGGCGTGGCGCCCTACCTGGAGGCGCAGGCACTCGCCGTGCGTCCTCCGGAGATGCTGCCCATCACGGTGCGCGGCATCGAGCCGCGTAGCGAGGCGAGCGTCACGCAGGTCGCCCGCTTCGTGAAGGAGGGGCACCTCGAGGATCTGCGGCCGGGCAGCGATCGCGCCATCGTGGGCGATGTGGTCGCGGAGGAGCTCGGCGTCACGAGCGGCGATACGGTCACTTTGCTCATTCCCACGATCGCTGCGGACGGCACGCCCACACCCAAGCTGCGCGAGCTCAAAGTCACGGGCATCTTCGAGGCGGGACTGCAGGAGCACGACGCCACGCTGCTCTTCGCGAACATCGACGACGTGCGCGCGCTCGGAGTCGCAGCGAGCGGCGAGGGCCTGCACGTGCGCTTCGACGATGCGCTGCGAGCGCCGCAGCTTGCGGCGCGCATCCGCGCCGTGCTGCCGCGGGGCTTCGAGGTGATCGACTGGACCGTCGACAACGCTAGCTACTTCCGCGCCATCCGCATCGAGAAGACGATGATGGCGCTCATCCTGATGCTGATCGTTGCCGTCGCTGCCTTCAACGTGGTGGCGATGCTCGTCATGGTGGTCAATGACAAGCGCACCGACATCGCGATCTTGCGCACGCTCGGCGCCTCGCCGCGCAGAGTCATGGGCGTGTTCGTGACACAGGGGCTCGTGATCGGCTGGCTGGGCGTTGCCTGCGGCGTCGCACTCGGGCTGCTGCTCGCGCTGAACGTCGAGACGATCGTGCCCGCGCTCGAGCACACCTTCGGCTTTCAGATCATGGATTCTGACGTCTACTACATCACTGCCATTCCCTCGGACGTGCACTGGACGAACATCGCGTGGATTGCGCTCGCGGCGCTCGCGCTGACCGCCGGAGCGACGCTCTATCCGGCGCTGCGCGCCGCCCGCACTCCGCCGGCGGATGCGCTGCGCTACGAGTGACGCCCCATGCGCCGCGCCTACGAATGGATGATCGCAACGCGCTACCTGCGCTCGGCGCATCGGCGCGGCTTCGTCTCCTTCGTGTCCACGATGTCGGTGCTCGGGCTGATGCTCGGCATCGCGGTGCTGATCGTGGTGCTGTCGGTGATGAACGGCTTCGAGAGAGAGCTGCGCACCCGCATGCTCTCGGTCACGGCGCACGCTACGCTCATGGGGCTCGACGGTGGATTGGCCGACTGGCGTACTGCCCGCGACGCCGCGCTGCGCCAGCCGGGGGTGGTGGCCGCCGCACCCTATGTCGAGGAGCAGGCGATGCTCGCGCACGGTACGCACGTGCTGGGCACGATGGTGCGCGGGGTGCTTCCCGAGGAGGAGCGCCAGACCACCGGGCTCGCGCAGCGCCTCACCGCAGGCAGCATCGACGATCTCACCCCCGGCGCATATCACATCATCCTGGGCGCGGCGCTTGCGAGCTCGCTCGGGACCCACGTGGGCGACACCGTGGTGCTGATTGCCCCCGAGGGCACCGCCACGCCCGCGGGCATCGAGCCGCGCATGCGGCGCTTCCTGGTGACCGGCATCTTCCGCTCAGGCATGTACGAGTTCGACAGCGCGCTCGCGCTCGTGCACATGAGCGATGCCGAGCGTATCTACGGACTCGGTCAGAAGGTCACGGGGGTGCGCCTCGCGCTCGCCGACCCGCTGCGTGCGCCCTCGACGGTGAAGCGCCTCGCGTACGCGCTCGGCGGCGGCTTCTACGTGAGCGACTGGACGCGCAAGGACGTGAACTTCTTCCGCTCGATCGAGCTCACCAAATCGATGATGTTCGTGATTCTTCTGATGACGGTGGCGGTCGCGGCATTCAACATCATTGCCACTCTGGTGATGATCGTGAAGGAGAAGCAGTCCGATATCGCGATTCTGCGCACGCTCGGCGCCGGCCCGCGCAACGTGCTCGTGACCTTCGGCCTGCAAGGCGTGCTCATCGGTCTCGCCGGCACCGTGCTCGGCGCAGCCCTCGGGGTGCTGATAGGACACAACGTGGAGGCTCTGGTGCATGCCCTGGAGCATGCGCTGCGCACGCATTTCCTGGATCCGCGGGTGTATAACATGGGCGACTTGCCGGCCTACGTCGAGTGGTTGGACGTGCTGAAGGTGTGTGGGGTCGCTTTCATCCTGTGCGCGCTCGCCACGATATACCCCGCGTGGCGTGCCTCGCGCACCGCGCCCGCGGAGGCGCTGCGCCATGACTGAAGCCGTGCTGCAGGCGCGCAACGTCCACAAGAGCTTCACGCAAGGGCCGGTGACCCTGCAGGTGCTCTGCGGCATCGAGCTCGCTATCGCGCCCGCCGAGCGGGTGGCCATCGTCGGCGCCTCGGGCTCGGGCAAGACGACCCTGCTGCAGATTCTCGGCGGTCTCGACCGTCCGAGCGAGGGTGCGGTGCTCGTGCAGGGACAGGACATCCATGCCCTGAGCGAGGAGGCGCGCGGCGCGCTGCGCAACCGGGCACTCGGCTTCGTCTATCAGTTCCACCATCTGCTGCCGGAATTCTCGGCGATCGAGAACGTGGCGATGCCGCTGCTCGTGCGCCGCGTGCGCCCCGCTGAAGCGCGCGATCGAGCGCGCGATCTGCTGGAGCGTGTCGGGCTCGGGGCGCGTCTGACACACCGCCCACATCAGCTCTCCGGCGGCGAGCGGCAGCGGGCTGCCGTGGCGCGCGCACTGGTCACCGAACCGCGCATCGTGCTGGCCGACGAGCCCACCGGTAACCTCGACGGCAACAATGCCGAGCAGGTATTCGAGCTGATGCTGGAGCTCAATCGCGAGCGCGGCACCAGTCTCGTCGTTGTGACGCACGACACCCAGCTGGCCGCGCGCATGGAGCGCATGCTGACGCTCGAGAGCGGCTTGCTGCACGACGGCAGCGCGCCCGCCGCCAGCGCCGCCGCACGCCGCGCGCGGACCTCAGCCGGTGGTGGTGCCGGAGGCTGAGCGCACCAGGCGGCGGCGCCGGGCGAGCACACGCCAGCGCCACAACAGCTCGAGCCCGAGCCAGCCGCAGACGCCACACGCGAGGGCGCATGTCAGACAGCCGACCAGAAAGGGCCGCCACATCGGACCGAGGCCGTGTTGCAGCCAGTCCCAGCTCAGCTTGAAGCCGAAAGCGTGGGGTGTGACGCCGGTAATGGCGGCGCCGACGCGATACGCGCCATAGTAGATGGGAACGACGGTGAAGGGGTTGACCACCCAGACGGTTGCGATGATTGCGGGAATGTTGAGTCGCCAGACGATCGCGACCAGCGTTGCGAGCGGCAGGTGCACCGGCAGCGGGACGAAGCAGATGGCGAGCCCCGCGCCGAAGGCGGCCGTCACTCCGCGCCGCTGCAGCGACCACAGTCGCGGATCGGTCAGGTGGGCACCGAAGACTCGCAGGTACCAGCGATCGAACAGCGAATGCCGCTGGGAGGCGAGCTTCTTGAGCATTCGGCGGGGCATGACGGCGCGCAACTCTAGCAGATCGGTTGCGCCGCCCGCTGAAACGTGGTCCACGCCTTGAGCGCACAGTGCTCTCCGGTATGATGGCGGCCCAGCGGTAGGGGTCGACGGAATCAAACGGAATGTGGGAAATCGTACGGGCCGGCGGCCCGTTCATGTGGCCGATCATCCTCTGCTCCATTGGCGCGGCAGCCATCATCCTGGAGCGGTGCTGGACGTTGCAGGAGAAGCGCGTGCTGCCACGCGATCTCATGCAGCGCATCTGGCAGCTCGTCGAGAGTAATCAGCTCAACGACAAGGTGATCGCAGCTCTCGAGCAGAACTCACCGCTCGGCAAGGTGCTGGCGGTCGGGCTCGCCAACCGCCACCGCCCGCGGGAGCTCATGATGGAGCGCCTGGAAGATGCAGGGCGCCACGTCGTGCACGAGCTGGAGCGCTTCCTCAATACCCTGGGCACGATCGCCAGCATCTCACCTTTGCTGGGACTGCTCGGCACGGTCACGGGCATCATCAAGGCCTTCAACGCCTTGCAGGCAGGCGCGGCGGGTGATCCGCGCATGCTCTCCGGCGGCATCGCCGAGGCGCTGATCGCCACCGCCGCGGGCCTGTGCGTGGCGATTCCCGCGCTGATCAGCTACCGCTATCTGCGCGGGCGTGTGGAGCGCTTCGTCATCGAGATGGAGAAGAGCGCCATCAAGCTCGCCGATACTCTGGAGACGGCCGCGCGCTCCGAGACTCTCGAGACGGGCCGTCACGAAGCGTTCAAGGCCGTGCGGCGATGAATCTCAAGCCGCGCCGGGTCGAGGACCCGGAGATCAACCTCGTATCCCTCATCGACGTGGTGCTGATGATGGTGGTGTTCTTCATGCTGTCGAGCTCGCTCGTCGATGAAGGACGCGTGCGCATCCATCTGCCGCAGGCGAGCAGCGTGCCGACCGCGCGACCGCGCACCGAGCCGCTGGTGCTCACCGTCACACAGCAGGGCAGCTATCGCGTGAACGAGCGCGAGCTCATCAACTCGAGTCCCGAGACGCTGCGTGCGGCGCTGCTGAAAGCCGCGGGCAGCGACCGCAGCATGCGCGTGACGCTGCGCGCCGATGGCCGCGCCACGCACCAGTCGGTGGTCACCGCCATGGATGTGCTCGGGCGGCTCGGATTCGCGGAGATCAACATCGCGACCATCAAGGAAGAGCCGGCAGGTCGACCTTGAGCGGACCTGTGAGCTTCGCCCCGGATAGCGCGCGGGGCGCCGCGCATACTTATCGTCGCCTGCTCGGCTATCTGCGCCGCCACATGGGCGCCTTCGCCTGCGGCATGGCCGGTGCCATCGTGTATTCGGCGAGCATGGTGAGCTTCGCGGGCGTCGCGCAGCTCTTCGGCGATCGCATCTTCACGCATCCCGATCCACGCATGATCGTGTGGCTGCCGCTCGGCGTGGTCGCGCTCTTCGTGTTGCGCGGCCTCGGCGACTTCACTCAGACGTACGCCATGGGTTTCGTCAGCCGCAGCATCGTGAGCGAGTTGCGGCAGCAGCTGTTCGAGCGCGTGCTGCGCCTGCCGCTCGCCTACTTCGATCGCAGCTCCTCCGCGACGCTGCTCTCGAAGCTCACCTACAACGCCGAGCAGGTAGGGCAGGCGAGCACGGATTCGGTGGTCGTGCTCGTCAATACGACGCTCACGATCAGCGGGCTCATCGCCTATCTGCTGTGGCTCAACTGGAAGCTGTCGCTGGTCGCGCTCACCATGGCGCCGGTCGTGAGCTATCTGGTGACGCGTGTCAATCATTACTTCCGGCGCTATAGCCGCCGCATCCAGGACTCGATGGGAGATGTCACGCGCGTCGCGAAGGAGAGCTTCGAGGCGCCGCGGCTCGTCAAGGTGTACAACGCCGAGGGCCATCTCGGCGCGCAGTTTCGCGCCGTGAACGAGCACAACCGGCGCTCTCACATGCGCCTGGTGCTCACGCGCGGCCTGTCCAATCCGGTGATTCAGATACTGACGGCGATCGGCGCGGCGTTGATTCTCTCCTACGCGATCGCCAATGCGGTGAGCGGCCGCATGACCATGGGTGAGATCCTCGGCTTCTTCACCGCGCTCGGGATGATCGCCCAGCCGTTGCGGCTGCTCGTGGGCGTCTCCGGGCCCCTGCAGCAGGGCATCGCCGCGGCGCAGAGCATTTTCGAGATTCTCGACACACCTGCCGAGCCGCGCGGTGGCAGCTTCAGGGTAGCGCGCGTGCGCGGCGAGGTGCGGTTCGAGCACGTGACCTTCGCGTACCTGACGGCTCAAGTGGCTGCGCTGCGCGACATCTCTTTGAATGTGGCCGCCGGCGAGCGCACCGCGATCGTCGGCCGCTCCGGCAGCGGCAAGTCGACGCTCGTGAGCCTGCTGCCGCGGTTCTACGATGTGACCTCCGGCGCCGTGCGCCTCGATGGCCGCGACGTGCGTGATTACGATCTCGACAATCTGCGCGAGCACATCGCCGTCGTCTCCCAGGATGTGGTGCTCTTCAACGACACCATCCGCAACAACATCGCCATCGGTCGCGAGGTTGCGCTGCCGGTCATCGAGCGAGCGGCGGAGGCGGCGCACGTGCTCGAGTTCGCGACCACGCTGCCGCAGGGGCTCGATACCTTCGTCGGTGATCGCGGCGTGCTGCTCTCGGGCGGGCAGCGCCAGCGCATAGCGATCGCGCGTGCGCTGCTCAAGGACGCGCCTGTCCTGATCCTCGATGAGGCGACCTCCGCGCTCGACACCGAGGCCGAGCGGCACATCCAGGCGGCGCTGGCGCAGCTGGTGCGCAATCGCACCACCTTCGTCATCGCACACCGGCTCTCCACGGTGGAGCAGGCGGACCGGATCATCGTGCTCGATGGCGGGGCCATCGTCGAAAGTGGCACGCATGCGCAGCTGCTCGCGAGGGGTGGGCTGTATGCGCAGCTCTATCAGCTCCAGTTCAGCGCGTGACGCCGCGGCGTGCCGCGGCGGCGCGCGCTGCAATGGTGAGCGATGCAGAAGCGCATGACGCAGATGTGGTACGGCGAAAGCGGCGCGGCGGCAGCGTTGCAGCCGCTTGCGTGGCTATATGGCGCCGTGACACGCGCGCGGCGTCGAGGCTATGCGCGCGGCTGGCTGCGCAGCGAGCGCGTGCCAAGGCCGGTCGTCGTCGTCGGTAATCTCACGGTCGGGGGCACGGGCAAGACGCCACTCGTCATCTGGCTCGCCCAGCAACTGACGCAGCGCGGTTTCAAAGTCGGCATCGTGTCGCGCGGCTTCGGCCGCCGCGCGCGCGATGCGACACCCGTCATCGTGCGCGCCGACTCGCCCTGGCGCGAGGTGGGGGACGAGCCGCTGCTCATTCAGCAGCGCACCGGGTGCATCACGGTCGTCGCGGTGGATCGCGTCGCCGCCGCGCGCGTGCTGGTTGCGCAGAATGTCGACGTGGTAGTGGCCGACGATGGGCTGCAGCACCTGCGCTTGGCACGCGACGTCGAGATCGTGGTGATCGATGGCGCCCGCGGCTTTGGAAACGGGCGGCTGCTTCCGGCCGGACCGTTGCGCGAGGCTGCGCAAGGCATCGAGCGCGCCGATCTGGTCGTCGTCAATGGCGCTGCCGCTCACGCCTCGCTCGCGCGGCTGCCGCCTCCACGCGCGCCGCTCGTGTCGATGCAGCTTGTCGCGAGGGAGGCGCACCGCGTGGACGATCTGGAATCCCCGCGCCCGCTGCGAGAGTTTGCGCGCCGCCCCGTCCACGCCGTGGCCGGCATCGGTCACCCCGCGCGCTTCTTTCGCGAGCTGCGTGCCCATGGGCTCGAGGTGCTCGAGCATGCCTTTCCCGATCATCACGCGTTCACCGCGGCGGAGCTCGCCTATGCGGCCGACGATCTGCCGATTCTCATGACCGAGAAGGACGCCGTGCGCTGCCGCGCCTTCGCCAGCCCCCGCATGTTCTACGTGCCGGTCACTGCGGATCTGAGCGCGGCTGACCGTCACGTACTGCTCGAGCGCGTGTGCGATGGGATCGCGGTTTCGGCGCGCACGCGCTAGAGTCAGCCGATGGATGCGCGCCTGCTGGAGATCCTCGCCTGTCCCGTCTGCAAGGGGCCGCTCATCTATCGCCGTGAGCAGGGGTCGCTCATATGCCGCCTCGATCGGCTCGCCTATCCGATCCGGGACGATGTGCCTGTGATGCTGGAGGAAGAGGCGCGCCAGCTGGCGGCGGATGATCCGCTCCTCGAGCGTTAGGCTCGTGTCCGCGCCGCACCGCGTTGTCATCCCGGCGCGCTACGCTTCCACGCGCCTGCCAGGCAAGGTGCTGCTGCCCATCGCGGGCCGGCCCATGTTGCACTGGGTTTGCGAGCGCGCACGGGCATCGACCGCGGACGAGGTAATCGTGGCCGCCGACGATGAGCGCATCGCCGCTGCCGCGCGCGCCTGCGGCGTGCAGGTGGTGATGACCTCGACGGGGCATGGCAGCGGTACCGACCGCATCGCGGAGGTCGCCTGGCTGCGGGGCTGGGCTGCCGAGGACATCGTCGTCAATCTGCAGGCCGACGAGCCACTCATGCCGCCGGTGCTCATCGACCAGGTATGCGAGCTGCTCGAGGCGCACGCGCACGCCGCCATCGCAACCCTTGCGAGTCCCGTCGGCTCGCTGCATGAGTTTCTCGATCCCCACGTGGTGAAGGTCGTCGCGGACCGGCGCGAGCGCGCACTGTATTTCAGCCGTGCGCCGATTCCCTGGGACCGTGATGGGGCGAGCGCCGATCTTGCGACTCAGCGCAGCTTCGCGGGGGCGCGGCGGCACTTGGGTCTCTACGCGTATCGTGTCGGCGCGCTACAGCGCCTTGCAGCTCTGGCACCGAGTCCGCACGAGCTCAGAGAGAAACTCGAGCAGCTGCGCGCACTGGAGAACGGCTTCGAGATCGTCGTGGCGAACTCGCGCGAGCCTCCGGGCGCGGACGTGAACACCTCGAAGGATCTCGAGCGCGTGCGGGCGCTGCTCGAGGCAGAGCTCGGCACGGGAGCCTAGAGTCGTGCGCGAGGTCAGCATCCTGTTCGTTTGCTTGGGCAACATCTGCCGCTCGCCGACCGCGGAGGCGGTGTTTCGCACGCTCGCGGCACGCGAGGCGCCGCAGCTGCGAATTCTCATCGACTCGGCTGGCACCGCGGATTATCACGTCGGCTGCGCGCCGGACGCGCGTGCGCAGCAGGCCGCGCGCCGCCGCGGATACGACATGTCGGCGCTGCGTGCACGCCGCATAGAGCCCGAGGACTTCGAGCGCTTCGATCTGATTCTCGCCATGGACAACGCGAATCTGTCGTCCCTCAAGCGCAGTGCGCCGGGCGCCGCGCACGAGCGCCTGCGGCTGTTCCTGGAGTTCGCGCAGCAGGCAGACACCCTGGAGGTGCCCGATCCCTATTACGGAGGCGTGAACGGCTTCGAGGAGGTGCTCGACCTCATCGAGGCCGCCTCTAGCGGACTGCTGCGGTACCTGTCGGCGACCCCATCAGCTCCGCCCCGCGGGGCGTGATCTTCGGCCGAAACCCGTTATCGCTCTATTCCTCGCGGCCGCCGTCGCCGTGCGGGGTCTCATCCGAAGGCGCCGACGACCAGACGACATAGGGCTTGCTCTGCCGCCCGGACGGACCCTCGAGCGGCGCGGTGGGCTCGAAGTGGGCGATTGGACGGTGCTCTTCCGTCCCGGCTGCCGACTCGTGCTGATCGCGCTGATCGCGCTGATCGCGCTGATCGTGCTGATCGTGTGTCCCAGGAGCAGTGTCCGGCGCTCCACCGACGTCGGCTTCGTGCGCCGCCGGCCGCGCCGACTCTGCTGGCATGCCCTGCGAGGCGTCCACCGACTCACCGCCGTTCGCTCCGGCCTCAGACACTGCAGCGTCGCGGGGTCCGGATCCACCGCGCCGGCCGCGCCGGCGACCCCGCCGGCCACGGCGCTCGCCACGCGGTCCACGGTCGCCGCGGGCCTCATCACGAGCACCCTCGCTGCGCACGCCCCCCGATGGGTCACCGGAGAACTCTCCGCCCCCGGCCGATGAGGCGCTGCGCTCGCTGTTCCAGGCGCGCTCTCGGTCGCCATCGCGTGCACCGTTGGAGCCCTGCTCGGCCGGCGCCGCACGGTCGCGGTCTCTGCCCGCTTCCCGGCTACGCTCCCGGTCGCCCTCGCGGGGGCGATCGCGATAGCCATCGCGCGAGCGCTCGCCACGGTCCCGGTGGCGATGCCCGGACTCGGATCGATCGCGTCCAGAGCTGTTGCGACGCGGGCGCTGATAGCCCGAGCGGCGGCTATCGCGATCAGCGCCAGGCGGACGCGCGTGCGAGTGCGTCATGGCGCCCGAGCCGCCAGTCGGCGTAGTGGGCGCGGCCTCCTGGGCCTGGGGCTGCGCACCGAACCAGCGCTTCAGGCGCTGCCACACGTTGGGCGGGCTGTCGGCCGCGGGCGCTGCGATGGGCGCGGCGGGCGTGGGAGCAGCCGTCGCTGGCAGCGCGCTGGCAACGGCGGCCACTTCCGCAGCCGGCTTGGCCTCTTTCAAGGCCGGATCGGCCACTTCGGGCATGGTCGGCATGAGATAGCTCAGCTGCTTGTTCTCGGGCAGCTCTGCCTCGTCATCGCGGATGCGGCGGATCGAGTAATCCGGAGTCTGCGTATTCGGATTCGGCACGATCACCAGCTCGGCATCGCTCTTGTCCTCGAGCGTGCGCAACCACTCGCGCTTCTCGTTGATGAGATATGTGGCCACTTCGACCGGCACCTGCGCGATAACGCGACGCGTGCGCTCCTTGCGCAGCTCCTCGCCGATGAGCCGCAGCATCGCGAGCGCCATGGACTCGACGCTGCGGATGCTGCCGATTCCGACGCAGCGCGGGCACACGACGTGGCTCGTCTCACCGAGTGACGGCCGCAGACGCTGCCGCGACATCTCGAGCAGTCCGAACCGCGAGAGCCGGCCGATCTGGATGCGCGCGCGGTCCATGCGTACCGCATCGCGCAGGCGATCCTCGACGTCGCGCTGATTCTTCTGCGATTCCATGTCGATGAAATCGATCACGATCAGGCCGCCGATGTCGCGGATGCGCAGCTGCCGCGCAATCTCCTCGGCTGCCTCGAGGTTGGTGTTGAGCGCCGTGGTCTCGATGTCGCTGCCGCGCGTCGCGCGCGCCGAATTGATATCGATCGAGACCAGGGCTTCGGTGTAATCGATGACGACGCTGCCACCCGAGGGCAGCTGCACCTTGTGGGCGTACGCCGACTCGATTTGACTCTCGATCTGAAAGCGCGTGAAAAGTGGGATCTCGTCCGTGTAATGCTTCAGGCGCCGCTGGGCATCGGGCGGCATGAAACGCTGCATGTACTCCTGGGCCTTCTGGAATGCGGCGTCATCGTCGACAAGGATCTCTCCCACGTCGTCGGAGAGGTAGTCACGCATTGCGCGGGTGACGGCGTCGCTCTCGCGATACACGAGAAACGGTGCCGCCCGGTCCTTGGCCGCAGCGTCGATCTGCTCCCACTGGGCACGCAGGTTATCCAGGTCCCATTGCAGCTCCTGAACGGAGCGCCCGACACCCGCCGTGCGGACGATCGCGCCCATGCCGTCGGGGATCTGCAGCTGGCTCATGATCTCGCGCATCTGGTCGCGCTCTTCGCCCTCGATGCGACGCGACACGCCCCCGGCGCGTGGATTGTTCGGCATCAGGACGAGAAAGCGGCCGGCGAGACTTATGAAGGTCGTGAGCGCGGCGCCCTTGGTGCCCCGCTCTTCCTTCTCTACCTGAACGAGCAGCTCCTGTCCCTCGTTCAGGAGCTCGCGGATATTCATGCGGCCGCCCTGCGGCTGCTGGCGGAAGTACTCCTTGGCAACTTCCTTCAGGGGCAGAAAGCCGTGACGCTGCGCACCGTAATCGACGAAGCAGGCCTCGAGCGAGGGCTCGACTCGGGAAATACAGCCTTTGTAGACGTTGGCTTTTTTCTGTTCGCGGGAGGGAAGCTCTATGCTGAGATCGTAAAGTTTCTGTCCATCAACCAGCGCGACTCTAAGTTCTTCCTGCTGGGTTGCGTTGACAAGCATTCTTTTCATGCGGTCCTACTATGTTGTAAAGGACCGACAAGGATGCGGCGGGAGACCGCCGGGCGACTTGGGAAAATGAGTGATGAGGCGCAGGCGTTATGTGCGCGTAGCCCATTTTCCTAGGGCCCTCTGGCGGCAGTGACACGAAGTGGTACGGGCGCTCGACTATGCTTTTTCATGAGTAGTCCGCCCGTGGGCGGACGGCGCGCCGAAAACCCTCTGTTACTCAACCGACGGCATGCCCTGCGCTCGCTCGCAGCGGCGCGGGGACTGCAACCTTGTCGGCCCAGGCGATGGCCTCGTTGCCGAGGACCAACTGATGAGCACCAGCGAAAACCGCTCCAGCGCACGTAAGATTCACGCGTGGATGGCGGTAGCCGCTCATGCCCGTTACCTAGCGACGGCTCTGCGCCGCCGGCCATTGACCGTCCGCACTCGGACGGTGCATGCAGTATAACCACAGGACCACTTTAAAAACAATGTCTTACGCGGAGGGCGAGGTGACCACGCAACAACAGCCGCGAGCGCGGGAGGCCGTCAGGCACGTCGAGGTGACCGAGGAGCGGGCCGGGCAGAGGCTGGATAACTTCCTCATGCGCCTGCTCGAGAAGGTACCGCGAAGCCACGTATACCGTTTGGTGCGTCGCGGGGAAGTTCGCGTCAATGGGCGTCGCGCCAGCCCCGAACAGCGCCTGCAGTGGCGCGACAAGGTTCGTGTGCCGCCCGTGCACGTGGAGCCCCCAGCGAGCGGCCCCCGGAGCCCGCCGCCGCGGCTGCTGGAGAGGATTCGTGCGGCGGTCATCCACGAGGACTCCCGCCTCATCGTGGTGGACAAGCCGCCCGGCATCGCCACCCACGGGGGCAGCGGCGTGAGCTTCGGAGTGATCGAGACGTTGCGTGCGCTCTATCCGGGGCAGCCGCTCGATCTCGTCCATCGGCTCGACCGCGATACGAGCGGCTGCCTGCTCATCGCGCGAAAGCCAGCAACGCTACGCGCCCTGCATGCGCTGCTGCGCGAGGGCCACTTTCAGAAGGGCTACCTGGCGCTTCTCAAGGGCCATTGGAACCTCGGCCACAAGAGAATCGACGCGCCCCTGCGCACGGACCTGCGGGTGAGCGGGGAGCGCACCGTCCGCGTGCACGCGACGGGCAAGCAGGCGGTCAGCGAGTTTCGCCCGGTGCAGTTCTTCGGCAAGCAGGCCACGCTCGTAGAGGTCGCGCTCTTTACCGGTCGCACGCACCAGATCCGCGTGCATGCCGCACACGCCGGCCATCCGGTCGCGGGGGATGCGAAGTACGGTGACGCGGACTTCAATCTGCAGATGCGCACTGCAGGGCTCGAACGCATGTTTCTGCACGCACACAGCGTGAGCTTCACGTGGCCCCAGGGCGGAGAATTCAGCGCGAGCGCGCCGCTCCCGCCGGACCTGCGCTCGCTGCTCGATGAGTTACAGTCGCGGTCGGGTGCGCGCCGCAGGCGTCACGGCAGCTCATAGCCCATGCCGCGCAGGGCGCCCGCGACCCAGATCAGCGGCAGCCCGATGAGCGCGGTCGGATCGCTGCTCTCGATGCGCTCGAGAAGGCTGATCCCGAGAGCCTCGGCCTTGAAGCTGCCGGCGCAGTCGAAGGGCCGCTCGGTGGCGACGTAGCGCTCGATCTCCAGCGCCTGCAAGGTGCGGAACACCACGCGCGTGGTGTCCACGTGCATCGCGCGATAGTTCCGGTCCAGGCAGACCGCGGCGCAGGCCGTGTGAAAGTGGGCCGTCGAGCCGCTCAGGCGGCCCAGCTGCGTGCGGGCTGTCTCGGCCGTCCCGGGCTTATCGAGCACGACTTGCGCCGTGCAAGCGACCTGATCGCTTCCGATCACGAGCGCAGCGCGATGCGCCGTCGCGACATTCAGCGCCTTCTCCTGGGCAAGCCTTTGTGCCCGCTCAAGCGGCGCCTCCCCGGCACGCGCCGCTTCATCGACGTTCGGACTCGTCACTGTAAAGACAATGCCCAGCCGTGTGAGCAGCTCGCGCCGATAGCGCGAGCCGGAGGCGAGAATCAGCGGCGGTAGAGTCACGATTCTACTTCGAGAAACAAGGGCTTAAGGCTGCACGAGCTTTGACTTGGAATCGGTCGCTACCTATCATACGCGCCCCATGTCGGAAGACTGGTCGAAGCCGCGCGAGATCGACCCGCTCGCCGATGGGCAGGTCGTCATCGACTTCGCGATTCCGCTCGCTGAGTTTCCCCGCCTGAGGACGCAGCTGGCGCGCGACCAGGGCAGCGCTCGCGGCAGGATTCAGTTCCACCGCATGGCGAATGCGCCGGTCGCCGATGTCAGCGTGTCCGCTGAGGGGATGCTGATCTGCCAGCGATGCATGGGCCCGTTGCAATGGTCCATGAGTGGCGGCGGCAGCGTCGCGATGGTGGCGGATGCCGTCGAGGCTGACCGCGCGCCGGCCGGCCTCGAGACGATTCTCGCGCCCGGACATCGCGTGAGCGTGCGCGATCTGGTCGAGGAGGAGCTGCTCCTGTCTCTGCCGATCGCGCCGCTGCATGAGTCGGATGACGCGTCCGGCTGCGGCGTGACCGATGAGAAGACGCCCGCTGAGGAGCGCAACCGGCCCTTCGCGCAGCTCGGCAAGCTGCTGAAGCGCGCGGAGTAGACAGACTCGGGCTCGGGCCCACAGGAGATGGAGAGATGGCAGTTCAAAAAAGCCGCAAGACACCGTCGCGGCGTGGCATGCACCGCTCGCACGACGGGCTCGAGAAGCCGGCGCTCTCGATCGACCCGCAATCGGGCGAGTCCCATTTGCGTCACCGCATCACCCCCGACGGTTTCTATCGGGGCCGTCGCGTGATCGAGAAGCCCGCCGAGGGCGACGAGCACGAGTGACGCGTTCTCGACGGATCGCGCGATCACCACGAACTCCGGCTCGAGCAGCACCCGCGGCGTGGGGCCCGTCATCGCCATCGATGTGATGAGCGGTGACCGCGAACCACGCGAGCGCATCGAGGGGACACTCGGCGCGTTGCGTGCAGATCGCGAGCTGCACACACTGTTGGTCGGCCGGCCGCAGGACATTGAGGCCTGTCTCGGCGCGATCCCGGCATCGCTGCGCCAGCGGGTCGAAATCATTCCCGCCACCCAGGTCATCGCCATGGACGAGGCGCCGCGCGCTGCGGTGCGCCGGGGGCGCGATTCGTCCATGCGAATCGCCGTGAATCTCGTGCGCGAAGGGCGCGCGACCGCCTGTGTAAGCGCCGGAAACACGGGCGCGCTGAATGCCATCGCGCACTTCGTTCTCAAGACGATCGCCCACGTGGAGCGTGCCGCAATCATGTCGGCCATTCCCTCCGCGCTCGGGCACACTCATATGCTCGATCTCGGCGCCAATACGCGTGCGACCCCGCAGCAGCTCTATCAATTCGCAGCCATGGGCGCGATCGTGGCGCAGCGGCTGCATGGGATCGAGACGCCGCGCGTCGGACTGCTCAACATCGGCGAGGAGGACATCAAGGGCCATGAAGTGGTGCAGGCGGCGCATGCGCTGCTCGGTGCGAGCACGCTACGCTACGTTGGATTCGTCGAGGGAGACGCGATCTTCTCCGGTGCGGTCGATGTGGTCGTCACGGATGGCTTCACCGGCAATGTGGCGCTGAAGACCATGGAGGGTCTCGCGCGACTCGTGACCGAGCGTACGGTGATGGAATTTCAGGCCTCGCTGGCGGCTCGCATCGCGGGCTGGGTCGCGCGTCCGGTGCTGCAGCGGCTGGCCGCCGGGCTCGATTCGCGCCGCTACAACGGCGCCTGCATGGTCGGGTTGCGCGGCATCGTGGTAAAAAGCCATGGCCGTGCCGATGCCACGGCCTTTGCGCGGGCCGTGGAGCTCGCCGTGCACGCAGCGCGCGGCGGGCTCACGGCGCACATCGCGCAGGCATTTGAAGCACAGGGGGGTTGATGTTTTCGCGAGTCGCCGGAACCGGTGCGCACCTGCCTGAGAAGACCCTCACCAATGTGGATCTCGAGCGCATGATGGACACCACGGATGCGTGGATCCGCGACCGCACGGGAATCGAGCGCCGCCACATCGCCGCGGACGATGAGACCACCGTCGATCTGGCGGAGGTCGCCGCGCGCCGCGCGCTCGAGGCGGCGAACGTGCGCCCGCAGCAGGTGGATTTCATCGCCTTCGGCACCACGACGCCGGACTACATCTTTCCGAACTGCGGCGTTCTGCTGCAGCAGCGGCTCGGGTGCGTCGGTGGTCCGGCCTTCAGCGTGGAGACCGCGTGCAGCGGCTTCCTCTACGCGCTCGCGATCGCCGATAAGTTCGTGCGCGCCGGCGAGGCAAAATGTGCTCTGGTGGTAGGTGCCGAGACGCTCTCGCGCATCACGGATTGGAGCGACCGCTCCACTGCGGTGCTGTTTGCGGACGGTGCGGGCGCGGTGGTGCTGCAGCCGGCGCAAGCGCCCGGAATTCTCTCGACTCACCTGCATGCCGACGGCAGCTACAAGGACATGCTCTACTGCCCCGGCGGGCCTTCGGCGCACATACGGCCACATGCACCTCAGGAGTCCGCCGCGATCCACATGACCGGGAGCGAGGTATTCAAGATCGCCGTCACCCATCTAGGGAGAGTCGTCGACGAGGCGCTGACGGCCAACCAGCTCGAGCGCTCGGCGCTCGACTGGCTAGTGCCGCATCAGGCCAACATTCGCATCATTCAGGCCACGGCGCGCAAGCTGGACCTGCCGATGGAGCGCGTCATCGTGACGGTGCAGGACCACGGCAACACGTCGACGGCATCCGTCCCGCTCGCGCTCGATGTGGGCGTGCGCGACGGCCGCATCAAGCGCGGCGATCTGCTGCTGCTTGAAGCATTCGGCGGCGGAGTGACCTGGGGAGCCGCGCTGGTTCGCTATTGAGCCGACCTGCGCCGCTCCCTCCGACGGCGCAGGTCGCGAATGGCATAGAACGCCGCGCACGGGGCGCGGCGTTCTGCCATAGCGAGGTCAGGACTACTTGGAGACCGAACGCTTGAACATGCGGTCGATCTTCTCGTTCGTCGCATCGACCGCGGACTGCGATGCCTGGGCCGCCGCCAGTGCCTGGTTCGCCGTGCTCTGAGCACCGCTCGCCGCTTGCTGCGCGGACTGCGCTGAGCTCGAAGCCTGATCGGCCGACGATTTGGCAGCCTGTACGTCCGTTTGCAGCTTGCCCACCTGTGACTTCAGATCCGCGATGTCCGCCTGCAGGGGCTTGAGGTCAGTACAGCCTACAAGTCCGGCCACGACTGCCGCAGCAGCCACCTTCCACACGATCGCGCTCTTCATAGAAACATCCCCTTCTGGGTTGTTGAGTTCGGGAGGTCCTACAACTGAGGACAGCATTCGAAGCGTGCAAGCGTAGTGCTTTCGCCACAGCCTTCGCAAGCCGGAGCAACTGCACCAAATCCGGTGGTGGAATGCAACAGGCGACCCTGTCGGCACCACGCGACGGATGGCGGATTGCTGCAAACTGTGCTCACGCTGCGGGACATCGATGCACGCCCTGTCTAGCGGTCCGAGTGCACTACCGCGTCTCCCAGCCCCGGTTCCTGCCTCGCAGGGAACGCCGAAGCCCGAGATGCCGGTCGAGTAGCACTTCTCGTGCCGCGTTGTGCCCGGGCAACCCGGTGACGCCGCCTCCTGGGTGCGCGCCCGACCCGCACAGGTACAGTCCGGCGACAGGAGTGCGATAGTCGCCGAAGCCGAGCACCGGCCGGGCGGCCCAGATCTGATCCAGTCCGAGCGCGCCATGGAAAATGTCTCCGCCCGTCAGTCCGAAACGCTCCTCGAGGTCGGCGGGAGACAGGATGAGTCGCCCCACCACGCTGCGCCTGAAGTTGGGCGCGTACGCGGTAACGGTGTCGATGATCCTGTCGGCTGCTTGCTCACGCTCGTCGGACCAGCTGCGACCGCCGGAAAGGGTGCGCGCGAAGTGCTGACAGAACAGGCTGGCCACGTGCGCGCCGGGCGGCGCCAGCGACGGATCGATGGTACTGGGTATCAACATCTCGATGATCGGCGCACCCGAGCAACCGCCTGCGCGCGCATCGACATAGGCACGCTCCATGTAGCCGAGCGAAGGTGCAATGATGATGCCGGAGCCAAGATGCGGACCCGCTGCAGGTAGCGCCGTGAATTGCGGCAGCTCGCTCAGCGCGACGTTCATGCGCAGCGTGGCCGACTCGCAGCGGTAGCGCTCGATGCGCGTGCGGAACTCATCGGGCAGCGCATCGCGGCCGAGCAGCCGAAGAAAGAGCAGCTTTGGATTGACGTTCGCCGCGATGATCGATGCAGCGATGCGCCGCCCATCGGCGAGTTGAATACCCGTGGCGCAGGCGCCAGTCGCGCCATCGGTATGCGCACTATCGGTAGTGATGGCGCTGACGGGCGCGTCCGTGAAAATCTGCACTCCTAGCCGCTCAGCCTCGCGGGCCATGGCCTGCGTGATCGATCCCATGCCTCCCATCGCGTGGCCCCACAGGCCCCGCTTGCCATTCACCTCACCGAAGGCGTGATGCAGCAGCACGTACGCGCTGGTCGGGTGATAGGGACTTTGAAAGGTGCCGACCACGGCGTCGAAGCCATGCAGCGCCTTGAGCGCATCCCACTCGAACCATGCGTCGAGCACATCGCCCGCGCTGCGCGTGAAGAGCTCATGCACTTCGCGCTGCGCGGTGCCGGGCATGCGGCGCAGATCGCGCCGGAGCCCAAGCAGCTGCCACAGATCGCGCGCCCGGCTGAGACTTACCGGCGGTGTCTTCAGCACTACTCTGCGCAGGTACGTGACTACGCGCTCGAGCATCGCGTGGAATGCGGGCAGGCGGTCTGCATCCGTCGCAGAGCGGCGCCTCACGGCCGCCAGAGTGTCTGCGACCGTCGGTCCGACGCAGAAGGCGCTGCCATCGGGCAGCGGCAGAAAGTTCTGCATCGGGCGCTCGCGGATGACGAGCCCGTGATCGGCAAGATGCAGCTCGCGCAGAACCTTGGGATGCAGCAGGCTGACCGTGTAGCTGGCCGTCGAGTTGCGAAAGCCCGGATGAAATTCCTCGGTCACGGCCGCGCCGCCGACCACGGTGCGACGCTCGAACACGGCCACGCGAAGGCCCGCACGGGCGAGATAACAGGCGCAAGTGAGCCCGTTGTGGCCGCCCCCGACCACGATGGCGTCGTACTGGCTTGCACCGGAAGCTGATCTGGATATAATCACAGTATCTGTATAAATAAACAGTCTGGATCAGCCATGTCCGACCTGACACCCCGCCAGACCCAAATACTGCGCCTCATCCAGCGCTTCATCGCAGAGACGGGTATGCCACCTACGCGCGCCGAAATTGCCCGCGAGCTCGGATTCAGATCCGCCAACGCGGCCGAGGAGCATTTGCGCGCGCTGGCTCGCAAGGGTGTCATCGCGCTCGTTCCAGGCACCTCACGCGGCATCCAGCTGAAGGACACCATGCGCGAGCAGATGGGTTTGCCTCTCATCGGCCGTGTTGCCGCCGGTAAGCCTATTTTGGCCGAAGAGAATGTCGAGGCGCGCTTTCAGATCGACCCGGCGCTCTTTCAGCCGCGCCCGCATTATCTACTGAAGGTGACCGGCATGAGCATGAAGGATGCGGGCATCCTCGATGGTGATTTGGTTGCCGTGCATCGTACCGCGGAGGTGCGCAGCCGTCAGATCGTGGTCGCACGGCTCACGGATGAGGTCACCGTCAAACGCTATCGTCAGGAAGGCTCCATCGTGTGGCTGTTGCCGGAGAACACTGAGTTTCAACCCATGCGCGTGGATCTGCGCGATGAGCCGCTGATCATCGAGGGCATCGTCGTGGGTGTGGTGCGTCGGGGCAAAGCTACGGGCTTGATGTAAAGCCTCATGGTCTGCAGCCAATCCCTGGTTGTCGCACTGTCCGCGCAAGGCCGACTCCATGTCCGTCGAGGCTCGTCTGGCACCGTTGCTCGCGCATCCCGCCATCTGGCGTGGGCGCAGTGCCCGGTGCCTGGATACTGTACCGACGGGCTTCGCCGCGCTCGATGCGAGCCTTCCCGGTAAGGGCTGGCCACAGGTCGGATTGATAGAGATTCTGCTCCCGCGCCTCGGCGTGGGAGAGATGTATCTGCTGCTGCCGGCGCTTGCGGCCTTGACCTCACGGCCCACGGCGCGCTGGTGCGCATGGATTGCCCCGCCGCTGGATCCTTTTGCTCCGGCGCTCGCCGCGCACGGTCTGGATCTTTCGCGACTGCTCGTCGTGCATACCCCGACACCGCTTTGGGCTTGCGAGCAGGCGCTGCGCTCGGGAGCCTGCGAGGTGGCGCTCGGCTGGGTACGGCGCGTGCAGTCGCGTGCTCTGCGGCGCTTGCAGCTCGCGACCGAGCACGGTCGTACGCTCGGAGTTCTTTTTCGCGCGCTCACTCCGCGCAGCAAACGCGAGTCTTCCTGCGCGGCCGTGCGCATCGCGCTGAGTCCCATCGAGGCGGGCCTGCGCATCACGCTGCTGAAAAGCCGTGGCGGGCCGCAGGGTGCGATCGAGGTGCACTTTCCAGTGGCGGTGGGCTCTTGAGCATGCGCGCGCGTCTCATTCGCCAAGACCGCGGCATCACGCTACCCGCGCGCAGTGCATTGCGGGTGCCGCAGGCGCCGTCCGTTGCAGCGGCACCGGGTACATCCCGCGAGCTCTGGATAGCGGCACACTTGCCGCAGCTTGCCCTGGAAGCATTGCGGCGCGAGCCGGCGGGGATCTCAGCGGCAAGCAAAGCACAGCCGGCTCCTCTTGCGATCATCGAGCTCGAAGGTCGCGCTCAGTACGTGATCGCCGTGGACGAGCAGGCCGCGCGTGCCGGGGTGCGCCCGGGCATGAGTCTGGCGGCCGCCATGGCGCTTGCTCCCCACCTCGTGACGCAGCCACGCGACGTGCACCGCGAGCAAGCGCTGCTCGAGCGGCTCGCAGAGCTTGCGCGGCGTTTCACGCCGCGCGTAAGCCTTGCACCACCGGATGCACTGCTGCTGGAAGTCAAAGGCAGCCTGCAGTTGTTTGGTGGTGCGGCCTCGCTGTATCGAAGCTGGCGCGCTGCCTGCCACTCCGCAGGAGTGCGGCCATGGCTCGCGCTGGCACCGACCGCGCTCGCGGCGCTTGCGGGAGCCCGTGCAGGCAAGCCCTTCAGAGTCCTGAATGAAGCTCGACTGATCGGGGCGCTCGCGGTGCTGCCGCTCGCGGTGCTGCGTTGGCCGCCCGAAGTGCTCGAGCGTCTGGCAAAGGCGGGTGTGCGCTGCGTGGGCGAGGCGCTGCGCTTGCCGCGCGCGGGCTTCGCGCGGCGCTTCGGTGTCGAGCAGCTGCAATCACTGGATCGTCTCACGGGACGTGGCGCCGATCTCCACGCGAGCTTCCAGGCGCCGGAGCGTTTCCAGGCGCGTCGCGACTGCACCTACGAGCTCACGCACCACGACAGCATTCTCGGCGCGCTCGCACCGCTTTTCGTCAGGCTCGGCAAGTTCCTCATGGTGCGTCAATGCGCCATCACGGAGCTCGAATGCCGCTTGCAGCACCGTCACGCCTCGCCCACGTGCTGCGTATTGAAGCTCGCGGCACCGGCGGCAGATCCGCACAGCCTGCGTGCCTTGCTCGCGGAGCGGCTGGCACTGCTCACGCTGCCGGAGCCCGTACGCTCGTGCGAGCTCGTCTCCGGAGAGCTCGCACCCGGCGCCTACTGCTCCGACTCACTCTGGCAACCGGGTGAGCACGGCGGTCGCATCCGCACGGAATCATCGGATCTGATCGAGCGCCTGCGCGCGCGCCTGGGCATCGAGGCCGTGCACGGCCTCAGCGTACATCCCACACATCGTCCCGAAAGCGCCTCGCATCGTATGGAGCCGGCGATGCCGACGAGCCGCGCGACCACCTCGCGCCTCGCACCGGCTCGAAGCGCCTCGCAGGCGCACGGCGCGGCAGGACTGCCGCCATGGCCGGCTTTCCGCCGCCCCATGTGGTTGCTGCCGGCGCCGCAACTGCTGAGAGCGAGCGCCGGCGTGCCGCAGCGGCATGGCCCGTTGCATCTACTCGGCGAGCCCGAGCGCATCGAGAGCGGGTGGTGGGAAGGGGAGGAGGTCGCGCGCGATTACTACTGCGCCGTGGATACGCGCGGTGCGCGACTCTGGGTCTTCCGCGAGCGCGGAGCGCCGCATCGCTGGTTTCTGCACGGCGTGTTCGGTTGAAGGAGCAGCTTGGGTCT
Source organism: Steroidobacteraceae bacterium (assembly GCA_035501955.1). Classification (GTDB taxonomy): domain Bacteria; phylum Pseudomonadota; class Gammaproteobacteria; order Steroidobacterales; family Steroidobacteraceae; genus JASHUC01. The sequence continues at coordinate 55,488 of DATJVD010000006.1, forward strand.
GTCGCGGAAAATCATCCATGCACGCGCTACCCCCGTACGCAGAGCTTCATTGCCTTACTAATTTCACCTTCCTGCGTGGTGCTTCCCATCCCGAGGAGCTCGTCGGTCGCGCGCGCGAGCTTGGGTACTCTGCGCTTGCGATCACCGATGAGTGCTCGGTGGCAGGCGTCGTGCGCGCTCATGTGGCAGCCATGGAAAAGGATTCTGCCAGCACTCCACCACCTAAGCTGATCATCGGCACGGAGCTGCGGCTCGCGTGCGGGTTGCGCCTGGTCGCACTGGCCGTCGACCGTCGAGGCTACGCGAGCCTCTGCCGTCTCATCACGCGCGGGCGACGCAGCGCTCCCAAGGGGGAGTACGCGCTCACGCGTGCCGACATCGAGTCCTGTCTTGAGCAGTGCCTGCTGCTGTGGCTGCCGGATGCGCGCCGCGATCTCGATGAGGCTGCCTGGCTGCGCGAGCGCTTTAGCGGCAATGTCTGGATCGCCGTCGAGCTCGTGCGCGAGGGGGCGGACCGTGAGCATCTCGCATCTCTCATGCGCATCGCTAGGCAGCTCGAGCTGCCGCTCGTCGCAGCCGGCAACGTGCACATGCACGTTCGCGAGCGCCGCAGGTTGCAGGATGCGCTCACGGCCATCCGCCTGAACCTACCGCTCGCCGAGGTAGGCTGGCAGCTCACGTCCAACGGTGAGCGTCATCTCAAGGAGCGAGCCCGGCTCGCACGCCTGTATCCGGCCGCTCTGCTCAGCGAGACTCTCGTGGTCGCGGAGCGCTGCTCGTTCTCGCTCGATGAGTTGCGTTACGAGTATCCGCACGAGCTCGTGCCGGAGGGGGAGACTGCCACCACCTATCTGCGCAAGCTCACCGAGCAGGGTGCGCGCGGGCGCTGGCCGCTCGGCATTCCGGATGAGGCGCGCAAGGTCATTGAATACGAGCTGGCGCTCATTGCCGATCTGCGCTACGAGCCCTACTTCCTCACCGTGAACGACATCGTCACGCATGCGCGCAGTCTGGGAATCCTGTGTCAGGGACGCGGCTCTGCGGCGAACTCCATTGTGTGCTACTGCCTCGGCATCACCGCGGTCGGCATGGAGCGCAGTGCGCTTCTCATCGAGCGCTTCATCTCGCGCGAGCGCAACGAGCCGCCCGACATCGACGTGGATTTCGAGCACGAGCGGCGCGAGGAGGTGATCCAGTACGTCTACCGCAAGTACGGGCGTGCGCGGGCCGCGATTGCCGCCACCGTCATCATGTATCGCCCGCGCAGCGCCATCCGCGACCTGGGAAAGATCTTCGGGCTCGATCCGCTGCAGATCCGCAACTTCTCGCGCATCATGCAGTGGTGGGATCCGGGCATCACCGCCGAGCGCGTCCGCGAGGCAGGTCTCGATCCATTCAGTCCCGTGATCCGGCTGATCCTGGAGCTGGCGCGCGAGCTCGTCGGCTTTCCACGCCATCTGTCTCAGCACGTTGGCGGCTTCGTGATCTCCGCCGGCCCGCTCGAGGAGCTGGTGCCCATCGAGAATGCGACCATGCCGGAGCGCACGGTGGTGCAATGGGACAAGGATGATCTCAACGACCTCGGCCTGCTAAAGGTCGACCTGCTCGGCCTGGGCATGCTCACTGCGCTGCGCCGCGCGCTGACGCTCGTCAATCGATACCGCGGCACGCAGTGGACGCTGGGCCATCTGCCCGCGGAGGATCCCGCGGTCTATCAGATGATGTCGCGCGCGGACACCGTCGGTGTATTCCAGATCGAATCGCGCGCGCAGATGTCCATGCTGCCGCGGCTGCGGCCCAGGGAGTTCTACGATCTCGTCATCGAGGTCGCCATCGTGCGCCCTGGTCCCATTCAGGGTGACATGGTGCATCCGTATCTGCGACGCCGCGAGCGCAAGGAGCCCGTGGTCTATCCACGCCCGGAAGTGCAGGCGGTGCTCGAGCGCACGCTCGGCGTGCCGATCTTCCAGGAGCAGGTCATGCAGCTCGCGATCAAGGCGGCCGGCTTCACCCCCGGAGAGGCCGACCGCCTGCGCCGCGCCATGGCTGCATGGAAGCGCCACGGCGATATCCACCGTTTCCAGGAAAAGCTGCTGAACGGCATGCTCGAGCGCGGCTACGAGCGCGACTTCGCGCTGCGCATCTGCAAGCAGATCGAAGGCTTCGGGGAATATGGGTTTCCGGAATGCGTCGTCGGCGATACGCGCGTCGTGGATGCCAAGACGGGGCGCTGGCTGACGATAGACGAGATCGTCTCTGGAAGGTCACGTCTCGAGAGCACACTGGCCTGCGACGAGGAGTGGCACTTGCGTGAGCGCAGGGTGCTTGGCGTGTTCCCGAGCGGAACCAAACCGGTATGGCGTTTGCGCACCGCGTTGGGCCATTCAATCGCCGCAACCGCAGAACATCCGTTCATGACCTTGACGGGTTGGCGGCAGCTCGGGGAACTGCGCGTAGGCGATCACATTGCTGCGGCACGTGAATGCGTCGTCGGCGCACAGATCTGCTGGGATGAGATCGCGACGCTGGAGATGGCAGGATCAGAGCCGACGTATGACCTGAAAATCGAAGGCGATCACAATTTTCTCGCCAACAATCTGATCGTCCACAACTCCCACGCCGCAAGCTTCGCGCTGCTGGTGTACGACTCGGGCTGGCTCAAATGTCATGAGCCGGCGGCCTTCACCTGTGCGCTGCTCAACAGCCAGCCGATGGGTTTCTATGCGCCCGCGCAGTTGGTGCGCGATGCGCGCGAGCATGGTATCGAGGTACGGCCGGTCACCGTCCTGGATAGTGATTGGGACTGCGCGCTCGAGCCCACCGATGGCGCGCAGCCGGCCCTGCGTCTCGGCCTACGCCTGGTGAAGTCCCTGCAGGAGGCTGGCGCCGAGCGGATCGCGGCGGCACGCAGGGCGCGTCCATTCACGGACGTTCAGGATCTGGCGCGGCGCGCGGCGCTCGACCGCGGCGATCTCGAAGCTCTCGCCGCCGCGGGTGCGCTCGCACCGCTCAGCGGCAATCGGCACCTGGCCTTCTGGGAAGTGGCCGGCACCGAGCAGCCGCTGGCGCTGGCAACGCTCGCGGGTACGGGCACATCAAATGATGCGCGCGGGCAGCGGCTTGCTGAAGGGCGGCCTTTGCTCACCGCACCCACGGAGCAGCAGAGCATCGAGGCCGACTATGCCTCCATCGGGCTGACCCTGGGGCGTCATCCCATGGCACTGCTGCGCGAGCGGCTGCGCAGCGAGCGGCTCGCGAGCGCCGCCGAGCTGCTGCGGCTGCCGCACGGCACATCGGTGCGCACAGCAGGGATCGTGCTACTGCGCCAGCATCCCGCAAATGCCAAGGGTGTGACCTTCGTGACGATCGAGGATGAGACCGGCCAGGTGAATCTGATCGTATGGCAGAGCATCGGTGAGACCCAGCGACGCCCGCTCATCGAGTCTCGTCTGCTCGAGGTGCGCGGCAAGCTGCAACGTCAGGCAGATGTCATGCACGTCGTCGCGCAGCGCTTGATCGATCGCTCGGAACTGCTGCCGAGGCTGGCTGCGAGCTCACGCGATTTTCATTGAGCTGCGATGAGCAGGCGGGAGCGAGTGTCGCCGACACGGCATGCCGCGGTGACGGCGACCCCGCAAACCGGTCATTACCAATACCAGCGGTAGGGACGCACCACCACCGGCGCCGGCGTCACGACGACGCGCGGAACCGCTACGTAGGCGCGCGCAGGGGGACCTACAGGAACCACTGCACAACCGGCCAGACCCGTGATCGCAGCGGCGGCGAGCAACATCAGTATGCGTTTCATGGCTTGATCTCCCAGAGTGTCCTAGGGCGATCAACGCCGTAGCGGGTAGGGGGCTGACGACGGCAGGTTAAAAGGTGTTCATGTGCCAGGCAGCAGCCCGGGCGTGTCAGTTCACCGTTATGGTAAGCCCGCTGGCGCTGCCGGCGCGCAGATCGAAGATGCTGGCCTGCGGCTCACGCGTGAAAGTCCCGGCAGGATCCGTCGAGCTCCACACCCAGACCTCGGCGTAATAGAGCCCGGGTGCGAAGGCGCCGCTCGCGCCCCCGCCCGGAAGGGAAGCGAAGGTCGTCGTGGATTGAGAGCTGGCGAGGAACGTATCGAGTGTCACCGCCGTCACCAGCGAGCCGTCGTGGGTGAGCAGCAGTGTGCCCTTGTCGTACTTGCCCGGTGTCGCAACCGCGACGGTCCCCGAAGCCGAGGCGGCACTCGCCCCGCCCGGCGGCGCCAGCGCGGCCACGGTGAACGTTGCAGGACCCGCTCCGGAGGCCGGCGGCCCGACCGTCGAGCCGAAGGGGCCAGCGCCGTACACCGGCGCGGAGGCAGCGATGTGGTAGGTCGACACACCTTCGGCAGGCGCCGTGTTGGAGAGCGTCACGACGCCCCCCGAGGTGCTGTAGGTGCCCACCTGAATATTGGCCGATGAGAGCGTCTGCGCGGTGTCGAAATTGCCGCTGAGAGGATCGATCGCCTGCTGCTCGATCAGATACGGCACCTGACCCGACCCGGTCAGAGTTTGATAGAAGCCAACCCAGACTCCGAGCGGTACCACCGGACTGCCGGTGGCCACGTTGGCCGTGAAGCTGTTGGCGGGCACGAGGACGACGCCGCTCAACTGCGAGCTCGCCGCCGACCCCGGAGCACCCGCAGTTACCGGCACGGACCTCACGATCACCGTTGCAATGCCCGGGCCGTGGATGACCAGATCGTAATCCACGGGCAGTCCGTCGCTGGTGCGTGGATTCGGCAGGGGGTAGAGCACGAAGCTGCCGGCAGAGTTGATCGGCGCGCTGGCAACGATCACATGGCGCGTGCCATCGCTGCTCACGTTCTCCGCCGACACCTGCACGTTGAACTGTCCGGTCGTGCTGCTTACCGGGAGGGCCGTCACGTCGACCTGTCCCTGAATCGTTCCGGACTGCGATTCATCGTAGCCCGTGAGGCGCGGACTCAAGAGAAATCCCTGCTGCCCGCTGATGAGCACGGAGCTCAGATCACGCGAGGCATCGAAGTCGATTGCTGCGTTCACCGTGATGGACGTGGTGGTACTACTGGTGGTCGCGCCGGTCGTTGTCGTATCCGTCGTGCCCGTCGTCGTGGTGGTACCCGTCGTAGTGGTATCGGTGGTGGTGCCGGTCGTGGTGGTACCTGTCGTCGTGGTACCGGTGGTGGTGCCGGTGCCGAGCGTCGGGGCTTCCAACGGCACTGTCAAGGTCATCGCGACAGCGATGCCCTGCGCAGAATTCGGTACTTGCAGCGGCAATTGATGCAGCACGCCGCTGCTGTCGTAGTAGTCGACCTCATCGTTGTAGAGCGCGCCGAGAGCCTGCGCGGAGGCGGTCAGGGGGGCGCTGGCATCAGTGAGCACGAGTCGTGCGGCGTTGTAGGTGCCCGCCGTAAGCTTCAGATCGGTCGCGAACTGGGTGAGCGTGCCGCTCGTCAGCGCGGCCAGATCGAAGGTCTCCGGAGTCGAGAGCGGGAACTCTTGCCAGCCGGAGTCCTGTGGCCCGGCACCTGCGGTCGCGTTGAACCATACGGCTTGCGCCGTGATGTAGACGTGAGCGTACTGCGCCGACACGTTTCCGGTTGCCGATACGTAGGTACGCGCCTCGCAGCCCGCGAGCATCGCGCAGGCGGCCAATGCAAGGGCCAGGAGCGGCCGGTGGGTGGTATGCGGCATCGCTCGGGCGTTCATTGGTACAGCGTGCTTCTTCATCGATGCCGGATTCCCATGTGACGAATCATTGCGAAATGCGACGCATCAGCACGCTCTCAATCAAGCGAGCGGCGGGAAAATGATGGACACGAAAATCGGGAAAAGACAAGTGTCTGTCTATCACTACGGACAGCGCGTGTGGCTGCGTGGAAGGCTCCTCCGGGGGCGAGGATATGACAGTCGCCAAACCGGGCTTTTGGGGTCGGTCAGCCCTTGGACTTGTGCTGCCTGCTCTTCAGGGACTCGTCCTCGCCGCTGCCGATCTCGTAGTCGTCGAAATCGCTGGTCAGCTCCGCGGTGCGCTTGTCCTCGAGCAGCTTCTCCAGACGACGCCAGGCGGGATCACCGATCTTCTGTCCGCGACGCTTCGCGAGGTCGAGATCTTTGATGACTTGATCGAGGTCGACGTCAGCTTCTTCGCTGACCGGCTCGACAGCATCGTCGTCCTCGAACTCGTCGGACTCAGGCTTTTCAATCATGGTCATGAAGGAAACCTGGTTTGCCGGATCTCAACTCGCTCTTGTCTATCGCACCCTGGATGGCGGTCGGCCTGCGTGCGCCTGGCTCCCGTGCGCGAAAATTAATTGGATTCGCGCGGGCATGCAACGGGCGCGATGTGACGCGCTCAACGAATGAGCTGATTCATCTCGAATATCGGCAGCAACATTGCAAAAACGATGCCCATGACGAAGAGCCCCATCAGCACGATGAGCATGGGTCCGAGCAAGCCGACCATGGCGGTGAGCAGCCCGTCGAGCTCGCGCTCCTGGCTGATCGCCGCCCGCTCCAGCATGCTCTCGAGCTCCCCGCTCGCCTCGCCGCTCGAGATGAGGTGAATCGTCATCGGCGGGAACAGGCGGCTCGCCGAGAGCGAGCGCCCTATCGGGGCGCCCTCGCGCACGCGCTGGGAGGTCTCGACGATTGCATCGCGCATCGGCAGGTTGGTGACCACCTCACCCGCGATCCGCAGCGCTTCGAGCACGGGCACGGCGCTCGCGGTGAGGATACTGAGCGTGCGCGTGAAGCGCGCGGTGTTGAAGCCGCGCGTGAGCTTGCCGACCAGCGGCAGGCGCAGCTGCATGCGATGGTATGAGCGGCGCGGTCCAGGATTGCGCAGCCAGCGGCCAAGCAGGAAGGCGGCGCCCACCAGCACGATCAGCAGCCACACTCCGTAGTGCCGGAAGAAGTCGCTGACGGCAATCAGGACGCGCGTGATCAGGGGCAGCTGTGCATGGCTCGACTCGAAGACGTTCACGACCTTGGGAACCACGTAGACGAGCAGCCCGGAGACGATGGCCGAGCACATGACCGTGAGCACGATCGGGTAGAGCAGGGCGCCGAGCACCTTCTGGCGGATCTCCTCCCGGCTCTCCGTGTAGTCGGCCAGCCGCTCGAGCACCATGTCCAGGTGCCCGGATTGCTCGCCGGCTGCCACGGTGGCCCGATAGATCTCCGGGAACACCCGCGGGAAATCGGCGAAGCCGTCAGCCAGTGTGTGCCCCTCCATGACCCGCGAGCGCACGCCCAGGACGATGCTCTGCACGCGGGGCTTCTCGGTTTGCTGCGACACGGCAAGCAGCGACTCCTCGAGGGGCAGACCGGCGCGCACGAGGGTGGCGAGCTGCCGCGTGAACAGCGACAGGTCACCGGATGAGACGCGCCGTGCGATGCGGAAGCCGCGCTGCTGCGTCGCCTCCTTCTGCGCAACCTCGGTCACCGTGACCGGAAGCAGGTGGCGCTCGCGCAGGAGCTGTCGCACCTGCCGCGGGGTGTCACCCTCGAGGATGCCCTTGCGCTCGCGTCCGCCGGTGTCGAGGGCCGTGTACTCGAAGGCTCCCATGGAGTGTGCCCGCGGGGCTGGCGCCTACCGGTGCCGGCTCATCCTGGCCAGGACCGCCTAGTCCTCGTGGGTGACACGCAGGACCTCCTCGAGGGTCGTCTCGCCGCGCAGCACCTTCGACCGCCCATCGTCGCGGATCGAGGGGGTGAGGGTGCGCGCATAGCGCTCGAGTTCATGCTCGGCTGCACCATCGTGGATCATGGTGCGCATGGTGTCATCGACCACCACGAGCTCGTAGACGCCGCTGCGGCCGCGATAGCCGCCACCGGCGTCCTGGCCAGGTGCGTAGAGCGTGGGAGCGGGATCGTCAGGTGACAGGTTGAGCAGCCGCCGCTCGTATTCCCCCGCCTTGAAGGGCTGCTTGGTATCAGGGGTGAGGACGCGCACCAAGCGCTGCGCGAGCACTCCGATCAGGCTCGAGGACAGCAGGAAGGGCTCGATGCCCATGTCGCGCAAGCGCGTGACCGCACCCACCGCAGTGTTCGTATGCAGAGTCGAGAGCACGAGGTGGCCCGTAAGGCTGGCCTGCACGGCGATCTGTGCGGTCTCGAGGTCGCGGATCTCGCCGACCATCACGACATCGGGGTCCTGACGCAGAATGGCGCGCAGCCCGCGGGCGAAGGTCATCTCCACCTTCGTGTTCACCTGCGTCTGCCCGATGCCGTCGATGTAGTACTCGATCGGATCCTCGACCGTCATGATGTTGAGCGTGTTGTCGTTGAGGGTCTCGAGCGCTGCATAGAGCGTCGTCGTCTTGCCCGAGCCCGTCGGTCCGGTCACGAGCAGGATGCCGTGCGGCTTCTGAATGAGCTCCTGGATCAGCTTCTCGGTCGAGGGATCCATGCCGAGCGCGTTGAGGTCGAGCCGTCCGGCCTGCTTGTCGAGGATACGCAGCACCACGCGCTCGCCATGTCCGGAGGGAATGGTGGAGACGCGGACATCGACCGCGCGCCCTGCGATGCGCAGCCCGATGCGCCCGTCCTGCGGCAGCCGCTTTTCCGCGATATCGAGCTTCGCCATCACCTTGACGCGTGAGACGACGAGCGGCGCGACGGCGCGCTTGGATTGCAGCACCTCGCGCAACACCCCATCGACACGAAAGCGAATGACGAGCCGATTCTCGAATGGCTCGATGTGGATGTCCGAGGCATTCTCTTTCACCGCCTGGGTGAGCACCGCATTGATCAGGCGGATGATCGGGGCATCGTCCTCGCTGTCGAGCAGATCCGCCTGCTCGGGCAGCTCCTGCGCGAGGTGCGCAAGATCGGTTGTGTCCTCGAAGCCCTCCACCGCCTGCATCGCATCCGAGCCGGCCTCGTAAGACTCGCGCAGCATGGCATCGAAGGAGGCCTCATCGACGCGCTCGATCGCGATGGGCACGCGCAGGAAACGGCGCACTTCGGCGAGCGCGAGCGGTGAGGCGCCCACGCGATAGACGCATTCGGCGTGTCCGTCCACGACCTTCTTGACGAGCACGCCATGGCGCTTGGCGAAGGCGAACGAAAGCCGCCGCTCGGCGACAGCGGCCGGTACAGGCGCGCTGCCGCTCGGGGTTCGCGCGACATCGTTCACGGGGGATTCTCGGCCGTGGCGTGCGATTCCGGAGCGGCGTGCGTCGTCGCGGTGGAATGGCCAGCCGCGTCGCCGGCCGTGCTTCCGCCCGCAGAGCCGTTCGGCTGCAGCGCTCCCTGCGGCGGGGGCTGGGCGCTTGGCGGCACCGTTCCAGCCGGCGGCGCCTGAGAATGGGTCGGATCATCCTTGGATGCGCCTTCCGAGGCTGCGTTCTCCTTCTCCTTGGGTGTCACAGGTGCCTGCGGCGTCGAGCCCTTGACCGGCGGTGGGGGCAGCGCGGGCAGCAATGGTGATTGGGCTCCCGGCAGCAGCGGCAGCAACTCCTTGGAGCCGACATCACGCTGCTCTTCGCGGATGAAGTTGTACTTGGAGTTGGTCTCGATCGCGGTGTCGGTGCCATCCTTCAGAATCTGCGGCCGGATGAAGATCATCAGGTTCTTCTTGGTCGTGGACGCGGTCCGGTCCTTGAAGAACTGTCCGAAGAACGGGATCTTCGACAACAGCGGCACGCCGTTTTCGGTGCGCGCGTATTCGTTGTCGATGAGTCCCCCGAGCACGATGATGCCGCCATCCTCAATGAGCACATTGGTGCTCACGGTGCGCTTGTTGGTCGTGAGGTCCACCGCACCCTGCGGGCCGTCGTTCTTGGGCACGACGCTCGAGCTCTCGAGATCGATCTTGAGCACGATCGCATCCGCACCATTGATCTGCGGGGTGAGCTTGAGGATGGTGCCGACTTCCTCGCGCTGAATCGTCTGGAACGGAGTGACCGAGCCTGCGACCGCGGTGCTCGCATTGGAGTACTGCCCGGTCACGAACGGTACTTCCTGGGCGACTTTGATGGTCGCCTCTTGATGGTCCATCGTGAGCGCCTCTGGCGTGGCGATCACGTTCGAGTTGTCATCGCTGCGCAGCGCACGCAGCATGGCGGCGAAGCTCAATCCGGTCTTGGCGATGCGCCCCACCGCGACCGTCGTGCCCGTCGCGAGCGGGGAGCCCGCAAGACTGCCGGGATTCTGAATCGCATTGGCGAGATCGACCAGGCTCGCACCGCCGACCGGGGTGAGGAAGGTCGCACCCGGGATGCTCGTGTTGGTCGAGCTCTCGGAGAACACCGCCCAGTTCACGCCGAGCTCGGAGGACTTGTCGAGGTCCACATCCACGATGATGGCTTCCACCAGCACCTGCGCACGGCGGATGTCGAGCTTGTCGATGATCGCCATGATCGAGCGCATGGTCTTGGGGGGTGCCGTGATGATGAGCGCGTTGTTCTGCGGATCGGCCCAGATCTGCGCGTTCTTCTCGCCCTGCTGAGCGTTCGCGGCAGCGGCGGCACCCGCGCCACCCTGAGCGGACCCGGTGATCTGCTCTTTGAGCTTCGGCGCGAGCTTTTCCGCGTCGGCGTAACGCAGATAGCGCACCTGGGTGTCCCCGCCGAACTGCAGCGGCGTGTCGAGGTGCGCGACCAGCGCCTTCACACGCAGCCGCTGATTCGGGTCACCGCTCAGCAGGATGCTGTTGGAGCGATCGTCGGCAACGATCTTGAGCGGCGTCGCGCCGCCCTCGCCCTGTCCCGCGCCCTGGTACAACGAGGTGACGACGCGGGCGATCTCCTGGGCCGAGGCGTTCTGCATCGCCAGGACTTCGACATCGGAGTTACTCGCGAGGTCGATGCGATCGATGATGTGCAGCAGGCGGCTCACGTTCGCGGCGCGATCGGAGATGATGAGAATGTTCGAGGCGGGGTAGGCCGCAAGATGCCCCTGCTGCGGAATCAATGGTCGCAACACCGGCACGAGCTGCGCGGCGCTCACATTCTTCACCTGCACGACCTGCGTGACGAACTCATCGGAGGTCGAGCTCACGCGGTTCGGCAGATCATCCCCCGGCATCCAGCGGGCATTGGCATCGGGAATGATCTTGACGACATTGCCCGCCGGGGCCGCCATGAAGCCGTGCACCTGCAGGATCGCGAGGAAGGTCTGGTAGAAGGCCTCGGGCGACATAGGCGTCGCCGACAGCATCGTCACCTGCGCACGCACGCGCGGATCGATGATGAAATTCTTATGCGTGGCCATGCTGACCGCTTCGGCGATCTGGCCAATATCGGCATCCTTGAAATTGGGCGTGATCCGCTCTGCACTCTCCGGCTCCGCGGCGCTCGAGACCGCGACGGCGGCAGCGATCACACACAGGCAGGCCGCCCTGCGCCAAGCGCGCGCGAGCTGCATCCTGAGTCCAACTTCTCTCATCGATCCCCCGTTGCTGACGAACTACGGCTCGCCCGGAAGCGGCTGGGGCGGTGGCGCGCCGACCACGCCGGGCGCGGGCTCCGGCGGCTGTCCGGCGAGCTGATCGGCCTCCGAAGCGAGCTGCGACATATTCAGTGTGAGATCTTGCTGCCGTCCGTTGCGCATGACTGTGACGTGTGCCTCGCTGGCGGAGCTCAGGGTGCGAAAAATCTCCTCGCCACGGGCCGGATCGTCGAGTGGGGTGCTGTTCACGGCGATAACGAGGTCCCCCGGCCGCAGGCCCAGGCGCATGAAGGCCATGCGGTTGCGACCCGGATAGACGCGGTAGCCGCGCTGCTTGCCGTCGGCGAATACCGGCTGCGGACGCATCACGTCGGCGATGAGCCCCGGCTCCTCGCTGATCACGCGCCGCATGCGCTCGGCCGGATTCTCCGCGGCTGCGAGCGGCTGAGGCGCGCCGGCACCCGCGGTGAACTGCCGTGGCAGCACCAGTGCCTCGAGGCTGCCCCCGCGCTCGAGCAGCACCCGGTCCTCGTACACCGCATGCACCCGGGCGCCCCCGGGCACGTTGTCGCCGACCGCATACACTTTTGCAGCGGTCGAGCTCTCGCCGAGGATGGCGAGCCCTGCTTTGGGATCATTGGCGGCGATGATGCCCGTGAGCACGAGCGGCATGCTCGATTTGGGTGCATTGGCATCGTTCGCCTGCACGGGCGTGGCCGCCGGTGCGGCTCCGAACAGATGACTATTCGTGACGGTCGCGACGTCGACGTGCTGTGGCGCGGCCGTCATCGAGGGTGTCTCCGCTGGGGGGCGTTGGCCGGCCCCTGCCAGATGCGTGACGATGATCGCGGCCTGCCCGGCCAGCGCGACCGTCATTCCCCAGACGGCGATCTGCGGTCCATGCGCCTGCAGGGCGCCGCGCCACTTGTTGGGCGTCGCAAGTTCTTCGAGCCAGGAGACAGCGTTCATCGAATAAATGCATCCTCAAGGGCCGCGGCACGATCCGTGCTCGGCATCTTGTCGAGCGGCACCGCGTGCGGCGCGGGGCCAATCATACGAGTCCCTTGCTTTGGCTCTCAAGCAATTGTTTTCTCATTGGTTTCGCATGGAGAGTTTCGGCGTCCCATGAGACTCTTGTGTTGGCGTTTGGCGACCCCTATAAAGACGAGATGTCCATGTCGGATCCGCACCCGGCTCGCCCCGATACCGGCGTCGTCGTCGAGGAGTCGCGGCCCGAAGTCAAACAGCCTCCGCTCTACCGGGTCATACTCCTGAACGATGATTACACGCCCATGGAGTTTGTCGTCGACGTGCTCGAAAAGTTCTTCGGAATGAACCGCCCAACTGCGACGCGCATCATGCTGGAAGTACATACCAAGGGTAAGGGCGTGTGTGGGGTCTTCACATATGAGATCGCGGAAACTAAGGTTGCACAGGTGACGACTTACGCGCGAGACCATCAACATCCCCTGATGTGCACGCTGGAGGAGGCGTGAGCTCCCCGGTGTGGGTCAATGAATTCAGAAGGCGATAGAACGTGCTGTCCAACGAGCTTGAATACTGTCTGAACGATGCCTTTCACCAGGCGCGCGAAGCGCGTCACGAGTATCTGACGGTGGAGCACCTGCTGCTGGCGATCCTCGACACCCCCAAGGTGCGGGAGATCCTGCGGGCCTGCGGCGCCGATCTTGCGAAGCTCAAGCAGGAGCTCAAGGATCACCTGGAGCAGTCCACCCCGCGTCTCGAGGAAGCCGAAGAGCGCGAGGTGCAGCCGACGCTGGGCTTCCAGCGCGTGTTGCAGCGCGCCGTGTTCCACGTGCAGTCGAGCGGCAAGAAGGAAGTGGGGGTCGCGAACGTGCTGGTCGCGATCTTCAGCGAGAAGCAGAGTCACGCGGTGTACCTGCTCAACCGCCAGCATGTCACGCGCCTCGACGTGGTCAACTACATCTCGCATGGCCTGTCGAAGATCGCCGAGGAGAAGACGGACAAGGAGGAGTCCGGTGCGGATGCGGAGCGCGACCCCGAAGGCACCGGCAGCGCGCTCGAGAAGTACACGACCAATCTCAATCGTCTGGCGCAGGAAGGGCGCATTGATCCTCTGATCGGACGCAAGCTCGAAGTCGAGCGCACCATCGAGATCCTGTGCCGACGGCGCAAGAACAACCCGCTCTACGTGGGCGAGGCCGGCGTCGGCAAGACCGCGATCGCCGAGGGGCTCGCGCGGCTCATCGTCGAAGGCAAGGTGCCGGAGGTGCTCTCCGACTGCACCATCTATGCGCTCGACATGGGAGCGCTGATCGCCGGTACCAAGTATCGCGGGGACTTTGAGAAGCGCCTCAAGGGCGTGATCACCGAGCTCAAGAAGCAGCCCGGCGCGATCCTCTTCATCGACGAGATCCACACGGTCATCGGCGCGGGCGCCGCCTCGGGTGGCGTGATGGATGCCTCCAATCTCATCAAGCCGGTGCTCACCAACGGGGAGATCCGCTGCATCGGCTCGACCACCTACAACGAGTATCGCGGCATCTTCGAGAAGGATCATGCGCTCGCGCGTCGCTTTCAGAAGATCGACGTCGTGGAGCCGAGCGTGCAGGAGACGATCGAGATCCTGCAGGGACTCAAGTCACGTTTCGAGGAGCATCACGCGATCAAATATGCCGACGATGCGCTCAAGGCCGCCGCGGAGCTCGCTGCGCGCCACATCAACGAGCGCCATCTGCCCGACAAGGCAATCGATGTGGTCGACGAGGCGGGCGCGCGCTTGCGCCTGAAGCCGATCGCCGAGCGCGAGAACACCGTGGAGGTGCGTCACATCGAGGACGTGGTAGCGCGCATGGCGCGCATTCCCGCCAAGAGCGTTTCTACCTCCGACCGCGAGGTGCTGAAGAATTTGGAGCGCAATCTGAAGCTGGTGATCTTCGGCCAGGATCGCGCGATCGAGGCGCTCGGCGCCGCCATCAAGATGGCACGCTCCGGGCTCGGTGATCAGCGCAAGCCGGTGGGCAGCTTCCTGTTCGCCGGTCCGACGGGCGTGGGCAAGACCGAAGTCACGCGCCAGCTCGCCATCACGATGGGGATCGAGTTCGTGCGCTTCGACATGTCCGAGTACATGGAGCGCCACACTGTCTCGCGACTGATCGGCGCACCACCGGGATATGTCGGCTTCGATCAGGGCGGCCTGCTCACCGAGGCGATCACCAAGCATCCGCATTGCGTGCTGCTGCTCGATGAGATCGAGAAGGCGCACCCCGATGTCTTCAACCTGCTGCTGCAGGTGATGGACCATGGCACCCTCACCGACAACAACGGACGCAAGGCCGATTTCCGCCACGTGATCATCGTCATGACGACCAATGCCGGTGCGCAGGAGATGAATCGGGCCTCTATCGGCTTTACGCACTCGGATCATTCGAGCGATGGCATGGAGGCCGTGCGGCGGCTGTTCTCCCCCGAGTTCCGCAATCGCATCGATGCCATCATCCAGTTCGCCACCCTCGATGCGGCCACGATCGAGCGCGTCGTCGACAAGCTGATCCTCGAGGTGGAGATGCAGCTCGAGCAGAAGGGGGTCAACCTGACGCTCGACGATGCCGCGCGGCGTTGGGTCGCGGAGAAGGGCTACGATCCCAAGATGGGCGCGCGTCCCATGGCGCGCATCATCCAGGAGTTCATCAAACGACCGCTCGCCGAGGAGCTGCTGTTCGGGCGTCTGGCCGGCGGGGGCCAGGTGCGAGTCACGGTCTCAAAGGACGGCTCGAAGCTCGAGTTGGACTGCGCGGCCACGGTGCAGGAAGTGCCGGCCTGAGCCGGCGGTCCGGCGCGGCCTGCGGACCTAGCGTGCGGACTTAGCCTGCGGACTTAGCGTCCACGGTAGATGATGCGTCCCTTGCTGAGATCGTACGGTGTCATCTCCACCGTCACCTGATCACCGGTAAGAATGCGGATGTAATTCTTGCGCATCTTGCCGGAGATGTGCGCGGTCACGACGTGACCGTTCTTGAGCTTCACGCGGAATGTGGTATTGGGCAAAGTCTCGACGACTTCGCCCTCCATTTGTATCGCGTCTTCTTTGGACATGGGGGCGCGTAGTCTGCATAAACGGCAGCGCCAATGCAATTTCGTGCCCGCGCGCTCCCCCTCGGGTGAGGCGCCGCTCAGGCGTGGTGCAGGCGAATGTGCTCGCGGAGCAGACGCTGAAACTGCGCGCGCGGAATCAGCCGGCTGCCCAGGCTCTGCAGGTGCCGCGAGGGCAGCTGGCAGTCGATCAGGACGATGTCCTCCTCGAGGCACCAGTCGACCAGGTTCGCGAGGGCGACCTTCGAGGCATCACGCTCACGGCTGAACATGGACTCGCCGAAGAAGATGCCTCCCAGCCGTACGCCGTACAGTCCGCCCACGAGCCGGCCATCGAGATAGGTCTCGAAGCTGTGGGCATGGCCGTCGTGGTGCAACTGCAGATAGGCGGCCCGCATCTCCGGTGTGATCCAGGTCTCCAGGCTATTGGCCCGCGGCGCGGAGCAGCCCTCGATGGTTGCCTTGAAGTCCCGGTCGATCAGGCTCTCAAAGCCGCGATTTCGCCGCGTCTTGGCCAGACTGCGCGTACAGCGGAACTCGCGCGGGAACAGCACCGCGCGTGGATCCGGAGACCACCACAGCACCGGCTGACCTGGGGAGTACCACGGGAAGATGCCGCGCTCATAGGCCGCCAGCAGCCGTGCCGGGGAGAGATCACCGCCCGCGGCGAGCAGACCCGCAGGCTCATCGAGCGCCCGCTCGAGCGGCGGGAAGCGCTCGGGTGCATCCTGGGGCGAGAGCCAGGTGATCCTCTTCATAGACCCTCGCGATAGGGAACGTGGGTCTGCACCTCGGCTGCGTAGGCGTCCACCGCCTCGCCCTCGCGCTCCAGGTAGTCGCGCACCGCATCGCGGAAGCGCGCGTCCGTGATCGAGTGTGCGGACCAGGTCAATGTCGGCTCGAAGCCGCGGCTCACCTTGTGCTCGCCCTGCGTGCCGGGCTCGAAGCGCTGAATGCCGCGCTCGATGCAGAACTCCACCCCCTGGTGGTAGCACGCCTCGAAGTGCAGGCTGTGATAATCCGCGTCCGCTCCCCAGTAGCGACCGTAGAGGGTGCTCGGGCTCCAGAAGAAGATGGACGCGGCGACGGGGCGTCCGCCGCGCATCGCGAGCTTCACCATGAGCGCATCGCCGAGCGTGCGGACGATCTCGGTGAAGAATGCGCGGCTGAGATAGGGCTCGTGGCCGTGGCGGATGAAGGTGTCACGGTGGAAGCCAAAGACCCGATCGAGCAGACGTGGGTCGAGCTCCCTGCCCAGACGCGTCTCGAAACAGATGCCCGCTTCGGCCACCCGGCGCCGCTCACGTCGCGCTTTCTTGCGCTTCTCCGCGGTGAAGGTGTCCAGGTAGTTATCGAAGCTCGCATACCCGCGGTTGATCCAGTGAAACTGGCAGTCGCGCCGCTGCAGCCACCCGGCGCGACGGAAAGCGGCGCGATCGGTCTCGTCGAGGAACAGGGCATGTGCGGAGGACAGAGAGCACTCGCGAGCGCGCGACTCGATTGCGCCGATCAGTTGCGCGACGGCAGTAGCGCGGTCCAGATCGGGCCGCACCAGCAGACGCGGGCCGGTGGCCGGGGTGAACGGTACGGAGATGGTCAGCTTGGGGTAGTAGCGGCGCCCGAGACGCATGTAGGCCTGCGCCCAGCTGAAATCGAAGACGAACTCGCCGTAGGAATGCGACTTGACGAACGCGGGCGCTGCCGCCGCGAGCCCGTGCTCGTCGCTCAGGGTGATGTGCGAGGGCTCCCAGCCGGCCGCGCGCCCGACGCAGCCCGTGTGCTCGAGGGCTGCGAGAAACTCATGCCGCAGAAACGGAACATCCGCTCCGCTCAGGGCATTCCACTGTGCCGGATCGAGCTCGTCGATGCTCTTACCGATGCCAATCCGCATCCCCGCTCCGCCGTCTGCATCCCTTCAAGTGTGTGCCGCGTCCATCAGCTCCAGATAGTGATCGGCATCGAGCGCGGCCATGCAACCGGATCCCGCCGATGTCACCGCTTGACGGTAGACGTGATCGGCGACATCGCCCGCGGCGAACACGCCCGGTACGTTCGTCGCAGTCGCATCGCCCGAGAGTCCACTCTTGACGATGATATAGCCCTCGCGCATGGCGAGCTGGCCGTCGAAGACGGCGGTATTGGGCGTGTGGCCGATTGCGACGAACACGCCGGTCACCGCCAGCTGGCGCTGGGTCCCGTGCAGCGTCGAGCGCACCGCGACTCCCGTCACTCCCGTGTCATCCCCGAGCACCTCATCCACCGTATGATCCCACAGCATCGAAACTTTGCCCGCCCGTTCGCGCTCCTGCAGGCGGCTCTGCAAAATCTTCTCCGCCCGCAACCGATCGCGGCGGTGAATGAGCGTCACGTGCGCGGTGATATTCGACAGATAAAGTGCTTCCTCGACCGCCGTGTTCCCGCCGCCGATCACGGCGACCCGCTGGCCGCGAAAGAAGAAGCCATCGCAGGTGGCGCACGCCGAGACGCCGCGGCCCCGGAATGTCTCCTCCGACGCCAGCCCCAGGTAGCGCGCGGTGGCACCCGTTGCGACGATGAGCGCATCGCAGGTGTAGCGGCCCGCCCCGCCGGTCAGCTCGAAGGGGCGCGCGCCGAGCTTCACGGCCTCGATGTGGTCGGTGACGATCTCCGTGTCGAAGCGCTGCGCATGCCGTAGCATGCGCTCCATCAGCGCCGGTCCGAGCAGGCCTTCCACGTCACCCGGCCAGTTGTCCACCTCGGTGGTCGTCATGAGCTGGCCACCCTGTTGCACTCCGGTGATGAGGAGCGGTGCGCGGTTGGCACGCGCCGCATACACGGCCGCGCTGTATCCTGCGGGGCCCGAGCCCAGAATGATCAAACGGCTGTGCCGTGAGTTCGCCATGGAAGAAGGATCTCCGATCGTGCAACGCACCGGACGGCAGCCACCAATCCTGAAGTGGGCATGTGCGCCGGCCGCCAGGCGGTGTGGATACTATCGCGTCGCCGGCGCGGCAGTCTGCGCAGTACGGCCGGGATTCGCACGTGCGTCTCCTGGCCGGCGATCGCCCCTTTGTGCTCCGGCAGCGGCTCCGTAGAATCTGCAGCCTACGGCTTCCCTGACAGAGAGAACGGTAATTTTGGCCGAGTCCACCGCACGCAGCGCCGCACGCTTCACCGAGACCGTCAGCCGCGGGCTGCGGGAGAGCGCAGCCATCGCGCTCGCCTTCATCGCCCTGGTGCTATTCACGGCGCTCGCGAGCTATAGCGCCCAGGACCCGGGCTTCTCGTTCAGCGGCAGCGGCGCTACGGTGATTCACAACCGCATCGGGCCGATCGGCGCCTGGGTGGCGGATGCGCTCTTTTTTCTGTTCGGCCGGCCCGCGTTCCTGTTTCCGATCATGATCGGTGTGTTCTGCTTCTCGCTGGTGCGCAACCTCAAGCACCCCGAGCGCGGCTCGCGTGTCAACACGGCCGTGCGCGTCGGCGGATTCGTGTTGATGCTCATCGCCAGCTGCGGCCTCGTCACCTTGCACTGGCAGGCAGGCGCGCTGCGTCAGAGCGCGGGCGGCGTGGTCGGCAAGCTCGTCGGCGGGGAGCTCGCTGCGGGACTGAGCCTGCTCGGGGCCACGCTGCTCATGATCGCGGCCTGGATGGCCGGTATTTCGCTCGCGTTCGGGGTGTCGTGGCTCACCGTGATGGATCGACTCGGTGCGTGGACCTGGGGCGCAGTGGCCTACCTGCGGGAGCGCATGTCCACGGCGCGCGATGTCGCCGAGGGGCGCGAGCGGCGTCAGGCGCGCAAGGAAATCGTGCTGACCGAGCAGAAGAAGTCCGCCGCGCGGCAGCCGCCCCGCATCGAGGCGCCGACGCCCGCGTTCGAGAAGAGCGAGCGCGTGGAAAAGGAGCGGCAGGTGCCGCTGTTCGAAGCGCCGAAGTCAAGCGAGCTGCCGCCACTCAAGATGCTCGATGATCCGCCGACGCGCGAGCCTTCCTACTCGGCGGAGGCGCTGGAAGCGATGTCGCGGCTGGTTGAGATCAAGCTGCGCGACTTCGCGGTCGATGCCGAGGTGGTCGCGGTGCAGCCGGGACCGGTGGTCACCCGCTTCGAGCTGCGCCCCGCGCCGGGCGTCAAGGCAAGTCAGATCACTGGGCTTGCGAAGGATCTCGCGCGTGCGCTGTCGGTCATGAGCGTGCGCGTCGTCGAGGTGATTCCGGGCAAGTCGGTCATGGGCCTGGAGATCGCGAATGAGAAGCGCGAGCTCGTCACGCTCGGCGAGATCGTGCGCTCGAAGGCCTACGATCAGATGAGCTCGCCCCTGGCGCTTGCTCTGGGCAAGGACATCGGTGGACAGCCGATGGTCGCCGATCTCGCGCGCATGCCGCACCTGCTGATTGCGGGCACGACCGGCTCGGGCAAATCGGTGGCCATCAACGCCATGGTGCTGTCGCTGCTGTACAAGGCCACGGCCGAGCACGTGCGCCTGATCATGATCGATCCCAAGATGCTCGAGCTGTCCGTCTACGAGGGCATTCCGCACCTGCTCGCTCCGGTGGTCACCGACATGAAGCAGGCCGCCAACGCGCTGCGCTGGTGCGTAGCGGAGATGGAGCGGCGCTATCAGCTCATGGCCGCGGTCGGTGTGCGCAACATCGCAGGATTCAATCGGCACGTGCGCGATGCGCTCGAGGCCGGCAAGCCGATCATCGACCCGGTGCTGATTGCGCAGGCCGCCAACGACCCGACGATCGACCAGTCACAGATCCCGCAGCTCACGCCCTTGCCCTACATCGTCGTGATCATCGATGAGCTCGCCGATCTGATGATGATCGTCGGCAAGAAGGTGGAAGAGCTGATCGCGCGCCTGGCGCAAAAGGCGCGCGCCTCGGGCATACACCTGGTGCTCGCGACGCAGCGCCCCTCGGTGGATGTGATCACGGGCTTGATCAAAGCCAACATTCCCTGCCGCATCGCCTTTCAGGTGTCCGCCAAGGTCGACTCGCGCACCATCCTCGATCAGATGGGCGCGGAAACTCTGCTCGGGCACGGCGATATGCTCTACCTGCCCGCCGGTACCTCCATGCCGACTCGTGTGCATGGCGCGTTCGTATCGGATCAGGAAGTTCATCGCGTGGTCGTGGCGCTCAAGGGTGAGAGCGTGCCGAACTATGTCGATGAAGTGCTCTCGGGTCCGAGCATGGCGATCCCGGGTCTCGCCACGGAGGAGGCTGACGGGGAGGCCCTGTTCGGGGATGCCGAGCAGGATGCTCTCTACGACGAGGCAGTGAAGATCGTCACCCAGGAGCGCAAGCCCTCGATCTCGTATGTTCAGCGCCGATTGAAGATCGGCTACAACCGCGCCGCGCGGCTGCTCGAGAGCATGGAGAGCGCCGGCATCGTCGGGCCGTTGCAGCCGAATGGGGCACGAGAGGTGCTGGTACCGCCTCCGCCCGGAGACTGACCACGTGCGAGCTCACTCCTTGCGCGCAGGTGCCGCGCTCGCGCTGCTGCTGATGCTCGTCGGCGTGTGCGTGGCGGCACCGCCCGCAAACTCTGCCGACACTCTGCCGCTCGATCGCTACCTGAGCGGGCTCAAATCCCTGCGCGTGAGCTTCTCGCAGACGGTGACGGATGCCCAGGGACACACCGTGAGCCACGCCACGGGCAGCTTGCTGGTGCTACGACCGGGCAAGTTCCGCTGGGAGATTCATACCGAGGGGGAGAGCGGGGCGGGTCAGCTGCTGGTCGCCGACGGGCACAATTTGTGGTTCTTCGATCGTGATCTCGAGCAGGTCACGGTCCGACCCATGGGCAGCGCGCTCTCGGCCACCCCTGCGATGCTGCTGTCGGGGGGAGGCGATGTCCGTCAGGCCTTCGAGATCAGCTCGGAAGCGCAGAGCGCAGGGCTCGATTGGGTCCGGGTGGTGCCGCGCAGCGCGGAGGCGGATTTTCGCGAGGCCTTGCTCGGATTTTCCGGAGATGAGATCAAGCGCATGATCCTGAAAGACAAACTCGGTCAGACTGCGACGCTGCTGTTCGCGCGGGCCGAGCGTAATGCGCCGGTCTCGGCCGCCGAGGTTACTTTTACTCCCCCTGCCGGCGTGGATGTAATCGGAACTCCCGAGAAATGACTTTAGCCCACGCCCGTGACGCGGCCTTCGAGCCCAGCGTCGCACTGAGATTTGCTCGCTACTGGTGGATCGCCGGCTGGATGCTGGTGGCATTCATCACCGTCTCGTGCCTCGAGCCGCCGCGCTACGTTCCCGATCTGCACGTGAGCGACAAGCTCGAGCACGCCGGCGCCTTCTTCTGTCTCACGCTCTGGTTCGGGGGGCTGGTGCGGCGGCAGCGCTATCCGCTGCTCGGCCTGTGGATGCTGCTCTTCGGCGCGGGCATCGAGCTGGCCCAGGGTGTCATGGGCTGGGGTCGAGACATGGATTTCTGGGATTTCGCGGCCGATGCTATCGGGGTCGCGGTGGCGAGCGGCGGTTTGTACGTGGGTCTGGGCATGTGGACGTGGCAGATCGAGCGTATCCTCGGACTTTCGTGTGAGCCCTCGTGATTCCGACCGTGACCTCGTTGCGCGCGATCCCTTCCGACCGCTCGCCGATCGCATGCGACCGCGCTCGCTGGATGAGTTCGTCGGGCAGCAGCACATCCTCGGACCGGGCAAGCCGCTGCGTGCCAGCATCGAGGCAGGGCAGCTCCACTCGCTAATCCTGTGGGGTCCGCCGGGTACCGGCAAGACGACCCTCGCCCGATTGATCGCCGAGCGGGCCGATGCGCAATTCATCGCGCTCTCGGCCGTGATGGCCGGGGTCAAGGACATTCGCGCGGCGGTCGACAGTGCGCGCGCGGCGCGTCAAGCGCAGGGGCGGCGCACACTGCTGTTTCTCGATGAGGTGCATCGCTTCAACAAGGCACAGCAGGACACCTTCTTGCCTTACGTCGAGGACGGCACGCTCACTTTCGTCGGCGCGACGACCGAGAATCCATCCTTCGAAGTGGTGAGCGCGCTGCTCTCGCGCGCGCGTGTGTACGTGCTCAAGGCTCTGTCCGTGGACGATCTGTTGCGGCTGATCGAGGCCGCACTCACCGACGAGGAGCGCGGGCTCGGAAAGGCGCACATCAGTGCCGAGGCGGAGGCACTGGAGCTCATCGCGCAGGCCGCGGACGGGGATGCGCGACGCGCTCTGAACATGCTCGAGCTCGCCGCCGGGCTGCTCGAGGCGCGACACCCGACACAGCCCGAGGCAGACACTCGCACGCTCAGCCTTGCGATCGCGCGCGACGTCGTGGCCGGCGGTCATCGGCGCTTCGATAAAGGCGGGGATCAGTTCTACGATCAAATCTCCGCGCTCCACAAAGCCGTGCGGGGCACCGATCCCGATGCGGCGCTGTACTGGCTCGCGCGCATGCTCGACGGTGGTTGTGATCCGCTGTATGTCGCGCGCCGTGCGGTGCGCATGGCGGTCGAGGACATCGGACTTGCCGATCCGCGGGCGCTCGAGCTGACCCTGAACGCATGGGATGCCTATGATCGGCTGGGCACTCCCGAGGGAGAGCTCGCGATCGCGGAGGCCGTGGTGTACCTCGCCTGCGCGCCGAAGAGCAACGCCGTCTACGTCGCGATGGCAGAGGCGCGCGAGGACGTGGAGCGCTACGGCACACTCGACGTGCCGCTGCGCTTTCGCAACGCGCCCACGCGGCTCATGAAGCAGTTGGGCTACGGTCGCGAGTATCGCTATGCCCACGACGAGCCGGATGCCTTCGCCGCAGGCGAGCGCTATCTGCCGGACGAGATGCCCGATCGGCGCTACTATCGTCCCGTGCCGCGCGGACTCGAAATCCGCATCGCCGAGGCGCTCGCGCGGCTGCGCTCCAAGGCAGATGAGAGTAAGCAACCGTGATCGATCCGAAGCTGCTGCGCAGCGATGTGCAGTTGGTGGCCGACAACCTGGCGCGCCGTGGCCTGATCCTCGACGTCGCGCGGCTCAGCGCACTCGAGGAGGAGCGCAAGCGCTGGCAGATCGAGGCTGATCGGCTGCGCTCCGAGCGCAATGCCAACGCCAAGGCCGTGGGCATCGCCAAGGGCCGCGGCGAGGATGCGAGCGCGCTGCTGGCGCGTGCCGAGGCGCTCACGAGCGAGCTGGCGCAGGCCGACCAGTCGCTGAAGGCGGTGCAGGACGATCTCGAGCGCTGGCAGCTCGAACTGCCCAATCTGCTGCACGCATCCGTTCCGGACGGCAAGGACGAGTCGGGCAATGTAGAGCTGCGGCGCTGGGGCGAGCCGCGCCGCCTCGCCTTTAAGGCGCGCGATCACGTCGAGATCGGCGAGCACCTGGGCGGGCTCGACTTCGAGGCCGCGGCGCGCCTGTCGGGGGCGCGCTTCGTCGTGATGCGCGGCGAGATCGCGCATCTGCACCGCGCGCTCGGGCAGTTCATGCTCGATCTGCACACGCGTGAGCATGGCTACACCGAGGTCTACGTGCCCTACCTGGTGGGAAGCGCGGCGCTTCTCGGCACGGGACAGTTGCCCAAGTTCGAGCAGGACCTGTTCGCTGTGAGGAGCGAGCACGGCTTCTATCTCATTTCCACCGCCGAAGTGCCGGTCACCAATCTGGTGCGCGAGCAGATCCTGCCGGCGGAGCAATTGCCGTTGCGATTCGTGTGCCATACGCCGTGCTTTCGCTCCGAGGCGGGCGCTGCGGGCAAGGACACCCGCGGCATGATGCGCAATCACCAGTTCGACAAGGTCGAGCTCGTGCAGATCGTGCGTCCGAGCGACTCGTACGCGGCGCTCGAGGAGCTGACCGGGCACGCCGAGCGCGTGCTGCAGCTGCTCGAGATTCCGTACCGCAGGGTGGCGCTCTGCGCCGGCGACATCGGTGCCTCGAGTGCCAAGACCTACGATCTGGAGGCCTGGATGCCCTCGCAGGAGCGCTATCGCGAGATCTCCTCGTGCAGCAATTTCGAGGCGTTCCAGGCGCGGCGCATGCAGGCGCGCTGGCGCAATCCGGCGACCGGCAAGCCGGAGCCGGTGCATACCTTGAACGGCTCCGCGCTCGCCGTCGGCCGCACGCTCATCGCGGTGCTCGAGAACTATCAGAACGAGGATGCGTCGGTCAGCATCCCTGCCGCGCTGCGCCCTTACATGGGCGGCCGCGAGCTGCTGCGAGGCGACGGGAAGACTCTCTGACGCGGCGCAATTGCGCCGGCGGCGTGGCGCGTGCGCAACGCCGCCGCGGCTGTGTTTGCTCTCGTGCCCGCGCCCGGGTAATTTGGGCTCTTCGATCCGTGCCTGGCAGGCTCGAGCCGATCAAACAACAATTGGGGGGCGCATGCGCAGCAATCAGATCGTTGCCTCCGTGGCTTTCTTGGGGATGCTCGCAGCATCGCATGTCTGGGCGCAGGAGCCCGCCGCGACGGGCGAAGGCGCCGAGGCCCCCTTGCAGGAGGTCACCGTAACGGCCACTCGCCACGAGGAGGCCATCAGCAAGGTGCCGATCAGCATCACGGCCATGACGCAGCAGAGCCTCGACGAGCGCGGCATCAAAGACATCCTCGACGTGTCGCGCTTCACGCCCGGTGTCAACATCGATACCTCTGGAACCAACAACATCGCCATTCGCGGAATTGCATCGAGCGGCGGTGCAGGGACGACGGGAATCTATCTCGATGACACCCCCATCCAGATGCGGGCGCTCGCTTTCAATCCCGATGAGGCGCTACCGAAGACCTTCGACATCGAGCGCGTCGAGATTCTGCGCGGTCCGCAGGGCACCTTGTTCGGCGCAGGCTCCGAGGGCGGCACGGTGCGTTACATCACGGCGCAGCCAGACCTCGCCCGCAACTCCATCTACGGTCGCACCGAGGTCTCATACACCGAGGGTGGTGAGCCGAGCTACGAGGCGGGCGTCGCGGCCGGGGGCCCCGTGGTGCAGGGCAAGTTCGCCGTGCGGGCCTCCGTCTGGTACCGCTACGACGGTGGCTATATCGATCGCGTCGATCCGGTCACGGGTGCGCTCGTCGATCCGAACGCGAATCGGGATGAGACGTTCCTCGCGCGGCTCGCCGCGCTGTGGGCGATCACGGACAACTGGACGGTGACCCCGAGCATCTACTACCAGAATCGCGAGCGCCATCAGACCGAGGAATACTGGCCAATCTACTCCGACCCCGGTAATGATCACTTCGTCACGGGCAGTCCCACGCCGCGCATCACCCCGGACAAGTTCTACCTCCCGGCACTCAAGATCCAGGGTGACTTCGCCGGCATGAGCTTCATCTCGAACACCTCGTACTATCATCGTGAGGAGCAGACCGGCTACGACGGCACGCTCTACAACCTGGGCTTCTTTCAGACATTCCTCGGGCCGGACTTCGGACTGTACTTGCCGCTGATGCTCGATGGCACCGGATTGCATCTGCCGCCGGGTGCGACCGACTACCGCGCGCCCGCGACCGTGGACAACGGTCAGGAGAACATCACCCAGGAGCTGCGCCTGCAGTCGGCCGATCGAAATGCGCGCCTGGTGTGGACGGTGGGGGCCTTCTTTGCGGAGAACCGCCAGACGTATCTCGAGCAGATCCACGATCCGATGCTGAACACGCTCACGCTGGCGACCACCGGGTTGCCGTACGACCAGGTGTTCACCGATGCCGACGGCAATCCGGTTCCCTACGTCGCAGGCTTTGATCAGGATTCCTATTTTCTGCAGACGCATGCGACGGATAAGCAGTACGCGCTCTACGGGGAGGCGACCTATGCGCTGCTGGAGAGCCTGAAGCTGACTGCCGGAGTGCGCTACTCCTGGACCAAGTACGATTTCTTCACGTACACGGGTGGCCCGCAGCTATTCGCGGCTCCGGCCACCGGTGAGGGCGCACACAGGGAGAACGCCTTCACCCCGAGGGTGAGCATCTCCTGGCAGATCGATCCGAACAATCTTCTCTACGCAAGCTATGCCAAGGGCTTTCGCCCCGGTGGCGCGAACAATCCGGTGCCGTACGCGGCCTGCGCCACGGATTTCCAGAACTTCGGCGTGTCCGGCGCGCCCGAGACCTTCAACTCCGATACGGTCAATAGTTACGAGATCGGGGCAAAGAACAACCTCTCGAATAGCATCCGGATCGCGAGCAGCATCTACTACATCCGCTGGAATAACATTCAGCAGACGGTGGTGCCGCCCATCTGCCAGATCTCCTTCATCGACAATCTGGGGCAGGCGCTCGCCTGGGGCGGTGACATCCAGGCCGATATCGCCATCACTCGGGCGTTCACTGCCGAGCTCGCTCTCGGCTACACCGATGCGCGCTACACCCAGGATGCCGTGTTCGGCAGCGGCCTCATCGCGGCCAAGGGCAATGCGATCGCGGGCGTGAGCGGCCAGCCCGGCTCGCCGTTCACGGCCACGCTCGGTCTCGAGTACCGATTCAGCGTTCACGAACACGAAGCGTACGTGCGCGCGGATGACGAGTACGAGGCGCACGCGAAGTGGTTCTCACCGTCGCAGGATCCAAACACTCTGCAGTACGACGGAGCCAACTTCACGCTTCCCGCGACCAACTTCCTGAGCCTGCGCACCGGATTGCAGTTCGGCAGCTGGGACGTTTCCGCCTTCGTCGACAACCTCCTGGACACACACGTCCAGACCAACTACGCGTGGTCCATCAATCCCGGCTATCCCGATCCCAACGGAGCCAATACGCAGAGCCGTCTGTTCACGGCGTTCACTTTCCGGCCGCGTACCATGGGAGTGACGGCGATCTTCCACTACTAGTTGCTCAGTGACGCGATGAGCAAGACGGGCAGCACCCCCGATCTGGGCGCGAATCGGCCCATCCCGCGGCGCGACTTCGTGCAGGGCGTGCTCGTCGGTAGTGCAACGGCGCTCGGCGGTTCGCTGCTAGAGGTCTGCGCAGCGCCGGCCGCCGGCGTTGCGCTCGGCGCGCCGCAGAGCGACGCGCCTGCAGCGGATGCGCCGCAGGATCTGCCGGGCTACTACCCACCGCGGCTCACCGGGATGCGCGGCAGCCATCCGGGCTCCTTCGAAGCCGCGCACGCGCTTCGCGACGGCGGCGCGCTCGCGAGCGCGCTCGACACCGGCGAGTCCTATGACCTCATCGTCGTCGGCGCCGGTATCAGCGGCCTGTCCGCAGCGCATTTCTTTCGCGCCCGTACCGCAAAGTCGAGCCGCGTTCTGATTCTCGACAATCACGATGATTTCGGCGGCCATGCCAAGCGCAACGAGTTCTCGCTCGGTGGTCATCTGGAGCTCATGAACGGCGGCACGCTCGAGATCGACAGTCCGCGGCCTTATAGCCGGGTAGCGGCCGGTTTGATTCGCGAGCTCGGCATCGACGTGAGACAGTTCAGCCAGGAATGCGAGGATAAGCAGTTCTATCACCGCCACGGATTGCAGAAGGGCGCCTTCTTTGATCGTGAGACCTTCGGCGAGGACAAGCTGGTCGTGGGCGTGGACTCGATGCCGGTGCAGCGGTTGCTCGCGGCGGCTCCGCTCTCCGCGCGGGCGCGCGCGGACATAGCCCGTATCGAGGAGGGTACTGGCGACTATCTGCCGGACATGAGCGCTGCGGACAAGAAACTCAGGCTCTCGAGGATCAGCTATCGGGACTATCTGCGCGATGTCGTCAAGGTCGAGCCGGCCGCGCTCGATTTCTATCAGGCGCGCACGCACGGGGAGTGGGGCGTAGGCATCGACGCGGTCTCCGCGCTCGACTGCTGGGCGTTTGGCTTTCCAGGCTTCAAGGGCATGGGGCTGCCGCGGGGGTCGATTGCGCGCATGGGTTACACGCCCGCGGGCTACATCGACACCGGAGGCTCGGCGACCTTTCACTTCCCCGATGGCAACGCAAGCATTGCGCGGCTGCTCGTGCGCTCGCTGCTTCCCGAGGCGCTTCCGGGCCACTCGGCCAAGGACATCGTGATGGCGCGCGCGGACTACAGCCGCCTCGATCGCGCCGACGCAGCGGTGCGCATCCGCCTGAGCAGCACCGCGGTGCGCGTGCGCAATCTGCCCCCTGCCGCGGGTGTGCGTGAGGTGGAAGTGACCTACGTGCGCGGCGCTCGGACTTTCAAGGTGCGGGGCAGGGGCTGCGTGCTGGCGTGCTACAACGTGATGATTCCCTATCTCTGTCCCGAGTTGCCCGAGCCGCAGAAGGCAGCTCTCCACCAGCTGGTGAAAACCCCGCTCGTGTACACGAGCGTCGCATTGCGCAACTGGACGGCCTTCGCAAAGCTCGGCGTTTACCAGGTTTATGCCCCGGGGTGCTATCACTCCGCCTTCGCGCTCAATCCCAAGGTGGATATCGGTGCATATCACAGCATCGTGGCGCCCGAGGACCCGATCCTGATTCGCATGCTGCGCACTCCTTGCAAACCGGGGCTGCCCGAGCACGAGCAGAACAAGGCCGGTCGGGCGGAGCTGCTCGCAACACCCTTTGCCACCTTCGAGCATCAGATCCGCGAGCAACTGGCGCGTACGCTGAGCGCCGGTGGATTCGATCCGGCACGCGACATCGAGGCGATCACGGTGAACCGTTGGCCGCACGGGTATGCTCCGGAGTACAACCCGCTGTTTGATCCGGAAGTGCCCGAAGGGCAACGCCCGAATGTCATCGGCCGTGCCCGCTTCGGCCGCATCACCATCGCCAACTCTGATTCGGGGGCGGCCGCCTACACCGATTCAGCGATCAACCAGGCTGATCGCGCGGTGAGCGAGTTGCTGAACTCGTAACGCGGCGCGTGGCCGGTCGCATGACGAATGAGTGGGGCGTAGCCGGCTGCGCGCCCGGCTCCTTGCCTTGGTGCATCCTCAGAGGACCTCGGGCAGCCGTTCGGCCAGAAAGTCGATGAAGGCACGCACTGCCGGGAGCATGCCCCGGCGGCTCGGGAACACGAGGTGGCAGATGCCCTGCGGCAGATTCCACGCCGGGAGCACGCGCTCGAGCTTGCCCGCATCCAGGTCGGCACGCACTACGCTTTCCGGCAACAGCGCGATGCCCAACCCGGCGAGGACGGCCTTTTGCAACGTCACGAAATCGTGACAGACGAGCCGCGGTGCATGCTCGATGCGCACCGTTTCAGCCTGTGGACCGGTCAGCTCCCAGCTCTGACGCTCGCTCTCGGGTGCAAAGCCGAGCGTTTGGTGCTCGGATAGCTGCTCCGGACGCTGCGGGCGGCCGCTGCCGTTCAAGTAGTCGCGGCTCGCGACCAGGCACTCGCGCAGCTCGCGGAAGCTGCGCATGACGAGGCCATCCTCGCCACTTGGGTGAGCGCGCACACGCAGCGCCACGTCGAAGCCTTCGTTGATGATATCGACGCGTCGATTGCTGACATGCAGCAGCAGCCGCACGCGTGGGTGATGGGTCAGAAAGTCCGGGACGATCGGCGCGAGCGCGCTCTGCGCGAGCGCGACCGGACAGGCGACCCGCAGCAGCCCGCGCGGCTCCGCGCGTGCGAACTCGGCTGCCTGAAGTGCCGCGTCGGCCTCTGCGAGCATGGCGACGGCGTGCCGATAGACCTCGTGTCCGACATCGGTGAGCATGAAGCGCCGTGTGGAGCGGTTGACGAGACGCACACCCAGACGCAGCTCGAGTGCAGTCACGTGCCGCGAGAGGCGCGACTTCGGGATCTGCAGCACTCGGGCGGCCTTCGCATAGCCGCCATGCTCGATCACCTTTGCGAAGTAGTAGAACTCATCGAGCGGCTGCATGCCTTCTATTAGCTATATAAATGGAACAATGTGTTCCACATTGGCTATCTTATCCTAGATCGTTCCATGAGATATCTTAATGGCTGGCGGCGTTCGTGCCCTCGGAGAGACTGGCGCTCTCTCCCCGCGAGACGCCAGCAGCGCTTGAACGCTGCGATGGCAGCCGCCACTAAAGTGCGTCTTACACAGGCCGCCGAGCGAGGTGTGCCATTGGAGGCTCCAGTGAACGGGAAGGTATCGAAAGCTGAGCAGAGCAGCGAGGCATCCGAGGCTCGTGAGCCCACCGGGGCCGCCGCGCAGCGCAGCGTGCGTAAGGTGGTGCGCGGCATGCCTACCTCCGATGGCGCAGGCGTCAAGCTCACGCGCGTCATCGGGCAGCCGCAGCTCTCCGAGCTCGATCCCTTTTTGCTGCTCGACGAGTTCGGCACCGACAACCCGGGCGACTACATCGCCGGCTTTCCGGAGCATCCGCACCGGGGCTTCGAGACCGTGACCTATATGCTCGATGGGCGCATGCGCCATCGCGACAACCATGGTCATGAAGGGGTGCTCGTGCCGGGGAGCGTGCAGTGGATGACTGCCGGCCGCGGCATTCTGCACTCCGAAATGCCCGAGCAGCAGGAAGGTCGCATGCGCGGCTTTCAACTCTGGCTCAATCTCCCGGCGCGCGACAAGATGACAGCGCCGAAATACCAGGAGTTCGGGCCCGAGCGCATTCCGGTCGCGGCGCCCTCCGAGGGCGTGCATGTGAAGGTCATCGCCGGACGTGTGGGGCAGACGACTGGCCCGATCGTGCAGCCCGCGACCGATCCGCTGTATCTGGACGTGGAGCTCGCGCCCGGTGCCGAGTTC
Organism: Steroidobacteraceae bacterium; assembly: GCA_035501955.1. Taxonomy (GTDB): domain Bacteria; phylum Pseudomonadota; class Gammaproteobacteria; order Steroidobacterales; family Steroidobacteraceae; genus JASHUC01. The sequence continues at coordinate 86,537 of DATJVD010000006.1, forward strand.
ATGCAGAGTCTGCCCGCCGCGCATGCCGCGTTCGTCTACGTGTACGAAGGCTCTCTGCGGGTGGGGACCGGTACCGCGGCGGCCACCGTGAGCGCACACGAGCTCGCCGTGCTCGGCCAGGGGGAACAGATCCAGCTGGTGGGGCGTGGCGGTGCCGATGGTGCGACCACGAGCCGTGCCATCCTGGTGGCCGGGCGGCCGCTCGAGGAGCCGGTGGCCCGGTATGGTCCGTTCGTCATGAACACCCGCGAGGAGTTGCGCCGCGCCTTCGAGGATCTGCAGAACGGCAGATTCTGAAACTGCGGGAGGTCCGCGTGAGTTTAAGTGCGAGCGATATCGAGCAACTGCCTTACGTCGAGGCGGCGCTGAACTACATCGTGCCCATGGCGGAGAAGCCGCACACCTACACGTACGATCCGCCGCCGAACGTGGCGCGCAGCAATAGCAGTTACGAGTCGCATCGCGTTCGGATCCGCGACATGCGGCCGGCGGTCGGGGAGCTGTCGCTCGAGGAGGAAGGCTTCACACTGCGCGATGCGCCGAGCGCGGTGCGCGACTTCTACGCGGAAGATGAGCTGCGCGCGACCTATTACCCGGAGGTCGAGCAGTTAGTCGGGCAGCTGGTGAGCGCGGCGCGCGTGGTGGTCTTTGATCACACCATCCGACGACGCATCGAAGGCGTGGAGGACCGCACCGCCGGTGCGCCGCGCCAGCCCGTGCCGCGCGTCCACAACGACTACACGCTGGAGTCCGGACCGCAGCGCGTCCGTGATCTGTGCGCGGACGAGGCCGAGGGGTTGCTGCGCGGCAGGTTCTCACTCATCAATGTGTGGCGACCGATACGCGCGCCGCTCGAGGACTCACCGCTCGCGCTTTGCGATGCCCGCAGCCTAGGGAGCGGCGATCTCATCGCGACGGATCTGCTCTACAGGGACCGCACGGGCGAGATCTACAACGTGCGCTACAGTCCCGCGCATCGCTGGTTCTATGCGCCACGCATGCGGCGCGATGAGGTGCTCGTGTTCCGCTGCTACGATTCGGCGCAAGACGGCCGGGCGCGCTTCGTGCCGCACACGGCCTTCGAGGATCCCGCCGCTCCCGCAGTCGTCATTCCCCGCGAGAGCATCGAGCTTCGGGCGCTGGCGTTCTTCGACTGAGGCCTCGCTCCTAGGGACCTGCGCGCTTGTAGCCCTGCAGGCCCGGGCGGATCGTCTTGTCGTCGAGAAACTGCTTGAGGCCCTCGGCCCGGCCCTTCTCTGGATCGCGGAAGGTCGCCTGGTCGACTTTTGCGTACAGGTAGTCCTCGGCCTGCTCCCAGGTGAGCTCACGGCAGCGCTTGAAGCCATGCTTCGCATTGCGCAGCGCAACGGGATTCTTCTGCTGCAGCACCTTGGCAAGCGCGAGCGTCTCCTCCTTGAGCTTGGTCCGCGGTACGCTTTGATTCACGAGCCCCATGGCCGCCGCCTCGATGCCGGTGAACGTCTCGCCCGTCATGATGTAGTAGAGCGCGCGCCGATGCCCCACCGTATCCGCCAATGCCTTGCTCACCAGATTGCCTGGCGGTATGCCCCAGTTGATCTCCGACAGACCGAAGACCGCGTCGTCCGCGGCGATGGCGAGATCGCAGGCGACAAGGGGCGAGAACGCACCGCCGAAGCACCAGCCGTTCACCATGGCGATGGTGGGCTTCGCATACATGCGCAGCAAGCGCCATTGCCAGTACGAGGCATCGCGCCGCACCTTGTCTTGCATGATCTCCGGGGCCTGGTCGGTCTCGCGGAAGTATTCCTTGAGGTCCATGCCGGCACTCCATGCATCACCGGCGCCGGTGAGCACGAGAACCTGCGCCGCAGGGTCGAGCTCGACAGCTTCGAGCACCTCGGCCATCTCCTTGTTGAGGGTCGGGCTCATGGCGTTGCGCTTGGCCGGGCGGTTGAGCGTCACCCAGGCGATGCCCTCGGCAAGCTCCACTTGAACCGTCTGCCAGCGATTATCGTAGCCACCCATCGGCACACTCCCATTGGTGATATCAAGTAGCTTGATATTCGGTGGATGATAGGCTTTGATGTGCACAAAAGGAAGGCGATAACCTTGATTCCTCCCGAGCGTCGAACTGCTGCCCCGAGCGCGGCCCAGCCGCGCATTGCCTACTGGGTCGGGCGGCTCGAGCGCGCGCTGCGCCGGCGCCTCGCAACCGCCGTTGGGCGCTCCGGGCTCACCGTTGCGCAGTTCACCGCGCTCTCGGTGCTGCAGGGGCGCGGCCCGCTGTCGAATGCGCAGCTGGCGCGGCGCTCGCTCGTCTCGCCCCAGGCGATGAACGAGATCATCAAGGCCCTCGGGGCACGCCGTCTGGTCATGCGCCGTGCGGACCCCCTGCACGGACGCATCGTGCTCATGAGCTTGACGCAGAAGGGCGCGAGCTTGTTGCGCCGCTGCGATCGTGCCGTGCAGCGTGCCGAGGAGGGCATGCTCGGGCCGTTGTCGGCGGCCGAGTCTGCACACTTTCATGCGCTGCTGCGCGAGTGCGCCGTGAGACTCGAAGGCGAGCGCGCGCGCGCCTGAACGTCCGAGCGCGAGCCTGAACGTGGGAGACCTGGTTGACCGGCGGCGCGCCAAGGACTACTTTGTCGCGCGCTAGGGGAGCCCCGGCAGGGGGCTGAGAGGCCATCACCGCGCGAGGCGCAGCATGGCGACCCTTAGAACCTGATCCAGTTAATGCTGGCGTAGGAAAGTCAACCAGGGTCGTTCCAGCTACTACATCCTTTGGGGTGAGCGACTCACTTCCTTTCGACGGCAGCGCGCTGGGTCACCCGCGGTCCAGGTCCCCAGGAGTGTGTCCATGAATGCCGTCGTTCCTCTGCAAGTGGCCTCGCAGCCGCTGCCTGCTTCGCGCAAGATCTACAAGCGTGGCGTTCTGCATGCGGATGTGCGCGTGCCGCTGCGCGAGATCGCGCTGCACCCTTCCGCGGGTGAGCCGCCACTGTCGGTCTACGACTCCTCCGGCCCCTACACGGATCCGGCCGTGAAGATCAGCATCGAGCGCGGACTGGCGCGATTGCGCGAGAGCTGGATTCGCGGCCGTGGCGACTGCGAATCCTATGAGGGCCGCGTGGTGCTGGCGCTCGACAATGGACTCAGCGCGGCTTCGGCCAAGGGAGCCGCTCCGGACTTTCCGCTGCAGCGGCGGCCGCTGCGCGCCCGCGCCGGCAAGGCCGTGACACAGCTCGCTTACGCGCGCGCCGGCATCGTCACCCCGGAGATGGAGTTCATCGCCATACGCGAGAACCTCGGCCGCGAGAAGAGTGCCGAAGCGCGCGCCGGGGACGGCAACTCGTGGGGTGCGAGCATTCCATCGTACGTGACGCCCGAGTTCGTGCGTGCGGAGGTCGCGGCGGGTCGCGCCATCATTCCCGCCAACATCAACCATCCTGAATCCGAGCCGATGATCATCGGTCGCAATTTCCTGGTGAAGATCAACGCCAACATCGGCAACTCCGCGGTGACCTCGTCGATGGCGGAGGAGGTCGACAAGATGGTCTGGGCGATCCGCTGGGGTGCGGACACGGTCATGGACCTCTCCACGGGTCGCAACATCCACACCATCCGCGAGTGGATCCTGCGCAATGCTCCGGTGCCGAGCGGCACCGTGCCGATCTATCAGGCGCTCGAGAAGGTCGGTGGCATCGCCGAGGATCTCACCTGGGAGATCTTCCGCGATACGCTCATCGAGCAGGCGGAGCAGGGCGTCGACTATTTCACCATCCACGCGGGCGTGCGCCTGCACTACGTGCCGCTCACCGTGAACCGCGTGACCGGCATCGTCTCGCGCGGCGGCTCGATCATGGCCAAGTGGTGTCTGGCGCACCACCGCGAGAGCTTTCTGTACGAGCGCTTCGCGGAGATCTGCGAGATCTGCCGCGCATACGATGTGAGCTTCTCGCTGGGCGATGGTTTGCGCCCCGGATCCATCGCCGATGCCAATGATGCGGCGCAGTTCGCGGAGCTGGAGACGCTCGGCGAGCTCACGCGCATCGCCTGGGAGCGCGATTGCCAGGTGATGATCGAGGGCCCTGGCCATGTGCCGATGCAAAAGATCAAGGACAACATGGACAAGCAGCTCGCCACCTGCGGCGAGGCTCCTTTCTACACGCTTGGGCCCCTAACGACCGACATTGCCCCCGGATACGACCACATCACCTCGGCGATCGGCGCGGCGATGATCGGCTGGTTCGGCACGGCGATGCTCTGCTATGTAACGCCGAAGGAGCATCTGGGACTTCCGGATCGCAACGATGTGAAGACCGGAGTCATCACTTACAAGATCGCCGCGCATGCAGCGGACCTCGCGAAGGGCCATCCGAGCGCGCGCGAGCGCGACGACGCGCTGTCGCGGGCGCGCTTCGACTTTCGCTGGGAGGATCAATTCAATCTATCGCTCGATCCCGATACGGCCTGCGCTTTCCATGACGAGACCTTGCCGAAGGAAGGCCATAAGGTCGCGCACTTCTGCTCCATGTGCGGACCGAAGTTCTGCTCCATGCGCATCTCGCACGAGGTACGCGCGGAGGCGCGCCAGCAGGGTCTCGAGCAGATGGCGCAGAAATTCCGCGATGCGGGGAGCGAGATCTACGTGCCCGCACCGCAGCCACTCGCCGCGGACGCTACCGCCAGCGCGCGGCCGGATTGAGTCCGACGATGCACGTGCGCATCATCGGTGCGGGCGTTGCGGGCCTGACCTGCGCTGTGGAGCTCGCTGAGCGTGGCGAGGCGGTCGAGGTGCTCGAGCGCGGCGCGCAGCTCGGAGCTGCGGGCTGCTCGTGGTACGCCGGCGGCATGCTTGCGCCGTGGTGTGAGCGCGAGCGTGCAGAGCCCCTGGTCGCCCAGCTTGGTGCTGAGGGTATCGGCTGGTGGCGCGCGCACTTTGCAGGCACCGAGCAGCAGGGCAGCCTGGTCGTCGCGCACGAGCGCGACGTGCGCGAGCTGCGGCGCTTCGCGGGCCGTACGGAGCACTTTGAGTGGCTCGAGAGCGCCGCGATCGCAGCACTCGAACCGGATCTTGCGGGGCGCTTTGCGCGCGCCCTGTTCTTTGCGGATGAGGCGCATCTGGATCCGCGCGCCGCGCTCGGCGCCCTCGCGAAGCGCCTCGAGGAGCTCGGGGGACGCGTGCGATTCGGCGTGGATGGGGCGCCTGCGGAGGTCGGCGCGGCGCGGGATGTGCGCGTGATCCGCTGCACCGGGCTCGCCGCCAGAGATGTCCTCACGGGGCTTCGCGGCGTCACGGGGGAGATGCTGTTGCTGCGGACGCGCGAGGTTTGCCTTTCCAGGCCCGTTCGCGTGCTGCATCCGCGCCTGCCGCTGTACATCGTGCCGCGCGGTGACGGACTGTTCATGGTCGGTGCGACCATGATCGAGAGTGACTCGGCGGGCCGCATCAGTGCCCGCTCGATGCTCGAGCTGCTGAACGCTGCCTATGCGGTGCATCCTGCGTTCGGCGACGCCGAGATCGTCGAGATCGGTACCGGAGTGCGTCCGGCCTTTGCCGACAATTTGCCGCGGATCTGCCGTGAGCACGGCACGTTGTACGTGAATGGACTCTACCGGCACGGCTTCCTGCTCGCGCCGGCGCTCGCGCGCAGGGCCGCCGATGTCGTGCTGCACGATCAGTTTTTCCCGGAGGTAATGCTCGATGAGAATCCGCGTCAACGGTGCTTGGCGTGAGACGAGCGCCGTCACTCTCGGCTCGGTGCTGCAGGAGCTCGGCTATGGCGAAGCAGTCGTCGCCACCGCGGTGAACGGAGAGTTCGTGCCGATCGGATCGCGCCCGAGCGCCACGCTGACCGAGGGTGATCAGCTCGAGGTGCTTGCACCGATGCAAGGAGGCTGACAATGGCATCGGCCCAGGTGACGCCCGGAACGCACTTCACGCTTTATGACACTGAGCTGCGTTCGCGGCTGCTCCTCGGCACTGCGCGCTATCCCTCGCCGCAGGTGCTGGTCGATGCAGTCCAGGGCGCGCGCGTCGAGGTCGTGACCGTGTCCCTGCGCCGTGAAGCGAGCGGCGAGCGCGCGGGTCAGGGCTTCTGGTCGATCATTCGGGGGTTCGCAGTGCGCGTACTGCCGAACACCGCCGGCTGTCATTCCGTGAAGGAGGCCGTCACCACCGCGCACATGGCGCGGGAGGTGTTCGCCACCTCCTGGATCAAGCTGGAGGTGATCGGCGAGGAGGACACACTGCAGCCCGATGTCTTCGGCACGGTCGAGGCAGCACGCGTGCTGTGCAGCGAGGGCTTTCAGGTATTCCCCTACACGACCGAGGACCTGGTGGTAGCCGAGCGGCTGCTGCATGCCGGCTGTCGCGTACTCATGCCCTGGGGTGCACCGATAGGCTCCGGACGCGGTCTCAACAATCTCTTTGGGCTCACCGCCTTGCGGGGTCACTTTCCGGAGGTGCCGCTGATCATCGATGCCGGAATCGGCGTTCCTTCACACGCCGCTCAGGCGCTCGAGCTCGGCTTCGATGCCGTGCTCATCAATACCGCTGTCGCCGAGGCGCGTGATCCCGTGCAGATGGCACGGGCGTTCGCGCAGGCGGTGGAGGCTGGCCGCGCTGCCCGCCTCGCAGGCCCGATGGAGCCACGCGATCTTGCGGTTCCTTCCACCCCAGTCGTCGGCAAGGCATTCCTCGCACGATGAGACTCGTTCGATGAGACTCGTTCAATGAGAGTCATCTGATGAGACTCGCACGCGTCTATCCGATCGTCGACAGCGCGCGCTGGGTGGGCCGGCTGCTGCCGCTTGGCGTGCGGCTGGTGCAGCTGCGCGTGAAGGAGCGGCCGCTCGATGAGGTCCGGCGCGAGATTCGTGCAGCCAAGTCGCTCTGCGCAGCCCACGGCGCGCAGCTGGTCGTCAACGATTACTGGCAGCTCGCCCTGGAGGAGGGGTGCGATTTCGTGCATCTGGGACAGGGTGATCTCGATCACGCGGATATCGCCGCTCTGCGCCAGTGCTATGTCCGTATCGGCATCAGCACGCACAGCTACGATGAGCTAGAGCGTGCGCTCTCGCTGCGACCCGATTACGTGGCACTCGGTCCAATTTATCCGACGCTGCTCAAGGTGATGCCCTGGTCGCCGCAGGGGCTCGAGCGGATCGCGGAGTGGAAATGGCGCGTCGGCTCGGTCCCGCTGGTGGCGATCGGTGGACTGACGCTCGAGCGTCTCGCGGGCGTACTCGAGGCCGGCGCGGACGTGGCTGCAGTGGTCACCGATATCGTCAGACATCAGGATCCCGAGACGCGCGCAAGTGCGTGGCTCGCGGAGGCGAGCGAGATGCATGCCTCGCGCGTTCGCATGCGAAGGCTCGCACGATGACGCATCGTTATGCGCGCCAGATAGTGCTGCCCGAGGTGGGACCCGAGGGTCAGGAGCGCCTGGCGGGTGCCTCCGTGCTCATCGTCGGTGCGGGAGGTCTCGGCTGCGCCGTACTCCCGTACCTGTGTGCAGCTGGTGTCGGGCGGCTCGTGATCGTCGATCACGACCTCGTCGAGGAGACTAATCTGCACCGCCAGCCGCTCTACCGCATGGGTGATCTGGGGAAGCTGAAGGTTGTCGCAGCGCGTGAGGCGCTGCTCCAGATAAATCCTGAGCTGCGCATCGAAAGCGTCGGTGAACGCCTGACGCCGCAGAACGCGGCGCGGCTCGTGAGCGTAGCGGATGTGAGCGTCGATGCGGCTGACAGCTTTGCGGTCACTTACGTGCTGAGCGATGCGTGCCGAGATGCCGGCAAGCCTCTCGTCAGCTCCTCCGTGCTAGGGCTCGCGGGCTATGTGGGCGCCTTCTGTGGCGGTGGCCCGAGCTACCGCGCCGTGTTTCCGGAGATGCCGCGCCGCGCCGGATCGTGCGCCGAGTCCGGAGTGCTCGGAACCGCCGTCGGCGTGATGGGAACACTGCAGGCGCATTTGGTGCTCGCGTTGCTGCTCGACGTGCAGCCCTCGGTCCTCGGTCAGCTCGTGACTGTTGATCTGCGGACTTTGCGCTTCGGTGGCTTTGCATTCACGGGGGCGGATGAGCCTGAAGGCCGCGAGCTTGCATTCATCGCAGTGGGTGATGTGAGCGATGCAGACATGGTGGTCGACCTGCGCAGTCTCGCAGAGGCGCCCGCGTCGCCGTTCGCCGGGGCGCTGCGCGTGCAGGTCGATCAGATCGAGCGCGGCGAAGGGAGTTTTGCGGCGCGCCCGCGCATCGTGCTGTGCTGTCGTACGGGAGTACGCGCATGGCGCGCCGCGCGCGCATTGCAGCGTCGAGGCCACGACAACGTGGCACTGGTCGCGCTCGGCGAGTGAGTCTTCGGGAGGCCTCGACAGCGATGAGCCGGGGGAGCGACAGCCGGCCCGCCGTGCTCGTCATCGCGGGATCGGACTCGAGCGGCGGGGCAGGGCTCATCCGGGACGTTCAGGTGCTCACGCACTTCGGCTGCGATGCGCTCTGCGCAGTTACCGCGGTTACGGCGCAAACGGACACGCGTGTCACGGCCGTGCATCCCGTGCCTCCGGAGACGGTACGCGCACAGATTGCTGCGGCGCTCGCCAACCGGCGGATAGCCGCCGTGAAGATCGGCATGCTCGGCACCCGCGAAATCGTCAAGGCCGTGGTCGACAGCTTGCGGCACATGAACGCTGCGGCGCCTATCGTGCTCGATCCCGTGCTCCTGTCCTCCTCCGGGGGCGTGCTCCTCGATGCCGCGGGGCGTGAGGTATTGCGAGAGCAGCTCATGCCGCGTGCGACCGTCGCAACGCCCAATACGAACGAGGCCGCCGCTCTGCTGGACGAAGCGCCCGCAATCGATGAGTCTGCCCTCAGCGCGCAGGCGCAGCGGCTGCTCGCTTTCGGTCCCCGATGGATCCTGTTGAAGGGCGGCCATGCCTCCGGTCCGGACGCGGTCGATCTGCTCGTCGCGGCTGGCGGAGTCACGCGCATCGTCGGCCCGCGGCTCGATGCCACGCAGCGCGGTACCGGCTGCGCGCTCGCGTCCGCAATCGCTGCGCACCTCGCATTCGGTGAGCCGATGGAAAGCGCCTGCAGGAAGGCAAAGGAGTACGTGAGCGCGCAGCTGCGCGCGGCGAAGGGGTGAGCAAAAGCCCGCGACTCGGAGTAGCGTAGGCGGCCTTGGGGAGAGAGCTTACGGTCAGATGGACCCTCAAGAGCTGGAACGTCTGAACCTCGTGGCCGAAACTCTGGCGCGCCAGTCCGGCATGCACGCGTCCGTGCGATGCGAGACTCGCTCCGGCATCGTCTTTCTGGTGATCGACGTGATCAAGCCGGGGCTGCAGGCACTCGAGAACAGCACGGCGCGCGAGCTCTCCAAAGCTGGACCCAATCTGGACGATTTTGTCTGCAACTTCATCCGGCAGTCGGCCCTGAAGTTGGGTGCACGCCGTTGGTAAGGCTCGCACGCAAGAGTGCTAGAGCGGTGCGAGGCTCTCAAGGACTGTCGGCAGCAGTTCGCTCACGGTGGGATGAATGCGCACGTGATGCTGAAATTCGGTGTAGGGCATCTTTGCATAGACTGCATCGATGAGCGAATGCACCGCTTCGTCCGCGCCTGTACCGAGGAGCGAGGCTCCGAGAATGCGTTTCGAGTCCTGCTCGACGTGGATCTTTAGAAAGCCCTGAGTTTCCCCTTTCTCCACGGCGCGCGCGACGCGTGTCATCGGTCGGGTACCTACCAAAGCCGCCAGGCCTGAGCGCCTGATCTCGGTTTCGTTCATGCCGACTCGCCCGAGGGGTGGATCGGTAAAGAGTGCGTACACAGGTATGCGATCGGTGTAGCGGCGCGCGGCGTTGGCAGTGAGGTTGTCAGCGACGATTTCATAGTCGTTGTAGGCCGTGTGCGTGAACGCACCCTTGCCATTGCAATCCCCAAGCGCCCACACGCTCGGATTGGTCGTCCGTAGGCTTTCGTCCACCTGGATATAGCCCTGGTGATCGACCTCGATGCCCGCGGCATCCAGTCCAAGGTCATCAGTGTTAGGCACCCGGCCCACGGCGAGTAGCAGCTCGGTGCCGTACTCGCGAGTGGCACCCTCGCTGCACTTGAGACCGACCGATAGTCCGCCGGGCTCGCACTGCACGCTCAGACATTCGGCGCTGAGGCGCACGTTGATGCCCTCGGCGCACAGGAACTGCTGGATGCAGAGCGACACATCCTCGTCCTCGCGCGGCACCAGGCGCGAACCCATTTCGATGACCGTGACGCGACTGCCAAAGCGGCTCATCATTTGGGCGAACTCCAGCCCAACATAGCTGCCGCCGATCACGATCAGATGTTCGGGAAGATGATCCAGATCCATCATCGTCACATTCGTCAGGCAGGGCACGCCGCCAATGCCCGGCCAATTTGGAATGCGCGGGCGCCCTCCGACATCCAGAAAGATACGCTCGGCCGTGATTCGCTCATCGTTCACCTGTAGTGTGTTGCTGCCCGTGAAGCGGGCCTGGCCGCGGTACACCTGCGCGTTGCGCAGTCCTCGCATCCAGCTCTCGACGCTCTCACTGGAGTTGCGGACGATGGCATCCTTGCGGGCCTTGATGCGCTTCATATCGGCGCGTGGCGCTGCGGCCAGCGCGACACCGTAGTCGGCAGCACGCCGTGCCAGGTGCATGGCATAAGCGCTCGCCACCATGGCCTTGGTGGGCGTGCAACCATCGTTCACACAGGTGCCGCCGAACTTGTGCCGCTCGATGACAGCGACCTTCATGCCGACCGTGGACAGGCGCGCGGCTAGAGCGGGCCCCGCTTGGCCAGTGCCGACGATGGCGGCGTCGAAGGTAGTCACTGACTGGGTGCTTCCGGCTGGCTGCGAATGCATTTCAGTATACGGCACGCTTCCCGGACAGCGCGGGCGCGTTCCTTTGCGGCTACCGCCTATCGAGGCTGCACGTCGGCGAATAAGCTAGAGATGGCAATCAATTGGGTCTGGCTGGCGGTCAGCATGGCCCTTCACAGCGGCGTGACCATCCTGCGCGAGGTCGCATGCCCGACACTCGAGCTGCCAGATCGCGTGACACGCCAAGTGGAAGGAAAGCGGATGACCGTTTAGAGGATTTTTGGCTTGGTACTCGATGTGCTGACTCTGAATCGTTTGCTCGCACAGACGACAGGTCTTGCCCGAGCCGTAGCTCGCTTCTATTGAGTTCGGAAAGATGACCGGCAAGCGCCCGTCGGCAATGCGCTTGCGCGCCATCGATCGAAGGTCAGCGTCAGAAGTGCGTGGACCGTGAGGCATAAGCTTGCCCCCGCGGCGAATCTGACACGAGAAGAATCGCTGCCAGAGACTCGCTTGCAGAGTTGCAGCGACCATGAGGCTATGACCTCAGCGGGGCTCTCTCGGACATGAGCTGTTACTAACCCGCATCCCGATGTTACGCCGATCCCACGGCATAGCTAGAGCGCACCCACCACTAGGCGTACAGCAGTTACGCTGCGCCGGATCAAGCACTTAGAGGCGACCGTTCTGGTTGAGAACCCGCGCAAATCGGCCTCAGTGAGGAACCAAGAGCGTTAGTTCGGCGTTGGGTTGTTGCCAAGCCAGAGAAGGCGGCACATCGAGGAGAAGACAGTGGGTGTTATCAAGGCCGTTTGGGCAGGCTGCGTAACCGGGCCCACTAGCTTGATCGTTATCGGGCTACTCGTGTTTGCGCTTGTCCTGGTGTCGCATCTCCTAGACCACTGAGGCGCTTTTCCGACGGCGCAGCCATTCTGGCAGGGCCGCAGAAATAGAGCGTCCTGTCCCCGAGCTGGTGAATGCATTCGCCATGGTGCCAGCGGCACACCGTGGTATCGCGGTCCACATCAACAAACTCGTGCGCTCCTGAGTCTGCTTGCGGTCTGCCGTTGCGCAGAACGTCAAGACACGTTCTCTCCTTCCCGCACCGTATGCGCTCATCGCCGGGCGCGGCTCACCAGGATCGCCAAAGTCCTCGGAGGTGAAGCCCGGCCAAATGCGGCTGCCAGGGGGAAACAAAACGAAAACATGGGCCCCTGAAAGTGACAACCGAGTCAGGCAAAATAGGGTGCAAGTCTCTGACGCTTCTAAAGACGGAGAGGTGGCAGAGCGGTTGATTGCACCGGTCTTGAAAACCGGCAGCCCTTCACGGGGCTCGGGAGTTCGAATCTCCCCCTCTCCGCCAAATTCCCCCGGCGAAAAGTGGGGCGAGGGGATCGTTCGCCAGCATGTGTACGATGGAGTACGGCTGGGACTTAATCCAGAACGTCTCACGATAGCCGACATGACGCGCAATCCGGTAGGGGGCAGATTCGCACGCGTTGACTACGATCGCGTCATCGCCAGAGTCGGCGACCGGACGCGCTCCGGGGCGGAACTCACGAGTAAAGAAGTCGTCCCATGAGCGAAATCCCGAGTGGGGCCGCGTCCGATCGCGGACGAACTCGCGCTCAAAGTCCGGCATGGCTTTGAGGGCGTCGCTGCCGAGCCACCCCTTGTGCGGATGCTCGTTCAAGACGTAAGTCGAGTCGCCCGAGTTCAGGAATCGCGCCCAAGCGTTCAGCACCTTCTGCAGCTGATCGTTCACCCGCTCATTGAGGAACGCCCCCATCCCGGCGGCCGTACCCATCGGCCAGTCGAAGATCGTGTTAATAGGGCAGCCGACCAGTCCCGTCTGGTCGAACTCCGGAGCATGGGTCAGGATCGTGTTCAGCAGTTGCAGCATGTGCCGGTAATCGCGCACCTGTCGTTTGCCGGTCGGATCTTTGTCGTAAGGTGGCCGTCGTGGCACCTGCTCGAACATCTGGCTGAAGAGCATGAAGATCTCGGCATCAGTCTCGATCAGTTCCTGGAAGTCCGCGATTACGGGATGCAGGGACTTCCGCTCGGAGCGTGTCTTCTCAATCATGGCTTCGAGCCATTGTTTGAGAAAGGCATGATCGGACGGAAGCCATTGCCCTACGCGATACGGAATGACCGGCTGGCTCATCGGCACTGCACCCGAAACACTGGAATCTGCGGCGCGAGCCGTTGGAACTCGCTCAAAGGAGCATTCTGGTCGACGGACATGTGCGGCCGCGCGCCAGGTGCACGCTTCAAGTATGCTTGGGTGCCCGCCTACGCATTCCCTCTTGCGACCAAGTCCAATTGGGGCCAGTCCGAGTCCGCCAGCGTCAACAGCGGGTTAGGGGCCGAGAACAGCTCGGCGTCAGTTCACGGGTGTCAGCAGGTACGCGTGCACGCTCTTATAGCGTGAATCCTTACCGGTTCCGGCGATGGCGCCGGCGTCATTGAACCCGCTGGCGTCATTCAATGTGACGAACTGTGCCAGCGGGCCCTCCAGCAGTTCATTCAGGTCTTGCATGGTCCCGTCCTTCCAAATAAACGCATGCACGACTTTCCCGTCCCGTCGGCATCGACCCGGACGCGGTGGATGCTGCAATCAGGCCAGCAGTCACCCCGATGCGCGCGCCTGTTGACCACACGAAGGGGTGCACGTCCCCAATGCCGAGCAGCTTGTTTGTGATCGCGACCCCGGTCACCGTGCCTGCAGGATCAATTCCAGTTGCGACACTCTGCTCTAGGCTCATCGTCCCGAGATCCTTCACGCTGTAGTGATTGGCCGCAACTGCGAGCGACGAGACGAGGTAGAAGAGTGCGACTCGAAACAGACTGCGCAGCGTTCGCTGCTCGAAGACATCGGTCATTCGGTAGTCGGTTTCTCCTGCCCGCATGTGGGCAAATTCCGTCGTCGTTCGGTTACTCGTCCATCTATCGGCCTGCGCGCCAGGCGTGGCGGCCTTCGCGTACTTCCCACCTGGTTCATTGCGAAATGTCGCGTTGATTACCTTGTTGGCCACGTTCGCGGAGTACGGGAGATCTCGGGCGCTTGAGAGGGGCTTGAAATGCGCTTTGGGCGACCGCCAAAATGACACTGTAAGCGTCGAGTGGCCGGATCGAGTCATCTCTGTGGCGTTCTTCGCAATAACCGTGCTCATCCTTCTTGCGGCATTGCTTCAACGAGTCCCCTCATGGATGTCAGCTCATCCTCGCTCAGTTGGCAGATGGATAGCCTATGAGGATAGTACACCTATGAAGCGCACACGCTCCCGCAAGGCGTCGACCCTCCTCCGCCAGCCTCGGCCAATAGCAGCCGCTCGCCCGTAATGCCTGACGCTCCGGATTTCGCAGGTTGGTCTCATGCTCTGAATTCACTGCGCCGCGTGCTGGGCTTTCTCATCATTGCCGCGACTCTCTCGGCTTTTGTTGGCGGCGGCGAGGGGTCTTTCCTTTCGCCGAAGGCGATTTTGTACCAGAGTCGTGCAGAGGTTCGGCAAGTCACACTCACCGCCGATCAGCTGAGTGCACCGAAAGTGGCGCTGGCGACCTTCGGCCCTGGTCGGCTCTACTGGGAGCGATTCGGGCACAACGCTGTCATCGTTGATGATCCAGCCGCCGGCGCAAGGATCGCCTACAACTACGGTGTGTTTGATTTCAAGGAGCAACACTTCCTGCGCAATTTCGCGCTGGGACACATGCATTACCGTCTCGTGGCCGAACCTCTCGACGCAGATCTCGCGGCGTACGTGGCCGAGGGTCGCTCAGTCACCCTACAGATGCTCAACCTGACGCCGGAGCAAGCCCGGCAACTGGCCGCGTTCCTCGCGTGGAATGCGCAGCCGCAAAATGCGGACTACCGATACGACTACTTCCTCAACAATTGCTCGACCAAAGTGCGCGATGCTCTGAATCGAGCACTGGGCGGTGCCCTCGAACGCCAGCTTGCGCGCCGGCCGGCGCCTCACACATATCGCTTTGACGCCGTTCGTCTGATCTCGCCCGATTCTTGGTTCGCACTCGGCATGGACATGGGGCTCGGTCCGAACGCCGACCGCCCGCTGAGCCTGTGGCAGGAGAGCTTCGTCCCTGAGGTGCTGAGCCACGCGCTGCGCGCTGTAGCGGTGCGTGATACGAATGGCCACACCCTCCCGCTGGTGAGGGACGAAGAACTCGTGCTGGCCGGGAAACTGCCGCCGGCGCCTGCAGCACCGCTCGAGCTTCGCTTGCCTTTCCTGGCCGCCAGCGTGGGATTAGCCGCGCTGCTGCTGTGGCTCGCGCGCCGGAAAGGTCGTCTTCAGTGGGCCTCTTTTGCACTACTGGCTGTCGCGTGGTGGCTGATCTGTGGATTCAGTGGCCTCGTGCTGACTGGGCTATGGGGGTTGAGCGACCACTGGGCCGCTTGGGATAACGAGAACCTGCTGCTACTCAATCCCCTGTGCCTGATTCTACCGGTGGTGTGGTGGCGGGCGCCGCGAGTCGCCTGCTGGCTGGCCACTTTGATTGCAGTCGCCGCGCTGATCAGCCTGATCATCCGTAGGCTGCCCGGTTTGTACCAAGGCAATCTTGCATTCATTGCCCTCGCGGTACCGGTACACCTGGTCCTGGCGGTGTTGATTGTGGCGTCAGCGCTCGGTCGGGCGTCGCGCCCTGTTCACTGACTGCTGCGTCGGCCAGGGTTCGATCCATGGAGACACGAACGTCGCTCCGAAGGCCTCCCTCCATCCGTTGTGCGCCGCAGCTAATGCCGGCGCTATAGGCCCTAAGTATTACGCGTGGCGCACGAGCGATCTGGGATCATCGCCAGAATTGCCCCGCCTTCTTATCCATCGGCCGAGCACCCGAAGAGGCTGAGAGGTCTTTCCACCGGAGGCGGGGCAATGAATCCTCAGTGTGCCGCGCATAAGGAGAACCTATGAACGTGTCTATTGATGCAATAGAGAACTACTTGCTCACGGATGGCGTCAACTTGGCCATCAAGCTCGCAGCGTCGCTGGCGCTTTGGATCATCGGTCGCCGCATTATTTCGCTGCTGATGGGAGTCGTCAGCAGAGCCATTGTCCGCGGCGGGAGAATCGACGCAACGACTAGTCGTTATGTCACTTCCATCTTGTCTGTATTGCTCACCATCGGTTTGGTTCTGGGGATTTTCGGCTACCTTGGCGTTCAAACAACTTCCTTTGCTGCTCTCCTCGCGGGCATTGGTTTGGCCATCGGCACCGCCTGGGGCGGCCTGCTGGCCCACTTCGCGGCAGGCTTGTTCATGCAGATCCTGAGGCCTTTCAAGGTTGGCGACTACGTATCCGCTGGCGGCATCGAAGGCACCGTCAAAGAGATGGGGCTGTTTGGCACAACGATCATAACGCCCGACAACGTGGCTACGATCGTTGGCAATAACAAGGTGTTCTCCGACACCATCAAGAATTTTTCTGCTCAGGAGTATCGTCGCGTCGACTGCGTCGCCAAGGTCGCCAACACCGTTGATCCAAAGGACGCGATGGTGCGCTTGCGGGCCGTGGTGGCGCAGATTCCCAACGTGCGCAGCGATCCGCCGCCGGTGATCGACTTGCTCGAGTTTACGGCCGAGGGTCCCAGGCTGTGCGTCAGGCCTTACTGCGACAACGAGCATTACTGGCAGGTGTACTTCGACACCAACCGAGCAATCGTGGAGGTTTTTGGCGCCGCCGCGTATCCCGTTCCAACCACACCCATGTTGCACTTGGTGGAGATGAACCCGCTTACGAAGGCCTCTTCAGGGGAATCGCAAGCGCTGGCGCGAGCCGGATGACGTGTTGCTGGCAGGCGCGGTCATGCGACGGCGGAATCGCCCGCCGTCGATCAGCCGCGGTTGGTGGACCGCCCCTATCCGCCAACCTACTCGCTCGCGGCGTGCGTCAAACCCCGGGGTTTGAATCGCGGTCGCGTCGAGCAGTCGCGGGCGCGGATGCTGCGTAAAGTACTCATACGAGCGGCGCAAGCCTGGCCGTAGCCGAGCGCGCACAGGTTCTCGCGGAAGGGTACGGAAGTGCGCACCGCAGTTTCGATTTGGGTTTACACGCTTCTGACTTCACTGACGATCGCGCTCGCTAACACGGCAGCGGCCGCGAACGTGAGAAGAACGATGCGGTGACGATCACCAAATCCCTCGCGACGGCGGCGATGATCGATCACTGCTTTTGCCGTAGCGCGCCGGCGCAAGCGGCTGCGGTTGGTTGCAGCATGCGGCGGACACCAGCATCGTGTGTCGACCGGCGTTGACCACGCGCGGTCTAGCCCCAAACTAGCGTGCGATCGTTTCTGCAATTGGGACGGGCCGCCATCGCTGCCACAGGCGATGGCCAAAGCGGATCGCGGGCCGCTCTATTAGCTCGTAACTCAGAACGGCACAAATGCACATGAGCACCACAGCGACGGGCAGGGGCAGGCGCCGCTCCGGGTCTGCCAGAAAGAGCTGCTGCCAGAGATAAAGACTGTACGACACTCTGCCGATGTAGCGCACCGGCGGCAGCTCGAGGAACCGTCCGATCGGAGCCCGGGGTGCCGTAACGACGGCACACAGCAAAATCGCCGGCAACAAGTTCCTGACGACCTTCGGGAGATGCAGGTTCGCGGTAGTTGGCATGACCAGCAATGCCATGGCAGCGATCGCCAGAGCAGTCGAGACTACTGAGCTTGGCGCAGGACGCCGCGAGCGGTGCAGATAAAACGCGAGGACACATCCCCACAGAATGACGTCCGTGAACAGGTCGGAGTGATAATTGCCGTGTGCGGTGTCTTGGAACACAGCCTGGAAGACATACCCACGATCCACCAGAAGGCGCAGGGCACTGATGGCGACCGCGACGATAGCTGCCGTGATCCAACCTCGCGTAACTCCAAAGGCGACGAGCAGAGCGGGCCAGACGAAATAGAAATGCTCCTCAACCGAAAGCGACCAGAAGTGACCTACGGCCCACCTGTGGTGCTCGTCCGCATAATTTGCGTAGAACAGGAGGGCGGGCCGAATCGCACGCCATCCGCAGATGACAAGACCGGCGCTGGACAGGGCGGCAAGCACACCGAGAAAAAGGACGGCCGCGGGAAGAATCCGAAACGCCCGCCGCCAGTAGAAGCTGCGCAACGAAATTCGGCCGCTCGCATCCTGTTCGTGCAGCAGATGTGTCGTGATCAGATAGCCGCTCAGCGCGAAGAAAATCATCACCCCGATATAGCCGGGGTCCAGGATGGAATGAGAGAAGTGAGTGGCGTGCGAGATCATGACCATCGCGATCGCGACGGCACGCAGCCCATCCAATGTCGGAATGTAGTTCGCTCGATCTGCCAAGGCTCTTCCGCCCGTTTCGAGGTAAGCGCCGCAATCGGCAATCAGAAGCCTATGACCATCGGCGCCATTCTACTAACCCAGCTTGCATTCGATGCAAAGCGCGACTTGTCTTATCACGAGTCCGCCTCGATAGGGAGAGGCACCTGCTTAACGATAATGTGTCGCATCGCAGCGACAGCGCTTTGGGCAGCCCCCGAAGGGTGGCCAGCAACTTTGAAAGAAAAGTCATTGATCGAGCGAGCTGGTGGAATAAACGAAATTGACCCTTCGAGTGCCAGCAAAGTGTGTTTCAGTGAATCTCTAGTGCGTCACTTTGCGTCCAGCAAGACTTGAAAACCGGCAGCCCTTCACGGGCCTCGGGAGTTCGAACCTCCCCCCTCTCCGCCAAAATCAAGCCATGCTCTGTTCTGTCGCTCGAGGGGCCCGGCAACCCTTCGGATTGAATCACGACCATCGTCCCCACAATCACTTGCCAGCAGCTCGGAGAGCCGCAGGTGAGTGATGCTGCGGAAAGTACTCATATAAGTGGCGTGCTCCTGGTCGTAGCCTAGCAACAGCCAAAGGTCGCGACAGGAAAACGATAATGCGCACCTCAGCATCGCATTGCGTTCACACACTTCTGGCTTTAATGGCAATCGCCCTCGGTAACGCGGCATCGGCCGCCAACGTGAGCCTTTGGGTGAGTAATCACGGCACGGACAGTAATGGCTGCGGCTCACCCACGAATCCCTGCCGCTCGATCAGTCAGGCGATAGAGAACGCGACCGATGGCGATACGATCTGGGTAGGTCCCGGCCATTACGGCAATGTGAATGGCGATGTCGGCTTCACAGGACCCGGTGATGAGCATCCAATGCCAACGGTGCCAGACTTTGCTGGCCTCTTTGAAGGTACGGGCTGTATCGTGTGCATCAACAAGGCAGTCCATGTCTACTCGACCAGTGGCGCTGCGGCGACGGTGATCGACAGCGGGTCCTTGCCGCCCTATAACGCGACGGTAATGGTCACGGCGGATGGAGCCGCCTTTGGCTATGTAGGCCGTGGCTTCACGATCACCGGCGGCAATGCCATTGGAGTGGCCCTGTACATGGATTCTTGGCAGGGCTCGAAGTTGGGCGTCGTCATCGCGGGCAACGTCGATCTCAAGGACTCGACGGGCTTCGAGGTATACGGGCCTACCGGCTATTACCATCTTAATTGTCCTCCGGATATTCCCCAGGCCTGTCCGGGATTTGGCGGGGTTTTCTGGCTTTACCAGAACCAGGCCAGCCATAACGGAACTGGATTCTGGATCCGTTCGCGGAACGCCTTTAGCCTACCCAGCACGCACAAGAGTGTGCAGTTTCTCATCCAGAATAACGTGACGCGTGCTGCGGGCACAGGCTTTCATATTGAATCTGGACAGATATGCGGCGATTGCACCCCATTGGGCCCCGCCAGTGAAGTCTTGACGATACACAACTTCGCAACCAACGGCGGTGTCGGTTTTTACCTGCGGCAAGCTGGCCCTGCAAAGGACAACTTCGCAAGCGACAATTCACAGTACGGATTTTTGAGCGTCGGCAGCAGTGGGCCCTTCGTGCACAATTCGGCCATTGGCAACGCAGGGCCGGGGATCGTAACCGGGCTCGACGCAGGCACACCGAGTTTCGGCCTCAGCTTGCAGCAGAACAATTTCTTCAACAACGATCGCAACCGCCCGGTGCTGTCGCTGGGTGAGTACGGCCCTCCCTACGATTACGACCCCGGCCCGAGCGCTCATTGCGGCGTACTCAACATGGGCGCGGTTTGGCAGTCCTATGCGCTCGATGGAGGTTCGCACCTTCCGCCGGCGCCGCCCGTCCCAAGTGTCACCTTACAGGCAACCAACAACTACTGGGGTTCCAGCAGTGGCCCGTCGTCTGCCGGTGCCGGTGATGCGGCCGGCGGCGTCTGCGACCAGAACAATGCGGTGACGATCACCAAACCCTTCGCGACGACGGCGGTGACGATCACTGCTCTGCCGTAGCGCGCCGGCACCGAATACGGTCCAGGTGAAGCGCCGAAATCCCATTGACAACGCGTGGTATTCCATTGCGCTGCGAGGCGGGGAAGAATGTGCGGCCGGCTGCCGCGCCGGCCTGTTGAGCGCAAATCGCGGGGTTTGAAACCAACTGGGCCGATAGGCTTACTCACCGCGTACGCAGATGAACCCCACCGGCGAATTCGAGTGTCTATGGTCGCCGCTCGTATAAGGCCGCTTCACGTAGTCTTCGCAGGCGTCGCCTTTCTGCACCTCACGGCGGTAGCGATAGGCGCACCTAATGCACAAAGAACCATACGTGTGGAGACCTTCACCGCTCCACCCTTCGTCATTGAGCGGGGTGACGAGCTAACCGGCTTCAGCGTTGATCTCTGGAACGAAATCGCTGCGCGATTGAAGGCGCACTCGGTGTATGAGAAGGCATCGACGCCCAGTGCCGGTTTCGACGCGCTGCGCTCCAAACAAGCCGATGTGGCGGTCTCGGCGGTTTTCATAACGGTTGAGCGCGATCGCGAGTTTGACTTCTCGTACCCGATCTTGGAGGCCGGTCAGCAGGTCATGGTGCGAGACACCGATAGAGGAGTGACGGTGAACCCGCTAAGGGACCTATTACGGCTGCTGTTCTCGAAGACAACCGCGGTTTGGCTGGGGATTGGTTCGCTGCTTGTACTCATCCCCTCTCACATGGTCTGGCTGCTGGAACGCCGGAACAGAGAAGGCATCCTCCCAACGGAGAGGTATTTTCCAGGTATCCTCTTTGCCGCTTACTGGTCTGCCTCGACACTGCTGGCTCAGGCGGAGCAGATGCCGCGCCAGTGGCTCGCGCGGGTGATCGCCCTGCTTTGGATGTTCGCCGCTGTGGTTTTCGTCGCTCTGTACACCGCACAGCTCACTACTTCGCTAACGGTCCAGCAGATCCGCGGGGCCATCGCCGGTCCTGAGGATCTACCAGGACAGAAAGTCGGCACATTGGGGGGCTCCGCTTCCGTCAGGTATCTGCGTGATCACCACTGCAAGGTTACGGAGTTCTCCGGCGTTCCACAGCTCTACCAGGCACTACTGGCGAGAAGGGTCGATGCGGTGCTGTTGACTGCCCCTGCCCTGCGCTACTTCCAGACGCACGAGGGCACGGGATTGGTGAGGGTGGTGGGCCCAGAATTTAACCGTGGCGTCCTTGGTTTCGTCTTCCCAGACGGCAGTCCGTTGCGCCGACCCGTGAACGCTGCATTGACCGCGATGCGTGAGGACGGCACCTATCAACGAATTTACGACAGGTGGTTCGGTAGTGACCTTCGGGCTGCCGACGAGTAATGCGAGGGCACGAGCTCTCAACGAGCGGGTCGCGGCAGCGTACCGGCACCCGCACGCTGCAGCCACCTGGTGTTCAAGGGCACAGTCGCGGGAGGCCCGCGTGCCGCGGTAGATGTGATGGTCACATTCTCCTGAAGGCCTTCGATAAGGCCTTGGTCACGTGGAGCAGTTGCAGTCAGCTGAAGCTACGGAAAGTACGCATTTCAGCGGCGCGCGTCTGGCCGTAGTCTCATGTCAAAGCTGCCGCGGCGGGTGCCGAAAATGCGCGTCTCAGTATTGCGTTGTGCTCACATGCTTCCGACGCCGCCCGTCCCGAGCGTCACCCCGCAGGCGGTCAACAACGACTGGGGTGCCGGCAGCAGTCCTTCATGGGCCGGTCTGGGTGATGCAGCCGGCAGCGTTTCCGATCGGAACGACGCGGTGATGATTACCAGATCCTTCGCGACGACTGCCGCCACCGCAACTCCTCTGCCGTAGCGCGCGCTTCAAGCCGGCAGCTGGGGTCGAGATGCGGACCACTTGAAGAGCACGTGAAATCCCATTGGCCATCAACTGTTGCTGCACCAAGATGTGCGGCGCAGAGGAGTCCGAGTAGCCGAGAACTGCCTGCAACTCAAAGCGGAGAAGCCACGCTGCAACGTATTGAAGGTCTACCGCCGAAGGTGCGGGGCATTGAAGCGACGCGCAAGCTCTCTGGGTACGAATGGGAAGTCTTGTGGGATGGTTCGGCCTGCGGATTGAAGCACTGTAACGCTAAAGCAGGTGGGTTGTGACAGAGGAGTTCCACGACCGCGATCCGTTGCTCGGATACCTGACTGCGATCCACGGCTCGGTGGTCGATATACGTTTTGACTGTGGTGCTCTGCCCGGCATCAATGAGGGAGTTGCGATCGAGCGCGATCGGGCCACGCAGTTCGTAGTAGCAGAGGTTCAACAGCATCTCGGCCCTGCAACCGTGCGCGCTGTAGCGCTCGACAGCACGGCGGGCTTGAGCCGTGGTGCGAGCGCTCGCGCGGTGGGCGCGCCGATCCGCGTCCCGGTCGGCGATGCCGTGCTCGGACGCTTGTTGAATGCCGTGGGGCAGCCTGCCGACGGCGGTCCTGCGCTTCCGGCAGGAACCCCTCATCGTCCGATTCATGCCTCGGCCCCGGCTCTCGAAAGGCTCGACTCCGCTCAGGAAATTTTCCAGACCGGCATTAAGGTCATCGACCTCCTCGCACCCCTCGTGAAAGGTGGCAAGGCCGCGATGTTCGGCGGCGCCGGTGTCGGCAAGACCGTGCTCATAATGGAATTGATTCGTACCACCGTCGAAAAGCATTCGGGAATATCTGTGTTCGCCGGCATCGGCGAGCGCTCCCGCGAGGGACATGAACTGCTCCTTGAGCTGAAGCAATCCGGCGTGCTTTCGCGGACCGCTTTGGTGTTTGGGCAAATGAACGAACCGCCTGGGGCGCGCTGGCGCACGGGGCTTACCGCGTTGGCCATCGCGGAGCACTTTCGTGACGAGCGGCACGAGAATGTGCTGCTGCTGATCGACAACGTGTACCGGCTTGTGCAGGCGGGTGGCGAGGTCTCTGGCTTGCTGGGGCGCCTGCCGTCGCGCGTCGGCTACCAGCCGACCCTCGCCGGCGAAATCGCGGAACTGGAGGAGCGGATCGCCTCCGTCGCCGGAGCGGCCATCACCTCGATACAGGCTGTCTATGTTCCAGCAGATGACTTTACCGACCCTGCTGTCGCCGAAATCTTCAGCCACCTTGACTCGTCGATCGTGCTGTCTCGCGAGATGGCGAGCGAGGCCATGTATCCCGCGATCGATCCGCTTGCCTCCACCTCAACGCTGCTAGATCCGCGTCTGATCGGTGATGAGCACTATCGCATCGCACAGCAGGTTCGCAAGACCATCGCGCACTATCGCGATCTGCAGGAGATCATAGCGCTCCTCGGGATCGAGGAACTCAGTGCGGTCGATCGCCAGGCTGTCAAACGGGCACGTCGCCTGATGCGGTTCTTGACGCAGCCTTTCATGGTCACGGTCGCCTTTACCGGCAAGGAAGGCCGGACGGTTGGAATTGCCGAGACGCTGGCGGGATGCCGGGCCATTCTAGACGGTGAAGCCGATGACTGGACCGAAAGCTCTCTGTACATGATCGGTGGCATTGAAGAGGCGCGAGCGCGCGAGCGTGCCGCAAGGTCGCACTCATGAATCTCACTGTCACAACGCCGCTCGCAATCCTGACAAGAGCAGACAATGTCGTGCACGTGCGGGCCGAAGATGACACCGGAGCGTTCGGCGTTCTGCGCGAGCATGCGGACTTTTTGACGGCATTGGCGATCTCGGTCGTGAGCTGGCGTGATAACCAGGGTGCAGAGCACTACGTCGCAGTGCGCGGCGGCATGCTCGCGGTCAGTGGCGGCGACACGATCACCATTGCGACGCGTGAAGCCGTGGCGGATGACAACCTGCACCGCCTCGAAACCGAAGTACTGGCGAGCTTTCGGCGCCGCAGCGAAGAGGAGACCACCGCGCGCACGGACGCGCAACGGCTCTATCTTGCCGCCATCCGGCAGATTTACCAATTCCTACGGCCCGATCGTCGCGGCCCCATACCGCCCATTGCCCGCCCCGTGTCTCAGGAGGGGCTGGAGTCATGACGCCGCAGCCGGAAGATCACGAGCAGCTGGGGCAGGCTGTGCGAAAACGTCGGGGGCGCCGCGAGTTCTTGCAACGCCACGGCGAGCGGTCGCTGGGCCAGAATCTGGCCATGATCGGTGCGCTGGGTTGGACCATCGTGGTTCCGACGTTACTCGGCATCTTTGCGGGGCGCTGGCTCGACAGGGCTCTTGATGCCGGCATTTTCTGGACGCTCGGGTTGCTGGTCGTGGGGCTTGGAGCGGGTTGCACGTTTGCATGGAGGAGGATGTACAGGGAATGACACACAACGCTCTCGCCAACAAGCCTGAACTCACGATGCTGGCGGCCGTCGTCGGCCTCGCATTCGGCTTTGTTTATTTCGCGTCGCTCAAGCGCAGTGTGACGCTGCTCGTCGGCCGCAAAGGTTGGGTCGGCTCTCTGGTATTGACCTTGGGGCGCATCGGGGCCGCGGGCGCGTTCCTCTTCGTCGCGGCGAAACTAGGCGCCGCGCCTCTTCTGGCCGCTTTTTTTGGCTTCCTGATCGCGCGCGCCTCGGCGCTACGCGCGCAAAGGAGGGCCGGCTGATGCAATCCTCCCCACTGACCAGCACGCCGCTGTTCTACATCGGTCCGGTAGCGATCACGCGTCCGGTCGTGACGACGTGGATCATCATGGCGGTGCTGGTCCTCATGTGCCGGTTTGTCACGCGCCGTCTCGCCATGATTCCCGACAGTCGGCAAGCTGTGCTTGAGGGTATCGTCACGGGAATCATGGGCCAGATCGAGGATGTCATCCGGAAGGATGCACGGCCTTTCCTCCCGGTGCTCGGCACGTTGTTCGTGTTCCTCGTAGTCGCCAATCTTTCCGGTGTACTCCCCGGCGTCGAGGCGCCGACCGCCAAGATCGAGACACCGGCGGCGCTGGCGCTGATTGTGTTTTTCTCGGTGCATTACTTCGGCATCCGGTCGCGGGGCTTGAGCGGCTATCTCGCCAGCTTCGCCGAACCCAAGCTCATCATGCTGCCGCTCAATATCCTCGCGGAGATCACGCGCACCTTTTCTCTGATGGTGCGCCTCTTCGGCAACGTCATGAGCGGAGAATTCGTCGTCGGGCTCGTCGTGGCGCTGGCGGGCTTGTTTGTGCCAATCCCGCTGATGGCGCTTGGAATCCTAGTGGGCCTCGTACAGGCCTATATCTTCACCGTACTGGCAACCGTCTTCATCGGCGCTGCGGTCGGCAGCGTCGCGAAGGGTTAAGGAGGTTCAATGGATCCGAAGCTCATTTCGATAACGGGCGCGGTCATCGCCGTCTCGATCGGATCGATCGGTCCAGCGCTGGCAGAAGGACGATCAGTCGCGGCTGCGATGGACGCCATCGCGCGACAACCCGAAGCGGCTGGAACGATCTCGCGCACGCTTTTCGTCGGCCTCGCCATGATCGAGACGATGGCCATTTATTGCTTGGTCGTCGCGTTGCTATTGCTGTTCGCCAATCCCTACGCTGGATGAGTGATGCATCCTGACTGGTGGACAATAGGTCTCCAGGCCATCAACTTCGTCATCCTGGTCTGGTTGCTGCGCCGGTTTCTATACAAGCCTGTGCTGGCCATGATCGACGCGCGCAAAGCGGAGGTGCGCCGCCAGTTCGACGCCGCCAATGAATTTGAGGAGCAGGCGAAAGCGCAACGAGCCAGCATAGCGGCCGAGCGTGGCGGTATTGCCGCCGAGCGCGAGGCGGCTCTGAAGGACGCAATGGCACAGGCGCGCGAGCTTGCCGATGCGCGGCGGGCACAGGCCGAGCGCGAGGCCCAAGCGCTGATCGCTGCGACTCGCAAAACCCTCGCGCAGGAGCGCGAGAACGCGCTGGAGGAGGCGCGGCGGCTAGCCGTCGATCTCGGTGCGGAGTTTGCGCAGAGGCTCCTCGGCGAAGTGCCGATGCAGTACCGTGCGGAGGCCTGGATCGAGCGTATCGAGCGGCATCTCAACGCGCTTGCGCCAATCGAACGGGATAGCCTGGTGCGGCAGCTTGCCGACGGCAAATCGCTAACGGTCGTTAGCGCCTACCCCCTGCCGCCAGCAACAGCGGAACAGTGGAAAGTGCGTTTGAGCCGATCCCTTGGCAATTCCGGTATCGCATTTGAGGTGAACCCCGACCTGCTTGCCGGGGCGGAGCTGCATTTTCCGACCGCGATTCTGCGCTTTTCGTGGCAGAGCGCGCTCATGGCCGCGCGGGCCGAGGTGGGAGCTCATGCCCGGTCTCGTTGAGGAGCTCAGGAATTGGGCACGGGAGAGCCAGCAAAAGATCGGCGCTCTGCCGCTTGTTCCACATTTAGAGCATATCGGGCGCGTTCTTCGGGTCGGCGACGGCGTCGCACTGGTCGCAGGTCTGCCGCAGGCCCGCCTGGATGAGTTGCTCGTGTTTGAAGGCGGCGTACGCGGCCTCGCCGTCGATCTCGGGGAGGATGCCATCGGATGCATCCTACTCGGGGATACGGCCAGCATCGCGGCGGGAAGCATTGTCCGCGGCACGGGAGAAGTGGCGCGCGTAGCGGTCGGCGAGGGTGTGCTTGGTCGGGTAGTGGATGCGCTTGGCATGCCGCTTGATGGTAAGGGTGAGATTGAAGGCACGCAGCTTGCACCGGTCGAGCAGGCGGCTCCGGCCATTGTCGATCGCGCGCTCGTGACCAAGCCGCTCGCCACCGGGTTGCTCGTGGTTGACGCGACGATTCCGCTGGGCCGTGGTCAGCGCGAACTCATCATTGGTGACCGCGAGACCGGCAAAACGGCTATCGCGGTCGACACCATCATCAACCAGAAGTCCAGCGATGTGATCTGCGTCTACGCGGCGATTGGGCAGAAAGCATCCTCTGTCGCGCGCGTGATCGATGCCATACGCCAATATGGCGCGCCAGAGCGTTGCGTCTTTGTCATCGGCGAAGCGGACGCAGCGCCGGGCCTGCAATGGCTTACACCTTACTCGGCGTGTGCGATGGCGGAGTATTTCATGATGCGCGGCCGCGATGTACTGCTCGTGCTCGACGATTTGACCAAGCACGCCGCCTGTTATCGGCAGGTTTCGCTGCTGTTGCGCCGACCACCGGGCCGCGAAGCCTATCCCGGCGACATTTTCTACATCCATTCGCGACTGCTCGAGCGGGCGGCAAAGCTCGCCCCCGAGCGCGGTGGCGGTTCCCTCACGGCACTTCCCATCGCCGAGACACAGGCCGGTAACATCAGCGCCTACATCCCGACGAATCTCATTTCTATTACCGATGGCCAGATTTATCTCGATCCGCGGCTGTTTTACGAAGATCAAAAACCAGCGGTCGATGTTGGCAAAAGCGTCTCGCGCGTCGGCGGCAAGACGCAAGCGCCGGTTCTCAAAGCACTCTCGGAGAGTCTGCGCCTCGATTATGCGCAGTTTCTGGAGCTCGAAGTCTTTACGCGCTTTGGCACCATGGTGGACGAGCGTACCCGTAGCGTCATCGAGCACGGCAGGCGTATCCGCGCCGTTCTCGGGCAGCGGCAGTTCACTCCCCTGTCGCTGGGAGAGGAGGTCGGCTTGTTGTGTGCCGTCGCGGAGGGCGTTCTCGACGCTGTCCCTTTGGACCGTATCAGCGCGTTTCGCGCGCACCTGGCCTCATGGCTTCAGGAACACTGTCCCGAGATCCTGGCGCTCGACGACGATGCCGAGCCGTTAGCGGATGCGGTTCGCATCCGGCTAAGGATGAGCCTCACCGACCTGGCCCAGTCAATCGCCATGACGGCGCTCAACGCACAACCATGACGCGCGAGGCGGAGATTCAGCGCCATATCACCGGCATGGATGAACTGCTTGGTATCGTGGGCGCGATGCGCTCGCTCGCAGGCATGCGACTGCAGGAATCCCAGCACGCACTGCCGGGCATCCGCAACTACGCAGATTCAATGGCTACGGCGATCGGAAGTGCGCTTGCCCTGATGCTCCATCCCGCGACCGAAGCGCATCAAGAGCAGGCAGGGCGCGCTGTCATTCTGTGTATGGCAGAGCATGGCTTTGTCGGAGGTTTCAATGAGCGACTGCTGGAGGCCGCCGAGCCTGCCCTCAAACCGTTGGATCTGCTGTTTGTGCTGGGCACTCGGGGCGCGGCGCTCGCATACGAACGTGGCTGCAAGGTCACATGGGCGAGAGCGATGGCGACGCGTTTGGCGAGCGCGCCTGATGCCGTGAACAGTCTGACGACGGAGCTCTATATGCGGATCGCATGCGGGCAAGTGGCACGGATCGAAGTGATGTTCGCCCGCTACCGCCAAGGGGCACCAGCCACGATCGAACGCCGCTTGCTGCTCCCGCTCGATACTGCGTCTCTGGCCGCCACAAAGCCCAGGCAGATCCCACTGCACAATTTGGCTCCCGGCCCACTGCTCGAAAGGCTGATGGCCGAGTATGTGTTCGCGCTCCTCACTGAGGCCGCGGTCGAATCCATTGCCAGCGAGAATGCGGCCCGCTTCGCGGCCATGGAGTCAGCGCACGACAATGTCAGCAAGAAGATTGCCGGATTGCAGGAGCGCGCGCGGCAAGCGCGCCAGACGGAGATCACCTCGGAATTGCTGGATTTGATGACGGGCGCGGAAGCGATCCAGTCAACGCCGCGTCTTTCGCGCAGTCAATTCATGTAGGTACTCGTCGAGCCAGGACGATCATCCTGCAAGAAAGCTTATTCCGTGGATAGCGCCGACCGAGGAGTTCCCGTGTCGGCGGCCCGCAACGGCTGGCGGCCGGAGCAGATGAACCTCCCCAGCGTCGCGAAGCTCGCGACCACGCGCACCAGAATCGCGGGATCGCACGGCTTGCGGGCACAGAACAGCGGGGTCCCTGGTAGCCAGGGTAGCGCCGCGTTGGCAAGCTCGCCGCTGAGCATGATGGTCGGGATGACATGCTCGGCAGTGGCGCAGATCGCCTCGGCAGCCTCCGTCCCGTCCATCGGTCCGGGTAGGACGAAATCGACGATGAGCACGTCCGGCAGCAGATTGCCGGCCTTGACCAGTTCCAACGCACCGGGGCCGTCCGCTGCCGACACCACCTGGTAGCCGGCGGACTTCAGGAGCACTGCGATGCTGGTCCGCACTGCCTCGTCATCTTCGATGTGTAGTACGAGAATCGGATCCACAGCCACTTCATTTAACCGCGAGCACCCAGGCTGGCTACCCTTCTCCAGTTTGCGCGCCGCTCGAGCGGGACGGAATGAGCGCCACTGCTTAGCTTGATGGGAAACGTACGTATAGCGACTGACGGCACGCACGTGAGCCTCGCGCAGGGCGTGAGCGACTTCATCAGCCGCAGAACTACGCCGGTGAGTTCAAGGCGTTCAGCTATCACCGTTGGCGCTTTGTTTGATCGCCACCCCGAAGGCCTTGGGGATTCCCTGTGACGTTGTTCCGCCGCGTTGCCGATGAACATGCGGGCGAGGGCTGAGCGGGAAACCGCACCCATCACCACCAGGTCGGCATGCGCACCTCATGCGCCTTCTCCGCCTCGGGCGGCATCACGATCGGTGGGCCCGCAGCCGGCGCTTCGATGCTCATGAGCGGCCTATAGGAATGAAACACGTGCAGCGTGCCTCGGAGCAGCTTGGCAATGTTTGCCCCGGTGTCGATCAGCTTTTGGTCGAGATTCGCGGCTCCCGCACGCGCATGAAACGGATCGACTGCAGCGACTACGACCGGGTTCTTGTAGGGCCGAGCTGTGTGCACGAGCAGAACGGGCACGGGACACTGACGGATCAGTTCCCGGTCGGTATTGGTGAGCAGCATCCGTGCGCCAAACCGGTGGCGGTGCGTTGCCGCGACCACCAAGTCCGCCTTGGTGGAACGGCGGTTGCAGTGCGACGCGCCCCGACAGCTCTTGCTGTAGCGGTCTCCGGGTAACCGCGGCCGGGATCCGGCTCGGTGATGGCATGAAAGAGCTCGATGCTCGCGCCTGCTTTCCTCGCAAGTAGGGCGGCCTTGTGCAGCTCATTCTTGGGCGCGTGCCGAAGATCGCCTATGGCTACGAGGATCCTGCGAATCTGCGTTGTCACGTGTCCACTCCCACGACAACACGCCGGCCGCCGGGGACTATAGCTATCAGCCAACTACCTTACATCGTGGTTAGTGCGTAGACCTCGGCGCGCGTCTTGGGTGGCCGCTGGAATTATGACCGCTGGCGCTGTGCGCGGAGCCTGACAGCTGCGACATGACGATGGGCCTACGCACTTCAACGGACCCCTTAGGCATGAGCACGTATGGTCAGCGCCGGGGCGGCTCTCCAAGATTAACTAATGTTTGTCATTCCGTCCGTCCGGCCATCGCCATGCAGTGCATCGCGGTTCTGACTAGCGGCGGCGATGCACCCGGCATGAATGCGGCGATCCGGGCCGTCGTGCGTTCAGCGCTCGCCCGCGGGCTCGAGGTGCTTGGTGTTCGGCACGGTTATCAGGGGCTCATTACGGGCGAGTTCATCAAGCTAGGGGCCCGAGACGTTGGTGGGATCATCGAGCGGGGCGGGACGGTCTTGGGCACCAGCCGATGCGAGGCGTTCAAGGCGGATGCTGGGCAACTCGCCGCCGTGCAACACCTCGAGGCGCGTGACATCTCCGGCCTCATCGTCATTGGAGGGAACGGGTCACAGGCTGGGGCGTGCGCTCTATCGCGTCGCGGCATTGCGACTGTGGGGATCGCCTCGACGATCGACAACGATCTCGCAGGCTCTGACACCACCCTCGGTGCAACCACCGCCCTAGGGGTTGCGCTCGAGGCCCTCGATCGGCTGCGCGTGACGGCCTCTGCCCACGGACGTGTGTTCCTCGTCGAGGTGATGGGTCGGGAGTGCGGGTACTTGGCTCTCATGGCCGGCATCGCGGGTGGCGCCGAGGCGATCGTGATCCCGGAGGTCACGACAGACCCAGAATCTGTCGCTGAGCAGGTTCGGCAGGCCTACGCCCGCGGCAAGAGTCACGCTATTGTGATCGTCTCCGAGGGCGCGGCCTGTAGCCTCGAGGTCCTCGCGCAGCACTTCTCGCACCACGCAGAGCGGCTGGGGTTTGAGCTGCGGGTGACGCGACTCGGCCACATCCAGCGCGGCGGCGCTCCGGCGGTGTTCGATCGTCTGAGTGGAACGCAGCTCGGAGCGGCCGCCGTCGATTATCTGCACGCCGGTCGTCACGGCGTGCTCCTCGGGCTCGTCAACGGAGCCCTCTGCGCAACCCCATTCGGAGATCTTCGCCACTTGAAAAAGCGCATCGATCCGCACTGGGTCAAGCTCGCCCACGAGCTCGCACAGTAGTGGCCCGATGCGCCCGCGACAAAACGGAGCCATTGACCATGCTATTAAAAGATATCTGCACGCCCGGTGTTGCCTGCTGCAAGCCTGAAGTGAGTATCCTCGAGGCTGCCCGCCAGATGCGCGAGGCGCACGTCGGCGATCTCGTCGTTGTCGACGATTCGGAGGGTGATGAGGTGCCGCTGGGCATCATCACCGATCGTGACATCGTCGTGGAGGTCCTAGCCAAGGAACTCGACCCGACAAAGGTCAAGGTTCGCACGGTGATGCGCCAACCGGTCGTCATCGCAAGCGGCTCAGAAGAGGCCTCAAAGGCGCTCGAGCGCATGCGAGCACACGGCGTGCGGCGCGTGCCGGTCATGGGCGATGATCGAAAGCTCATGGGTATCGTCACACTCGATGACTTGGTGCGCGAGCTCGCCGCGGGAGCCCGCGTCATCGCCGATATCGTGAGCAAAGAGCAGGCGCAGGAGCGTCGCCAGCGCCGCTAGCGCGGCGGCAGCCTGGTTCATATCTCGCGATGGCTGTATAGGCGGGCGCCATAGGCACTGTCGCGTATCGGTACTGAATATGCGCGTGGCAACCTTGCAACTTGTCACAGCGCGCGGCTGCGGCGGCCGTCGCACTCGTTAGCCCAGGTTCGGGGTCGGCACCAGTGGCGCGCCAGCCAGCACTACATGCTACGCAGCCCGACGATTTAATTGCGCAACTCGCGCTCGGGCTTCGCGCCTTACGCGAATCCATGCTGGCGCTCGAAGCGGATAATGCCGAGACGCTTCGCGTGGTGTCACCAGGCTATCAGTTGAGCGCTCGCAATCTGCTGCATTACATCGCCATGCGCAAGAACGACCTGCGCACCATTCAGGCCGAGCTCGCGACATTGGGCCTCTCCTCGCTCGGGCGGGCCGAGGCTTGTGCGCTGTTCTCCGTCGACACGGTGCTCGGCGTGCTCGACCGCCTGCGCGGGGATACACGGTTACTGCCGGGTTCGGCGGCTCCTTGTGATCTGGGCGCCGGCACGCGGTTGCTCGATACCCATACTATGGAGGTCTTCGGCACAGAGCCTGGCGGACGATCAGCACGCATCATGGTCACGATGCCCAGTGAGGCTGCCGCCGACTACACGCTGATTCAGCGTTTGCTCGAAACCGGCATGGATTGCATGCGCATCAACTGCGCTCACGATGAGCCCGCAGCGTGGCTCAAAATGATCGAGCATCTCCGCCACGCGCGTGAGGCGCTCGGTCGCCACTGCTCCATCCTGATGGATCTGGCGGGCCCGAAGCTGAGGACCGGTAGTGTCGAAGCGGGCCCTGCCGTGCAGAAGGTTCGGCCGACTCGAGACGCGCTAGGACGGGTCATCGCGCCGGCGCCAGTTTGGATGACTGCCAGCACTGCGCCCGCGGAGCCGCCGACTGCGGCTGCGGGCGCCACCCTCCATGTCGCGCCCGAGTGGCTGGCCGTGGTGCGTGAGGGCGACCAGATTGGATTCTTCGACACGAGAGACCGCTTTCGTGTGCTGACTGTGGTTGATCGCGATCGTGGAGGTATCTGGGCGGAACTGCAGAAAACGGCCTACATTACCAACGGGACGATCCTAGAGCGGACCGCGCCCATTCCGGGTGAACCTACACGGACCGAAGTTACTGGGATCGCCCTGACGGAGGGGACGATCAGTCTCGCCCCTGGCGATCTCTTGATATTGACCCGCGATGCATCCCCCGGGCGAGGC
The DNA here is from genome assembly GCA_035501955.1 of Steroidobacteraceae bacterium. Lineage (GTDB taxonomy): Bacteria > Pseudomonadota > Gammaproteobacteria > Steroidobacterales > Steroidobacteraceae > JASHUC01. The sequence continues at coordinate 119,698 of DATJVD010000006.1, forward strand.
GCATCATTCGACACAGCCCACCGGATGCTGGGTCCGGCTCGGATACCTTGCAGCCTTCCCCAGGTCTTTGAGAGCGTGAGGCCCGGCGATAGGGTGTGTTTGGATGACGGCAAGCTACTCGGGGTCGCGGAGTCTGTGTCAGCGCATGAGCTTCGGGTTCGCATCCAGCGAACCCCACCGCAGGGTGGGTGCCTGAAAGCTGACAAAGGGATCAATCTCCCCGACAGCGATCTGGAGCTGCCCGCATTGACGAGCGAAGACCGCGCGGATCTCGCCTTTGCGGCTCGGCACGCCGATCTCATCGGACTGTCCTTCGTGAACCGGGAATCCGACGTCCTAGAACTCATCGACCAATTGAAGGGGCTCGCGGACCCGCGTCCTGGACTCATATTGAAGATCGAGACACAACGCGCATTTGCTCGCTTGCCAAATCTGCTCTTGACAGCGATGCGGCACGAGCGCGTCGGCGTCATGATCGCCCGTGGCGACTTGGCGGTGGAGTGCGGCTATGAGCGCCTGGCGGAGGCTCAGGAGGAGATCCTGTGGATGTGCGAGGCCGCCCACTGTCCGGCGATCTGGGCGACTCAAGTATTGGAGACACTTGCCAAGCAGGGAACTCCGTCGCGGGCAGAGATTACGGACGCGGCGATGGGGCACCGCGCCGAGTGCGTGATGCTCAATAAGGGCCCACACATCGCGCAAGCGGTTCACGTTCTCGATGATATTCTCAGAAGGATGGAAGCTCATCAGGCTAAGAAGCGCGCCATGTTGCGGGCTCTCCGGATGGCAACCAGCTTCTCAACTGCCGCGGACACGGACTGCCGTCGAGCGCCGCCCTAGGCGCGGGCCCTGCGCACGGCTAAATGCGCCGCTCCTCTTGTAAACACGGATGAATGCGCGCACTGTCTATTGGTTGACCGATTGGTGTCGGTCAACGCCATGAAGCCGTCTTCTATGCCGGACCGCGTCTGCGACCAGAACAAGTGGCTGCGCCCATTACCACCTTGCCGTAGCGCGCATACCCAAGTGAGCGGCGCCTCGCGGTTTCAAATGCATGGGGCTTTGGGCAGGAGTGCCCTGATCGGTGTGGGGTGCCGATGTTCGCAGGTCACATCGGAGCAGCGCTATTAATCGGCAGGGCGCAGCCGCGAGTGAATGTCGGGTTGTTCGTAGCCGCAGCACTGCTGCTTGATGTCGTGCTCTGGGTCTTGGTGCTGGTGGGCTTCGAGTCTGTGAACATCCCGTCGGACTACGCGCGCACACACCAAGCAGAATTTCAGTTCCCGTATTCGCACGGACTGCTGGCGGCGCTCGTATGGTCAAGCCTTGCTGCGGCAGCGGTGCTCGGTTGGCTCGCCGAGCCAGCAAGAGTGCGCATCGCGGCACTCGTGGCTCTCGCCGTGTTCTCCCATTGGGTGCTTGATGTGCTCGTCCATCGCCCAGAGATGCCGCTCGCAGGACCCCACTCCCTAAGGATCGGACTCGGGTTGTGGGGCTCCTCGTTGCCGGTCGCGCTCGCCGTCGAGTCGCTGTTCATCTTTGCTGGTCTCTTGCTATATATCCCGCGGGCAACATCCAGCCGAAGCAAACTGTGGCTTGGTGTCGCGAGCCTAGTGCTGCTTGCCTTCACTGTCGTAGGAATGACGGTCGCGCCAGCGCCGCCCTCGGCGCACGCCATGGCGGCAAGTAGTCTGGTGACGCTCACGACGGTCTGCGCGCTCTTTCTTTGGCTGGGTAGGGCACGATTGCCCAAAGCGCCGTGGCGCACTTCATCGCAGGCACGTTGAGGATCAGCACCCCGAGGGCAACGCTGTTACTTCCGGCCGCCCGGTAGCCGCTGGCAAGGGTTCCAGAAAGCCCCGCGCTCGAGCCTCATCCTGCGCCGCCAGCAGGTGGCGCAGAGTCGCTCCGTCCTCGAGTCGCTGCGCTCGCGCGCTGCGGGCCCCCCATAAGCGTCCGATCGACAACCCTCCGCGAGCACCTTGCGGAGGTTGCGGTTCCCGAGTGTGTGGCGATGCGACAAGAGCCGCTCCGGGGGTATGATTCGAGACGGCGTCGTCACCGCAGCAGTGAATGGAGAGCCCATCCATGAACTCGCATTCGGCTCATTGGGGACATGGTCGCATCGCGTGGGTCGTGCTCTTAGTGTCCGCGCTGCTGGTTCGCGAGCGTCTGGTGCGCGCGGATCCGGCGCACGACCCGCGCACCGCCGATACGACGGCGCAAACAGACGTGCTCATCAGTGCGCAGCGCTTCGACCGGCGAGCGCTGGACCACGTGCTCGTTCCCAAGTTCGTCGAGGCTCACGCGGCGCTCTCGCCAGTCATCGATCAAGTGGGACGGTGGCGCGATTCGGTGTGTCCGCAGACGAGCGGCCTGACGCCGGTCTACAACGAGTGGGTGTCACGCCGATTGGTGGAGGTTGCCAAGAGCGTCGGTGCTCCCGTCAAGGCAGATGCTAAGTGCAAGGTCAATGTCGAAGTCGTCTTCACGGCGGCTCCGCAGACATTCCTCAATCATCTCGCCAAGGACTACCCGCACGTGCTCGGATTCTACAAAGCTGAGCAGCCTCTACAGGCGACCACCTTCAGCCGCCCGGTCCAGGTCTGGTACAGAACCGTGACCCGCACGACCTCTGGGATGACGCAACCGATCATGGGCCTGCCGCTCTACGGCGAGGCGCTGGATGCACCACTGAAGATCGACGCTGAGGCAGTGGACCTGGTTCCACCCAATGCGAACAACCTGCAAGTCGATGGAGAATATGCGGTCACTCCGAGCACGGCTCCGACCGGTGTCGCGCAGAGTCGTCTGAGCGCGAGCCTGCGCAGCGAGTTTCTGCACGTCATGGTGATCGTCGACACGCAGGCCGTGTCCGCATTCCCCATGCGAGCGGTTGCGGACTACATCGGCGTGCTGGCCCTCACACGGCTGGTCTCGCTGGATACCTGCAGCGAGCTGCCGAGCATCGTGGATCTGTTCTCCACGGACTGTGGCTCGCGGGCTAAACCCGGCTCGATCACTGCGGCCGACACCGCCTTCCTGAGGGCACTTTATGCGTCGGATCTGGAGCAGAACCTCAGTACGGAACGCGCCGACATGCATGACCACATGATGGCGTTTCTGGGAAGCCGCTGACGGCGCGTGGCGGTGACGTGCTGAGCGGTCGCGGATGGAGCTGTCATTCAATCGAAGGAGCGAATCGCAGATGTGCATGCCACGGTTCAACATGATCGCCGCCATCGCCCTAGCGCTGGCGGCATGTACGACGTCGTCGCACGTGCTCGTCGGGACGCCGCGTCCGCCGATCTCCCCCGCGAGCGTCAGGGTCTACGCGCAACCACCGGAGAAGTACGAGCAGATTGCCACCCTCGATGCGAGCAGTCAGGGATCCTTCGCCATCACCAGTCAACAGAACATGGACGTCGCGATCGAGCGGATGAAGGCGGAGGCGGCTAAGTTGGGCGCCAACGGCGTTCTGTTGCAAGGAGTCGAGGATCGGCAGTCGGGCAGCATCGGCACCGGCGTGGGTAGCTCGAGTTACAACGGCGGTAGCGCAACCGGCGTCGGGGTCGGTGGCTCCTTCGGTATCTACAACAAGGCAACGCACGGTCTTGCGATTTACGTGCCTCCCGAGTGATGCGATGGGGGCGCAAGTCCCGCCACGAGCTGCTTGTACATGACGAGCGCGTCGATGTACCCGAGGGTTCGATGGTGAAATGCTCCTGGGAGCCGGCCCACGACTGAGAATCCGAGCCGCTCCCACAGCCGAATGGCGCGCGTATTGGCCGCCACCACGAAATTGAACTGCATTGCTCTGAATCCCATGGCGATCGCCAACGTCTGGGAATGCTCACACATCTGAGTGGCGACGCCCCTGCCTTGCGCGGTTGCCGCCACCACGTACCCGCAGTTGCATACGTGGGCGCCCAGCGCGGGCTGATTGGCCTTGATGAAGTACGTGCCGATGATCCGCCCATCTGTGTCGCAGGCCACGAAGGTTTTGGCCGGTACCTCGAGCCACGCGTTGCGGATCTCCTCCTCGGAGCTCTCTGGGGAGAACGCATAGCTGTCACCAGAGCGAAACGTCGCCCGCAGCATGGACCAGACTTGCGGCCAGTCCGATTCCCGACATTCTCGAATTTGCGCCATCGGCTGCTAGCCTAGTGCTCAATAACTGGAACAAGCAACGAATCGACCACGCATAGGAAGTGTGGGTGCCGCAGTTCACGCTGCGCCGCAGTGCCGGATTCGCACGAGAATAGGACCAAGGGTGTATTGATCCACTGACCTGCGAGCGCTCAGATTCGCATGGACCGCTGCACTCTAACGGGTAGGGTCTGGGATCTTGCAGCGCACACGTGCAGAACGTTCCACTGAGTGCGACATGGACGGACCAGAAAAGACATCCAGCATCGCGCACCTGCTCGAAGTCGGTCGACTGCCGCGTAAGGAACCACTGAAGGTGTGGGGCGGACGGGGCGAGGGTGCCCCGTGTGCGTGCTGCGGCAGGCGCATCTGCGCATCACAGGTTCAATACGACCTCGAGTACTCCGAGCTGCCCGTTCTACGCATGCATTTCCGCTGCTACATGGACTGGCACGCGATCGCTTTCGGTTGAGAACCCGGTCAATATGACGGGCTGAACGCCCAACCGGCGCTGCTGGGCCGCTGCTGCATGGCGCTCTACGATCGCATCGGCAAGCACTACACACGAACGCGTGCGGCGGATCCGCGGATCGCCACCGCGATCGAGCGTGCACTCGCGGGTTGTGACACGGTCTTGAATGTCGGCGCGGGAGCCGGTGCCTACGAACCCGCAAACCGACGCGTGATCGCCCTCGAGCCGTCGTGGACCATGATCGTGCAGCGCCACAGGGAGGGCGCCCCGGTGGTCCAGGCGCGCGCAGAGGCGTTGCCCTTCGGTGATGCTGCATTTGACGCCGTGCTCGCCGTGCTCACCGTGCACCACTGGTCCGATCGGCGCCAGGGATTCTCGGAGTGTCGGCGGGTCGCCCGTCGACGAATCGTGTTTCTCACGATCGATCCTGCCGTGCTGCAGCAGTTCTGGGTCTACCACTATTTTCCTACCCTGCTGAGCATCGACACTGCCATCTTTCCCCAGATGGCGACGTTCGGCGATGTCTTCGGGGTGGCAGCCGTGGAGCCGCTGCTGATACCGGCCGATTGTCTCGATGGGTTTCTCGGTGCCTACTGGCGACGACCCGAAGAGTTTCTCAATCCGTCCGTACACGCGGGCATCTCGACTTTCGCGCAGCTCCCCGCCTCCGAGCTGCAAGCAGGAGTGCGCGCTCTGCAGCAGGACATCGAGTCGGGCAGCTGGGCGCAGGCCCACGCGCAGCTGCTGCGCAGAGATGCGCTCGATGTCGGCTACCGCCTCGTAGAGTGCTGCCTCGTGTGAGGCGGTCAAGCTGACGGCTACAGCGTCGGCACGACTGTACGATGTCGCGACGCCGCCACGTCGTCCAGCTGCGACAGGTGGATGCAGGCAGCCAAGGCGCCGGCACCGCGCCTGGAACGCTCGCCCGCTACGTGGCCAATGCACACAGCTCAAGGGAGCTCGCTGAGATAGTCATCACTCAACGCGCAGTTATACCAAGGGGTATTAGCCGCGGTTCGCGTCGCGGCAGGGTGGGTGTTACTTCATGCAGGCTGACATCATTCGGCGCTTTCACGCCGCGCTTCCGCAGGTGCGCACGTGGATCGACGACTTCCTCGCGGCCCACACGCAGCACACGCGCAAGGTCAGCACCCTCGGCTTCAAGCGCTTGCCGGCGTGCTTTCCCTCGGAGCTGCTCGAGCGGGCCAAGGTCGCATCGGTGAACTACGTGGAGTTCCCGCCGGTACACAAGTTTGGATTGCCGGAGTTCGCGCCGATTCAGCAGATGCAGTTCGACGGGCTCACGTTCAAGGACACTTGCTTCATCAAGCAGGGTTGCGAGTCCGAGGCACTGCAGTTCCACGAACTGATTCATGTCGTCCAGTGGTCGCGGCTTGGGGTCGACAAGTTTCTGCTCGCGTACGGGCTCGGACTGCTGCAGTTCGGCTATGCGCAGAACCCGCTCGAGGAGATGGCGTACACGCTGCAACAGCTGTTCGAGCGCGGCACGACGCCCATGGGGCTGATGCGCGTCATCGAAGAGCGCTCCGATGCCATCTGGCGCAAGGCCGCCCCCGTCGTTGAAGGCCAGAGCGGATCCAGCCCGTCGGGCTGAGATTCCAAGTAGCCGGTCGTGGGCCTTGCCACGCCGCTCGCAGCGGTCCAACCTGACCCATCGTTGGACTTCGCAGGTGAGCTCGGATGTCGGATCCCCATCGCAATCGGCGTCGGATCATCATCGATACCGATCCCGGCGTCGATGACGCATTGGCGATCTTTCTCGCGCTGAAATCGCCCGAGTTGCACGTCGAGGCATTGACCGTCGTCGCCGGCAACGTAACGCTAGACCTAACCGTTGCCAATGCGCTGCGGCTCCTCGAGATCGCGGGTCGGCCGGATATTCCGGTCGCGGCAGGCGCCGCCCGACCGCTCAAGCGGCACCTGGTGCGGGCGCACTCGGTCCACGGTCCCAATGGCCTGGCGGGGGTCGAGTTCCCCGCGCCGAAGATCAAGCCGGTTGCCGAATCGGGACCGCGCCTGATTCGCCGCATGGTCGCCGCCGCACCGGGGCATGTGTCGATCGTCGCCATCGGTCCCTTGACCAACGTCGCGCTGGCCTTGCGCGAGGACCCCAATCTGGCATCGCAGGTACGCGATATCACCATCATGGGCGGTTCGCTCTCGGGCGGTAACACGACGCCAGCCGCCGAATTCAACTCCTATGTCGATCCGGAGGCCGCTCGCATCGTCTATGAGTCGGGCATCCCGATCACCATGATTGGGCTGGATGTCACTCGCCGTGCGGTGCTCGGCGAGGACCGAATCAGCGCGCTCGAGGCGTCAGGGGACGCCGCCGCACGCGCCGCCGGTCGCATCATGCGCGCCACACACGAGCGGGTCGGTCACACCGGCGCGAACGGTGGGCGGCTGCTGGTGCACGATGCGATCGCGGTAGCAGCGCTGATCGATCCCTCGATTCTGACCACTCACGAGCATCGGGTCGAAGTCGAAACGGAAGGTCGCTTGACCGCAGGGCAGACCGTGGGCTACCGCAAGGGGCGCCCGATGCGCCACTCAGCGCCTTTGCTGCATGCTGACCCACCCTCGGAGGGTGCCGCGTTCCAACCGAACGCCAAGGTGGCGTTGGATATCGATGTAGAGCGCTTTCTCACTTTGTTGATCGACAGACTCACGCGCTAGCCGCCGCGCGGCCCCGCGGTTCAACCGCTTGCGATCTGCACGGCTCGAGAGAATTGCAGCGGCGCGCCGATCTGGCGAAAAGGCTCTTTGGTTCCGCCCGTACCCGTGACGACGATGTCGCCGTAGCCGAATATGCGGCCGCTGAGTCCCTGGTTCACGGCGATGGCTTCCACCTTCGTGCGCTGCAGCTCGAGCGTGCGCCGGCGCAGCACTCCCACCTTGATGATGACGCGCTGGTTGGTCACGGCGAACTCGGAGGAGATGAAACTGAAATAGCGCATCAGGCCGAAAATGACCGCGATCCCGAGCAACGCCAACGCGACGTCGTTAACGAAGTCACCGAGGTTGAAGATTAGCAGCACGATTCCCGCCAGGCCGATCAGCACCGGCCACACGAACATGATGGCCGACAGCCGCGTGCGAAACACAACCTGCTCGCCGGGCGCCAGAGTCTTGTCCACATAGCTCACGGAACTCTCCCCAGGACCACGAGCGGGGTCGGATCGCAAAGATCCAGACATGATAACGTAGACTCCATGGATGGCATCGATCTGCCATGTGAGCCGCCGTCCAAGCCGGTCATCGAGCGGCTCGATGAGCCGATACCCGACGCGGGCGAATGCTGCGTGTACCTTGGCAAGCCGCATATCGTGTTCCGTGACTGGGATTACGCCGAAGACTGGTCGGGCGAATTCGTGCGCGTCGTGGATCCCAAGACTCTGGCCGGCGCGGCGCGACTAAGCACGGTAGCGTTCTGGTCGGCCGTGCGCGGCGCGCACGGCTCCGCTGCGTCCTAGCCGCCAAGCGCCGGCGCGCCCGCGAGCGTACGGCGTGCCTGGCGCGTCAGGTGCGAGAGCGAGATGCGCTGCCGGCCCGAGGAATCAAAGTTGCCAGGCGCGAGCCACGCTCGAAAGGCGGCGTCGATGAGCGGCCACTCGCCATCCAGAATCGAATACCAGGCGGTATCGCGATTGCGCGCCTTGACCACCGTAGCCTGGCGGAAGAGGCCTTCGTAGTAGAAGCCGAGCCGCTCGGCGGCAGCGCGTGAGGCGGCGTTGAGGGCATCGCACTTCCACTCGTAGCGCCGATAGCCCGCGGCAAACACGCGCTGCATCATCAGATACATCGCTTCGGTAGCGGCAGCCGTGCGCTGCAGAAGCGGCGAGAAGGCGAGATGACCCACTTCGATGCAGCCGTTCGCCGGATCGATGCGCAGGTAGCTGGCGAGCCCGACCGCCACACCCCGTGCGAGGTCTATGATTGCAAAGAAGAGCGGATCCGATGCTATACAGGTGGCTGCCATCCAATCGCGGTAGGTTGCCTGATCAGCGAAAGGGCCGTAGGACATGTAGGTCCACAGGCTCCCCCGCGCATCCTGAGCATTCGCCCGGAACAGATCCTCCGCGTGGCGCCGCACCTCGGCGCGCTCGAGGCGCACGCATCGGCCGATCATCGGCTCGTGCGACGGCGGCTCGCGAGGCGCCCATCCCGGCAATGCCGATCCGATCGGCTGTCCGAGCTCGTTGAGTCGAGGCATACGCAGATGCGGCCCGTGCGCGTTACAGTAGTGTTCTCGCTTCAGATCTGTGCGTAGCTAGCCGCGATGAGCTTGGTGCTTTCCCCGGGTGTCGCTCCAGCTGACCTCGTGGCTGGTCGACGCTTGCTAGCCGCGCCGCTGTCGGGCGGCGTGCGGAGGCCCGGCCGTCCGCGGCGCCGCCAGCCGCTTCGGAGCCTTCTGCTGCCATGCAAGCCCGAGGGCGCGTCTCACGAGCTCGCGGTCCGCTGCAGGCAGTCGAACGTTGGTGCTGCCCTTGGCACCCCAACCACCTTTGACCGGCGTGAACGTGTCGGGCGCTTCCTGCACGAGCTTGAACTGCTCCTCGCGTGTCAGAAGTACGGTCGCGAATTCTTTACTTGGATAGCCGAGGGTGGCGAAGATCTTGCCGCCGACGCGAAAGTCGGGATGGCCCATGTGCTGCTCCTCGCTGGTCCGAGGCAGCTCGAGAGCCAGCTTACGAAAGGCATCGGGCGTCATGAGCTTGGTCTCCTGTGTCAGGATGAGAGGCGCTGCTTGAGCGCGCCGAGCGAGCCGCGCCACCAGTCTGCCACGCGCGCAAGGGTAGCGCTCTCGGGAAATCCGTGCCGCGCGGCGTGATGCTGCGGGATAGTGTCCCAGGCGCGATGCTCGATCGACACGCGCGTCTCGGCACCTACGGCCTCGAAGCGCACCTCGACCTCGGTGGAGTCACTCGCCGCAAAGCTGGACTGGCGCCAGCCGAAGACCAGCCGGCTGCCGGGCTCCCACACCGAAATGCGTCCGATTTCGAACACGGTGCCATCCGCAAGCGTCGTGATCAGCCGGCCACCCATGCCCGGCTCGAAGGAGAGCGTGCCGTCTCCGCGTGGGGTGACGGGAAACAGCAGGTTCGGCCGCCACCATGCGCCGATCTCGCGGGTGAAGACATTGAACGTGCGCCCCGGATCGGCGGGCACGCGCAAGGCGAGGTACACCTTCGAAATCATGGCGAGTCGAGCCCAGTCAATTACTTTGCGTAGAAGAGAATAGTTAACAATATGGAGAATAATACCGTCAAGGTACTGCGCATGACTGTTCCCGTATCGGAGCTCGGCACGGATGCGCGCCGCGGTCTGCTGTGCCTGCCCGCACTGGCGCTGCTCCTGGTGGTCGGGGTCGCGACAGACTACACGGCTGCGGCACTCGTGGCCGCGAGCGGTGCCTTCTCCGTGGGCTTCGGCTCCTTCCAACAGTTCACGCGCCACAAGGCCGCGCCCATGGTGCTCGCCGCACTGGGCATGACCTTGTCGGCCGCCGTGGGCTCGCTGCTCGGCCGGCACGAGGCGGAACTGCTCGTCGTCGCGGCGCTCTGGTCCGCAGCTGTGGGTCTGGCATTCGTCGCCTTCGGCAATGGACCCTGGTGGATTGCGACGCAGTGGACGATCGCCCTCGTGGTTGCCGGAGCGTATCCCTCCGGGCTCCAGGGTGCCGGAGCGCGCGCCGCACTGGTGCTGTTCGGCGGTGGCTTGCAATGGGCGTTTATCATCACGAGCTGGCGACTCCTCTCCCCCAGGGAGGCCGCGCACGACGTGCGGCTGCGCGCCTATCTGCGGCTCGGTCGTCTCAAGCTGCACATGGCCGGCCCCCGCATCTACTTTGCACTGCAGACGGCCGTAGCCGGGACTGCGGCGCTGGCGCTCGCTCGGAGCCTGCAACTGCCGAACGGCTACTGGGCGCCGATGACCGCGTTGCTGGTGATCCGGCCGAGTTTCAAGGAGACGCTCGGCCGCGGTCTCGCGCGCTTCATCGGGACGCTGATCGGGGCTGGACTGGCGACGCTGGCGGCGGCGCTCTTACGCCCCGATGCGGAGGTGACCGCGATGCTGGTCGTGCTGTTTGCCTGGAGCGCATACAGCTTGCGTCGTCTGCACTATGCGGCCCTTACGGCGTGCATTACCGCCTGCATCGTGTTTCTGCTCGCGCTCGCCGGGCTGCCGGAGCCGGCGAACGCCTGGCATCGAATCGTCGCGACACTCATCGGCGGGGCTATCGCATTCTGCGGCGCGCTTCCCGGGGCTCCGCCCGCGCAGCGCACGGGCAGGTGATCGACGATGTGGGGTGCGCAGCACTTAAGGTACGATGAGCCCGCCTGAGAGGGGGAAATGATGCGGAGCTCGAACTGGCGCGCGGCGGGTATTCTGATCAGCTTGCCTGCTCTGCTGTGCGCGTGCGGTGGTCAACCGGGCAACAACAAAGACATGCAACGCGTGAGCGCCCTCGAGCAGCAGATCGCTGGGCTCGAAAGCGAAGTGGTGCGGGTGCAGGACGTGAGCGACATCAAGCGCCTGCAGCGCGCCTATGGTTACTACCTCGATGCCGCCGCATGGGACCAGATGGCCGACTTGTTTGCCGATGACGCCACATTCGAGATCGGACTCGACGGCGTGTACGTCGGCCAGGAGCGCATCCGTCAGTACCTGCACACACTGGGCGGGGGCCGGCTCGGCTTGCAGCAGGGACAGCTCAACGAGCACATGCAGCTGCAGCCGGTGATCGATGTGGCCGCCGATGGTCTGAGCGCCCGCGGGCGCTGGCGTGCCTTCATCATGGCCGGCCAGTACCACCGCAGCGCGCTCTGGGGAGAAGGACCCTACGAGAACGAATACGTGAAGCAGAACGGAGTTTGGAAGATCAGCAAGCTGCATTGGTACCAGACCTTTCTGGTGCCGTACGCCGGCGGCTGGGCGCAGAACAAGGACGTGAACGCCGGCGTCTTCGTCTCCAAGTCCCTGCCACCCGACAGACCGCCGAGCGAGCACTACGGCACCTGGCCCGGCGTCTACATTCCACCGTTCCACTATCACAACCCCGTGACCGGACGCTGACATGCCGCTACCTACGAGGCTGAGCACGCGCACTTCCGGGATGCTCGGGGCCGTGGCGTGCGGCATGGCAGCCGCGCTGGCGATCGCATTCGGCTGGGCGGCACTGACGGTGCGCGGTCATGCGGGCGAGGACACGCAGCAGACCATCGCCTCGCTCGAGGCGAGCGTCGCGCAGCTGCAGCAGCGCATCGCGCGACTCAATGACATCGATCAGATCGAGAATCTGATCTCGGTGTACGGCTATTACCTCGACAAGCAGCAGTGGGATCAACTCGCGGATCTGTTCGCCGCGAGCGGCAGCATGGAGATCTCACTGCGCGGCATCTACGTCGGCAAGCAGAGTATTCGGCGGGCGCTCGAGCTGTTTGGACCGCAGAACATCGAGCCCGCCCATCTGCACAATCACATTCAGCTGCAGCCGGTGATTGAAGTTGCGAATGACGGCCTGCATGCGTGGAGCCGCAGTCGTGCGCTGAGCGAACTCGGCACCTACGAGCGCATCGGGTTGTGGGGCGACGGCGTGTACGACAACGAGTACGTGAAAGAGAACGGCGTCTGGAAGATTCAGAAGGACCACATCTACACCACCTTCTTCGCCACTTATGCGAAGGGATGGCAAAGCGGTGCAGGCCCTGCGCCGAAGGTAAGCGAGAAGATTCCGCCCGACCGTCCCCCGAGCGAGACCTACCAAGCCTATCCCGGAGTCTACATTCCGCCCTTCCACTACAAGCATCCGGTGACCGGCGCGCCCATCGAGGTGCCACCCGCGCTGCAAGTCAAGCCGAACCCCGGAGCCTCCCCATGAGTCGTAAGGCGCTGGTCGGGGCTTCTGCTGCAGTGGCGCTCGCAGCAGCTGCCGCCTGGATCGCCCGTGCGCAAAGCACGCAGAGCACTCAGGGCGGGTCTGGCGAGCAGTCGTTGAGTGAGGTGCGCGCACGGGTGGCGCACCTCGAGCAACGGGTGCAGCGGCTCGAGGACGAGCGCGCGATCGAGGACCTGCAGCGAAGCTACGGCTTCTTCGTCGACAAGGCGCTGTGGAAGGAGACTGCGGATCTCTTCGCGCAAGACGGCACGCTCGAGATCGGCGGCCGCGGCGTGTTCGTCGGCAAGCCCCGCATCCTGCAATACCTCGGCTTCCTCGCGCCGCAGGGCCTGACGACGGGCAAGCTGTTCAACCACATACAGCTGCAGCCCATCATTACCGTGGCACCGGACGGCACGCACGCCTTCGGACGCTGGCGCTTCTTGAGCGAAGTGGGCGATTACGGGAAGAGTGCGCTTTGGGGCGCTGGGACATACGAGAACGCGTACGTGAAAGAGAACGGAGTGTGGAAGATCGAGAAGCTGCACGCCTTCTTTCGCATGTACACGCCGTACGCCGACGGCTGGGGCAAGACTGCCGTCCCGAACACGCATCCGGAAAAGAAGCTACCACCCGATCGCCCGCCGACCGTGACATACGAGACCTATCCGGCCACTTACATACCGCCGTATCACTATCCCAACCCGGTCACGGGTAAGTAACGCGACACGCATGCAGCTCGAGCGCGCACGGTTGACATCGCGACGCGCCCGTCGGTAGGCTGCTTCGGAACCTGATGTAATCGATTGCACTAGCGCCTGCAGGGGGATCCGCATCATGTCTTCGAGGCCCGTAGCAGTTCACGGCGCCGCGCTGCTCGCGCTCACTCTCAGCGTCACGGGAGCTCAAGCGCATGGGGTCAATGCGCAAGCAGCGCGTGCTCACGTCGACGGCGGCGTCGTGCAGGGATCGATCGCGAACGGAGTCGTGTCTTTCAAGGGCATTCCCTTCGCCGCGCCTTCAATAGGCGCTGAGCGCTGGCGCGCGCCGCAGCCCATCGCCGCCTGGACGGGCGTGCGTCCCGCAGTGAGATTCGCTCCCGATTGCATGCAGGTGCCTTTCCCCGGTGATGCGGCTCCGCTCGGTGTTGCTCCGGGCGAGGATTGTTTGTATCTGAACGTCTGGCGCCCGGAGCATCCGTCCGCAGCGAAGCTGCCCGTCATGGTTTGGATCTACGGGGGCGGGTTTGTGAACGGCGGCAGCTCGCCGCCCGAGTACGATGGCACGCAGTTCGCGCGCGACGGCGTCGTCCTCGTGAGCTTCAACTACCGTCTTGGCAACTTCGGTTTCTTCGCCCATCCCGCGTTGAGCGTGGAGCAGCGGGGCGCCCCATTGGGCAACTATGCGTTCATGGATCAGATTGCAGCGCTCAAGTGGGTGCAACGCCATGTGGCCGCATTCGGTGGTGATCCGGGGAACGTCACGATCTTCGGTGAATCCGCGGGCGGAATGTCGGTGCACGTACTGCTCACCTCGCCGCTTGCGAGCGGACTCTTCCACAAGGCCATCGTCGAATCAGGCGGCGGCAGGCCTGGGCTCTTTGGCACGCGGCCCCTCTCGGGCACACCCGAATCTGCGGAAGCCATCGGGCTTGCGCTCGCGCGGCGCTTCGGCATCGAGGGCGGCGGCGTCGATGCGCTAGTGAAACTGCGAGCGATTCCTGCTGGCGAGCTCGTGAGCGGCCTGAACATCGCTACTATGAGCCGTGATCCGACCTACGTGGGCGGCCCGGTGCTCGATGGGCAGCTCAACATGGGGGCGCCGACGCAGCTGTACGCGGCAGGCAAGGGCATGCGGGTACCCGTGATGATCGGTGCCAACAGCATGGATATAGGATTCATGCAGGCCAAGACGCTCGACGAGCTCTATGCGCAGTTCGGACCCGACGCGGCCGCGGCACGCGCACTCTATGGTGGCGCCGACGCCGACGTGCGCGCCGTGGCCTTCCGCGCCGGGGGCGATCAGCTCATGGTCGAGCCAGTCCGCGCCATCGCACGGCTCTTGAGTGCACGCGGTCAGCCGGTGTTCGAGTTTCGCTTCTCTTACGTCGCGGAATCGCTGCGCAAGACGCTGGCGGGCGCACCGCATGCGACGGAGATTCCTTATGTGTTCGAGACGGTGCGCGCGCGCTACGGCAAGGACCTGACCGCCGCCGATGAAGCGGCCGCACGCACCGTGCATGCGTACTGGGTAGCCTTTGCACGCAGCGGCAGGCCGGAGGTGTCCGGCAAGCCCGTGTGGCCCGTCTATCGCGGCGAGACGGACGAGCTCATGAATTTCACCGACGATGGACCGATGGTCCAGTCCGATCCCTGGAAGGCGCGGCTCGATCTGGCCGAGCGCGTCAACGAGCGCCACGAAGCGACGCCGAATCAGGCCGAGCGCACGCCCCGGCGACCGGACCACGCAGCGCGGGATCGAGGTTGATGCGCGCGCCGGGCGCTCGACGAGCGCTGCTCGCCGCAGGCTCGGCAGTCTTGCTCGGCTGGGGCCTCACGCACGCGGATTCCTCCACGAGCCCTCTCTACAAGAATCGCAAGGCGGCACTCGAGGCACGAGTTGAGGATTTGCTCGTGCGACTCACGCAGGAGGAGAAGGTCTCATTGATGGCAGGTGGTGCTGCGTTCGCGACGCAAGCCATCCCGCGCCTCGACGTTCCGGCGCTGCGGCTCTCGGATGGACCCAACGGCGTGCGTTCCAACGAGGACCAGCCCGCCACCGTGTTTCCAACGGGCAGCGCTCTCGCCGCGACTTGGAATCCCGACTTGCTGCGCACAGTCGGCGCAGCCATCGGGCGGGAGGCGCGCGCCATGGGGGTCCGGGTATTGCTCGGACCGAACGTCAACATACAGCGCTCCCCGCTTGCAGGGCGCAACTTCGAGAGCTACTCCGAGGATCCTTATCTCGCCGGCGTCATGGGCACGGCATTCGTGGAAGGCGTACAGAACGAGGGCGTGGGCACCTCGGTCAAGCACTTCGTGGCGAACGAGCAGGAGCTCGAGCGGGCCCGCGGCAGCTCGAACGTCGATGAGCGTACGCTGCGCGAGATCTATCTGCTGCCGTTCGAGATGATCGTGAAGCAAGCGAAGCCGTGGACGGTCATGGCCGCATACAACCGTGTGAACGGCACCTACATGACCGAGAGCCGGCCTCTGATCCACGATGTGCTGCAGGGCGAGTGGGGCTACGATGGTGTGGTGGTGTCCGACTGGGGAGCCGTGCACTCGACGCTGGCGGCCGCGAGCTCGGGGGTGGATCTCGAGATGCCGGGGCCGGCACGCTACTTCGGCGATCGCCTGCGCCAGGCGGTGCAGAACTGGCAGGTGGATCCGCGACTCGTCGATGAGGCGGCACGCCGCATGCTGCGCTTGATCATCCGTTCGGGCGCGCTCGATGGCCCCCAGCCGGCTGGAGAGCTCTTGAGTCCGCGTAATCGCTCCGTCGCGCTCGACGCCGCCCGCGAGGCGATCACCTTGCTCAAGAACGAGCATGACACGCTGCCGCTCGACCGCGCGCGCATCCGCTCACTCGCGGTGATCGGCCCCAACGCCGACGTGCCGCTCTTCGAAGGCGGCGGTAGTGCGGCCGTCGTGCCAGGGCGCATCGCAACGCCGCTCATGAGCCTCAGGAGCCTGCTCGGCTCTGCCGTCAGCATCCTCTACGTGCGCGGCGTCGACAACGATCCGCTGCCACCACCCGCCGATGCACGTCTCCTCAGCCCAACGGTCGCGCGTACCGAGCAGGGCCTGGCATTCAACTACTATGCAAATGCCACCTTCGAGGGGCGCCCCGTACGCAGCGGCGTCGATGTCCACTTCGACAAGCTGATGCTCGGAGCCCAGCTTGCGCAAATGTCGGCGCGCTGGGAGGGCATCTTCTGGGCGCCGCGGGACGGGGAGTACGAGTTCAGCCTCAGTCAGGTGGGTGATGCCACGCTCTCTCTCGACGATCAGAGGATCCTCGGGTCGGATCGGGGCACCCTCCTGCCGGCACGCTTTGATTTCGGCGCCCAGACGCGCGTGGCAAAGATTGCGCTCAAAGCCGGACACCACTACCGCATTCGCGTGGAGTACGTGAGCGTCAAGGTTCCGTTTCATGCGCTGCATCTTGGGGTGCGCGTGCCGGCCGGCAGCATCGAGGAGGCGGTCCGTGCCGCCCAGGGCGCCGATGCGGCGGTGGTGTTCGTGGGCTCAGCGCGCGCCACCGAAACTGAGGGCCGCGATCGGGACAGCATGGAGCTCGAGGGCCGCCAGAACGAGCTGGTCAGCGCGATTCTCGATGCGAATCCGCACAGCGTCGTGGTCCTCAACAGCGGCGCGCCCTACGCGCTAGCCTGGGCGGACCGGGCGCCAGCCATCATCGAGGGCTGGCTGGCGGGCGAGGAGGGTGCGGATGCCCTGGCCCAGGTGCTGTTCGGAGAGGTCAACCCCTCCGGTCACTTGCCCTGCACCTTTCCCAGGAGGCTCGAGGACAATCCGGCATATCTCTATTATCCCGCCGGTCGCGATGCCAATTACGGCGAAGGCGTGTTCGTCGGCTACCGCTACTACGATCGCCGAGGAATCGAGCCGTTGTTTGCGTTCGGCCATGGACTGTCGTACACGACCTTCGAGTATCGCAATCTGCGGGTGCCCGCGAGCGTGACGGCCGGTCAGCCGATTGAGGTGTCGGTGCTGGTGCGCAACACGGGTCGGCGCGCCGGTGCGGCGAGCGTGCAGCTATACGTGGGGGATGAGGCCACCACCGAAGTCGTGCGTCCCGTGAAGGAGCTGAAGGGGTTCCAGAAGGTGAGGCTCGCTCCGGGTCAGGAGCGCAGCGTGACATTCAGGCTCGCGGCCCGCGATCTCGCGTACTACGACGTGCACCGCGGCGACTGGACCAGCACTCCGGGCGTGCATCGCATCTTCATCGGCAGCTCCGCGCGCGACATTCGCCAGCAGCAGGATTTCAAGTGGGCTCAGCCGCAAGCAGCAACAAGTTCCGCGGCGCGCTGATCGTCCTCACGTCGTTGTTCTTCATGTGGGGGCTCATTACCTCGCTCAACGACATTCTCGTGCCGCATCTGAAGGCGGCCTTCGCGCTCAACTACGTACGCGCCGCCCTCATTCAGTTCTGCTTCTTCGGCGCGTACTTCGTGATGTCCTTTCCCTCGGGATACCTGGTCGAGCGAAACGGCTACAAGCGCGGCATCATCATTGGTCTGGCGATCGCCGGCATCGGCTGCCTCGCGTTCTATCCTGCAGCGGGACTGAGATCGTACGCGCTCTTTCTCGGCGCACTGTTCGTGCTCGCATCCGGCATCACGCTGCTACAAGTTGCCGCCAATCCTTACGTGACGATTCTCGGTCCTCCGCAATCTGCCTCGAGCCGCCTGACCCTGACACAGGCATTCAATTCGCTCGGTACGACGCTCGGCCCGCTGCTCGGCTCGATGTTCATATTGAGCTCGGGGCATGCGGACGCAGCGGCGCAGACAGCCAGCGCAAGCAGCGCGGACGCGCGCGTGGTGCAGATTCCTTACCTGGTGCTCGCCGCGGTGCTGTTTCTCATCGCAGTAGTCATCGGACGCAGTGCGCTGCCGGCGAGAGGCGAGCTCGAGCTGGCATCCGGCGCGGCGCCGAGCCCCGTGGACGGCGCGGCCCACTCGCCGATCGCGAGCCGCGCGAGCATCTGGACCTACCGGCACCTGGTGCTCGGTGCGATCGCCATCTTTGTATACGTGGGCGCAGAGGTGTCGATCGGCAGCTTTCTCGTGAACTTCATGGGCCAGCGCACGATCGCCGCACTTCCGCCCGCGGTCGCCGGGCGTTATCTGTCGATCTACTGGGGCGGCGCCATGGTGGGACGGTTCATCGGCTCCGCGCTGATGCTGCGCATTCGGCCGGCGCATGTTCTCGCGGCGAACGCGGCCGTGGTTGCCATCCTGATTGTCATCGTCATGGCATCGGCGGGGCACACGGCCATGTGGGCGCTGCTCGCCGTGGGTCTCTTCAACTCCATCATGTTTCCTACGATCTTCGCGCTCGCGATCGACGGACTCGGTGAGCACACCGGCGAGGGATCCGGTGTGCTGTGCATGGCGATCGTCGGTGGCGCCATCGTTCCGGAGATACAGGCCTGGCTCGCCGATTCCATCGGCCTGCTGTACTCATTCGTGGTGCCGTTCTTGTGCTATCTCTATATCGGCTTTTATGGCTTGCGCGGCTATCGCAACGTACGCTCCCAGCCGGCGTGACTCGTGCGCGGACTCGCGGTGCTCTCGCGGATGACGAGGCGCGTGGGAAGCACGATCTCGTGCGCCACGTCGCGCCCCTCGAGCTGCTCGATCAGCTCGAGTGCCGCGCGCCTGCCGAGCTCGTGACGGGCAATATGGACCGTGGTCAGCGGCGGATTGTAGAAGGCCGCCATGTTGAGATCGTCGAAGCCGACGATCGACATATCGTCCGGGACGGTGAGCTTCACCTTGTGCAGCGCGCGGATCGCGCCGAAGGCCATCTCATCGTTGCCGCACAGCACCGCCGTGGGTGGCTCATCGAGGCTCAGCAGCTGCTGCATCCCGGCCGAACCCGACGGCATCGTGAAGTCGCCCGGATAGATGAGCTCCTGCGGTGCCGGCAGCCCGGCGGTCTGCAGCGCCTCGCGATAGCCATCGACACGGCGTGCCGTACTCGGCGCCTGCTTGCTGCCGGCGATGTGAGCGATGCGCCGATGTCCGAGATCGATGAGATGCCGCGTCGCCTCCAAGGCGCCGGCATGATGGTCCGTGCGAATCACAGGCACCGCGCGGTTGGGCAGGCGCTCGAGCACCGTCACCAGCGGCGGTAGCGGCTGTCTGCCGACCGCGTAGGCGGCGGGGGCAAGCCCCGTGAGCAGGATGATGCCGTCGGCGCGACCGCTCGCGACCTGATCGAAGCAGGCCTGCTCCTTCTCCGCATCGCCGTTGCTGTTGCCGAGCAAGAGCGCGAAGTCCGCTTGGCGGGTGACTTCCTCCGCGCCGGCAAAGATCTCCAGGAAGAACGGGCTGAGATTCGGCACGACCAGCAGAATGGCGCGTGTCTGACCGCGTCGCAGGCCGCGTGCCAGCAGATTCGGCCGATATCCCAGCCGATCGACCACGCTCATCACGCGCTCACGTGTCTCGCTGCGCAACAGCTCCGGGCGCGAGAGCGCCCGCGACACCGTTGCCACCGACATGCCGAGCTCGCGCGCCACGTCTTTGATTGTGGTGGTTAGGTGCTGTGCCTGCCGGTGTCGCGCTCTCATGAGCTCGCAGATTAAGCGTGCGCGGTGTGGGCTGCAAAGCCCCTAGGCGGGCAGCGCCGGATCAGTGCCTGTTCCAGAGCCTGCGCGTAGCGAGTCGAGCCCCTTCGACGAGCGACTGCATCTTGACCCAGCAGATCGCCGGATGCACGGCTCCGAATCCTGCGAAGGTGCCGAAGCCGCAGTCCGTGCCGGCGATCACGCGCTCACGGCCGACGAGGTTTACGTAGCGCATGAGTCGCTGCGCGACGAGCTCGGGATGCTCGACGAAGTTGCAGCTGGTATCGAGCACACCGGGCACCAGCACCTTGTCATCCGGAAGCTTATGCTGCTCCCAGAGCGCCCACTCGTGCTCGTGCCGCGGGTTGGCTGCTTCGATGAGCAACTGCGCCGGCTTGGCCGTAAGGAGCACGGGCAACACTTTGCTCAAGGGGATATCGCGCGTATGAGGCCCCTCGTAGTTGCCCCAGCAGATGTGCAGTCGAGTACGCTCCGCAGGAACGTTCACGAGCGCCGCGTTGAGCGCTTCGATCTGCAACGCCGCGTTACGCACGAACTCATCATCGTCGACGTCGCGGAAGCGGATGTGACGGCCCATGCCGAGATCGGGGCAGTCGATCGACAGCAGTAACCCCGACTGTGCGATCGTCTCGTACTCGACGCGCATCGCCTCTGCGAGTGCCTGCAGATAGGCCGCGTGCGACGGGTAGTACTCGTTCGGCTGGAATACGGCGATCGTCCCGGGCGACACCGCGGTCATGAAACCCTGATGGCCGCCTGCGAGCGAGGCTTTGAGTCGCGCGATGTCGGCGCGCAGCGGCTCGAGCGTCTTCACCGAGATCGGCCCCTTGCAGATGGGGCGCACATATTTGGGCGTGGCGCCCGCTGCGGCGATGCGGTCGCGGTACTCTGGATAATCATCCAGATCCTGCGGCGTTGCCCGCGGGACGTTGCCGACCTCGAAGCCGTTCAGGCGATGACGGATATAGGTCGCATAGCTGATCTTGCTCATCTCGCCGTCGCCGACGACATCGATCCCGACCGTCAGCTGCCGCCGCACGACATCGGCGACGGCGCCGCGCATCACGTCCTCGAAGCGCGAGGCCTCGTAGGGCTCACCGCGATCCTGCGCGAACAGACAGTCGACCACGTCCTGCGGACGCGGAAGACTGCCGACGTGCGTGGTGAGGATGCCCGCGCTGCTGCTTGTCATTCCCGGCCGCAGCGCTACAGGTCGATCGGGTCGTTCAGCTGCTTGAGCAGCGCCTCTTTTTGATCGGCGAACTGCGGCGAGATGATGAACTCACGACCCAGCTTGTCGGCAGGCTCGTCCACCGTGAACCCAATCGTGTGCGCCGCTTCGAACAGCGCGCCGGAGGGCGTGCGCACGTAGACGGATTGGAAGTAGCCGCGGTGCTTGCGGTCGGAGCAATCGGTGAAACCGAGTCCTTCGACCTCGAACTTGACCTTGTCCTGAACGTCGAGGTTCGGCACGCCGAAGGCGCAGTGATGCACCATGCCTTCACCGTATGACCAGTTCCCGGGCGCACGGTCAGGCTCGAGCAGCATGTCCACCATGTGCGCCGGCCCGCCCTTGTCGACCTGGTAACGGATGAATGAGCCGTCCTGGTCCGCCTTGCGGTAGTTCCAGCCCTCCTGCAGAAAGAAATCCATATCGCCGAGCTCGCGCAAGGACACGGTCCAGCTGTGGAAGCCGCGGATGGCGTACTGCTCCGGGACGTACGGCGATTTGAACGGCTTGCGGGTGTCGCGCGGATCCTCGACCAGCTCGAACGTGATGCCGCAATCCGGATGTTTGAGCTGCAGGATCTTCTGCCCGAAGCGCTCATAGCGTTTGGTGATCGGCACGTTGTGCTTGCGCAGGTGCTCCTGCCAAAACTCGAGCGAACCCGGCGGCACGGTGTAGCTCACGAGGCTCACCTGACCGGTGCCGGCACGCGCCTTGCGGCCCGTGCGACGCCACGGAAATACGGTGGTGAGATTGCCGGGCGTGCCCATCGCATCGGAGAAATACAGATGATAGACAGGCTCCGCGCCGTCATAGAGAAGCGTGCGCTTCACCAGGTTCATGCCCAGCACCTTGACGAAGAAGTTCACGTCGGTCTGGGCGGTGGCCGTGCAAAGGGTGATGTGATGCAGGCCCTGGATTCTGTCTGACATGGCGCGGTTCTCCGGGATGTTCTTGCGAATGAGTCACCGCAGGCTTGGCGCCGGGGCGCGCCCCGCGGTGCGGCTCGCCGAATGCTGGGGTCACAATAGGATCCGCCTATTGAGCTGTCAACCGCCCGCCGGGCGGCGCGCAGAGCCCCGGCCATCGGGGCGCGTTCGTGCGCGGATTATGCTCGCGCAGGCAGCGCTGCCGTGTGCCGACGGTCGCTGCTGATGGGGGCACCGCCGGCAAGGTGGCTGCAGGCGTGGGTGCTGGTCGGCCTGTGTCTCACTGCGGCAGCGTCGGCAGAGGGGGCGGGCCCACCTGCGCCGCCGTCGGCACCCTCGCGCACGCCATCAGCTACGGCCATCAACGCGAGCACGGCGACCAGCAGCGCGAGCACAGCGACCAGCAATGCCAGCACGGCGAGCGTGCCTCTGAGCACCGAACATGTGCTGCAGCATGTGCATCAAACAGTCGATTGGTATCACAGCCTCCAGAATACCGAGCAGCTGCCGCAGTTCACGGAGGACGTCGTTGCGCGCGATCGACTGCACCAAGCTGCGTTGAGCTGCGTGCGGCTCGCCTTCACCTTCGGCCGTGCGGCGGCCGGGGTGTTCGCCGCGGAGCAGCCGGCCGCGGCCGCCCCGGCGACCAACAGCGAAGCCGATCCGCAGCGCGCCCTCGAGGAGGCGAGCGCACGCGTCACGGCACGCATCACAGCCTTGCAGACGCAATTGAATGGACTCGATCGCGAGATCGCGCGTGCGAGCGTGCGTGAGCGTGCGCGCCTCAAGGCGCAGCGTGGCGAGCTAAGTGCCGCGCTCGATCTGGCGCGCGAGGTCCAGAGCACTCTCGAGGAGCTGTCGAAGTTTCAAACCTCGATTCTGGCACCGCGCTCGGGCAGTGCCGGAGGCCTCCTCGGCCAGATCGAGGATCTGGAGCGCGCCGTACCCGAGGCGCGCCCCTCCAGCGCGAGTGATTCCGTGGCGGCCGATGCCTCGGCACCCACGAGCTCGCCGGAAACTGCGAGCAAGGCTCCTGCAGCCTCCGGCACCGCTGCGCATACCAACTCAGGATCCGGCACCGCGCCGGCCGCTTCCTCCGGGACCTTCCGACCCGAGTCGGCAGGTGTGCTCGCGCTCGCGAGCGACTGGTTCGAGCTGCGCAGCGCACAGACGCAGCTCGCGGGCATGCTGGGTGCGACGGATGATCTGACGAAAGAGATCGATGGGCTGCGGGCGCCTCTGGTGCAGCAGGCGCGCACCCTGGTGGGCACCGGAACGCGCGGCTTCGATGCGCAAGACCTTGCGGCACTCACCGCCGCACGACACGCCTTGCAGGCAGCGGCAGCCCAGTTCAAGCAGCTCTCGGCGCTGCTGCTGCCACTGGGTGAGCAGAGCATCGTGCTGGACAGCGCGCGCAGCGCACTCACTCAATGGCGCACGGCGCTGCACGCGCGCTCGGCCAGCGTCGGCCGCTATCTGCTCAGCCACGTGATCTTGTTGATCGGCTCGATCGTCGCCGTGCTCGCGGTCTCCGCGATCGCCCGGCGCGCGACGTTCCGCTACCTGGGGGATGCGCGCCGACGCGGGCAACTGCAGACCCTGCGGCGCATTCTGGTCGGCTTCGCCCTGATTCTCGTCGTCGTGTTCGAGCTGATTCCATCGGTCGGCTCGCTCGCCACCTACGTTGGTTTCGTGACCGCGGGACTCGCCGTGGCATTGCAGAACGTCATACTGGCGATCGTGGCCTACTTCTTCCTGATCGGCCGCTACGGCGTGAAGGTGGGCGATCGCATCACGCTTGCCGGAGTGACGGGGCGCGTGGTCGAGATCGGTCTATTGAGGCTCTATGTCATGGAGTACGCCGGCCCCGACATGCACGCGACCGGGCGCATGGTGGTGCTGTCGAATGCCGTGCTGTTTCAGCCACAGGCGCTCTACAAGCAGATCCCCGGAGCGGACTACGGTTGGCACACGGTCAGCCTGACGCTGACTGCCGGAGTCGACATGCAGTCGGCCGAGCAGCGGTTGAAGGCGGCCGCCGATGCAGTCTATGAGCGCTATCGGCCGGCGATCGAAGCGCAGCACGCCGCCATGCAACAGGTACTGGACTTCGACAGTCCCCTGCCACGACCCGAAGTTCGTGTGTACTTCGTCGTAAACGGCCTGCAGTTCGATGTACGCTACCCCGTGCAGGTCGACAGCGCCGCACGCATCGACCAGGAGATGACCAAGGTGCTGCGCGAGGCGCTCGCCAAGAATCCGCAGCTACCGCTCGCCCCGTCGGGTGAGCCGACGCTGAAGAGCTCGGCATCCTGAGGAGGAGTGTCGCTTGAAGACCGTTGCGGCCGTATCACGCCTTGGAGCCTCTCATCCGCAGCTCGAGGCGCTCGAGATCGAGGCGCCGCGCGCGGGCGAGGTGCTCGTGCGCATCGTGGCGACGGGTATCTGCCATACGGATCTGCGGGTTCACGCGGGACACGGCCTGGCGGTGCCCCGACCCATCGTCCTCGGGCACGAGGGCGCAGGCATCGTGGAGAGCGTGGGCGAGGGGGTGACTCGCCTTGCGCCAGGGGATCACGTCGTTTTGAGCGGTTCCTCGTGCGGTCACTGCACGAGCTGTCGCAATAACCTGCCGAGCTATTGCCACGAGATGTTGCAGCGTAACTTCGGCGGCTTGCGCATGGACGGCACGAGTGCGCTCTCCCACGATGGCGAGCGCATATTCGGCCACTTCTTCGGTCAGTCATCGTTCGCGCAGCTCGCGATTGCGAGCGAGCGCACGGCCGTCAAGGTTCCCAAGGACGTGCCGCTCGAGATTCTGGGGCCGCTGGGATGCGGCATCATCACGGGCGCCGGCGCGATCATCAACTCCTTGCAGCTGGGCGCTGGACAGACGCTCGCAGTATTTGGAACAGGCGGCGTGGGACTTTCCGCGGTCATGGCTGCGCGCTTGGTGGGTGCCGCGCGCATCATCGCAATCGACGTGCTGCCGCAGCGACTGACGCTCGCTCAGGAGCTCGGCGCCACTGATGTGATCGATGCGCGCGCCGGTGATGCGGTGGAGAGGATTCGCGCGCTGACCGGCTCCGGCGTGGACGTGAGCTTCAACACCACCTCCTCACCGGCGGTGTTCACGCACTCATTGGAGTGTCTGGCTATGCGCGGCGTCGCGGGATTCGTCACGGCCCCACGCGGCGAGTGGCATCCCGGGATGTTTCCGATGCTGGCGCACGGGCATAAGCTGCAAGGCATCCTCGGTGGGGATGCAGCTCCGCAAGTGTTCATCCCGATGCTGATTGAATACTATCGCCAGGGGCGCTTGCCTTTTGACCGCTTGATGCGCGTCTACCCGTTCGAGCAGATCGGCGCAGCCTTCACCGACATGGAGCAGGGGCGGACGATCAAGCCGGTGCTGCGGATCGACGCGTGAGCGGCGCGAGTCGCACGTGAACACACATCGTTCAGTACGCAATGGCTGCGCCCGGCCACGGGTGTCGCCACTTGGCGTCAGCGTGTGCGCGAATCGGTTGCGCCCGCTCGAACGGCGCGTGGACAATGGTGCCGCGGCATCCGGATTCGGTGGGCAGATCGCATGCGTTCGCTGCAACGGGAGCATCTGGGTTGGGAGCTGATGGCGAGCTTCTGGAAGCGCCGCGCCGGTAGTCAGGGTGTGACGGTGTCGCGTGCGGAAGCACAGGTGGACGACGCCGGGGCGCTCGATCGTCTGCTCGCGCCGCTGCCCGAGGCGACCGAGCTGCGGCCGCGGCTGACTGTCCAGTTCTTCGCACGCGCCTGGGATGCAGAGCGGCGCTGCGATTACTGGGTGGCGAGCGACGGCCGCAGAGTTACCTGCTTCACCATCAGCGGGCTCACGCTGCAGCAGGCGGCCGCCGTGCGCGTTCGCTGGGATGCGTTGCGCAGTCGCACGGAGCTCAGCGAGGAGGTGCTGGCGGACCTCATCGCCGATCAGACGGGAACGAGTGTCACTTTGGTAAGCTGATAGCGGCAGGTTCGCGCATCAGGCTCGCTCGTGCGCGGCGGCGCACGCAAGATCACCCAGCAGTTCGAGGGCGCCTGCGATGCGCGCACTCCACGGGTAGCCGCAGCTCAGGCGCAGGCAATTCGCGAAGCGCCGTCCGGCCGAGAACACATCGCCGGGCACGAAACACACTCCGCGTTGCAGGGCCTGCGCGAGCAGCTCCCGGCTCTTCAGCGGTCGCGGCAGTTCCACCCACATCACGAACCCTCCGGCGGGCCGGCTGACGCGGGTGCCCTCGGGGAAGCTCTTGTCGATCGCGCGGATCATGTGTTCGACGTTCGTCTGAAACACGCGCCGCAAACGGCGCAGATGACTCTCGTAGCCGCCCGATGCGAGGAACTCTGCAAGGGCCGCCTGCAGCAGCCCCGGTCCGCACAGGGTCAGAGCAAGCTTGTGCTCGAGGATCCGCGGCAGGTGCTGTGCGGTGGCGATCCAGCCGATGCGATAGCCCGGTGCCAAGGTCTTGGAGAAGGAGCTGCAGTAGAGCGTCGTGCCGCGTCGGTCCAGAGCGATGAATGGCCGGGGACGCTCGCCGCCGAAATGAATGTCGCCGTAGATGTCGTCCTCGATCAACGGCACGCCGTGGTCAGCGAGCAGCTCGAGCACCGCCATCTTTTTCTGCTCCGACAGCGTGCAGCCGAGCGGATTGTTGAAGCAGGAGGCGAGTACACAGGCTTTGACCGCAGGATCCTCCAGCGCCTTCTCGAGGGCGGCCAGATCGATGCCGCTCTCCGAGTCCGTGGGCAGCTCGAGCGCTCTGAGCCCAAGCGTCTCGAGCGTGTTCAACAGTCCGAAATAGGTCGGCGATTCGATAATGACGGTATCACCGGGTGCGGCTACCGCCTTCAGGGCCAGCGTCAGAGCCTCGGTGCATCCGCACGTGATGGCGATGTGTTGCGGATCGAGCACGAGCCCCCAGTGCAGCGCGCGCCGCGCGATCTCCTGACGCAGTCGCGCATCGCCGCGCGCAACCGTATAAGAGTTGTACGCGGTACCACTGCGACGCGCGGTGCGTGCGAGCAGCCGATCCAGCCGGCCGGACGCGAGCAGTTCGACGCTCGGAATCGCGCATCCCAACGGGACGAGACTGGGATCCGCGGCGTGCTCCAGCAGCTCCACCACCGTCTCGGAGACCGAGACCGTGGTCGCGCGCCGCGGTGGGTTCGACGCCTTGGGCGCTTGCAGCCGCAGCGTTCCGCCGCGCGCGACGTAGTGCCCCGACTGCGGTCGGGCCTCGAGCACGCCTCGATGCTCGAGCAGCCGGTAGGCCTGCAGCGCGCCGGACAGGCTGATGCGCCGCTGCCTGCTGATCTGTCGCAGGGAAGGGGCGCGTGATCCCGGTGGCAAAGCCCCACTGTCGACCAGCTCGGTGATGAAGCGGGCGAGCTCCTCGTAACGATAGGGCCTGGCGTTGGGCATGCGCGCTGCTCGCTCGTCAGGTAACTGTTATGGACACAATTCATAATGACTGTAACTGTTATCTGAACGCAAGAGCCGCTAGAGTCCGTCGCATGAGGCGCTTTCCCGCAAACGACATCATCTCGCTCGTGGGTGCCGCACCGCGGCGTGACCTGGGGGAAAGTACCGGTCCGGATCTGCGCTTGAGCAGCTTGCTCGATGAGGCCGACGCGGCAAGCCTCGCGGAGCTGCCTCTTGGCTATGGAACGCCCGAGGGTGATCGCGAGCTGCGACGCCTGATTGCCGAGATGCACGGCGTTGCAGCCGAGGAGGTCGTGATCACAGTGGGCGGGATGCACGCGCTCTTCCTGCTGGCGCTGATTCTTTGCGACGGCGGCGCTGAGGCGGTGACCACGGCGCCGCTCTTTCCACTCGCGCGCAGTGCTCTCGAGGTCGCCGGCGCGCAGGTGCGGGTGCTGCCATTATCCTTCGATCGCGGCTATCGTCCGCCGCTCGAGCAGTTGCGCGCGCGGCTCAGTACACACACGAAGCTGGTGAGCGTCGCCTCACCGCAGAATCCCTCCGGCGTGAGGCTGTCGCCCGCAGAGCTGGGCGAGATACTGAGGCTGATGCGCGAGCGCAGCCCCGAGGCTTGCCTCCTCGTGGATGAAACCTATCGGGAGGCCGTGTACGGCGAGGATGCAGTGCCGCCGAGCGCGGTCGGGCTCGATCCGAGCGTCATCTCCATCAGCTCGCTATCGAAGTGTCATGGCGCGCCGGGTTTGCGCATCGGCTGGGCCGTGGTGCGCGGGCGTGAGCTGCGTGAGCAGCTGGTGATGGGCAAGTTCAACACCGTCATCTCCTGCTCCTCGCTCGATGAGGCGCTTGCAGTACGCTTGCTCGAGCGCCGCCAGCAAGTCATCGGCGAACGCCGCGTGCAGCTCGCGGCCGGTCTCGCCGCGGTGGAGCGCTGGGTGGCACAGCACGCGCAGCTGATCGAGTGGGTGCGCCCGGACGCCGGAGCGATCTGCTGCGTGCGCTTGAGATCGGGCGCCTTCGATGCAGCGGGCGTGCGCCGGTTCTACGCAGCGCTCGCCGCCGAGGACGCGAGGGTCGCAGACGGACGCTGGTTCGGCGATGATTCGCGCATCTTCCGGCTGGGCTTCGGGCGACTTACGGCGGCCGAGCTGGAGGGAGCCCTGCTCAGCGTGGGACGTTCTCTCCAGCATGCGGCGCGCGGCTCCGCGACATGAGGTCCATGTACATGCCTGAGCACGCCTATCGATTGGTCAACGTGTTTGTGCAGGGAGCTGATAGGTTCAGCGGCAATCCGCTGTGCGTGTTTGAGAACGGCGACGCGCTCGATGCGGACACGATGCAGGCTCTCGCACGTCAGTTCAATCTGTCCGAGACCACGTTCATCATGCTCTCGCGCAAGGCGAGCGCGCGCGTACGCATCTTCACGCCGAGCTACGAGATGCCGTTCGCGGGCCATCCGACACTTGGAACTGCACACGTCTGTCGGGCCCTGGGACTGGCGGGCGATGAGCTGTCGCTCGAGATGCAGGCCGGTGTGATCCCCGTGCACGCCCAGGGTCGTCGCTGGACGTTGCAGGCCAACGCACCGCGATGGCGCGAGGTCAGCGAATCCCGCGCCGACATCGCGGAGATGCTGAGTATCAGGGCATCCGACATCATTGATCGGCCGCTCTGGGTGAGCGTGGGCCGCGAGCAGCTCATCGTCCCGCTTGCGAGCGCGCGCGCCGTGGAAAGCGCGTTGCCGCGCGGCGCGCTCCTCGAGCAGATGAAAAGCGAGGACGGCGCGAGCATGGCGTACGTATTCGCACCGGCCGAGCAGGCGCCGAAGTCGGCGCGCGATGGGCCGCCCGATGTGCAACGGCTGGTGGCTCGGTTCTTTTTTCCGCAGGGTCCTGCCGTTCTCGAGGACCCGGCAACCGGGTCCGCCACTGCCAATCTGGGGGGCTGGTGCCTCGCCATGGAGCGCAGCCTGCCCGGCCGCTTCGAGATCGCGCAAGGCGCACAGGCCGGCAGACCCTCGACGCTCTTTCTCGAGGTGGATGCCCGTGGGCGCATCCTCGTGAGCGGTGAGGTGCTCGAGCTCGGGCGCGGTACCATCATGTTGTGAGCCGTGCGACGCAGAGTGCGCAACAGGGCGCAGCGGTCCTGGCACTGACCGGTGGCATCGGGGGTGCGAAGCTCGCGCTCGGATTGCAGGGTGTGCTCGCGCCCGGTGCTTTGACGGTTGTCGTCAACACAGGTGATGATTTCGAGCATCTCGGGCTCAGTATCTGCCCGGACGTCGATACGACGCTCTATACACTCGCCGCAGTAGCAAACGCAGAACTCGGCTGGGGCCGCGCCGCTGAGACGTGGAGCTTCATGACGGAGCTCGAGCGCTTGGGCGGCGAGAGCTGGTTCAGGCTTGGCGACAAGGACCTCGCGCTGCACATCGAGCGCACGCGACGCCTCGCCGCGGGTGAGCGACTCGGGGCGATCATCGATGACATGGCACGCCGCTTCGCTCTGCGCACGCGCATCGTGCCCATGAGCGATGACCGCGTGCGCACGATGGTCGACAGCGACGCCGGCACTTTGAGCTTTCAGCGCTACTTCGTCGAGCGGCGCTGTGTGCCCGTCGTGCGCCGCATTCGCTACGAGGGAGCAGAGCGGGCGCAGCCGAACGCTGCAGCGCTCGCGCTGCTGGGCGATGCCGCGCTGGCAGCCGTGATCATCTGTCCCTCGAATCCCTATCTCAGCATCGATCCGATGCTCGCCATGGACAGCTGGCGTGCGGCGCTGCGTGCCACGACGGCCCCGGTCATCGCCGTGTCGCCTTTGATCGCGGGAGAGGCCGTGAAGGGTCCGACCGCGAAGATCATGCGCGAGCTCGGTGTCGAGGTCTCACCGCGCACGATCGTCGCG
The DNA here is from genome assembly GCA_035501955.1 of Steroidobacteraceae bacterium. Taxonomy (GTDB): domain Bacteria; phylum Pseudomonadota; class Gammaproteobacteria; order Steroidobacterales; family Steroidobacteraceae; genus JASHUC01. Next base: position 150,100 of record DATJVD010000006.1, read on the forward strand.
CACTACGCGGATCTCCTCGATGGGTTCGTACTGGATGAGGCGGATGCTGCGCTCGCCGCCCGCTTCGATCTGCCCTTGTGCATTGCACGCACGTTGATGCGCAGCCTCGAGGACAAGGAGCAATTGGCGCGGCGGGTGCTTGAGTTCGCGCAGGCACTGCGGAGTTCTCCAGAGCCGTAGTCGGCTGATTCTTAGGTGTTTATCCTCACTCGGCGCTCACGCCAGCGGCGCTAGAGTTCAGCCGTTCCGTGAATCCAAGCGGGGATCGTGTATGGATCTGGTATTCATTCTCGTGATTATCGCGCTCTACATCGTAACCCATTGGATTACATGGGCTATTTCGCGCCTGAGAGATGGGCAATGAGCGCGGCCTACATCATCAGCGGACTGCTGACGCTCGGCCTGTTCGTGTACCTGCTCTACGCCATGTTCAAAGCGGAGAAATTCTGATGACAGCCTCATCGCTGGCGCTCATCGCCGCGTTCTTGGTGGTGGTGCTGCTGTGCGTAAAGCCGCTTGGACTGTACATCGCGAACGTGATGGAAGGTCAGCCGATCTGGGCGCTGCGCGTCGGCGCAGGATTCGAGCGCTTCATCTACCGCGTGTGCGGCATCGATTCCACCGCCTCGATGGGCTGGAAGCAATACGCGATCGCTCTGGTGGTATTCAACGCCCTCGGAGCGCTCGTCGTCTACGGCCTGCAGCGCTTGCAGCTGTGGCTGCCGCTCAATCCGCAAAAATTCCCGAACGTGTCGCCGGACTCCTCGTTCAATACCGCGGTGAGCTTCATCACCAATACCAACTGGCAGGGCTATTCCGGCGAGTCCACCATGAGCTATCTCACGCAGATGGCGGGGCTTGCCGTACAGAACTTCCTCTCGGCGGCCACCGGCATCGTGGTCGCCATCGTGTTGGTGCGCGGTTTCGTGCGTCACAGCGCCGCCTCCATAGGTAACTGCTGGGTCGACATGACGCGTGCGACCTTGTACGTGCTGCTACCGCTTTCGCTGCTCATCGCTCTGCTGCTCAGCTGGCAAGGGGTGGTGCAGAACTTCAGCGCTTACAAGGATGTGACCACGATAGAGAAGTTGAGCTATCAGCAGCCGAAGACCGACTCCGCGGGCAACCCAGTCAAGGATGCCTCGGGCAATCCAGTCATGGAGATCGCCGCCACGCAGACCCAGAGCCTGCCGATGGGGCCGATCGCGTCACAGGAATCCATCAAGGAGCTCGGCACCAACGGTGGCGGGTTCGTGAACGCCAACTCCGCACACCCGTATGAGAATCCGACGCCGTTCTCTAACTTCCTCGAGATGCTCGCCATTGCGTTGATTCCCACGGCGCTCACCTATGCCTTCGGGCGTATGGTCGGCGATACGCGCCAGGGTTGGGCGATCCTGGCGGCGATGATGATCTTGTTCGTGGCAATGCTCACGATCGCCGTGACGAACGAGCAGGGCGGGAACCCGCTCGTCGCGAAGCTCGGTGTGGATCAGGCGGCAAGCAGCGTGCAGCCGGGGGGCAACATGGAAGGCAAGGAGGCACGCTTCGGTATCGGCGCCTCGGCGCTGTTCGCCACCCTCACGACTGGCACCTCCTGCGGGGCCGTGAATTCCATGCATGACTCCTACACGCCTCTGGGCGGCCTCGTGCCGCTCTTCAATATGCAGCTCGGTGAGGTCGTGTTCGGAGGCGTCGGTACCGGCCTCTACTCGATGCTGATCTTTGCCATCGTCGGGGTGTTCATCGCCGGACTCATGATCGGGCGCACACCGGAGTATCTCGGCAAGAAGATCGAATCCTTCGAGATGAAGATGAGCTCGGTAGCCATTCTGGTGATGCCGTTCATCGTGTTGGTGGGGACAGGAGTCGCTGTCAGCCTCGCGGCCGGACAGGCCGGCGTTGCGAACCCGGCCGCACATGGATTTTCGGAGATCCTGTACGCCTTTACCTCCGCGAGCAATAACAACGGCAGTGCCTTCGCGGGAATCTCCGCCAATACACCCTTCTACAACACGGCGCTTGGACTGTGCATGTGGCTCGGGCGTTATTGGCCAATCGTCGCGGTGCTCGCCGTAGCCGGCTCGCTCGCGGCGAAGAAGCGCGTACCGGTCACCTCCGGCACAATGCTCACGCACGGCCCGACATTCGTGGTGTTGCTGATCGGCACGGTGCTGCTGGTCGGTGCACTCACCTTCGTGCCGGCGCTCGCTCTGGGTCCGGTCGTCGAGCACCTAATTCTCTGGGGTGGCTGACACATGGCTGAACTGACTCGAAATCCCAACGTCACGGTCGCTGCGCCGGGTGCTGCCGACGCGCCGCGCGTGAGTGCGCGCCACAAGCTCTCGATGTTCGATCGCAGCTTGATATGGCCGGCGATCTCCGATGCATTTCACAAACTCGATCCGCGCATTCAGTGGCGCAATCCCGTGATGTTCGTCGTATACATAGGGAGCATTCTCAGCACCGGTCTTTGGATCCAGGCGCTCGCCGGACATGGCGAGGCACCCGGCTGGTTCATCTGCAACATCGCGATCTGGCTCTGGTTCACCGTGCTGTTCGCCAATTTCGCGGAGGCGCTCGCCGAGGGCCGCAGTAAGGCTCAGGCGGCGTCGCTTCGCGGTCTCAAGCAGACTGTGCTCGCGAAGAAGCTGGTCGATGCCCGGGATCGCCGGCCCCAGGCACGGGTGCGTGCGGATCAGCTGCGTCGCAACGATATCGTGCTGGTTGAGGCCGGCGACTACATCCCCGCGGACGGAGAGGTCATCGAGGGAGCCGCCTCGGTCGACGAGAGCGCGATCACCGGTGAATCCGCTCCGGTCATCCGCGAATCGGGCGGCGACTTCGCATCGGTGACGGGCGGCACGCGCCTGCTCTCCGACTGGATCGTCGTCAAGGTGACGGCAAATCCGGGCGAGACCTTCATCGATCGCATGATCGCGATGGTGGAGAGCGCCACGCGGCAGAAGACCCCGAACGAGATTGCGCTCACCATCCTGCTGGTTGCTCTGACGCTCGTGTTCCTGTTCGCGACCGCAACGCTGCTGCCGTATTCGCTCTATAGCGTGTCCGTCACGAAGCTCGGCACCGCCGTCACGATCACGGCGCTCATCGCATTGCTGGTGTGCCTCATTCCGACCACCATCGGCGCGCTGCTGTCCGCGATCGGCGTCGCGGGAATGAGCCGGATGATGCAGGCGAACGTCATCGCGATGTCGGGCCGCGCCGTGGAGGCGGCCGGCGACGTGGACGTTCTGTTGCTCGACAAGACTGGCACCATCACGCTGGGCAATCGTCAGGCATCGGTGTTCATCCCCGCGGCCGGTGTCACCGAGGAGGCCCTGGCGAGTGCGGCGCAGCTGGCGTCGCTCGCCGATGAGACGCCCGAAGGGCGCAGCATCATGGTGCTCGCCAAGCAGCGGTTCAACTTGCGCGAGCGCGATCTGCAGTCGCTTGCCGCGACTTTCGTACCATTCTCCGCTCATACACGCATGAGCGGCGTGAACATCGGCGAACGCCAGATCAGGAAGGGTGCGCCCGATGCAATCCAGAAGCACGTGGAGAGTCTCGGTCAGGTCGTGCCGCGAAGCATCCTGACGACCGTCGAGGAGGTGGCGAGACGCGGCAGCACGCCGCTCCTCGTGAGTGATGGCGCGCAGGTGCTCGGCATCGTCGAGCTCAAGGACATCGTCAAAGGCGGCATCAAAGAACGCTTCATCGAGCTGCGGCGCATGGGGATCAAGACCGTCATGATCACCGGCGACAACAAGCTCACGGCGGCGGCAATCGCGGCGGAAGCCGGCGTGGATGACTTTCTTGCCGAGGCCACTCCGGAGGCCAAGCTCAAACTCATCCGGGAGCATCAGGGCCAGGGCCGCTTGGTCGCGATGACCGGGGATGGGACGAATGATGCGCCGGCGCTGGCGCAGGCGGATGTCGCGGTTGCTATGAACACCGGGACACAGGCGGCGAAAGAGGCCGGTAACATGGTCGACCTCGATTCGAACCCCACCAAGCTCATTGAAGTCGTCGAGACGGGCAAGCAGATGCTCATGACGCGCGGCTCGCTTACCACGTTCAGCATCGCCAACGACGTTGCGAAGTATTTCGCGATCATTCCGGCCGCTTTCGCCTCGACGTACCCGCAGCTCAACGCGCTCAATGTGATGCGCCTCGCAAGTCCCTACTCGGCGATTCTCGCGGCGGTGATTTTCAATGCGCTCATCATCGTGTTCCTGATCCCGCTGGCGTTGAAAGGCGTGAAGTACCGTCCGCTGGGCGCCGCGGTTCTGCTGCGGCGCAACCTGGTGATCTACGGTTTGGGCGGCATCATCATCCCGTTCCTCGGCATCAAGCTGATCGATCTCGGCCTGGTGCTCGCGCACTTGGTCTGAAAGGAGAGCCGACGTGGCTGCGATCTTGCGTCCGGCAATCGTGCTGTTTCTCGTGCTGACACTGATCACCGGCATCGCCTACCCGCTCGTGGTGACGGGCATAGCGCAGGCAGTTTTCTCCGCTCAGGCGAATGGCAGCATTCTCATGCACGCCGGCAAGCCGGTCGGTTCGCGACTCATCGGGCAGGCGTTTAGCGATCCGAAGTATTTCTGGGGCCGCCCATCCGCGACGACGCCGCAGCCCTATAACGGGCTCGCATCGACGGGGTCGAACCTCGGTCCGCTGAATCCGGCCTTGACCGACGGAATCAAAGCGCGCCTCGCCGCGCTGCGGGCTGCGGACCCAACCAGCAAAGCATCCGTACCGGTCGATCTCGTCACGGCCTCGGCCAGTGGTCTGGATCCGGACATCAGTCTTGCCGGGGCGTATTATCAGGCGGATCGTGTAGCACGCT
>DATJVD010000007.1:0-2440 GCA_035501955.1 Steroidobacteraceae bacterium
CCGAGACTGCGGCGCAGTCGCAGCGCGGCGTCGCGATCGCCGGCCTCGCTCACCGCGGACGCTCAGCGCGATCGTGAGGACCCATGCAGGGCCTGCAAAGTCAGTTCCGCGAGACGGCGAACCTCCGCGATGCTGTTATAGAGCTGTGCCGACACGCGCAGCAGCGCGAATGGACGCCGCGAGACCCATGCTTCCACGCCGCGCTCACGAAACCAGGTGGCGAGCGCGTCGCCTTCGAGGTGGCTCGCCGCGGCGCCCTCCGCGGCCGGCGGCAGCGGCATCGATGCCATCGAGCCGATCATCGCCTCGGGACACGGCGGATCGATACCGAGCGCTGCGCAGAGGTGTGCCCGTGATTCGACGGCAAGCGCGTGGTTGCCTGCCATGAGCTGCGGCCAGCCACCGGGCAGCAACGTTCCGAGGTAATCGACGGCCGCGGGCACGCACAGCCAGGCGCTCGGATCGAAGGTACCGATCCAATCGAACTCGGCATGAAAGCCCGCCTCGTAGCCGTGGCTGATGACGGTCGGGTGCAGGTCGGAGTGCCGATCACGCCGCACGTGCAGGAAGGCGGCCCCCTTGGGCGCGCACAACCACTTGTGGGCGTTGCCCGTGTAATAGGCAGCACCAAGCTGCGCAAGCGCCACCGGCACCATGCCCGGCGCGTGCGCACCATCGACGAGCGTCTCGATGCCCCGCGACCTGAGCTCACGAACCAGTCGTTCGATCGGCAGCACGAGCGCGGTCGGACTCGTCACGTGGTCGAGAAGTGCGAGCCGCGTGCGCGCGGAGACTCGGGCCATGACCGCTGTGACGATCTCCTCTTCGTCGCGCACCGGGAAGGGAACCGCGGCGGTCACCACCCGGGCACCGCTGCGGGATGCCACGTAGTCGAGTGTCTTGCGACAGGCGGCATAGGTATGCGAGGTCGCGAGCAGCTCGTCTCCTGGCGCAAAGGCGAGCGAGCGCAGCACGACGTTGATGCCCGCGGTGGCATTCGGCACGAAGACGAGATCGGCGGCATCCGTGCCGAGGAAGCCTGCGAGCGCGGTACGTGCCGACTGCAGACGCTCGGGTAGTCGGCGCGACAGAAAATCGACGGGCTCGCGCTCCATCTCCAGCTGCAGCGCACGTTGCACTTCGAGCACGGCGCGCGGGCACGCGCCGTAGGATCCGTGGTTCAGGTAGGCGACCGACGGATCGAGGCACCACAGCGAGCGAAAATCCTGACTCACGCGGGGCGCATGCTAGCATGTGTATGGCGGCCAAAATTCAACACGCGCACGGCCGCCAAGACCCGGATGGATGTTTTCGATTACATCGTGGTTGGAGCGGGTACGGCCGGCTGCGTGGTCGCAGCGCGTCTGTCCGAGAACCTCAGGCGCAGCGTTCTGCTGCTCGAGGCCGGCGGCTCCGACCTGCGCTTCTGGGTGCGGGTGCCGATCGGTTACGGCCGCACCTTCAACGATCCGCGCGTCAACTGGATGTACGAGTCGCAGCCGGAGCCGGCGCTTTGCGGACGCCGCGGGTTCTGGCCGCGCGGCAAGGTCCTCGGCGGCTCGGGCTCGATCAACGACATGATCTACATCCGCGGTTTCCCCTGGGACTTCGATCGGTGGGAGGCGCACGGCAATCCCGGCTGGGCGTGGCGGGATGTATTGCCGTATTTCAGGAAGATCGAGGATTACCCGGGTGGTGAGGCGGAATATCGCGCGAGCGGCGGCCCGATCCGTGTCAGCGACATGGCGAACGGCGCGCATCCCCTGTGCTTCACCTTCCTCGAGACCTGTCGTCGTCTCGGTTACCAGGTTCTCAGTGATTTCAACGCCGCCCCGCTCGAGGGCGTCGGTATCTACCAGATCACGACTCGCGGCGGGATGCGCATGTCGACCGCGCGGGGGTATCTGCGCCCGGCGCTGCGACGCGCAAACCTCAGGCTCCTCTTGCGCGCGCATGCCCTGCGCCTGCTCTTCGACGGTACTCGCGCCAGCGGTGTCGCCTTCCGTCACCGGGGTGGCACGCGCGAGGCCCGCGCGCGGCGCGCTGTGATCGTGTGCCTCGGCTCCGTCAATTCGCCGCAGCTGTTGCAGCTCTCAGGCGTCGGCGACGCCGATCTCCTGCGCCGTCACGGAATAGCCTTGGTCGCGCACAGTCCCCAGGTCGGATATAACCTCCAGGATCACCTCGACGTCTCCTACGTGTACCGCTCCCGCGTGCCGACACTGAACGATGCGTTTTATCCCCTCGCCGGGAAGCTCAAGGCGGGCATGCGCTACCTGCTCACGCGGACGGGTCCCCTCGCCATGAGCATCAACCAGAGCGGCGGGTTCCTGCGCAGCGATCCGCGCCAGCCTCATCCCAACCTGCAGATCGTCTGCAGTCCGGTGAGTTACGATCCCCTCACCTGGCCGCTGCGGCGGCTGCTGAAGCCCCATCCCTT
>DATJVD010000008.1:0-171780 GCA_035501955.1 Steroidobacteraceae bacterium
TCGTTCTGGGCGCACCAGGTGCGGCTCAAGCAATCGACCGCGTCGGTGGTCTGATACTCGCCGCCGATCACAAAGTGGATTCTGTTGTCGAACAGCCCGTGGCCGTAAGCTGCGCCGACCGAGCGGTCGCGCGCGTCACTCTTCTCCGTCTGGGAGAAGCTGCCGGTGATCTTGCCGCCCTCGAGCTTGGTGTTGAGCATGATGTTCATGACACCGGCGATGGCACCCGAGCCATACGCCGCCGAGGCACCACCCGTCACCGTGTCGATACGATCCACCAGGATCTGCGGAATGAAATTCAGGTCGACGCTGTCGCCCTGGTTGGTGGGCACCACGCGCCGCGAGTTGACCATCACCAGTGTGCGGCTGCCGAAGAAGGGGTTCAATCCGCGCAAGTCCGGGATGAATGAACCGCTGAAGAAGTTGGAGTTGCCGGTATTTGCCGGCGTGAACGTCGAGACGTTCGCGGGCGTGATCGTGAGCACCTGACCGACGTTGACGGCGCCGATGCTGTCGAGGGTCGCGGCGTCGATGACCGTCGTCGGCGTGGGGGTGTTGAAATCGGTGGTGCGCTTGATGCGCGATCCCGTGACCGTCACTTCCTCGAGCGACACCGGCTGGTTCGTGCTCTGTGCGCCTGGCGTCGTCGTGGTTGGAGGTTGCTGCGCGAAGGCGACGCCGCTTAGTCCGACGAGCGAGGCTGCGGTTGCGCAGATCGCTCTTCCTACCGTGTGCCTGTTGAAAAGATATGGATAACGAGCTCGTCGGGCAGCTGCGAGACCCGCAGCCGCATCACGGATCGTAGTCATTTATTCCCCCTGTTGCACGAATGTCTAGATCATCGCCGCACGCGGCATCCCTGCATGTTGCTGAATTGGTACTCCTGCAGCGTCTCCCCTCTCTTCGTCGCGAGGCCTACTGTAAACGCACGCGTGTAGCCGCGCAACCGATGCGCGGGCGCAACAACCCCTCGACGTTGTCGTGTCAACGTCCCTGATAAGCGGCGCTGCTCAGCCGCCGCCTTCAAGACCGGAGAGAGATTGCCAGCTCGACCTTGGAAGGTGTGTGAAAGGCTCGACGTATGCTAACGCGGGGCGTGTCGGGCGGTCGGCTGCGGTTGCAGAACATGCCGACCGATCCTCCGCATCGTGCGCGCCTGTGAGTAGGGCGCCAGCGCCACAGCGACGGGGCCTCCGGCGCCGCAAACTCGCGGTTCTGGATCGATTCCAAGCCGACCCGACGGTTCTGGAGACATAACGCCACACCCGGCGTTGGCGTTCATCCGAAGTGCTTGCGGAGGAGCGGCAGCACCTGCTGGGCGTAAAGGCTCAGAAACCGCGCTTGATCCGGCCCTGGCGCGTGAAAGACGAGGTGATCGAACCCCATCTCCACGTAAGCGCGGATCTTCTCGAGCTGATATTGAGGATCGCTGGAGACGATCCAGCGCTCCGCAATGCGCTCGATCGGCAAGGCGTCCGCGCGGCGCTCCATCTCGAGCGGATCCTCGATGTCCACTTTCTCCTGCGGCGAGAGCGCGAGCGCGCTCCAGTAGCGCGTGTCGGCGCGCGCGCGTTCGGCATCGGTATCGAAGGAGACCTTCATCTCGATCATGCGCTCGATGCCCTCGGGCGGTCGGTGTGCGGCAGCGAGCCCTGCCGCCACGGCGGGCAGCAGCGTGTCCCGATAGAGCTCGGGTTTTTTGCCGCTCGTGCAGATGAATCCGTCGGCCTGCTCACCGGCGAGCTTCGCCAGTACAGGACCCGCGGCGGCCACGAAGATCGGCACGGGCTCGACCGGCCGATCGTAGATCGTCGCCTTGCTCGTACGGTAGTACTCGCCATCGAAGGTGACACGCTCCTCGACGAACAGTCTACGGATGAGTTCGAAGGCCTCGCGAAAGCGCAGCGTGCGCTCGCGCTGCTCGGGCCAGGGACCGCCGGTCGCCGGAATCTCGTTGAGAGACTCGCCGGTTCCCATGCCGAGGATGATGCGGCGCGGAAACAGTGTGCCGAGCGTGCCGAATGCCTGCGCGATGACCGCGGGTTGATAACGAAAGGTAGGCGTGAGCACGCTCGTGCCCAGCAGGATGCGCGACGTGCTCGCACCCACGGCGCCGAGCCAGGCAAGGGAAAAAGGCGCATGCGCACCGCTGTGCCGCCAGGATTGAAAGTGATCGCTCACGAACACGGAGTCGAATCCGAGCCGCTCCGCGAGCACCGCGAACTCGAGCAGTTGCCGTGGTCCGAACTGCTCGGCCGATGCCTTGTAGCCGATCTTCAGCAAGATGCACCGCGCTCAGTTGATGCCCTGAACGGCGAGCGGCTCGATCTCGTAGCGGATGCGGACCTCGCCTGGCTGACGGTAGGGATATTTGTCCTTGCCGAGATACTTCTTCGCGAGCGAGTCGATGTGCGCGTCGGCGCCGCTCTCGGTGGCCGCCGCAATGCGACCACGAATCTGCACGTAGCGGTACGGGTTGTCCGGATCGAGGATCATCAGTGCGACGCGCGCGCCCTCTTGCATGTTGCGCGCTTTGACACGGCCCTTGGCGGTGTTCACGCGGATGTGCTTGCCGTCGTAGTCGAACCAGACGGGCGTCAGTTGCGGGGATCCGTCCGGCATGATAGTCGCCAGTGCGGCGATGGGCTTCTTGTGCTGCAACAGATCCGCGAATTGACTGAGTGTCGTGGCCATGGTTTGCGTCCTCCGTTCCCCACGCAGTGGCTGCGCGCGCGCACTAGTGTAGCCATTGGCGGAAGCAAAAAAGCATCGCGAGGCCCTGCGGCCCCGCGATGTGCTTTGCAGGCCGACGCTCAGTGGCGTCAGCTTCGCAGTGTGCGCGTCGGGCTCACTGCGCTGGCATGACATCGCCCGTGAAGTAGGCGAGCACGTAGGCCCGCAGCGTTCCGTCGCTCTGCGGGATGCCATACACCTTCACCGGCGCACCCAGGGTCAGGCCGTTGGTGAGCGCCGTGAGGCCACTCGCCGTCGTGATGTCGATCGCGCTGATCGTGATCACACCGCCCATCCGGTCGACCTGATAGACGAGGGTCGCTGAACCCGCGCTCGTGCTCACGTCGACGGTGCCCGGCATGCTGCCGCCCAGCACCGTCATCGTGAACGCATCGTTGGCCAAGCCGGTCGTCACCGTGCCCAACGGCAGCGGCGTGGGCGCGAGCACGACCCAGGGGAGGGACCAATCACTCGGGCTCGCGGCATCGCCCCAGCGCGCATACGAGGCACCGTAGGCGAAGATGTTGGCCCCCGCGAAGCTCACACCGGTGCTCGAATCACCGCCGACTGCGGCGGCGAAGTCCGTCGGCGCGCTCGGACCGCTCGTGACGAGCGTCGGGTAGGCGAAGTCCCAGTATTTGAATCCCAGCAGCTGATTGCCCTGCGCATCCTTGCCGTTCGCCGATGAGCTCGAGATATACGGCAGGGCGAGGCCGTAGTCGTCGGCACCACGCAGGTAAGCGTGCGTGTACGTGAGCCCACTCGCCGTCGCCAGGCTCACCTTGCCGGAGAAGGTCGCAGTCTCGATGTCGACGCTCTGCGCGACGAGCGGCACTGCGAGCGGATCGACGACGCTCACGTGCACCTTGAAGCCGCGCACGAGATTGGCGAGGAAGCCTGGCCCGGTGCCGATTGCTGTCGTGTTCAGCGCCCCGTGAAAGAAGAACTGCGTGTCGGCAGTGACGCTGACCGGGACGGGAATCCCAGCCCCATCGAGGATGGTGATCTCATCCCGCGCCATATCGACGTGCACCACATGTCCTTCGGGACTCAGCCATACGCTGTTGAAGCTGCTGCTCGCCCAGATGCGCGTCGCGGTGAGCGAGCCATCCTCCTGATAGCGCGCGGCGATCCGCACGTATGCACCCGCGGGCAGGTCCGCGGCCACGCTGGTGAAGCTCTTGATGGTGCTGGCCGTGCCTGCATCGACATCGTAGAAGAGCGTACCGTTGGCGGCGTCGCAATCGATGCTCAGCGTCTTACCGGTCGACTGCGCCGACTCGGGGCTCGTGAGCGGTAGGATGGGCAACACTTTCGTGATCGTGAGTGAGCTGCCGTCAGAGGCGATGGAGCCCACGCTGCCATAGGTGTGGCGCAGCACGAGCCTGCCGATGTCCGCGATGGGCCGCTGCCGCACCGGACCTCTGAAGTCGACGGCCCACAAGGTGGCGCCGCCCGCGGCGGGTGGGGAGTGTGCCACGATGAAGACCGGATGACTCAGATCCACCTCCAGATCGAGCGCGCTTTCTTGGCCTGCAGTGACCACGAGCGGTGCTACGAAGGTCACGTTGACGGGTACCGTGCGTGCGCTCGTGCTGCCCTGCGCGCCCTGCACCTGGATCTGCGTTGCCGGGATCGTCGCTCCGGGTGCGCCGGCGAATCCCGCCTCCGGATCCTGCGAGACGGTGAGCAGGATGTCGCTCGCATTGCCGCTCACCGTGAGCACGGCACCCGTGTAAGTGCCGGCCGGAACGCTGACGTTAGCGAGAATCTCCGCGAGCTGGTCGAGCTGTACGAGATTGATCATGGGCGCTGCGCTCGCTGCGGTGTATACGGTGACGGCACTGCCGCCGCCTTGCGGTACGAGCGCGATGCTCAGCACTTTGACGCCGATCGTGGCCCAATCGTCCGATGACGCATCGCTCAACAGCATCGCGACGTTGCCGCTCTGCGCTGTCGCGCCCGCTCCCGAGGAATCACTTGCCGCACTCATCGAGCCCGAGCCCGAAGCGCCACACGCTGCAAGGCCCGCAAGAGCCGCGCAGCACACGATTGTTTGAAGCGATTTGACTGCCATGACAAATACCTCGTGTGAATCTGCGGCTAGCAGCGCTCGAGCGGCGCATCGGTTGACAGCGTTCGCAGCCGGCGCATGCAGCGGCGTCGAGTTCGTTGGCGATCGGCGACAATCCCGATGCGTTATGCAAAGTGCGCACGAGCGTGCCGCGCTGGCGTGGGCGGGCGGCGTGCGGCACGCTATGCGCCGCACCTAGGTCACCGGCGCGAGATCCTCATGCACGCAGCTCACGCGCTCAGCTTCACGGCGCTGCTCGGATTGCCTGAGATCGATGCGGGCGCCGACCTCGCGCAGCTCATCCTCGCCGCGCTGCACGCTCAGGCGCTGTCACTGAGCGCGCACGACGTGCTCGTCATCGCACAGAAGATCGTCTCAAAGGCGGAGGGACGCGCAGTGCTGCTCGATGAGGTGATCCCTTCGCCCGAGGCGCGCCGTCTGGCGGCGTTGACCGCGAAGGATCCGCGGCTGGTCGAGCTCATTCTGGCGGAGTCTCACGAGATCGTGCGCGCGGCTCCGAACGTGCTCATCGCGCGCCACAGGCTCGGTCACGTGATGGCCAACGCGGGAGTGGACCGCTCGAACGTGCCGCGCGCGGGTGAACGGGAGCAAGTCTTGCTGCTGCCCCTCGATCCGGATCGCTCGGCGGCGCAGTTGCAACAGCGCCTGCAGCAGATCGTGCAGCCGCTGGGTGTGATCATCAGCGATAGTTTCGGGCGACCCTGGCGTCTTGGTGCCACCAACGTCGCGATCGGCGCCGCCGGGGTTCCGGCCCTTCTCGACCGGCGTGGCGAGCGCGACCGCAATGGCCGCGCGCTGCAGATCACGGAAGTGGCGCTCGCCGATGCCATTGCCGCCGGGGCCGGAGCGGTCATGGGCGAGGGCGCCGAGAGTACGCCCGTCGTGCTGCTGCGCGGACTCGATCTGGAAATCGCCGCGGAGCGCAATGCGCGCTCGTTGCTGCGGCCATTGCAGCAGGATCTGTTTCGTTGACCGAGCGTCTCCAGGGGACGCATGCGCTCGTGCCGCTCAAGGAGCCGGACCGGGGCAAGAGCCGCCTGGGCAGCGTGCTGCGCGCCGTCGAGCGCGAGCGGCTCGTCGTCACGATGCTGGCGGATGTCACCGCCTGTCTCGCACGCGTCGCGGACATCCGCAGCGTGAGCGTGCTCACCCGTGCGGCCGCGCTGCTTCCGCGTGGTTGCGTGCACGTGCCCGATCGTGGCCGGGATTTGAATGTCGAGATCGCGAGCGCTGCGCGCGAATTGCAGGGCGCCGGTGCGCGCGCGATGCTGGTGCTGCCCGCCGACATTCCCTTCGTGACTCCCGAGGATATCCTCGCGCTGCTCACAGCGAGTCGAGATGCCCCGATCGTGGCGGCGCCCGATTGGACCGAGACGGGTACCAACGCTCTGCTGCTCGCGCCACCGCTCCTCATACCGACCCATTTCGGGCCTGGCAGTCTCGCCGCGCACGAAGCCGCCGCACGCGACGCGGGCGTCTCGTTGCGCCGCGTGAGCCGCCCCGGACTCGGCTGCGACATCGACGAGCCGCAACAGCTCGCGATGCTTCTGGAGAAGGGCGGGCAGCGCTACGCATTCCTCGCCCACACTCCTCGGCAAGTCTTCTAGCCATGTCATAATCGCCCTGACGAATTGCCGCGGCCCGCGGCTGCTTCTCCTGTCATGAGCTCGCCGCCGGCGCAATCCTGGTTATCGACTCCGCTGCTGAAAGCCTCGGCCCTCCTGCATCTCGGAGCCGCCGTTACCTGCTGCGTGCGGCCGCAGCTCTGGCCGTGGGCGTTGGGAAGCATTGCTGCCAATCATGTGCTGCTCGCCGGCTGCGGGCTCTGGCCGCGCAGCACGCTGCTCGGCCCCAACTGGACGCGCCTGCCGCATCACACGAGCGCACAGGGGCAGGTCGCCCTCACGATCGATGACGGACCCGATCCCGCGGTCACTCCCCGGGTGCTCGCGATCCTCGCGGAACATGCAGCGCGCGCCACATTCTTCTGCATCGGCGAGCGCGTGGCACGACATCCGCAGCTCGCGCGCGAGATCGTGCGCCACGGCCACGCCATCGAGAATCACAGCCAGCGCCATCTGCATCGCTTCTCGCTGCTGGGACCGGCCGCCATCACCCGCGAGATCGTCGAGGCGCAGGAGACCATTGCGGCGACCGTGGGCGAGCGGCCCGCCTTCTTCCGCGCGCCCGCGGGGCTGCGCAACCCCTTGCTGCAGCCGGTGCTGGCACGCCTCGGCTTGCAACTCGCCAGCTGGACTCGGCGCGGCTTCGACACCGTGAATCGCGACGCGGATACGGTCTTCGCCCGCTTGAGTCGCGGCCTGCAGGCGGGCGACATCCTGCTGTTGCACGATGGGGGTGCGGCGCGCAGCGCATCGGGCACACCGGTCGTGCTGGAGGTCTTGCCGCGGCTGCTCGCGCTGCTGCGCAGCGCACGGCTCACTCCGGTCACCCTGCGCGCGGCTTGCTGAGGGACCCTAGAGCCCTGCCGCAACGGTAGCTGAGCGGTTAGCCCGGTTTTGCGGCTCAATGCATGCCGCCGGTACGATTCCTGCGTTACAGTGACACATGAGCTTTATCTGGTACGTACTCTGGTACGTCGTCGCCGTTGGCTTTCTGGTCATCGTGCACGAGTTCGGCCATTTCTCCGTCGCCCGGCTGCTGGGATTCAAGGTGCTGCGTTTCTCGATCGGCTTCGGTCGGCCGCTGCTGCGCAAGCTGGTCGGCGCGGACCGCACTGAGATCGTGCTCGCGCCCATTCCCATGGGCGGCTACGTGAAGATGCTGGATGAGCGTGAAGGTCCGGTGCCGCCGCAGGAGCTACACCGCTCGTTCACGCGCCGGCCGCCCTGGCAGCGCATCCTCGTGCTGCTCGCCGGGCCCGGATTCAACGTGCTGTTCGCCATCGGGGTGTTGTGGGTGATGTTCTGGGCGGGCGGCATCACCGACGTGAAGCCCATCGTCGGCGATGTGGTCGTGAACTCGATCGCCGCACGCGCCGGACTGCGCAGCGGCGACGATATCGAGCGGCTCAACGATCGCGCGGTCGCCGACCCTCGGGACGTGGTGTTCGACCTGCTCGATTCCATCACCGCGCGCGGCGATGCGACGCTCCTCGTGCGCGGCAGCGACGGGCTCGAGCGCACGGTGACGCTGTCGGTGTCCGACCGCGAGCAGCGGCGGCGGCTCACTGAGCCCTCGATGCTCATGAGCGGGCTCGGCTTTCGCTTCAAGGAGCCCGCCATCCCACCGGTGCTCGGAGAAGTGGTACACGATGGTCCGGCGGGGCACGCCGGCCTCGCCCCCGGTGATCGAATCCTCGCGGTGGACGGCATGCCCGTGCGTGACTTCCGCGACATCGCACGCTATGTCTCGGGCGCCCCGGGCAAGACGGTGGAGGTCCGCTTCGAGCGAGCCGGAGCCGAGCGCACCGTGCGTCTGACCACCGCGACCGTCGACGTCAACGGACACAAGATCGTCGGCATCGGCGTGTCGACCCCGGCATCGGTGCTCAAGTATCCGCCGGACATGGTGCGGCACACCGATCTGTCGGCGCTGGGTGCCCTCTCCACCGCCGCCGGTGAGTGCTGGAATCTCACCGCGATGCAAGCGCGCTTTCTGTGGCGCATGATTCTCGGCGAGGTCTCGCTCAAGAACTTGAGTGGCCCGATCAGCATCGCCGAGTTTGCCGGCGAGTCGGCGACTGCGGGCGCGGCCTCCTTCCTTGGCTTCCTGGTGCTCATCTCACTCGCGATCGCGCTCTTCAACCTGTTGCCGATCCCGATCCTCGATGGCGGCCAGATCGTGTTTCAGGCCGCGGAGTGGGTCAAGGGCCGGCCGCTTTCGGAGCGTACGCAGGTGTTCGGCCAGCAGGTCGGTATCGCCCTGTTGGTGCTGCTGCTCGGCGTAGCGCTTTTCAATGATGTGACGCGGCAGCTCGGCTGAGCGGCGGCGCGGTCGCATACAGGGTGGTGCGCTGCACGAGCGGTCGTCCGGCGCTCGCGGCAATCCGCTGCAGCTCAGCGCAGGTCAATTCCTGGCCATTCACTCCGCCTGCGGCGCGCGTGATCGACTCGTTCATGAGCGTACCGCCGAGATCGTTGGCCCCTGCACGCAAGCACGCCGCGGCGCCACCCGCTGCCATCTTGACCCAGGAAACCTGCACGTTGGTGAGGTGCGGATGCAGCACCAGGCGTCCGACGGCATGCATCAGCACGGCCTCGCGGAAAGTCGGGCCGGGCCGCGCGAGCCCCTTGCGCCACAGCGGTGCCTCCATGTGCACGAAGGGCAGCGGCACGAATTCGGTGAAGCCGCCGGTGCGCTGCTGCAGGCGGCGCAGCCGCAGCAGGTGACGCGCCCAGTGCACGGGCTGCTCGACGTGTCCGAACATGATAGTCGCCGTGCTGCGCAAGCCCACCCCGTGCGCCGTGCGCATTACGGCCAGCCATTCCTCGGTGCGCAACTTGTCCGGGCAGATGATGGCGCGCACCTCATCGTCGAGAATCTCGGCAGCGGTGCCGGGCAAAGTGGCGAGTCCGGCAGCCTTCAGGCGCAGCAGAAAGGTCTCGAGCGACAGGCCGAGCGTGTGTGCGCCGTGAGTGACCTCGAGCGGCGAGAACGCGTGCACGTGCATCGCCGGCACGGCGGCTTTCACGGCAGCGACGATCTCGAGATAAGTGGTGCCAGAGTAATCTGGGTGGATGCCGCCTTGCAGACACACCTCGGTGGCGCCGCGCTCGTGCGCCTCCACCACGCGCCGCGCGATCTCCTCGAGATCCAGACGATAGGCGGGCCCGCGCGCAATCCTGGAGCCGCCCTTGGAGAAGGCGCAGAAGCCGCACTTGTAGAGACAGATGTTCGTGTAGTTGATGTTGCGGTTGACGACGAAGGTCACATCCGACCCGACCACCTCCGCACGCAGCCTGTCCGCCGCCGCGACGAGCGTGCTCAAGTCGCGCCCCTCCGCAGCAAAGAGTGCAACGATCTCCTGCTCCTCGAGCTCGGCGCCCTGCGCGGCGCGCGCGAGAATGCGCGCGAGCGGGCGCGAGGCGTCCCGTGAGGCTCCGGCAAGCCAGGCGCGCGTCGCCGGCGGAATCTCCCGCGTGGAGCCTGCGCACCAGGCATCGGGGCGGGCGCGCCCGCAGCTGTCCGCCACGCGCAGCACCTGCGCGCGCAGGCTCTGATCCACCCAGCGCGCGGGATCACGCGCAAAGGCTGGGGTGATGGCCAGCCGCTCGAGAAGAATGCGACCCGCCGCTTCGGTCTGCTCGGCAAGCGCCGCAAGCTCGGGCCACGGAGCCTCGGGATTGACGTGGTCCGGAGTGATCGGAGAGACGCCGCCCCAATCATTGACGCCCGCGCCGATCAGTGCGGCGAGGGCACCGGGTTGTAGGTTCGGCGGCGCCTGCAGCGACATCTGCGGACCGAAGATCAAGCGTGCCACTGCGATCGTCCACAGATGCTCGGCCAGCGCGGGTTCCCCCGCTGCGGCCATGCGCGTGCCGGGCTTGGCGCGAAAGTTCTGGATGATCACTTCCTGAATGTGGCCGTGGCGCTCGTGCAGCGCACGGATCGCCAGCAGCGCCTCGATGCGCTCGCGGCGTGTCTCGCCAATGCCGATCAGGATTCCCGTCGTGAAGGGAATGGCGAGCTCACCGGCAGCCTCGAGCGTTGCGAGCCGGGCGGCGGGCGCCTTATCGGGCGAGCCCCAGTGCGGACCGCCGCGCGCCGAGAGGCGTGCAGCGCTCGTCTCGAGCATGAGCCCCATCGATACCGCACGCGGGCGCAGCCGACGCAGGTCCTCGTGCAGCATGACACCGGGATTCAGATGCGGCAGCAGCCCGCTACCGGTCAGGATCGCGTGCGCGGCTGCGCCGAGATATTCGAGCGTGCTCGCATGACCGAACTCGGCAAGCGCCGCGCGTGCGCGCGCGTAGCGCAGCTCCGGCTTGTCGCCGAGCGTGAACAGCGCCTCCTTGCAACCTGCCGCGGCGCCGCGCTGCGCGATCTCGAGTGCCTCCTCGATCGACAGGTAAGGCGCACGCAAGGCTCGCGGAGCCTTGGCGAAGGTGCAGTAGTGGCATACATCGCGGCACAGCTGCGTGAGCGGAATGAACACCTTGCGCGAGTAGGTGACCGCGAGGCCGTGAGCGCCGAGGGTCAACTCTTCAGCTGCGGCCATGAGGCCTTCCGGCCCCTCGTACTCGAGCAGCTCGAAAGCCTCGCGCGGCTCGGGTCGTCGGAGTGCCAACTCGCGTGCGAGGCGGCGCAGTGGTGTGGTCCTCATCGGTGCTGGCGAACCGTAAGTCGCGATGGCAATATTTCCGCGGGCGCAGGAATTCTACGGCTAAAGTTCCCAACGGGCAGAAGTTCCCGGAGCGGGGAGCGCACTGCGGATCCACCGCCGAGCTTGGCTGGCGCGCGTGCGGATTCAACCGCTGCGCTCGCTACCGTGCGCCCACGACGTCTTGCGCCTCCCCGGCGCATCGCAAATGAGGGTGTTGAGCCAATGAGCTTGCAGGACAAACTGGCCGCGAAGAAATTCGTCGTCACGACCGAGCTGACGCCTCCCAAGGGCATCGATCTCACGGATCTCTTCGCCAAGGCGGAGCTGCTCAAGCCGTGCGTCGATGCCGTGAATCTCACGGAGTCGCCGCGCGCGCGCATGGCAATCGAGCCCAAATCAGTCGCGCACCTGCTCATCGATCGCGGACTCGAACCCATCGTGCAGGTCACCGCGCGCGACCGCAATCGCATTGCCATCCAGGCCGACTTGCTCGGCGCCACGGCTCTCGGAGTCGGGAACTTCGTGTTCATGACGGGCGATCAGCCAAAGAACGGCGATCATCCGGATGCAAAGCCGGTGTTCGATCTCAGCACCCTCGAGATGCTGCAGGCCGCGCGCTCGCTTGGCCAGGGCCGCGACCTCGGCGGCAACGAGCTCAAGGGACGCCCGCAGCTCTTCATCGGTGCGACCGCCA
The DNA here is from genome assembly GCA_035501955.1 of Steroidobacteraceae bacterium. Lineage (GTDB taxonomy): Bacteria > Pseudomonadota > Gammaproteobacteria > Steroidobacterales > Steroidobacteraceae > JASHUC01. Next base: position 11,809 of record DATJVD010000008.1, read on the forward strand.
ACCCCGGCGCAGCCGACCTTACCGCGGAGGTCGAGAACACCCGTCGCAAGGTCGACTCGGGTGCGCAGTTTCTGCAGACCCAGGCGGTCTACGATCCGGCGCTGCTGGAGCGCTTCCTGAGCGCGGCTCGCCTCGGCGATGTCGCGCTGCTGCCTGGCATCATCCCCTTGAAATCCGCCAAGTTCGCCGCGTGGCTGAATGCGAATGTACCCGGCATTCGCGTGCCCGCGGAGCTGTTGCAGGAGATGCAGTCAGCGGCGGATAGCGGCCGTGAGGAGAGCGTAGGACTGGCGCTCACCGTGCGGCTCATCCGTGCCTTACGCCCGCTATGCGCAGGTATTCACATCATGGCGCTCGGCTGGGAGGCGCACATTCCACAGATACTGCGCGAGAGCGGACTCGACGCCTGAGGCGGCGCCCTCATTTGACCGTGTAGCCGCGGGCCTCGAGGCATGCGCTCATGGCGCGGTTGTACTCGACGCGCTTTGAGTCGATCTGCGGTGCGGCCACGCCGCCGCCACCGACGGTGGGGTCGAACCCGGTCTGGCTCGACGCCCAGGTGTGGCAGTCGTAGCGGTCGCGCGATTGCTGGTCGGGGCTCTGGCCGTCGCGCGGATAGATGAACAGGTTGTCGGCAGACGGTGGCCCCGTCGGGGGCGCTTCACCGGGAGGCGGTCCACCCGGCGGCGCCTGCGTGGACACCGCTCCCTCGGCGGGTGGATCCACCACCTCGTAACCTTGGGACGGCCCGCGATACATGTAATACGCGTCATTCGCGTAGTAGTAGGGCACTGCGCCGAGCCAGACAGTCGTATAGAAGGTGGGCAGCACCGGCACGAACACACCGATGGGCGGGGCGATCACCACGAATCGCGGACCATGCGGCGCGTACCAGACGCCTCCGGCGTAGTAGTAATGCGCACCGCCGCGGATCACTTCGACGTGCTCGTGCGGCAACACGCCCACCTCGACGCCGCGCGCCGGGTAGCTACGATCATGATGAAAGCGCGCGTCGTAGTGCTCGTGCTCGAAATGCTGCTGTTCGCGCGCGTGCTCTTCATGGCCCTGCGCATGAGCGATGCCGAGCGACAGGATGCCGCACGGGGCCAAGAGCAACCCAAACCACGCGCACCCAATCGCAATGACGCGTTTCATCGTTGTAGACACGTGCATACGGTTCGCTGGTCGCGGCTCAGCGCACGCTGTAGCCGCGGCCCTCGAGGCACGCGCTGAGCGCACGCCGATAGTCGAGAGCCTTCTGCTGCACTTGTGCCATCTGCACTGCCTGAGCACGATTGGCCGCGGAGGCCTGCATGGCCTCCTGGTTGCGCGCGGACGCTTCAGCGCTGGCTCCGACCGCGCTGCCGATCAGGGCGCCGGTGATCGCGCCGGCTCCGCGGGCCCACGGGGCCGAGATAGCGGCACCGAGCACGCCACCGACGACCGCGCCGGTCGCGACGCCCGCGCCCGGGGCGGGACCGCTCACCACGTGCACCTGCGCCTGCGGTGGCACGTTCGGCGCGCTCGGATCAAAGCCAGTCTGCTTGTTCGCCCACACGTAGCATTCGTACCGGTCGCGATCGAGCTGCTCCGGCGTCTGCCCGTGCACGGGGTAGGCGTAGACATTCGTGTCGACCGGTGGGGGCGGCGGCGGACCACGCATCACATGCACGGGTGGCGGGGGTGGCGCCTTCTCCGGCGGCGGCGTCGTCGCACAGGCACCGAGTGCAGCGGCTGCTGCGGCCAACACCGCAACCTGGGCGAATCGATGAGTCACGTGAAGCTCGCTCGGTCGTCTCATGGGTCCCGTCCTTCTCGTCGTAGCCGCCCAACGCGGGGGCACCGGTTGCGGTTGACGCGAGGTGTGCAGCGCAAGCGCAGCGCCCTGGCGGTAGTTACAAAGTCTTGCAACTGCGAAATCAAACACTTAGACCTTCGACGGGGCGTTGATGTTCCCACGCAAGACCCCGCCCGCCTCACGGAGACGGTAGCACACTCGTGCTGGGATAATTTCCATAAGATAAGTGACGTAACACACTGATATACGAGCTGACGCATGGGCAGCCCGGCCACGCCTGTGTAAACTTGGGCGCAAGGATCCCAATCATGTCCGATAGCCAGCTTCTCGAGGCCATGATCGGCGCGGCCATCGAAGCTGGCCGCGTCGTGGATCACATCTACCGTACGGGTTTCGAGGTGCACGCCAAGGCGGACTCCTCTCCTGTCACGACGGCGGACAGCGCTGCGGAGAGGATGATTCTCGAGCATCTGAAGCGAGCTGCACCCGCCGTCCCCGTCGTCGCAGAGGAGCAGAGCGCCGCCGGGAACACGCCCGCGCTCGCGCGGGAGTTCTTCCTGGTCGATCCGCTGGATGGGACCAAGGAATTCATCGCACGGCGCGGGGAGTTCACGATCAACATTGCCCTGATTCGCGAGCACGTCCCGGTCCTCGGCGTGGTGTACGCTCCGGCAAATCGCTGCCTGTTCGCCGCCGATGCAGCCGCGGGCCGCGCGTTCCGCAGCGCCCAGGATCCGGGGGCCCCGCACCTAAGCGCCCGGGAGTCCATTTGCGTGCGGGCGGTACCCGCCTCGGGTATCACGGCAGTTGCCTCGCGCTCGCATCGCACACCGGAGACGGACGCCTATCTGCGACGCTACGAGGTCGCGGATCTGGTCTCGATCGGGTCATCGCTCAAGTTTTGCCTGGTCGCCGAAGGCAAGGCAGACCTCTACCCGCGACTTGCGCCCACGATGGAATGGGACACGGCCGCGGGCCATGCGGTGTTGCTCGGGGCGGGCGGACGGGTCTGCGCACCCGACGGGCGGCCGCTCAAGTACGGCAAGCCGGGATTCCGTAATCCGTGGTTCGTCGCGAGTGGGCCGCTCGAGCCTTTGCCGCTCGCCGCGTGATATCGAAGCGCATGGCGACAGGCTCTCCGGCAGCGGCGATGTCCCCGCATCTCAAACGGCTCGAGGCCGAGTCGATCGGCATCATGCGTGAGGTGGCAGCCGAGTTTGCCAACCCGGTCATGCTGTACTCGATCGGCAAGGATTCGGGAGTGATGCTGCACATCGCGGTAAAGGCCTTCTTTCCGTCGAAGCCGCCGTTTCCGCTGCTGCACATCGATACCGGCTGGAAATTCCGCGACATGATTCGCCACCGCGACTCGATCGCGGCGCGCTACGGCGTGAAGCTCCTGGTGCATAGCAACGCCGAGGGCATCGCGCGAGGCATCAACCCCGTCACCTCCGGCTCGCAGCTGCACACGCAGGTGATGAAGACGGAGGCCCTGAAGCAGGCGCTGGACCTGTGGGGCTTCGATGCGGCCTTCGGCGGTGCGCGTCGCGACGAGGAGAAGAGTCGCGCCAAGGAACGCATCTTCTCGTTTCGCTCGCGCGGGCATGTGTGGGATCCGCGCAACCAGCGTCCCGAGCTCTGGCACCTCTACAACACACGCATCAACAAAGGCGAAACGATTCGCGTGTTCCCGCTCTCGAACTGGACCGAGCTCGATGTGTGGCAATACACCCGCGCGCAGGCAATTCCGGTCGTGCCGCTTTATTTCGCCGCGCCGCGCCCGGTGGTGCGCCGCGACGGCCTGCTGATCGTGCGCGACGACGAGCGCCTGCCGCTCGCGCCGGGCGAGCAGACGGAGCTGCGCACGGTGCGCTTCCGCTCGCTCGGCTGCTATCCCCTGAGTGCCGCGGTCGAAAGCGCGGCCACCACACTCGATGAGATCATTACCGAGATGCTCGCGGTGCGCAGCTCGGAGCGCTCCGGACGCGTCATCGACAGCGACGAGGCCGCCTCGATGGAGAAAAAGAAGCGCGAGGGCTACTTCTGATGAGCGTGCCGACACAGGCGGCGCAAGACGCCAGCCGCAGCTCCGGCCTTCCTGCGCAGGGGCTGCTGCGCTTTCTTACCTGCGGGTCCGTCGACGACGGCAAGTCGACGCTCATCGGTCGGCTGCTCTTTGACAGCCAGTTGATCCACGAGGATCAGCTCGCGGCATTGCGCCTGGACACGCGCAAGCACGGCACGACCGGCGATGACATCGACTTCGCGTTGCTGGTGGACGGGCTGGAAGCCGAGCGCGAGCAGGGCATCACCATCGATGTCGCGTACCGGCTGTTCAGCACGCCGCGCCGCTCCTTCATCGTCGCCGACACGCCGGGTCACGAGCAGTACACGCGCAACATGGCGACCGGCGCATCCAACTCAGAGGCCGCGGTCATTCTGGTCGATGCGCGCAAGGGCGTGCTCACCCAGACCCGCCGTCACACCTACATCTGCTCACTGCTCGGCATTCGCCACGTGGCCGTCGCCATCAACAAGATCGATCTGGTGGATTTCGCAGCGGAGCGCTTTCATCACATCGTGGGCGACTATTTCGGCTTCGCGCAGCCGCTCGGATTCGCATCCATCACGGCCATCCCGGTGTCGGCGCGCTTCGGCGACAACGTGGCGACGCGCTCCGAGCGCATGCCCTGGTACGAGGGCCCGACACTGCTCGAGTATCTCGAGACGCTCGACGTGGAGCGGGGAGTGGCACGGCTGCCGCTGCGTTTTCCGGTCCAATGGGTCAATCGACCGAATCTCGATTTCCGCGGCCTCGCTGGGACTATCGCATCCGGAAGCCTCGCCCGCGGCGAGCGCGTGGTCGTCGCCGCGTCGGGGCGCGAGTCGACGGTCGCCCGCATCGTCACCGCGGACGGGGATCTGTCCGAGGCGCACGCCGGCGATGCGGTGACGGTCGTGCTCGCGGAGCAGATCGACGTGGCGCGTGGCGACGTGCTCGCACACACCCACGAGCGGCCCGAGGTCGTCGACCAGTTCGCCGCGCACCTGCTGTGGATGGCCGAGGAGCCAATGTTGCCCGGGCGTTCCTATCTGATGCGCATCGGCACGCGCATGGTGCCCGCTCGCGTGACCTCCCTCAAGCACAAGGTCGACGTGAACACCTTCGAGCACATTGCAGCCAAGACGCTGGCGCTCAATGAGATCGGGCTCTGCAACATCGCCACGGCCACGCCGGTCGCCTTCGACCCCTACGAGGAGAATCGCGAGACGGGCGCCTTCATCCTGATCGATCGCTACACCAACGCGACCGCCGGCGCGGGCATGATCCATTTCGGCCTGCGCCGCGCGACCAACGTGCATCGTCAGAGCCTGTCGATCGATCGCGAGGCACGCTCGCATCGCAATGGACACCGGGCGGCCATCCTGTGGTTCACGGGACTTTCGGGCTCGGGTAAATCGACGATCGCAAATCTCGTCGAGAAGGAGCTGTATGCGCTCGGAGCGCACACCTACCTCCTCGACGGTGACAACGTGCGTCACGGGCTGAACCGCGACCTCGGTTTCACCGACGTGGATCGCGTGGAAAATGTGCGCCGCGTGGGCGAGGTCGCGCGCCTCTTCGTGGACGCCGGACTCATCGTCCTGTGCTCCTTCATTTCTCCCTTCCGGGCGGAGCGGCGCATGGTGCGCGAGCTGGTCGCGGAGGGGGAGTTCGTGGAGATCTTCGTCGATACGCCCATCGAGGAGTGCATGCGGCGCGATCCGAAGGGACTGTACGCGCGCGCGCAGGCTGGAAAGATCAAGAACTTCACCGGCATCGACTCGCCGTACGAGACGCCCGAGCATGCCGAGCTCACCGTTGAGACACGGGACCTGACGGCGGAGCAGGCCGCATCGCGGGTCGTGGCTGAGCTGAAGGCACGTCAGATCCTGCTCTGAGCCGCACCGCAGTCGGCTACATGAGTCGGCTACATGCGCCGCACGATGTCCGCGACGTGCTCGGCGATCGCGAGCGAGGCCGTGAGTCCCGGCGACTCGATGCCGAAGAGATTGACGATCGGCGCCTGGTGCAACTCCGGACCGTCGATGCGAAAGTCGCTCGCGGGCGCTCCGGGGCCGGCGAGCTTCGCGCGCACCCCCGCGTACGCGGGCTGCAAGGCGCCATCGGGCAGAGCCGGCCAATAGCGGCGCGCGGCAGCGTAAAAGCGCGGCGCGCGCGCGGGATCCACGCGGTAGTCACACTCATCGACCCATTCGACGTCCGGGCCCAGACGGGCGCGCCCCGCCAGATCGAGGGTGAGGTGAACACCCAAGCCGCCCGGCTCGGGCACGGGATATATGAGGTGCGTGAAGGGGGCTCGGCCGGCGACGCTAAAGTAGCTGCCTTTCGCGAAATACTCGCGTGGCACGGCGCTGTCCGGGAAGCCGGCGATGCTGCGTGCAACCGCCGGTGCCCGCACGCCTGCACAGTTGATGACGATCGAGGCGTGCAGCTGCGGCTCGCCGCCGTCGACTGCAATCGCGACGCCATCGGCATCGATCGCCATGTGATGCACGCGGCTGTCGTACACGAAGGAGGCACCGCGTGCCTCGGCTTCCCCCAGAAGCGCGAGCATGTAGGCGTGCGAATCGACGATACCGGTGAGTGGGGACAACAGCGCGGCGCTGCACTCGAGTGCGGGCTCGCGCGCGAGCGCGTCGGCGCGGTCGAGCTCCTCGAGCTCCACGGCGTTGGCACTCGCGAGTGCACGGATCTCACGCAGCGCCGCGAGCTGGGCGGACGACGCCGCTACGAGTAGTTTTCCGCAGCGACGGTGTCCTATCGCATGGCGCGCACAGAATTCATAGAGTCGCTCGCGTCCCTCGCGACACAGCCGCGCCTTGAGCGAGCCGGGCTCGTAATACAGGCCCGCGTGGATTACTTCGCTGTTGCGCGAGCTCTCGCCGCTGCCGGCGCAGTGCGCAGCCTCGAGCGCCAGCGTCTCCCGACCATCGCGCGCCAGCGCACGCGCAACCGCGAGACCGACGACGCCGGCTCCAATCACTGCTACCTCGACGTGGTCCATGTCGGAGTGGCGGCGCGCCGCCGCGCCGCTGCGGAGACCGTGGACAGGTAAGGCGAATCCTGGTCAAAGAAGCGCCACGGACGCCGCGCCCAGTGCGCGGCGTACTCGACGCCAATGCGGGCGCTGCGTCCCACGCGCACCCGGGGTCGGCGGGTAGGGCGCTCGATCCAGAGCAGCTCGCCGCGCAGATCCGCGCCGCTCAGTGTGCGGTCGATGTTCAGCGCACGGCACAGCAGCCCGGGCCCCCAGGTCGGCTGCTCGAGACGGGCCACGGGCTCGAGGGCACGGACCAGCACCGCATGGGGTACTTCCCGCGGGGCCGTCACGACATTCAGACAGTTCCAGAAGCCATAGATGAGATAAACGTAGGCGTGCCCCGGAGGTCCGAACATCACTTCCGTGCGCGCCGTCCGCCGTCCCCCCACCGAGTGCGCCGCGAGGTCCTCGGGACCCATGTAGGCCTCGGTCTCGACGATGCGCCCCACCCGGATCACGCCGTCATCGTTGCGCACGAGGTAGAGGCCGAGCAAAGCGGGCGCCACCTCGAGCGCCCTGCGGCTATAGAACACCCTCGCAGGCTTCAAGGCTTCCCTCATCCGCCGGTGTGCAGCCGATTGACCGCGCGCCGCTCATAATCAAACATAGCGTCCTCTCGACGCGTGGACTGCATTCGGCCCAGCGAGCATGCCATGACAGATTATGCATTTGCCGCGCGGCCCACGCCGAGCGTCGCCATCGACGGCAGCGAGTTGCGCTTTCCGGTGCGGCGCATCTTCTGCGTCGGGCGCAACTACCGAGAACATGCGCGCGAGATGGGTGGCGATCCCGCGCGCGACATCCCGTTCTTTTTCACCAAGCCAGCCGATGCCCTGGTGGCCTCGGGCGAGGAAGTGCCGTATCCGTCCCGCACGGCGAACTTTCATCACGAGGTCGAGCTGGTGGTGGCCGTCGGCCGCGGCGGCCGCGACATCGCCGCGGCCGATGCCGTGACACACCTGTTCGGGTATGCCGTCGGCAACGATCTCACGCGCCGCGACCTACAACTGGCCGCGCGCGCGAAGGGTCAGCCGTGGGATAGCAGCAAAGGCTTCGATCATTCGGCCGTGGTCGGTATGATCCGCCCGGTCGAGCGGGGTCATCTCACGAGAGGCCGCATCTGGCTCGCGGTGAACGACAATCTGCGCCAGAACGCCGATGTGGCCGACATGACCTGGAATGTGCCGGAGATCATTGCCGAGCTCTCTGGTCTATTCGAGCTGGCCGCCGGCGACCTGATCTTCACCGGCACGCCCGCGGGCGTCGGCCCGCTCACCCGTGGCGACCGCATCGAGGCAGGCATCGAGGGCCTCGGCTCGATCAGCAACCGGATCGTCTGAACGCTGAGCGCGCCTACGGCTCCCGCGCGGAGGCCGTTGCCTCGCGCATGGGCGCAGTCGATGGCAGCTCGAGCACGTTCTGCACGCTCAGAACTCCGGGCGTTTCGCGTGCGTCACTCTCGGCGCGGCGCGCCATCTCTGCACTGTCCACCACACCGTTCAAGGTGACCTTACCTTGATAGGTGTGCACGCCGATTTCACTGGCTTTGACGTCGGAATCCTTTACGAGAGCCGTGTGCACACGGGCGGTGATCGCCGTATCATCGACATATTCGTGACGCCCTTGGCCGCGGAACATTGCGCAGGCGCTCAAACTACTCAGCGTGAGCATCAGCAGGGCTGCAATATAGGCTCGGTGCATAGATTTGTGTCTCCTCGTGCCTTGATGGGAGAAGAGCAAGAGCTATGCCAAGCCGAAACGTCGCCAGGGCGCGACGCTGCCTCCCATGCGAGCTGCCATGACCAAGCGAAGCCACGGGCACAGCCGTTGGCGTTCCGGCTAGAATGGGGGGTTGCCTGCGCCGGCGCCGCCGAGCGGCCATTCACTTTGATGCAGCATCGCGACACGACAAGGCCTGTGTGGCAGGGAGCAGGGCGCGCTGCTGCGCTGCTCTCGCTCGCGCTTGTGTTCTCAGCCCCGACTCGCGCCACCGTTTACGAGTTGACCGATGCCAACATGCAGGTCGTCGGACAGGACCTGCACATCAAGACGCGCTATCAGGACACGCTGGTCGACATCGCGCGGCAATACAGCTTGGGCTATGAGGAGATCACGCGCGCCAATCCGGGTGTCGATCCGTGGCTGCCGGGCGAGGGCACCGACATCGTGATTCCCGGACGCCGGATCCTGCCTCCGGGTCCGCGCGAGGGAATCATCGTCAATCTGCCCGAGCACCGTCTCTACTACTATCCCAAGCCCAAGCACGGCTCGCGCCCGATCGTCATCACCTATCCCGTGAGCATCGGCAAGATGGACTGGAAGACGCCGATGGGTCTCACGCAGATCGTGAGCAAGCAGAAGCGGCCCTCCTGGTATCCCCCGGCTTCCGTGCGCGCCGAGCACGCTGCGCGGGGCGACCCGCTACCCGCAATCGTGCCGCCGGGCCCGGACAATCCGCTCGGCGACTTCGCCATGCGCCTCGCGATCCATCCGGGCGACTACCTCATTCACGGCACGAACAATCCGCTTGCCGTCGGTATGCCGGTGACCCACGGCTGCATTCGTATGTATCCGGAGGACATCGCGGCCATGTTTCCGTCCGTACCGGTAGGAACCCACGTGCGTCTGATCAACGAGCCCGTGAAAGTCGCCTATGTCGACGGAGAGCTGCTGCTCGAGGTGCATCCGCCGGTCGATGCGGAGGGGCAAACGGTGGAACCGGTGCTCGCGGACTTCGAGCAGCTGCTCGACCGCGCGCTCGGCAGCAACGTCGCTGCGATCCACTGGGACTACGCCCTCGAGACGCTGCAGGCTGCACGCGGGATACCGGTGACGGTCGGTCTCGAGGCAGACCCCGACCCCCTGCCCGCGCAACCGGTGAATGATGGCGCCGGTGCGGCCCCGGCTCAGCCGGCCGCAGCTGAGACAGCACCGGCCGCTGCGCCGCCGGCCGGCTCCGCGGAGCCCGCACCGAGCGGCGATGATCCGAAAGTCACCTCGGCTTCCCGCGGTATGCCTTGAGGCATCGTTCGATGCGCCGACGAGGTCGGCCCTAGTCCCATGAAGGCCATGCGGTTCCATGCAGCCGGACAGCCGTTGAGGAGCGATCAGCTTGCAGATCCGCAGCCTGCGTCCCAACAGGTTCTGCTGCGCGTGCGGGCCTGCGGAGTGTGCCGAACCGATCTGCATCTCGCCGATGGCGAGCTGCCTGACACCCCGTTTCCGATCACACCCGGTCATGAGATCGTCGCCAGCGTCGTGAGGGCTGGCGGTGAAGTGACGGGCCTGCTCCCGGGGCAGCGGGTCGGCGTACCGTGGCTGGGACACACTTGCGGAGTCTGCGTGTACTGTCGGCGAGGTCTCGAGAACCTGTGTGAGCAGGCGCGCTTCACCGGGTACACGCTCGAGGGTGGATATGCCGAGTATGTGCTGGCGGATGCACGCTATTGCGTCGAGATCCCGCAAAGTTATTCGGACCTGGAAGCGGCGCCGTTGCTGTGCGCGGGGCTCATCGGCTACCGCGCTTATAAGGCCGCTGGCCCAGCGGACAATCTCGGCCTCTATGGCTTCGGCGCAGCTGCGCATCTGCTGGCCCAGATCGCTCACACACACGGGCGGCGTGTGTTCGCATTCACCAGGCCCCACGATGAGAGGACACAACAGTTTGCGCGGCAACTCGGCGCCGTGTGGGCGGGCGACTCGGACCAGCCGCCACCGGAGCCTCTCGACGCCGCGATCATCTTTGCTCCCGTGGGCGCCCTTGTGCCACTCGCGCTCGCCGCCACGCGCAAGGGCGGCCGCGTCGTGTGCGCCGGAATACATATGAGTGATATTCCGAGCTTCCCCTACCGGCTGCTCTGGGGTGAGCGCTCGCTGGCGTCGGTTGCGAATTTAACGCGCGCCGACGCGCGGGAGTTCATGCAGCTGGCATCGACCGTGCGGCTGACCCCGAGTGTGCGCGCCTTCCCGCTCGAGGCGGCCAACGGTGCCCTGCAGGCGCTGCGTGCCGGAGAGCTGGAAGGCGCCGCAGTACTCGTACCATGAGCTGAGCGCGCTCCAGCCTGCGCGCGTGGCGTGCCGCGCGGCGCGCCATCAATTCTCGCCCAGACCCGCGAGCGCCGCAGCGGCGAGGGCGCAGCATCGATCTTGTCCAGAAAGGCAGCGAGGGTCGGCGCACGCGGAACGATTCGTGCTGTCGCGCCGCAGGCCCATGCCAATCAGCGCAATGTTTACCGTATATCATGGCGTGGGGTGATGCGTGTGAGGCCAGTCGTGCCGACCGTCGCACGTTGGATGGTGAGCTCTTGTCAGCGCAAGTCGAATCGACGGCTGAGCGGCCGTATCTGTCGCCGGAGGAGCTGGAGCTTCTCGACAGTTACTGGCGCGCCGCGAACTATCTGTCGGTCGGACAGATTTATTTGCTGGACAATCCGCTGCTGAGCGAGCCGCTCTCGCTCGACCACATCAAGCCACGGCTGCTCGGGCACTGGGGAACCACTCCCGGGCTCAACTTCGTTTACGCCCATCTCAATCGCGCGATCATCGCGCGCGACTTGAACATGATCTTCGTTACGGGTCCCGGACACGGCGGACCCGGCCTCGTTGCCAATACCTGGCTGGAGGGCAGCTACAGCGAGCGCCACCCCGAGATCTCACCAGACCTGGCGGGACTTGCGCGCCTCTTTAAGCAGTTCTCCTTTCCGGGGGGGATTCCGAGCCATGTGGCCGCCGAGGTGCCTGGCTCGATCAACGAAGGCGGCGAGCTAGGCTACTCCCTCGCGCACGCCTACGGTGCGGCGCTGGACAACCCCGAGCTCATCGTCGCCTGCGTCGTGGGCGACGGCGAAGCCGAGACCGGGCCGCTCGCCACGTCCTGGCATTCCAACAAGTTCCTCAACCCGCGCAGCGATGGTGCCGTGCTGCCCATTCTGCATCTGAACGGCTACAAGATCGCAAATCCCACGATCCTCGCGCGCGTGCCCCGGCGCGAGCTCGACGCGCTCCTCACCGGATATGGCTATCAGCCGCACTACGTCGAAGGTCACGATCCGGCGCGCGTGCATCAGCAGATGGCAGCGACCCTCGATGCAGTGCTCGACGAGATCCACGGCATCCAGGAAGCCGCGCGCACGAGCGGTCAACAGGGGCGTCCTCGCTGGCCGATGATCGTACTGGCAACGCCCAAAGGGTGGTCGGGTCCAGCCTTCGTCGACGGTAAGAAGGTCGAAGGTCACTGGCGCTCTCACCAGGTGCCGCTCGATGCGCTCGCCACGCATCCCGCTCATTTGCGCATGCTCGAGGACTGGCTGCGCAGCTACCGTCCCGAGGAGCTGTTCACCTCGGAAGGTACCTTGCGACCGGAGTTGCGCCGGTTGGTACCGCGCGGTGACAGGCGCATGGGCAGCAACCCGCACGCAAACGGCGGTCTGCTGTTACGCGACCTGTACCTACCCGAGATCGATGGCTTCGCGTTGGAGGTGCGCGCGCCGGGAGCCGCGCGGGGCGAGCCCACGCGGGTGCTGGGCGAGTATTTGTGCGAGGTGCTGCGCGGCAACGTGGCGAGCCGCAACTTTCGCATCGTCGGTCCTGATGAGACCGACTCGAACCGCTTGAGTGCGGTGTTCAAGACCACCGAGCGCGTCTGGCTCGGCGAGCTCGATCGCGACGACGTGCACCTGGCTCCCGAAGGGCGCGTGATGGAGGTGCTCTCCGAGCACATGTGCCAGGGGTGGCTCGAAGGCTATCTGCTCACGGGACGCCACGGCCTCTTCAATTGTTACGAGGCGTTCATCCACATCGTGGACTCGATGTTCAACCAGCACGCGAAATGGATCCGCTCGGCGCGCGCGTTGCCCTGGCGTGCACCGATCGCCTCGCTCAACATCCTGCTCAGCTCACACGTGTGGCGGCAGGATCACAACGGCTTCTCGCACCAGGATCCAGGCTATCTCGACCTCGTGGTCAACAAAGGCGATCTGGTGCGTGTCTATCTCGCCTGCGACGCCAACACCCTGCTCTGCATCATGGAGCGCTGTCTGCGCAGCCGCGACCTGGTGAACGTCGTCGTCGCCGGCAAGCAGCCGCAGCCGCAGTGGTTGAGCCTGGAGTCGGCGCGGGGCCATTGTGAGGCGGGCATCGGGATCTTCGACTGGGCGAGCAACGACCGCAACGGTGAGCCGGATGTCGTGCTCGCCTGCGCCGGGGACGTGCCCACGCTCGAGGTGCTGGCCGCCGTGGACATCCTACGCAGGCATCTGCCCGAGCTCGCCGTGCGCGTGGTGAACGTCGTCGACCTGATGACTCTGCAGCCGTCAGAAGAGCATCCCAACGGCCTGCCGGCCGCCGACTTCGATGCGCTCTTCACCACCGACAAGCCGGTCATTTTCGCGTTCCACGGTTATCCGTGGCTCATTCATCGACTCACCTATCGGCGCACGAATCATCACAATCTGCACGTACGAGGCTATAAGGAGCGCGGTACGACCACCACGCCCTTCGACATGGTCGTGCTCAACGATCTCGATCGGTTCCATCTGGTCATGGACGTGATCGATCGCGTTCCCACGCTCGGCTACCGCAGTGCCCAGCTGCGGCAACTGATGCGCGACCGGCGCACCGAGCACCGCCGCTACGTCACGCGGTACGGTCAGGATATGCCCGAAGTGCGCGATTGGGTGTGGCAGCATGAACGGGACGAGACCGCACAGATCTAAGCTGGAAGGAGGGTTAATCACGATGGACGGCAACCCACTACTTAAGCTGCGCGCGCGCGGACAGAGCGTGTGGCTCGACGACATCCACCGCGGCATGCTGCAAGACGGCACGCTCGCGCGACTGATCGAGGCGGACGGGCTCGCCGGTCTCACGTCGAACCCGTCGATCTTCGCCTCGGCCATCACCAAGCACCCCGAATACCAGGCAGCCGTGACGGAACTGCTGCCGCGGGTGCGCAACAGCATGGAGCTGTACGAGGACATTGTGCTCGAGGACATCGGGCAGGCGGCGGACCTGTTCCATGCGCAATACCAGCAGAGCGAGGGCGCGGACGGCTTCGTGAGTCTGGAGGTCTCGCCGCACCTTGCGAACGATACCGACAAGTCGATCGCCGACGGCCGCCGGCTGTGGGGCAGGCTCGAGCGCGGCAACGTGCTCATCAAGATACCCGGCACGCGCGCAGGCCTTGGGGCGATTCGCGCGCTGATCGCCGACGGAGTGAGCGTCAACGTGACCTTGCTCTTCTCGCCCGCTCGTTATCAGGAGGTTGCCGAGGCCTACATGTCGGGACTCGAGCAGCGCCTGCAGCGCGGCGCCGACATCCGCACCGTGGCATCGGTCGCCAGTTTCTTTCTCAGCCGTATCGACACGCTCGTCGATCGGCTGCTGGATGAGCACGCCGGGCAGGGTCGCGGCGAAGCGCGCGCTTTGCGGGGCCGAACCGCGACGGCACTTGCCTCGCGCGCGTACGCGATCTACGAGCAAATCATCGCCTCCGAGCGCTGGCAGGCCCTGGCGCGCGCCGGCGCGCGGCCGCAGCGTCTGCTCTGGGCATCCACGTCGACGAAAGATCCGCGCTATAGTGATATCAAGTACGTCGAGGAGCTGATTGCCCCCAGCACCGTCAACACCATGCCGCTGCAGACGATCGCGGCTTACCGCGATCATGGCAAGGGCGGCCCGGGACTCGCGGTGTACAAAGACGAGTCGGCGCGCATCGTGCGTGAGCTCGGCAAGCTCGGCATCGATGTCGAGCGCGTCGCAGCGCAGCTCGAGGAGGAAGGGGTGCGCAAGTTCATCGAGCCCTTCGACGAGCTGCAGCACTGGCTGGACGAGCGGCGCAAGTAGGACGAGCGGCGCAAGCCGGGCAAGCAGGACAACCAGGACAAGACCGCGTCGGCTCGGGCGGCGCTCGTTGCCATGGACTCGCATGGCATTGCTCGCGGTGCTGCTTTCGGCCGCGGCTCGGGTCCCGGCCGACTCTTCCTATCCGCCCTCGGACCTGGCGCGGATCGGCAGCGCGGATCGGCTGCTCGTCATCGCGCCGCATCCCGATGACGAATCTCTCTGCTGCGGCGGGATGATCTACCAAGCCCGGGCCGCCGGGGCTCAGGTGGCAATCGTCTGGTTGACGAGCGGTGATGCCTTCGAGCTCGATGCGGACTGGGTGGAACGCACCTGGCACGCCGGTGCGGCGGGTTTGCGCGAGCTCGGATTGCGTCGCATGCAAGAGGCGCGCGCCGCTTCCGTCATCCTCGGCGTTCCGGCGCAGTCGCAGTTCTTTCTTGGCTTTCCAGATCGGGGTCTGCTGCCGCTGATCCTCGATCGCTTTTACGTTCGCTACACCTCACCCTATACGGGCTGGTCGACCGTCGGCTATCCGGGGACGCTGGACCCAGGCTCACCCTACGAGGGCCAGAACCTGCAGCGGCAGCTGCAGAAGCTGCTCGATCGGCTCCAGCCCACGTTCGTGCTCGCGCCGAGCCCCCTCGATGCACATCCGGATCACCGTGCCGCAGGCATTCTGGTCATCCGCATGCTCGGTGAGCGCAAGCAGCTGGCTAAGGTCCGCTATTGGATCGTGCACGGCGGGATGTACTGGCCTTGGCCGCGCGGCTTGCATCCGGATGAGCCGCTGAGCCCACCGCGGGGCAGCCTCGATATGCAATGGGGGAGCGTGCCGCTGACGACCGAGGCACGCGATCACAAGCTGGCGGCGCTCGCTGCCCACCGCACGCAGGAGGCGTTCGGTCTCGAGCCGCGCTTCCTCAAGGCGTTCGTAAGACGCAACGAGCTCTTTGCGCGCGAGCCGCTGCCGCGCATGCTGCCCGCTCCAAGCGTCTCGCACTCGGGTGCCGCGCTGTCATCACATTGATCGCCATCGCTGCCCGTGCTGCGGGTCGGCAGGCCTTCCTTGCCCGTGGACAGGGGCATTTTCTGATGTCATGCTCCGGCCCCGAACCAAGGCATCGGCAACAGGACGGCGCCGCGGCAGCGGAAGCAGCGAGTGTTCGGGGGGATGCGCACCACCATTCGCCGGATGGCTGGCGTGTGGGTGCAACAGCAGCGCCGAACTCACTCCTCAGCGAGTGGGCTCGGGCGCAAGCCATGGACTGGAGGTGACTCATGCACGCAAGTACCGCAACGGCGCCCGCCAAGGCGCCCGCAGATCGGCGGGAACCCCCCAATCTTGTCGCCCGCATCGACCTCGATGCGGCCTATGGATGTGTGGATTGGTTCATTTATCAGGCGACGACACTGGCCTCGCGCAGCGAGGAGCGTGCGTCCGCCGCGGTCCTGCTGCCAGCGGCCGCAAGCGCCTGACCGGCTGCTCCGAGTCACGCGCCGCCCTCGCGGCGCGTGACGGGTCGATACGGCCCGTGTGGTGCATTCGCGAACGATAATCGCGGCCGGGCCGCCTTCCTTCCTTCCATCTTGCAATAAGCTGCAGAGCCCATATCACGCGTCTGTGGCGCATGCGAGGAGTAGTCACCGGTGAGTTCGATCAACCGCATTGCCTGGATGTGGGATGAGGCGCTGCAGGTGCTCGAGCAGGCCGAGCGGCGAGGGCGCCAGTTCGCCGGTCTGCGGGGCGTGCGCGCTGCGCAACCCTCCTGGGAACCACCCGCCGACGTGTTCGAGAGCGAGTCGCAGATCATCGTCACCATCGCACTTCCGGGTGTGAGCCTCGAGGCCGTCACCGTGCAGGTCGTGTCCGAGGGACTCGTGGTGACTGCCGAGCGTCCATTGCCGGCGGAACTCGCAAGCATGCGCATCTGCAGGCTCGAGATTCCGTATGGCCACTTCGAGCGCCACCTCGCGCTCGCGCGCGGCACGTATGCGCTCATCGAGCGCCACATGGCGGATGGCTGCCTGGTGCTGCGGCTGAGGAAGGAGTAGCCGATGGCGGACGAAACTGTCGAGCTCATCATACTGCCCGTCCGGGACATGGTGCTGTTTCCGGAGGTCGTGCTGCCGGTCGCCATCAATCGCCCGCGCTCGCTCGCGGCAGCGCAGAAAGCCGTGCGCGAACGCAGCAAGATCGGCTTCCTGTTGCAGAAGAATCCAGCGCTCGAGGACCCGAGTCCCGATGATCTGTATCGCATTGGCACGGTGGCAAGCATCGCGCGCTTCGTCACGGCGCCCGATGGTGTGCACCATCTCATCTGTCAGGGCGAGCAGCGCTTCGAGGTCGTCGAGTTCCTCCCCGATGAGACCATGCTCCGCGCGCGTGTGCGGCTGCATACCGATCCGGAAACGGCGACGCGCGAGGTGGAGGCGCGTGCGCTCTATCTGCGCGATCGTGCCATCGAGGCTTTGCAGCTGCTGCCACAGACTCCCACCGAGCTGCTGAGCACCATCCAAGGCATCAAGGCGGCAGGTCAGCTGGCTGATCTGGTGATGAGCGTCACGGATGCCAGCTCGGAGCAGAAGCAGGAAGTGCTGCAGACCTTCGACCTCACCGCGCGGCTCGATCGCGTCATCGGCATCATCGCCAAGCGCGTGGAGGTGCTCAAGCTCTCGCGCGAGATCGGCGAGAAGACCCGGGAGGCTCTCAACGAGCGGCAGAAAGAGGCGGTGTTGCGCGAGCAGCTGCGCCAGATCCGCCGCGAGCTCGGCGAGGACGAGGAAGGTTCCTCGGGAGAGCTCAAGGAGCTGCGCGAGACGATCGAGCGCGCCGGCATGCCCCCCGAAGTTCAGGAGCAGGCGTTGCGCGAGCTGCGCCGCCTGGAGCGCATGCCGGAGGCGGGCGGCGAATACTCGATGCTGCGCACGTATCTCGACTGGCTGGTCGCGTTACCGTGGACGAAGCTCGATCCTGAGAATCTCGATATCGATCGCGCGCGGCGCGTGCTCGACGAGGATCACTTCGGCCTGGAGAAGGTCAAGCGACGCATCCTGGAGTTTCTCGCGGTCCGCAAGCTCAACCCGCAGGGCCGCAGCCCCATCCTGTGCTTTGTCGGTCCCCCCGGCGTCGGCAAGACCTCGCTCGGGCAGAGTATCGCGCGTGCTCTCGGCCTCAAGTTCGTGCGCGTCAGCCTGGGAGGCGTACACGATGAGGCGGAGATCCGGGGACACCGCCGCACCTATGTCGGCGCACTGCCGGGCAATATCATTCAGGCTTTGCGCCGCGCCGGCACGCGCAACCCCGTCATGATGCTCGATGAGGTCGACAAGCTGAGCGCGAGCATCCAGGGCGATCCGTATTCGGCGCTCCTCGAGGTGCTCGACCCGGAGCAGAACTCGACCTTCCGCGACAATTACATTGGCGCGCCTTTCGATCTCAGCAAGGTGCTGTTCATCTGCACCGCGAATGTGCTCGAGTCGATCCCCGCGCCGCTGCGCGACCGGATGGAGATCATCGAGCTCACCGGATACACGGAAGAGGAGAAGCTCGAGATCGCCAAGCGCTATCTGCTGGCACGCCAGCTCACCGCGAACGGCCTCGCGCCCGCGCAGGTATCGCTCGCCGATGAGCCATTGCGGCACATCATCGCCGACTACACCCGCGAGTCCGGCGTGCGCAGCCTCGAGCGCCAGCTCGGAGCGGTGTTGCGCTCGATCGCCGTCAATATCGCATCGGGCCAGCAGGGACCCGTGAGCATCTCGAGTGAAGACGTGCAGCGCATCCTGGGAGCACCGCGCTTCCAGGGCGAGATCGCCATGCGCACGAGTGTCCCGGGCGTCGCCACGGGCCTCGCATGGACACCCGTGGGCGGTGACATCCTGTTCGTGGAATGCAGCCGCGTGCCCGGTACCGGGCGGCTCATTCTTACCGGCCAGCTCGGGGAGGTGATGAAAGAGAGCGCCCAGGCGGCACTCACCTTGGTAAAAGGGCAGGCCGAGCGTCTTGGCTTCGATGCGGCGGCGCTCGAGAAGTCCGACGTGCACATTCACGTGCCGGCGGGCGCTATCCCGAAGGACGGACCAAGTGCCGGAGTCGCGATCTTCACCTCGCTCGCCTCACTCTTGTCGGGGCGCACCGTGCGCAGCGACGTCGCGATGACCGGCGAGATCAGTCTGCGGGGCCTGGTACTGCCGGTCGGCGGCATCAAGGAGAAGACCGTGGCTGCGGCACGCGCCGGCATCCGCACGGTGATCCTGCCCGCGCGCAATCGCCGCGAGCTCGAGGACATCCCGCTGAGCGCCCGCGAGCATCTGCAATTCGTGTGGGCGGAGCGCATCGACGAGGTACTCAGCGCCGCACTCGAGGAGCGCACTGCGCGACATGCAGCCGCGGCCTGAGGCCGAGGTACATAATTTGCGGCCTTGACCGAACGTTCGACCGCGGGCGACTCCCGCCTGGAGCGGATGACGTGGACATCGAGGACATACGACAACGACTACTCTCGCGGCGCGCCGAACTGCGCGCACGCGAGGTGGGTGCGAACGCGGGACTGCGCCAACCCCTCGACCTGTCGGGCTCGGACATCGGCGATGCGTCGAATCAGAGCGAGCAGAATGGAGTGCTGAGCGCGCTGAGTCGTGCCGCCGACGCGGAGCTCAAGCGTGTCGATCACGCGCTGCACCGGCTCGAGGAGGGGCGCTATACCACGTGCGTGACCTGCGGCGAGGAAATCGAGCCGCGGCGGCTGCTGGCCGTGCCCTACACCGATCGTTGCATTCTCTGCGCCGAGCGCAGCGCGAACGGCTGAGGCGGCGGCGCCCGCCGCTCAGGCGCGCTGCTCGCGCCACAGCTGCAGATGCTGCTGCAGCGCGCGGTCCGAGAAGCTGAAAAGCACCAGATCCTCCGCCGCGCTCAGGCAATACCAGCTCCAGCCGGGGATCACGAACACGTCCCACGGCGCGAGCTCATGCTGCGTTGCCGCCGTCCGCAGCGTGCCGCGGCCCTCGAGCACGGTGAACACCGCACCATCCGAGGAGCGGTAACGAGTCCCTGCGAAGCCGCCGGGCAGCAGCTGCACGAAGGCGGCCATGGTGAGAAAAGGAGAGCCGCCCGTGGTCGGGTCCGTGAACGCGAGCTTCAGACCGCTCGCCTCGTCCCAGGGTCCGTGGTCGCGCATGCGATCCAGCGCCGACCGGGTGCGCTCGTAGGGGTACCAGAAGAAAGGCGAGGCGCCACCCCGGCGCTCGTAATCCACGGGAAGCAGTGCACTTCCGTAGCGGGCGAGTGCATCGCCGGTCGGGCGGCTCGGCGGGTGCGTCTGCTCGGAGTCGTCCTCGGAGAACGCAGCTCCCAGGAGGTTGACGATCGGCACATCGAGTCCGTCCAGCCAGATGACCGGTGTGGATCCCTCGTTGCCATGCTCATGAAACGTCCACGAGGGCGTGACCACGAGGTCCCCCGGATGCATCGTGGCGCGCTCACCCTCCACCATCGTGTAGGCTCCCGTGCCCTCGAGCACCAGGCGCAGCGCGGAGGCGGTGTGACGGTGGCTGCGGGCGAGCTCTCCCGGGAGAATGAGCTGAATCCCGGCATACAGGCTCGTGGTGATGCGCGCTTGCCCCGCCAATGCAGGATTCTCGAGCACGAGAACGCGTCGCTCGGCCTGCTCCGCACTGATCAGCCGCCCCGCGGTGAGGATCTGCTCCCGCAGCTCACGCGCGCGCCACACGGCGGGCAGCGCCGCTCGCGGCGGCTCCCGTGGGGTGAGCAGACGCAACACCTCCCAAAGCGGAGCAAGATGGTGCTCCGGCAACTGCCGGATGAAGAGCTCCAGATCCGTGATCGCAGAGACGTCACTCATGACCGTGCCGCGCAGCGAGACTCAATGCGCAAATCGTGCGCGATCCTACTCGATCCATCCACGCCCAGGCATTCGCGGCCGCCCGCCGCGGGGGAGCCTTGCATGAGTTCTGCCTTCGTCCCCTGCGGGCTGATTACCCTGACCACCGATTTCGGCCATCAGGATCCGTTCGTGGGAGTGATGAAGGGAGCCATCCTGTCGCGCTTCGCCGGCGCCCGCATCATCGATCTGACTCACGGCATCCGCGCCCAGCATCCTGAGGAGGCGGGATTCTGGCTGGCGCGCAGCTTCACGTACTTTCCGGTCGGGACGGTGCACGTGGCGGTGGTGGATCCAGGGGTTGGCACGGCTCGGGACATCATCTGCCTGTGTACCCAGGGGCACGCCCTGCTCGCTCCGGACAACGGCCTCCTGGCAGCCGTGCACGCGCGCTCGCCGGATGCCCAGGCGGTGACGCTCGCCGCGGCGCGACTCGCTGATCTTGGCATCAGCCGCGTCAGCGCGACGTTTCACGGACGTGACATATTCGCCCCGGTCGCGGCCGAGCTTGCCGCAGGCCGGTACGCCCCGGGCTCCCTCGGTCCCGCCCGCAACGAGCTCGCCTCACTGCCCACGAAGCCACCCGAGACCGTGGCCGGGGGCATCTCCGGAACGGTCGTCGCCGTCGATCATTTCGGCAACCTGATCACGAACATTGAGTCCAAGCTTCTCGAGGGCCTGCGCGCTCCGAGCATCGAGATCGGGGGCCGAACGCTGCGCCTGAGCCGCACGTACGCGGAGGTCGGCTCCGGTGAGCTTCTGGCACTGATCAACTCCTTCGATGTGCTCGAGATCGCCTCGAGGGATGGCAACGCCGCCACTGCCCTGGGTATCGGGCCGGGCTTCTGCCTCATGGTTAGGGAGCAGGCACCCCCTGCGCCGGGCGGCCGCCCACCCGCAAAGCTCGGGCGCAGCGGTTCACGATAGATATTGCTTGCCGGCGCGAATCCGCTATAGTTCGCGCTCCCTGGAGACCGGGTCCAGGGCGGGCTAAGCTTTGATTTAATTGGTAAAAACAGACCTCCAGCGATGTCAGAGCGCGACAACGAAAGCTTCGATCTGGACGATGAGTTCCTGACCACCCCCGAGGATGGCACGGACTACGAACGCCTCCTGGATCGGGTGGACAAACGCGTACGCAACCAGGGCAAGCGTGGCAAGGCTGCATGGAGCAAGCTGGAAGAAGTCCTCGCCGATCGCAAGCTCGAGAAAGATCTCCGGGACATCTACGACGACGACCTGTAGGAGCGCCGCGTGGCGCGCGCCGCTTCACCCTGGCTCGTCCTCAAGTTCGGCGGCACCAGCGTCTCCTCCCGCGCCAACTGGCTCAATATCGCAAGTGTGACCGGCGCGCGGCGCGCCACCGGGTGCCGCGTGCTGCTGGTGCATTCGGCGCTCACCGGCGTGACCGATTTGCTGGAGTGGCTGCTGCAGTCCTCACTGCACGGTACGCATGCCGACGTCCTCAACAGCATCGAGCAGCGTCACCGCCGCTTGGCCGAGGAGCTTGAGATCGACTTGGGTCCTGAGCTCGAGCGGCATTTCGCGGAGCTGGGGCAGATCGCGGCCGGGATCGCTCTGGTCGGTGAGGTGAGCGATCTGACGCGCGCGCGGGTGATGGCTGCCGGTGAGCTCATGGCCACCGACCTCGGCGCGCGATTTCTGCGCTCCCAGAAGCTCGATATCGGCTGGCTCGATGCGCGCACGTTGCTGCAGGCCGAGGAGCGCAGGAACGCCTCGGCCAAATCGAGCGTCCTGTCGGCGACCTGCGCGTTCGCGCCCGACCCGGCTCTGCAGGAGCGTCTGGCGCAGCTGGCGCCGGTCCTCATTACTCAGGGTTTCATTGCGAGCGATGCGGACGGCAACACGGTGCTCCTGGGCCGCGGCGGCTCGGACACCTCGGCCGCGTACCTCGCAGCCAAGCTCGGCGCGCAGCGTCTCGAGATCTGGACGGACGTTCCGGGGATGTTCAGCGCCAATCCGCGCTCGACGCCCACCGCAAGGCTGCTGCGCGCGTTGCATTACGATGAAGCGCAGGAGATCGCGAGCAACGGCGCGAAAGTACTGCACCCCCGCTGCGTGCTGCCCGTACGCCAGTATCAGATTCCGCTGCACATCTACGCGACGCAGACTCCGAGTCTCGAGGGCACGGTCATCACTGCCTCCGGCAACGATGGGGCCGCGCAGGTGAAGGCCGTGTGCATCAAGAAGGGAATCACGCTGGTCGTCATGGACAGTCCCGGCATGTGGCATCAGGTGGGCTTCCTCGCCGATGCCTTCCAGATATTCAAGGCCCACGGTCTCTCGGTCGACCTCGTATCGACCTCCGAGACCAACGTCACGGTGTCGCTGGATCCGGCGGCCAACAGCCTCGATGCCGAGCTGCTCGAGGATCTGCTCACTGATCTCGCGCGCCTGTGCCGTGCCCAGGTCATCGGTCCGTGCGCGTCCGTGAGCCTCGTGGGCCGCAACATCCGTGCGATCCTGCATCAACTGGGTGACGCGTTCGAGCTGTTCGCCGAGCAGAAGGTCTACCTGGTGAGCCAGGCCGCCAACGATCTGAATTTCACCTTCGTCGTCGACGAGAGCCAGGGCGAGCGGCTCGTGGAGCAGCTGCACGAGCTACTCATTCGGGCGCGCGCGGGCGATCAGGTGCTCGGCCCGACCTGGGAGCAGCTGTTCACGCGGCCGGCACTTGCGACACCGCGGCCGAGCCCGTGGTGGCTCGCACGGCGCGCAGAGCTCGTGCGTGCGTTGGGCGAACGAGCCGCCGCCTACGTTTACGACAGTGCGAGCATCCGGCAGGCGGCCCGCGCGCTGTGCGCGCTCGATTCTGTGGCACGCGTGCTCTACGCGATGAAGGCCAATCCGCATCCGCAGATCCTCAGGCTGCTGCACGCGGAGGGTCTCGACTTCGACTGCGTCTCGCGCGGTGAGATCGAGCGGCTGCTCGAGGCGGTGCCGGGCGTGGCGCGGGAGCGCATTCTCTACACGCCGAACTTTGCGGCACGCGCCGAGTATGCGTGGGCGCTGGAGCAGGGCGTGCACGTCACGATCGACAGCCTGTACTCGTTGCAAGCATGGCCGGAGCTGTTCGCAGGCCGCGACGTGTTCGTGCGCATCGATACGGGTATCGGCCGCGGGCATC
Source organism: Steroidobacteraceae bacterium (assembly GCA_035501955.1). GTDB lineage: Bacteria > Pseudomonadota > Gammaproteobacteria > Steroidobacterales > Steroidobacteraceae > JASHUC01. Next base: position 35,602 of record DATJVD010000008.1, read on the forward strand.
ATCGCCATGTGCGCACGGCGGGCGCCCACTCGAAGTTCGGCATTCCACTGTCGGAGCTCGATGAGCTGATGCAACTCGCCGAGCGCTGCAAAGCACGCATCGTCGGTTTGCACGCCCACAGCGGCAGCGGCATCTTCGATGTCTCCAATTGGGAGCGCAACGCGGAGCTGCTCTGCGAGGTGGCGCAACGCTTCCGCGATGCGCGCATCGTCGACGTCGGCGGCGGTCTTGGGGTGCCGGATCGCGCCGAGCAGGCGGCGCTCGATCTGTCGCAGCTCGATGCGGCGCTCGGGCTCGTCAGAACCACCCACCCGCGGCTGTCGTTGTGGCTCGAATCGGGTCGCTATCTGGTCGCCGCGGCGGGTGTGCTGCTCGCGCGCGTCACCCAGCGCAAGAGCAAGGGCGATGTCACCTATGTGGGCATCGCGACCGGGATGAACTCGCTCATTCGCCCGGCGCTTTACGGCGCCTATCACGAGATCGTGAACCTGTCGCGCTACGAGGAGTCAGCCACGGAGCTGGTGAACGTCGTCGGTCCCATCTGCGAGAGCGCCGACATACTGGGTCACGACCGGCTGCTGCCGCAAGCGCGCGAGGGCGACGTCCTGCTTATTGCGAATGCGGGCGCATATGCCCATTCCATGAGCTCGCGCTACAACCTGCGCGAGCCTGCCGAGGAACTCTGCATCTAACGTGAAGCTTCGAAGGCTGATCATCGCGAGCCTGTTGCTCTTCCTGGGCGCGGCGGCGCTGTACGTGCTGCGGCTCGATCTGCTGGTCACGCGGCAGTTCGAGGGCCGCCGCTGGACCTTGCCCGCGCAGGTCTACGCCGCGCCGCTCGAGCTGTATGCGGGGCTGCCGCTGTCGAGCGCGGATCTGGAGCGCGAGTTGCGCCGCTTGAAGTACCGGCGCGCCGACCAGCTCGCTCGTCCGGGCACCTACCGGCGCAGCGGGGATGTGATCGAGGTGTCTCTGCGGGCCGCGCGCTTTGCCGATGAGCTGCGAGCGGCGCAGCTACTCACGATCGACACGGACCACGACGCGATCAGCCGGTTGCGCGATGGCACTGGGCACGAGGTCCCGCTCGCACGCTTCGAGCCCATGCTCATCGGCAGCATTTTCCCGATTCACGGCGAAGACCGGATCATCGTCACGCCCGCGGAGGTGCCGCCGCTGCTACCCGCCGCACTCAAGGCGGTCGAGGATCGCAACTTCGATACGCATCACGGCATCGATCCGCTGGCGATCCTGCGTGCGCTGTGGGTCGATGCGCGCGCGGGACAGATCGAGCAGGGCGGCAGCACGCTCACTCAGCAGCTCGTGAAGAGCTATTTCCTGACGCCGCGGCGCACGGCCGCCCGCAAGGTGCGCGAGGCCATCATGGCGCTGCTGCTCGAAGCGCACTTCAGCAAGACGGATCTGATGAACGCCTACATCAACGAGATCCACCTCGGTCAGGATGGGGACCGTGCCATTCACGGCTTCGGCCTCGCGAGCGAGTTCTATTTCGGCAAGCCGCTCGCGGAGCTCGACCTGTCCGAGATCGCAACCCTGGTGGCCGTGGTGCGCGGCCCCTCGTACTACGATCCGCGTCGCCACGCCGACCGCGCGCTCAAGCGCCGCGATCTGGTGCTGAAGCTGATGGCGGACCAGGGCATCGTGCCGGCGGCCGACGCGCGCCATGCGCAGGCACAGCCGCTCAACGTCACGGCGCGCGCGGCTGGTGCCTACTTTCCAGCCTACCTCGATCTCGTGCGCCGCACGCTGCGGCGGGATTATCGCGAGCAGGATCTGACCGAGACGGGGCTCAAGGTCTTCACCAATCTCGATCCGCGCGTGCAGTCCATGGCCGAGCGGACTCTGGATCGTGAGCTCGCGCGGCTCGATCGTGTCCACAAGCAGCGAGGCGCACCCCTGCAGGGAGCCGTCGTCGTGACGGCGCCGCAAAGCGGTGACGTGATTGCGGTGGTGGGTGGCCGGGATGCGGGCTTCGATGGCTTCGACCGCGCGCTCGATGCGCGCCGCCCCATCGGCTCGCTGGTGAAGCCGTTCATTTATCTTGCCGCCCTCGAGACGGGGCGCTACAACGCCGCGACGATCATCGACGACGCGCCCGTCAGCATCCGCCTCGCGCCCAACAAGCTGTGGCAGCCGGAGAACTTCACTCATCAGACCTACGGGCCGGTACCTCTGGTGCGCGCGCTCGCCGAGTCTTTGAACCTCGCCACCGTCAACCTGGGCATGGGCGTTGGGCTCGATACCGTGGCCCGTTCGCTGAAGAGGTTCGGACTCGAGGAGGAGCCGACACGCAACCCGGCCTTGCTGCTCGGAGCGCTCGATCTAACGCCCCTCGACGTGGCGCAGCTCTACACAGGCCTGGCCAACGGCGGCTTTCGCACGACGCTGCGCGCCGTGCGCGCCGTGATCAGCAGCGACGACAAGCCGCTCAAGGCCTTTCCCGTCGACGTGCAACCGGTCGCACAGTCGGATGCGGTCTACGAGGTGGATCGCATGCTCCAGGAGGTGATGGAGCGCGGCACCGGCCGTCCGGCACGCGCCGTCCTCCCGCAGGGCTTCACCGTCGCCGGCAAGTCCGGCACGTCCTCGGACCTGCGCGACAGCTGGTTCGCCGGGTTCTCGGGGAGCGATCTGGCCGTGGTGTGGATCGGTTACGACGACGATCGCGTCACGGGATTCACGGGCACGTCGGGCGCGCTCGATATCTGGTCACATCTCATGGCTAGCATCGGCGGCACGGCCTGGAGCACGCCGCTGCCCGAATCGTTGCAGGAGATCACCATCGACTATCCCACCGGACTTAAAGCCCAGACGGGCTGCTCGGATGATCTGGTCAGCGTGCCGGTGCCCCCGGGAACCGATCCGGTCCTCAAGCCGGGATGTCCCGGAGCCGCTGTGCCGGGCGTGGGCACGGCGCAGAGTCTGCTCGACCGCGCGGGCAAGTGGCTGCACGACCTCACGCACTGATACGGCAGCGACTGCTTGCGGTGCTCGTCGCCGGATTCGCGGTGGGTTGCAGCATGGTCTCACCGCCATATCAGCAACCGAGCACGCCTGCAGGAGACGGGCGGCCCGAGGCGGCGGCGCGAGCTCCGTCGTCAGCGTCTTCTTCCGGCAGCGCGCAGCCTGGGCAACCGCCCCCGCAGCCTGCGCGCGAGTACAAGCTCGGCCCGGCGAGTGCCGCGCTCGTCTCCCAGGCGCATACCCAGGCGGCCGCCGGCAATCCCGATCTCGCGGCCGCGACCATCGAGCGTGCACTGCGCATCGAGCCGGCAAATCCACTGCTATGGATCGAGCTCGGTGCAGTTCACCAGGGCGCGGGGCATTACGCGCAGGCGGACAGCATGGCGCACAAGGCCTTGCAGCTCGCTGCGGGCGATCCGCGCGCCGAGGCCTCCGCGTGGCTGCTCGTGGCGGAGTCGCTGCGCGCTCGTGGCCGCACCGCGGAGGCGAGCGAGGCCGATGCGCGGGCTCACGCGCTCGGCGCGCGCTAGCGCGCAATGCGCGCAATGCGCGCAGCCCTGCTGAGTGTGAGCCTGCTGCTCGCTCTGCGCCCGTGCACCGCAGCCGAGCTTGCGAGCGAACCGTCCGAGGCCGCGGACCCGCGCGAGCGTGTCGAAGCGACGCCGGAACTCGAGCAACGCTTGGTGCTTCATGGACAGGCGACCTATGGGCAGCAATGGACGGACGGTTTCCATGCTCCTTACGCCGGCCCGTATAGTCTGTCACCCTCGAGCACGCGTGAGACCGTGGATGTCACGCTGTTTTTCGGAGCGCGGCTCTGGCGAGGCGCTGAACTCTGGGTGACGCCCGAGGCCGATCAAGGCTTTGGCCTGGACGACACGCAAGGCGTTGCGGGTTTTCCGAGCGGCCTCGCCTACAAGGTCGGCTCCCATGATCCTTATTTCCGCCTACCGCGAGCCTTCGTTCGCCAGACGATCAATGATGACGGTCCCACGGAGCATCTCGAGGGGCTCGCGGATCAGCTCGCAGGCAGTCGCAGCCTCGATCGCTGGGTTGTGACCGTCGGCAAGTTCGCCGTCACCGACGTGTTCGACACGAATCAATACGCCCACGATCCGCGCGCCGACTTTCTCAATTGGGCGATCGTGGACACCGGCACGTTCGATTATGCGGCCGATGCCTGGGGATACACGCTGGGGATCGCCGTGGAGCGTTACATAGGTGCGTGGACCTTTCGGGCAGGTGTCTTTGACCTCTCCAACGTTCCGAACAGCGAGTCACTGGAGCACGGCCTGCATGAGTTCCAGCTCGACGGCGAGGCCGAACGGCGTTACCCGTTGTTCGGCCAGACCGGGCGGCTGCTGGTTACCGGCTTCGAGACCCGTGGCCGCATGGCCTTGCTGCAGGACGCGATCGATCTCGCACTTGCCACCGGCACGACGCCGGATCCGGCGGCGGTGCGTGAGTACCGCAGCCGTTTCGGCATCGGTGTGAGCGTCGAGCAACCGCTAACGCCCGATCTGGGAGTCTTTGCGCGCGCCGGCAAGGCGAGCGGGAACGTCGAGGTCTACGAGTTCGCCGACATCGATCGCACCGTGTCCGTCGGCGGGTCGCTTCGGGGCACGCGCTGGCAGCGTCCGGCCGACACGCTGGGCGCGGCGTTCGTCGATAACGGAATTTCGGCCGTCCGGGAGGCGTACCTCAACCTCGGTGGGCTCGGGATTCTGATCGGAGACGGCAAACTGCCCCATCCGGGGGCAGAGCAGATCCTCGAAACGTACTATGGCCTCGCCTTGCGCTCCTGGCTGCAGGCGACCGTCGACTACCAGTGGGTGAAGAACCCCGCCTACAACACCGATCGGGGACCTGCGTCGATTCTCGGCGTGCGCGTCCACGCACAGTTTTGATCCGCCAACCGCGCCGAACTCCGGGGCTCCTCAGGTGCGCGCCGCGTGGCGCTGCTCGAGCTCCGCGCTGACGCGCGCGAGCGGGATCGCGCGGCTCCTCAAGAGCACGAGCAGATGGAATACGAGATCCGCGGCTTCGGCCACGACCTCGGCATCACTCCCGGCAGCCGTCGCGAGCGCGACTTCGACGGCTTCCTCGGCCACCTTCTGCGCGAGCCGTTTCGGGCCTGCCGCGACCAGTCCCGCGGTGTAGCTGCTCTCGGGGCGCTGCGCTATGCGCTCTGCGATGACCTGCTCGAGCCTAGCGAGGAAGGCAAGCGGCTCGTGCACCGTCTCATGCGCATCGCCGAAGCACGTCGCGGTGCCCAAGTGACACACCGGCCCAGTCGGTAGCGCCCTGACGAGCAATGTGTCCGCATCGCAATCGACCCGTACAGACACCAGCTGCAGCTGGTGCCCCGAGCTTGCGCCTTTCTCCCACAGGCGCTGCCGGCTGCGGCTGAAGAACACGACGCGGCCGCGCGCTAGCGTCGCGCCCAGCGCCTCCTCATTCATGAAGCCGAGCATGAGCACGGCACCGGTCGCGGCATGCTGCACGATGGCCGGCACCAGACCGCCACCCTTGGCGAAGTCGATGCGAGCAACGTCGGCCTCGGTCACGGACATGGTCGCACCTCGACTGCGGCGTCGCGCAGCGCCGCTTTGAGCTCACCGATACGCAGCGCGCCGCTGTGAAAGATGCTGGCCGCCAGCGCCGCATCGACGCGCGCCTGCTGGAAGGCCTCCCGGAAGTGTTCCACCGCTCCGGCGCCCCCCGAGGCGACGAGCGGCACGTGGCAGACGGGGCGCACCGCGCGCAGCTGCTCGATGTCGTAGCCGCTGCGCGTGCCGTCGCTCGCCATGCAGTTGAGCACGATCTCACCGGCGCCACGTCGCTGCACCTCTCGGACCCAGCTGAGCGTGGCGCGGCCGGAATCGCGCGAGCGCTGCACATCGCCGGTGAACTGATACACGCGATAGCCGCCCGCGACGCTCTGACTGTCGATGCCCACCACGACGCACTGCGCGCCAAAGCGCTCACTGAGCGCATCGATGAGCTCCGGATCGGAGAGCGCGGGTGAGTTGACCGAGATCTTCTCGGCGCCCGCGTTCAGCACTTCCTCGGCGTCCGTCACGGAACGGATGCCGCCAGCCACGCAGAAGGGAATGTCGAGCTCGCGCGCCACCCGCCGCACCCATTGCCGATCGACCGAGCGACCATCCGGACTTGCGGTGATGTCATAGAACACGAGCTCGTCCGCGCCCTCGTCGCGATAGCGCGCGGCGAGCTCGAGGATCTCGCCCACGACGCGATGCTCGCGAAAGCGCACGCCTTTTACGACGCGTCCGTCGCGTACGTCGAGGCAGGCGATGATGCGTTTGGCAAGAATGGCCGCAGCTCCTCAGGGTTCATGCGCGTCTCGAGCAGCGCCTTGCCGCTCACGGCAGCGTGCACGCCGAGGTGCGCCAGAGCGGCAAGATCCGCCGCGTCGCGCACGCCGCCGGAAGCCTGCCAGGCGAGATCGGGACAGCGCTGCACGGCCTCCCGATACAACTCGAGGCTGGGTCCCGCCAGCGCACCGTCGCGCTCGATGTCCGTACATAACACGTGCCGCAGCCCATGCGCACGGAAGGGCTCGAGCGCACGCCACAGGCTCAGCGTGCCCCCTGCAGTCCAGCCGTGCGTGTGCACGCGTGGCTCGCCGCGCGCATCGAGCCGGACATCGAAAGCGAGGCACAGACGCTCCGCGCCGAAGCGCGCGAGCCACTCGCACACCTCCTGCGGTTGCTCCACGGCGCGGCTGCCCACAACGACGCGCGCGACACCGTGCTGCAGCAGCTCCGCGAGCGTATGCGCGGCGCGCACGCCGCCCCCCACCTGCAACCGCATCCCCGCGCACGATGCAAGCGCGAGAATGATGGCCCGATTGGCAAGCACTCCTTGCCGCGCACCGTCGAGATCGACGACGTGCACCCACGAGGCGCCCAAGGCGCGATAGCGCTCGAGCAGCTGCTCGGGCGACACGTCGTAGCGGGTCTCCGCGGCGAAGTCGCCCCGCTGCAATCGCACGCAGCGCCCGGCACGCAGATCGATGGCGGGCATGAGCAACATCAGGATCCGAGCCTGAGGAAGTTCGCGAGAATACGTGCGCCCGTGGGGCCGGAGCGCTCAGGATGAAACTGCGTGCCCCAGAAGTTACCCGCCCGCACGACGGCCGCTATCTCTTCGCCGTACGTGCAGCTCGCAACGGTCGCCTTCGAGACCGCCGCCGCGTAGCTGTGCACGAAATACACGTAGTCGTGTGGTCGGATGCCGTCGAGCAACGGATCGTGCGCGCGGAGCGCCAGCTGATTCCAGCCCATGTGCGGCACCGGCCGAGCGTCCGATGCCGCAAGCTTGTGCACGGTCTCGGGCAGGATGCCAAGGCACTGCGCCGGTCCTTCATCCGAGCGACTGAAGAGCAGCTGCATGCCCAGACAGATGCCCAGCACGGGCTGTTCGAGACGGGCGAGGGGCGTAGCGAGCCCGGCCGCACGCAATCTGCGCATGGCATCGAGCGCCGAGCCGACGCCGGGAAGGATCACGTGCGATGCGCATCCGACGGCTTGCGCATCCGCGCTCACGCGCGCGGGCGTGCCAAGCCGCTCCAGCGCAAACTGCAGTGAGGCCAGGTTCGCACCGCCGCTATCGATGATCACGACCTCGCGCATCTGGGCCTCAAAGCACGCCCTTGGTGCTCGGGAGACGCTCGCCGTCGCGTCGCAGCGCCGCGCGCAGCGCGCGCCCGACCCCCTTGAAGCACGCCTCGATCATGTGGTGCGTGTTCTCGCCGGTGACGCTCACGTGAATCGCGGCCCCGAGGCTGTCGGCCAGCGAGCGGAAGAAGTGCGGCACGAGCTCGGTGGGCAGAGCGCCCACTTGGGCACGTGCGAAAGCGCCCTCGAACAGGGCGTAGGCGCGTCCCGAGAGATCGAGCGCCACTTGGACACGCGCCTCGTCCATGGGTAATACGAACCCGTAGCGGCCGATGCCGGCCTTGCTGCCGAGCGCCTGCCGCAGCGCCGCGCCGAGCGCGAGGGCACAGTCCTCAACGGTGTGGTGCTCGTCCACGTCGAGATCTCCCGCACACGTGAGCTGTAGCCCGAAACCGCCGTGGCGAGCGAGCTGCTCGAGCATGTGATCGAAGAAGCGAATTCCAGTGCGTGCGCACACGGTCTCATCCGCATCCAGGTCCACCGTGACGACGATGCGTGTCTCCTTCGTGACGCGCTCGACGGTGGCGTGGCGCGCGGTGAGGATGCGCGTTACCGCCGCCCAGGTCTCCTGCGGCGCGCCATCACGGCGCACGCGCAGGCCGCGGATGCCGAGATTGCTTGCGAGCGCGAGGTCGCTATCGCGGTCACCGATCACGGCACTCGCGGCGAGATCGAGCGCGGAGTCGCCCAGCCAGTCGCGCACCAGCCCGGTCGCCGGCTTGCGGCAGTTACAGCCGTCCCCCGCGAAGTGTGGGCAGATGAGCACGGCATCGAAGTCGATGCCCTGGGAGCTGAAGGCATCGAGTATGAAGCGGTGCGCCTGCTCAAAGCGCGCGCGCGGATGGCGCTCGGTACCCAGCCCATCCTGGTTGCTCACGATGACGAAGCGGAACCCGGCCCCCTTGAGCGTGGCCAACGCGGCGAACACGCCGGGCATGAAGCGCACCTTCTCGATGGCATCGATCTGTTCGTCGGCGGGCTCCTCGACGAGCGTGCCATCGTGGTCGATGAACAGCACGGGTGCAGAGCCGCTCATCGGGCGGCCGCCCGAGCTGGCAGACAATCGAGCGCAGCGAGCAGGCGCTCATTCTGCTCGGGGGTGCCAATGGTGATGCGCAGAGCATCGCCAAGACCGGGTTGCGAGCGCACATCGCGCACCAGGAGTCCCGCCGCCCGCACCCGATTGAATGCCGCTGTCGCATCCAGAAACTCGACCAGCACGAAGTTGGCATCGCTCGGCCAGATGCGCTTGACGGCGCGCGAGGTCCGCAGCGCCATCGTGACACGCTCGCGCTCGGCACGCAGGGTCCGCAGGCGCTCCTGTGTCGCAGCGAGAGCTGCAGGCTGCAGCGCACTGAGCACCGTCTCAATCGTCAGCTGCGTCAGCGCGTACGGCGGAATGATCTTGCGCAAGGTCGCGATGATCTCGGGGGCGGCAATCGTCGTTCCACAGCGCGCGCCTGCGAGGCCGTGCGCCTTCGAGAGCGTGCGCAGCACGACCAAGTGCGAATACTCGTCCACGTGACGTGCAAGGCTCGGTGCGCCGGAGAACTCGACGTAGGCCTCATCGATGACGAGCAGCGCGCGGCCGGCCAGCTGCGCGGCGAGCTGCAACAGTCGCGTTTCGTCCAGCAGATTTGCGGTCGGATTGTTGGGCGAGCACACGAACACGAGCTTCACCGCGGGCGTGCAGCGCTCGAGGATGGCGCTTGCATCCAGAGCGAAGCCGCGCTCCGCGGCGAGCGGCACGCGGATCACCTCCGCGCCCTGGATGCGCGCGGCCACCGCGTACATGCCGAACGTCGGCGGGCAGACGATGACGCTGTCGTGCCCCGCGCGGCAGAAGGCGCGCGTCAGCAGATCGATGCCCTCGTCACTGCCGCGGCCCACCAGCAGCGCACGCGGCGCGATCTCATAGAGCGCCGCCAGGCGCTGCACGAGCTCCTGGGGCTGCGGCTCGGGGTAGCGATTGAGGCCGGCCGCCGTCACATCGCTGCTCGGCCGCCAGGGCAGCTCATTCGCATGCAGCCGCACGAGGGACGGCTCCCATGCCGCATGGTCGTAGGGGACGAGCTGCAGGATCTCCGGCCGCACGAGTGCGAGCGGTGAGCCTGCCGGAGGCGCTGAGCTACTCATCGACGCGTGCTCATCGAGCCGGGCCTCTCAACGCAGATCACCGAGAACGGCGAGCCGCCGCGTCACGGCGCTCGCGTGCGCATCGAGTCCTTCGAGCTGCGCAAGCTCCGCGGCGACGGGCCCGAGCGTGCGCAGGCCCGCCGCGGAGAGCTCCTGCACGGTGATGCGCTTGGTGAAATCGAGTGTCGACAGCCCGCTGTAGGCGCGGGCATAGCCGTAGGTCGGCAGCACGTGGTTGGTCCCGGAGCAGTAGTCTCCCAGGGGCTCGGCCGACCATTCGCCGATGAACACCGATCCGGCGCTCACGATGTGCTCGAGCCAGCGGCGCGGCTCGCGGACTTGCAGAAGCAGATGCTCCGGCGCGTAGCGATTGGCGAGCTCGATTGCGACCGCGACATCGGCCACCACGATGCAGCGGCTGGCGCTCAAAGAGCGCTCCAGGATGGCATGGCGTGTAAGGGCACGCGCCTGCCGCTGCACGGCCGCCGCCACCTGGGTTGCCAGCTCGAGCGAGGGGGTCGCGAGGATCGCCTGCGCGGCCGGGTCGTGCTCGGCCTGTGCGAGCAGATCCGCTGCCACGAACTCGGCGCGTGCCGTCTCATCCGCGATCACGAGAACCTCGGAGGGACCGGCGGGCAGATCGCACGCGGCCCCTTCGGGATCGGTCGCCGCGAGCTGCTTCGCCGCCGTGACCCAGACGTTTCCCGGGCCAAAGATCTTGTCCACCTTGGGCACGGTGCGCGTGCCGTAGGCGAGTGCCGCGATGGCCTGCGCGCCGCCGACTTTGAATACCGTATCGATGCCGCACAGCTCCGCGGCGACCAGCACGGCCGGATGGGCCTCACCGGTGCTCGTGGGCGGGGTGCAGAGCACGCGGCGCGGACAGCCCGCGAGCCGTGCCGGCACGGCGAGCATGACAACGGTGGAGGGGAGGGGAGCCGTGCCTGAAGGCACATACAGACCGACTGCGGCGATCGCACGCTCGATGCGCTCGCAGTGCACGCCCGGCATGAGCTCGAGCCGCAGCGGCGCCAGGCGCTGGGCCGCGTGAAAGGCCGCGACGTTTGCAATGGCCCGCTCGAGCGCAGCGCACTGGGCCGAGCTCACGTGGCGGCGGGCGGCAACGAACTCCGCGCGCGACACCGCGAGCTCGGGCAGGTGCACGCCGTCGAAGCGCGCGGTGTAGCGCTGCAGCGCCGCGTCGCCTTCCTGCCTGACGCTCGCGAAAATGGCGCGCACGCTCTCCGCAACCTCCGCGCGCGTGGCGAGCGACGGTCGCGCCAGCGCGCTCTTGCGTGCCGTCTCGTCGAGCTCGTGCCAGATGAGAATGCGCATGGGCGTCAATCGAGCATCTTCTCGACGGGCAGCACGAGCAGCGCACTCGCGCCGGCGCGCTTGAGCTCCTCGAGGGTCTCCCAGAAGACGTTCTCACGACACACCGCGTGCACGGCGACCCGATCGGGATGGCCCTCGAGAGGAATGATGGTGGGCGTCTCACAGCCGGGTAGTAGACGGCGGATCTGCGTGAGCGCCGCGCGCGGCGCATGCAGCATGATGTACTTGCTCTCGCGCACCTGCTGCACGCCGTCGATGCGCATGAGCAGACGCTGCACCCACTCGGCCTTGTCGGCCGGAAGCTCGAGCGGGGTGCGGATCAGCACCGCGTGACTTTCGAGCAGGGTCTGTACTTCGCGCAGATGATTCGCCTGCAAGGTCGAGCCAGTGGACACCAGATCGCAAATGGCATCCGCGCGCCCGAGACGGGGGGCGATCTCCACGGCGCCCGAGAGAATCACGATATCGGCGCTCACGTCGTGCTCGCGCAGGTATTTCTCCAGCAGGAACGGGTAAGTCGTTGCGATGCGCTTGCCCCGCAGCGAGCTCAGGCCCGCATACGGGGCACCCTCGGGAACCGCGAGCGCGAGCCGGCAGCGTCCGAAATCGAGCGAGCGCACGCGCTCGAAGCGCGCAGGGTGGCCGCGCGCGGCGAGCTCCAGGCGTTTCTCTTCCAGCACATTGAGGCCGACGAGACCCAGATCGCACACGTCCTCTTGCACCAGGTCCGGAATGTCATCATCACGCACGAAGAGCACATCGAGCGGCATGTTCTCGCCGTAGCCCATGAGCTGATCCTTGCCGCGTGAGAGCTTCAGACCACAACGTCCGAACAGATCTATCGACGGCTCGGTCAGCCGCCCGGACTTCTGCACGGCGAGCTTCAGACGCAGGTCCCGGGCCATGGCGCTCATGCGTTGCGCCCGGGCGCCGGCCGCCGGCCGTTCTCGAGGCGCCGCGCAGCGAGCCCGTAGCCGCCGTTACCCGCGGCGAGATAGCGCGCCACGCGCCCGATCGTCGTGACGCTCACGCCCGTGACGCGGTGAATCTCGCGATAGGGCACGCCGCGTTGCAGCCACTCGACGACCGCCCAGCGATCCGCCATGGCCTGGATCTCTGCCGGCGTGCACAGGTCGCGCAGGAAGGCGCGGCATTCCTCGGCGCTGCGCAGCGCCGCCAACGCGACGTACAGGTTGCGCTCGGCGAGCGCTTCCTGGCGCGGACTCAAGTTGCGATGCAGTTTCATGCGCGGCGGCCCGTGCACCTTCGAACAGTGTAACAGTACGTTAGTACGCTATCACAAACCGCGGGCGCGCCGCCAGCGCTCGGGGCGGGTGGGCACATGCACGAGGAGCCGCGCCCAAGCCAATTGCCCGCGGCACATAACGCGGGGGACGGTGCGGTTGTGCTGCAGCGCCGCAGCGCCTTGACGCTGCGGGAGCGGGCAGCCTAGACTTCCTGCCACTCATCGAGACCGGCTGAGGGAAAGGCCCTTCGACGCCGGGGCAACCGCCAGGCCCAACCAGCCTGGAAAGGTGCCAACTCCTGCGACCCGCCGATGCGGGCCGGCAGATGAGCGATCAGCGTAGCCTCTGCTCGACGCGCGGCGATCGAGCAGACGATGGACGCGACGAGCCCGCCGAGTGATGCGCGGGTGCTCTGCAGGGGTATCGGTGAGACGAGCCTTGCATTGCGGAGCACCGGATGAGCGCCAGTATCGAATCCCTCCCGAGCAGTTCGCGACTCGCGGTCGAGCCCAGTGTGCGCGAGGGCATCGTGCACGTGCCGCGGGGTCTCGCGCTCTTCCATGGTGGACAGCTGCCTGACCTGCGCATCGCATGGCGCTTGGTCGGACCGGCCGGTGCGCCCGTCGTGTGTGCCCTGGGGGGCATCTCGGCCCACCGGCGCGTGTGCGTCACCGCGGATGCGCGCGAGAGCTGGTGGCGCGAGATTGCAGGCGCAGGCCAGCCGCTCGATGCGGAGCGGTTTCGCATTCTGGGCCTCGATTATCTCGGCGGCAGCGGGGAGTCGACCGGCCCGGGCGCGGGTACGGCCTTTCCCAGCATCTCCACCTACGACCAGGCCGAAGTGCTGCTCGCGCTGCTGAACCATCTCGGCATCAAATCATTGCAGGCGATTGCCGGCGGCTCCTATGGAGGCATGGTGGCGCTCGCCTTTGCGGAGCGTTACCCGGATCGTGTCGGCGCACTTCTCGTGATCGGCGCCGCCGACCGGCCCCATCCGATGTCCACGGCCTGGCGCAGCACCCAGCGCCGGCTGGTGCGCTTCGGCCTGCAGAGCGGCCATGCGCGCGAAGCGGTGCAGCTTGCTCGCGCGCTCGCCATGACCACTTACCGCACGGCCGAGGAGTTCGCAGCGCGCTTCGATGGCCCCCCGAGCCGCGAAGGCGGGGAGTTCGTCTTTCCGGTGGAGCGCTATCTCGCGGCTCGAGGCAGCGCCTTCGCGAGCCGTCATCGTCCGGAATCGTTCCTCTGCCTGTCGGAATCGATCGACCTGCATCGGGTGAGCGCGGAGCGCATATTCGTGCCGACCTGCGCGGTCGCCGTGCGCGAGGACCAGCTCGTCCCGCTCGCCGATGTGCGCGCGATGGTGGCGCGCTTGCCGCACGGTCACCTCCACGAGATCTCCTCTTTATACGGTCACGACGCCTTTCTAAAGGAGACCGGGCAGCTGCGCGCCGTCTTTGCCAGCGTGCTCGGAAGCACCCCATGAGCGATAAGAGCAGTCCCATCACCCGGGCCGTCCGGGCCGGCCTCGAGTCCGATCCGGTCACGGGCGCCGTCGTACCGCCGCTGCACCTGAGCGCGACGTTCGCGTTTCGCGGCTTTGGTGACAAGCGCGGCTACGATTACACCCGCTCGGGAAACCCCACCCGCGACGCTCTCGGCGCCGCGCTCGCCGAACTCGAGGGCGGCGCCGGCGCGGTCGTCACGGCGACCGGCATGGCCGCGATCTCGCTGGTCGGCTATCTGTTGCCATCGGGCGCGCGCATCGTGGCTCCGCACGACTGCTATGGCGGCACGTATCGCCTCTTCGATGCCTTGCATCGCAGGGGTGATATCAGGGTGGAATTCGTCGATTGCGCCGATGAGAACGCCGTGCGCGCCGCGCTCAGCAAGCCGACGGCACTGTTTTGGATAGAAACGCCCAGCAACCCGTTGCTGCGCATCACCGACATCGAGCGCTGTGCCGCATGGGGACACGAATGCGGGGCCCTGGTCGTCGTCGACAATACTTTTCTTTCGCCACTCTGGCAGCGCCCGATGGAGCTCGGAGCCGACCTCGTGGTGCACTCGACGACCAAATACTTGAACGGTCACAGCGATGTGGTCGGCGGCGCTGTGGTCGCGCGTACCCCGGAGCACTATGAGCAGCTGGTGTGGTGGGCCAATTGCCTGGGCGTGACGGGCGCCCCCTTCGACAGCTTCATGACCTTGCGTGGGCTGCGTACCTTGCATGCGCGCCTCGAGCAGCATGCGCGCAATGCCGACGCGCTCGCGCACTGGCTGTGCGAGCAACCCGGTGTCACGCGTGTCTATTACCCGGGCCTCAAGACGCACCCCGGTCATGAGCTCGCGCGTCGCCAGCAGCGGGGCTTCGGCGGTGTCGTGAGCCTCGAGCTCGCCGGCGGGCACGAGGCCGTGCGCGCCTTTGCCTCGGGCCTGCAGTGCTTCTCGCTCGCCGAATCCCTCGGCGGTGTGGAGAGCCTCATCGCTCATCCCGCCACGATGACCCATGCTGCCATGGAGCCGCAGGCGCGCTTGCGCGCGGGGCTCACGGACGGACTCATCCGGCTGTCGATCGGCATCGAGGCGCTCGAGGATCTGCGTGCCGACCTTGCGGCGGCGCTGGAGCGCGCGGGGCGCGGCGCCGCGGCTCCCCGTCTGAAGCTCGCCGAGGGTTGAGCGCCGCTCAGGCTCGCTGCCGCAGCTCCGTCAGGACGGCATCGCCGGCGGCTCGCGTGCCGAGGGCTTGCACACCCACGCCGGCCAGGTCGGCCGTGCGCGCACCGCGCTCGAGCGCGCGGCCGACGGCCGACTCGAGGGCAGCCGCCTCGGCCCCGAGGCCGAGCGAGTGCCGCAACAGCAGCGCGACGCTCAGAATCATGCCGTACGGATTCGCGATGCCGCGCCCGGCGATGTCGGGCGCGGAGCCGTGAATCGGCTCGTAGAGCCCGCGCGTCCCGCTGCCCAGCGAGGCCGAGGGCAGCAGTCCGAGCGAGCCCGTGAGCATTGACGCCTCGTCGGTGAGAATGTCACCGAACATGTTCTCCGTGACGAGCACGTCGAAGTCGCGCGGCCGTCTGATCAGATGCATCGCGGCGGCATCGACCAGCATGTGCTCGAGGCTCACACCCGGGAACTCCGCGCGGACGATGCGCTCGCTCACTTCGCGCCACAGTCGCGAGGTCTCGAGCACATTGGACTTGTCGATGGAGGTGAGCTTGGCGCGGCGCTCGCGCGCCAGGCGCGCCGCAACGCGCACGATCCGCTCGATCTCGCTCACCGTGTAGCTGCACAGGTCGCTCGCGCCGTCGCTGTCGCGGGACTTGGCGCCGAAATAGATCCCGCCGGTCAGCTCGCGCACGAACACGAGATCGACCCCGCGCAGCACTTCGGGCTTGAGCGTGGATGCATCGACGAGACTCGGATGCACCTTGACCGGGCGTAGGTTCGCATATACGCCGAGCTCGCGACGCAGCCTGAGCAGGCCCTGCTCGGGACGCAGCTTCGCACTCGGTGCCGACCATTTGGGGCCGCCGATCGCACCCAGGAGCACCGCATCAGCGGTGCGACAGGCCGCGAGCGTCGCCGGCGGCAGCGGATCGCCGAGCGCGTCGATGGCGCCGCCCCCGAAGGGGAGCTCCGTCAGCTCGAACTCATGACCGGATGCCGCCGCGATCGCTGTCAGACAGCGCATACCCTCGGCCATGACCTCGGGTCCGATGCCGTCACCGGGCAGAACTGCGATGCGGGCTCTCATGAGCGCGCACTCAGGAGCGCGCGGTGCGCTGCTCGTACGCCTCGATCTGGGGCACGCGCGTGAGCAGAAAGCCGAGCTCATCGATGCCGTTCAGCAGACAGTAGCGGGCAAACGGCTCGATCGGAAAGCGTAC
The DNA here is from genome assembly GCA_035501955.1 of Steroidobacteraceae bacterium. GTDB lineage: Bacteria > Pseudomonadota > Gammaproteobacteria > Steroidobacterales > Steroidobacteraceae > JASHUC01. Next base: position 51,895 of record DATJVD010000008.1, read on the forward strand.
GGCGGCGCCCGAGGGCAGGGTGAGCGTCGTCGCCTCGAGATCGATCGAGACCTCCGCCCCGGGGTGCTCGAGCAGCCAATGGCTCGTCGGCTCGTCGATCACGATCGGCAGCAAGCCGTTCTTGAGGGAGTTGACACGGAAGATGTCTGCGATCTCCGTGCTCACCACCGCGCGAATCCCGAAATCGCGGAGCGCCCACGGGGCATGCTCGCGCGAGGAGCCGCAGCCGAAGTTACGGCCCGCCACGAGGATCTGGCAGCCCTGCGCTTCTGGCCGATTCAGGACGAAGTCGGCGCGCGGCGTCCCATCGGGCGCATAGCGCCAGTCGGCAAAAAGCTGCCGCCCGAGCCCGCTGCGGGTCGTCGTCGTCAGGAATCGGGCCGGAATGATCTGATCCGTATCGATGTTTGCGGCGGGCATGACGACCGTGCACGAGTGAATTTTCATAGCAGCTCGCGCGGATCGGTAATGCGGCCACGCACAGCGCACGCGGCTGCGGTGAGCGGGCTCGCGAGCAGCGTGCGCGCTCCGGCACCCTGACGACCCTCGAAATTGCGGTTGCTGGTGCTCACCGAGTACTCACCGCGTGCCACGGTATCGCCGTTCATGCCGATGCACATGGAGCATCCCGACTCGCGCCAATCGGCGCCGGCCTCGATGAAGATCCGGTCGAGACCCTCCGACTCGGCCGCTGCCTTGACCTGCTGCGAGCCCGGCACTACCAGCATGCGTACTCCCTGTGCCACCTTGCGTCCGCGCAGCACGTGTGCGGCCGCACGCAGATCGGATAGCCGCCCGTTGGTGCAGCTGCCCACGAAGACGACGTTCACCGGGCGCTCGCGTAGCGGGGCGCCCGCCTCGATGCCCATGTAGGCCAGAGCGCGCGCAAACGCCGGATCCGCGGTGCGCTCGGGGACCGAGCCGCTGATCGGCATCACCATGCCCGGGTTCGTGCCGTAGGTGATCATCGGCTCGACGCGCGTCGCATCGACGTCGATCTCCCGATCGAAACGCGCACCCGCATCGGTCGGCAGTGCATGCCAGCGCTCGAGGGCACGCTCCCAGTCGCGGCCGCGCGCGGCGCGGGGTCGCTCGCGCAGGTACGCATAGGTGGTCTCATCCGGCGCGATCATGCCGGCGCGCGCACCGGCCTCGATAGACATGTTGCACACCGTCATGCGCTCATCCATGTCGAGGGCGCGAATCGTGCCGCCCCGGTACTCGATCACGCAGCCGGTGCCGCCGGCGACGCCGATCTGCCCGACGATCGCAAGCACCAGGTCTTTCGCGGTGACGCCCGCGGCCAGAGCGCCCGCCACGTTGATCGCGAGCGAGCGTGGCCTGCGCTGCAGCAGACACTGCGTCGCCAGCACGTGGCCCACCTCCGTCGTGCCGATGCCGAATGCGAGCGCACCGAAGGCCCCGTGGGTGCTCGTGTGGCTGTCACCGCAAACAATGGTCTTGCCCGGCTGCGTCAAGCCGAGCTCAGGACCGATCACATGGACGATGCCACGCTCGCGGCTGGGCAGACCCAGCAGCTCGATGCCGAAGGCGGTGCAGTTGGCATCGAGCTCGCGCACCTGTTGTGCCGCGGCTTCGACGGCGATTGGCGCTCCCCCGAACACCTGCTCGGTGCGGGTTGGCGTGGAGTGATCCATGGTAGCCAGCGTGCGGTCTCGGCGGCGCACGCTCAGGCCGCGACGCGCCAGCTCCGTGAAGGCCTGTGGCGATGTCACTTCGTGAATCAAATGCAGGTCGACATAGAGCACGGCCGGTGTCTCCGGCGTCTCCGGCACGACTTCGTGTGCTTCCCACACCTTCTCAAGCAGCGTCTTCGCCATGGCCGCTCCGCGCGCTCCGTCTATCCAGCCGGGCTCAGATCGCTGCCTTCGCGATGCGCGGGGCGCTGGAGCGCTCCTCGCGCGTGCGCCCGCCCGCCCGCTGCGCGAGCTCGATACGGTTGATGACCTCGAGGAAGGCCTGCGTGCTCGACTCGACGATATTGGTGCTCACGCTCGAGCCGCGGTACATGCGCTGGTTGTATTCGACGTACACGATCGCCTCCCCCTGCGCATCCTCGCCACCCGTCACGCCATGAACCTCGAACTTGCGCAACGACACATCGAGCCCGGTCGCGGCCTCGATCGCCTTGAAGGCCGCATCCACGGGCCCGTCGCCGTGCGCGCGTTGCTCTATGTGTCGGCCGTCGCTGTGCTGCAGCTGTACGACCGCTTCCGCATCAGCGCCGCTGTCTGCGAGGATACGCAGCCCGGTGAGGCTCCACGGGCCGCTCGCGCTGCCTTCTACCCGCAGCACCAGCGCTTCGATGTCACCGTCGAAGAGCTCCTTCTTCTTGTCGGCGAGCGATTTGAACTCGGCGAACAGCCGATTGAACTCGCCCTCCTCGAGCTCGAAGCCCAGCTCCTGCACGCGCTGCCGCAGCGCATGCCGTCCCGAGTGCTTACCGAGCACCAGGCTGCTTGCCGGTAACCCCACGTCCTCCGGCTTCATGATCTCGTACGTGGAGGCGTGACGCAGCATGCCGTGCTGATGAATTCCGGACTCGTGCGCGAAGGCATTCTCGCCGACCACGGCCTTGTTGCGCGGGATGGTCAAGCCCGTGATGCTCGCGAGCAGGCGCGAGGTCGGATACAGGCGTGTCGTCTGCACGTTGGTGCGCACGTTGAAGAATGTCGCCCGCGTGCGCAACGCCATCACCACCTCCTCGAGCGAGCAGTTGCCGGCGCGCTCGCCGATGCCGTTCACGGTGCACTCGATCTGGCGGGCGCCCGCGACCACGGCGGTGAGGCTGTTCGCGACGGCCATGCCCAGATCATCGTGACAGTGCACGGACAGCCTGATGCGCTCGATGCCGCGCACGTTCTTGCGCAGGTAGCGGAACAGCTCCGCGAACTCATCCGGCACGGTATAACCGACCGTATCGGGGATGTTGATGGTCGTCGCGCCAGCTTGGATGGCCGATTCGACCACGTGCGCCAGGAATTCGAGCTCGGTACGCGAGGCGTCCTCGGGTGAGAACTCGACGTCGTCACACAGCTCGCGTGCAATATGCACCGCTTCCACGGCGGTGCGCACGATCTCGTCCTGTGCCATGTTGAGCTTGTACTGGCGGTGAATGGCGCTGGTCGCGAGAAACACGTGCAGCCGCCGCCGTGGCGCCTCGCGCAGAGCCTTCGCGGCAAGCTCGATGTCGTCGCGGTTGCAGCGCGCGAGGCCGCAGATGATCGGGCCGTGCACCTCGCGCGCGACGGCGTTGACGCTCTCCCAGTCACCGCGCGAGGCCGCGGGAAAGCCCGCCTCTATCACGTCGACGCCGAGCTCGGCGAGTGCGCGGGCCATGCGCAGCTTCTCGGGCTGAGTCATGCTGCAGCCGGGCGATTGCTCGCCATCGCGCAGCGTGGTGTCGAATATGACGACGTGTTCGGGATCCGCGCTCATAACCTTATCTCCTCCAGATCTCAGGCCCGGCGTTCGTTGAGCCATGGCATGCGGGCGCGCAGCTGGGCGCCCACCTTCTCGATCTGCCGCGCCATGTCGGCCTTCAGCATCTTCTTGTAGTTGCGCCGCCCCGAGGCGTTCTCGGCGATCCACTGGCGCGCAAACTTCCCCTGCTGAATCTCCTTGAGTATGCGCCGCATCTCGCTCTTGACGTGCGCGTCGATGATGCGCGGGCCGCGCGTCAGATCACCGTACTTGGCGGTCTCGCTGATGAACTCGTGCATCTTCTTGATGCCGCCCTCGTGGAGCAGATCGACGATGAGCTTCAGCTCGTGCAGACACTCGTAGTAGGCGACCTCGGGCTGATAGCCTGCTTCGACCAGCGTCTCGAAGCCCTTGACGACGAGCTCGGTCGCGCCGCCGCACAGCACGGCCTGCTCGCCGAACAGGTCCGTCTCGGTCTCCTCGGAGAAGGTGGTCTCGAGGACGCCGCCGCGCGTGCCGCCAATGCCGTGCGCATAGGCAAGCGCTCGGGCGCGCGCATGGCCGCTCGCGTCGTGTGCGACCGCGATGAGACAGGGCACGCCGCGGCCCTGCTGATATTGCCGGCGCACCAGATCGCCGGGGCCCTTGGGCGCGATGAGAACCACGTCGAGATCCTTGCGCGGACGGATCTGCCCGAAATGGATGTTGAAGCCGTGCGCGAAGAGCAGGGCGGCACCGCGCTTCAAGTGCGTGGCGATCGCCTCGTACACCTGCGGTTGACTCAAGTCAGGCACCAGCATGGCAATCACGTCCGCGTCGGCGACCGCCTGCGCGGGCTCTGCGACGGCGAGCCCGTCGCGGCGTGCCTTCTTCCAGCTGTCACCCTTGCGCACGCCGACGACCACGTCGAAGCCGCTATCCTTCAGATTCAGGGCGTGCGCACGCCCCTGGCTGCCGTAGCCGAGCACCGCGATGCGTGCCCCGCGCAACGCCTTCTTGTCTACATCCTTCTGCGAATACAGCCTCATCGTGTGCTCCCGTCTGCAACTGCCTGCGCGCCACAGCGCGGCACGCAGAAAAAAACCCCGCGCCCGCCCTTTGAGCTCGGGCCGGTGCGGGGTTCTGTGGTGTTTCTACTCGCCTGGGTGTGCTGATTAGCGCGCGAGTGACCCGCACCGGCCGCTCCTAAGGAGCAGGCTCAGAGTAAGCAGTCCGAGCAGCGCGGCACCGGCCGGCGCTGGGGTGCTGTTCACGGGTGCGGAGGTCGCCATGGCTCATAACAAAGCATAACGGCCGCAACTTTGTCAATGACAGGCAGTCAATGACGTGGCGCGCCGCAGGCGCGTCGGGAATACTTTGTCCCTGATGCCTGAGCTTCATCCGGATGCCTGATTCACCACTCATCGAGCACAGTCAGCGAGCGCGCCGCATCTGGCTCGTCCCCGAGTCGGAGCTCAGCGCGTGGCTCGCCTCGCAGCCCGCGGCCGTTGCCAGCTGGGTGCGCGCGAATGCATTTCAGGCCGAGCGGCACAAAACGCTCATCTTGCCGGGGCCCGATGGCACGATCGGCGGTGTGCTCGCCGGCCTTGGGGCACTCAGGACCCCTGATGAGCTCACCCCATGGCACGCGGCGGCGCTCGCCGAACGGCTGCCGGCCGGTGAGTACAGCATCGCGAGCCCACTTGCGCCGCCGGCGGCCACGCATTTGGTACTCGGGTGGCTCATGGGCGCGTATCGCATGGTGCGCTATCGCAGCGCACCGGCGCCAGCGCGTGCGGCGCTCGTTGCGCCCGCGGGCGCCGACCTTGCGTATGCGCGGGCGGCAGCCGCCGCCGGCGCGCTCGCGCGCGATCTCATCAACACACCGGCGAACGATCTCGGCCCCGCCGAGCTCGCTCGGGCAGCCGTGGATCTGGCCCGGCTGCATGGCGCGCATTGCCAGGTGCTCGAGGCAGGCGAGCTCGAAACCAATTACCCCCTGATCCACGCCGTCGGGGCGGGCAGTCCGCGGGCGCCGCGGCTCGTCGATCTGCACTGGGGCGAGCCGAGCGCCCGGCGCCTCACGCTCGTCGGCAAGGGCGTGTGCTTCGACAGCGGTGGGCTCGACCTCAAGCCCTCCGCGGCCATGCTGCTCATGAAGAAGGACATGGGCGGCGCCGCCTGCGCCCTGGCACTCGCGAGCCTGCTCATGACGCTGCGCGCACCGCTGCGGCTGCGCGTACTGCTACCGTGCGTCGAGAACAGCATCGATGGTCGTGCATACCGGCCGGGGGACGTGCTGCGCTCGCGCAAGGGGCTGACCGTGGAGATCGGCAACACCGACGCCGAGGGACGCCTGGTGCTCGCGGATGCGCTCACCGAGGCCGACCGCGAGCAGCCGGAGCTGCTGATCGACATGGCCACGCTCACGGGCGCGGCCCGCACCGCACTCGGGCCCGAGTTGCCGGCAGCCTACTCTCCAGATGACAGATTGATGAACGAGCTGCGCGCATGCGGCGAGGCGGAAGCCGATCCGGTGTGGCCGATGCCGCTCTGGGCAGGCTATGAGGACGAGCTCACCAGCAAGGTCGCCGATCTCGGCAATGTCTCGGCCTCGCCCTTCGCGGGCTCGGTGATCGCGGCATTGTTCCTGCAGCGCTTCGTCACTACCCGAAGCTGGTTGCACCTCGATCTGTATGCCTGGAACCCGAAGGATCGTCCGGGTCGGCCGATCGGCGCCGAGGTGCAGTGCGTGCGCGCGCTCTATCGATTGATTCGTGCGCGCTTTGGATGAGGAGATGAGATGAAGAAAAAGCCCCGAGCCGGCATCGATATCCGCGCTCATTCCCGCGTCGTCGTCGATGGTACGAAGCAGACCCCCGCACGCGCGATGCTGCGCGCGGTCGGTTTCGTTGATGAGGACTTCTTGAAGCCGCAGATCGGCATCGCGTCCACCTGGGCAAATGTAACGCCGTGCAACATGCACATCGATCGGCTGGCGCGTGAGGCGGCCGCGGGGGCGGACGGGGCGGGCGCCAAGAGCGTGCTCTTCAACACCATCACCGTCTCCGACGGCATCTCGATGGGCACGCCCGGCATGCGCTATTCGCTCGTGTCCCGGGAGTTGATCGCCGATACCGTCGAGACGGTCGTCGCGGCCGAGGGCTTCGATGGCTTCGTCGCCATCGGCGGCTGTGACAAGAACATGCCCGGCTGCGCGATGGCCATGGCTCGCCTTAACAGACCCGCGGTATTCGTGTATGGCGGCACGATTCGCCCTGGCGCCGGCCGCCGCGACATCGTGGCGGTGTTCGAGGCGGTCGGAGCGCAAGCCGCGGGCAAGCTCGGCGCTGCCGAGCTGCTCGAAATCGAGCGCACCGCGATTCCGGGACCCGGCAGTTGCGGTGGCATGTACACCGCCAACACGATGGCCTCGGCGATCGAGGCGCTCGGCCTCTCTTTACCCGACAGCTCGGCGCAGGAAGCGGTGAGCGATGCCAAGCGCGAGGACTCCCGGCGCGCCGGAGCGGCGGTGGTGCGGCTGCTGCGCGAGGGCATTCGCCCGCGGGACATTCTGACGCGCAAGTCGTTCGAGAACGCAATCACGCTGACCATTGCCCTTGGTGGTTCGACCAATGCGGTGCTGCACCTGCTCGCCATCGCGCACGAGGCGCGGGTGCGGTTGGGCCTCGAGGACTTCACGCGCATCGGGCGCCGCGTCCCGGTGCTCGCGGATTTGAGACCGAGCGGACGCTATTTGATGTCCGAACTCGTTGCCGCAGGAGGCATCCAACCTCTGATGCGCATGCTCCTAGATGGCGGGCTGTTGCACGGCGACTGTCTCACCGTCACCGGCCGCACGCTCGCGGAAAACCTCAAAGATGTCGGAACATATCTTGCTGGACAGGACGTTGTACGCCCGCTCGCGAACCCGCTCAAAAAGGACAGCCACCTCGTCGTCCTTTACGGCAACGTCGCACCCGAGGGTGCGGTTGCCAAGATCACCGGCAAGGAAGGTCTCTCCTTCGAGGGGCGGGCGCGAGTTTTCGATGGCGAGGAGCGCGCGACAGAAGCCATTCTCAAGGGCGTCGTGCGCCCCGGGGACGTGGTGGTGATCCGCTACGAAGGGCCCAAGGGAGGGCCGGGCATGCGCGAGATGCTGAGCCCGACGAGCGCGATCGCCGGGCGCGGCCTCGGCGGCCAGGTGGCACTCATCACCGACGGACGTTTTTCGGGAGGCAGCCACGGATTCGTCGTTGGACATATCGCACCCGAGGCGGCGGTCGGCGGCACGCTCGGCCTGCTGCGCACGGGTGATCGGATCAGGATCGATGCCGTGCGGCGCACGATCGACGTGCAATTGTCGGCTACCGAGCTGCGACGGCGCCGTAAGGGCTGGATTGCCCGCAAGGCTTACGCCACATCCGGGGCGCTCGCGAAATATGCGAGCCTCGTGGGCAGCGCCTCCATGGGCGCGGTCACCGCCGCTCCGGCCCCAGATGCCGCATCGGGAGCTTGAGCGGAGTTGTCAGGTGCGAGATGCAACGGTACAGTTCGTCACGCTCGGGTTGCCCGCCGGATTGCGGCGCGCGACGCAGCAACGAAGCGTCTATAACATCATTAAAGGGGACGTACAGATCGCAACGGCGCGAACCCGACTGACGTGTCGCGCGTTGTAGAACATTAACCGGCATGGGGCGGGAAACCGGCGGACCGATGGTCCGGGTTGGGCTTGCATACGGGCTGAAACGTAGCTACTTTGCGACGCTTACCCCCGCCGGTGACTCAATTTACAGAGCTTCTTTGTAACAATCGCATGGCCGCCTACGCACAGCACGACTCAACGTATGTCTCGCGACGCGCAATCGCTTTCGTAGCCATTGTCTGCCTGCATGTCCTGCTGATTTACGGTTTCGCCACGGGGCTCGCGCAGCGGGCCATTGCGGTCGTGTCGGCACCGATTCAGACAGACATCGTCCAGGAAGTGCAGAAGCGCGACGAGCCGCCACCACCGCCGCCACCGAAGATGGAACGGCCCCCTGTAGAGGTGCCACCGCCCGACGTGGCCATCAACATGCCCGCGGAGACTAACTCCACGGCCATCACCGACGTGACCAATCGTCACATCGTGGCCGCGCCGCCGCCGCCACCGAAGGCGGTGAATCGAACAGCGCCCGGACCGGGGAAAGGCTTTCCGAACACCGAGGATTTCTATCCCCCGGCTTCGCAACGATTGGGCGAGGAGGGGACGGCGACCGTGAAAGCGTGCGTCGACACAGCGGGCAAGCTTACGGAGGCGCCAACGATCGCGCAGTCCTCGGGCAGCTCCCGTCTTGATGAAGGCGCGTTGAAACTGGCCAAAGCCGGCTCCGGCCGCTACAAGCCCGGAACCGAAGACGGCAAGCCGGTACCGGCGTGCGCCAACTTCCGCGTCAAGTTCCAACTCAGAGGCTGATATCACTTTTGACGCCGCGCCTCGAGCGCGGCCTTGCGATTAGTTAGAGGAAACCATGGAAAACCAAGCAGTCCAAGCAACATCCAATCCGTATGGTCTCGGGGCACTCGTGGAGAACGGCAACATGCTGTCTCACGGCGTATTGCTCATCCTCGCGGTCATGTCATTCTTCTCGTGGTACATCATCCTGACCCGGCTCTGGGATCAGCGCCGGCTCAAACAGTCGGCCAAGGTCGTGGAGAAGCAGTTCTGGACTGCGCCCTCAGTGAAGGATGGCGTCGAGCGCCTGAAGAAAGGTGACGACTATCGCAGCATTGCCGAGGACGGCCTGCGCGCCGCGGCACACCATGACGGACGCCTCACGGATCGCATCGATCTGCACGAGTGGATCACCATGTCCCTGCAGCGTGCGGTGAACAACGTCACCGCCAAGCTGCAGACCGGGCTCGGGTTTCTCGCCACCGTCGGCTCCACGGCACCCTTCGTGGGTCTGTTCGGAACGGTGGTGGGCATCATCCAGGCCCTCATCAACATCGGCCTCTCGGGCCAGCCCAGCATCGACAAGGTCGCAGGACCGGTGGGCGAGGCGCTGATCATGACGGCCCTCGGCTTGGCGGTGGCCGTGCCGGCGGTGCTCGGCTACAACTGGCTGGTGAGCCGCAATCGTGGCGTACAAGAGAATCTGCGGAACTTCGCGAGCGATCTGCATGCCTATCTCGTAGGTGGAGCGCGCGTCGGCGGCAACGACATGACTGCACCACGCCCGGCGACGGCGCAGGCGACCCCTGCGGCGGCGACGGCAACGGCAGGGCGTAAGTGAGGGTCAGGACAGCGCCGCTTCAAACCGCAGGTAAGCAATCATGTCCATGAGTGTCGGTGCACCCTCGTCCGAGGACGAGACTCCGCTCAACTCGACCATCAACACGACACCACTCGTCGACGTGATGCTCGTCTTGCTGATCATCTTTCTGATCACGATCCCCGTGATCATCAAGCAAGTACCGGTGACGCTCCCGAACGCGGTGAACATCCCGACGCAGACCAAGCCCGAGAACATCACGATCGCCGTAGATCAGCAGGGCAACTTCTACTGGAACAACGCGAAACTCGCCTCAGCGCAGGCCCTGCTCGATCGAATCAAAGAGGTCGCGGTGCGCAAGCCGCAGCCCGAGATCCACATTCGCGCCGACAAGGACGTGCGCTACGAAGCGGTCGGCCGGGTGCTCTATGCAATTCAGCGCGGTGGCATCGTCAAGGTCGGGTTCATCACCGAGCCGGACAAGAACAGCCTCATGCAGAGCCTGTCGCTCGAGCACTGATCTCGTAGGAGAGCCCTTACCATGTCAATGACCGTAGGCACCGGAGGCGGCGGAGAGGAGATGTGCGACATCAACACCACGCCGCTCATCGACGTGATGCTGGTGCTGCTCATCATGCTGATCCTGACGCTGCCGATCATGACGCATGCCGTGAAGCTCGACATGCCGAACGCCAACAATCCGCCGCCGCCACAGGAGCAGCGCCCGGAGGTCATCGATCTCGAGATCGACTATGACGGCACGGTGGTGTGGAACGGCAACACGGTACCCAGTCTCGAACAGCTGGCGAGCTACTTCCGCACGGAGGCCATGAAGGACCCGCAGCCCGAGATTCACCTCCGCCCCGACAAGCGCGTGAAGTACGATTTCGTGGCGAAAGTGCTGGCCGCGGCGCAGCGTAATCACATGAAGCGCATCGGCTTCGTCAATACCGGCGAATTCAGCGGCTCCTGAAGCCCACGAACACGCCTCGCGACCGCTGCTGCCGACCAACCGATTCCCTCACAGCTCGAACACCACCAAACCATGAAGATCCAACTCAAGCTGGTCGCAGCACTCATGCTGGCGGCCGCGCTGACCGGAGCGCTGGGCGTTGTGCCCAGCGCGCGCGCCGTTGCTGCCGACGAGAAGGCCGAGAAGCCGACCAACAGCAAGGCGGCCGCCAAAGTCTTGAAGGCCGCCCAGGACGACATCACCGCGAAGAAGTACTCGGACGCCGTTACGAAGTTGAAGGACGCCGAGTCGCTCTCGGGCAAGACCCCCTACGATGACTACGTGCTCTACAAGTTGCTCGGCTTCGCGCAGCTGAAGACCGGGGACAATGCGGGCGCCACCAAGTCCTTCGAGACGATCATCAACTCGAAGTACATGGACGACAAGGAGAAGCCGCAATTCATAGGCACGCTCGCGCAGCTGTACTACCAGGCGAAGAACTACGACAAGGCGATCGACTACGGCACGCGCATGGTGAAGGATTACGGCGGCGACGAGAAGATGAAGACGCTCGTCAGCCAGGCGTACTACCTCAAGGGCGACTACAAGGGCGCCTACAAGTACACCGCGGGCCTGGTCGACAGCGAGATCAAGGACGGGCAGACGCCCAAGGAGAATCAGCTGGAGCTGATTCTCGACTCCTGCAACAAGCTGGGCGACAACGACTGCGTCACCCATTCGCTCGAGCGCCTGGTCACTTACTACCCGAAGCCCGAGTACTGGCAGAACCTGCTGTACTCGATGTTCAACAACAAGGAAGTCACCAACAGCGATCGCACGCTGCTCGATCTCTACCGGCTGGCCTCCGACGTGGACGTGCTCAAGCGTCCCCAGGACTACTCCGAGATGGCCGAGCTGGCCCTCGACCAAGGCTCACCCGGCGAGGCGCGCGCCATTCTGGAGAAGGGCTTCGCGAAGAACGTCTTCACGGATCAGCATGAGAAGGACCGCGCCACGCGCTTGCTCGAGAACGCGAAGAAGGCCGCCGCGCAGGACCAGGCCACTCTCGAGAAGCAGGCAAAGGAAGCGGCCGCAGCCCCAACCGGCGACAAATCGATCGGTCTCGGCGTTGCCTATCTGAGCTACCAGCAGTACCCGAAGGCAGTCGAGGCCTTCAATCAGGGCCTCATGAAGGGTGGCCTGAAGAACGAGGCGCAGGCGCGTTTGATGCTCGGCATCGCGCAGCTCAAGGCCGGCAACAAGGAGGATGCCAGCAAATCCTTCCACGCCGTGAAGGGTGACCCGACGCTCGAGCGCCTGGCCAACCTCTGGACCTTGCACGCGCATCAGGCCTGAGCAGCGGCTGGACACGGTTTCGCGCAAAGGAGAGCAGTACATGGCCATCAAGTCGGGCGAGCGCATGCCCTCGGGCACTCTCAAGACGATGACGAAGGACGGACCCAGGGACGTCTCGACCGACGAGCTCTTCAAGGGTAAGAAGGTGGTGCTGTTCTCCGTGCCCGGGGCGTTCACGCCGACCTGCGATGCGAAGCATCTTCCCGGCTTCGTGCAGCTCGCCGAGCAGCTCAAGTCGAAGCGCGTGGACACGATCGCGTGCATGGCCGTGAATGACGTCTTCGTGATGAATGCCTGGGGGAAGGCCTCGAGCACGGCCGACAAGGTGCTGATGCTCGCCGACGGCAATGGCGAGTACGCGAAGGCCCTCGGGCTCACGATGGATGCGAGCCGCTTCGGCATGGGTACGCGCGGCCAGCGCTTCGCGATCGTCGTCGACGACGGTGTCGCCAAGCAGGTCTACGTAGAGGGACCGGGCGAATTCAAGGTGTCCGCCGCGGAACACATCCTTGCCAATCTCTGACGGCTAGGCGAGCAGCTTCTCGAGCTGCGGCACGATCTCGAACAGATCCCCCACGAGCCCGATATCGGCGACCTCGAAGATCGGCGCCTCGGCGTCCTTGTTGATAGCGACGATCGTGCGGGCGTCCTTGATGCCCGTCAGGTGCTGGATTGCACCCGAGATACCCACGGCGACGTACAGCTCCGGCGCGATGATCTTGCCGGTCTGACCCACCTGCAGCTCGTTCGGCACGTAGCCGGCATCCACCGCCGCACGCGAGGCCCCAACCGCTGCGCCCAGCTTATCGGCCAGCCGGTAGAGCAATTTGAAGCCCTCGGCACTTCCCAGCGCACGGCCGCCCGAGACGACGCGGCGCGCCGTCTGTAGATCGGGCCGATCGCTCTTGGCCGCGGAGACGGACACGAAGCGCGTGTGGGTCGGCAGCGCTACCTCGGGCCGCACCGCCTCGATGCTTGCCGAGCCGCCTTGGGATGCCGCCGCAAATGAGGCGGTGCGCACCGTGGCGACGACTTTGTCCGCCCCCTCGACATCCACCGTGATGATGGCATTGCCCGCGTAGATGGGCCGCCGGAAGCGCGTGGCACTCTCAATGGCCATGATATCGCTCAGCTGCGGCGCATCGAGCAACGCGGCCAGACGCGGCATGAGGTCCTTGCCGAATGTCGTCGAAGGTCCGAGCACGTGCGAGTAGTCGGCGGCGATTGCGGCGAGCTGCGGGGCAAGAACCGCGGCGAGCGGGTGCTGGTTCGCTGCGTGCTCGACCTTGAGAACTCGTTGCACGCCCTGCAGCTGCGCTGCCTGCGCGGCCACGGCGGCGCCGTCGACCGCGCACACGGCGACGGTGATCTCCGCGCCGGCGATGCCGCGCGCGCAGCTCACGCACTTGGCGGTGCTGGAATTGAGCGTCGCACCATCGTGCTCGGCCACGACGAGAACCCGCGCCATCAGACCAACCCTTTCTGCTTGAGCGCCGCCACGAGCTCCGCGGCGTCCTTGACGAGCACGCCCTTCTGCCGCTGCGGCGGTGGGGCGAAGCGAAGCGCCTTTGCGCGCGAGCGCGGCGTCACGCCGAGTGATTCCAGCTTCAGCGTGTCGAGCGGCTTCTTCTTCGCCTTCATGATCTCGGGAAGCTTCACGTAGCGGGGCTCGTTGAGCCGCAGATCCGCCGTGAACACTGCCGGCAGATCGACTTCCAAAGTCTCGAGGCCGGCATCCACTTCGCGCGTGACGACGGCCTTGTCGGCGGACAGCTCGATCTTGGCCGCGAAGGTCGCCTGCGGTCGATTCCACAAGGCCGCGAGCATCTGGCCCGTCTGGTTGTTGTCGTCATCGATCGCCTGCTTGCCTAGGAGCACCATGAAGGGCTGCTCGCGCTCGATGAGAGCGAGCATCACACGCGCGGTGGCCAACGGCTCGAGGTCCGCGCCGGCGGCATCCACCAGGATGGCACGATCGGCGCCCATCGCCAGCGCCGTGCGCAGCTGCTGCTGCCAGTCGGCAGCTCCCACCGCCGCCACTACGACTTCATCGGCGAGGCCGCGCTCCTTGATGCGCAGGGCTTCTTCGAGCGCGATTTCATCGAAAGGGTTGATGCTCATCTTCACGCCGTCCGTGACTACGCCGCTGCCATCCGGCTTCACGCGGATGCGCACGTTGTAGTCGACGACGCGTTTGACGCCGACGAGAATGCGTCTCATGGCGGGCCGACTTGGGGGGCTGCGCTGCCGTTACGATGCGGCGGATCCCGCTGCTGCTCGGCGAATCTCTGCTGGATCTTCTGCGCGGTATCGCGCAGCTTCGGCACGAAGCGCTCGACGGCTACGCTCGTCGGCACTGCCGAGGCGGCAAAGCGCACGGCGACGGTTGCGAGCACGCGGTCCTCGATGAGCACCGGCACCGCCATGGCGACCTGCTCGGACACGCGCCGCGCGCGCGTCGCGGTGGCGAAGCCCTGCTCGCGCGTCTCATCCAGGATCTTCTCCACCTCAGGCCTGCTGCGGGCGAGCTTGTCTTCCTCGTGCGGTGAGCGGCTGAGGATGTCGAGGAGGCACTCGCGTTGCTCCTCGGGGCAAAAGGCGAGATAGGCGCGCCCCGACGAGGTCGTGAGCAGCGGGATGCGAAAGCCGGCGCTCAGGCGCTCCACGGCCAGCGGGCTCGAGTGATCCGTCGTATCGCGCACGAGCATGCAAGTGCCGGAGGGCGAGGAGAGCGAGATCGGCCATACGATCTCCCTGCACAGGTCGTTGATGCACGGACGGGCGATCTGCGTGACCCACGCCTCATCATCGAATCCATCCGCGAGACCACGCACCATGACCGTCAGACGATAGCGATCGTCGGCTGCGTCACGGTAAACGTAGCCGGCCTGGCACAGAGTCTCCAGGATGCGGTAGGTGGTGGTGCGCGGGAGCTTGATCTGGCTGGTGACTTCGGACACCGTTGCGCCGTCGCAGCGGTTGAGCACCGCCAGCGCCTCGAGGCCGCGGATCAGTGCTCGTATGGGGCGGGTCGATTCCATGAGTTTGGCTGACAATTGCAATGACAAGGGGTGCGAGAGTTTAGAAAGGGCGCGCGCCGCTGTCCAACGCGCGTACCGTCCCCATTCGGCGACGGCGCCGTGCGTGGTGCGCCGCCCGTGATCAGGTACGCCGTCCGGCGCTGCGCCGCCATGCCGCTGACGCTGTTGGTGATCATCACGCTGTCCTTCTTCATCATGCGGCTCGCACCCGGCGGACCGTTCGATGCCGAGCAGGGCATGGCCCCCGAGATCAAGGCAAACCTGCAGGCGGCGTACGGTCTCGATCAACCATTGCCCGTGCAATACGCACGCTACCTGCGCGGCTTGCTGCGGGGCGAGTTCGGACCCTCTTTCAAGCTGCGGGACGTCTCGGTCTCCGAACTCATCGCGCGCGGCTTTCCTATCAGCGCGACGCTAGGCGTGGCAGCGCTGTCTGCCGCGCTCCTCCTCGGCGTGCCTCTTGGGCTCGGCGCCGCCCTGCGACGCGACGCGTGGCCTGATCACGCCGCTACCGCGCTCAGCAGCTTCGCATTGGCCGTGCCAGGCTTCGTGGTCGGACCATTCCTCGCGCTCGTCTTCGGCGTGCACATGCACTGGCTGCCGGTGGCGGGTTGGCAGCCCGACCTGCGCCATCTGTTGCTGCCCGTCGTGACGCTCGCGTTGCCTGCGATCGCGCACGTCGCGCGCCTGACGCGCGGTGGGCTGCTCGAGGTGCTGCGCGCGGATTATGTGCGCACCGCGCGGGCCAAGGGGCTCTCCGAGGCCCAGGTCATCCTGCGCCACGCGCTGCGCCCGGCGCTGCTGCCGGTCGTGAGCTTCCTCGGACCTGCGATCGCCGCGATCGTCACCGGCTCGCTCGTCGTGGAGACGGTCTTCGGCTTGCCGGGTACCGGTCGCTATCTCGTGGAGGGCGCGATCAACCGCGACTACACGCTGGTGATGGGCATGGTCATCGTGTATGGAGCGGTCACGCTGCTCGCCAACCTCGGCGCGGACCTACTGTACGGCTGGCTCGATCCGCGCGTGCGTCATGAATGAGGCGCTGTCGGTGATGCCGGGTCTGTGGTCGGCTGCGCTGCAACGGCTGCGCGGCAATCGCCGCGCGCTGGGGGCGCTCGCCCTGCTCACGCTCATCGTGCTCGCGGCAGCGTTCGGGCCGCTCATGAGTCCCTATTCGTTCGACCACCTTGATTGGCAACACATCGCCGCTGCGCCACGGCTTGCAACGGGGCACTGGCTGGGCACCGACCGGCTCGGACGCGATCTGTTCGTGCGCACACTCTCCGGGGTGCGCATCTCGCTGGCGATTGGACTCACGGCGAGTCTGGTGAGCGTGGTGATCGGCGTCGCATGGGGCGCGACAGCGGGCTATCTGGGCGGCCGCACGGACAGCTTGATGATGCGCGCCGTCGACGTGCTCAATGCGCTGCCGTACCTCTTCATCGTCATCGCGCTGACGACGCTCTTCGGCCGCGGCAATCCGCTCGCGCTGTTCGCAGCGATCGGGGCCGTGGGCTGGATCAGCATGGCACGTATCGTGCGCGGCCAGGCGCTCGCGCTGAGACACAAGGACTTCATCGAGGCGGCGCGCGCGAGCGGCGGCGGCTCGGCGCACATCCTCGCTCGGCATGTGATCCCGAACGTGATCGGGCCGGTCATCGTCTATGCGGCGCTGACCGTGCCACAGATGATCCTGTTCGAGAGCTTCCTGAGCTTTCTGGGACTTGGCGTGCAAGAGCCACTCGCAAGTCTTGGCAGCCTGATCCGCGATGGCGCCCAGGAGATGGAGGCGGCGCCGTGGTTGCTCGCCGCACCTGCCGGCGTGCTGCTGGTGCTGCTGCTGGGATTCAATCTGCTCGGTGATGGTCTGCGCGATGCGCTCGATCCCCGTGAGCGCTGAGCGCAGCTCCATGCCAGCCGCACCCGTGCTGCGCATCGACGCGCTCAACATTCGCTATCCGAGCGCTGCAGGGGAGGTGGCGGTCGTCCGCGACTTTTCCCTCACGATCGCCTCAGGCGAATGCGTCGGTGTGGTGGGCGAATCGGGTGCCGGCAAGAGCCAAGCGTTCCTCGCGGTTCTGGGCCTCACGCCGCAAAGCGCGCGCCTCACCGGCAACATCCAGCTCGGAGGGTTGCCGCGCGCGCAGCCGGATCTGCTCCGGCGCGTGCGGGGCGCGCAAGTGGCCATGATCTTCCAGGACCCCGCGACTGCGCTCACCCCGCATCTGCGCATCGCTGATCAGATCGCCGAAGTGCTCGTGCGGCATCGGGGGGTGTCGTGGCGGGCAGGGCGCGCGCAGGCGCTCGGCCTGCTCGAGCAGGTGCACGTCAGCGATCCGGCGCACAGACTCAAACAATATCCGCACGAGCTGTCGGGCGGCATGCGGCAGCGTGTGATGATCGCCATGGCGCTGGCCTGCGAGCCGCGGCTGCTGATTGCAGATGAGCCGACGACCGCGCTCGATGTCACCATCCAAGCGCAGATTCTGGCCCTGCTCGCAGAGTTGAAGCGCGAGCGCCGCATGGCCATTGCGCTCATCTCGCATGACCTGGGCGTGGTAGCGGGACTGGCCGATCGCGTCGCGGTGATGCATGCAGGCCGCATCGTCGAGCTTGCCCCGGTCGGGCGCATCTTCAGTACGCCTCAGCATGCCCACACCCGCGAGCTGCTGCAGGCGATGCCGCGGCTCGATACGGATGTTGAGACGGCCGCGCCCGCGTCAGGGGTCGAGCAGGGCGAGCTGCTCGAGGTGAGGCGCCTTGGCGTTCGCTATCGCTTGCGCGGCGTGGGCGCGCGGCGCGCCGCGCTCACGGCGCTCGATGCGGTCAGTCTCACGCTGAACCGCGCTGAAAGCATCGGCATCGTCGGTGAGTCCGGCGCCGGCAAGTCGACCCTCGTGCGGGCGCTCTTGCAGCTGCTGCCCGCAAGCTCCGGTGAGATCGTGTGGCTCGGTGCGCCGCTCGCGCAGCTGGACGCCGCCGAGCTGCGTCGCACGCGCGCCGATCTGCAAATCATCTTTCAGGATCCTCCCGGCAGCCTCGATCCGCGCATGACGGCGGGCGAGAGCGTCGCGGAGCCCTTGAGTCTGCATCGGCCCGCGATGTCGCACTCACGGCGCATGGCCGCCACGCTCGAGATGCTGGCCCGCGTGGGATTGCCGGCAGCGACGGCGGGACGCTTCCCACACGAGCTGAGCGGGGGCCAGTGTCAGAGGATCGCGATCGCGCGCGCAATGATCCTGCGCCCCAAGCTCCTGGTGTGCGATGAGCCCGTCAGTGCGCTCGATGTGCTGATTCAGGCGCAGATCGTGCATTTGATCGCGGAGCTGCGCCGCGAGAGCGGCACGGCGATCGTGTTCGTCAGTCACAACCTAGCCGTGGTGCGCCAGCTCTGCGATCGGGTGCTCGTGCTGTATCTGGGGCGCGCGATGGAGCTGGCACCCGCGGCAGCACTCTACGCGCAACCGCTCCATCCCTACACGCGTGCGCTGCTCGAGGCAATTCCACTGCCCGACCCCGAGCTGCAACCCCTGCGGCTCAGTCGCACCCTGGAGGGCGAGCCGCCATCGCCTGCCGCCCCTCCCAGCGGCTGTGTGTTTCGGACCCGCTGTCCCCATGCCGTGGCCGTCTGCGCGCAGCAGGTGCCGCTCTGGAGTGCGGCCGGCGGGGGCCGCTGGATTGCCTGTCATCGCGCGGCGGAGCTCTCTGTGGACAGCGTCCGTGCATCGACCGACGGGACCGGATATTCTCGGCCTGCGGAACCTTGAGCTGTGAGGATAGCGCCGCGATGAGCGTCGAAGCGTCCATACGTCCGAGCGATGGCCTGCGCCAGGTGCGCTATGAGATTCGTGGGCGTCTCGCGCGGCGTGCCCATGAGCTCGAGCGTCTGGGCTACGAGATCATTTCACTGAATATCGGCAACCCGGGTGTGTTTGGTTTCCGGACTCCGGAGACCATGCGCCTCGCCATGATAGAGAACCTCGGCAATGCCGAAGGCTACTGTCATCAGAAGGGCATCTTTCCCGCGCGCGAAGCCATCGTCATGCAGCAGCAAGCGCGTGGCGTACCCGGTGTCACCGCCGAGGAGGTCTTCATCGGCAACGGCGTGAGCGAGCTGATCGACCTCACGCTGCGCGCTTTGCTCAACGATGGCGATGAGGTGCTAGTGCCGAGCCCCGACTATCCGTTGTGGACGGCGGCCGTCACGCTCAATCGGGGCCGTGCCGTGCACTATCCGTGCCGCCGCGAGCACGGCTTCGTTCCCGATCCAGAGGAGCTCGCGAGCCTCATCACCCCACGCACGCGCGCGCTGGTGGTGATCAATCCGAACAACCCGACCGGTGCCGTCTATCCGCGCGCGGTGCTCGAGCAGATCGCACAGCTCGCGGAGCAACGCGGACTGATCGTGTTCAGCGACGAGATCTACGATCAGATGCTGTACGACGATGCCGAATTCGTCCCCATGGCGACGCTCGTACACGAGACGCTGTGCGCGACGCTATCCGGGCTCTCGAAGGTGTATCGCGCGTGCGGCTATCGCGTCGGCTGGGCGGTGTTCTCGGGACGGCTGCGAGGTGCCAGCGACTACCTGCACGGCCTCGAGCTGCTGAGCTCGCTGCGTCTGTGCAGCAACGTGCCCGCGCAGTGGGCCGTACAAACCGCACTCGGCGGCTATCAGAGTGTGGGCGAGCTGGTGGCTCCGGGTGGCCGCCTGTACCACTCGCGCTCTGCGATCCTCAATGCGATCGGGCGCAGCCGCTTTCTCGAGCTTGCGCCGCCAAGGGGTGCGATGTATGCCTTCGTGGGTGTCGACACGAATGCGCTGCCGGACTTCGACGATCAGCGCTTCGCGCTCGATCTCCTCGAGCAGAAGCACGTGCTGGTCGCACCGGGAGTGAGCTTCAACGTGCCGTACCGCTCGCACTTTCGCGTCACGAACCTTCCGGATGCAGAAGTGCTGCGCGTCGTGTTCGCGCGCATCGAGGAGGTGCTCGCCGCCTATGCGAGCGCGCCGCGCGTTGAGCCGCCACACAACGTGGTCGAGGCGCAGACCCGCTTCAAGTAGCGCGCGTCATGCCTGGACGGGGTTAGGCGCGGCAGCAGCTCTCTCTATCCAATACATGAGGTAACAATCATAAATACCTGATTCTTAATGCTTTACTGCCCCACTCACTACTTCCTTACTTCTTCACTTCTTTTTCCCACTTGATCAGCCTGCCCAGCGACATCAGCGAGCTCATCGAGCGGGGCGGCACCCTCATCGTTCCGTCACGGCAGCGGGCGCACGCCGTGCAGCTCGCGCACGCGGCGCAGCAGCTGCGAGCGGGCCGCCGTGTATGGACGAGCCCCGATGCACTGCCGCTCGAGAGCTGGCTTGCTCGCGAGCTCGAGCGACGCGCGACAGCCGATGCGCTGCACTGGCCACGATTGCTGTCGGCTACCGAGGAGTGGTGGCTGTGGCGCGAAGCGACCGCCGAGGCGACCGACGCTCTCGCGCTCGTCAATCCAGGCACGCTTGCCGAGGCGCTGCTGCGCTCCGATGCGCTGGCCGCTGAGTTCGCGATCGATCTCGCCCGGCTGTCTTCAGCACCGGGCGCCGAATGGGCGCTGCTCGGCAAGACGCGTCGCCGCGTCGAGCAGCGTTGCGAGTCGCTCGGCGCTGCGCGCCTCGCGAACTCGGTCGCGCGCCTGTCCCTTGCCGCAGGCTCGCCGCCGATCGCACTGCAGGGATTCTTGCATTGGTCGCCGCGGCTACAAGAGCTTGCGCGCCGCTTGGCGGAGGCCGGTATCGTGACGCGTTGCACGCGCGCAGCAGCTCGAGCGCCGGCGGTGCCGAGCATCGTGATCGCTGGCGACGAGCTCGATGAGCTCGAGCGCGTGGCCGATTGGTGTTGCGATCGACTGCGCGACCGCGCCGATGCACGCCTCCTCATCGTCGCGCCAGGCGCTGCAGGGCGGCGCGAGCGCCTGGCGACTCTCATTCGTCAAGCGATCGCGCCCGCTGATTCCCTCGCAGATGCGGCCGGCGGCTACACGGCGGTCGCGATCGAGGGAGGTGAGCCGCTCGCATTGCGCCCATCGATCGCCCACGCCCTGGCGACGCTCGAATGGCTCGCAGGCGGCGCCGATGACTTCAGCCACTTGAGCGTCTGGCTGCTTGCGCCGTACTGGGCGCGACCCGAGCCCGCAGCGCGCGCTCGACTCGAGCTCTGGCTGCGCGAACGTGCCTTCCTGCGACTGGATGTGCGTGAGCTGTTGACGGCGCTGCGCGCGGTGCCGACCGCGCTCGCGAAGCCGGCGCAGGAGCTGAGACGTCAGCTGCAAGCTGCCAGCGTTCAATTCGACCAGCGGCTCGCCTCCCCGCGCTCGTGGTCGGAGCGCTTCAGAGCGGCCCTGAGCGAGCTTGCATGGCCTGGGACGCACGCTCGCGGCAGTGCCGAGCAACAAAGCGTGCTGCGCTTTGGCGAGCTGCTCGATGAGTTTGGGCAGCTCGCTGGCGCCGTGCACCTCCTGTCCGCGCAGGGTGCGCTGCGCGCCTTCACTGAGCTTGCCGCACGCACCGCCCATCGCCCGGCCGATGAGGACGCCGCGGTGACGATCTCTCCGATGCTCGCAGATCCCGTGGTGCGTTACGACGGCATCTGGGTGACGGGACTCGATGCCGACTCCTTTCCACGACCCGCGCAGCCGGATCCGTTTCTGCCGTTGACGGCTCAGCTCGCAGCCAGCATCCCGCAAGCAAGCCCCGCGGGGCGCCTGACCGAGGCGCGCGCACTTCTCGCGGCGTGGCGTGCCGCGGCCGATGAGCTGGTGCTGAGCGCGCCCGCTCGCACCGAGGACCTCGCGCTGCTGCCGAGCCCGCTGCTCGGTGAATGGCCGCAAGTGAAGGCAGGCGTGGCAAGCATCTGGCTGCCGCTGCGCATGCATCGGGAGGGAGTCCTGGAGAGTTACGCGGATGAGGCCGGACGGCCCTGGCCGCCCGAGCTTTCCCTGCCGCATGGTGCTCGCAGCCTCGAGCTGCAGAATAGCTGCCCCTTTCGCGCGTACGCCGAGCTGCGCCTCGGGAGCGTGGCGCTCGAAGGCGCTCAACCGGGAGTCGGCGCCGACGTGCGCGGCCGTTTGCTGCACGCAGCATTGCAGAACCTCTGGCAACGGCTGGGCGACTCGCACGCCCTCCAGGCACTGCCCGAGCGGGCACTCGACGATCTCATCGAGCAATGCGTCGCGGCGGCCGGTGCCGAGCTCGAGCGGGCCGGGGCGAGCGGCGAGTGGCCGCACGGTGCGGGCCACGAGGAGCTGCAGCGCGATCTGTTCAAGGAGTCGCGCCGCCCAGCGTTCGCACGCGAGTTGCGACGTGCGGCGCGGTTGATCCGCGGCCTGTGTGAGCTGGAGCGCGCGCGCCCGCCTTTCACCGTACAGGCGACCGAGCGCGAGTGCCACCTTGCGATCGCCGGCGCACGCCTGAACCTGCGCGTGGATCGTATCGATGCGCTGGAGCAGGGCGGGCGTGCCATTCTCGACTACAAGAGCGGGCGCCGCGCAGCGTTCGATTGGTTCGCCGAGCGCCCTTCCCACGTGCAACTCCTGGCGTATCTGGCGGCCGCCGGTGAGGACGTAATCGCGCTCAGCACCGTGCATCTCACGGCCGCCGAGATCCGCTTCGACGGCATCGCCCGCTCCTCTGACGTGCTGCCGCGAGTGCGGGGCATCGATGTACCCGCGGGTATCGGGCGCGATGCGGCCTGGGCGCAGCGCCGCCACGAATGGCGCGCCTGCGTCGCGCGGCTGGCCAGTGATTTTCTCGCGGGCGCCGCGCGCGTCGATCCGAAGCCCGGCGCATGCGACTACTGCCATGTCGTGGGCATCTGCCGCATCGCGGACCGCGACAGCGGTGCGGCACTCGATCTCGAAGCCGGCGATGCAGCCGATGAATAGCGCCGACGAGCTGGCGCGCGAACGCGCGAGCGATCCGCGGCATTCGATCCTGCTGCAAGCGCCGGCCGGCTCGGGCAAGACGAGTGTGCTCGCGCGCCGCCTGCTGCGCTTGCTCGCTGAGGTCGACACGCCCGAGGAGATCCTCGCCATCACCTTCACGCGCAAGGCAGCCGCAGAGATGCGCGCGCGCGTGGTGCAGGCGCTGCGCGGCCCCACGGAGCAGCGCGGTCCCGATGCCGAGCGGCTAGGTCCGCTCGCCGCGGCCGCCCTGGAGCGCTCGCGAGCGCGCGGCTGGAATCTCGCCGATGATCCGGGCCGGCTGCACATTCAGACCATAGACGCATTCAACTTTCGCCTCGCGAGTCAGCTGCCGGTCGGCGCGGGCGCGGGCGGCGCGTTGCACGTGACCGAGGCGGCGCAGCCGCTGTATCTGCAGGCGGCGCGCCGCACGCTGGTCGCGGCCGAGAGCGATGCGGATCTGAGTGCCGACGTCGAGCTGCTGTTCGAGCGGCTCGACAATCGCTGGAACAATGTCGAGCGGCTGCTCGCGGAGATGCTGCGACAGCGCGTGCATTGGCTGCGGTACGTACTAGGCCACGAACCGCGCGCCCTGTGCGAGCGCATCGATCACACACTGGCGAACATCGTGAGCGAGCAGCTGCAGAGTCTGCAGCGCGTGCTGCCACCGGGCCTGCGCGCCGAAGCCGCGGCGCTGCCCGAGGTCGGTGTGCTCGGCAGCAGCGTGGAGTGCTTGGGCTCCTGGAAGCGGCTGGCCGCGCTCGCCCTCACTCTCAAGGGCGACTGGCGCAGTCCGCGCGCACTCAGCCGCAATCTCGGCGCGGCCTACGAGGCTGCGGCAGCCCGCGACGCGCTCCGCGAGTGCATCGAGCGCTTGAGCCGCATCGCCGGAGCGCAGCAGGCGCTGCTCGAGACGCTCGCGCTGCCGCCGGCGGAGCTCGCCGCAAGTGACGCTGCCGCCCTCGGCGCCTTGTCACGGGTATTGCGCACCGCTGCGGCCCATCTGCAGGCCGAGTTCACTCTCACCGGCCGGGTGGACCACACCTACATCGCGGGTGCCGCACGCGCGGCTCTGGTCGAGGCAGGACAGCCCACGGATCTCGCGCTGCGCATCGGACTGTCGCTGCGGCACATCCTCGTCGATGAGTTCCAAGACACCTCACTGGCCCAGTTCGACCTGCTCGAGACATTGACCGCCGGCTGGCAGAGCGGCGATGGACGCTCGCTCTTCATCGTCGGCGACCCGATGCAGTCGATCTATCAGTTTCGCGAGGCCGAGGTCGGGCTGTTTCTGCGCGCACGGGATCACGGCATCGGCGGCCTGCGGCTCGAGACCTTGCGGCTCACGCGCAATTTCCGCTCGCAGCCCGCGCTGATCGCATGGACCAACGATACCTTCCAGCAGCTCTTCCCCGCGGCAGACGATCTGCGCGCGAGCGCGGTCGCCTTCGCGCCGAGCGTCGCCGCACAAGCGCCCGCGCCGGACGCATCGCGTCAGGCAGTCGTAGCGCTGCAACTGTTCGCGGACGCTGAGCGAAGCGCGGAGGCGGTCGCCATCGCCGAGCGCATCGCGGAGCTGCGTGAGCAGGATGCGCGGGCGACGGTGGCCGTGCTCGTGGCCGCGCGTGCGCACGCTGCTCCGATCCTGAACGCTCTGGAAGCGCGGCACATCGAGGCCATCGGCATCGACCTCATTGCGCTGCGCGATCTGTCCATCATCCGCGACCTCGTGGCCTTGACGCGCGCTCTGCATCACCTCGGGGATCGAACGGCCTGGCTCACCGTGTTGCGCGCCCCGTGGTGTGGCGTGTCACTTGCGACTTTGACGGAGCTCTCGCGCCGGCACGATCCGCGCGTGATCTGGGAGGCGCTGGGGGAGGAGATGCGCCTGGCGGCCTGCCGCGCGGACGACCGCGCACGGCTTGCGCGCGTGCGGACCGTTCTGGCGGAGGCGCTGTCGCGAGATCGGACGGTGCTCGCGGACTGGCTCGAGGGTACCTGGCTCAGGCTCGGCGCGGCCGATGCCTACCCAAAGCAGGAGCTGCGTCACGCCCGTGCATTCTTCGCCATGCTTGCCGAGCGCGCGGGCTCCGGCGAGTGGCGCGGACCGCAGGATCTCGATGCCATGCTTGCGGATCTGTACGCGCAGCCGCAGGTTGCAGGCGCCAACCCAGTTCAGATCATGACCATTCATCGAGCGAAGGGGCTCGAGTTCGATCACGTGTTCGTGCCGGCGCTCGATCGGGACTTGAACCGCGGCGGCGAGCCGCTGCTGCGCTGGCTCGATTTGCCGCGCCCGCAAGGCGCGAGCGATCTGCTGATGGCTCCGGTACCTGCCATCGGCGCGGAAAGGCAAGGGGACGTCGGCACCTATTTGAAGCGCCTCATGGGCGCCCGCGCGCTGCACGAGCAGCTGCGTCTGCTGTACGTCGCCGTCACACGCAGCCGCAAGACACTGCATCTGTCAGCCATCAAGGCGTCGCAAGCCGAGCAGGCATGGACGCCGCGTTCCGGCACGTTGCTGGCCTGCCTGTGGCCCGCGCTACAGTCACAGTTCGTCTGCCGCGCGGCGGATGCCTCCGCATCCGTGGCCGTGCGCACTCCGGTATTGAGGCACCTGGCGTCCGACTGGGCATCTCCGCCCCTCGAGCGGGCTCCCGAGCTATGGCACCTGCCACTGGCACAAGAGTCCCTCGAGCCACCGGAGTTCAGCTGGGTGCGTGAGACCTTCCGGCTCATCGGGATCGTGGTCCACGGCGAGCTGCAAAAGCTCGGCGCGACGCGCGAGCTGCCACCCCGCAGTCGCATCGAGGCCGAGCGCGCGCTCTACGCCCAGCAGCTGCGCCACAGAGGCGTCGCGGAGCGCGACCTGCCGTATGCGACGCAGGTCGTCACGGAGGCACTCGCGCGCACGGTCAGCGATGAGCGTGGGCGCTGGCTCTTCTCGGCCGAGCACCGCGAATCGCACAGCGAGCTAGCGTTGACGGGCATGGCCGCGGGCAGGCTCACCAATGTCGTGATCGACCGCTGCTTCGTGGATCGCGACGGCATCCGGTGGGTAGTGGATTTCAAGACGAGTCGCCACGAGGGCGGCGGTCTGGAGGCGTTCCTTGCCCAGGAGCTGCAACGCTATCGCCCACAGCTGCACACCTATGCGGAGCTCGCGCGGGCCCTGGGACCGCAGCCGGTCCGCGTGGGCCTCTACTTTCCGTTGCTGGGAGTCTTCTGCGAGCTCGACTAGAAGGTGCCGGCGAAAGAGAAGGGTCGTCGCCCCTGCGCATCCGGAGAGCCCAGATAGCGTATCTGCTGCGCCAGATCCGCGGGCGCGCTCGGACGTGCCGCGACCAGGCCCGCGACCACGTAGCCAGGCTCCGGCGTGAGACGCAGCGTGCCCTCGACCGCGAGCGGTCCGCCGATGTCCTTGAGCGCTCCGACGGGATCTCCCGGTCCGCCGGAAAACGATACTCGGTAGTCACCCAGAGGCGTGTTCTGATCTGCGGTGAGTCCGCGCACCTCCATCTGTCCCTGCAGTTCGATCACTCGTTTGCCGTCCCAGCGCAGCGCGGCGAGCTGCGCATCGAGGCGCGCGTGCAGGCTCGGCGGCAGCTGCCGCAGCAGGGTGTGATCGAGCACCAGCGCGGCGTGCACGTCACGCGCGCTGAGCGTGCCGGCAAGACTCCACTCGACGTGCGCGCTGGCCCCAGAAGTCGTTGCCGGCTGTGTGAGGCTCAGATCGAGCGCCAGTCTTCCGGAGAGCAATCGCAGCGGGTGCAGCGACCAGGTGAGATCGCCGAGGCGGCTGCCTTGCGCGCTCAAGCCGCTGCAGCTGCCGGACCACAGCGTGCCGTCGAGTTGCTCGCAATGGGCGTCGCGCGGCAGTGCGCCGGCGGCCCACTGCGCGGGGAAACGCACCAACAAGATCAGCACGAACGCCGCCACGGCGCCCATCCACAGCCTGCGCTTCATGGAGTGGCGTGCAGAACGATTCCTGCGTTCACGAGTCCCGGCGCGCCGGCGCTGTCGATGGTGGCGGACTCCACGTGAATGCCGCGCTGCTCCGCAAGCCGCGCCAACCAACCGACGATGGTGTCGAACGGCGCCTTGTCCAGCCGCACGCGCAGGCCACCCTGGCCACTCGGCTCGCTGCTCGCGAGCGCGGTACCGAGACCGGCCTCGCGCGCGGAATTGTCGACGATCACGATCAGCGAGCGCTGCGAGGAGGGCGCCAGGGCGGTCGGCGGAGCCGAGGCGAGCTGCGGGGCAACGCTGCGCATCCAGGCGAGATCGGACTGCTTGTGTGCCAGGCGCTCGTGTGCGCGCGAGACGCTCTGATCGAGCGGCAGCAGGATGGCGCAGACGAGCAGCACCGCGACTGCGATGGCGCCAATGATGACCATGCGGCGATCACGCGCGCTCAGCGACTCGAACCAGGCCCTCAGAGCCGACACGCTATCTCCTCGGTTTCACTTGGATGCGGCCCTCGTAGCGCGACCCGACGGCGTTCCCGGAGGTGAGATCCGCGTCCCAGCCACTCGCCCGCAGCGCCTGACTGAGATGATCGAGCACGTCGGCGTTCGGAGCGGCGACCTTCAAATCGAGAGCGCCTTCGCGAAAGTTGAGTGCCTCGATCACGCTGCCCTGAGCCGCGGGTCGTGCCTGAGACAGCGCTCCGAGCGCCGCGAGCAGACCCGAGCTCTCCCCGCCGGCGCGCACGTTGAGCAGCCGCTGCTCCATGCGGCGCCGCGCATTCGTCGCGTTGTGCTCGCCCGGCATCGCGGCACGGAAAGTCTCCTCGATCGATGCATCGAGCCTGTGCTCCGCGCGCTTGAGCACCATGAGCTCGGTGGCGCTGCCCGCGGCGTGCAGCGCGATGACACCGGCGAGCAACGCCGCTGCCAGTCGCCAGGCCCGCAGTCCACCCGTGAGCGAGCCCTGCGGCTGATACGGACCCTGCAGGAGATTGATCGCGCTGGCGGCGGAGCCGAGCTGCTGCGCGAACAACCCCAAAGGTCCGTCGGTCAACAACTGCACCTTGATGCCGTCGAAACGGTCGCGTATCGCTTCGACCTCGCGCGCGTGCTGGTGCCATTCGGGCGCGCCGGTGTAGAGAACGAGACCGCGGCCGGAGCGCTCGTGGCCCGACTCGTCCGCGCGCGGCGGCGCCGTCAACGTGAGCGCCTCGCCGATTGCTTCGAGGGGCATGGTCACCGGGTGACCGCCGGCGGGCCGCACGATGGCGCAATCCTGATCGAACAGCGCGACGGCTTGTCCCGGATTCGCGGGCAACAGGTCGCTCTCGGCATACATCGCCTCGGCCGCCAGCCCGGCATCCTTGAGCGCACGGGTGTACTGCTCCATCAACGCGCGCGAGATGACGGCCACAGGTGTGCGCACCGCATCGGCAGGGCGCTTGCCAAGGGCGAAGTGCAGCTGCTCGATGTCCTCGGCGAGCTGCTCCTCCAGAGCAAACGGAACGACTTGATGGACGCGCGCGCCGCTCTTGACCGGTACATCTACCTCGGTGAGCACTACGTCCGCGGCGGGCACGAGCACGCACACGCGGCGAAAGCCCGCGAGTGCTGCGGCCTGCAGCAGCGTGCCCTTCTGCGGCGGCTGCACCATGCGTCCCGCCCCATCCGCGACCAGCCATGAGCCGAGGGCCGGAGATTCACGATTGAGGCGAATGAGAAGCCAGTCCGCCATGGCTTCAGTCCGCGGTGAAGCTGCGCTGGATCACATGCATGCGGTTGCCACCCTCCCGATGCAGCAGACTGTACAAGCGGAATTCCAGGGTGCCAACATCCACGATACAGGTCAGGCGAAAGTAATCGGACACCATTGCGATCTGGCCGGCAGCGTAGGTCGATGCGGCATCGTTGGTGAAGGACGCCTGTAGGTCCTGCACCGTTGGGCTACAGCCATTGCCGCTCATCCGCTGCTTCGCGAGCTGCTGCGCCGGCAGCGTGCTCCAGGTGTGCTCCCCGTTTGGCAGCAGCGAATCGAGCACCGGACCCTGGGCCGTGCAGGTATTGATGCGCGTGGCTCTGGGCAGGGCGGTGACATAGGGCTGCAAGGTCAGATAGCGATTGCGCCCGAAGCCTGGCAGCGCGAGCAGCTCGCTCGCACTGGTGATCTGCCGATTCGCCGCACGGTACGGCGGATTCTGCGAGAGGTAGGTGTTGTCCTCGGCGCCTTCCGGGTCCTCGGTGATGCTGTCGGCATCGATCCAATCGGCAATGAGCGGCGCCCACTTGGTTTCGAGCCCGAGAATCTGCAACAGATTCGCGAATATGGCCTCCGCGTTCTTGTCGATCGAGCCGTCGGCGTTCACCAGGTTGTTGAGATTGAAGCGCCCGGACATGTCCTCGAGCGAGGCTTCGAGCGTCACGCCGGGCACGATCTCGACCGGACCGAGCGGCATGCCCCAGAACTGATCCGGAGAGTCCTGCGCGCCGCCCTTGGACTGGTTGCGGCTCTCGCGCAGTGCATAGGCCGCGATGGCCTCGCCCGCCTGCGCAATGAGAATGCTCTGATCGAAGGCAAAGGTGGCCTCGCCACGGCGTGCGGTCATCGCGTTCTGATAGGCCATGGCAGTGGCGAGGATGGTGCCGAGCGCGACCAGCAGGATCGCGGTGAGGAGTGCGATGCCTTGCTGGCGGGAGCGGGGCGGGGAGCGTCTCACGTGGGAATCTCGACGATGCGCACGATGCGCCCCCAGTCCTCGAGCTCGATGGTGATCTCGATCGCAAACGGACGCAGGCGCAGAGTCGTGTTGCCGTTGTTGCCGAGCGGTGGCCATTGATCCGTCCATTGATGCGCATCGGTCATGTAGCGGAACGTGACGGACTTCACATGATCGAGAAGATCGCGTGCAACGGGAGCGGTCGCCTCCGTCGCGTCGAGCACGGGCCAGTGCATGCGCCGCAGCGTGTTGTTGACCAACCGGTAGGAGGCACGCTCGAGCGCGGGCCGCTGAATACCCGCCGGGTTGGCCCAGCCGGCGCGCGTGAACACGACCAGATCACGCTGGCTAGGATCGTTGCCCGAGGAGCTGCTCGTGCCCGAGGAGCTGCTCGAGCCACTGCTCGTGCTGCTGGATGTGAAGGAGCTGCCCAGCGTGCTCGAGGAGCTGCCACCCAAGGAGCTGCCGAGACCTCCGGCGCTATTCCCACCGAGCGAGCTGCTCGAGCCGAACGAGCTGCCGAGCTCGCCACTTGCGCCCGAGAGCGATGCGGCGCTGCCGGCGATCACACCGCCCGGCTGACCCATCAGGCACGGCAGGGAATTGTCACCGATGAAATCACGCACCGGGCGCGGCGTCAGCTCGGAGAAGTCCTGCACCATCACGCGCATGGTGGTCTCGAGCGCGGTGAGGCGGTCCTGGCGCGTCTGCACCGCGTCCCGATCCTTGAGGGCCTGGTTGATGGCCCCGTATCCCATCGCGAAGATGATCGCAGTGATGAACAGTGCGACCAGCAGCTCGATGAGCGTGAAGCCCCGAGCAGCTGAGCGCGGGCGAGCACTCGAGGCGCGCAACTACTGTTCTCCCGGGCCGCTGGCGCCGGTGTTGGGCTGTGGCGTGACATTCGGCTGCGTGCCGATTCCCGGCTGGGTCCCTGGGGCGCCGTTGGGTTGTGGCGTGAGATTCGGCTGCGGGACGCCGTTCGGCGGCACGGTGCCGGCAGGGTTGGTGCCGTTCGGATTGGGAGTGCCCGGCGGCAGGTATTCCTGATACGCGGACACCAGGGACTGCGGCGCAAGCGCATCCCCGATCGCCCCTGTGATGTTGCCGATCCAGGGTGCGTCCTTTCCCTTCGGCGTGTCTGCCTGCTGCACCTTGACGTCGATGCGCAGCATGCCGGGGAAGCTCGTGTCACCCACGTCCTGCTGCCAGCGCCAGTGATGTCCGGCGTAATCCAGCTCTCCCTCCGTGGTGCCCTTGCTCGGCAGCTGCGGGGTGAGGCGTACTTGAGCGAGCTGATTGAATGCGATCCACTGGGCGAAGGTCTTGTCGCGCAGGTAGGCGGCGGTGTCCGCGGAGGAGCCGACGGTGCCGATCACAGCCGCCATGCCGATCGCGACGATCGCCAGGGCAACCAGCACCTCGATCAGCGTGAATCCCCGCGACGCGCTCACGTTTCGGTCTTCGGCAACTCGCGCAGCTTGATGCGTCCCTGATCGTCGGGTACCAGAGTCGAGCTGCGCTCTGTCCCATCGCGCGCAAGCGTCAGCTCGAAGGACGTGAGATCGCCATTGGAGAAGATCATGATGTGCGGCACGAGATCCTGCGGATCCGTTTTCTTCTTCTTATCGGAGGCCTTGGCGAGCACCACGTCGTGTGCCTCCACGGCAAGGCGCAGTGTCAGTCCGTCGGGCAGGGCGCGCTTATGCAGCGAATCGTCGCTGCCGATGTCGCCCCACAGATTGGTGCGGGGATCGAAGGCCAGAAAGCGGTAACCGTCCTGCGTGCAGTACAGGCCGAACTCGCGGGTCTGCAGCTCGGCCTGCTCGCGCGCGTAGTTCATCAGCAACACGAGTCGCTGCGTCTCGTTATCGAGCTCGCGGTCGCTACCAAGAACCGAGAGGGAGAGGATCGCGCCGGCCGTGACGATCCCGATGATGACCACCACCACCATGAGCTCGAGCAACGTGAAGCCCCGCGAGCGCTGCACGTGCTGAACCTCCCTGCGCATCGGGGCTCGCTCGCTCAGCGGCTGCCGTTGTTCGCGTTGGAGTTGGTGTTGGCGTCGAGATTCCAGTTGCCGATATCGGCGTTGTTACCTTCGCCGCCTTCCTGGCCGTCGGCGCCATAGGAGAACAGGTCATACTCTCCTCCATGCGTGCCGGGGTTGACGTACTGATAATCATTCCCCCAGGGATCCTTGAGCGAGAACCCCTGTTGCAGGTAGCCGCCCTGTTTCCAGTTCTTGATGGTGGGATCGGCAGGCTGCTGTACCAGAGCACGCAGCCCCTGGTCGGTCGTCGGATACTTGAAATTGTCGAGCCGGTAGAGCGTCAGCGCGGTCGACATGGCCTGAATGTCCTGACGCGTCTTCGCGATGCGCGCATCCTCCACGCGCCCGACCACTTGAGGGACGATCACCGCCGCGAGCAATCCGATGATGATCACGACGACCATGATCTCGATCAGCGTGAAGCCGGCATCACGCCCCGGAGAGCGGTGTACAGCTAGGAATTTGCGCATGGCTATCGATCCCGAAGCATGGCTGCCAAGTGGCGGCGGATCATAACAAATGGCCGTCTCCCAGCCTGTCGACCGGTTCCGCCGCACGCTCAAGTCGCTGAACTGCGACGGACCCTGGGGAGTGGCGCTCGCGCTGAGCTGCCTGGGGCTGCTCGCGACGGAGCTCGGCGGTGATAGGGCACGGCTGGCGCTGCGCTACGACCGTGGCGCACTCGGCAGTGGCGAGTGGTGGCGGCTGCTTACAGCGCACTTCGTCCATCTGAGCCTCGAGCATGCGGTCCTCAACGTGTTGGGCTTGGCGCTCATCTGGGCCCTGTTCGCGCGTGACTACACGCCGCGCGGGTGGCTCCTGATCCTTGCCAGCACCATCATGGCCATCGACTTAGGTCTGTGGCTGGGTGATTCGACTGTGCAGTGGTACGTGGGTTCCTCGGGCGCGCTGCACGGTGCGCTCGCGGCCGGCACCCTGGCTTACCTGCGGCGCCACGATCCGCTCGGATGGGTGCTCGCGCTCTTCCTGGTCGGCAAGCTGATCTATGAGCAATGGGTGGGAGCGCTGCCGCTGGTCACCGGAGGGGCCAGCGTCGTGGTCGATGCGCATCTGTACGGGGTCCTCGGGGGGCTCATCGCCGCGCTGTTCCTGACGCCCCGGCGCGAGCCGTTATAATCGCGCGCTTTTTTCCACTCGCCGGGAAGGCTGATCGATGACGTTCGCGCTCGTTTTTCCAGGGCAGGGCTCGCAGTCGCAGGGCATGCTCGCGGCGCTTGGCGCCGAGCCGCAGGCGCGCTCGACCTTCGCGGCGGCTGCACGGGTACTCGGCTATGACCTGTGGGAGCTGACGCAATCCGGGCCCGCCGAGCGGCTCAACGAAACCGAGTACACGCAACCTGCGATGCTCGCGGCCGGAATCGCGCTGTGGCGGGTGTGGCGCCAGCGTGGCGGGCCGGAGCCTGCCGTCGTCGCCGGTCACAGCCTCGGGGAATTCACTGCACTGGTGTGCGCCGGCGCACTCGAGCTCGAGGTGGCGATCGAGCTCGTCCGCTTCCGCGGACGGGTGATGCAGGAGGCGGTGCCGAGCGGCAGCGGCGCAATGGCCGCCATCCTCGGCCTTTCCGACGTGCAGGTCCTCGAGGCCTGTCAGACCGCTGCGGCGAGCGGCGGAGTCGTGGAGCCTGTCAACTTCAACGGACCCGGCCAGGTGGTCATCGCGGGTGAGCGGGCTGCCGTCGAGCGTGCCACGCAGGAGGCCAAGCGACTCGGGGCGAAGCGAGCGCTCATGCTCTCCATCAGTGTCCCCGCCCACAGCACTCTCATGCGCCCCGCGGCTGAACGGCTGGCGAAGAAGCTCGATGAGGTGGCGCTCACCTCGCCCCGAATCACCTACCTTAGCGCCGCAGATGTGCAGACCCATTCCGCTCCCGAGGACATCAGGCAGCTCTTGGTGCGGCAGCTCGCATCACCGGTGCGCTGGCAGGAAACGGTGCAAGCGCTTCTGGCCCGCAATGCGCGCCAGCTCATCGAGTGTGGTCCGGGCAAGGTGCTGACGGGGCTCAATCGGCGCATCGCAGGGGCGGGCGCACACGTGCAGTGCCTGGCCATGGAGGACAGCGCCTCGATCGATGCGGCGCTCGCCAGTACCCGCGAATCGGGAGATTCCCATGCTTGAGAAGGAAACCGCACTCGTCACCGGAGCCTCGCGCGGCATCGGCCACGCGATCGCACTTGGCCTCGCCGCCGCGGGTGCCCGCATCATCGGCACGGCCACCACCGCGGAGGGTGCCGCGGCTCTGACGACCACTTTGGCGTCGCACGGATACAACGGTCGCGGCGTGGTCCTCGATGTGGCAAGCGAGGCATCGATCGATGGGCTGCTCGGGGATCTCGAGCACTCTCAGAGCATGCCGAGCGTGCTCGTGAACAATGCGGCCGTCACACGCGACATGCTGCTGCTGCGTATGAAGTCGGAGGACTGGCAGCAGGTGCTCACGACTGATCTCACCTCGGTGTTCCGCCTCTCGAAGGCAGTCTTGCGCCGCATGCTGAAGGAGCGTCACGGACGCATCATCAATCTCACCTCGGTCGTGGCGCTCACGGGTAACCCTGGGCAGACCAACTATGCAGCCGCAAAAGCGGGCATTCTTGGATTCACGAAGTCACTCGCCAAGGAAGTGGCCTCGCGGGGCATCACCGTCAATGCGGTGGCGCCCGGATTCATCGACACGGACATGACACGCGCGATGAGCGAGGAGCAGCGCGGCGCGCTGCGCGCCCAGATCCCGATGGAGCGTCTGGGGACACCGGAAGACATCGCCGCCGCGGTCGTGTTCCTGGCCTCCCCGCAGGCGGCTTACATCACCGGCGAGACCTTGCACATCAACGGCGGCCTGTACATGCAGTAGGCGGCATCGCCCGTCTGCGCGCGCCTGCGTTGGATTATCGCCACAGCGGCTCTGAAGCACTCGGAGCACTGCCACGGTGCGCGCCGGCCAGGCATCATGCGTGGCCCACGCTGCGGGGTTTCGCCAAGGAAAACAATCACTCCCAGGCCTCTCGGCTGGCAGCGGCGGAGGTGTTCCCCTACAATACCGCGCCCCGTGCCACCGCCCCGGTGCGCGCGCGGCATTATCTTCTAGAAGGACAATCGCGTAATGAGCACGGTCGAGCAGCAAGTAAAGGCCATCGTCGCCGAGCAGCTGGGCGTGAAGCAAGAACAGGTCACAAATGACGCCTCCTTCGTCGACGATCTGGGCGCGGACTCGCTGGACACGGTCGAATTGGTGATGGCTCTCGAGGAGGAGTTCGAGATCGAGATCCCGGATGAGGATGCCGAGAAAATCACGACGGTGCACCAGGCCATCGACTACATCAACGAACGCCGCAACAAGGCCTGAGGGACCTCCGGGTGCCTCCGTACCGTTGGCATTGACGGTACGCATGGGCGGATAGCCACCCACGGATTCAGCACAGGTAACGTGTGACCAAGCGTCGTGTGGTCGTGACGGGTCTGGGCATCGTCTCGCCGGTAGGCAGTACGGTGCGATCGGCCTGGGAAGCCATACTGAAGGGACAGAGCGGCATCGGCCCGGTGACCCGCTTCGATGTGTCCGCGTTTCCGGTGCGCTTCGGCGGTCAGGTACGCGAGTTCGACGTCGCTCAGTACCTCTCGTCCAAGGAAGTGCGCCGCATGGACGATTTCATGCACTACGGCGTCGCGGCCGGCATCCAGGCCGTGGCCGACTCGGGCATTGATTTCAGCAAAGTCGACAGCGCGCGCTGTGGCGCCGTGTGCGGAGCGGGCATCGGCGGGCTGTGGACGATCGAGCAAGAGTACGGCGACTATCTGAAGTCGGGCAGCCCGCGCAAGATCTCGCCGTTCTTCGTACCCGCGACCATCATCAACATGATCTCGGGGCATCTGTCCATCAAGTACGGCCTGAAAGGTCCGAACCTAGGAGTGGTGACGGCCTGCACCACGTCCACGCACGCAATAGGGCTCGGGATGCGCACCATCCAGTACGGCGATGCCGACCTCATCGTCGCCGGTGGCGGTGAGATGGCAACGACCGTCTGCGGCCTCGCGAGCTTTGCTCAGGCCAAGGCGCTGTCCACACGCAACGACGCGCCGCAGGAGGCGAGCCGGCCCTGGGATCTCGAGCGCGACGGCTTCGTGCTGAGCGACGGCGGGGGTGCCGTCATTCTCGAGGAGCTGGAGTTCGCGCGGCGCCGCGGTGCGCACATCTATGCCGAGCTCACCGGCTTCGGGATGAGTGGCGATGCGCACCACATCACGCTGCCGCCGGAGGATGGTGAAGGAGCACGGCTCGCCATGGTGAACGCCCTGGTGGATGCCAAGCTGAATCCCGCGGACGTGCAGTACGTGAACGCGCACGCCACCTCGACACCGGCGGGCGACAAGGCCGAAACGATCGCGATGAAGCGCGCTTTCGGCGCGCACGCGCGCTCGCTCGCGGTCAGCTCGACCAAGTCCATGACCGGCCATCTGCTCGGGGCCGCTGGCGTGGTCGAGGCGATCTTCTGCATCCTGGCGCTGCGTGATCAGGTTGCACCGCCGACGATCAACTACCACACGCCCGATCCCGAGTGTGATCTGGACTTCGTGCCGAACGCCGCCCGGCCGATGAAGATCGACACCGCGCTGTCGAACTCCTTCGGCTTCGGCGGCACGAACGGTACGCTGATCTTCCGGCGCTTCACCTGATTGAATCCTTTCGCGGCTCAACTGAGTCGCGGCATAGTCCGCCGATGAGAGCGCGCAGATCCGCCTCTGAACCCATCGTGCGCACGCTCGGCGTGCCACCGCAGGTGCTGCGCCACCTGGCCATCACGGACGCGCAGCATTATCCGGTGCTGTTCGAAAGCGTGGCTGCAGGGCCTCTGGGACGCTTCAGCGTGCTCGCCGCATGGCCGCGAGCGGCGCTATGGTTGAGCTCCTCGGGCCGTATCGAGGGCGAAAGCATCACGCCGCAGGACGGCGGCTTCCTGGACAACCTCGAGCGCTGGTGGCGGGCGGAGCGCCAGAGCACAGGCGCAGCGGGCGGACTGCCCTTCAGCGGCGGCTGGGCCGTGTTTCTCAGCTATGAGCTGGTGCAGGAGATCGAGCCCCGCCTCGTGCTGCCGGCGAGCGCGCTGCCGTGGCATGCGTTTGCACTGCGAACACCGTGCGCCCTGGTTCACGAGCGCGCCACGGACCGTGTGCTTGCGATCGCCGAGGCAGACCAGGACGACATCCTTCAGGTCCTGGAGCGCGATGCCCACCGCGCCGCTGCCGAGCTCAATGTCAACGCGCTCGGCGGAGGCGCGGGTGCCGCTCTGCTGAACGGACTCATTCACGAGGAGGAGCCGACGCTGTTTTTGGAGCGCGTGCGCCGTGCGCAGGACTACATTCGGGCCGGCGATATCTATCAGGCCAATCTGTCGCGCGCATGGCACATAAAGATGCCGGGCGGCCCGCAGAGCGCAGCGGCCGGCGCCAGCGCGGCAGTGCCCGAGCTCTACGCGCGCCTCTGCGCAACCAATCCCGCGCCGTTCGCGGCGCTTGCACAGTGGCGCGGCGTCTCGGTCTTGAGCTCCTCGCCCGAGCGGCTGATTCGCCTCGCGGATGACGCGGTGGAAACCCGACCCATCGCCGGCACACGACCCCGCAGCCGGCGGCCGGGAGATGATGCCATCGAAGCTGCAGCGCTCATCGCCCATCCCAAGGAGCGCGCCGAGCACATCATGCTCATCGATCTCGAGCGCAATGACCTCGGCCGTGTGTGCGAGGCGGGAACCGTGCGCGTCGATGAGCTCATGGTGACCGAGACTTACGCTCACGTACATCACATCGTGTCGAGCGTGCGTGGCCGATTGCGCCCGGACGTGACACCGATCGGCGCGCTGCGCGCGGTGTTCCCCGGCGGCACCATCACGGGCTGTCCGAAGTTCCGCTGCATGCAGATCATCGCTGAGCTTGAGGGGGAAGGGCGGGGCGCCTACACGGGCTCGCTGGGATTTCTCTCTCGCGACGGCACCATGGACCTTAATATCCTGATCCGTACGATGACGGTGCGCGGCATGGAGATCTCGCTGCGCGCCGGCGCCGGCATCGTCGCCGACTCGA
Source organism: Steroidobacteraceae bacterium (assembly GCA_035501955.1). Lineage (GTDB taxonomy): Bacteria > Pseudomonadota > Gammaproteobacteria > Steroidobacterales > Steroidobacteraceae > JASHUC01. Next base: position 89,700 of record DATJVD010000008.1, read on the forward strand.
TCGCCGAGCGCGAGCTCGAGGAGACACGCGCCAAGGCGCGCGGGCTGCTGGCCGCGTTCGAAACCGAATGGAGCAGGGCATGAGCACGCAAGCAACCGCAGGGGTGCCGCCGGAGGCACCCGATGCTGTGTTGGTGAACGGCCAGGTGCTGCACGCCGGAGAGACCCACCATGCGGCCATCAGCGTGCTCGAGCGCGGCCTGCACTATGGTGACGGCCTGTTCGAGACGATCGCCTGCCAGCGGGGACGGCCGCGGTTGCTCGACTTTCATCTCGAGCGGCTGGCGCTTGGCTGCGAGCGGCTGCGTATCGCGTTCAATCCGTTCAGCGAGCTCAAACGCGAGATCGAGGGTCTTGCCGGGGGACAGAGCTCCACCTTGCTCAAGGTGATCGTGACGCGCGGACCTGCCACGGCGCGCGGCTACGGGGCACGGGGCGACGAACATGCGACTCGCATCACTCTGCGCTTTCCCTGGCCGCAGGAAGATTCCCGGTGCATCGAGGACGGAGTCGCCGTGCGCGTTGCGGAGCTGAAGCTGGGCGAGAATCCGCTGCTCGCCGGTCTCAAGCATTTGAACCGTCTGGAGCAAGTGCTGGCCCGCGGCGAGTGGCGCGATCCGCAGATCTTCGATGCATTGCTTTTCAGTAGCTCGGGTTTGCTCGTCTCAGGCACCATGTGCAACGTGTTCATCGTGCAGGAAAAGCGCCTGCTTACGCCGCGACTGGATCTGTGTGGCGTGGCGGGCGTTATGCGCCGTGCAGTGCTGCGCGCAGCCGCGGGCTCCGGCATAGCCGCCGCGGAGACTGCGCTCGGGCATGCAGAGCTCGACGCAGCCGATGAGATCTTCCTGACCAACGCGCGCATCGGAGTATGGCCAGTACGTGCGGTGGGTGCCCGCACTCTCGTGCCCGGGCCGATGACTCGGCGCGTGCAGAAACTGATAGAGAGCCTGCTCGAGGGACCTGCGGATGCGTAGCGGGCTCATCGTTGCGGTGCTGCTGCTCGGCGCGGCCGCGGGCGCGCTGCTCGGGGTTCGCCACTGGCTCGATGCACAGTACGCGGCTGCAGGGCCCGCGCAACAACCGACACGGGTTGTCGTTGCACCGGGCAGCGGCGTGCGCGCCGTGCTCGGACAGCTCTCCGCCGCGGGCGTACTCGCTCATCCGCGTCGTACCGAGCTCGATCTGCGCTTGCACCGCCGGCGCTTCAATCCGAAGGCCGGGGAGTACGAGATCCCAGCGCACGCGAGCGCTGCCACGATCGTGACGATGCTCGTCGAGGGACGCGTGGTGCTCCAGGCGCTCACGATCGTGGAGGGCACGACGTTTGCGGATTTTCGCCACGCTCTCGAGAACGACCCCAAGGTGCATGCCACGCTGCGCGGCAAGAGCGATGCGGAAGTGATGGCTGCGATCGGTCATCCGGGAGAGCAGCCCGAAGGACGGTTCTTCCCCGACACGTACCGCTTCGCCGCCGGCACGACGGATGCGGAGATCCTCAAGCAAGCGTACGAGCGAATGCAGCAGGTACTCACGGATGCCTGGGCCCGGCATGCCGACGTGGCACCGCTCAGCACAGCGTACGACGCACTCGTCCTCGCCTCGATCGTGGAGAAGGAAACCGGTCTTCCCACCGAGCGCCCGCGCATCGCCGGGGTGTTCTTGAGCCGGCTGCGCAAGGGGATGCGGCTGCAGTCGGATCCGACCGTGATCTACGGCATGGGCGCCCAGTATGCCGGTGAGATTCGCACGCGTGATCTACTGACGGACACCCCGTACAACACGTACACGCGCGCGGGTCTGCCACCGACGCCCATCGCCTTGCCGGGCCGCGAGGCCATCCAGGCCACCGTGCATCCCGCCGCGAACGGTGAGCTGTACTTCGTGGCGACCGGGGACGGCGATGGGGGGCATCATTTCTCCGCTACGCTCGCGGAACACAATGTCGCGGTTCAGCACTACCTGCAGCGGCTGCGCGCCCAGGGCGCGATCGCGCTGCCGTCGACCGCAACCACCAGGTCTGCACGGAGCGGGCGGTGAGTCGCGGCCGATTCGTGACGCTCGAGGGTATCGAGGGCGCCGGCAAAACGAGCGTGGCGCAAATGGTGCTCGAGTGGCTCCGGGCGCGCGACATCGCCGCCATCGCCACGCGCGAGCCCGGTGGCACCGCGCTCGCCGAGCGCGTCAGAGACATCGTGCTGCATGCGAGTGCGGAGCACATCCCACCGGCCGCCGAGACCTTGCTGATGTTTGCCGCGCGCAGCATTCATCTCGAGAACCTGATCCGTCCCACGTTGTCCCGCGGCGCGTGGGTGATCTGCGATCGTTTCACGGATGCCACGCGTGCCTATCAGGGAGCGGGACGCGGTGTCGCAGCTGAGCTCGTCGAACAGCTCGCCGCGGCCGTGCACGGCGATCTGTGGCCGGACTGCACGTTGCTGCTCGATCTGCCCGTGCCGCTCGGCCTGCAGCGTGCACGCGCGCGCGCTGCAAGCGCGGATCGCTTCGAGCAGGAGCGCGAACCGTTCTTCGAGCGTGTGCGCAGTGCCTACCTCACGCTTGCTCAGCGCGAGCCCCGGCGCATCCGCGTGATCGATGCAAGCCGGCCGCTCGAGAGCGTGCGTGCCGATGTGACCGCGATCCTGGAGAAATTGCTGTGAGCGGCAGCGAGGCGCCAGGCCAGCGCTCGCCGTCATCTTCAGTGAGCGTGCCCTGGCTCACAGACAGCATGGCAGCGCTCAAAGCGGCGCAAGCCGCGGGCAGAATGCCGCACGCGCTACTCATCCAGGCAGCCGAGGGTAGTGGGGGCTCGCTGCTTGCCAACTGGTGTGCGCAGCTGGTGCTGTGCACCTCGGCAGCACCACCCTGCGGGCAGTGCCAGGGATGTCGGCGTGCCGCCGAGGAGCGCCATCCCGACCTGCTGCTCGTGCGCCCGCTGGAGGACTCACAGCAGATAAGGATAGAGCAGGTACGCGAGCTCGGCGCCGAGCTCGCCCTGAGCAGCCACCAGGGTGGCTACAAAGTAGCCATCATCGAGCCAGCGGACACGCTCAATCGTTTCGCCGCGAACTCGCTGCTGAAAACTCTCGAGGAGCCTCCGCCGCGCACTCTCCTGGTGCTCGTGGCTGCGCAGCCCTCGAGACTGCCGGCGACACTCACGAGTCGCTGTCAGCGCGTGCGGGTGCGTGCGCCCGCCCGAGCGCAGAGCCTTGACTGGCTGCAGAGCGTACGCGGATCCGGGGATTGGGATGCCGTGCTCGATGTGATCGGCGAGGCACCGTTCGCGGCTGCCACACTCGATCCCACGGCTGTTCGCAACCTGCGCACCGATGTGGTGCGCACCGTCGAGGAAATCCGCGGAGGCCTGGCCGATCCCGTCACTGCCGCCGAACGCTGGAGCCGCTCGGAGCTGCCGCTGCGGCTCGCATGCCTTGAGAACTGGCTCACGGAATGCATCCGGCAGAGCCTCGCCGGCTCCGCGGGAGCTGCAGAAGTGCGTGCTGGCGCGCACCAGCGCGGCGCGGATTTTGTCATGAATACGCCGGCCCTGTTCGGGCTTCTCGACCGAGTACGCGAGCTGAAGGCGGCGCTCCCCACGCCGATAAACCGCTCGCTTGCGCTCGAGAGCCTGCTACGATCAGTGCGAACTTGATTCCTCGGACGTGAAAACAGAAATGACTGGGCGGATCGGCGGCAATAAACCAGGACTGTTGACGCTCACCATCAAGGACAAGAGCGCCCTGTATCTCGCCTACATGCCTTTCGTGCGCAACGGCGGGCTCTTCATTCCCACCAACAGCAACTATCGCCTCGGTGACGAGGTGTTCATGCTGCTGAACCTCATGGGCGAGGACGAGAAGCTGCCGGTCGCCGGGCGCGTGATCTGGGTGACCCCGAAGGGCGCTCAGGGTAAGCGCACTGCCGGCATCGGCGTGCAGTTCAGCGATCAGGACCGCGGACAAACGCAGAAGAAGATCGAGACCTATCTCGCCGGCGCACTCTCCGGGGACAAGCCGACGCATACGATGTAGCCCACGGGCAGCTCGCGCCGCTTCTCGCTCTTTAGCCTCGGCGTTTTCATTGTAGGGTCAGGACCATAGGCGCGATTTCGCGCTCTTGGGGCTGCAAATCACACGGGTCTGCCAACCGCCAATAGGACCTTCAGCCGATAGGCGTGGTTGTCACCAAGGAGCCTCAATGCGTCAAGACGCCTGAGTCGATCTAGGAGATACCCGGTGACAACCGCACAAGAGGCACGAACCATTGCAGTCGAGGCCTACCTCTATTTCTATCCGCTGCTCTCGATGGAGCTGACACGCAGGCAGTGCACGAATGGGCCATCGGGAAAGATGCCGGGGCAGGGCCCGCACAACGCCTTTCAGAGCTTCAAGGAGTTCCCCGCGGGGGACTTCAAGACCGTCGTGCGGCCGAATTTCGACACGCTGTATTCCAGCGCATGGCTCGATCTTACGCAGGAGCCAATGGTCATTTCCGCGCCCGATACCGGCGGGCGCTACTACATGCTGCCAATGCTCGACATGTGGACTGACGTGTTTGCCTCGCCTGGCTCGCGCACCACAGGAACGGCAGCGGCGGATTTCCTGCTGACTCCTCCTGGCTGGAATGGCACGGTCCCGAGTGCGTTGACGCGCATTAGCGCCCCGACACCTTACGTGTGGATCATTGGGCGGACGAAGACTGACGGGCCATCAGACTACGCTGCCGTCCACACGATCCAGGCGCGCTACAAGATCACGCCCCTATCGCAATGGGGCAAGCCGCCGGTATCCGTCGCAGGAAATATCGATCCGACAGTGGACATGCACACCCCGCCCAAGGTGCAGGTCGACTCGATGCCGGCCGGAAAGTACTTCGCACACGCAACTGGGCTCTTCAAGGTGAACCCGCCCCACGCCACCGACGAACCCATCGTCGCCCGCATGAGAAGAATCGGCATAGAGCGCGGCAAGAGCTTCGACATCGATACGCTCGATCCGGCAATTCGCGAGGCGCTGACACAAGCTCCTAGAGAGGCTCAGAAGCTGATGGCAGCCAAGCTGCCGACCCTTGCGCGAGTGGTGAACGGCTGGCAGATGAACACCGACACGATGGGAGTGTATGGCAACTACTATTTGAAGCGGGCGATCGTCGCACGCGAAGGACTTGGCGCGAATCTGCCGGAGGATGCGGTATACCCGCTCAATCTGGGAGACCAGGAGGGAAAGCCGCTTGATGGGAGCAACCGGTATGCGCTCCATTTCGACAAAGGGGAGACACCGCCCGCGGATGCGTTCTGGAGTGTCACCCTTTACGACAACGACGGATTTCAGGTCCCCAACGCGCTCAATCGATTCGCGGTGAGCAGTTGGATGAACCTCAAACAGAATGCCGACGGATCACTCAACTTGTACATTCAGAACGAGAGTCCGGGGAAGGACGAGGAAGCGAACTGGCTGCCGGCTCCGCGGGGCGCGTTCAACCTGACCATGCGCGTCTATGGGCCCAGGGCACAGCTGCTCACGGGTGAGTGGACTCCGCCGCCGGTCACGCGCGTGAAGACGGCCAGCTAACGTACCCCCACAGCAGCCCGCGCGCACGTCTCTACGATCCATGCACCGATCGCGGCGCTGCCGCGAGGATGACGCCTTCGCTGAGAGCACGCCGCGCCAGCTCTGGGGGCGTCGACACGTGAAAAAATCTCGGCGTCAGCCGCGACGATTCATGTAATCGACGCATCTAAAGAAACATTGGAGCGTTAGAAGGGTGTCGAGTGGTTCAAGCGTCCGTGTAGGAGATTGAAATTGAATCGCGTAAATTCATTCGTTGCCGTTGTAGGTGCCCTGATGCTGCTTGGCGGTAGCGCGGTCGCCTCGAGCGCACAGGCCGCCAGCGATGCCGAGATCACCGATCAAGTGACCGGGGCGCTTCGGCAGGTCGATCCGAATCTGGGGCGCGTACAAGTCGAGACCAAGGACGGAGTCGTGACCTTGAGCGGTCAGACGAGCCCGGGCCTGGCCGCTAAAGCCTTGAAAGCAGCGCAGCGCGTGCAAGGCGTGACCAAGGTACGTAACCAGATGTCCGTGATGCAGTGAGTCGTCAGGCGCGACGAGTGGCGCGGCTATCTGGGAGCACTTGCCGCGGACGCGGCGGGGTTCGCAGCGGCGGGTGGGGCATCTGAGTTCCAGGTATCGCGGACCATCAGCCACTTGCCGTCCTTGCGCTGGAACACCGCGAGCGTCTTGCCGCTCTCAACCGTCGCACCCGACTTGTCGGTAACGGTGTAGGTGTCGCCTTGCCAGGCGAGATCACCTGCTAGACCGACGTCGCTTCTGGCACCCTCGACCACGGTGAGTCCCGCGCCCTGCATATCCGCACGTTGCTTCGTGAAGAAGTCGCGGATGGCCGCGCTACCGCGTGCCGCGGGCGCATTGGGTGCCTGCACCACCGCATCATCCGTGTAAAGCGACGCGAGGGCGTCCATATCCCCGCTGTTGAAGGCCTTATACCAGCTGTTGCCGCTGGCCCTGATGGCTGTCTCGTCCGCGGCCGTGGTATCCGGCGCTGTACTCTGCGTACAGGCGCTCAACACCGCACAGCTTGCAATCAAGACCACCGATAGTCTGTTCATCAAGGCTCTCCCGTTCATGCCGCACTGACTCGTGGACTTTTCGTTACTTGTGACGAAAGCTCGGCGGAGCATACTCCCACCGCAATGACGAGATATTCCATCTCCATGCTCGCCACGGCTGCGGTTGCCGCCTGCCGGTTACTGACCGGCGAGGTCGCCGCGCAGGGTGTGAGCAAGCCGCGGGCCGCGGACTCGGAGACCCTTGCCGAGGTGCAGGTGACGGCTCCGCGACTGATGGACCGGCGCACTTTGGACCACGTGATCGTGCCGCTCTTCGTGGAATCGCACGGCGAGCCGAGCGTCACCATCAACCAGATCGGGCGCTGGCGGGAGGGGCTCTGTCCGACCACGACCGGTTTGCTGCCCGATTTCAATGCGTTCGTATCACGCAAAGTGCTAGCCGTCGCAGGCAGCGTGGGCGCACCCGCGCCCGTGCGCATCGGGAAGTGCACGATCAACGTCGAGATCGCATTCACGCCCACCCCGCAGCAACTGCTGGATCACATCGCAAAGAGCTACCCGCGCCTGCTCGGAATGCAGCAGGGCCGGCGCATCACGCGCGCCGTACAGGCCTGGTATCTGACCGGTACGCGCTCGATGATCGGGGCGCAACGTCCCGTTGCCGGTCTCAACGGGCCGAATATCGATGCGCAAGCAGCCACCGCTCTCTCACCCATCATTAACGGGGTCCAGGCCGACTCGGAATTCGGCTCCGGGCTCGGGGGCCTCGGTCCCTCGGGGATGGCGGGCAGTCATCTCAGCAAGGGCCTCAGCAGCGAATTCCTGCATGTGCTCGTGATTGTCGATGCGGGGGCAGTGGCCGAGCACCCGCTGGGCGCGGTCTCGGACTACATCGCGATGCTGGCACTGACGCGGATGGCCTCGCTGGACACCTGCAGCGCGCTGCCGAGCATCATCGACCTGTTCTCAGCCACCTGCAGAATGCGAGCGCCGCCCGATGCGCTCACACAAGCCGATGCCGCCTTCCTGAAGGCACTCTATGCGTCGGACTTGGAGCAGAACCTCAACATCGAGCGGGGCGACCTGCACGATCGGATGCTGACGGGACTGACGGGCCACTAGGGCAGGGCGCTCATTTGCGCCGCGAGCCGCAGCGCGACTGCCTTGCGCGTTCAGCCGCTGCGGCGCAGTGCGACGCCACCGCTCGTGAGGCCGCCCCGTAGCACGTAGGCATCGAAGCCGCGCTCGACGAGAATGTAGGCGGCGGCGGAGCTGCGCCGGCCGGTGTCGCAATACACGACGTACGGCGTGTTGCGATCGAGGGAGGACAGCTTCAAGCGGATGAAATACAGGGGAATGTTGAGCGAGTCCTCGATGGCCAGGTTCTGATGCTCGCTCGGCAGGCGCACGTCGAGCCACTTGCCGCCGCGCGCGACCACCTCCCGCGCCTGCTCATAGCTCACCCACTGCAGCAGCGGCTCGTTCATGAGCTCGCGAAAGTCCTGCTTAGCAAGGCGCATAAGCACGCCATCGCTCACCATAGTGATGGTGGCGTTGCGCTTCGCCTCCGCGATCAATGCCTCCTCGCCGAAGGTGTCGCCTACGGTGAGCTCGGCGAGCTTGATGCCCTCTTTGTTGAGCGGCGTCTCGCGCGTGACGGCGCACTTGCCGCTGACGATCACGTAGAAGTAATCGCCCTCGTCGCCCTGCTTGATGACGACCTCGCCCGTGCGGTAGGGCACGCGCTGCATGCGCAGAAAGATCGCCTGGATGTTCGCTGGAGGTATGCGATGAAAGGACTTGGTCTGCAACAGTGTCGTCATCCAGTCATCGCCGCTCGCTCCTGCGAGCTGCTGTTGCAGCTCCTCGACCTCGTAGGTGCCCGTCTGATCCCAGGTGATCATCACATCGAGCAGCTCGCTGTCGATCGCCAGGTAGCTGATCTCGTCGACGGCACGTGCGCTCAAGCGGCGTGGTAGCTGGGGCGAGAGGGGATTGCGTGCATCGGCCGTGCCGCCGCGGATCATGCCGACCGTGCGCTCCCCCTCACGCAGCTCGACGAGACCGCCGACCAGCCACACCGTGCGCCGGTCCGTGTCGCCTTCTTTGAACAGGTAGCGCCCCGCCGCCATGCTGCGGATGGTGACCTTCTTCGCGAGTGCGGCAATGTTTTCGCGCTTCAGACCGTCCAGGGGCGTGAAGTTCTTCAGCACTTGGACACTGGCTTCGCGTTCTTCGATCATTGCCTTGTGAATCAATGACTTTTGATGCGGCGCAACGACCAAATGTTAACACAGCAGCCTCATCGCCCCGGAACGCTGTTCACGGTTTTCCATGCGTCTCCAAGGCACTCCAGCCCGCGTCGGGAAGGAAACGAGAACCGTATCGCCCCGCGAGCTGCCGCAGTCGTGCGATGACCGTCGCAATGCCACGCTGCCGGGCATAGGCGATCGGGCCGCCGCGGAAGGGCGCAAAGCCAGTACCGAGAATCACGGCTACATCGAGCAGATCGGGCTCCGCGACCACAGTGTCGCGCAAGCAGGCAACGGCCTCGTTCACCATCGCGAGAATCAGCCGGTCCTCGAGCTCCGGCGGAATCGCGCCTTGCGCCGGAGGCTTCACCGCCTTGCCGTCTCGCCATGCGTAGAATCCCTCGCCGCTCTTGCGTCCGAGCTTCTTGGCCGCGACGAGCTGTTTGAGCCGCGTGAGGTCGGGCGCCGCGCGCCCGAGCTCCGACGCGATGATCTCGCCAACGTGACTCGCCGTGTCGAGTCCGACGATATCGGCAAGCTCGATGGGTCCGACCGGCATGCCGAAGCGCACCGCGGCGTCGTCTATTGTTGCAAGCGCGATACCCTCTTGAGCCGCGAACATCGCTTCGTTGAGGTACGGCATGAGCACGCGGTTGACGACGAAGCCGGGCGCGCTGCGACACGGCAGCGGTACCTTGTCCAGCCGGCGCGTGAAGTTGAGCGCCCCTTGCACGATCGTCGCGTCGCTCTGCCGTGAGTGCACGACCTCGACGAGCGGCATCTGGGCCACCGGATTGAAGAAATGCAGGCCGACGAGACGCTCCGGCCGCGCGAGCCGGGCGGCGAGCGGCTCGAGCATCAGGCTCGATGTGTTGGTGGCAAGCAGCGCCTCGGGCTTCATGCGCGGCTCGAGCGTCGCATACAGCTCGCGCTTGGCGTTGAGGCTCTCGAAGATCGCCTCGATCACTACGTCGGCTTCTGGGACACCATCTCCCGCGACATCGGCGCGCAGGCGCCCGCTCGCAAGCGCCGCCTGCGCCGGATCACGCAGACGCCTCGCGAAGAGCTCGCGCGCACGTTGCAGCGCAGGCTCGACGAACTCCGCCGCGCGGTCCTGGAGCGTGACCTGCAGGCCGCGCAGCGCGCACCAGGCAGCGATGTCGCCGCCCATCACGCCGGCACCGATCACGTGCACGCGCTCGAAGGAGGCGCCGCCCTTGGCGCCCAGCGCCTTCAGCCGGTCCTGCAGCAGGAACACCCGCACCAGATTGCGCGCCGTCTCGGTCCTGAAGAGCTCTGCAATGGAGCGCGCCTCGGCAAGGTAGGCAGCCTCGCCATGCGCGCCGTAGCGCGACCACAGCTCGACGATCGCGTACGGGGCAGGGTAGTGCTCGCGGCGCGCGCGGCCTGCGAGCTGGCGCAAGAGGGCGGAGCGCACCAGGGGTCGCAGGAGCGGCAGGCCTAGCAGCCGCTCGGTGAGCGGTGCGGTGCGCCGCGGGGGTGCGCGCAGCACGAGCTCGCGCGCCGTCGACTCGAGCTCGCTCGCGGGCACCAGCCGATCGACCAACCCGATGCGCAGCGCCTTGTCGGCGCGCACCGCTCGCCCCGTGAGCATCACCTCCATCGCCGGTCGCACGCCGAGCAGGCGTACCGAGCGAACGGTGCCCCCGAACCCAGGGTGGATGCCGAGCTGCACTTCGGGCAGTCCCAGCGCGAGCGACGCATCACCCACCGCTACTCGGTACTGACAGGCGAGCGCAAGCTCGAGCCCGCCGCCGAGGGCAAAGCCTTGGATGGCCGCTACCGTCGGACAGCCCAGCTCTTCGAGCTGATCGAGTACGCGCTGGCCGGAGCGCGCGAGCTCAAAACCCTCCTCGGCATCTCGCAGCACCGTGAATTCCTTCACGTCGGCGCCGGCGATGAACCCGCCGCGCTTGCCAGAGCGCACCACGAGCCCGCGTGGCGGTGCGGCTGCGAGCGTCATGAGGTGCGCGCCGAGCTCCTGCAACACCACACGCGAGAGCACGTTGGTCGAGGTGCCCGGCTTGTCGAGCGTCAGCCAGACGATCCCATCATCGTCCCGCCTCATCTGCCATGAGGTTTCCGCGTCGCCGGCAGCCCTCCCTGTGCCATGCGCCATCAGGCGGCCGTCCTGCGCAGCGCATCGAGATCCACCTGGAAATCACACACGAGCGGACGGTGATCGGAGAAGCGCACGTCGGGCACGCGAAACTGCGTCACCTCGATGCCGGCGCTCACGAGAATGAAGTCGAGCTCGATGCGCGGCACTCGGGCCGGAAAGGAGGGGAGGCCCGCGGCGTTGGCACTGCGGAGCTCCGTCGCCCGCATGAACAAGTAGATCTCGTGCGTTCCCCAGAAGGTGTTGAAGTCCCCGGCGACGATCACCGGCTTGTGCGAGCGCATGATCAGATCGTGCAGCGAGCGCAGCTGCGACTGGCGCTGGCGATACTTGAGCGACAGATGCACCAGGAACACGCACACTTGCTCGAGCTCCAGCTCGATGATGAGGCGCTTGATGCCGGTCTCGAAATAATGAAAGCGTGCGCCGGCGACATGCGGAGCGGACAAGAACGCGTTGGCCTGCTTGCGCACGATCGGCACGAACTGATTGATGGAGCTCGTGCCGTATTTGCACTCGTAGGTGGAGTAGTGACCGAGCTCCTGGGCGATATGCTCGGCCTGATTGAGCATGCCGGTGCGAATCGAGCCCGTGTCTACCTCGATCAGGCCGACGATGTCCGGATGCTCGGCCCGCACGAATTCGGTGATCCCCTTGAGCACGCGGCGGTTGCTGCGCAGGTAGCCCGCGCCGGGAACGGGAAGATGGAATGCCGGCCCGGTGCCAGTGGCATAACGGATGTTATAGACAAGTAGACGCAACGTGCCCCTGCCGTAGGATTAAGTTGAAGTAGCGGCATTCTACTATCGAATGCCGCAAATCCCCGATGCACCGCAGCGCCGGCACTTCCGACTTGGCCGTGCCCTGCAGGCTGTGCGAGACTCAGGCGGCGGACCCCACCGCTCGCTCGGCTGGCAAGGACAGGCAATGTCCCAGGCGAATCCCATCCGTATCTTCGTGACGCATGTGTGGGAGCGCAACGACGACTATCTGCGCGTGTTCGAGTATCTCGAGAGCTCACGCAACTTCTACTACCACAATTGCAGCACGCCCGAGCAGGCGCCCGGCGGCGACAAGGAGGCATTGAAGGAGGATCTGCGCCGCCAGATCGCCACTGCGGAGGCCGTCATCGGCTTACCGAGCCTCTATCAGCGCCATCGTGAGCTCGCGACTTTCCAGCTGCTTTACGCGCAGGCCTGCCAGAAACCGGTCATCCTCATGAAGAGCTTCGGCGCTCAGGTGGCGGTGCCAAAGGAGCTCGCAGACCTGGCGAACGAGCTGATCGACTGGGATGAGCGTGCGTTGGTGGATGCGGTGCGGCGTCAGGCGCGTCACGAGGAAACGACGCGCTGGGATGTCATCGAGTTCAAGCTCGATTGAGCGTAGCTGGGCGCGCGCCGGAGCGCGCAGGGTTACGAGCTGCGTGCCTCGGCGAGATAAAGCGGAATTACCTGTGCCGTCTTGGTGTGACGGCTGCCGCCCGGCGGCAGCGCGGCGAACATGCGCACGAGCATGTGCGCAATGCTCTCCGCTTCATCGTTCGACATCTTGCGCAGCGTCGCGCGCAAGGCATCCTCGCTGCGCAGCAGCGGTGGCTCGCGTGTCAATGTGCTGCTGACGGTGTGAAAGTCCGCGCGGATCTCCTCTGGCAGATCCTCGGCCGCAAGATCCGCGAGATGATTGCGGTACGCCTCAGCCAACCTGTCCTTGATGTGGCCCGAGCGCGCGAGCGCGAGCAGCGCGCCTTGGAATTTCTCCCGTGCAGTGCTCATCAGGAGCCTCATATTTGATGCGGCCTCGAGGCGTGCCGGATTCGGGACCCGCCAGCGTCCTGCGGCCTTAGTGCATCGTGTTCTTCTGGTTGTTAAGAATGCTGATGGTTCAATCGAGTGGAGCCGAAATATAGCGCAACCTCTAGGAAAAACAACAATCACGATGCGTACGTGACCGGTAAATTGCAGCGATTTCGAGGAGGGCGGGAGCCCAAGCTTGGTCACGATAAGGTTGAGAAGGGTGAGGTAAGTTGTTGATAGTTATGAGTTATGAGTTATGAGTTGTGAGTTATGAGTTGTGAGTTATGAGTTGTGGGTCGAAGGTACCGAGGTTGTACTGAGCCGGAGAGCTTTCATGTCCCACACAGATCTGGACGCACGTGCGAGCGAGCGCATCGCTGCCCTGGAAAGCGAGCTGCTGGGGCTGCGTCAGCGGGTGCTGCTTCTCGAGGATCGCAACGAAGTCGTCAATCTGCAGCGCACCTATGGCTACTACCTCGACAAGGCGCTGTTCGATGAGCTGCTCGCGCTTCTGACCGAGGATGTGTCGCTCGAGTACTCGGGACGCGGGGTCTATCTCGGCAAGGCACGGGCACGCAAGCTCATGCAGATGATGCCTGGCGGACAGGGTGGGCTCGCGGCTGGGATGTTGCAGAACCATATGCAGCTGCAGGGCGTAGTGCATTTGGCACCGGATGGGCGGAGCGCCCGGGGTCGCTGGCGCGCCTTCATCATGATGGGCTCGGCAGACGGGCAGGCCGCCTGGCAGGAAGGGATCTACGAGAACGAGTATCGCAAGGAGGCGGGCATCTGGAAGATCAGCAAAGTGCACTTCTACTGCAACGTGAATGCAGACTATGAGACCGCCTGGGCCAAGGCACCCCGCGGTGTGCCCGGAATCAGCAGCGCGATGCCCCCAGATCTGCCGCCGTCAGATCCTGATTATCGGCCGTATCCGGCGGCCTACGTCCCGCCCTTTCACTACCCGAACCCAGCGCGCGCAGCGCCCTAGCGGCGCAGCCTGTGACGCTGCCGGCAGAAACGCCAGGGCATTTCGCCAGGACTGGACACCTGGCGTATCATCCGAGCGTGCTACCGTGAGGCTGAGTGGAACGTGGACTTATTCGCACCGCGACATCTGCTGATCATTCTGGTCATCGTGCTGCTCGTGTTCGGCACCAAGAAGCTGAAGTCGATCGGCTCGGACCTGGGCTCTGCCGTGCGCGGCTTCAAGGACTCCATGCGCGACGCGGAGCAGGAACCCACCGAGACTCCGCCGTCCGAGCCCAAGCAGCTTGCGAACTCGGACAAGCCCGCCGAAAAGACTGCCGCCGACAAGGCTGCCGCGGACAAGAAGACCGCGGCCTGAGGGCTTCGTCGCCGGGCCGCCAGGCTAGCCGGCCACCGGCAGGGTGACGTGCACGGTCAAGCCGGCGTCGGCATTGTTCTCCGCCCAGAGCCGGCCGCCATGCGCACGCGCGATCTCGCTGCAGATTGGCAACCCGAGCCCCATCCCGTTCGGCTTGGTTGAGAAGAACGGCTCGAACATGCGCTCGAGATTTTCCGGCTCCGCGCCAGCGCCCTGATCGCGCACGCGCAGCTCCACCTCCTGCTCGCAGGGGATGGTCGCGACGAGCAGATCGCGATTCTTGCAGCTGTCGTGGCTGACGGCCTCCGCGCCGTTCACGATCAGGTTCAGGATCACTTGCTGCAGCTCCACCGCATCGCCCATGACGTCCGGCAGCTGCTCATCGAGCTGCATCACGAGCCGCACGCGTCGCGTCATGAGATCGCTGCGCATGACGCGCGCAACCTCCCGCACGAGCTGATTGAGATCGATGCGCCGGCGCGGGCGGCGCTCCTTGCGCAGCAGACTGTTGACACGCTGGATGACGTGCGCGGCGCGCCCGCAACTCTCTACGATGTCATTAAGGCAGGCCAGCATGGCCGGCACGTCGATCTCGCCCGCCGCCAGAAAGCTCAACGCGGCTTCCGCATTGGCGGACATGGCCGTGACGGGCTGCAACAGCTCGTGCGCCAGGGATCCCGTCAGCTGGCCCATGAGGGCGACGCGGCTTGAATGGGTGAGCTCGAGCCGCAGCTGATCGATCTCCAGCTGCGCGCGGGTGCGCTCGGATAGATCATGTATCTGGGAGACGAAATACAGCGGCCGGCCGAGCGCATCCCTGACGAGCGAGACGCTGAGCAGTGCAAAGATAGTGTGCCCGTCTTTGTGGATGTAGCGCTTCTCAAGCTCATAGTGGTCGATGTCGCCCCCGAGTGCGCGACGCAGATACTCGAGGTTGGACGAGAGGTCGTCCGGGTGCGAGATCGCCTGAAAAGTCGTGTCCCGCAGCTCCTCCTCGGAGTAGCCGAAAATGCGCGTGAGCGCCTGGTTGACCTTGAGCCAGCGGCCCTCGGGCGAGACGAGCGCCATGCCGATTGCGGCGTTGTCGAAGGCGCCACGAAAGCGCTCCTCGCTCTCGCGCAGTTGCCACTGGCTCAAGCGCAGGGAGATCTCGGCCCGCTGGCGCAGCATGGCGCTCGCGAAGATCTCTCCGACCATCGTCATCCTCTGCACCATGCCATCCGTCCAGGTGCAGTAGCGACGCGTCGAGACCAGCGCCAGCACCCAGATGCTCGAGCCCGTCGCGAGGGGAATGCTCAGCACGGACTTGGCCCCGATACGCATTGCATGCTCGCGCTCCGGGGCGGCACAGGCCGGAATCTGTTCGGGCACACGCGACCAGACGATGGGCACGCCGCGGCGGTACTGCCGCGTAAGCCACGGATAGCGGTGCCGCAGCAGCTCGCTCTCGGGTGGTCCCATGCCCGCCGCGCAGTGGAAGTACTGGCATGTGATGCTGCCACCGCTTCCGGACTGTTCCCAGAAGCTGCAGCGGTCGACCTGCATGAACTGCGTCAGCCGGCGCAGCCAGATCTCGATCTGGCGATCGAGGTCATCGATCGGGGCCTTGAGAAAGGCGGCGGACAGCTGCAGCAGGAAGGATTCCAGGCGGAAGCGATAGGAGAGTCCGCGAAAGCCCTGCACAGCCTCCGCCGGCGAAACCGATGACACGCGACGACGCGGCGCGGCTTGCATTCGTCAGCTCTCTCCCTGCCAAGCTTTCTAGCTGCGAAAGGAAATGAGCCTCTTTACTCCGGCGAGCGCATGAGTCAAATAGGACCAAGGGGCCTTGTGCCCAGCGTGCAAGCTTGGGGGCTGAGCCGCGAGCTAAGGCCGCAGCTGCGGTTGTGCCCTCAGGTCATTGGTCGTTCAGCCTATCGGCTGTGCAACGCGCCCTGAATACGCACATGCGCATAATGTATATTATGTTTAATTAGGAAAGGATGCCGAGGCGCTGCGCGATTCAGAGCGGCAGTCCGCGGCCCGTCGCGCAGTCCTCCAGGTCGCGATGGACCCTACGCGGATCTCCCAGGTACGGGCGTGCACGCGCTTCATGCGACGCGCTGCCACAGCGACATGCCACCGTGCTGTCAGCTTGCGCGCTTTATATAGGCTTCGTAGGTCAGGATGACGCCGATCACGAAGAGCGTGAGTAATGACCCGTACAACACCGGAGCGTGCTGCAGGATTTGGCGTGAGTTGACGGGCGCGAGCATACGAGCCAAGCCGGCAAGGGTCGCGAGCCAGCCGATGAGCGTTATGAGGACCGACCAGTGTGGAGACCAACGGTTGTGGATGCTCAGAATCACCAGTCCAGCAACGAATACGAGGACACCCTGGATGTAGAGGCTGCCCACGGGTTCCGGCCCGGCGGGTGCGATCAACGAGCCTGCGTTGATCCATCCCGTAACCGCGACAGCGGTCAGCGCAGGTCCAAGTAGCCTGGCGAGCGCCCTTGGCCGTTCCAAGGGCACGTTGCTGGTACCGCCTTTCGCAACGGGGGGCGCGGTGTGGACGCCGCCCGCGCCAGCCCCCGTGTTCTGGGTATCCTCTGATCCGCCCAAGATGTAGTTGGCCACATCAAACCGCGTGACCTTGTGGCGGTTCAGCAGCTCGACGGCGTAACTCTGCTTCTCGCTAAAGATCGCGACCAGGACGTTGGCAACCCCGACCTCCTTCTTGCCGCTCGACTGCACGTGGAATACTGCCCGCTGCAGCACGCGCTGAAATCCCAGTGTCGGCAATACCTCGCGCTGCGGGGACTCATCCAAACGCGGTATCCCCTCCATGTGCGCCCGGAGCTCCTGCGTGAGCTGCTGCGGGTCGGCCCCTATGGCCCCCAGTATTTCGCACACTTTCGCAGCAGCGAGGAGCGCGAGCAATAGATGTTCGAGGCTCAGGAACTCGTGGTGCGCCTCACGGGCATGATGAAATGCATCGTTGAGACAATGTTCCAACTCACTAGATAGCACGTGCCCTCGACCTTGCCGCCCCGCACCTCGGGGCGTTGCGTCCCGCAAGCTTGACTGTAGCACGGTACGTTGCACGGCTCTGGCGGCAGCCAAGGGGCCGCCGTGGCCCGACGAATCGAGCTCGCGCCTCGAGCTTTGCGATGCACGTTTCCTGCTGATCCGTAGCCATGGCCGTTGACCGCAGCAAGCGATCACGACTCGTCCTGTATGTCGCCGCGGGTGCCAACCTTGCGATCGCGGCGACGAAGTTCGTGGTGGCCGCACTCTCCGGCAGCTCCGCGATGCTCTCCGAGGGCTTCCACTCGCTGGTGGACATCGGCAACGAAGCGTTGATCCTGGTTGGGATAGGCCGCAGCCGGCGCGCGGCGGACCGGAACTTCCCCTTCGGCTATTCGCGGGAGCTGTACTTCTGGTCTTTCATCGTCGCGATGCTCTTGTTCGGCGGTGGCGGGGGCATGTCGATTCTGCAGGGCGTCACGCGGCTGCGCCACCCGATCCGGCTGGGGCCTCCCTTTTGGTCCTACATCGTGATTGGCGCCGCGGCGATCTTCGAGGCCATCTCATTCATCAACGCGCTGCAAGAGATGCGCGGACGGCCGATTCCGGGGGCGTTGTGGGAGAAGATCCATCGCAGCAAGGATCCCTCGCTTTTCACCGTCCTGATCGAAGACTTCGCAGCGCTTCTGGGGCTTGCGGTCGCCGCGCTGGGCGTGTACCTGACGCATGCCTACCATAATCCTGCCTTCGACGCCGGAGCCTCGATCCTCATCGGGCTCATCCTCTGCCTCGCGGGCTGCGCCCTTGCTTATGAGAGCCGGGGCCTATTGCTGGGAGAGAGCGCCAGTCCGGCGATCGTGGCGGACATCTGCCGGATCGTGGGGAATGATCGGCGCGTAAGTGTCGTTCGAGCACCGCTCACCATGCAGCTTGGCCCCAACGACATCTTGTTGAACCTCGATGTTGAATTCCGCGAGGGAATTTCCGCTCGCGATCACGTGCAGGCGATCCGCGACATCGAAGACGAAGTGCGGCGACGGCATCCGAGCATCCGCCGGATCTTCATCGAGGCGCGGTGATCTGCATCGAGGCGGTGATGCGTTGTGCCCTATTCTTGCAGCGCGGGCCCGCGCCCCGCGGGATATACCTTCTCCCACTCACGTCCGTTGACCGCTGTGATCACGAGTTTCTCGACCGTACCCTCGTCCAGGCATCGGGCATTGACACTGAAACCGTCCGGGTGCGAGCGCGGCACGTAGAACGACTTGATGCCGCAAACCGCGCAGAACAGGTGCTTCGCGGTGCGCGTGTTGAACTGGTACGTCGTCAGCGCCTCGGCGCCTTGCAGGAGCCGGAAGCGCGACTGCGGCACGGTGAGATGCAGGTAACCGGCTTTGGCGCAGATCGAGCAGTTGCAATCCGAGACCTCGAGGATGCTCGGTGCGACCACCTCGAAGCGGATGCGGCCACAGTGGCAGCCACCGCGGTGAGTGATCATGTGTGTCTCCTTCAGCGCCTCCGGAACGCTAACCCACCGGCCTCTGCGCTGCGGCGCCTGCCAAGCCAATGACGCCCGCGACGTTCATGCTATCGACCATCGACGAGGGAATCAGAATGGTCGCGCCGCGCTCCTTCGTCGTTTCGTAGATGATGTTCATCGCGCGCAGCTGCAGGGCCACCGGGCTCTGTCCGTAGGTGTTGGCGGCCGAGAGAAACTTCTGCGCGATCTCCTCCTCCGCGGAGCCCAGAATCACGCGCGCCGCCTTCTCGCGCTCGGCCTGGGCCTGACGACTCATCGCATCCTGCAGCTGCGCCGGAATGGCCACGTCGCGAATCTCGACGGACACAGCCGCCACGCCCCACTCGGCCGTCTTGCGTCCGATCTCCTCTTTCAGCTGCAGGTCGGCGGCCTTGCGCTCCGAGAGCAAGGCGCTCAAGGGCGAAGAGCCGATCATCTCGCGCAGCGAGGTTTGCGCGACGCGCAGAATTGCCCGTCGATAGTCGGCGATCTCGAGCGCGGCGCGCTCGGCATCGTGCACCTGCCAGAACAGAATCGCATCGATGTTCGTCGGCACGGTATCGCGCGTCAGCGCCTGCTCTGCGTTGAACTCGGTGGTCTGAATCCTCTGATCCACCCAGGTGGCGACCGTGTCGACGAACGGCACGATCATGAAGAGTCCGGGGCCGCGGATGGCATGCAAACGGCCAAAGCGCAGCACGACCGCTTTCTCCCACTGCCGTGCCATGAGCAGCGAGAGCGGCAGCAGCGCCGCGCAAATGGCGAGCAGCACCGCGATGGCGTAGCCGTAGGGCCACGCGGCCATACGGGCCATCACGGCACTCGCGATCGCAACGAGCAACAGCAGTACCGATGCCACCGTTGCCGGCGCGTTCTGACCGTAGGGAATGGTGCGCTCATGGTCGCTCATCGCTTGCCCCCCTGCCGCTTTGCGAGCTGCAGCATCTCCTGCGCGACTGCCGCCGGATCCACACCGGCCGAGGCAGCCAGCGCAAGCGCCTGGTGTGCCAGTGATTGAACCTTGCGCGCCTGCCGCGCAGCGTCGCGCGGCGGCGGCTGCTCTGCCACGTACGTGCCGCGCGCCCGCAGAATGACGATGGCGCCGGTCTGCTCGAGCTCGTCATAGGCATGACGGACGGTGTTCAGATCCACTTTCAGCTCCACGGCCAGCTGGCGCATCGTCGGCAACTGTTCGCCGGGGCGGACCGCGCCACTGCCGATGGCGTGCAAGAGTTGGTCGCGGATCTGCACGTAGATCGGTACTCCGCTGTTCTCGATCCTGAGATGCAGCACTTCGCGGTGTCTGTATGATAGTATGCATACAGTGCTACAAGCGGCCGCCCCTTGTCAAGCAAAGCGGGCAGGCACCCGTAGCTCAAGTAGTGAACGACGCCCGGAAAGAATCGAGATGGCGCGGCAAAATAGACGCACGCGGCCAGGCCATTGATGGGCCGATACGGCTATCGGGTTAGAACTCCAAACTAGTTCCAGAGGCGCTGCGAAGCGAGCCTCGCGCCCTCGGATAGCGATTGGAGCTTCGCCCACGCGACTTGCGGATGCGAGCGCGAACGCATTCCGCAGTCGGTGCCCGCAATCACGTTCTCGCGACCTACGATTTTGGCAAATCGCAGGATGCGATCGGCAACCGTCTCCGGGTGTTCGACGACGTGAGTAGCGTGCTCAATCACGCCCGGAACGAGCACCTTGCCATCAGGTAGGCGCACCTCCTCCCACACGTGATACTCAAACTCGTGACGGCAATTGGCCGCCTCGATCAAATAGGCCTGCACATTTACGCGCAGAACGAGATCCACGATTTGCCGGAGCGGGACGTCGGTGCTGTGCGGACCGTTCCAGCTACCCCAGCAAATGTGATAGCGAAGTTGCTCCGTTGGCAGGCCTTTGATTGCTGTATTGAGCGCCTCGACCGCGAGCTCGGCCCAGCGTCTGTAGGCTCTCATGTCCCAGCCTGCCTCAAGCGAACGCCGATCCCATTCCCAAGGCAGGAATGCATCGTCGATTTGGCACACGAGCCCCGCGCTGACGATCGTTTCGTATTCCGTGCGGAGCGCCGTGGCCAAGGCCTCGAACAGACGCTCGGGAGTCCCGTAATACTCATCGCGAATGTACGGTTGAATGCTGCCCGGTCCGACGACCGGCAAGAATGCTTCCTCCACGCCCGACGCACGCACCGCCAAGCGCAGGTTTTCGATATCCGCCCGCAGAGCATTGCGTCCCTTTTGGCTGTACTCGATCGGTCCCCTGCACACCACCGAGTTGCCGCTCATCGCCACAAACGCCTTGAGTTCCGCGGGTTCCAGGTAGAACGTGTGAGCGTCCAGGTCCGCATAGAACTGCTTAAAGTCCGACCGGTCGCGTGATGTCGAGCGCATCGTGCCTTTCAATAGTGGCTGCAGAGCGAGGCCGTTCATCCGCTCCAGGACATAGCTGGTCCAGCCGCTCTTCGAGTACTCACCGTCGCTTACGACGTCGATCCCAAGATCCAATTGTCGTTGGACCACCTCTGCTACCGCGCTGCGCAGCCGTGCCGCCAATGCGCGCTCGTCGTGCGGAGCGCCGCTCTGTGCGAGGAGGATGATTTCCTGCAGATCTACCGGTCGGTGTAGAGCACCGACGTGGGTGGTAAGCATGTGATCGATGCTGCGTAGCACGTCTTATCCCGCCGTCGCCTGCTCAGCCATGTGTCAATGGGTTCAGAAGATCATCGAGCGGGCGGCCCGCAGCGTGGTATTCGCTTCGGCTCACTGCCTCGCGGCCTTCCAGGCTAGCAGCTCACGCACGAGCCTCAGGTCCCATTGCGGTCCAGCGCAGGAAGCAATCAAGTGCGTGAACCCGAGCGCAACATAGTCGTCGGGACTAGCCCCGTCGTCGAGTCCATGACCGACCGATGTGCAGCGCGTGATCGCGCGCGGATCGCGTCCGACTTTGACGCACCATTCATCCAGCACCGCGGTCTTTCGCTTGAGCGCAGCGAGCGCTCCGAAGTAGTGCCACTCGTCGGCATGCTGCGCCGTAATGCGCAGCGCGACTTTCTCGCCGCCGCCACCGAACAGGATCGGAATGCGCCGGAGCGGGGGTGGATTGAGCTTCTTCCAGCGAGCGCGAATGGTCTCGATGTCGTGCTCTAGATTGCGCAAGCGCGAACCGATCGTCCCGAACACATATCCGTATTCGTCGAAGTCGCGACGGTGCCAGCCTGCTCCGACCCCGAGCACAAAGCGGCCGCCGGACAGATGGTCGAGCGTGCGCGCCATGTCGGCGACAAGATTCGGGTTGCGGTAAGCGCTGGCATGCACGAGACAACCGATTTCGGCCTGCGTCGTCGTCACCGCCATGGCGGCCTGCAACGTCATAGCCTCGAAGATCGGAGTGTCGGCACTTTCAGGTACACGCAGCCGGTACTCATCCAGCGATGTGTCAGCCGCGACATCACCCACCTTGCGCTGCGCAGCGAGGTAGTCGGCGGGAGATGGGGTAAAGAAGTGGTCCGAGATGTATATGCGGTCGACACCGAGTGCGTCCGCCTCCATCCACGCGCGCCGTAGATCCGCCATCGCACCGTTTTGCGGAATGACGTACGCACCAATGGTGATCTGCATGGCCTTTCTCGCTACGCCACCGTCTGTCAAAATTGTATACTCTTTTGCCAGAGGCACACAGTGCACCCCGTGCCTCTGCGGATGACCCAAAGCACGCCAGACGCACCGATCGGAAAGCCATGACCACGACACGCTCACGCTCGCAACGGGCTCTTGCGGTCATCCTCGTCGCACTCACGTCTGCCACGCGCTTGGTTTTCGCCGACACCGCCGCTCAACATGCGGCCGCGACCGAAGCCTCACGTCGACTCGTCATGGGATATGCGCGGCTGCTCTTCGTGCAGCACGACCCTGCGCATGCCTTTCGCGACTACTTCAGCTCGCAGCTGATTCAGCACGATCCGGACATTGCGGACGGCAACCACGGTGATGAGGACTTTCTGAGCCGACGCCGCAAGGCACATCCCGCACAGTACCTGCCCACGCAAGAATACGCCACGGTCGTCGACAACATTCTGGCCGACGGTGACCTCGTCGCCATCAAGTCGCACCTCTACACGAATCCCCACGACAGAGGTCGCGCCTTCGTGGACATCTGGCGCGTCGCCGCGGGACGATTCGTGGAGCATTGGGACGTAATTCAGGCGGTACCTGACAAGCCGCTCAATAGCGCGAGCATGTGGTGTGGGCACTCGGCAAGCTACGCTTCGGCGCGCCAGGAAACTGATACGGTGACCCGACCCGCCTGCGGATCTGTGGGCCCCGCCGCACACCGCGACGCCGCTCTTGCGACAGTTGAGGCGTACACCGCTATGGGGCAGGACGCGGCGCGTTCCGCAGAAGCCGTGCACAGGTACATCTCCGACGACTTCGTGCAGCACAGTCCGCACATCGCTCAAGGAAAGCAGGCTCTAGAGCAGTACTTCGACTCGCGCGCGCACGAGCGAGCGACGAGCGGTCGCACATCGTGGACGGCTCATGTGCTCGCGGACGGGGACTTCGTGCTGACGCACCGCCTAGTGACCTCCAGGGACAGCCCGCGAGGTCAGGCGTATGCGGACCTCTATCGCGTGCGCGACGGACAAGTCGTCGAGCACTGGGACGTGATACAGCCCATCCCAGCATACAGTGTCGCCGGACACTCGATGGTGATAGGGCCGCTCGAGCCTCACAGGAACGCCGGCGCATCGAGCCTCGACCACTGCACGTCAACTGTGACACTGCAGTTTCTTTGTGGGCCGAGCCGCGTCGAGGATGTCGTGCCCCTCTCCGGGCGCAGCGCGCTCGTCGGCAGCAGCGCGGCGGATCCGTCCGGATCGGGTCCCGGAATGCTGCTGCTGATTGACACTGCATCCCGCACCTATAGCCCACTCGCGATCCGGGCGACGGCCCCGGCGTTGCCTACCTACGCGAAGTGTCCCGGGCCTCCGGACCTCGCAAAGTTTGCACCTCACGGTCTTGCGATCCGCCCGCTGCGCTCGGGTCATGAGGCTCTCTATGTGGTCAACCATGGCGGTCGCGAGTCGATCGAGATATTCGACCTTTCGACGGCGGATGCTCACGCAGCACTCCGTTGGCTCGGCTGTGCCGTTCTGCCGGCGGGAGCATCCGGCAATGGCGTCGCAGCCCTGCCCGATGGCGGCTTTGTCGCGACCAAGTTTCTCGACACTGCCCGCGGTGGGATGATTCCGCAGCTGGTGTCGACTGAAAAGAACGGCGTAGCCTATCGCTGGAGCCCGGTCTCGGGCTTCACGACGCTCAGGGGAAGCGAGGGGGTCGGGGATAATGGCATCGAGGTTTCTCAGGATGCGAGATGGGTCTTCATCGACATTTGGGGTGAGAAGGAGATTCTGCGGCTCGCGCTCGATGGATCCGCGGAGCCGCGCACGGTGTCCGTTCCCTTTCTGCCCGATAACATTCACCGCGCGCGCGACGGTACCCTGATCGTCACCGGACAGGTTGCCGAGCTACGCGCTCTGCCGTCCTGCTTCGCGACGAACTGCCCGCTTGCCTGGGAGGTCGACCGTTTGAATCCAGATTCCCTGCGCAGGACCCCACTGCTCCGTGAGAAAGGCTCGAGCGCCTTTGGCGGTGCAAGCGGTGCCTGCGAAGCTGGACGCGAGCTCTGGATCGCGAGCGTGTTCAGCGATCGTCTCGCGATTGTTCCCAAGCCGTAAGCGACTTTGCTGGAGATGTGGAAGTACCTCGACGCGAGGCTCAGTCCGCTGATGCGGCTCACGGCGGCGGCGCAAGCGACCGCCACATCGTCGAATGACTAGGCCCTACTGCTCGGGGACCGTGGCCCCCGCGCGAGCGGCCCGAACCACATCGCCCTGCCAGTAGCGCCCCGCGACGAGGGTGACGATGCCCGCGCCTGCCGCGCTCGCCGCGGTGAGCAACAGGGAGTAGCGGATCGCCATCTCTCCCAGGGTCGCCTTCAGCACGTCGTTCAACGTCCCGACGATCGCTGGACCGCACGCGAGACCGACCAGCGTGCACACCAAGAAGTACAGCGCCGCGGCGACCGCACGCATGTCGCTGCGCGCGACGCTCACGAACAAGGTATAGGTCGTCGCAATCTGCACCGAGTTCAGAACCGCATCGAGCATCAGGCCACTGCGCCAGGCGAGCGGCCCGGACCCGATCAGGAAGAGGGCATCCGCGGGAAACAGAAGCAAGAACGCTGCCGCAGGCACCCACACCCTCCAGATCTCGGCGCGCCGCGCGAGTGCATTCACAATGAGGCCGGCGAGCAGCGCTCCCATCAGTCCCGCGACGCCGCGCAGCGTACCGAAATACGTACCGATGCCCTGGGCAGTGAGGTGATGAACGCGCACCAGGAAGGTCGGTGCCCAGGCGAGAAACGCACCGATGTTGATCGACACGAGTGCGCCGGCGATCAGAATGAGAACATAAGACCTCGCGCCGATGAGAAATGCGACACTGCGTCGGAAGCCGCCGCGCGCTGCGGCGGGGGCCGAGTCTTCCTGCATGCGTGCGGGCTCGCGTACGGTCGCGTAGAAGATCGCTGCGAGAGCGAGCCCTGGCGCGCCGGCCGCGAGGAAGGCGGCCCGCCAACCGAAGGCGTGCATGACCCATGCGACCGCCGGAAATCCCAGCAAGACGCCGAGGTTCGGCGATGCGGCGAGTACCGCGTACGCGCCGGCGCGGCGTCTGCCGGTAAAGAGATCCGCGATCAACGAGGCGGAGGTCGGCAGACCGATGGACTCCCCCGCGCCGAGCGCCAGACGGGCACTTGCAAGCTGCAGAGCGCTCGTAGCCGCGCCGCTCAGGCACGTCATTGTGCTCCACAAGGCGAAGCCGACGGCCATCAAGTGTCGACGACTGAAGTGATCGGCTACGTAGGCCGCAGGCAGCGAGCACAGCGCATAACAGATCGAGAACGGCAGTCCCGAGATCACACCGAGGGCCGTATCCGTGAGGTGCAGATCACGTTGCACCAATGGCAGGACAAGCGAGAGCGCGGCGCGATCCACATAGTTGAAAGCGTTGATTGCCGCGAGCAGGCCCAGCGCTACGTACGAAGCTCTGCAGGAGTTGCGGTCCACGGCCAAGGCAGTCGGCGCGTGAGTCAGTCAGGACTCGTACGACGCCGCGACGCCTGGGGAGCGCCGCGCACATCGCGGACAATCATCACCAGAAGCTCAATCGTCACCAGGCTGTACGGCATCACCGCGCACGGCTTCATCCGACCGAGGTACTCCCATCCGACCGACATGCGCGCGGCACGGCCCGCGCAGCGCGGCGCGCCGCGTCAACAACCGCTGATACTAGCCGCCGTCGACGCTCAGTAGAGGATGAAATCCAGGTGGAGAAATACTGGCGGTGATCGGCAACTCGAAGCTCACGGTGAGCGGCTCCTCGCCGCCTGCAGTCTACACAACTGCCTACAAAAGCGGGATACTAGAAGCATAACTCATGATCGATTGGCAGTGAGACATGCAGATTCAAAGGCTCGGTGCGCTCGAGATCCACAAGGTCCTCGAGATGGAGCAGGCGGCCCCCATGACGATGGCGTTTCCCGACATCACGGCCGAGGACTTGCGTGCCCTCGCGAGCTGGTACAGCGATGCGCACCTCACGCCCGAGCCCCAGAGCGCGCAGATGAACCTCAGCGTTCACAGCTTCGTCGTGCGCTGTCGCGGGCGCAACGTTCTGATCGATACCTGCAACGGCAATCACAAGCAACGCACCATCGCGTTTGCCAATCAGCTCGAAACTCCCTACCTCGAGCGCTTGCACGCGGCGGGTTTCGCGCCGAAGGACATCCATCTCGTACTGTGCACCCACCTGCATGGCGATCACGTCGGCTGGAACACGCGTCTGCGCGATGGGCGCTGGGTGCCGACGTTTCCGAACGCGCGCTATGTGTTCACGCGCCCGGATGTCGAGTACTTCAGCCGGCACGCAGAGGAGCCCTTCCACGGCGAGGCGTACGCGGACAGCGTGCTCCCCGTCATCGAGGCGGGTCAGGCATACATCGTCGAAACGGAGCACCCAGTTTACGCCGAGCTCGATGAGGGGATCTGGCTGACTCCGGCGCTGGGGCATTCCCCGGGCTCATGTCTCATACACGCGCGCAGCGCGGGTGAGCGGGCCATCTTCTCCGGCGATGTGTTCCACCACCCGGTCGAGCTCGTGCGCCCGGCGATGCCGTTCTTTGCCGATTACGACACGGCGCTCACGGGCCGGACCCGCACGCGGCTCTTCGAGGAGTATGCCGATACCTCCGTGCGGTTCTTCCCGGCACATTTCGCCGAGCCCACGACCGGCTTCATTCGCGCCCACGGCAACGCCTTCCGTTATCAGTTCGGCTAGCCCCGGAGTCAGCCCCATGTGCATCTTCTTCGCCGCATCGGGCACGCGGCCTCCCCTGTCCCGCGTGTTTCGCGGTGCCTGTGCCATCCTGCTCGCCGGCCTGCTGGCGGTTGGGGGCCTGCCCGCGGCCGCAGCCGCCTCGCCGCTTGCGACTCCCGACACACACGCGGTGGCGCAGGCGTTCCTGACGCAGATGTTCGGCCAGGGGGACATGGACGGCGCCTACGAGCGCTGGGCCACGAGCGATTTCATCCAGCACAATCCGGAGATGGCCGACGGCATCGCCGGCCACCGCGCATTCTTCGCGGCGGCGGCGCGCGAGCCGCACGGCGACCGCAACGCCTGGGTGCACGTCACCGACATGCGCCTCGTGGACGGCGAGTTCTTCGCGCTGATGCATCATGCGTTCCGCGCGCCGCAGGATCCCGGCCGGATGTTCTTCGACATCTGGCGCGTACGGAACGGCCGTATCGTCGAGCACTGGGACGTGATCCAGACGATTCCGGTCGATCGGGCGAATCCCAATGGCATGGGCTGCGGCGGCGCGGATTATGCCAGTGCCCGGCTGCTCGGTGACACCCTCGCACGCCCGACCTGCGGGCTGCCCGATCCGCACGTGTCGCGCGCGCAAACGCTCTCGATCATCAATCGTTATACCCATGAGATCAGCACGAGCGATCCGCGGGATGCGATCGTGCGCTGGTTCGCGCCGGACTATCGCCAGCACAGCCCGCACATGGCCGATGGCATTCAGGGCGCCATCGACCACCTTGAGCGCGAATACGGCCCGACCGTCAAGGTACGGCCCAGCCTGGGAACTGCCCGCATCATCGCCGAAGGTGATCTGGTTGCGGAGCACCGCCTGGTCCAATACCCCGGGACAAAGCAACCGAGCGCCAACGTCGACGTCTTCCGCGTGACCAACGCGCACATCAGCGAGCACTGGGACATCAAGCAGCCGGTCCCGGCGGTGACACGCAGCGGCCACCCCATGTGGTGAGTATGCTCACACCGAACGGCTCTCCAGCACTTCGAGGACCAGCCGCTCGAAATCCCGGCGCCGCTCGCTTCGTACCCGGATGAGCCTGCGCCGGTCGTGATCGGCCAGAGCCTGGACCAGCTCGTGCTTCTTGACGAGCGCGCGTTCGGCGCTCGGGCGCTGCGGCAGCGGCAACAGCGAGCGGTAGCGGTCAGTGAGGCTCCACAGGCGCATGGCCTCGCGCACAATCACCTTCTTCTCGGACAGTTCGAAGATCATGCGGTGGAAATCGCGGTGACGCGTCCACCAGGTGGAGCGGTCACCGGAGTTGAGCAATCTCTCGAGCTCGTCGGCGCGGCGGTTGAGCTCGCGCAGCTCCTCCTCGGTCGGCCAGCGGATGGTGGCGAGCAGCGCGTCCTCCACCATGTGCCGCAGCTCGAAAAGTTGGCGGGCCTCGTCACTCGAGAGCGAGGCGACGAAGAAGCCGCGATTGGCATCGTGCACGATGATGCCCTCCGCGGAGAGAAGCTTCAGCGCCTCGCGCACGGGCATGCGGCTCGCCTGAAAGCGCTCGGCGAGCTCCTGCTGGCCCAGGCGTACACCGGGCGAGAGTGCGCCGCGGGCGATGAGTCCACGGATTTGATTGGCGATGTGCGCGGGTATGCCGGCGTTGCTGTCTCGAGAGCCCGTCTCGTCGGTCTTCTTAGGCATCGTGGTCTTATCCCTTCAGGCCTGTGACCCACATGAGGCAACCGCCCGAGCGACTGCCGAGACCCCTCTTGTTTGAATTATATGCTGAGAGCCTCTCGCTCCAGGGTGCAGCAATTGTTTGGGGGGTCAAGGACGTGGCGTCGCGGCAGGCTCATGGCTGAGCGGCCGGGCATGCGCCGCGTGGCCCTCTGAAGCGCGGCGCCGCCGGCGCTCATCCGTGACGATGTACGCTTTGATGGCCGCGGTGTCGGAAGGAGTGAGCACGTCCGCGAAGCTGGCCATGCCGCCGTCCCGGAACGCACCGCCGAGCACGATCGGATCGAACGCGGCAAGCGTGGCAGGCGCGATATTCCAGAGGTTGGGAAAGGCACCAAAGGCGCCGCCCACTACGTGGCAACGTGCACATTGCTCGTGAAACAGGGATTCCCCACGCGCAAGCGTCGCGGCATCGGCGATGATCTCGGGTGGGGTCGGCTGCACTGCGGGCAGCACGACGGGCGCAGGCAGTGGAGTCGGCCCACCATCGAGACGAAACACGAGCACGCGCTCGAAGTTCTGATAGTGGCTCGCCGCCACGTCTGATCCATAGCGCGCTCCCTGGGGCCCACCCGCACCGGCCATCACGGCGATGTACTGTACGTGATCGAGCGCGTAGGTGATCGGTGCCGCCATGATGGCAGTGCCGGTCATAATTCTCTTCAGCAGCCGCCCTGTGCGCGCGTCGTACGCAGAGAACGTGCCATCGGTCGCTCCCTGAAAGACGAGACCGCCGGCGGTGCTCAGCGTGCCGCCGCTGGTGAATGGCAGCGGCCCGGACTGCCACTGCGTGCGACCCCGGATCGGATCCCAGGCCTTCAGATGAGACTCGATGCGCGGGGTCGGCTCGCCGCGCAGCTGCGCGAGGTCCTTCGGGTCCGAATACGGCGGGAACTCGCCCCACTCCGCCTGATTCATGTAGCCGGGCATGAACTTGGCGCTGGCGTCGGCGTGCATGCGGATCGGCGCCTCGTACACCTGCAGGTACACGAGCCCGGTCTCGGGGTTGTACGCGATCGGTTGCCACCCGTGACCGCCCGCGGGACTCGGCCAGATGATGCTCGCGCGGTGTTCGTAGTCGGCGCGCGCCGTGAGGTGCGGCCGGCCCGTCTTGAGATCGACTCCGTCGGCCCAGTTGATGTACGTGAAGGGGACTGCCTTCAAAAGCTCGCCCGTGCGACGATCCAGCACATAGAAGAAGCCATTCTTCGCCGCCTGCATCAGGACGTGGCGCCGCTCGCCTTGCCAGGGCAGATCCGCGAGCACTAGCGGCGTCGTGGCATCAAAGTCCCAGCTATCGCCCGGGGCCTCCTGGTAGTACCAGCGGAGGCGCCCCGTGACGGCATCCACCGCCACGAGCGAGCACAGGTACAGATTGTCGCCGCCGCCGGGACTGCGCAACCAGCGCGGGTGGGGATCGCCGTTGCCGGTCCCGAAGAAGACGAGTTGCGCCTGGGGGTCATAGGCCATCGAGTCCCACACGGCACCGCCGCCGCCCAAGTCCCAGCGCGTGTCGACCGCCCAGGTACTCCGCGCGCGCGTCACGTCCGGGGACTCGTCGGGGCCCCTCTTCGGATCTCCCGGGATCGCCCAGAAGCGCCATGCGAGCTGTCCGCTCTGCAGGTTGTAGGCGCTCACATAGCCACGCGCGCCCATCTCCGCGCCGGCGTTGCCGATCAGCACATTCTCGCCGGCGATGTACGGTGCGCCGGTGATGGTGTAGTTCCAGTGCCGATTGACGAAGGTATCGACGCGCCACAGCACTACCCCCGTGCGCGCATCGAGCGCAATGAGATAGCCGTCCAGCGAGGCGGTATAGACGCGATCATGCCAGACTGCCAGTCCGCGGCTCACCACATCGCAGCACGCCGAGCGCCCGAATTGCCCATCGGCCTTGGGATCGTAGCGCCAGAGCAATCGGCCGGTGCGTGCATCGAGCGCGTAGGCGACACCCCAGGGACCGGAGAAGTACATAAACCCTCCGGTCACGATCGGGTTGCCTTCCATGCCCCGATGCGTGCGTCCGCGTACGATGAAATCGCGAAACTCCCACGCGAATCCGAGCCGCTGGACGTTGCCGATATTGATCTCGCGCAGTGGGGAGTGACGAGCGCCGTCGAAGCTGCGGCCGTTGAGCGGCCATGACTCATCGGCCGCCGCCCGGATGCAGGGCGCGCTGAGGAGAAGGAGGAACGCTGTTATCCGCAAGACGCTCAAGAATTTAATCTAACGCTTTTGCATGCAGGAGAGAAGAACCTCCTGCTAGACCCCGGAGGGGACCCGCCGGGGCGGACCGACCCGCCCTGCCCCGTCGCGGCGCAAGCAAGCCACTCCGGACATCGAAGCAGATATGAAACTCGCATCGTCCGTGTGCACACCGTGCGCGCAGGGCCCCCTAGTAAGGTGACTCTGGAGCCTTGATGACGACTTTGCCGATGTGCCCACCGCCCTCGATGCGATCGAACGCCGCCGGAGCGTCCTCAAACGGATAGACGCTGTCTATCAAGGGACGCCACCGGTGCCGGTCCATGCTGCGGAAGAGTGCTTCGTGCATCTCCCGCGAGCCGGTACCGATGCTCCGCAGGGTCAGACCTCTGTGCATGAAGGTCAATGGATCGACTTGCCCGCGGGTCAGCACCCCCACCATGCTCACGGTGCCGCCGAAACGAGTGGCTTGGATCGA
The DNA here is from genome assembly GCA_035501955.1 of Steroidobacteraceae bacterium. Lineage (GTDB taxonomy): Bacteria > Pseudomonadota > Gammaproteobacteria > Steroidobacterales > Steroidobacteraceae > JASHUC01. The sequence goes on from DATJVD010000008.1 coordinate 121,156, forward strand.
GCGCGCGAGGGTCCCTGGTCCGCCGATTTCCACGGTGATGTGAACGCCTTCATTCTCAGTCAGGCGCCGCACTTCCGCGTGCCATTCGGGATGCGTCCGATAGTTCACCCCCTGCCACATACCGAGAGCCGCGATGCGCTGCAGCTTCTCGTCGCTCGAAGAGGTCACTACGACGGCTGCGCCGCCCGCGTGGGCAATCTGCAACGCAAAGATGGCGACGCCACCGGTTCCTTGCACAAGGACCGTCTCGCCCGGCTTGAGCGGCTCGCCGCCGCCGTACAGAGCATTCCACGCGCTGGTACCCGCGCACGGAGTACTCGCTGCCTCCGCCTCGGTGAGGAAGGCGGGCGTTGCGATCAGCTCTTCCTCCTCGAACAAGACGTATTCGGCGAGGACGCCGTCATAGGGGTTGCCGCGCAAGCGCGCGAAGCCCGCGCTGGTGGCTTTCCCTGAGATCCATCCCGGCACGAAGGCATTGGTTACGCGATCGCAAACTTTGAAGCTCGTGACGTCGGGCCCGACTGCCTCGACGCGGCCAGCACAATCAGACGCTGGGATGAGGCCCGGCTTGTTGGCAAGAGGGTACGTCCCGCGTGCAATGGCCACGTCTCGATAGTTGAGCGATACGGCATTGACCCTGACGAGCAGTTGCTTGCGGCCGGGCTTGGGTATCGGCCGCGCCGACAGCGCTAAGGAGCCACTGCCGCTCGTGCCCTCAAGCTGCCAGACTCTCAAGGTGGACGCCTGCCGTTCCCAGGCACCTGCACCCGCGGCCACTCGGATCGCGATGCGATCTTGAGCAAGCCCGGTGGGTGCGGCGCCTGCTCGATCTCGGAGGCTCGGGCCTCGGCCTCCATCGCGCGGGTCCCCAGGCGCCCGCAGGCCGAGCAGGCCAGCATGAGACTGGTGTCGTGATCTTCGACGATCATGTGCGCATTTGCTATCGGGCGAACTGAGTGCTAGTCGCGCGACCAGACATCACGCAAACGGATGAGCCACCGTCCGTTGATCCTTACGACCTGATCCAGGCCCCGCCCGGCCTCGGCGACTCGCGGCTGCTTCTCGACATTGTCCGGTGGGCGCTCATGACCGCCTTGTTGCTCGGTCGCTCGAGGTGTGGTGTAGAGCGCCATCCAGTAGTAGTGGACGCGTGCATGGTCCTGATCGACGAATTCGATGTAGAGGTTCGTCATGATGTGATAGAGCTCTATCGGCAGAGCACGTCCTTTGTTCCGCTCCGCCGCGTCCTGCTTCATGAAGGCGACGATGCCGCGCAGCGCACCAGCTCCTTTGGCGGCACGCGGCCCCGTCCCGAGTTGACCATCCGGCGTGAAAGCCTGGACGTACGCATCGGCGTCCAGAGTGTCTATGGCATGCACATAGCGCCACTCCAGCCCCTCAATCGCAGCTCTGTCCTGCGACTCACGCGCGGCATCGGCCTCCGCGGAGAGCGACACGGGTACCTGTGCAACCGCAGCCAAAACGGCGAGTAGCACAGTCGTTCTCGTCTGCATTGTCGAACTGCCGGGTAGTAGTGAAAGGTATAACAATGTAGCCGACTTTATCATCCGACAATAGGCGCAGGCGCAGGCGCGGGCGGCCGGGGGCGCAGCCCGTAGCCTCTGGCAGGTCGACTGCCGGCAGAGCTGTCTCGCGCTGTGCGGCTGAAGAGCTGAGCGCGGTTCCTGGCCCGCGTGGAGTTTGCCAAGTAGGTCAACGTTGAGTAAAACGGCAAGGACGACGCCAACGACGCGACGAAGTGCGAAGCCGCGATTCGTCGGCAGAGACTAGCATGCAACGCAGTACAGCTCGCATTCTCACGAGTCATGTCGGCAGTCTCATGCGACCGGAAGCGATCCGGCGGTACTCACTCGCGACGGCCGGCGGAGAAGAGGTCGATCAGGCAGCTTTCGCGAGTGCCTTGCGCAGAGAGGTGCATGCGATCGTGCATGAGCAGGCGGCGCGGGGCGTGGATGTCGTGAGCGACGGGGAGTTAGGGAAGCCCGCGTGGACTGGCTATTCGTGGCAGCGCTTGACCGGCTTCGAACTGCGCGACGACCCGGACTTCCTCAGGTTTATCGGCCGCGACCGCGTGCGCTTCAAGGGCTTCTGGGACGAGGCCATACGCGAGCAGATGCAGGGCGCACCGAGAGTCATGGCGCCGAAGCAATGGTTGTGTACTGGCCCGATTTCCTACACCGATGCAGGACGTGCCGCGATGCAACGCGATGTGCGCAACCTCCTGCATGCCCTGCAAGATGCGCCGGTGAAGGAGGCCTTCCTCCCGGTTGCTGCGCCCTGCAGCATCGCACCGAGCTATGCCAACGCCTACTACAAGTCCGAGGAGGAGTTCCTGTTCGCGCTCGCGGATGCGCAGCACGAGGAGTACAAGATCATCGTCGACGCCGGGCTTCTGGTGCAGGTCGACGACGCGATCCTCGCGAATCTTCACGATGCGGTGGTCGACAGCGGGCGGGATTACCCGCGGTGGGTGCAAATGAACATCGAGGCGCTGAACCACGCGCTGCGCGGGATTCCAGAGGACAGAGTGCGCTATCACCTCTGCTGGGGCAGCTGGGTCGGACCGCACGTGAGCGACGTGGCGCTCGAGGAGATCGTGGATCTGCTGCTCAAGATCCGTGCCCAAGGCTATTCCATCGAGGCGGCCAATCCGCGGCACGAGCACGAGTGGATGGTCTGGGAATCGCACCAGCTGCCGGAGGGAAAGATTCTGCTGCCGGGGTGCATCTGCCATTCCACGGCGCACGTCGAGCACGCGGAAGTGGTGGCCCAACGCATCCTGCGGTTCACCAATCTAGTGGGCCGTGAGAACGTGATCGCGAGTACCGACTGCGGCTTCGCGCAAGGTGCGCACCTTAGGCGCCAGCACCCGGAGGTCGTGTGGGCGAAGTTCGATGCGCTGGCGGAGGGCGCGGCGCTTGCGAGCGGGCGATTGTGGAAACGGGCCTAAGTCGCATCAGGCCGCCCTGTGGCACGCGCGGGGCCGGCAAATCCCTCTCGCATAGCGCAGAGCCTAAAGAGCCGTGCCGAACACCCATCGTTGGTCCTGCAAAACTTGCGCACCGAACCGCTCGGAAGCTCTGCTGATGATGCTCGCGGAGCCGCCATCGTACGGTGAACCTGCGCTCACTTGCGCGCATCGCGCCACGCAACGAGATTCTTTATGGCGCTGAGATCCCAGTCCGGTCCGGTGCACGACGCGATGAGGTGTGAAAAGCCGAGCCCAACGTAGTCCTCCGCCGCTGCGGCACCCTCCAAGCCGTGCCCGACGGAGGTACATCGCGTGATCTCTCGAGGATCGCGGCCGATCTTCACGCACCACTGATCCAGCACGGCCGCCTTGCGCGCTAAGGCTTCAGGCGTTCCGACGTAGTGCCACTCATTGGCGTGTTGCGCGGCGATGCGCAGCGATACTTTTTCACCACCGCCCCCGAAAATAATCCGGATAGCGCGCGTCGGCGGTGGATTGAGCTTCTTCCAGCGAGCGCGAATGGTCTCGATGTCGTGCTCGAGATTGCGCAGCCGCGATCCTGTGGTCCCGAAAACGTAGCCGTATTCATCGAAGTCGCGACGATGCCAGCCAGCGCCAATGCCGAGAACGTAGCGACCGCCGGAGAGATGATCGATCGTACGCGCCATATCGGCCAGCAGGTTGGGGTTACGGTAGGCGCTTGCGCAAACCAAGCAGCCGATCTCGGCACGCATGGTGGTCACGGCCATCGCGGCTTGCAAGGTCATGCTCTCGAAGATCGGACTGTCGGCATCTTCTGGCACCGAGATGCGCACCTGACCTGCATCGCGCTCCGCGATGTCCCCCGCTCGACGGTGCGCCGCCACCATGTCCGCCTGTGACGGCGTGAAGAAGTGATCAGACACGTAGACGCGATCCGCGCCGAGCGCCTCGGCTCCCACCCAGGCTCGCTTCAGGTTCGCTAGCGTGCCGTTCTGCGGAATGATCATCGCGCCAATGGTGATTTTCACGGGCAACTCTCCGCAATGCGAATCTGATCTTGCCCCAAGCCGAGCGGCCCGGTGGTACTCCTCACAAGTGAGTGCGCGCGGCGGACGACGTTGCGCTCTGGCAACGGAGCGTCTCTGTACTTGTCATGCAAGCTGGATGATAATAAGATCAAATTGTATACTCTTTTGCATCTGAAAAAGTCGTCAGTTTAATTCGATGCTTTAGCTAGTCGAAGGATGGGGAGGCGCGTCCCCGCGCACAGCGGGGACGCAGCCCGGGGGAATTCCATGCAGTGCGCCGAGAAACATGTGCGTGCCAATCGAGGCCAGCGTGCCCAGCGGGCAGCGCTCAGCATACCGCTCGCCTACCCCGTGATGCTGGCCGCGGCACACGCCGCCGATCCGGCGAGCGTGCAAGATCAGAGTTCCGGACCTGATCAATTGCAACAGGTCACGGTCGAGGCACGATTCGTGCGTGAAGACGTACAGAAGACGCCGATCTCGATGTCCGTCATCACGGAGGACGACATTGCGCAGCGCGGCTTGCAGCAGGTATCGGATGTAAGCTGGTCAGTGCCCAACGTGCAGTTTCAGCCCTCGGGGGCTGCCTACGGTCGATCGATTACCGCGTACATCCGCGGTGTCGGCCAGCAGGATTCGAGCTTCGCCTTCTCACCTGCAGTCGGGTTTTACATCGATGGAGTCTTCATCGGCACGCTCCTTGGCTCGAATGTGGCCCTCGCCGATGTGGCGAGTGTCGATGTGCTGCGCGGACCGCAAGGGACGCTCTTTGGAGCGAACACCGAAAGCGGTGCTGTGGTCATCCGCACCATCAAGCCACAGGGAGACGACTCCGGCTATGTGTATATGGGTTACGGCAGCTACAACCATATCCAGGCGCGTGGGGCTTTCGATACGGCCATCATCCCCGATACGCTCTTTCTGCGGGCCTCGATCTTGACCGACCGTCAGGACGGCTATCAGCAGGTCTACGACTTCGTCTGTCTGTATCCTAGTCAGTCGGGAACGCTGTTGCCGACGGGCTCCTCAGCCAACGGTTGCAAAACCGAGACGCTGGGCGGAACCAACATGTCGGGCGGCCGCCTCGCGCTGCGCTGGCTCGCGGCAGAGAACCTCGAGCTCAATCTTTCAGGTGACGTGCTCGTGGACACGAGTGAGACGCCCGCGACCACGCTCATCGCAGTCAATCCGTCGAGTCTTGCGCCCTACAACGCCTTCATCCTCCCGCGCTTCGGCGGCGTACAGCTCGACGACCGCTTCCTGCCGCCCAACACCTACACCAGTTACGCCACCTTCACCGACCCGATTGGCGGCGTGCGCTTCGATCCCATCACGCCTCTCTACGGCTACGATGGCGCACTAAATGTTGACTGGTCGCCCGCGAGCGACCTGCACGTGAAGTCGATCACGGCGTATCGGACACAGCACGGCTCCGAGCCCTTCGACAACGTGCCGGCGCCGCTGACCACCGGCAACAACAACGAGTGGACCTGGCAACATCAGTGGAGCCAGGAGCTCAACGTCACCGGCAAGACACTTGCCGGGCGCCTCGACTGGACCGCGGGACTCTTCTATTACTACTCGGACGGTGCCCTGCTCGGAGACATCATTTTGCCCGGAATCCCGATCGCCCCGCCGGAGCTGGTGGGTCTGCGCATCCAGCCCTTCGAAGATGCGAAGATGACGCAGAAGTCCGCCTTCCTGCACGGCATCTTCCACATCACCGACCAGTTGGGGCTGGAGCTCGGTATCCGCTACACGCACGAGTCCCAGAAGTGGCTCGAGCATCAGCCGCTCATTAACTTCGGACCCAATCTGATCTTCCCGCCGGGAACGCTGACGTTCCCCGACAAGACGACCGTTTCCACCAACTCGCGCGGGGATCCCAAGGCGGGTCTGCAGTACCAGTGGACGCCGGATTTCATGACCTATGTCAGCTACGCCACGGGCTTCAAGAGCGGCGGCGTCAACCCCTACGCCAACATCTCCGAGACCCAAGAGGCACCCTTTGGACCTGAGGTGGTCAAGAGCTTCGAGATCGGAGCCAAGAGCGAGTTTTTCTCGCACCGTCTGCGCGTGAACGGCGCTGTCTTCCGGATGGACTACGACGGTCTGCAGCAGACAGCCAGCCCACCCGGTGGCATTCCGCTCACGGAGAACGTCGGCAGTGCACGCATCGACGGTGCGGAGCTTGAAATCGAGGCGCGGCCACTTTCGACGTTGCTCATCAACGCCTCGGGCGGGTATACCGACTACCGGACGGTATCGTGCGGTCTTGCCTGTCAGTCCCCGACCAATCCGGATGGCACACCACCGAATGGCATTGCGCCGTATACTCCGAAGTGGACCGCCAATGCCGGCGTGCAGTACGGCATCGCCCTCGGATCATTCGGTTCGCTCACGCCGCGCGTGGATTACAACTTCCAGAGCGACATCTTCACCGATCTGCCGAACAAGCCGATCGGCGTGATTCCGGCATACGGGTTGTTGAATGTCCATTTGACGTGGGAGGGCCCCAAAGGGGCGTGGTGGGCTCAGCTCGGGATCACCAACGCGACCGATCGGGAGTACTTCCTGAACAAATACCCGTCGTACGATTCACTCGGCGTCCTCACGGGTACCCCGGGTGCCCCGCGCGAAGTGCTGTTCAGCGTGCGTCGAAACTTTCCACCGGAGTCCCCGAAGTAGCCGGCTGCCACGCCGCGCTCATCGCTGGCTCCGGCTTTCCGCGCTGGCAGGAGTTCGGCCGCATAGTCCCCTACGCTCTTGATCCCCCGGGTTTCAATGGCCGCGAACGTCGCTCGAGCTTGCGTGCGCGCGCAACGCCTCCTGGTGGGCTCGAAACACATCTGCCAGCGGTACAGCCGGTCGTCCGGTGATGAGCTGCACATGATGAGCACAGATTGCGAAATAGCCCTCACGCACGGCACGCTCGTAGCTTAATAGGTCAGATCTAGAGTACGGTCCGATCGAGTCAAACGACAGTCCGCGAGACAACGACCGGGCATTGTCGCCATGCGCCTCGTCATCTCGCTCGACGACGTACCGGATCGGTTTACCAGTGACTTCAGAGGCAATACGCGCGGCATCACGATACGACAGAAGCTCCGGCCCCGTGATTTCGTAGACCGCTCCCTCGTGACCGGATGTGGTTAATACGACGGCGGCGCATTCCGCGCAATCATGCTTTGAGACAAAGCCCACGCAACCCTCGCCGGCACTCGTGACCCATTGACCTGAAATCACCGCCTTGGGAGCAATCTGCGTGACGACGACCTCGGAGTAGCCCGCATTGCGCAAGAGCGTAACGGATAGCCCTGCGTGTCTGAGCAATTCCTCGGTGGCGAGATGATCGGGCATGATGAACGCGGGGTTGCGTACGTGAATACCCGAGGCCGACGTATATACCAGGTGCTCGACGCCCGCCCTCAGCGCGGCCTCAAGCGCCGCCTGGTGCTGCCGGCATCGCCGTTCTCCGATCTGGACGGTGCTGATGAGCAGCATGCGCCGGGCGCCTGCAAAGGCGGCGGTCAACGACGGCGGATCGTCGAAGTCGCCATAACGCACGGCTACGCCGCGCTGCGCCAGCGCGGCCAACGTTTCCGGAGTGCGCGTAACCAGGATAAGGTCCGATGGCGGAATACGCTTGAGCAATGACTCGGCGCTGAGACGGCCCAGGGATCCAGAGGCTCCAGTGACGACGATGCTCACGCGAGTCGATTCTCACGTCATCTAGTACATGCGGTGGCGCGTGTTGACTGGATTGTCCGGCTCGGGCTGCATCACGTCCCAATGCTCGATGATCTTACCGTTCTGCACCCGATAGATGTCCATGAAGACCAAGAGAGGTTCGTTGGGTCCCGTCTTGACGTGCATATGAGTCACGACAAACTCTCCGCAGGCGAGGATGCGATCCGTGTGAAACTCCATCTGCCGGAGTCTCGGACTGCCAGGCTCTAGCCAACCGTCTTCCTGCAGAAACTGAAGCAATCCGTCGCGATTGCCGTTCACGATCTTCGGGTCGTGTTCGATGAAGTCTGGAGAGATGTACTTCTCGACGGCCTCGAGTGCCTGCCCACTCGCCATGAGCTCGTTGCAGGCCACGACTACAGCCTGCGGCGATAGATGTTCCGGTGCGTCAGCCGATCCTTTCATGGTCGACTTCGTGGTGGGCTCCGCAAGTTGCAGAGCCGAAGCATGCAAGCGTCAACCTGGTGTGTCAATGTGAGCGACGGTTGCCGTTGGCACAGGATCGAGTGACCGCCCACCGCAAATTTTGGATCATGTCAGATTTAGCCTTCTAGCTTTGCAGCCTCAAGGATCGCCGCGGCGTTCCGAGCGAGGAACTGACGCAGTGTCGCAGGCCTTCTACCCGTAAGCTCTTCGACGGCGGGTGTTGTGCCCGAATACCGACCTTGCCTCACCGCTCTTGCGTAGCCGCCAAATACGGGCACGAGCAGGGGGTCCGCCCCATCGGCGAGGAGGTGTGCCTCGAATTCCTCGGGCGTTCCGTGTTCGACGCGGATGCTCTTGCCGGAAATGTCGCTTAGCGTGGCCATGATTTCGTCGATGGAGAGGGGCGCAGGTCCGGTGATGTCGTAGCGACGATTGACAGACCCGTCCGATAGCAGTGCCGCCGCGGCGGCACTTGCGCAATCCTCTCGTGTCACGTGGTTGGACCTGCCCCCACCTGAGCCGGCGAAGTAGTGGCCTGTCTTGACGGCCCTGAGCCACAGCATGGAGAGATGCCAGTCCGGCCACTCCCAGTGTCTAAGTACCGTCCATTCCAGGCCGCTGTTGAGCAGCGCCAGCTCAGTGTTGTAGTGGTCGGCGAGCCAAAAGGCGGCCGTGCCTGGCTCCGGGTTGGGGCCTGATGTGTACAGGATGTGCTGGACGCCAGCTTGCCTTGCCGCATCGATCGCCGCCACGTGCAGACGCAGTCGAATCCCGTCAACGAACGGCATCTCATCGACGGTCGTACTGATCAGCAGCAAACGCGAAGCGCCAGTGAACGCTCTGTGCAGAGACGCCGGATCCCGAAAATCCGCTGCCCGTATTCGCACTCCCCGTCGCGCAAAATCCCCGAGCCGTGTCGGCATGCGCGTGGTCGCGATGAGCTGCTCGCCGGGAATGCCGTGCACGTCCAGCAGCTCGGACAGAACCAGCCGTCCCAACTGTCCCGAAGCACCGGTGATCAGCAACGACATTCGATCACCCCGACGCCTCAGCGGCACGTTCTTAGATGCGGGAAGTGGTCTGCAGAAGCTACCAGCGTTTCCCGAGCTGGATCTGAAGCATGCGGCCTATGGGACTGGCTACCAAGTTGTCAAACCTGATGCTGCCCACGCTTGTTGAGTTGAGCACGAGCGGCGGATCCTTGTCGAACAGGTTCTGGACGCTGAACATCACTCTGAAGTTGCGCGCTAGCTTAGATTGCATGTCTGCCCCGGTATCGTAGGTCAGCGTCATATCGAAGGTGGTGTACGAAGCAATCGAGGTGTAAGCGCTCGAGACGCCCCCGGGAAGGAATATGGGGTCAATGTGGTATGCATTGTCGTAATTGACGAACAGATTGGCTCCGACCTCGCCGTAGTCACCCCGCTTGTTCCAGCTGAATTCCCCGCGCCCGCGAAAGCGCAGCGGATATGTGAACTCGTTGACCTGATCTGTCACCGGAGCCGTGGAGATCGGCGCCACTTCCCACTTGAGAATCAGTTCCCCGTTGGCGCTCGCGCGGAATGTCCCTACCGAGGTATCCCATGTGTAGAGCGCGTTGAGGTCGATACCGTCTGCCTTGGTCACGCCACTGTTGATGCGATGACCGTTCTCGATTGCTGCGATGCCTGCGGGAGAACTCGGCGGCCCAAACAACCCGCCGTCACCCCCTTGATTGATGCAAGTGAGCAATGTGTTGAACTGGGCCTGAGTGGTCACTTTGTGTCCGTAGACGGACGAGCAGTTTGGGTTGGTCAGATCCACGGTAGGAAAGTTGCCGAAGAATGCAACCGGGTTGTTGGGCGCGAGGGTCGGAAAGTACATCGGGTTATAGATAATATAATTGTTGTAGTACTGCTGGTTGATCGCACCGAAGCCGCCGGCGTTGTAGACCGGATAGTTCACTTGGCTTGTGTAATTGACCCACCAGTAGTTTGCTCCAACGTCCAACCCGCGGACCGCAGGGGGTGCCCAATCGAACCCCAATGAATAGGAGGTAGAAGTCTCTGGTGTCAGATCGCCGTTGGCACCGCCGAGAGCCTGGTAGGCGCTCAAAGTACCCGCGGCGGCACAGGTAGGACAGAGGCTGGGCAAGATGCTGTTCCCCGGAAAAGCAGGCACCAGATAGCCATGCTGAGCGAACGGATCATTGTCCACCAAGCTTGGCGCGCGAAACGAGGTCCCGTAACTGCCATGGAACTGGAGACCCGTGACAGGGGACCAGTTGATACCGACCTTGGGATTGGTCGTATTGCCGACGTCGTTATAGCTATCGATCCGCCCAGCGACATCGATCTGCAGCTTCTTGATGCCCGGTATGGCATTCGCGTCACCGACGATCGGAATATACAGCTCTCCGTACCCGGCGTTATCGGTCCGCTGTCCCTTGGTGGAGCCGAAATTGTTGGTGTTGGTGAACGTACCGTCGGTGCGCTCGGCGCCCACTGCGATACGCACACTCCCTCCGGGCAGCCTGAAGACAGGGCCGTCGAGGTTCAAGGTGTACTGGCGCAGATCAAATTCCGATTCGATACCCCAATTCGCTCCGGGGATCCCTGCGGTCAGTGCGGGCGGATTGCACGTAAAAGCCGTGCCATCGCAAAACACGTTGTAGGCCGTTTCCGCCGTGGTTCCACCGAGTGCGGGAGAGCTGGGCAGGCCGTTGCCGAAGAAGTAACCGTTATTCGAAGACTCATCGTGTGTCCCGCGGGAGGCCTCAAGAGTCGCGCTCCAGCCGGCCGGCAAAGTGAACCGGCCACCCACCGCACCATCCCAGCTCGTCGAATTCCCGACACGCCCGGCGGCGCCGGCATCGAAGACCGTGTTGTAGTCGACCGTCAGAGACCCTGTATTGCAGGCGGCCACGAGCTCGGCCGCCGCTCCCGTGAGGGAGCGATTACACGGACTGTAGAAATTCGTGTTTGGAATGGTCACCGTGGTGGCGGTGCCGTTGGAAATCAGCGCCATCGCATAGTTGCGCTTGCTATAGAACCCGTCCCCGAATAACTCGAACCAATCCGTAAATCTCTGCGTGAAGTTGAGCGTCGCAATGTCGCGACCAAACCCCGGCAGCGCGTCATAGCCGACCCACGCGTTCTGAGTGTTGGCCACGCCCGCGGGACCAAGCTGTGCGAGCGTAAGTGTCTGGCCGTTCTGTCCGTGGGGAATCGCGTATGCCACGCCGTTGACGATCACGTTACCGGGACTTGAGTAGGCGGGCGATGCAGGCCCCCCGAACGGCGTGAAGTCATCGTTGTACAGGTCGGGGCGCGATGAGGCCAGCAAAGGATCAAAGTGGGTGTGCTGGTACGACACGATAAGGCCACCGTCGTTCGACCATTTCAGCCCGCCGACCAACGTGGCCTGCCAGCTGTTCTGACCGTCCGTATGGCCGTATTGAAGGTCAGTGTCGAGACCCGTGAAGGGATCTCTGAGTATGTAGTTCACTGTGCCGGCGATCGCATCTGCTCCATAGATCGGCGAGGTGCCATCGGCAACGATGTCCACTCGCTTGAGTGCCTGCTGGGGTATGTTGTCGCCGTCGAAGGCGTTCATGTTCGCGCCTTCGTATGGCACCCGATGACCGTTGACCAAGCTCAGCGTCGCTCCCACGCCCAGTCCACGCAGGTTCGGCGATTTGTTGAACGCGAGTCCGTTGAGTGAGGAAGAACTGCCCTGACCGCCGGAATAGTCCTCGCCGGCGCCCTCCTTGAGCACGAACGGAACAGTATTCAGCGCATCGGCCACGCTCGTGAGACCCGTCTTCTGGAGGTCTTCCGTGCTCAACTCCACGACCGTGGACCCCACCGGGGCAACGCCCCGAATGCGCGTACCCGTCACCACCACTTCGTTGAGAGCTGCCCCTTCGGGCGCTTGCGCGCCTTGAGAACCTTGAGCGGTTTGAGTGGTTTGCGCGCCTTGAGCGGCTTCCTGCGCAAATGCGCTCGCGCCGCTGAGAAAACCGAGCATGGCCAGAGCGCAAGTTGCAAGGTCGCAGGCGCGCCGAATGGCACCACGAGGACACTCATGAGCCATGGATCCCCCTCCCTTATGCATTGTCAAATTATAGTGAGACTTAGCACATCGCCTGTCAATATTGTATATTCTTAAGGAGGCGACATTGCCTAAGCATGTACCGCCAATGGGCAGCCGGATGCTGCGCTGCAGGTTTATCCTCGACGAATGCCCCAACGACCTCTTGGCGCCGCTGCCGGCACCGCGCGTGGATTTCGCGTCCTTGGGCTCGCGGTGTCCTGGTGTCGGGCTCGGCTACGGACGACGCCGGCGTTTCTGGTCGCGTTTCGAGGACAATGAGCAGCCGCCGAGAGCACACGACCATGCGAGAGACTGCTATCGATACGACAGGCCACCCCAAGGACCCGTTACAAGTGATTGAGATCTTCGATGGACTCATCATGCAGCATAAGGCGCGTGAAGCCATCGACCGTTTCATCGCACCCGACTTCGTTGAGCACGACCCGACGGTCCGCGGGGGCAACCGGGACGGTCTCTACGAGTACATGATCCGCGAGGGTTGGGATGAACACCACAATCCCAACCGAGAGCTCGTGGACATCGTCGACCGGCGCTTCAGTGGCGGTGAGTTCGTGGTCACCATGCATCACATCTTTCGCAGCCCGAAGGATCGCGGCACGATGTTCATCGACGTCTTTCGCGTCGTCGACGGACTGATCGTCGAGCACTGGGACCTCTTCCAGGCCGTGCCCGACCGCACCAACGGCAATCCCCACCCCATGTGGTGACATGCCGGCCTACCGGGAAGCAGGCCGAGGGCATATCACCGTCGCACCGGAGGCGTCGACAGCAACCCGGTGTGCCTGTTTGGCCCATTCGGTCAGGCAGCGGGACGCCGTCATAGGCTCGGCGCTCCTACGATCGCAGCGATTCCTTGATCTGGCTGTGCCTTCTACAGGTGGACTATGAGCTGGTCCCGCGTTTGCTCCCTTCTGGTCGTCGTCGCCCTCATACTCCCCATCGTCCCCGTGCAGGCGGACACCGTGCTCATCACGGGCGCGAACTCGGGTATCGGGCTCGAGTTTGCGAAACAGTACGCGGCACGTCACTGGACGGTCATCGCGACCCATCGGCACGCACAGCCGCCAGATACGCTGAAGGAACTCGCCACGAAGTATCCGAACATTCGGATAGAGACGCTCGATGTAACAAGCCCCGCGCAAGCCGAAGCGCTCGCAGCCAAGCTCCATGACGTTCCCATCGATGTTCTGATCAACAACGCCGGCGTGTACGCCGAAAGCGACGGAGATGCGAGTACCCAGAACTTCGGCCACTTCAACTTCACGCTGATGGACACCATTCTGGCGGTCAATGTAAAAGGACCTCTGATCGTCTCGCAGAGCTTCTACCCCAACATCTTGCTGGGGCACCAGAAGAAGATCATCTCGATCAGCTCCACCACTGGTCAGCTCACGCAGCCGAGCCCGGATACGATCGGTCTCTTCTATCGTGCGAGCAAGGCTGCGCTCAACCGTGAGATGCAGCTTCTCGCACAGGTGCTGCGTCCCCGAGGCATCACAGTCGTGCTGTTGCATCCCGGCACCGTGCATACGGAGCGTTTCTACGAACATATCGGCAAATTTAAGGATTTGAAGCTGTCGGATGCGGGAACACTGGCGCCCTCGTTCAGCGTCGGGCGCATGATCGCGACCATCGACAGGGTGACGCTGAAGGATAGCGGACGCTTCCTGTTGTACGATGGGAGCCCACTGCCTTGGTAGCTCGGGCGGCACTCAGGGAGCGACCACGCCGACCCTCTCTGCATAGCGATCGTAGGCATCGATGAGCGCGCGCAGCGGCGCTTGATAGCGCGCCGCTAGATCGGTCGTCTCTCCGCGATCGCGCTCGATGTCGTAGAGCCGCCATCCAAGCGGTGGCGTGTGCGCCAGAGTCAGGCGTGCAACGCCCTCCGAGTCGGCAGTCTCATTGAAGTTGATCTCGAACGGGGTCTCGAGCACTGCTTTCCAGCGGCCGCGGCGCACATAGGCTTCTCCGGAAGTCTCTCCCGCGAACACCTCATCCGCCGCGTGCACGCCGGTCGCCTTCCCCAAAAACAGCGACAGCGCAGAATGACCACTCATCGGGACCACGGCGTGGTCGCGATACTGAGCGCCGGGATTTGGCACGCCGGCGAGTTCGAGCAGGGTGGGCGCCAGGTCACGTACCTGGAGGTATGGAGACAGAATGCAGTGGCGCGCGAGCGGCTGTGGCAGGCGCACGATGCCCGGGACCGAGATCGCGCCTTCATTGCCTTTGCCCTTCCAACGACTGAACGGCGCATCGCTGACCTCAGCCCACCGGGCTGAATAGAAGATGAAGGAGTTTCGTCTGCCCATATTCTGCAGACGGTTGTCGACGTAATCGATCGAGCGATGCAGAGGGAAAGCCGTTGCCGCACCATTGCCGGACAGGAAAACGATGAAACTGTTCTCGTACAAGCCGCGTTCGCGCAAGTACCGCAGCAAGCGCCCGATATTTGCGTCCATGTTGTCGATCATGGCCGCATAGATCTCCATGCGTCGCGCTTCCACTTGCCGCGCCGTCGGACTGAGCTGCTGCCAGAACTCGCGACCCGCCGCGGCGGGTTTCGGGGGTGACGGCCTGAAGTCGCGCGGGATCACGCCCAGTAGCTCTTGCCGCGCGATGCGCTGAGCCCGGATCGCATCGTAGCCCGCATCGTAGCGACCGGCGTAACGCGCCCGTACGCCGTCGGGCGCTTGCAGCGGAAAGTGCGGTACGGTGAATCCGAGGTACGCGAGGAAGGGGCGGCCATCCGTCCGATGGCTCTCGATGTAGGAGATCAGTTTGTCCGTCAAGAAGTCACTGGCGTAAGCCGCCGCTGGAATCTGCGCGGGCACATCGTTCTCCCGGTAGGCCGGCCCCGCCGCACGCTCCTTGGGGTCAATCCGTGAGGGCTCCAGTTGGTCGTTCGCCGCTTGCACGACCGAGAAGGACTCCTCGAACCCGCGCGCCCGCGGACCGTGCTCCACAGAGGTCCCGAGACCCCAGCGGCCCGCGAGATAGGTGTGGTAGCCGCCATCGCTCAGCAGCTCGGCGATGCTCAAGGCGTCGTCGGCGATGAAGCGCTGATAGGCTTGCCTGCCGATCTGACGCCCCGCCGCGGCGTACATGGCGCTCATGCCAACGCGGTGATGGTCCGCGCCCGATAGGAGCTCCGCGCGCGTGATCCCCGCGGGAGTCGCATGCAGATTAGTGAGAAGACACCCCTCGGCCGCCAGTTGTGTGAGATTAGGCGTCGCGATCTCCGCCCCAAAGGGGGCGATGTCCGAATAGCCAAGATCATCGGCCATGAGAATAATCAAGTTCGGCCGCGAGGCCTTAGCTGGCGTGGCCGCAGCCAGGCAAGCGAGCATTGCCCCGAGCGCAGTCACCCCACGGCGCCACAGGTCCGCTCTGGTCTTGTCAGACATAGTGAGTCTCCTTTGCTGTGGGAGCATGCTGCGCAGCCCGCAAATTGCTCCCTGGATATTGCCTCCATTTTGCAAGTTCCATGGCGCACGCAGCTCGTGCGATCTTGCGCGCCGCGTCGGTATCCAGGATGCGCTTCGGATTGCCTCGGATCGAGGTGCTCTACATACTTGCGTGCGAATAGTGCTCACGGTGACCGGCCATCGATTGGAGCGCGCATGCGGTATAAGATCCTCGGCAACACGGGACTGCGAGTTTCGGAGGTCGCACTCGGCTCGGGAACCCTCGGGACGGGTTGGGGGTGGGGCGCCGACCGCACCGAGAGCAAGCGGCTGTTCGAGCTCTTCGCACAGGCCGGTGGCAACTTCATCGACTCCGCAGGTGGCTACCAGAACGGGCTCGCTGAGCAGTTCATCGGCGAGTTCATCCGCGCCGAGCGCGCGAGTTTCGTGGTCACGACCAAATACACCGGACCACCCACAACAGAGTCAGGAGCTAACCTCATCGCGGCGACGGGCAATAGCCGCAAGTCCCTGATCCACGCTCTAGAGGCCACCCTTCGGCGTCTGGGTTCCGATTATGTGGACATGCTCTACGTTCACTTCGCCGATCAACTGACCCCCACGGAAGAAATCCTTCGCGGACTCGAGGATGCCGTGCGAGCAGGGAAAGCACTCTTCATCGGCTTCTCCGACTTCCCGGCCTGGCGCGTGGCGCGCGCGGCCACGATCGCGCAGCTGCGCGGCTCTACACCCGTCTCCGCCATCCAGGTCGAGTACAGTCTCCTCGAGCGCAGCACCGAGCGCGAACTCCTACCCATGGCGGAGGCCCTCGGACTGACGGTGACCTTGTGGGCGATCCTCGGCGGCGGAGTCCTAAGTGGGAAGTATCGCCAGGGTGCTACAGAGGGCCGACTCAGCCGCGGGGGCGGCAGAATTCTGACGGAGTCGAGTCCGCGGCACACGCGCATCCTGGATGGGCTCGAGGCGGTCGCGCGGACGATGGGCGTGACACCTGCGCAGGTCGCGATCGCCTGGGTGCGCGCCACTACGCAGCACCGCTCCACCTCTGTAATCCCGATCCTCGGCGCCCGTACGACGGTTCAGCTTCAAGACAATTTGGCCGCCTGGTCGCTGCAGCTACCGACTGAACACCTGAATTTGTTGAACGAGTTGAGTGCGATCGAAGCCGGTTTCCCGCACGAGCTACTCAACAGCGAGATGGCGCGGCAGCTGGCGAGCGCCGGGCGCTGGGACCAGATCGACCGACCGCAGCTTCCAGTCGCCTGATAATGCCCTTTGCAGTGGCTCTCAAAGATCCACGCGCGCGTGGCCGGACTGCACCGCATCCAAGTGCCGGGTGAGATAGGAGCGCAACGACTCGGGCTCACGACCGGTGAGTTCCCGAACTGCCGGAGCGAGAATTGCGTGGTACCCGTGGCGCGCGCACACGTCAAAGCCCACGGCGGCCTCCGGAAAGCCCGGGGGCAGGCCACTGGCGGCAAAGTCGCGCAATGACTCCTCATCGCTCGTGCGAATATGCTCGATGGTCTTTCCGGTCAGATCGCGAGCGATGCCGAGGACTTCATCCGTCGTGAGCGCCTCCGGACCGCCCACATCGTAGATGCGGCAATCGCTCCAGGTGCCCAGGAGTGCGGCCGCATCAGCCGCCGCGCAATCTTGCCGCGTCACATACGAGCGCGCTCCCGACCCGAGCGACGTGCGCAGCCTGCCCGCTGCGAGTGCACCGGGCAGGAACAGAAAGACATGCTCGGAGTACATGTTGTGCCGCAGGATTGTCCAGGACAGGGAGCTCCGGAAGATCGCGCGCTCCGTCCAAAAGTGATCGGACACGACTGCGCTGATGGGATTGGGGTTGGGTGAGGCGCACGAGGTATAGAGCAAGTGACCCACGCCAGCGCGCTCGGCCGCCGCAACCACCCTGCCTTGCTGCTCGCCGCGCCGTCCCACGGCATGGGTGCTGATGAGGAGCATCCGGTCGGCGCCCGCGAGAGCCCCGGCGATCTGGTCCACGTCATCATCAAAGTCGAGCCGGCGCACCTCCACTCCGCGACGCCGTAGATCCTCAGCCTGCTCCGGGGTGCGCGTGGTCGTGACGATCCGGTCGGAACCGCTTTTGAGGAGTGACTCGATGACTTGTCGCGCCAAGCGGCCGCTGCCGCCGGTCACTAGTAGGGTGCGCTTTGGTGATGGGGTCGTCATGACAACCTCGTGTTGTGATAAATCCCGATCAGGCCGCCGCCTGAGGCCGGCCACGGATGAGATCCGCGGCCTTCTCGGCGATCATCATAGTCGGGGCGTTGGTGTTCCCACCGACGATCAAAGGCATGACCGACGCGTCGACCACGCGCAGGTCTTGGAGCCCGCGCACTTGCAGCTCCCGATCAACCACCGCGTCGGCCGTCGTACCCATGGCGCAGGTGCCTACGGGGTGGTGCGAGATGCCTACGTTTTGGCGCACATAGGCATCGATTTCCGCGTCCGTTCGCACCGCGCTCCCGGGTGAGACCTCCTCACCCACCAGGCATGCGGCCGCCTTAGTATTCATCCAGGAACGCATAATGCGAACGCAGCTGCGGAGCGCGAGTCGATCGGTCGGCTGCTCGAGTAGACCAAAGCGAATCCGAGGCGGCGTGCGCGGATCCGCCGAACGCAGCTGCACGGTGCCTCGACTGCTAGGATGCAACTGTAGTCCGCCGCTGGAGAAAAAATGCCCCACACCCGGGCGGAGCAGCGGCAGCCACGGCCGCGCGTGCATGGCGGTGGGCGTTGCCATCAGCTGGATGTCGGGTCGGTCGCACGTGAGCGCGCTGCGACAGAAGCCTGCGATGCCAAAGGGCATGCTCGCTGCCGGACCGTTTCCGAACAGCATCCAACGCACGATCGAGTATGCCAATCGATCTATGCGCAGCTGCGACTCAAAGGTGTTGGCCGTTCGAGCTCGGTATAGTCCAAAAATGGTCGGATGCTCCTGCAGGTTTCGCCCGACACCGGGGAGCTCGTGACAAGGCTCGATACCGATGCGACGCAGCTCATCGGCTGGGCCGATACCCGAGAGCAGCAGGAGTTTGGGCGAGTTGAACGCACCTGCCGCCAGAACGACCTCACGCTCGGCGTGCAGCCGCGAATGTCTGCCGCGATGCTCGTATTCGACGCCGACGGCGCGCGTCCCGCTTAGCAGCACGCGCGTGACCAGCGCTCCGGTCAAGACCGTTAGGTTGCTCCGATGGCGCGCCGGCGCCAGATATTGCGCGGAGGCGCTCGCACGCCGGCCGCTGACGATAGTGAAATCCGGCACCAGGAACCCCTCTTCGGTGGTGCCGTGACTGTCGTCGATGCAGGCGTAGCCCAGTTCCCGCGCTGCCTCGAACAGGACCTCGCGGCTCCACGCTTGCGGGTCGTGCACCCGAGTCACCGCGAGCGGGCCTCCGCCGCCATGAAAGGCCGACTCACCGCGCCAGTTGCGCTCCGAGCGTCGAAAGTAGGGCAATACCTCGGCAAAGGACCAGCCCGTGAGGCCAAGGCGTGCCCAGTCGTCGTAATCGGCACTATGCCCACGCGCATAGATCATGCCGTTGATCGAGGAGCACCCGCCCAAGACCCTCCCGCGCGGGATCTGCATCCGCCGGTCCCCTGAATCAGGTTCGGGCTCGGACTCATAGCCCCACCCAAAGCGTGGCGAGGCGGCCGCGGCCAGCCAACTAAGTGGCATCCTCAGCAGTGCGGGCGCGTCGGAACCCCCCGCCTCCAACAAGACGACCGACACGTCCGGATCCTCCGACAGACGGTGCGCCAGCACGCATCCAGCGGAGCCGCCACCGACGATTATGTAAGTGGCCGGCACTCAGGCGGGCGCGTTCGCGCTGTGTTCGCGCACCTTTGCCCGAGCGCCGCTTAATGCGCATAGGCCACCGAGCAGTGCGGCAATCACGCAGGCGAGGTACGCGTAACGCAGCGAGGTTGCGGCACCGGCTCCCAGTGCCTCGCCGGATGACTCGATCGTGAGCACCAGCGCAACACCAAGCGCGAGCCCTACTTGCTGCGAGCTCATGACCACTGAGGTGACGAGGCCCTGCTGTTCGGGAGGCGAACTGGCGGTACTGTTGGCGATGATCGCGAACGCTCCGAAGGGCCCGCCGAACGAGGACAGTACGAGCGGCAGCCCGATGAGTAGCGCATACCCCGCGTGCGGCAGCAGCAGCGGCACGAGCACGAACAGAGACAACCCGGTCACGTAGGCGACATTCGCCGTGAGTAGATTCTGACGAAAAGAAAAGCGGCCGACCGCATAGGCAAGCGCGCCACCGGTTGTGATGTTAGTCAGCGCCTGCGGCAACATGCCGAGGCCCGATTGCGCCGCAGAAAATCCCATGACGCGCTGCATGTAGAGGTTTGGCAGGATGAACATAGCCGACGCCGCCACCATGATGCCGACCGTTGCGAGCGTGTTGGCGACGATGCGCCTCTCGCGGAAGAGCCCCGGTGGCACGAGCGGCTGCGGCAACGAGCGCTCGTAGAGGACGAAGCCCAGACATCCGAGCAACGCACCGCTGAGCGTCGCCTGAACCTCGAGGGAACGCCACCCAACTTGACCCACCTTCGTCAGTGACCAGATCAGGAGCGCGGTGGTGGCGGCGATCAGCACTGCGCCCACGATGTCGAGCGACCCCGATCGCACACGCTCGGGGTCGCGTCGCAGCAGTAGCGCTGCGAGCACGAATACCACGAATACGAACGGTATATTCATGAGAAAGACCGCGCGCCAGCCGAAGTAGGTCGTGAGCGCGCCGCCGAGCACGGAGCCGACGATCATCGCCGTCCCCTGCGATGCCGCGTAGATGCCCAAGCCCCGATCACGCACCGGGCCCGCAGGCAGCCCCATGTTAAGTTTCGCGAAGCCCGCAGGGCCAAGCAGCGCAAAACCCAATCCCTGCAGGGCTCGAGCCACGATGAGCGCGCTCGCACCGCTTGCGCTCATCGCCGTGATTGCGCCGATCAGATACAGCATCGCGCCTGCCATGCACGTACGTACCGGGCCGTACAGATCGATCAGCCGTCCACCGAGGATCAGGAAGCTTGCAAATATCAAGGTGCTCATCGACCCGATCAGCGACAGTGTGGTCGGACTGGGATGCTCCTGCGCGGCGATCGAGGGTAGCGCGACGCTCAGCCCGGAAAAGTCGCTCAGCATAATGAAGCCCGACAGGGCCACGAACAGGATCGTCAGTGTGTGCTTCAGCGAAATCACGACGCTCCTCCCCCCAAATGAGCGACTCGAGCCTGGGACGCTCATAGCTTAGCACCCGTCTGGAGAAATGACGGGCGGTTGGGCCTAACAAAGTCATAATACGTTCGTACGTGTTGCGAGTATCAGACCGAGATGTATACAATTTAGGATAGCTCGTTTGACTATATTAAGGTCTGATCGCAGCCTTTTTCGGGAGGGGGACTATGCCGGGGACATTGCGTCGCACGAATGCGGGTGTGCTGAGTGTGGTGTGGGCGCTACTGCTGTGCGCGGGTGGCCCGACCACCCTTGCCGCCGGTGCCGATCAGTCCGCCGAGCAACCCAACAGCTCACAACTCGAGACCGTGACCGTCACCGCGCAATTCGTGAAGGAGAGCGTGCAAGACACCCCGCTCGCCATTACGGCAGTGACGGGCGATTCCCTACAAGCCCAAGGGATCACCAACGTCGATCAGCTGCAGGCGCCCAACGTCAACATCACCTCCGGCTCCAATGTGCTCGGTCCGTCCTCGGTCATCTACATCCGTGGACTGGGCCAGTACGACACCAACTTCGCTTATGAGCCCGCCGTCGGCGTCTACATCGACGATGTTTACTACGGAGTGCTCCTAGGGTCGGATATGACGCTGCTCGATCTGGATCGAGTGGAGATCCTACGTGGCCCCCAGGGAACGAACTCCGGCAAGGATTCCCTTGGCGGCTCCGTCAAGCTCTATTCCGTGTTGCCAACCGGTAGCGACCGTGGTTACGTCGAAGCCTCCACGGGCGATTACAACCACGTGGGCGTGCGCGGTGCCTACGATTTCAAGCTCGGCGATCAGCTCTTCCTGCGCGTCTCCGGAGTGACCAACCACACAGACGGCTATCTGGCGCTCGTGGATTTTGCGTGTGCCAATCCGAGCGAGGCGGGCACGCTGCCGAATAACAGCAATGGCAACACCTGCAAGACTGGCGAGGAAGGCGGCACCGACGTCTCCAGCGTGCGTGCGACGCTGCGCTGGACACCTAGTGACGCGCTCGATATCTCAGTGCGGGCTGATAAGACGGTTGATCGGTCCGAGAACCCGGGCACCACTCTGTATTACGCCAACTATCCAGCGGCAATGTTGGATGGAGTCCCGTACGACTCGCGCTTTGTACCGAAGAATAATCCCTACCTCTCCTACGCCAACTATCTCGATCCGGCAACCGGCTACACGGTCAGTCCGAACACTTCGACGGACTCATACGGTGTCTCGGGAGACATCGTTTGGAGAGCCACCTCCAACCTCGATGTGCGGAACATCATTGCCTATCGGGACCTTGATTCTGCCTACGGCTACGACGGAGACAACAGCCCGATCGACGTGAACATGGCCTATGTTCACAGCCTCTATCACCAGTTCACCGAGGAACTGCGGCTGTCAGGTTCGGTGGGTCAGCTGCTGGACTGGACGCTGGGTGGCTACTACTTTGACTCCGAAGGCCGACTCCAAAACCGGGTCCTCTCGCCACCGCTCGACTTCATCACCAACGATCCCGTCCACTCCACGAGCAAGGCAGGGTTCGGACAAGCGATCGTACACCTCTTGCCACGGCTGAATCTCACGCTGGGCGTGCGCTACACCGATGACGACAAGACCTACCACTTCTCGCGACTCGGCCCCGATGGCCTACCCGCCTTCATCGTGGGCTCGCTCGACGGTGCCAACGGCAACTTTAGCGGCAGCCACACCGACTACCGCATCAACCTCGACTACCGGTGGAATGATAGCCTCATGACCTACGTGCAGTACTCCACCGGCTACGAGGGTGGCGGAATCAACGCCAAGCCCTTCGTCGTCGCGCAGGTGGTCCCCTACAATCCCCAGACGGTGAATGCGACGGAAATCGGCATCAAGAGCGACTGGTTCGACCACAAGGCGCGCGCGAACCTCGCGGCGTTCTACTACGACTTCAAAGACATCGTCCTTATCAACCAGAACGGTGCGCAGGGCTTCCCGCTATCGGCCGAGCCCTTTAACGCGGGCAGTGCCGACGTGAAGGGCGTGGAACTGGAGCTTGAACTGCGGCCCATCACTGGACTGCTGCTCTCGGCCTCGGCGAGCTACCTCGATTTTCATTACACGTCACTCTCCCCCGATGCGATCGCATCGCTGGTCACGCTCAACAACGTGCCACCCTTCACTCCCAAGGAGAAGTACAACGTCTCGGCTGCCTACACCATTCCGCTCGGCAGTCACGGAACGCTCACGCCCCGGGTCGACTGGCAGTACACTTCCTCTGTCTACACAGATCCGGCGAACGCGAACTACGATGCCGTCACGACAGTCGATTTCCTGCGGCTGCCGGCATACGGTCTCGCCAACGGCCGGCTGACTTACGACACGACGGATGATCGCTGGCAGGCCGCCGTGGGCGTCACCAACTTCACCAACAAGATCTATTACACGAACGGCTTCGGCTTTGCGACCCTCGGACTCGATACTCGCCTCATTGCGCCGCCGCGTGAGTTCACGGTCAGTCTCAAGCGCAGCTTCTGAGCCCGGGTCTTGCAGCGAATCCTTGCACCCGACGCAAGGTTCGCGTCGTTCAGCCTCGTGCGCCCGATGACCTTATTTTCGAGCAATCTGTAGCGTGTGAACGCTCGGCTCACCGCAGCATCCGGACGCTCGCCCCTCGTCACGCTCCTCGTGATCTGCGCCATCGTTGCGTTGAACAGCGTCGACCGCAACATGCTGTCGCTGGTCCTCCCGGTGCTCAAGCAGGAGTTGCACCTCTCCGACACGACGCTCGGGCTATTGGCCGGTCCGGCCTTCATGCTGGTGTACGCCGTTGCGGGCTTGCCCATGGCCTGGCTGGCCGATCGCTGGAGTCGGAGCCAGATCATCCTGCTCGGGCTTGCGTTCTGGAGTGTGGTCACGGCGGCGACGGGACTCGCGACCACTACTCTGCAGCTGGCCACGGCGCGCGTCGCACTCGGCCTGGGCGAAGCGACCACCACGGCGCCGGCATCGGCGCTCATCGCAGATCACTTCCTGCCGCGCTCTCGCGCGGCCGCTTTCTCAGTGCTTACCTGCGGCGCACCGCTCGGCATCATGCTCGGCTTTCCGCTGGTCGGGTGGGTGAGCGCGCAGCACGGCTGGCGCAGCGCGTTCTACCTCATGGGTGCAATTGGGCTGCTGCTCGCCATTATTATGAGATTCACGGTCCGCGAAGCGCCGGGGCGGAGTGTGGCCGTCGCCGCGATGCCGGCCGAGCGGCTCAAACTCAGGGATGCGATGCTGCTCGCGCTGCGCTCGCGTGCGTTTCAGCTCCTCGTGCTCGGGGGCACCTTGCTCAGCGTGAGCTACGGAGTCATGACGGCGTGGTCGCCGACGTTTCTGCTCCGCGTGCATGGCCTGGCGAGCCAGGCGGCGGGCGGCTACCTCGGTCTGTACCGTGGACTCTTCGGAATCGCCGCGTCGCTCGGTGGCGGACTCCTCGTCACGCTCTTCATGCGCCGCGATGGACGCTGGCTCGCCTGGCTACCGGCACTATTGTGCCTGCTGGCCGGCCCGGCCGAGGTGCTGTTCCTGCTCGCGAGTGACTCGCGCGCGTGGCAGGCTGGGCTCGGACTCGATACGTTGCTCGTGAGCGGCGCGACGCCTTGCACGTTTGCATTGCTCGTGACGGTCGTCGATGAGCGCATGCGCGCACTCGGTGTCGCGCTCTACCTGCTCATCTTCCATCTCATCGGGCAGAGCTTCGGGCCGCCGCTGGTGGGCGCATTGAACGAGCATCTCGCGGCAGCCGTCGGCGCAACGGCGATTCGCTACTC
Source organism: Steroidobacteraceae bacterium (assembly GCA_035501955.1). Classification (GTDB taxonomy): domain Bacteria; phylum Pseudomonadota; class Gammaproteobacteria; order Steroidobacterales; family Steroidobacteraceae; genus JASHUC01. The sequence continues at coordinate 145,904 of DATJVD010000008.1, forward strand.
CATGCTGAGCGCGCCGGTGAGCATGATCCTCGCCGGCCTCGCCTTCTTCAGGCTCGCGCACCATCTGCACCGCTAGGGATTCTCGGCCAGGCGGAAACCAATCTCCGCCGAGTTCCAAGTCTCCCCCGCCGCGGCGCGCGCCGCCACCTGCATTCCCCGCCGAATGCTACCAAAGCCGCCGCCGCGCACGATGTGGCTGTCACACGGTTCCTCCATCCAGGGGTGTCCATCGACAGGCGCGCCCTCGAAGCTACCGTGACGGCAGTCCTCCACGAACTGCCACACGTTGCCCGATACGTCGTAGAGGCCCCAGGGATTGGGCGGGAACGCCCCCACCGGAGAAGTATGGGGATAGTGATCCCGTCCGGCGTTCGTAGCCGTATTCGCCTCGTCCGGGTCGGGCGCGTTTCCCCACCAGTACAGAGTCGTGGTGCCCGCGCGCGCGGCGTACTCCCACTCGGACTCGCTCGGCAGGCGGAAGTGCCGACCCGTGCCCTGATTGAGCCACGCGACAAAGGCCTGCGCGTCGCGCCAGCTGACGTGGATCACGGGTCGCGCGCCACGGCCCCAGCCTTCATCGACGGGCAGCTCTCGGCGGGTGGCGCGAGCAAAGGCATCGAACTGATCGAAGGTCACGTCGAAGCGTGACAGCCGGAAGGCTGGCACCCGCACAGTGTGCGCGGGAAAGCCGTTCTGGAAGCTCACGGCGGGATCAGTGCCCATCACGAAGCGCCCAGCGGGGATGGGCAACATCTGCAGGGTCGAGGCGACGGCCGCGGGCGTGTCGGCGCGCGGACGCTCGACGGCATCACGCGCCCGATCGCAGGCCGTGGAAAGGATGAGCGTCCAGACGATCCCAAGGAAAGATCCGCAGCGGCGATGACCCCTCACCGGGTGAGCCTCAGATGAGTTTGCCTCGCGAAGTACCCGGCAAGTTGCTCCAGCTCTTGCCGAGTCAAACGCTTCGCGATCGGACCCATCGTCGGGTCGCGACGCGTGCCGTCCCGATAGGCATTCAGCGCCGCGATCAGGTAATCCTCATTTTGCCCGGTGAGCACCGGCATTCCCCACATCTCGCCCATGCCGGTCTCACCGTGACAGGACGTGCAGTCGCGATGCACTTTCTCGTGAGCCCAACTGTCCGACCCCGCCGGCGTGGGCGGGCGCACGGGTCCTTCCGCGGCCAGATAGGCCCCGAGGTCGCGCATCTGTTGGAGCGATAAGGCGGCGGCGAGCGGTCCCATAATCGGACTCACGCGCGCGCCGCTTTGATAGGCGAGCAATGCAAGGTAGATGGCCTCCGGGCGCTGACCTACGAGCTTCGGCGGATGTACCGCCGGAGATCCCACCGGCGCGTTGGGGGGTCCATGACAGGCGAGGCACGTGACTGCGAGGGCTGCCCCACGCTCGGCACTCGCTGGAAAGAACGGCGGCGCGGACGCTGCGGCTGCCATACACGTACACGCCAGAACCGTGAGCTCAACGATCCGCAGGGAGGTAGTGCGGCGCGGCGCGCGCCACCTCTCGTGCGCCGCGGCTCTCATCGAGGCTTCTCGCCGGCGCGGCCAACGGACTCCTTGTGATGATGCAGCAAGAAATCGAACGTCTGCGGCAGCACCATGCGCCAGGCCTGAACGTGATTGCCCCCCGCGACCACCAGCAGTCGCGCGTCGACTCCCTCGCGCTGTGCACGCTGCACGATGGCCTGGGACCATTTCCAGTGCGAATACTCATCGCGATCGCCGTGCACAAAAAGCGCTGCAATGTGATGCTCGCGCAATTGGAAGTAGGGATAGCTCCAGGCGGCGAACGGCCCCCCCGATGGAGCGATCGCCGCCCAGATCTCGGGATGTCGCGCGGCGAGGTAGGCAGTGCCGCCGCCCCCCATCGAGTTTCCCATGAGGTAGATGCGCGTGGCGTCTATCCGGTAGGCCGCGCGCACGCGCGCGAGAACATTGAGCGTATCCGTCTCACTCCACTGGGAGACGTGCGGATCCGTCAATCCATTCATCTTCAGCTCGGCGTAGTCCTCGGGCGTAGCCGGCGGCAGGTTGGCCAGCGGGCGCGTCATCCCCTTGGGCGCGTGGGCGCCGGGGCGCGAGGCCGCGAGCAGCGTGTCCACTTGCGCAGCCGCCTCGCGCGTCACGACCACCGGATAGATGTCGCCATAGCCGCCGAAGGCGCTGTAGCCTTGCGGGACGAGCAGCATCACGCCGCGCTGCTCGGCGATCTCCTTCAGGCCCGGAACCTCGATGACATCGTCCGCCGTGGTCGACGAGCCGTGCAACACGACCACGAGGGGATAGGCATGGGATCCGTCGTAGGAACGGGGCAGGTAGAGCCGATACGGAATGATCTCCTTTGTCTCTGTGAACAGATAGCTCTCATGCAGATCACCGGTCGCGGGTGTAGACGCCGCCGCAAGGGCAAGCGCGGGTGCAAGCACGGCGAGCAGCGGGACGAGCATGCGCAACGGGTTCTCGCGGTGATTCATCTGCTTCTCGCAGCACTCAGGGCGCAGGGCCGTTGGTCATCGCGGCACCGAGCCAGTCGTAGTGATCATCGATGTCCTGGCGCGCAGGCTGCGCGGTGAAGCTCTCTGGGCGATTGATGTCAGCGCCGCGAAAGTCGCGAAAGCGGGTTCGCTCGGGATAGGCGTACACCGGTCTGCGACGCACGGCGCCGTCCGGCAGCTGCGCCGTCGCCAAGATGCTCTCGGGCGCGATCCCCTGCTCCACCCAGCGGACCACGGGACCGAGGAAATCTTCCTGATAAGGAACGTACCCACCCTCGCAGTGATAGACGCCCGGGATGAGAAACACCCGCATGAAGGCTTGACTGCCGGCGAAGCCACCCACTACATCGCGCACGCGCTGATAGTAATCAAATAGAGCATACGGCCCAGCCGCGCTGTCGGCCGCTCCTTGCCAGATGACGAGCTTGCCGCCGGCGGCGCGGAAACGTCGCAGATCGGGGTTCGAGGCGTTGTAGTAGCCGCCCCGTCGAAACAGGTCGGCGAGCGCCGCCGCGTCGGGCTTCCAGGTACGCCAGTTAAATCCCGCCGGCGGCTCGCCGTCGTAAATCATGAAGCGAATCTGATGCGTGCCGAGCGTGGCGCCCATAGAGGAGAACGCCTGCCTCCAAGTGAGCTCGGAGCCGTAGGGTTCGCCGCCCAGGTACAAGTGCCGTCCACGCTCGTCCACCGGCCCCGAGTAGTAGGCGCGCATTGCCTCGCTCTGCGTGCGTGTGATGCAGCTCGTCGTTTGTCCGGGACGGCACACAAGCGCGCTCGGATCATAATGACAGGCCCGAGGGTCATCGATCTGTCCATCCTGCAATCCATCGAGCGCATCGCAGGCTGCGAGCACGGCTCGGTGCAACAGCGACAGCGATTCTTCCGTGAGCACCGGATGATCGTTTTCGTCCAGGCCGTGCTGGGATTCCCAGATGATCCGCAGCGGCATCTGCGTGATGAAGTAGGCAGGAGCCCCGACCACGATGCCATCGAAGTCGTCTGGGTAGCGCTGTGCCTCAGTGAGCCCTTCTCTTCCCCCGTCCGAGCAACCGATAAAGTAAGAGTGCACGGGCGGTCGACCGTAGTAGGCACTCAGGAGAGTCTTCGCAACGATGGCCATGACATGTGCTGCGCGATAGGCAAAGTCGCGCCGCAGCTGCGGCGCGTGCAGCGCCCAGATCGTGTCGACTAGATCTGCACCGACATGACCGGAGTTCTCAAAGCTTACCGCGAAGGAGCCATCGAAGACGCGCCGGCTCTCGCACGGTGGCGAGACGTGCTCGCGGAGCACGCCACACGCACCGCCGCAGCCGGCCTGCAGATAGCGGCCCGTGTAGCCCTGCGTGGGGAGCCGCAGCTCGAACTGGATCTGTGGGGCAATGATCCCCTTGATCAGGCAAAACTCACTGCGCTTGCCCTGCGCTGCTTCCACGCTGGCCGAGGCGATGCTGGTCGGCGCTAGTGCAATGCTCGTGAAATCCTGCTGCCCGAGTGCGGCACACGTCATCACGGGAGCGAGTGTGGGGATCGCGGGCAACGCGTCGAGCTCCACAGGAGGCATGGCTGCGTCCTGCGCGTCGCCGAACGGATACCCAACAATCCAGATCAGGAGCGCAAGTGCCGCGTGGCCCGCAGCGCGCGGGAAGCTCCTAGGCATCCCGCCACGCGTCGCGCGCCAGCTCGACGATCTGCCCGAGTTTCGCCCATTGCTGCCCGTCCGTGAGGTCGTTCCCCTCGTGCGTACTCGCGAAGCCGCACTGAGGACTCAGGCAAAGCTGATCCATGCTCACGTAGCGGCTTGCCGCATCGATGCGCCGGCGTATCGCGACCTTATCCTCAAGGCTGCCCGTTTTCGTCGTGACGAGGCCGAGCACGATACGCTTGTTCCCTTTCGGAACAAATCGCAGCGGCTCGAAGCCGCCGGCGCGCTCCGAGTCGTACTCGAGGAAATATCCGTCATAGTCGAGCCGATTGAAGATTGCCTCGGCGATCGCCTCGTAGCCGCCCTGCGCAAACCATGTCGAGCGAAAGTTGCCGCGACAGATGTGTGTCGTCAGTGCGAGATCCGGGGGACGGCCCACCATGGCCGTGTTGAGGGTACGGATCCACGTGTCGAGCAGCGCCTGCGGGTCATCTCCGCGCGCCTTGATCGCATCGCGCATCGCCGCATCGCAGAGATAGGCGAGGTTCACGTCATCGAGCTGCAGATAGCGGCATCCGGCGTCGTAGAAGGCGCGAATGGCTGCAGCATAGGCAGTGCCGAGATCGTGATACAGCTCCTGCACGTCCGGGTACACGGTGCGGTCGACCGACTCGCGCCAGTCACGCGATGCTGAGATAAGCATAGTGGGGGAAGGAATCGTCGTCTTGGCCGTCGCGCCGCGGACGTGCGCCCCGAGGAAGCGAAAGTGCTCGATCAAGCGGTGGCCGTTGAAGCGGATCTTGCCCACCACCGTCGTCACCTTCATCGTGCGCGCCGGATGCTGCGTACCGCCCCTCAGCGTGGCGGGGATCTCGCGCAGGACGACGCGCGTGCCTTCCAGTCCGCTTATGAAATCGAGTGACCAATTCTCGCGCCGTAGCTCACCATCGGTGACCGAGCGCAATCCAAGCGACTGCTGCGTATCGATCAGCGCCTCGATAGCGCGATCCTCTACGGCCGCGAGCTCGCGGTCGGAGAGTTCGCCGCGCACGTGCCTGGCGCGGGCCTCCACGACTTCATTCGGCCGCAAGAGGCTACCGACATGATCAGCTCGAAAGGGTGCGCGGGGCATGGCCGATTCCTGACTCTAGTTGCTAGGCATAAATAGCATACAATAGAAACGGCAATATGACCCGATATCTCATGCCATTACTCACTGCGCTGTGGCTCGCCGTGCCCGCGATCGCAGCCGCGGCCGGGGTATGCGATCGCACCTGCCTCGAAGCGCTGGCGCGTTCGTACTGGACCGCGCTGCTCGCGCACGATCCGGGGCGACTCCCACACGCCGCAACGCTCACGTTCACTGAAAACAATGTACGTCTGCGGCTCGGCGTTGGACTGTGGCAGACCGTGAGCACCGCGGACTCCCCAGACATCGCCATCCTCGATGAGGAGCGCGGCGAAGTCGCGACGATGGCACGCATCACCGAAGGGGCCCGCGCCGCGCTCGCCTTCGCACGCCTCAAGGTCGCCCGGGGGCAAGTGACCGAGCTGGAGACGATCGTCGCACGCCGCGAGACCGCGAGCTTCCTGCGGCCGGAGGGTTGGGATCAGGCCCGCGATCTTATCTTGCAAGATCTGGAGCCCGCTGCGCGCCGCTCACGCACGGCTCTGATCGAAGTCGCAGAGGCTTACTTCGAGCGTCTGCCGGACTCCACAAAGCCGCTCCCGCCCCTTGATGGGCGGTGCAATCGCATCGAGAACGGCCTGCGCACGACGAATAACCCCGATCCCTTTCCGGGAGTCACGTCACCACCGCTCAACGCCGCGGTGAGCCGTCTGAGCTGCGAACAGCAGTTCGCGAGCCAAACGCTGTCTTTCGTGAGCCGTGTCCGCGCACGCCGCTACCCGCTCGTCGATGAGACCCGGGGGCTCGTGCTCGCTCTATCGCTGTTCGATCACGACGGCGTACTAGCCGTGACGCCGCACACCGGGGTCAAGCTGTCCGCGCCGCTGCCGAGCCCTTACAGCTACATCGTTGCGGAGCTCTTCAAGATCTCCGCCGGGCGCATCGTGCTGATCGAGGCGGTCATCAGCCTCGTGCCCTATGGGATGGCCTCCGCGTGGCCGTGAGTTCCACGCTGTCGCCGTGTGGCTCCAGAGTGTATGCAACTTTGCTCGACACTCTGGCGCCGGGCTACTAAAATCGCCCCATCACCCTCGCACAGGATGCGCCGTCATGTCCGCACGCGCACGCCCTCGATATGGCCATTTGCTCGGCGCCGCCGCCGGGACACTGCTCGCGCTCGCGGTCCACGCGCAATCGAGCGGTCCCGTCTCGGCTCCTGTGCCCAAGGCAACAGCGAGCCATGAACCGCCGATCCCGCCCTCCAATCCGCCACAGACCGAGGCGCAGCGCAAGGCTTTCGCGCCGGGTGACAAGTCTCCCGCGGCGGTCGTGAACGCCTTCAATCAGATGGCCTTCTTCGACCACGACCCGGTCGGTGCGATGAAGAAGTACTTGGCGGATGATTTCGTCGAGCGCTATCCGGACTTCGCCAAGGACGAGGCCGGCACGGACAAGGAAGCCACCATCCGCTTCTTTGAGACACGGGGCTGGAAGCCGGGCGAGCAGATGCAGGACGTGATCTACCAAGTGATCGCGGACAAGGACCGCGCGGTCGTATTTCATAACACGACGCGCGCTCCGGGCGATCGCGGTACCGCGTGGGTCGACATCTTTCGCGTGAAGAATGGCCTCATCGTGGAGCATTGGGGGGTCGGACAGGCGGTGTCCGAGAAAGTCTCTCCGCGGCACAGCATGTTCTAGACGGAGAGCGGCGGCATGGGCACCACAGCGGAGTCGGTCCGGCCACGCACGGCGCGGCGCGGATTTCAGCTCCTGGTGTACTGTGTGCAGTTCTTTTTCGGCGCGTGGTTTCTGTATAACGGGCTCAATTTCTTCGTCACATTCTTTCCTCAGCCGAGCGGCTCCTCGCCGCTGTCGCACGAGCTCATCGGCGCGCTCATTCACTCGAAGCTGTTCGCCGTCGTGAAGTCACTCGAGGCCCTCACCGGGATCGCGTTTCTGGCGAATCGCTGGGTCCCACTCGCCACGGTTCTCGCCTTTCCGATCTCCTTTTCCATCGCGCATCTGAACATCGTGGCAAACGGCGATCTCTTCAGCATCGTCACGGGCGTCGTCGTGATTGCCTTGAACGCCATCATTGCCCTCGGCCACCTGGACCGCTTCCTGCCCATGCTCGCGTTCAACCAGGGTGACCCGAGTGTTGCCGGGCTCGGAGCGTTGTTCGGTTGCGCTGCTCCCGAGCAACGCGTCCCACGCGCTCGCAACGGCCGGGGCAATCACCTGCGACCCTGGGTACACGTGCTCGGCATCCTCGGCGGCGTTGCCGCCACCGCCGGTTTTGAAGGCTGGACGACCTCTGCACACGGTCCCCGGAGCAGTGCTCACTACGCAAGCGTCGAGAACGCCTCGATGACGCCGCAGGAAGTCGCCCTCACCTTCGAGCGCATCGCCTTCACGGAACATCGGCCGCAGGAAGCCGTAGCGCGGCTCCTTGGACCCTCATTCGTCGATCACGAGGCAGGTGGTGCCCATTTCGGCGATCGCACTGCCTATCTGAGGCACCTGACGAGCGTTTCCACGGAGGTTGGCGCGATACGCACCGCCGAACACGTCGTGGTGGAGGGTGATATCGTGATGGTGCACTACATCCGGCGCGACGGCGCGGGGACTACCGCCGGCGTCGACATCTACCGCATCGCGCACCGCAAGATCGTCGAACACTGGAACGTCGCACAGCGTCTGAGCCCGGAGTCGGCCGTCACTTCTTGAGCGACGTATCGCCCCCGCTCGCTTCGCGTGGAATCCAGAGTTGACACTCGCCCGCTGCAGCCATGCTCTACGATGCGTCGAAGACCTCAAACCTCGGCCTTTGCGCACAGCATCGGCCGGTAGTATTTCAAATAAGCGAAGAGCAGCACCACGTTGAGGAGCAGCGTGCCGGCGCCCAGCACCCAGCCACCGAACCAGGTGCCGATGAGAAACACGTCGACGAAAAAGACGTTCACCGACACCGGTAGCGCCACTACGAGCGCCAGCGGCACGAAGCGGTTAGCGAGGAGCGCCACGCCGGTGACGACCTCCACGGTCTTCACGGCCGTGAAGATGACGCCGGTCTCGACCATCGCCTTCATGAACTGGGTCGCGAGCGGATTCTGCGGTGCTGACACAGCGAAGAAGTGAAAGAAGAAATTGGCGCCGTTCACCAGGAAATGCAGCCCAAACACAATGCGCAGCGCCGTGACGAATTTCGCGTTCATCGGTCCGTCGATTCGCGCTTCGATCCGCGTCGCACGGTGCGCCACACGCCCACCGCCGCCAGAGTCAGCACCACCACGTAGAGCCAGAACGTACGCATGAGGATCGACTCCCTCTCCTCTCAGGACCACTTCGCGCCGTAGAGCGCTTGCGCCGTGCCCGAGAGCAGCATCTCTTGGATCGAGCGACTCAACGAGCGGACCGCCTTGCGACCCAAGTCCACCATGTAATCATATGTGCCCGGCGTCTGCGTGATGTCGGAGCCCCACATCACCCGCTCGGGACCAAAGAGCTCCACGACCCGCGCGACGATCGGTGCCGCGTCGATCCCCGCGGCGCGCAACCGACCGAGCGGGATGGTGGTGAACTTGGTATGCACGCCTGCGAACTGCGCCACATCTTGCAGCAAGCCGTCCACGCCGTAGTCCGGCGGTCCGGCTTGCACATTCATGTTCGAGAAGTGATCGATCACGACGCGCAGCTCAGGAAGCTCCGTCAGGATCGCCTTCAGCGCGGTGAGTCCCGCGGTGCGATTCCACGGAAAGAAATGCACGCACACTGGAACCTTGAGCGTGTCGGCCTCCCGCCAGACCGCGCGCGCAGTGAGCGAGTCGAGCCAGGACAGATCGGAACCCCTGATGAGCTCCATCAGCCGAATACCCGCGGCTCCACTGCCTCGTACCCAACGTCGCACCGCGCTCACGGCATCCCCCGCCGTCGCATCGATCGCGCACACGGCGGCGAGTCGTTGCGGATAGCGCGCCGCGGAGTCGCATACATAGCGGTTATCGAACCCATAGATGGATCCGCGCTGCACGAGTACCGCGCGCTGCAGGCTGTGACGATCCATCTCGCCGAGCAGCCGCTCGGCCGTCATCGGATTTTCCAGCTCCTCGGGCTTTACTTGCCCGGAAGGTGGTGAAGGCGGATAGGCGACCGGATCATCCGCGATCAGATGCGCGTGGCTGTCAATCATCGCGAGCGCGCTTTAGGTGAACGCGCCGATGCCGCGCAGCTTGTTCTCGTACGCCTCGCGCTTCTCGCTCGTCAGGAAGTGTCGGAAATGCGGTCCCTTGGACACGGGGTCGATCTGATCCGACACCAGTGTCCAGCTCCTGGCACCATCACGACTTGTATAGAGCTCGCCGCAGGCCGTGCCTGCGAACAGCTCGAGCCCGGCCTCCGTCGAGTAGTGCAGCGCGGCCGCCTCGATGTTGCCGCGCACGGGGCGCCGAAAGCCGTTCATCGCCTCCACCCACGTCCGCCCCGAGTCGGTGCTGCGCATGAAAACCGGGTTTGCGGTGCCGGCTTTAGCCCACTCCGGGCTAGGTGAGGCACCTGCGCCCGTCATGTACATGATGCTGGGCTGCGTTGGATCGATGAAGAACGGGTCCGGGTAGCCCAGCACGAATTTCGGATCGGTAATCCGCTCCCACGCATCGCCACCCGTGGTGCTGTGGTAGAGGCCGATGCCCGTGGTGAGGAAGAGCTCCTCGGCATTGTCGCGCCTGAAGACTACCCGGTGCATGTCGCGTCTGAACTTGTCGTCGGGACGCTCGAGCGAGGTGAGCTGCCGCCAGCTCTGCCCGCCGTCGGTGCTCTTCAGCAGATCTCCCTGCTCCACGCATACGTACAGCGTTTGCGGTTGAGAAGGATGCGAGGCGATGTTCTTGATATGCGGCACCGAACGAGGAAAGAGCCACTTGTCGGTGTCCGGCACATCGCGCACCGCTGGTAATGCGGTCCAATTCGACCCCAGATCGTAGCTGCGATAGAGCATCGCGGGCTCGGTTCCCAGATACAGGACTGTCCGATCGCCGATGTACTTTACGAGCACCGTGTACACGTGCCCGGACTGCAAGCCGTTGTTGCGAGGTTGCCAGGTCATGCCACGGTCTGCACTCACCACGAGTCCGCCCTGGAAGTGTTGCCCGGCGAACAGGAGTCCGGAGCGCGGCTCGAAGACCAGCGCGCTCACATGGTGCCCGGCCAGGATGTCCTTGCGCCTTAAGCTCCAGGGAGCCTGCGGGGATGAGCGCGTGAACTCGTAGATACCCTCGGTCGTGGCCACGAATAGCGTGCGGGCAGCACGCTCGGACTCGCACAGCGTGTTGCCATTGGCCGATAGGCAGATCAGGGGCGAAGCCGGTGTCGCGGACATGCGGGTCTCCCGCCAACGCGCAAAAGAATATGCAAGATCGTATGCGGTTATTGCCCGCCCCGCAAGCCGCAGAGTCTGAAACAGCTAGCGTCGCGGCGGCGCCCGCTCGTGGACAGCGATCCCGAAAACGCGCTCTGCGTTGCGGTGCAGGATCGCCGCGCGCTCAGCCGGAGCGAGGTTTGCTGCATTCAATCCGGCAAGCGCCTCCGCGGTGTCCTGGAAGGGATAGTCGATCGCAAAGAGCACCTTGTCCGCGCCCAGCGCATCGATGCACAGGCGTAGCGCCGGCCCCCAGTTCATGCCGCTCGTCGTGACCACAAAATTCTCGCGGAAGTATTCGCTCGGGCGCTTGGCGAGCTGCGGTCGCTCAGGCACTTGAAACTGTCGATGCATGGTATCGATGCGCGACAGCCAGTACGGCAGGCCTTCTCCTCCGTGCCCCAGCACGATGCGCAGGTCGGGCAGTCGATCGAGCAGCCCGCTCACGATCAGACGCAAGCCATGCAGCCCCGTCTCCGCCTGGAATCCCCAGATCGCATGCTCGAGCGTATAGGTGCGATAGGCCCCCGCCATGGCGGGTATCGGTGCGCGCGGATGGAGGTAGATCGGCGTCTTGAGCGCTGCAGCAGCCTCGAGGATCGGGCGATACTTAGGCTCATCGAGGTACTGACCGTCGGTGTGCGAGTTGATGAGCACGCCGTGCAGGCGCAGCTGCCGCACAGCGCGCTCGAGCTCGCGCGCGGCCTCCTCCGGCGTCTGCGGTGCGACGGTCGCAAGGCCCGCATAACGATACGGGTGCCGCACGATCGCCTCCGCGAGACGATCGTTGGCGATGCGCGCGATCGCGGCGGCGTCAGCGCCCTTCAACATCTGCACGCCCGGCGCCACCAGAGACAGTAGCTGCATGTCGACGCCGTTTGCGTCCATGATCGCAAGCCGCTCTGCGTGCAGATCGAGCAGCCGCGCCGCGAGCACCTTCGCGCCGGCGGCACGCTGCCAGAAGTAGATGTCCGGATCGTACGCGGTGCCGGCACGCACAACACCCGCCATCGCCTCGTTCAACTCGGGGATGACGAACGCCTCCTCGGTCGCGATACAGCGGACGCGTGTCGCGGAGCTCATGCTAGGCCTCGGTTGAATGTGCGCCGACTCGACGGTCTTGCCGAAAAGAGTATACAGTTCCGCCTGGCAATCGTGAGTATGATCGTCCCCACTGCGCCATCGCAAACAGGGCCCTGAGCGAGGATGAAGGCCGTCGTCATTCGCGAATTTGGTCCGCCCGAGGTGCTGCATCTGGAGCGCGACTTCCCGGACCCGACCGCCGCGCCGGGTGAGGTCACGATCGCGGTGCACGCGGTCTCGGTCAATCGCACCCTGGATCTCGCCGTCCGTGCCGGCACCTATGTGGCACCGATCCGCTTGCCGCACATTCCCGGCGTGGACCCGTCCGGTGTCATTAGGGCACTCGGCGAGGGAGTCACCGAACGACACATCGGCGAGCGCGTCGTGACGCTGCCGTGGCGCACACGTCCGCAAGGACCGCTCGATGCACTCGGGATCCAACACCTCGGCGGCTACGCCGAGCTGGTGAGGGTGCCTGCGAAGGCCACGGCGCCCATCCCCGACGGCCTCGACTTCGCGACCGCCACGGTGGTTGCGCGCCATGCGCCGCAGGCCTTCAACCTGCTGCGCGACCGCGCGCAACTCAAAAGCGGCGAATGGGTGCTCGTGATGGGGGCAGCCGGGGGGCTCGGTAGTGCTGGAGTACAGGTCGCGAAGCTCTTGGGCGCACGCGTCATCGCGGCCGCGGGCGCCCCCGCCCGCGTGGCGGCTGCGCTCGGCCTCGGCGCGGATTACGGCATCGACTACGTGCGGCAGGAGCTCACGGCGGAGGTGCTGCGGATCACTGACGGCCACGGGGTCAATGTGGTGTTCGAGAACATCGCCGATCCGCTGCTGTTTGCCCAGGCATTTCGCGCCATCGCCCGCCACGGCCGTTTGGTCACCGCCGGAAGCCACGGCGGGGGCACTGTGCCGCTCGACGTGCAGCGCCTCTACCTGTATCAGATTGCCGTGATGGGGAGCATAGGCTTCACCGAATTCGATGTCGCCTTCGCGCTCAAGGAGGCTGCCGCAGGCCGGCTCCGCGTCTTGATCGATCGCGTGCTCCCTCTGGCGCAGGCTGCCGAGGCCCATCGACTCGTTGCGAGCCGGGCGCTCAGCGGAAAAGTCGTGCTCGACCCGACCTTGGAGTGACCCGCCCGGGTCGTCAGTGCTTGCGGCGCCGTGCGCGCCAGAGGTCCATGATGATCGCCAGTATCACCGCCGATACGGCGCTCACCGCGGCGATGAGCTCGAAGTGTGTCATCACCAGCGGATTGGGGCTCGTGAGATCAACCATCAGACGCACCTCCAGCGCGCCAGAGCGGCCACGGGACGACCGACGCCTTGAAGAGCGCGCGGTAGTGCCCAAAGTAAGCAGCAAACAGCACGCAGTGGAAGGCGAAGTTGCGCGCGCCTGAGATCACCACGTGAACCATGGGCGAGAAGAACACGTTCATGATGAAGATCGTCACGGTGACCGGAAAGAGCAGCACCAGGGCGAGCGGCACGAACAAGTCCGTCACCAGCAAGAAACCACCCACCATTTCCAGGACTTTGGCGAACTGGAAGAGTCCGAGCTTCAGTGTAACGTCCATGTAGGCCGCCCCGAGCGCATCCGCAGGGATCGGCTGCGGCCACACCCCGAAGAAGAAGTTGATGCCGCTCGCGAGGTTGAAGGCCCCGAGATACACCCGAAAGAACAGCAGCAGGTATTTTTGCAGATTCTCCATCAGGCCCCCCCTCATCGTAGCATCCGACACGTCGCGCTGACCGAACGGCAGTACCCCGCTCAGGACCACAGCTCGCGTGTCGCGAGCGCCGCGCCTTCCGTGAGCGCTGCGAGCTTCGCCCATCCCACCTCATGATGCACGCGGCCGAATCCCATGCCGCAGTCCGTGCCACCCATTACGTTCTCGCGACCCACGAGCCGCGCGAACTGGCAGATACGATCGGACACCACCTCCGGATGCTCCACGGTCGCCGTGCGATGACTCACGACGCCTGGGATCAGAATCTTGCCGGGGGGCAGTTTCACATCGCGCCAGATCTTCCACTCGTGCTCGTGACGGACGTTGCCGGCCTCGAAGCTGTAGCCCTGGGCCTTTACCTTGAGCATCAGATCGACGATGTGACGGAACGCGATGTCCTCGGTATGCGGGCCGTTCCAGCTGCCCCAGCACAAATGATAACGAACACGCTCCTCCGGGATGCCGCGCAGCGCGTGGTTGAGCGCCTCAACCCGCACGCGCGCGTAGGCACGGTAGGCCTCGAGACTCGGCTCGGGGAAGAAGGTCGTCCACGCATCCGGCAGTCCGGGATCATCCACTTGCAGAATCAGCCCGGCATCGACCACGGCGTGATACTCGGGCGCCATCACTTCAGCGAGGGCGTGGATGAACTCCTCGTCGCTCTTGTAGTATTCGTTGAAGATGAAGTGATCGAGCCAACCAGGCGCGATCACCGGGAAGAAAGCCTCGCGGTCGGTGCCGGTGCGCGCAGCCTCGAAACGGGCGATCTCCGCCTGCAGCACCGATAGATCGCGATGCTGCAGGGGTCCCGTACAGACGATGCGCCGCGGCCGCGCGACGCTCGTGCGCTCCCGGTCTGCCTCAGCGTAGTAACCGCGGAACTTGTCGCGCTCGCGCGTTTTGAACACCGACGCGCCCACCTCGCCCGGGCGGCACTCCCGTTGCTCGATGCCGCTCATGCGCTTCGCATAGTAGTCAAATCCGCGGTAGCGCCCGAGCTCGCCGTCGCTGATCGCGTCGATTCCCGTGTCGATCTGCTCGCGCACCACGCTCCGCACCGCCCGATCGAGCAGCTCGTCAAAGGCCGCGCAATCCTTGAGCCGCCCTGCGAGCAGCTCTCCTTCTGCCGCTTCAAAGCCCTCGACACCCGTCGACAAGCGCCCCGCGTGGGTCACTCGGATCCCATCCGTGCTACGCAGCATGCGGGCGTCCTCCCTGCCGGAGCGCACCGGCCCGGCTTCGATGGCAAAATGTTAGGCTCTAGTGTCTGCGGATTTTGCCTGACGCGTCAAGAATGAGCGCTCACATCACTCACCCCGCGCGCGTGCTGCCCGTGCCCGTGCCGCGCGCGCTGGTCGCGCTGCTCGCCGCCATGACCGCGATCGGTCCGCTATCGATCGACATGTACCTGCCGAGTCTGGGGAGTATTTCCCGGAGCCTCGGTGTCCCGATCGAGTCCGTGCAATCGAGCGTGGCTATTTTCTTCGTGGGTCTGGCCGCCGGTCAGCTCGTCTACGGACCGCTGTCCGACCGGCTGGGGCGCCGGGGACCGCTGCTCTTCGGCAGCGCAATCTTCGTTGCCGGCTCCGTGATGAGCGCGCTGGCAGTGAGCCTACCCATGCTGCTCGCCGGGCGCCTCGCGCAATCGCTCGGCGCGTGTGCATGCGTCGCGATCAGCCGCGCGGTGATCCGCGACGCACTCGAACTGCAGGAGTCGGCGCGGCTATTCTCTCTTCTGGCGTTGATCGGCGGGATCGCGCCGATCTGCGCGCCGAGCATCGGTGCCGCGCTGCTGCTCGTGGCGGGCTGGCGTGGCATCTTCATCGTGCTCGCCGTGTTCGGCAGCGCGCTCGCAGTGTGGCTGTGGCGGCTGCTCCCCGAGACGCGCTCCGAGGCTACTGCCGAGCGGGCGCGCCACGAGCATCCACTACGCGCCTACCTGCAGCTACTTCGAAACCCACATCTGCTCGGCTTCTTGGCGGCGGGCGCCTTCAACGGTGCGGCGATGTTCACTTACATCGCGGCTTCGCCTTCCGTGTTTATCGACGTCTACCATCGCACCCCGGCGCAGTTCAGCCTCCTCTTCGGTTTGAACTCGATTGGCCTCGTCGGCGCGAGCCAGCTCAATCGACTGCTCCTCGCCCGTTACCCGGTCGCAACCGTGCAGCGGGCCACCGTCGTGTGCTGCCTGGTCGTAGCCAGCTGGATTGCACTCGTCGCCCTGACTGGACTTGGCGGACTGCCGGGACTTGCGACGCCACTGTTCTTCGCGATCTCGACGGTGAGCCTCGTACAATCGAATGCGCTCGCGAGCGCGCTCGCCGCAGATGCCACGCGTGCCGGCTCGACGGCCGCGCTCTATGGAGCCGCGTCCTTTGCTGCTGGAGCGCTGCTCGCCTGGCTGTCGGGACTCTTCTACGACCACACCGCACGTCCGATGGCGCTCACGATCGCCGCCAGCTTCGTAGGCTGCGCGCTCACGCTCGTGTGGGCGCTGCGCCGGCAGCGATAGGTCCCGCATTGCCGGCCCCAAGGCCACGCAGGTCAGGCAGCGCGCCGCGAGCGCGGTGCCAGTACTTCCGTATTGCCTACAGTCTTGTATACTCTTTTTCGGATTTCCCGCCGTCACCGCAGGACCCCGCCGTGCCCAAGCCCTTGTTCCGCGCCGATCAAGTCGGCAGCCTGTTGCGGCCACTGGTCCTCAGGCAAGCTCGGGCCCAGCGGGCAGCGGGGAAGATGAGTGCAGCCGAGCTGCAGCGCATCGAGGACTCTGCCATCGAAGGGCTCCTCGCACGCCAGATCGCACTCGGTCTGCGCGCCGTCACCGATGGAGAGCTGCGGCGCGAGAGCTGGATCTTCGATTTCTTCGCGGCTCTGCCGGGTATCCGGGTCGTCACGCGCAACCTGACGCCCGTCGCCCATGGCGGCGCCGCGCCCGGTGGCGGCCGGCCCATGAAGGTCCCCATCGTCGTCGACAAGCTCGCCTTCGGCGCGCACCCGCTGGTGGAGCACTTCCGTTTCCTCAAAGCCCATACGCAGGCGGTCGCCAAGATGACGATCCCCTGCCCGACGATGCTGATCTCGGCCTCGAGGGACTGGCGCGACATCGTCGACCGCGGCGTGTATCCGCGCATTGAGGATTTCTATGCGGACCTGTCCGCCGTCTATCGGACGGCACTGCGCACGTTCTACGAGGCCGGCTGCCGTTATCTGCAGCTCGATGACGTGAACCTCGCCTTCCTCTGCGATGGCGACATGCGTGCCAAGCTCGCCGCGCGGGGCGATCCGCCCGAACAGGTGTTGAACACATGGGTCGGGATCTTGCGCGAAACACTCGCCGGGCGGCCATCCGACATGACGATCTCGACGCACATCTGCCGCGGCAACTTCCGCTCTTCATGGATGGCGCAGGGCGGCTACGAGGCCGTCGCGGATGCGCTCTTCAATCAGCTCGACTACGACGCCTACTTTCTCGAGTACGACACCGATCGCGCCGGCGGCTTTGAGCCCCTGCGCTTCGTACCCAAGGGACCCAAGCGTGTCGTCCTCGGACTCATCACCACGAAGAGCGGTGAGCTCGAGAGCCCCGACTCCATCAAGCGCCGCATCGAGACGGCCACGAAGTATGTTAGCCTCGATCAGCTCGCCTTGAGTCCGCAGTGCGGCTTTGCCAGCACGGAAGACGGCAATCTCCTCACTGAGGAGGAACAGTGGGCAAAGCTCGGGGAGGTCGTCGATATCGCTCGCGGCGTCTGGCGGGACAGCTGAGCGCGTGATAGCTCCCAGCGGCCCGCGGAATCAGCCCGGTCGTAGCAAGCGCGTCAACCACGGCGTCACCGCCTGAGGCTGCTCGACAGTCGGAAAGTGGGCGCATTCGTCGATGAGCGCGCGCAGCGCGCCGGGTATTTGCGCGGCGAGTGCCTCCGACTGCTCGGGCGTGCACAGCGGATCTTCGCGACCGGAGAGAACAAGCGTGCGACAGACGATCTGACCCACGACGCTGCGCGCATCGGGTCGTTGCAGGAGCGCGCGTACCTCTCGCTCGTACTCCTCGGGCGTGAAGCGACCGTACATCTGCACCAAGCCTTCCATGAGCGTCGCATCCTGTAGGCGTGAGGGATGCAGAACGCGTGGCAGCCATGCCGCGGCAAGCGCCGCCATGCCTGACTGGTATGCGAGGTCGATCTGCGTCTGGCGACGCGCCGCCTCGCCCTCGCGGACCGGGTGAACTGTCGTCCCGATGAGGCCGAGTGCGGTGACGCGCTCGGGCGCGCGACGGATCACTTCGAGCGCGACGCGGCCCCCCATCCCGTGCCCCACGAGCGCGAAGCGCGGCGGTCCGTCCGACAGCACCCTCTCCGCCATGCTCTCGAGCGAGGCCACCTCGAGCAGATGCGGCACGCGGATCTCGTGGTCAACGGACAGCGCCTCGATCTGCGGCGCATAGGCCCAGCGATCGCACATCGAACCTGGCAGGATGATGAGGTGCGCCTTCTGCGTCGCCACGACCGAGGCCTGTTTCGGGCGCAATGCCCCTGGTCAAATAGTCTGCCGAATTGTAGGCTCTTTTGTCCACAGATCGTGTAACCAGCGAGTTGCCAACGGGAGGCGTACTGATGGAAGTGATCGACACCCACTGCCACGTATCGCCCGTGTGGTTCGAGCCGGTCGAGACTCTGCTGTTTCATATGGAGCGTCACGGCGTCGCGCACGCGATCCTGACTCAGCTGCTCGGGCAGACCGACAACACCTACCAAGCGCAATGCCTGGAGCGCTATCCCGGGCGCTTCACCAGCCTCGTCGCCGTGGATGCCGCTGCGACGGATGCCGCCACCAAGTTGCGTGTCCTGGCCGCGGCGGGCGCGCGCGGCGTGCGTATGCGACCCGACACGCGCGCGGCCGGGGGAGATCCGTACGCACTCTGGCGCGTGGCCGCCGAGGCGCAGCTCACCGTGAGTTGCGTGGGCCCGGCTGCGAGCTTCCTCAGCGCCGAGTTCTGTGACCTTCTCGCCACCTTTCCGTCCGTGAGCGTGCTGGCGGAGCATCTGGGCGGCTGGGGACGACCCGACTGCGACGGCAGCCCCGCCACGCTCGATGGCATCAAGGCACTCGCGCGCTTTCCCAACTTACACCTGAAAGTTCCCCCCCTCGGTCAGCTCGTGAAGCGCGCACCGCAGCTGCCCGCAGGCGGACGCACGTTGGATCTCGCACCCGCGCGTGTCGCGCTCGACATGCTGGACGTGTATGGCGCGGAGCGCCTCGCGTGGGCGAGCGATTTCCCGGTCGTCTCCTCGCGCGAGGGGTATGGCAACGCCCTCGCCTGGACGCTCGAGCTCTTCGCGCAACACCCACTGAGCGTGCGGGAGCAAATCTTTGCCGGCTCCGCACGCCGACTGTTCCGCATCGGCTCGTGAGCGCACCGGCTCTCACCGTCCTCGTCACGGGCGCAAACGCCGGCATCGGTCTCGAGTTCGCCCGACAGTACGCTGCGCTTGGCTGGCGCGTGCTTGCGACCTACCGAGGCAACGCCGCGGCACCCCAGCTGCGCGAGCTGGCACAACGCCATGCGAATCTCGCCATCCATTCGATGGATGTGGCCGATGAGGCGCAAGTCAGCGCGCTTGCCAATCGCCTGCGCAGCTCTCCCATCGACGTCCTGATCAACAATGCCGGCGTCTACAGCGAACCCGACGGCAGCTTCACGACGCAGAGCATCGGCGCGTTTCGCTTTGCACTGCTCGAGCGGATCCTCGCCGTCAATGTGATGGGGCCGTTGCTTGTCTCGCAGGCCTTTCTGCCTCACCTGCGCGCCGGCCAGAGGCGCCAGATCGTATGCATGAGCTCGACGAACGGCTCGCTCACGCAACCGTTTGCGGGCGGCGGCGCGACTTTCTATCGCGCCAGCAAGGCGGCGCTGAACCGCGCCATGCAGGTCATGGCTGAGGAGCTGAGCAGCGAGCGCATCGGAGTGCTGCTCCTTCACCCGGGGATGGTCCGGACGGAGCGCTTCTTCGAATACCGCGAGCAGCGCGGCGACCGCACGCCCCTGGGATCGGACTCGCTGGAGACGCCCGTTGCCGTGGCACGGATGATCCACACAATCGATGCGGCGGACTACGCGCGTGAGGCGCGCTTCCTGCTCTACGACGGAACGCCGCTTCCCTGGTGAGCCAAATTGCCTGACCCCAGCTGGTGTGCGGCCAGTCGCTCGTAGATGTGCACCAGCGCGGAATGATCGAGCGCGCCGTCACCGGAGGCGAGCAGCCCGTTCAGCAGCTGCTGACACTGCGCCGTCTGCGGCAGCGGCATGCCGAGCTCGTTCGCCCCCTCGAGGGCTAGCGCCAGGTCCTTGCGATGCAGGGCAATGCGGAACCCGGGCGCAAACTGCCGCTTCAACATGCGCTCGCCATGCACCTCGAGGATGCGCGAGCTCGCGAAGCCGCCCATCAGCGCTGCGCGCACCCGCGCCGGATCCGCCCCCGCCTTGGATGCGAACATCAGCGCCTCGGACACGGCTGCGATCGTGAGCGCCACGATGATCTGGTTCGCGACCTTCGCAGTCTGCCCGGCACCGTGATCACCAATCAGCGTGATGTTCTTGCCCATGAGCTCGAACAGCGGGCGCGCCCGATCGAAGCTCACCTGTGGACCGCCCACCATGATGGTGAGCGTACCGGCCTTTGCCCCGGTCTCACCGCCCGAGACTGGCGCATCGAGATACTCCGCGCCTGCATCGGTCACCTTGCGGGCGAACTCGCGGGTGGCGCCGGGCGCGATCGAGCTCATGTCGATGACGAGCTTGCCACGTTCCAGTGCGACTGCCAGACCGTCGGGGCCGAAGAGCACGCTGCGCACGTCCGCCGTGTTGGGCAGCATGAGGATGATCGTCGCGGCACGCTCAGCCACCGCGCGCGCGCAATCACAAGCGCTCGCGCCCGCCTGCAGCAGCTCGGGCGGTGGGGCCTTGCGTGTATGGATAAACAGGCGATGGCCGCCACGCAGCAGATGTTGCGCCATCGGCCGACCCATGACGCCCAATCCAATGAAACCGACATCCGCCATGAGGGACTCCCACGGACGACGCGCCGCACCGCGCGTGCCAAGATAATGATCAGCGGATCTTGTATGACAATTTCGGCTAGCGCAAGGGATAGAGCGCCGCAGCGGTACCGTGCAACACCCGCGCCTGCGCCGCAGGCGAGAGCGCCGCGGTCGCCGCGCGCATCTGGGCGATCACACTCGAATACGTCTGCCCGGGGCCGAGGATGTCGGTGCCCCACAACAGGCGCTGCACGCCGACTTCGCTCACGAGCCGCTCGAGGAGCGCGGCGGCAGACAGCCTCGCGGTGGCGAGCCGCGCGAGTGTCGTCCCCGTTAGCTTCAAATACGCTCCCGGAAAGGCAAGCACGGCACGCAATGGCGCGTCGATGCCGTAGTCGGGCGGCCCCGACTCGACCGTCGTGCCTGCGAGGCTGTCGAGCACCAGGGCTTGCGGTGGCGTTGCGCTGAGCAGCCGCAGGAGCGCAGCAAGTCCCGCGCTGCGGTTCCAGCCAAAGAGGTGCACATTGACCGGCACGCCCTGCTCACACGCGACACGCCACACGAGCTGCGCGCCTTCGCCGTCGAGCCAGCCGAGGTCGACGCCCCGCACCGCCTCCATGAAGCGCACTCCGACGGCGCCGCGGGCCAGCCAGTCGCGCGCGTGGCGCTCGCACTCGCGCTCGAGCGCATCGACTTGGCAAACGTACTGGAGGCGATCCGGATGTGCCGCGGCGGCATCGCATACGTAGCGATTGTCGTAGCCGTACAGCCGCCCGCGCTGCACCAGGACGGCACGCTCGACTTGCGCATCGTCGAGCACGGCGAGGAGCTGCGTATCGGTGTGCCCCTGCTCTCGCTCGCGCGGCTCGAGTGGCGGCCCGAGGGGTTGGAAGGGATAGCGTGCGAGATCGTCGGATCGGATCAGCGCGTGGGCATCCAGCAGGGGTGAGGCCACCACGTGCGTACCCGACGACTCGTTACATGCCGCGGGCCACGAGACTACCGACGAGGCCTTCCTCGATCCGGCCGCGATCCTCCTCGAAAACCCGCAGCAGACGCTGCCGGTCGCGCGCGGAGAGTGCCTTGATCATGTGCCGCTCGGAGACGACATTGTTCTCGGAGGGATCACGCGGACCGAGCGAGCGGTAGCGATCAGTCATGCGCAACAGGCGCAGCACTTCCTGCACCAAAACGCGCTGCGGGGAGAGCTCGAATACCATCCGATAGAAGTGCCGGTGCTGGATGGCCCACTCCGCGCGGTTGCCTCCCTTCATCAGCTCCTCGAGCCGATCGACCTGATCGCTAAGCTCGGAGAGCTGCTGCTTGCTTGGCCATGCGATGGTCGAGAGCACCTCGGATTCGAGGAGGTGACGCATGCGATAGAGCTGGCGTGCTTCATCGCTCGACAATCCGGCGACAAAGAAGCCGCGATTCGGATCGTGAGCGACGACACCCTCGGCGGTGAGGAGCTTCAGTGCCTCACGCACCGGAACGCGACTCGCGCCGAAGCGCTCGGCCAGATCGACCTGGCGCAACTGCAGCCCTGGAGAGAACACGCCACGAGTGACGAGTGAGCGAATCTCATCGGCAATGACGGCTGGCAGATCGGCGCTCTTCGTCTTGTCCTTCATTGCATTCGATCTTGTAGCGGCTGCGACGAGTATATTCGAAGTCGCCAGAAGGTGGCGAGCCCACGGCGCTCCGATCAGCAGCTCGCATTGAACCGGCAACCACCGGCGTTGCTCTGTGGACTGAATGTCTACATAATTGCATACTGTTTCGATAGATCACGGAGCGATTCGTGGACTCATCCGTCGTTACGCAGTCCGTCGACGTCGCAGCCGCCATCGATTCGGGGCACTGGAGTGCGTACCAGAAGCTGACGCTGGCGCTCATCGCGAGCGCATTCGCCGTCGATGGCCTCGCAAACCAGGCCCTGGGGCTCGCAATTCCCGCACTCATAGCCGAGTGGCACGTCACGCGGGCGGCTTTCGCCTCCATCGCCGGTGCCGGCTTGATCGGCGTCACGATCGGCGCGGCCGCAGGCGGGATGATCGGAGATCGCATCGGCCGTCGGTTCGGCCTCATCGCGAGCGTGCTGCTATTCGGCCTCATGACGCTCGTGGCCGCGGGTGCTTCCACGACGGGCCAACTGCTCATCGTGCGCTTCATCGGCGGCATCGCCATCGGAGCGGCGCTGCCCAACGGTGCTGCCCTGATTGCCGAGTCCACCCCCCTACGGCAGCGGAGCCTCGCCATTGCCATCGGCATGATGTTCATCGCCGTCGGTGGACTGCTCGCGAGTGTCCTCGGCGCAGTGGTGTTGCCGCGCTTCGGCTGGCGCACTTACTTCATTGTGTCGGGCGGACTATCGCTCGCGCTCGGAATTCTTTTCGTCGCGAGCCTGCCTGAATCACCCTTGTTTCTGGTCCGACAACCGCAGCGGCGTGCGGCGCTCCTGACGCTCCTGCGCCGAATCAAGATCGACTTGCCCAGTGACTCGATCCTCATCGAGCGCTCGATCTCGTCCGATCGACCGCCGCTCGCGCTGCTTCTGCAGAGCGACATGCGCCGCAACACTCTCGCGCTATGGATGGGATTTTTCTTCTGCCTGCTCGCGAGCTATACGATGTTCAGCTGGGCACCCACGATGCTCGCGAGCCAGGGCTTCAACGTGTCTCAAAGCAGCATCGGCATGAGCGCCTTCAGCCTGGGCGGTGTCTGCGGCGGCCTGCTGGGCGGCTGGCTCATCACCGTGGTAGGTTCGCGCCACTCGGTGCTCGCTCTTGCGGCGGGCGCCGCGCTCGGGGCCCTGGTGCTCGGGGGGCTCGCCCGTGGCATGGCCGCTCCCTTCCCCCTCCTCCTCGTGGCTCTCTTGTGTGAGGGGGTGTTCATCGCCGGATTGACGAACGGCGTGTACACCCTCGCAGCGTTCATTTATCCCCCCTACGCCAAGGCTACGGGAGTGGGGGCTGCGGCGGCAGTCGGCCGCATCGGCGCCGTCGTGAGCTCCTACACAGGCGTACTTGCCCTGCAGCTCGGGGGCGCTTCGAGCTACTTTCTGGTGATCGCGCTCGCGGCGCTCTTGTCCTTCGTCGGCATCGCCGCCATTCGCTCCCACGTGCCACGCAACGCGTGATACGCGACCGACCGCTCACGATCGCAGTCGTCTCGGCGGGGGCGATGGGGGGGCGGCTCAGCGCAACACTGCTGGCACACGGCGCTCGCGTCAGGACCGGCGTGCAGGGCCGCAGCTTCGCGACCCGCGAACGCGCCCTGCGGCGCACATGGAGTTAGTGGACCTGCGGGAACTCGGCTCGGCCGACACGCTGCTCGCCGTCGCGCCCTCCGACCAGGCCGTCGTGGTCGCCAAAGTGCTGCTGGAGATCGGCGCAGTGCGCGCGCACGGGCCGCCGTACGTATGCCTCGCCGCCTGCGATGTCCGCACTACGCGGCGCCCTCGGGGCGTTCCTCGGGGCTTCGACCGCGGCGGCGGGCGGCGCGCGGGCTACTCGGTGACGATCGACTTGATCTCGAGGTACTCGAGCAATCCGTGCTCGGCGAACTGACGGCCGTTCCCCGAGCGCTTGTAGCCGCCGAAGGGCGCGACCGGATTCCACGGAGGATAGTTGATCGACACGTAGCCTGCCCGCAGCTGCGCAGCGATCTCGCGCGCATGAGCGAGCGAGCCAGACGCCACGTACGCCGCGAGCCCATAAGGGGTGCCGTTCGCGATCCGCACGGCATCGTCCTCGGTTTCGTAGCCGATGAGGCACAGCACGGGTCCGAAGATCTCCTCCTGTGCGATGATCATCGCGGGATCGACATCGGAGAACACCGTGGGCTGCACGAAGTAGCCGTGCGGCAGACTCGCAGGACGCTCCTCTCCGCCTGTCACGAGGCGTGCCCCCTCTGTAACGCCGGTGTGGATATAGCCGCGCACCCGATCAAACTGCGCACGGTTGACGAGCGGGCCGAGCTGCGTATCCGGTGCGCTCGGGGGACCGAGTTTCATCCGACGGGCTGCATCCGCGGCCAGCATGGCTGCCCGGGGCAAGCAGGCGTGCGGCACCAGCATGCGGGTCGGTGCGGCACAGGCCTGACCTGAGTGAAACATGCATGCCGCGACACCGCGGCGCACAGCCGCCTCGAGATCGGCATCACGCAGGATGAGATTGGCGGACTTGCCCCCGAGCTCCTGCACGACGCGCTTGACGGTCGGCGCAGCCGCCTGCGCCACGGCAACCCCACCCCGCACCGAGCCCGTGAAAGACACCAGGTCGACGGCGGGATGCGAGGCGAGCGCCGTGCCCGCTTCCGGCCCATCTCCGTTGATGAGATTCACCACGCCGGGCGGCAAATCACAAGCGGCAAAGACCTCTCCGAGGATGAGCGTGCACAGGGGCGTCACCTCGCTCGGCTTCACCACCACGGTGCACCCAGCCGCGAGCGCCGGCACGACCTTGCAGAGCACCTGCCCGACCGGCGCATTCCAGGGCGTGATGAGTCCGCAGACGCCGATGGGCTCGCGCACGACATCGTAGTGACCGTGAGCTTCCACGAACGCGAAGTGCTTGAGCACTTCGAGCATCGTCGTGATGTGCAGCTCGCCAACTTTCACCTGGCCGGCGGCAAGTGTTACCGGTGCTCCCACTTCCTGGACCACGATGCGCGCGATGTCTTCGCCGCGCGCACGGTAAGCTGCGAGCAGACGCAGCAGCAGAGCGGTGCGCTCGGCCAAGCTACTGCGCGCGAAAGCCGGGAACGCGGCGGCGGCCGCGGTGACCGCCCGTGAAACATCTTCGCGGCCCGCGAGCGCGACTTCGCCAAGCGGCGTCTCGTCCGCCGGGTTCACGACCGCGGCTCGCCGGGTACCCTGGGCACGCACCCAGGCGCCATCGATGAAGAACTCATGCGCGTGACTGAAATCCACCTTCAGGCCTCAACCACGCGTTGCCAGAACGCACGCGCTCTCCGCATAATAAATTGTCTTCATTTTCGTATCCATACTGTGAACTCCACTGCCTCCGCGCGCCGGCCGCGCGCCAGCATGCTCGTGCCGATGACCGTCGCCAGCGCCTTCTTCATGGAAGGCCTGGACGCCACGGTCATTACAACCTGTCTGCCCCAGATCGCGGCGGGCTTTGGCGTGCATGTGTCGGCGATCAGCTCGGCGATCACGGCTTACCTCGTCAGCATCGCGGTCTTCATTCCCTTGAGCAGCTGGCTCGCCGATCGCTTCGAGATCCGCCGCGTGTACTGCGCGGCGATCGTGGCGTTCGCGCTCGGCTCGATGATCTGTGCCTTCAGTTCCGGTCCCG
>DATJVD010000009.1:0-4438 GCA_035501955.1 Steroidobacteraceae bacterium
TGCGTGCGCGGGCCATGCCCGACGTCCTTCTTGTCCGCGATGTCCTCGCGGATCACCGGCGCTCCAGGCAGCAGCGCCTGTTTCGGGTCGGTGATGGCCGGCAGCTCCTCGTAGCCGACTTCGACCAGCCCCGCACCGTCATAGGCGGCGTACCGGTCGGTGGCCAGCACCATCGCGACCTCCTGGTACTGGAAGCACACCTTCTGGTCGGCGAGCACCGCCTGCACGTCACCGCCCGCCGTCGGCATCCAGTGCAGCTTGACGGGCTTGAGATCGTCGGCGGTGAGCACCGCCACGACGCCGGGCGTCGCGAGCGAGCGCGCCTTGTCGATGGACGTGATGCGCGCGTGCGCGTAGGGACTGCGCACGATGGCCCCAAACAGCATGCCCGGCAGCTGGATGTCGTCGATGTACGTGCCCTGGCCCCGAATGAAGCGCGCGTCCTCCTTGCGCAGTAACGAGCTTCCCAGGCCCTGGAGCTGCTGCTCGCGATCCTTGAGTTCCGCCGTGTCGCCCATGGTCGTATCTCCGCTCGTTGCGCGCGTCACGCCGCCGCCGGCGCCGCCGCGAGTTTGCCTGCCGCGGACTGCACCGCTTTGACGATGTTCTGGTAGCCCGTGCAGCGGCAGAGGTTGCCGGCCAGGCCGTAGCGGATCTCCTGCTCGCTGGGATGCGGATTCTCCTTGAGCAGCCGGTAGGCGCGCATCAGCATGCCCGGGGTGCAGTAGCCGCACTGCAACCCGTGCTGCTCGTGAAAAGCCTGCTGCAGGGCGTGCAGGGCGCCGCCGCGCTCGAGTCCCTCGACCGTGAGCACCTCGGCGCCGTCGCACTGCACCGTGAGCACCGTGCAGGACTTGACCGACATGCCGTTACAGTCGACGGTGCAGGCGCCGCAATGCGAGGTCTCGCAGCCGATGTGGGCACCGGTGTGTGCGAGTCGCTCGCGTAGTGTGTGAATGAGGAGCTCGCGCGCCTCGACCTCCACCGCGACACGCTTGCCGTTCAGCTCGAAGGTCACCTTGTGTTTCGTTGCCACGACGTGCTCCTCGCGTTTCTTCTTCAGTCTTCCTCAGTCCTCGTCAGCCTTTGGCACGTGCCGCCGCCGTCAGCAGCGCGCGTCGTGTCATTTCCCCGCACATCGCCGTCTTGTACTCCGCGTCCCCGCGCTGATCGGCGGCAGGTTTGCAGATACTCATGGCGAGCCGCGCCGCCTCGCCCAGAGTTGTCTCGTTGATCGACTTACCCGTCAGTGCGGCCTCTGCGGCGCGCGCCTTGAGCGCCGTCGGCGCGACGTTCGTGAGTGCGATCGCAACCTTGGCAACATTCGCGCCCTTCAGCTCGAGCTGCACCGCGGTCGCCGCGGTCGCGAAGTCACCGGTCTTGCGCTTGAGCTTCTGGTACGACCAGCCGCTGCCGGCGGCGGGGACCGGAATGCGGATTTGCGTCAGGATCTCGTCGGGCGCGAGCTGCGTGGAGTAGAGCCCGAGGAAATAACCGTCGGCCTTGACGGTGCGCTGACCCTTAGGTCCGGTGAGGACGAACGAGGCATCGAGCGCGATCATGAGCGCCGGATGATCGTTCCCCGGATCGCCGTGCGAGATGTCCCCGCCGACAGTTCCCTTGGAGCGCACCTGCGGGTCGGCGATGGAGGCCGCGCCCTCGGCCAGCAGCGGCACCTTGTTCCTGACGAGGGGCGAGGCGAGCAGCTCCGCCTCCGTGGTCATGGCGCCGATGAGGAGACTCGCGCCCTCCTCGCGAACTCCGCGCAGATCGGGAATGCGCGCCAGGTCGATGAGGTGCTCGGGCTGCGCAAAGCGCAGCTTCATCATCGGCAAGAGACTATGCCCTCCGGCCAGCAACTTGGCCTCGGCGCCGAGGCTCGTAAGCAGTGACACCGCCTCGCCGATCGAGCGCGGCGCGTGATATTCGAATGACGGAGGGATCACGGTGTCTCCTTCGGATTTGTGCTGCCGCGTGCCCGGAGGCTGCCGCCGCATCATGCGAATCCTTATCTTGCTCGCGGCTTCGGCCGGAAATCAAAGCGCGAGGAGCGCACGTCTCGTTCCGTTCAGATGCGGCGCCCGGCGCGAGTCGGTGCGGCATCGATCCCGCCAGCGCGCGCGTGCGGCGAGGCTGGCGGCGGCCCTGCGTAAGATCCTGATACAAAAGGTGAAATCGACTTCCGCTGCGTCACCGGCAGCCCCTACTGCAAGAATGGCACTGCGAGATGCCCGTGAGAGAGGAGCGCATGTCATGTTCAGTCGTCGCGAGTTTCTGACGCAGACAGCCGCCGCGACCCTGGTCGCGACGGCCGCTTCACGGTCGAGCTCAGCCGCGCGGGCGAAAGCGCCCGCTGGCGGATCATCGAGTGCCGCCAGGCCGGCCGGCACGATGAAGAGCTACACGATTCCCCATACCGATCTCGAGGTCTCGCGCCTCGCCTACGGCTGCGCAATGTTGGGACTCGACTGGAATGGCTCGGATGCGGTTGCCAGGACGGTTGCAACCATCCGTACGGCCCACGAGCAGGGCATCACTTTCTTCGACACCGCGGATATCTATGGCCGCGGGAAGTCCGAGCTGGCACTCGGGGAGTTCCTGAAAGGCTCGCCCGGGATCAGGCACCGGATCGTGATTCAGTCAAAATGCGGCATCGCTGAGGGCGGCAGCATCGACAACAGTCGCGGGCACATCACGACCGCCGTGGAAGGCAGTCTCGAACGACTCGGGACCGACCGTCTCGATATTCTCCTGCTGCACTGGCCTGACAGCCTCGTAGAGCCGCAGGAAGTCGCGAAAGCTTTCGACGAGCTGCACCGCGCTGGCAAGGTTCGCTACTTCGGCGTCAGCAACCACAGTGCCTGTCAGATCGAGCTCTTGCAAAAACACGTGCGGCAACCCCTGGTGGCCAATCAAATTCAGTTGGGTCTTGCGCATTGGTACACGGTGGCCGGGCCGTCCAAGGGCGCTGTCACCCACGGTGACGAGGGCGTCGCGAGTCTCGACTACTGTCGTGTGCACCACATCCAGGTCCAGGCCTATTCGCCTTTAAAAGCCGGCAACATCGTCAAGCCGCCGAACCTGCTGAACCCGGCCGCCGATGCCGCGCCGGAGGTCAAGAAGGCCGCGCAAGCGCTCGCGGACGTTGCGAATGCTCACGGCACCACGACCGCCGCCGTCATGCTCGCCTGGCTGCTGCATCATCCGGCGGGCATCGTGCCGATCATCGGTGCAACCAAACCCGAGCATGTGATCGACAACTGTACGGCCGACCGCATCGAGCTGAGCCGCGCGGAGTGGTACGCGCTGCTGCGCGCTGCATCTGCGATCGAACCGCAAAAGGCCACGTGACACGGCGGGAGTACGGCGTCCGGCGCCCGCCTAACCACGCTGCGCAGGCAGATGGGTCTGAGACTGATACTCGACGACGCGCTGCTGTGCGTCGTATTCGATGATCAGGATCTCCGCAGCGGTCAGCGCCAGTGCGGCGAGCAGTGCAACGATGTGGCTGGCATGCAGGGTTTTCATGGGCAACTCCTCGTGTGTTGGCTGGCAATAACGGTGTCTGTCCGTTGGTGCACAGTCTTCATCCGGGGTGCCCGGGCAGCAAACGCGATGTCTGAAGGACGGCTAAGAAAAACTGAAGGCCCCGCCAGGGCGATCAGGAGCTGTGGAATGTAGGCAAATTCGGCGAAGTCACTACCGCCGGCGGCGACCGCTGCCTCGACGCGTTCAGTTCGCCTTCAGTCCCTTGGCGCGGAATATGCCGCAGGCGCTCTCGAGCGCCTCTGCCGAGGGCGGCTCGGTGTGCTCGAGCGCGTAGCGGATGCCGAGTGTCTGCCACTTGAAGCGGCCCATTTGATGAAAGGCGAGCACCTCGACGCGCTCCACGTTGCCGAGTCCCGCCGCGAAGGATGCGATCTGCGCGATGTCCGCGGGATCGTCGGTGAGTCCCGGAACCAGCACGAAACGGACCCAGACCGGGAGCTTGCGCGCGGCGAGGCGCCGCGCCAGTTCCAGTGTCGGCGCGTTGTCGCGCCCGGTGAGGGCGCGGTGACGCGCCCCGTCCCACATCTTGATGCCGAGCAGCACCAGGTCGATGTTGTCGAGATCGGCGTCGCTGAGCTCCGCGCCGAGAAAGCCGTTGGTCTCGATCGCCGTGTGTATCCCGATGGCTTTCGCGCCGCCGAGCACCTTCATGACGAAGCGTCGCTGCATCAGCGGCTCGCCGCCGCTGATCGTCACGCCTCCCGACATCACCTTGAGCCCGTGACGGTACTTGCGCAGCTCCTCGACTGCCTGTCCTGCGCTCACCGGGATGCCGTTGCGCATCGTCCAGGTGTCCGGGTTGTGGCAGTACTGGCAGCGCCACATGCACCCCGTCGTCCAGCCAACCACCCGTATACCGGGGCCGTCCACCGCCGATCCGGTCGTAAAG
>DATJVD010000010.1:0-2221 GCA_035501955.1 Steroidobacteraceae bacterium
CAGCTCTATCTGGAGGGCAGGCTCAAGCTGGACGAGCTGGTGACCCGGCGCATTCCGCTCGAACAGATCAACAGCGGCTTCGACGCGATCCGCCGCGGGCAGACGATTCGCGAGGTGGTGGTTTTCCCAATCTGAGCGAGCAGCTAACTACCTTTGAAGTGCGGCTTGCGCTTCGCGTGAAACGCCGTCACCCCTTCGCGGAAATCATCTGACGAGCGCAGCCGGCTGTAGCAGTGCCCTTCCATCTCGATGCCGATGCTGAGCGTCGCGTCCTCGGTGTCGTTGAGCAGTTTCTTCGCCGTGCGCTGCGCAAGCGGCGCGAATGCGCGCAGCTCCTCCACCAGCGCATCGGTTGCGCGCTCGAGCTCCGCATCGGGCACACACTCGGTTACGATTCCCCAGTCGCAGGCTTGCTTCGCCGCTACGCGGCGCGAGCGCATCACCACGTCCTTGGTGCGTGTGATGCCAATCATCTTCTGCAGGCGCGCCGACCCGCCGGAACCCGGAATCTGGCCGAGCTTCTGCTCGGGCAGAGCATACAGCGCGGCGTCTGACGCGATGCGAAAGTCGCAGGCGAGCGAGAGCTCGAAGCCTACGCCGAAGCAATAGCCGCGGTTCGCGGCGACGACCGGCTTCTCGCAACGCGCGGGAGCAGCGATGTTCCACGCCAGCCTGGACACCTGCTCCGGGCTCGCATCCAGGAACCCTTTGATATCACCGCCGCTCGAGAAGTGTTCGCCCGCTGCCCGCAGGACGATCACGCGCACTGCCGCATGCGCATCGAGCGCCTCGAACGCGCAGCGCAGCTGGTCGCGCTGAGGCATGCTGACCACATTGAGCGGGGGGCGGTCCAGGACGATGTCACCGCGGCCGCGCGCTTCGTCGATCTCGATCCGAAAGCCGTCGAGATCGTGCAGAAGTCCCTGGGATGGATGAGCGAGCGTCATTGCTTCTCCTTAGGCTCTGTTGTCGCATGATCATTGCGTTTGCCGCGCTCGGCCACCACGGCAAGGATCGCGGCGACGATCGGCGTGTATCCGGTGCAGCGGCACAGATGTCCCGAGAGCATCTCGCGTACTTCGAGCTCGCTCGGCTCCGGCACGCGTTCAAGAAGATCCGACGCCGAGAGCAGGATCCCCGGAGTGCAGAAGCCGCACTGGAGCGCATGGTGACGCCGAAAGGCGAGCTGCAGGT
The DNA here is from genome assembly GCA_035501955.1 of Steroidobacteraceae bacterium. Classification (GTDB taxonomy): domain Bacteria; phylum Pseudomonadota; class Gammaproteobacteria; order Steroidobacterales; family Steroidobacteraceae; genus JASHUC01. The sequence goes on from DATJVD010000010.1 coordinate 1,195, forward strand.
CGGAAAGCTCGCCTTCGCCGCCCGCGAGCCCTTCTACGGTCTGAACGTTCTCGCCTTCGGTCGACACCGCAAGCGTCAGGCAAGAGCGCTGCGCCAAGCCGTTCACGCGCACTGTGCACGCTCCGCATACCCCATGCTCGCAGCCCACGTGGACCCCCGTAGCGCCCAGTGCTTGCCTGAGGAAGTCCGACAGCAGCATGCGTGGCTCGCAATGTCCGACGCGCCTGATTCCGTTCAACGTCAACTCGACGCGGTGCAGGGTGCCCTGCTCAAGGCGCTTCATCCCTGCAGCTCCGCGATCAATTTATGGCCGAGTCTGCGCACGAGATGCCGCCGGTAGACCGCGCTCGCGTGCTGGTCGTCCCGCGCACCCAGCTCCCAGGCAAAGCCGTTGAGCTCCGCATCGAGCTCCGCAGCCGCCAACCGCGGCCAGCGCCGCACCCTCGGCCGGTCGGCAACGCCGCCCACGCCGAACCGGATCCCGGCGGTACTCACGATCGCCGCCAGCGCCACGATGGCGAAATCTCCGTGGCGCATCGCGATCTCGGCAAATCCGTAGCGCTCGCCGGCGCGCGCGACCGGGAAGCGCGCCTCTTCCACGATCTCGGTCGGTTGACGTGCGGTGGTGAGCGGCCCTTGAAAGAACTCGTCTGCACGCAGCGTGCGCCGGCCGCCGGAGTGCGAGCGCAACACGATCTCGCCATCCAGCACAGCGAGGCACAGCGGCAGCTCAGCGGTCGGATCCGCGTGCGCGAGCGAGCCGCATACGGTGCCGCGGTTGCGCGTCTGGAAGTGCCCGAGGTGCGGGAACGCCTGCGCCAGCAGCGGAACCTCGTCCGCCAAACGAGGCCGGCGCTCGACGGCGGCCTGCGTGGCCGCTGCACGCACCACAAGCGTCGCATTGTCGGCTTTGGAGGTGACGAGATCCGCCGCTCTCGAGATGTCCACGAGGACTCTCGGGTGCGCCACGCGCATGTTGAGCATCGGCGTGAGCGACTGGCCGCCGGCCAGGACGCGCGCCTCGTCG
>DATJVD010000011.1:0-12933 GCA_035501955.1 Steroidobacteraceae bacterium
CACTGCCGGGTAGCTATGTGCGGACGGGATAACCGCTGAAAGCATCTAAGCGGGAAGCCCCCCCCAAGACTAGATCTCCCTGGGAGCTCGACTCCCCTGAAGGGCCCACGAAGACTACGTGGTTGATAGGCTGGGTGTGTAAGGCCAGTAATGGCTTGAGCTAACCAGTACTAATTGCCCGTGAGGCTTGACCATATAACTTCAAGGTGTCTGCTACAGCGGCTAGTGCTGTAGAGGACGATGCCTCGATGGAGCGATCCATCGCGAACGCGACAGCGTCGAAGCAGAAAACGACCGGATTGGAGGCGCGTGCAGCCGGACTGCGAGGTCCGGCTGCATGGGTCTCAAACAGCTTGCCTGGCGGCAATAGCGAGCGGGAACCACCCGATCCCATTCCGAACTCGGAAGTGAAAACGCTCAGCGCCGATGGTAGTGTGGCCGCAAGCCATGCCAGAGTAGGTCACTGCCAGGCTCTAAACCCGAACGCCCCTGGAGTCGCAAGGCTCCAGGGGCGTTTGCTTTGCGGAGCACGGCGCTGATCTCTGCACGAACGAACGGAGGCAAGACGATGGCCAGAAACATTATTTGTCTTTGGTATGACGGCACAGCAGAGGATGCTGCCAGGTTCTACGCTCAGACCTTCCCAGACAGCGCGGTGACTGCGGTCCATCTCGCCCCGGGCGACTACCCGAGCGGCAAACAGGGGCGCGTGCTCACGGTTGAGTTCACCGTACTTGGAGTGCCCTGCGTCGGCCTCAACGGCGGGCCGGCGTTCAAGCACTCCGAGGCCTTCTCATTTCAGATCGTCACCGACAACCAGGCCGAGACGGACCGCTACTGGAACGCGATCATCAATAACGGCGGCACCGAGAGCGCGTGCGGGTGGTGCAAAGACAAATGGGGTTTGTCCTGGCAGATCACCCCGCGAGCGCTGCTCGACGCGGTGACCGACTCCGACCGTGCGGCTGCGAAGCGCGCGTTCGAGGCGATGATGACAATGAGAAAGATCGACATTGCAGCCATCGAAGCGGCACGGCGCGGAACTGCGCGCGCCTAGAGCACGCTTTACGCATATCAGTGCCGCGGCGGTAGGCCCAAGCGCCGCTCGGGCTCTATCGGAATCTCGCGCCGCACCCGCTCGAGAACAAGTTTCACGCGCTCCATGTTCCCATCTCGAGAAGCTTCGGCCAGCGCGCCGAGAATCGCCACCGCGCCGCTGTAGAAAGCCCGACGCGCGAATTCCCGCTGCGCGGGGCTCGCATCGACCGCCACGAGTGCGGGCTGACAGAGTGTCCACAATTCCGAGAGCGATACCGAGGTGGCCATCTTCGTGACCTCTCATTGGATCATTCTGCTCATTGTCGCGAGTGTGGCGTACAGCGGCAACGGCTCGCAGTAACTGCACCGCACATCGAACTCGTGATTGAACGTAATCCTGTATTCCGCGCTCCAGGCCGCTGCGTCCCGACCGTCAGGACACTGCGCGGCCACCCTCGCCGGCGAGATCGTGCTTGGCCGGCAGCTGGCAGCCCGGAGTCGGACCCGGAGTCGGAGCGCGGAGCAGGTTGCCGAGGCCCGGGGGCCGGAACGCACGGGCGTAGGCAGTTTCAGGCATCACGTAGGTCCAGATGCCCATTGAGTCGCGAGGTGGTGCGTGGTAGATGCCATCCAACAAATGAGCGGACAATTCACGTCGCGACCGTGATGCCGCTACTTAGGATTCAAGGACAGCGGGGAGCCTCAACAAATGATAAAAGCGCTGGTCGTCATGCTGGTCGTGGCCACACTTGGTCTCGTGGCCTTTACTTGGTTCACCTTGCACTGGAGCTATGCCGAAGGCGACCGCGCCGGCTACGTGCAGAAGTTCTCCAGGAAGGGGTGGATCTGCAAGACATGGGAAGGCGAGATGGCGATGGTGACGATGCCGGGCACCATTGCCGAGAAGTTCTATTTTACGGTGCCTGATGAATCCGTGGCGACAAAACTCAACGCCAGCGTCGGCAAGCGCATGGCGCTGCACTACGAGCAGCACAAGTGGATACCGAGCACCTGCTTCGGCGAGACGGGGTACTTCGTGACGGATCTGCGCGTCATGGAATGAGCGCTCCGCCCAATATCCGTTGGCACCGGCCGTCTCCTCCTCCATGGAAGAGGCGCTGACGAACCCGCGGGCGAGCCGCTCGCAGAACGAGCGCATCGCACAGGCATTCTCCGACCACCAGGGCCGGCTGCGCGCGTTCGTTCGCCGCCAGGTCGATGACGTGCGAGATGCCGACGAGATCGTCCAGGACGTCTTCTACGAGCTCGTCCTCGCATACCGTCTGCTGCAGCCGATCGAGCACCTCACCGCCTGGATGTTGCGTATCGCGCGCAATCGGATCATCGATCGCTTCCGTGCCCGTGCGACGGAGCGCAAGGTGGTGGTGAGCCGTGCATCCGCCGAGGGCGAGCCCGCCGACGCCGAGCACATACTGGAGCGGCTCGAGCTCCCCGACGACACCGGTCCCGAGACGGACTATATCCGGACATTGCTCGCGGATGAGCTCGAGCAGGCAATCGCGGAGCTACCGCGCGAGCAACGCGAGGTGTTCATCGCGCACGAGCTCGAGGGCCGCAGCTTCAAGGAGCTCGCCACCGCGACGAACACCGGAATCAACACCCTTCTGGGTCGCAAGCATGCAGCGGTGCTGTACCTGCGGCGGCGCTTGCGCGATGCGTACGAAGACTTCGATCAATAGGAATGGGCTTATGAGAAGGTTCAGAACCTCGCGAGTACTGAAGATAGTGACGCTGGTAGTAGTCGCGATCATCGTCGCCGGTTTCCTCGTCATGACATTGTGGAACTGGCTGATTCCCTCGCTCGCCGGTTGGCGCAGCATCACCTTCGTTCAGGCGATTGGCCTGCTCGTGCTCTGCCGGCTGCTTTTCGGCGGCTTTCGTAGTCGCGGCGGCCCGTGGATGCACGGTCGCTTCCGGCACATGTCGCCCGAGGAGCGCGAGCGCTTTCGCGAGGAAATGCGCCGGCGCTGCCGCGGTGGACAGACACCATCGCCCGAGCAGCAGACCTGAGCAACAAGCGGTAGGTGTCTGGGCAGCACTCCGGGAGCGGAAATGCCTGTAAGCTTGCGCTGCAATGAATACCGCACGCGTAGCGCTCGTGACCGCGAAGGCTGCCAGAGCCTTGGACGAGGACATGCCACCCCTGCAGCGCGCGCTGCTCGCGGCCGGAGCGCGCAGCGAGATCGTCGAGTGGGACGATTCGGGAGTCCACTGGCAGAGCTTTGATCTCGTCCTGCTGCGCTCCGCCTGGGACTACTCGCTGAGGCCGCGGGAGTTTCGCGCGTGGGCGGAGAGCGTCGCCCGCCAGACGAAGCTGCTGAACCCGCTCGCCGTCGTTCTCTGGAACACCGACAAGCACTACCTCGGGGAACTCGCCGCGGCGGGCGTGCCGATCGTGCCGACCGCCTTCATCGAGCCAGGGGAGGTCGCCGCCGATAAGATCGAGGAATTCATCGGCCGGCACTCATCCGCGGAATTCGTGGTGAAGCCGGCGATCGGATCGGGCTCGCGTGATGCTCAGCGGCATCCACGTGCCAACCATGAGCAGCTTCGCGGGCATGTCGAACGTCTGACCGCGAGCGGACGCAGCGCCTTACTGCAGCCCTATCTCGAACGCGTGAACGTACACGGGGAGACGGCGCTCATGTACTTCGCGGGACGCTTTAGTCATGCCGTCCGCAAAGGCCCGTTGCTGCGCTCAGGCGAGGCGCCGACCAAGGCGTTGTTCGCGACGGAGGAGATTACTGTCCGCGTCGCGAGCGACGCTGAGCGTCGCGTCGCGAGCCTCGCGCTCGCCGTGAGTCCTTGCGCGCCGCTGCTGTACGCACGCGTCGATCTGATCCGCGACTCGGCCGATCAGCCACGCCTGCTCGAGCTCGAGCTGACCGAGCCGTCGCTCTTCTTCGATTACAGCCAGGGGTCCGCCGAGCACTTCGCGCGCGAGATTCTTCGGACCTGCGCACCACGCGTGGCATCCGTGGGACCCTGAGACTCTATGGAGGTGGTCTATGTCGGTCGAAGACAACAAGACTTGTGTACGTCGTCAGTTCGAGGAGCTGTGGAACGACGGTCAGCTCGATAGAGCCAGCGAGTTCTTCGCCAAGGACTTCACCAACTTCGGCTCTCAATACCCCGATGCGTGCGAGATGGTGAAGCACATCGTGCGGGTGTGGCGCACCGCATTCCCCGATCTGCACTTCAACGTGGATCTGATGCTTGCCGTGGACGACCTGGTAATGTGCGAGGTGTCGTTCCAGGGAACCCATCTCGGAGAGTTTCCGCTCATTCCCCCGCTCAAGGGGCCGAGCCTGCCTCCAAATGGCAGGGCCTTCAAAGTCAAGCACATTCATCGGTTTCGTTTGAAGGACGGGCGGATCATCGAGCATTTTGCGGTGCGCGATGATCTCGGCATGTTCCGGCAGCTCGGCCATCTAAGAGCGCTCGCACACTGAGCTCATTTGACTGCGGGGTTGCGCGCTTCGCGCGCCGAGGACTGAGGTGCCCACGGGCGTGAAGCCTTGTCGATGGCCCCATCGCGAGGACTAGGATGAAGAAGATGCACTTCATACGTCGGGTGCTGTGTCTATTTGGAAGCGCTCTGCTTGCGGTCAGTGCGCTGGGGAGTGCGGCAATCGCAAGCTCGGCACCGGCCCGAGATCCGGCGCCGGCCCCGTACACCTACATCCATCATCCTGTCAGCACGGCCGTGCCGGCAGCGCAGTTCGCCTTCGACCGGGGACTCACTCTGGTCTTCGCCTATGACCCCGAAGAAGCCGAGCGCGCCTTCCGTGAGGCGGCCCGCCTCGATCCCGAGCTCGCCATGGCCTGGTGGGGCATCGCGCTCGCGGTCGGGCCGAACATCAATAACGACCCGGAGCCCAAGAGCACTCTGATTGCCGCCGAGGCGCTTGCCCGCGCCAAACTGCTTGCAGCAACCCGGGCGACGCCGAACGAGCGGGAGTATATCGATGCCCTGAGCGCCCGTTACAGCAGCGATGCCAAGCCGGATTTCGACCAGCTGGCCGTCGCCTATCGCGAGGCGATGCGCTCGCTCGTCCACAGACATCCGGACGATGCCGACGCCAGTGCCCTCTACGCTGAGTCCCTCATGGACCTGCATCCCTGGAGACTCTGGAGCGCGGATGGCAAACCAGGTCCTGACACGGCTGAGCTCGTCACGCTGCTCGAGCAGGCACTCAATCGCCATCCCGGGCACGTCGGTCTCATGCATTACTACATTCATGCCGTGGAGGCGAGCGACGATCCCGGTCGTGCACTGGCGGTTGCGCGCCGTCTCGGGTCGTTGCCGATGGAGCCCGCGGCCGCCCATCTGGTGCACATGCCCGCACACATCTACTTGCGCGTGGGCGATTGGCAGTCGGCGATCGATGCGAATGTGCATTCGATTCATCATGCGCTCGAGTACCGGCTGAGCAGCAATCCGCAGCAGGAACGCGCCTGCGGTCACTGTGTCGACTTCCTGAGCTATGCCTACATGATGAACGGAGACGAAGTGCGCGCACGCGACTCTGCGCGCGACTATCAGCAACTGAGCAGAGATCCGAGCAATGCGATCGCGGTGCTCGTGCGCTTTCACGAATGGGACGAGCTCTTGAGCTTTCCGGAGCCGGATTCAGAGCTGAAATTATGGGATCGCAACATCCACGCCGTGCGCGGCCTGTGGCACTACGGCCGCGGACTCGCGTTCGCGGCCAAGGCGCGCACGGAAAGCGCCGAGAGCGAGCTGCGCGAGCTGCTGGCGGAAGCTGCGCTCGCACCGCCGGCGCCTACTGCGGCTGCAGCACTCGATCTCGAGCACTCGACGGCGCGCTTGGTTCAGGCAGGCGATGCGGATTCACTGAAGATCAGTGCAGCAATCCTGCGCGCCCGGATCGCCGAGGCGCGCGAGCAGCCGGCGCAGGCAACTGCGCTGCTGCGCGAGGCCGTGCAGATTCAAGACGCCACCCCCTACAGTGAGCCGCCGACCTGGCCGTACCCGGTGCGGGAGAGCCTCGGTGCGCTCTTGCTCAAGCAGCATGCGGCAGCTGACGCCGAGGCAACCTTGCGCGCTGGACTGCGCCGCTCACCCAACAATCCGCGTCTGCTGCTCGGGCTGTGCGAGGCACTTCGCGCTCAGGGCCGTGAGGGTGAAGCTGCCACGGCGCAGCAGCAGTTTCGCGCAGCTTGGCGCGGTGCGACCGATCCCAAGGTAACGGAGATGTAGCCCCTTTTCAGCTACTCGACCGTCACGGACTTCGCGAGATTGCGCGGCTGGTCGATGTCGGTGCCCCTCGCGAGCGCGACGTGGTAGGCCAGGAGCTGCAGCGGAATGTTGAGAAGGATCGGGTCGAGCTCGGGCTCGGAAGCCGGCACTTCGATCGCGCCGTTCACCGGCACGGAAATGGTTCCCGGCTGCGTGACGCAATAGACCGGGCCGCGACGTGCGCGGATCTCCTCGAGTGTTGAGACGTTCTTCGCGAACAGCTCATCCCTGGGCAACACGACCACTGTGGGTGTCTCGGGTCCAATCAGTGCCAGCGGACCATGCTTGAGCTCCGAGGCCGGATAAGCCTCTGCATGCAGATAGCTCACCTCCTTGAGCTTCAGCGCGCCCTCCATCGCGATACCGTATCCCGCCGCGCGGCCCACGAAGTACACGTCGCGGGCGGGAGCGATCAGGCCTGCGAGCTTCGCGATCTGTTGTTCGCGTTGCAGAATCGCCGCGATCTGATCCGGGAGAGCGGCGAGGGCATCGATGAGGCGCGCGCCGCGGGCCGCCGAGAGATCGCGCAGCCGCCCCAGGTGCACCGCAAGCAGCGCCAACGCAACCACGGTGCACGTGAACGTCTTGGTTGCGACCACCGCTACCTCGGGACCTGCGTGCAGGTAGATTCCGCGCCCGCACTCGCGCGCGATCGTGCTGCCGACCACGTTCACGATGCCGAGCAGCCGACCGCCCTTACGCGAGACTTCCTGAACGGCGGCCAGCGTGTCGAAGGTCTCACCTGACTGGCTCACCGCAACGTAGAGCGTGTCGGCTTCAATCACTGGGTTGCGATAGCGAAACTCCGAGGCCGGTTCCGCGTGCGCCGGCACGCGCGCCAGCTGCTCGATCAGGTGCGCGCCGATGCAGCCGGCGATGTAGGCGGAGCCACATCCGAGAATCTTCACGCGTCTGATTTCCAGCAGCTCACGTGCGGCCATCTCGACGCCGCCCAGATGCGTGGTGTGGAAGCGCCGCTCGAGCCGCCCACTCAAGGTGCGGCGGATCGCCTCCGGCTGCTCTGCGATCTCCTTGCGCATGTAGTGTTCGAACTCGCCCTTGCTCAGCGCTTCGCTGGTCCAGTCGACGGCCAGAGGCGTCTTTGCCGTGACGCCACCATCGAGCATCGAGGTCTCGTAGCGATCGGCGCGCACCACGGCGAGCTCACCGTCGTCCAGGTGCACGATGCTCTGGGTGTGGCGCACGAGTGCCGCGATGTCCGAGGCTACGAACATCTCGCGCGCGCCGATGCCGAGAATGACGGGGCTGCCGTTGCGCGCCACCACGATGGCCTCCGGATGCTCGGCATCGAGCACGGCGATTCCGTAGGCACCCGTCACGAGCCGCAGCGCGGCGCGCACCCGCTCCTCGAGACTGTCGGCGGACACAGCGGCGATGAGATGCGCAAGCACCTCTGAGTCGGTCTCGGATTGCAGCGTGACGCCTTGCTGCTGCAGCCGCGCGCGCAGCTCCGCGGCGTTCTCGATGATGCCGTTGTGCACGATCGCGAAACGGTTGCGCGCATCGCAGTGCGGGTGCGCATTGCGATCGCTCGGCTCACCGTGGGTGGCCCAGCGCGTATGCGCGATGCCGGGAGTGCCGCTCAGGTTGGCCGGCAGCAGACGCTCGAGCTCGCGCACCTTGCCCTTGCTCTTGAACACGCGCAGGTCCCCGTTGCGCACGACCGCCAGGCCGGCTGAGTCATAGCCGCGATACTCGAGCCGGTGCAATCCCTCGACGAGGATGGGCACGGCATTCTGCCGGCCGACGTAGCCCACGATTCCGCACATGCAGTCTCCCTCCGGCTCTCAGCCGTAGATGATTCGGCGGATCTGGCGCTCGCTGTACGTGGGAGCGCGAAACCTCCAGCGCTCGAGCTCGCTGCTCAGACGCGCAAAGATTTCGGAGTTCGCGAGCCCTTCAGCCTGCAGCGCGAGGTGACGCCGACGGACGAAGGCCTCCGGCGTCTCGCCGAGGAAGCTCAGCACCTCCTCGACCACATGTCGTGCCTCAGCGGCCGACAACCGTGTCGTGCTTGCCAGATACGTGACGAGCTCGCGGAGCTCTCCCGGATCCACCATGGACGGAGTCTGCCCTATTCTGTCGATGAATCAACCTCATTTTGCCCGATATCGGGCAGAAAAAGCCAATTTGAGACCGTCAGAGTGCCGGCTACGGATTGGCGAACTCGGATGCGATGAGCTGCGCGCCGAGTCCGCTTGCGAGGTACACGGCACGGCGCCCCAAGCCGAGCTTGGACAGCCAGTCGAAGGTGCCCCCGTCGCCCAGCGGGATCTGGCGGCCATCGCGCGAGGAGACCCAGAGCATGTAGCGCAAGCCGCCGGAGTAGTAGGCGTGCCCGAGCGGCTTGCGAACTGCGATGGCACCGAGTCCTGCGGCGATCCGGTCGCCGAGCGCCGCGCGCTCGCTGGTCGCGAGCACATCGACGCGGCGCTCACCGAATGAGTAGCCGCGCTGCTCGAGTCGCGTGAGAGCGCCGAGCATCGCATGAATGTGGCGCAGGGCAGCGGCCACGGAGAAGCCATGATCGGCGGTCTCTGGGCCGGCGCTTGCCAGCACGAATATGCGGAAATGCTGCGCGTAGCCGGGCACGTCCGGTACCGGTTGCGCGCGTACGACGCGCTGACTCGTCGCCAGATCAATGTTCGCCGCGGGATCGGCGCGTAAACGCCGCGCGCACTCGAGCGCCAGCACATTGGTCGGGTCCGCGACGACCTCAGTGGAGCGCACCGCGGAGACCACGCGATGCTGATCGGTCAGCGCAACGGTCGAGCACGTGCCGAGCGGGGTGAGGGGCGAGAGCTCGAGGGCCTCAAAGCCCTCCGCGGCTGCGAGCAGCTCCGCGTCGATCGCAACGCAGGTACGTTGATCAATCGCGCAGGGTCTGCAGAAGCCGTCCCGCTGATATTGCCGCTCGAGCGCGGCCGGTGTGCGCGCTCGCGCCCGGGCGTGCAGCACCTCCAGCAGAACGGATTGCAGCAGTGAACCCGGCAATGCGGTCGTGAGCTGCTCGAAGGTCTGCTCTCCGATGCTGTCGACGATCCAGTCGCGGCGTTTCTTCATGCGAATCGCTGGTGACGCGAAGCTGGCACGCAGTATAAGCGCCGCCGGTCAGCGGAACGGAGGGCGCGCCGACCGCGGGCGATGTTGCACAATAGGGTCTGCACCGACGGAGACGCAGCCATGAGCAAGAAGATCACTGCCGAGTCCGCTCCGAGCACGGTCGGCTCGCGCTACCCCGCGCCGCACGACGAGCCGTGCCGCAACCGCAAGCGCTGGCGGCTCGGGGATGCATCGGGCATTACGCAGTTCGGTGTGAATCTGCTGCGACTGCCGCCGGGGCAGTGGTCGAGTCAGCGCCACTGGCACACCGCCGAGGACGAATTCATCTTCGTGATCGAGGGCGAGGTCGTTCTCGTGACCGATGCCGGAGAGGAGATCCTGCGGGCGGGTGACAGCGCAGGATTCAAGGCGGGAGCAGCCGACGGACATCATCTGCAGAATCGCTCGAATCGGGATGCCGTCGTGCTCGAGGTCGGAAGCCGTCGCACCGAGCAGGACGAGGTGTTCTATCCCGGTATCGACATGCGGGCCCTGCCCGGACGCGGTGGCTTCGTGCACGAGGACGGCCGGCGATATCCGGACAACAAGCCCCGCAGCCCCCCGAGCAGTCGCTGAGCTTGTTTCGAGCTTGAGCTCGTTTGAGCTAATGAGGGTGCGAGCGTGACGACGGTCAAAGAGCTCAACGTCTATCCCGTCAAATCGATGCGCGGCGTTCCGATGCAAAGCGTGGAGCTGTCCGCGACGGGCTTCGCCTGGGATCGACAGTGGATGACCATCGATGCCACCGAGTCCTTCGTCACGCAGCGCACGCACCCGCAACTCGCGCGCATTCAACCGTCGCTGGACGCCGAGTCGCTGACTCTGCGTGCGGAGGGCTTTCCTGCGCTGCGCGTGCCGCTCGAGATCGTTGGCGCGCCACTCAACGTGCAGGTCTGGAGGGATACCTGCCCGGCACGCGATCAGGGAGATGAAGCCGCCGAGTGGCTGAGCAGCGTGGTTGGAGACACCTTACGCCTCGTGCGCGTCGCCCCCGAGATGCAGCGGCGCGCCGATGCAAAGTTCGTGGGGCCGGAGACGACTCCCGTAACCTTCGTCGACGGCTACCCGATTCTCGTCTGCAATAGCGCGTCCCTGGACGAGCTCAACGCACGCATGACGACGCCCGTGCCGATGACGCGTTTCAGGCCCAACATCGTCCTCGAAGGGCTGCCCGCCTTCGAGGAAGATCGAATCGCTGCCCTCTCCATCGAGACCGTGACCCTGCGTCTGGTGAAGCCATGCCTGCGCTGCGTCATCACGTCTACCGATCAACAGACCGGGCAGCGTTCCACCAATCCGCTGCCGGTGCTGCGCAAGTTCCGTTTCAATCGCGAGCTGCTGGGCGTCGCATTCGGGGAGAATGCCGTGGTCGCAGCGGGCGTCGGCCAAACGATCACGCGTGGCGCGCGCTGCACGGTGCAGCTGGAAGCGGGCGCTGATTGAGAAACGGCCGCGGCCGCAGAGCGGCGCGCAGATTAAGCAAAATGGATTAAGCAAAACAAACACCGCCGTTTCACTGCAGGGCCGTGCTGCATCGCCCGCGAAGCCGAGACGGATCTATCTGATAGAGATGACACACACGAGAAAGTGTGCATTGCGCCATGTCGTTAGGTCACGCCTTCAGCGAGACTGCCCAGCAATTGCAGCTTTAGAAAGGCGTGAACACGATCACAGTGCGCTAGCGCGCGCCTGCAAGGCAGTGCGAGGGAGACGCTACGGATGAGTTTGCATCCGCGGCGTGCACTCGATTGATGCCCAGCGGATGCTTGCGCGGCGCCGACTCGGACTATGCGCGAACCGCAGCGAACAGACGCTCAGCGATTCTTCACAAACGGTCCGGTGCTGATCTGCTCCGCGCTCGCCGTCAGCCTTTTCATTCTGTTGTTCATCGGCTGGCATCACATGTGGTCACGGCGCCTGGAGCTGGTCGGCTCCGGTAGCCTCAATGCGCACGACGCCGCTGATACCATGCTCTGGGTGAGCGGTGCGCTCGGCGGCTTGCTGGCGCTCGCCGTAGGCGGACTGCTCGCGCTGTGGCTCGTCGCCCGCCGCAGCGGTACTGTCCGTGACGCTCGCTATCGCGCGGTGCTCGAGCAGTCGCCGAACGGCATGCTGATCGCCGACGCCGCGACCTTTCGCGTCGTCGACGCCAACCCGGCCTTCCAGCAGTCGCTCGGCTACTCGCTCGAGGAGCTCGCGCTGCTCACGCTCGGCGAGCTGTTCGTCGATGACAGCGAGGACGGCGAGCTGTTCGACAAGCTGACGAACCCCGATCCGCAGCTGCCGATTCACGCCCACCAGCGCTGCAAGGACGGAACGATCATCGAGGTGGAAGTGAGCGGGCACCGCATGAGCCTTGATGGGCGCACGGTGCTCGCATTGACGGCATGCGATGTGGCGTTGCGCCGCAAGATCGAGGTGCAACTCCTCGAGAAGCAGCAGCACCTCGATCATCTCGCACACCACGATCAGCTGACGGGGCTACCCAACAGACTCTATCTCGCGCATCGGCTGCCGGGCGCGATCGGCGAAGCGAAGCGCACCGGAACCATGCTCGCGGTGCTGTTTCTCGATCTCGACCGCTTCAAGCACATCAATGACTCGCGCGGTCACGAGACCGGTGACAAGCTCTTGAAGACCGTCGCCGAGCGCGTGCGCGCGACGGTGCGCCAGGAAGACATCGTGGTGCGCATGGGAGGCGACGAGTTCATCGTCGTGCTGCAGTCGATCCGCAACGCCGATTTCATCAGCGAGATGGCGGCGCGCATCAACGAGGCGCTGAGCGCGCCGGTGATCGTCGACGGCCGGCCGCTGGTGAGCACGGTGAGCATCGGTGTCAGTCTCTTTCCGCGCGACGGCGCCGACATGGGCGAGCTGCTGCGGCATTCGGACACCGCGATGTACCAGGCGAAGGACCGGGGCCGCAACAACTTCCAGCTCTTCAGCCCGATCATGGCACGCAAGCTGCGCGAGCGCGTTGCGATCGAGACGAGCCTGCGCGAGGCCATCCAGCGCGGGCAGCTCGACGTGCACTATCAGCCGATCATCGACATCGGTACGCGCAGGGTGGTGGCGCTCGAGGCGCTCCTGCGCTGGAAGCATCCGACCCAGGGCTACATCCTTCCGGGTCGATTCATCGACATTGCCGAGGAGACCGGTCTCATCGTCCCGGTCGGCGAGTTTGTGCTGCGCCGGACGCTGGAGGACATCTGCCGCTGGCGGGCGGCCAAGGCGGTCCCGGTGCCGATCGCGGTGAACGTCTCGGCCGTGCAGCTGCAGCGCTCGAACCTGGCGGAAAAGATCGTCTCTCTCACCAACGAGCACGACGTGAGCCCACGCATGCTGCAGCTCGAGCTCACGGAAAGCGCGATGTTCCAGCGTGGCGAGCGCGGACCGGACTCGCGCGATGCACTGTCGCGTTTGCGCGATCTCGGCGTGCGGATCGCGCTCGATGATTTCGGCACCGGCTACTCGAGCCTGAGTTACTT
>DATJVD010000012.1:0-2129 GCA_035501955.1 Steroidobacteraceae bacterium
AGTACTCGACGAGCGGCAGCCAGTGCGTGCCGGCGGGCAGCGCCAGGGCCGGCATGCCGAGCGTCAGGTGGATCGGGCCGGTCAGCACCACCGCGCGCGTCGCCAGAGCCGGTGCCGCGAGGATGCTCGCTACGATGACGACCAGCGCGGCCGGCACCCGCGGGATGCGCTCGAGCACGAACAGTCCGAGGAGCGCGACGAGCCCGCATGCGAGACTCGGCAGCTGCCAGGCGCGATACTCGTGCAGCACCTCCGCGAGCAGCGCAAAGAAGCCGGAGCTATGGGCGTGCAGGCCCACCAGGGTCGGCCACTGCTTCACGGCGATGACGAGCGCCAGCCCGAACGTGTAGCCGCGCAGCACCGGGCGTGCAATCAGATTCGACATCGCGCCGAGGCGTAGTGAGCCGCACAGGGCGAACGCCACGCCGGTGCCGATCACGAGCGCCGACGCGAACGTTGCGCGCTGTGCGAGGTCGCTGCCGCCGAGCGCGAGCGTAGCCGAGGCCAGCACGGCGGCGGAGGAGGACGTGGCGCTCACGATCGCGAAGCGGCTAGTGCCGATGAGGCCGTAGCACACCAGCCCCGCGAACAACCCGATCACGCCCGCCTGGGGCGGCAGTGCCGCGAGTCCCGAGTAGGCTACCGCCTCCGGCAGGAGCAGGCCCGCAATCGACAGCCCGGCGAGGAGATCCGGACCGGCGGTTCTTGTTGGGTCGGGCGCGCCTTTTGTTATTGTCATCTCGCTGTCATCGTACCGCAATGCGGTGTCTCCACCGCCATATGGCCAGGGTAAGGGTCCGGCTCGACCGCTGCATGGAAGACGTGCAACGCGTGGACGAGAAGGCTCCGGGTGCGCCCGTAGTCCTGCTACTGCTTGCAGTGTCGATGCCCCTCCCGGCGCGCGCGCAGCCGATGCCGGGGTCCGTCGCTGCCAATGCCGCGCCGCCTGCGGCGACGGATTTCCAGCTGCTGCCGCGCAACGGTCAGGATGACGTACAACAATGGTTCGACCGCTACGAGTGCGACAGCCTGGCGAAGCGGCAGAGCGGCTACGATCCGAGCCATGAGCGGTCCGGGGCATCGCAGCAAACGGTGAGCGAAGAGTATCGCCGCGCGATGACCGCCTGCCTGGCACAGCACGGCTACGACGTGCGCTACCTGCCGCCGGTCTCGCCACCGCCGCCGTCACCCGCGCTCTATGCTCCGCCAGGCGTGCAGCAGCCCTCCCGTGGGCTCCGCTATCGTCCCCTTTCCATGCAGCTAGGTGGCGGCTACAGCATCGCAGCCGGATCGACGAGTGATTACTTGCACGACGGTGCAAACGCCGGAGCCGCGCTCACGTGGTTTCCGAGCGCCGCGTTACCGATCGGCGTACGCATTGAGGGAAATTACACTTGGCTGAAGCCCGCAAGTCAGCTCCTCGCTCGCAACGGCGTGGGCTACAACAAAGGTCAGGTAGACGTCTACGGAGGCGACGTCGACCTGCAGTTCAGTCTGTGGCATCTGCCATCGCGACAACTGCTGTACCTCGTGGGAGGCGTCGGCCGGTATCGCATAGACACGACCCTGCAGAAGGTCTCGGGAGTAAGGGTATGCGGCACGCATTTCTGCGGCGTCTTCGCGACGCTGCTCGCCGAGGAGCACGACACGAGCCCCTGGGAGCGGTCATGGAACGCCGGCGTAGGATGGGAGGTCGCGCTCGATAGCCACACCGCGTTCTTCGTCGAAGCGCGCTACCGACGCATCCTTGGGGACAGCAACGGTATGGAGTTCGTACCGATCTGGCTCGGATTGCGCTTCTGACGCAGCGAGCGGCGCGGCGATTACTCGACCGTCACGCTCTTGGCGAGATTGCGCGGCTGATCGACGTCGGTGCCCTTGAGGATCGCCACGTGGTACGCGAGCAGCTGCAGCGGGATGCTGTAGATCACCGGCGCCTGCACGTAAGTCACGTGGCGCGGCATCTCGATGACGGTCACGCCGTCACTCGAGTGGATGCCGGCTTCGGGGTCGGCGAACACGATGAGCTCGCCGCCGCGCGCGCGCACTTCCATGAGGTTCGACTTAAGCTTCTCCAGCAGATCGTTGTTCGGTGCCACCGTCACCACCGGCATGTCGGCATCCACCAG
>DATJVD010000013.1:0-126035 GCA_035501955.1 Steroidobacteraceae bacterium
GCCGCTGGTGCAGCGGCACGGCGACAAGGAACTGTACCTGGCGCCGCCGCCGATCCCGTTGTCGACGCCGGAGATGGACGGGGTCTACGACCTGCCTTATGCGCGGGCACCGCATCCGTCCTACGGCGAGGCGAACATCCCGGCCTGGGAGATGATCCGCACCTCGGTCAACATCATGCGCGGCTGCTTCGGCGGCTGCTCGTTCTGCTCGATCACCGAGCATGAGGGCCGCATCATCCAGAGCCGCTCGGAGGATTCGGTCATCCGCGAGATCGAGAGCGTGCGCGATCAGGTGCCGGGCTTCAGCGGCGTGATCTCCGATCTGGGCGGGCCCACGGCGAACATGTACCGGCTCGCCTGCAAGAGCCGGGAGATCGAGAGCGCCTGCCGGCGTCCCTCGTGCGTGTACCCGGGTATCTGTCCGAATCTCGACACCGATCACGCGCCGCTCATCGAACTGTATCGCCGCGCGCGCGCCGTCCGCGGCGTGCGCAAGGTGCTGATCGCCTCCGGCGTGCGCTATGACCTCGCGGCCGAGTCGCCACAGTACGTGGAAGAGCTCGCGCGCCATCACGTCGGCGGATATCTCAAGATCGCCCCCGAGGCGATCTCGGACGGACCGCTGTCGAAGATGATGAAGCCCGGAGTGGGCACCTACTATCGTTTCCGGGAGCTCTTCGATCACTACTCGAGGGCGGCGGGCAAGGAGCAGTATCTCATTCCCTACTTCATCGCCGCGCATCCCGGGACGAGCGACGCGGACATGCTGGAGCTCGCCTTGTGGTTGAAGAGGAACGGCTACCGCGCCGACCAAGTGCAGGCGTTCCTGCCGGCGCCCATGGCAACTGCCACCGCCATGTTTCACAGCGGCAAGAACCCCCTCAAGCGAGTGAGCCGGACGAGCGAGGAGGTGCGCATACCGCGCGGCCTGAACGTGCGCCGGCTGCACAAGGCGTTCCTGCGCTACCACGATCCGAAGAACTGGCCATTGCTGCGCGAGGCGCTACGCCGCATGGGACGCGCCGATCTCATCGGCAATGGCAAGCAGCACCTGGTACCCGCATGGCAACCCGCGCCGGACGATGAGGCTGCGGGGTCGCGGCGCCGCACAGCGCCAGCTCGCCCGTTTCGCACGCAGCACACCGGACTGCCGCCGGCGCACGCGCGCCAGCCGTCGCGGCGCGCGCGCCGCGGACCCGGACAGGGCTGAGGGCTTATCCTCCGCCTGCGCAGGCGTATCATGGATGTATGGGCTTCACGGGGCACGCCGCGCGCCGGGCGCGCATGGGCTCGATAGCCGTTCTCGGCATTCTCGGCACTGCGCTCGTACTCAGGTCGCCAGCGGCGCCAACGGTCGAGGACGGTGCCGTTGCAGCCTCCCGGGGCACAACCGGGCGCGCAGCCGTGCTGCACATCACCGGCGCCATCGGTCCTGCGACCAGTCGCTACGTCGAGCGTGGACTTGCCGATGCGCAGAGTGAGGGCGATCGTCTCGTCATCCTCGAGATGGACACGCCGGGCGGGCTCGAAAGCTCGATGCGCGACATCATCAGCGCCATTCTCGCGGCGCCCATTCCGGTAGTCACCTACGTCGCACCCTCCGGAGCGCGCGCCGCCAGCGCAGGCACCTACATTCTCTACGCAAGCCATATCGCGGCGATGGCGCCGACGACCAATCTCGGTGCGGCGACGCCGGTACAGATCGGCGGCGAGTCGGCTCCGCAACGCGAGCCCGCCGATGAGAAGAGCACGAAGCCATTGCCGAGCCAGGGCCCGATACCGAGCCAGGGCCCGATACCGAGCCAGGGCACGGCACCGAGCGCGCTCACGACCATGGAAAGAAAGGAGATCAACGATGCGGTCGCCTATATCCGCGGGCTCGCAGAGCTCAGGGGCCGCAACGCCGAGTGGGCCGAGCAAGCTGTACGCGGCGCGGCCAGCCTCACGGCGAGCGCCGCTCTCGAAGCGCATGTCATCGATCTGATTGCCCGCGACATGCCGGATCTGCTCGCCAAGATCGATGGGCGGCAGGTGAAGATCGGGCAGCGCGTCGTCACCCTCGCCACGAGGAACGCGACGACCGTGCAGGTCGAGCCCGATTGGCGTACCCGCTTCCTCTCCGTGATCACGCATCCGACGGTCGCCTACGGATTGATGCTGCTCGGTATCTACGGATTGCTGCTCGAGGGCTACAATCCCGGTGTCATGTTTCCTGGCGTCGCGGGCGTGATCGCGCTGCTCGTGGCGCTCTACGCATTTCAGATCCTGTCCGTAAACTACGCAGGCCTCGCATTGATCGCACTGGGCATCGGCATGATCATCGCGGAGTTCTTCTTTCCGACCTTCGGCTCGCTGGGGCTCGGAGGGCTGATCGCCTTTATCGTCGGCTCTCTGATCCTCTTGGATACCGACGTTCCCGGGCTCAGCATTGCAAGGCCGGTGATCGCCGGGGTCGCGACCGCGGGCGGGCTGGTGCTCGTCGGACTGGTGTATCTGGCAACGCATTCGATGCGCAAGCCGGTCGTGACCGGCACCCAGGCGATGATCGGCGCCAGCGCGGAAGCCTTCGAGGACTTCAGCGAGCGCGGTCGCGTGCGTTTCGGGGGCGAGCTGTGGAATGCCCGCACCAGCGCTCCGCTCAAGACGGGTCAGGCGGTGCGCATCGTGCGGGTGGAAGGCCTGTCGCTCTGGGTGGAACCGTCCTGATTGCCGGAAGGAGAATCTGAATGCCGAGCTTTCTCATCGTTGTCATCGTGCTCATCGTGGCGGCGATCTTCACCTCCATACGGGTGCTCAGGGAGTACGAGCGCGGCGTGATGTTCACGATCGGCCGCTTCACGGGCGTCAAGGGCCCGGGGCTGGTGCTGGTGTGGCCGATTCTGCAGCAGTTGATGAAGATCGATCTGCGTGTGATCGTGCTGCAGGTACCCAAGCAGGACGTGATCCTGCGCGACAATGTCTCCGTCAAGGTGAGCGCGGTCGTTTACTTCCGCGTGGTGGATCCGGGCAAGGCAGTGATTCAAGTCGCAAACCCCTACGAGGCGACGAGCCAGCTCGCGCAGACGACACTGCGCTCGGTGCTCGGCCAGCACGAGACCGATGAGATGCTCGCCAAGCGCGACAAGCTCAATGCCGACATCCAGCAGATTCTCGATCAGAACACCGATGCGTGGGGCATCAAGGTGACGAACGTCGAGATCAAGGACGTGGATCTCGATGAGACCATGATCCGCGCCATGGCGCGTCAGGCAGAAGCCGAGCGCACGCGGCGCGCGAAGATCATCAATGCCGAAGGCGAGAAGCAGGCGGCCGAGTCGCTCGTGGCGGCCGCACAGGCGCTGTCACGCGACCCGCGCGCGCTGCAGCTGCGCTATCTGCAGACGCTCGCCGACATTGCAAGCGACAAGACCACGATCATCGCCTTTCCATTGCCGCTCGATCTCGTGACACCGCTGCTGCAGCGTCCGGCGGCGGGCACGTAAGGTGTACGCCCGCACCGGCGGCAGCCACCGGTGAGCTCGGGGACGAGCATGCAGAGCTCGCGCTGGATTCTGGCAGCCGGCGGACTGCTGCTCGCGGCGGCTACCGTGCTCGGTGCATTCGGGGCTCATGCGCTGCAGACGCGCTTGCCCGTGGAGCGGCTGCAGGTATACGAGACCGCGGTCCGCTATCAGTTCTATCACGCGCTCGGTGTACTCACGCTCGGTGTCGTAGCTCTCACGATTGACACAACGCTCATCCGCTGGTCCGCGGCGCTCCTCATCGCCGGCATCTGCATCTTCTCCGGCAGCCTGTATGCCCTTTGCTTCGGTGCACCGCGTGCCCTCGGTATCGTGACCCCGCTCGGCGGGCTCGCGCTGATCGCCGGCTGGATCGTATTCGTGGCAGGCGTGCTGAGCTACCGGCCCTGGCGCGGGCCGTGAAGGCTCGCGGGCGCGCCACTCATGCAAGAGGTCTCCTCATTCAATCAGCAGGTTGCGCAGTGGTTGCGACCGGACACGCTGACCGGTGCGATCGCCTACCTGGCGCTCTTCTGCGTGATTGCCTCGCTGCTGTCGCGTGCGCTCGGCGCCGGCATTCGCACGGCGCTCAGGCATCCGAAGCACCAGCACATCGATCCCACGGTCATGAATTTCATGCGCCAGCTCGGCGTGCTGGTGATCTGGATCTTCGTGCTCACGCTCTATGCGCACCTCATCCCACCGCTGCGCGCTCTGGGTACGGCACTGCTCGCGGGGGCGAGCGTTGCCTCGATCGTGATCGGACTGGCGGCGCAGGGCACGCTCGGCAATCTCGTGGCCGGAATCTCCATTCTGTTCTATCGGCCCTTCCGTCTCGGTGATGTGCTGCAGATCAGCACGCCGACAGGGCCGGAGGTCGGCACGGTCGTGATGCTCTCGCTCGGCTACACGATTCTCAGCACGCAGGACGAGCGGCGCGTGATCGTGCCCAACAGCGTCGCCATCAGCCAGGTCGTCGTGAACCTCAATACTCTCGGCACTGCCAACACGCTCACGTTGAACTTCTGGGCCTCGCGCTCGGAGCTGCTGCAGGCGCGGGGAGTCGCACTCGATTTTGCGCGGCAGCTCGGCGCGGAGGTGCTGGGCTGCTTCGTGACCAAATCGGAGGTGGCCGCCGCGCAGGTCTCTCTCATGTTGCGGGCCTCACAGACGCCATTACCCGTCGAGGGTGGCGCGGGGCTCGCGCAGCGCCTGTCCGACGCCCTGCAGAGCGGCGGCATTCACACGCCGCCGGGCAAGGCGGGTCCGACGCTCGCTTGAGACTTTAGGACTCGAGCTGTCTCGTCTCCGCGGTGAACGTCAGGCCTTCGGGACTTCCGATCGACGCAGCGCTGCCTGCATTGCGCACCGCGTTACAGGGCGGCTCCAACGTGCTGCTCGTCGCGCCGCCCGGCGCGGGCAAGAGCACCATCGTGCCTCTGGCGCTCCTCGGTGAGCCCTGGGCGGCGCGCCAGCGCCTGATTATGCTCGAGCCGCGCAGGCTCGCGGCGCGTGCGGTCGCCGAACGCATGGCGCACTTGCTCGGTGAGCGTGTCGGCCATACGGTCGGCTATCGCATGCGCCTCGATACGCGCGTCTCGCGCCACACGCGCATCGAGGTCCTCACCGAGGGGGTGCTGACTCGAATGCTCCAGAGCGATCCGGCACTCGAGGGCACCGCTGCACTCATCTTCGATGAGTTTCACGAGCGCAGCCTGCAGGCGGATCTGGGACTGGCGCTGGCTCTCGATGCCCAGGCGACGATCGCGCCGACGCTGAAGTTGCTGCTGATGTCAGCCACCCTCGACGTGCAGGCCGTCATGCGAGTCCTGGGTGGCGCTCCGCTCGTCTGCGCCGAGGGACGCACATTTCCCGTCGAAACTCGATTCGTCGGTGGGGGCGAGCCGCTCGTACCCGGCGGCGCCGCTCGCACCTCACGCGAGGAGTCAGTGGAGCGCTCGGTGGCGCGCATCGTGCGGCGCGCATTGCGTGAGGCGCCCGGTGACGTGCTCGCCTTCCTGCCCGGGGCCGCCGAGATCCGTCGCGTTCGGACGCTGCTCGCAGAGGCCGAGCTCGAGGCTGCGATCCGCGTGCTGCCGCTCTTCGGCGAGCTCGCATCAGCCGATCAGGATGCAGCGCTCGCGCCGGACCCGGCGGGTGCGCGCAAGGTGGTCCTCTCGACCAACATCGCGGAGACCAGCCTGACGATCGAGGGCGTCCGCATCGTCGTCGACTCCGGACTGGTGCGCCGTCCGACATTCGATCCGGTGACCGGCATGAGCACCCTGACGACGCGGCGCATCTCCCGCGCCTCGGCCGCACAGCGTCAGGGGAGAGCGGGCCGCATCGAGCCCGGAGTGTGCTACCGGTTGTGGAGCGAGGAAGCGCATCGACGGCTCGCTGCCCACTCGAGCCCGGAGATTCTCGAGGCAGACCTTGCTCCGCTGGCGCTCGAGCTCGCAACGTGGGGCGCTCGCGAAGCGAGCGAGCTGCGCTGGCTCGACTTGCCGCCGGCCACCATGCTGGCGAGTGCCCGCGAGCTGCTGCAGCGTCTCGGCGCGCTCGATGGGGAAGGGCGCGCCACTGTGCACGGGCGCGAGATGGCCGCCCTCGGCGTGCATCCGCGGCTTGCGCACATGCTCCTGCAGGCGCGTGAGCTCGGCTCCGTCGCGCTCGGCGCGCAGCTGGCCGCGTTGCTCTCCGAGCGGGACGTGCTGCTCCGGGATGCGCAGCGCGATGCGGACATTCGCACGCGACTCGAGCTCCTCGGCACGGCTTCCGCAGGCGTGCGGCAGCCGACCTTGCAGCGCGTGCATCGAAGTGCTGGGGCAATTGCACGGCAATTAGGCGCTACTGTCGAGTCGGACCGTCGTGGCGCGGGCGACGGCGCGGCCGCCGGCACCGAAGCGGGAGTCCTCCTGGCGTTTGCCTATCCGGATCGCATCGGTCTGCGCCGCCCCGGCACCACCGGGCGCTATCTGCTCACGAACGGACGCGGTGCGTTCTTCTCCGACTCCCAAGCCCTCTCCAGCCGTGAGCTCATCGTCGCCGTGGACCTCGACGATCGCGATCGCGAGGCGCGCATCCTGCTGGCTGCACCGCTCGAGCGCTCGGCATTGCTGCGGCACTTCAGCGCAGGGCTCGAGCGCACACGGTACGTCGAGTGGAACGAGCGCGAGCAGGCCGTCATTGCCCGAGAAGCGGTGCAGCTCGGCGCGCTCACGCTCGAGGAGCGAGCGCTGCTCGAGGTACCCACGGAGGCAGCACGAGCGGCAATGCTCGAGGGAGTGCGGCGGCTCGGGCTCGAAGCGCTGCCCTGGAGCGCCGAAGTACGCGATCTGCAGGCGCGCATGGAGTTCGCGCGCCGACTGATCGATGCACCGCCGGGCCGCGAGTCGAAGGCGCCGGCTACATCGGACAGGCCGGCATGGCCGGCCGTGAGCGATGCCGCGCTTCGTGCCTCCCTCGAGCAATGGCTCGCTCCGTGGCTTGAAGGAGTACTGCGGCGAGAGCATCTAGCGCGCATCCCACTGCGGGATGCTCTGCTTGCGCTGCTCTCCTACGGCCAGCAGCGCGAGCTCGAGGAGCTGGCGCCGACGCATCTCACCGCGCCCAGCGGCTCGCGCGTACGTATCGATTACCTGGACGAGAACGCGCCGGCGGTCTCGGTGCGGCTGCAGGAAGTCTTCGGATTGCAGACCACCCCGCGGATAGCCGGCGATCGTGTGCCTGTCACTTTCAAGCTGCTCTCACCGGCGCAGCGCCCGGTGCAGATCACGCGCGACCTCGCGAGCT
Source organism: Steroidobacteraceae bacterium (assembly GCA_035501955.1). Classification (GTDB taxonomy): domain Bacteria; phylum Pseudomonadota; class Gammaproteobacteria; order Steroidobacterales; family Steroidobacteraceae; genus JASHUC01. The sequence goes on from DATJVD010000013.1 coordinate 7,296, forward strand.
TCTGGCGCGGCGCCTATGCTGAGGTGCGCAGGGACCTGCGCGGCCGATATCCCAGACACTACTGGCCGGAGGACCCGCTGCAAGCCGCGCCGACACGCCGCGTGCGACCTCGGAAGTAGGTATCGCGGACGGCGGTGCGTGCGCAGCGCCACACCCCGGCCTGCGCTCGACTGCGCGGCTACAGGGTTTCCAGCGGTCGCGGACCCGCCGGTCGCGGGAAGGCCTGCTCGAGCTCGCGCAGCTGCGCGGAGGTCAGCGACTCATCGAGCGCTCCGAGGTTCTCGCGCAGCCGCTCGCGGTTGGCGGTCTTGGGTATCGCAATCACGTCATCCTGAGCAAGCAGCCATGCGAGCGCGGCCTGGGCCGGGCTCAAGTGAAAGCGCTGCGCGAGCCCAACGAGCCGCGGATCCTGGATCAACCGCGCCTGCTCGAGCGGGGAGTACGCCATGATGGGAAGGTGGCGCTCGCGCGCCCAGGGCAGCACGTCCCACTCGATGCTCCGGCGCAGGAGGTTGTAGAGCAGCTGGTCGGTGGCGCTCGCACGACCGGCAGGCAGCGTCCAGAGCTCGCGCAGGTCCGTCATCCCGAAGTTGCTCACGCCGTAGTAGCGAATCTTCCCGTCGCGCTGCAGAGCCTGAAAGGCATTGAGCGTCTCGGCGAGCGGCACGCTGCCGCGCCAGTGCAGCAGATAGAGATCGATGCGGTCGGTGCGCAGCCGCAGCAGACTCCGCTCGCATGCTGCCGCGGTGCCGTGCCGCGTGGCGTTGTGCGGGTACACCTTGCTCACGAGAAAAGCATCGTCGCGCCGGCCGGCGATCGCCTCGCCCACTAGCATCTCGCTCAGTCCCTCGCCGTACATCTCGGCCGTGTCGATCACCGACACGCCGTGATCGAGAGCGAGACGCAGCGTGGCGAGCTCCTCGGCGCGGGCGGTACGGTTCTCGCCCATGCGCCAGGTCCCGATGCCGAGCGCGGGCACGCGCTCACCGGAAGGCAGGGTGACGCTCCTCATTGTCCTCGCCCGCATCCTCGCATGGGCGCCTGTCCGCATTTTCTGTGCCGCGGTCGGCGCTAGCGAACCGAGTTACGCCGGTCACAATCTCGTGCCATTATGCCAGTCACCGGGCGCGCGGTGCGCGCGCACATGCGGTTCAATGTAACGCGTTGTGTATGCCAAGCACGAAGGTGTGCCGAGCACGAAGGATGCATCGAGCGCGCAGGGTTGCCTCAAATGGACACGGAAGCATCGGACGTCGAGATTTCAAGCAAGCGGCTCGATGAGCTCATGCGCTGGCACGGCAAGGACGAGAGTACCCTGCCGCCCGCGCACACTCTGCAGAACCTCTCGCGCGACACGATCGCGGCGCTGCGTCAGCTGCAGCAATGTCGCGGCACGATCGAGTGTCTGCGCACGGCGCTGGGACGCGCATTCTGGGCACAGAGCTCGAGCGAGCTGCGGATCACGCTCCTCGAGGCGCTCGGACCGCCGCCCGCTCCGCAGGACGAGGACGAGACCTTTACGTGGTCGTCTTCTTCAAGTCCTCATCGCGCAGATTGAAAAGGCGTTTCTTGTCCTCATCCGACATGGGCTGCGAGAAGTTCACCCATTCCTTGCCGACCTCGGCGCCTCGTTGCACGGCGGGGCGCGCACCGATCGCCTGAAACCAGCGCTTCACGTTAGGGAAGTCGTCCAGATTCTGTCCCTGCCAGTCGTGGCGGACGACCCAGGGCCACGCCGCGACGTCGGCGATTGAATAGTCACCGGCCAGGTACTCGTGGCTGCCGAGCTGCACGTCCATCACCTTGTACAGCCGTGCGACCTCGGTGCGAAAGCGGTGCATCGCATACTCGATCTGCTGGGGCGCGTAGCGCAGGAAATGGTGTGCCTGGCCGGCCATGGGACCCAGTCCGCCCACCTGCCAGTAGAGCCAGGAGAGCACCCGGAACTTTCCGGGCGTGTCCCGCGGCAGCAGCTTGCCCGCTTTCTCCGCGAGATACTGCAGGATAGCGCCGGATTCAAAGAGCGCGAGCCCCTGCGCGTCGTGATCGACGATCGCCGGCATCTTGTTGTTGGGGCTGATTGCGAGAAACTCCGGCTTGAACTGATCCCCCTTGTTGATATTCACCGGGATGACGTTGTACTTCATCCCACACTCTTCGAGCATGATCGTGATCTTCTTGCCGTTGCCGGTCGGCCAGAAATAGACGTCAATCACCGTTGCCTCTCCTCGGCGCTGATCGCGGGTCACGCGTACTTTACTCGCAAAGCGCAACCCTCATAATCGGCAAACGCGCACGCATCGCGACGAGGGGAGCACCCGCATGGACAGAATTCTCGAGCCTGAGATCATGGACGGGCGCGCCGCAGCCGTGGCTTACGCCCGAGCGGACTTCTCCGACTCCAATGCCGCATACGTGAAGCATTTGATCGAGGGCTTTCCCGAGCATCTGTCACGGATCATCGATCTGGGTTGCGGGCCCGCCGACATCCCACTGCGCATCGCCCGTGCCGTGCGCTCCGCTCAGATCACCGCGGTCGACGGCTCGGCCGAGATGCTGGCGATTGCGCACGACGCGGCGCGCGCCGCTCATCTGGACGGGCGGGTGACTCTGTGCCGCGGCAGGATTCCCGGACTCGCTCTGCCCGCGCATGACTTCGATGCCGTGCTGTCCAAGGACATGTTGCATCATCTGCCAGATCCGCAGGTGCTGTGGCAGGAGGCGCGCCGGCTGCTGCGCCCCGGGGGGCTCATCTATGTGGCCGATCTGATTCGGCCCGGCTCGCCGCTCGAAGCGCGGGAGATCGTCACACGCGTCGCAGCGCGCGAGGACCCGATCCTGCAGGAGGACTTCTACAACTCGCTGTGCGCGGCATTCACGGTCGAGGAAGTGCGCGCGCAGCTGCGCGCCGCGGGCCTGCAGCTCGAGGTGCACCACCGCGGCGATCGCCACATGACGATCCAGGGCCTGCTTGCCTGAGCGCGCTCCCAGGGCGGATCATTCACTTACGCGAATGACGATCTTGCCGAAGAAGTTCCCGGAGCGCATGAGATCGAAGGCTGCCGGCGCGTCCTCGTAGGCGAACACGCGGTCGACCACCGGCTTCATCTTGTGCTTCTCGATGAACGCGTTCATCGCCTCGAAGTCGGCGCGCGATCCGACATAGATCCCCGAAGCCGTCGAGTTGCTGCCCATCAGCGCCATGGCCGGAATATCGCCGCCGAAGCCGCCGAGACCGCCGATGAGCGCCACGTGTGCACCGGGCGCCAGGGCCTTGAGCGCATGCGGCAGCGAATCCTTGCCGCCCACCTCGAGAACCTGATGCACGCCGAGTCCACCCGTGAGCTCGCGTACCGGCGTTTCCCAGTCGGCAGTCTTCTTGTAGTTGACGGTGCCCACCGCTCCGAGCTTGCGCGCGCGCTGCAGCTTCTCGTCGCTGGAGCTCGTAATGATCGGCTTGGCCCCGTCGGCCACTGCGAACTGCAGCCCGAACACCGAGACGCCTCCGGTGCCCTCGAGCAGCACGTTGTCACCGGGCTGCATATGGCCGCGCGTGAACAGTCCGTTCCACGCCGTGACCCCCGCGCAGGGAAGCGTCGCGCCTTCTTCGTACGACAGGCTCGACGGCAGCGCGACCAGACCCTCCTCACTCAAGGTGATGTATTGAGTGAGCATGCCATCGAGCTGCCCACCGAGCGCAGAACCGAGGACTTCCGGTGACGGGCGTCCGCGCAGCCATTTCTGGAAGAAGATGCCGGCGACCCGGTCGCCGACGCGAAAGCGCGTGACTGCCGCGCCGGTCTGAACCACCTCGCCCGCACCGTCCGACAGCGGCACGACACGCTCACGCGGGCCGACCGGATACTGTCCCTGAACGAGGAAGATGTCGCGGCGATTGAGCGAGGCAGCGTGCACCTTCACGAGCACGTCGTGCGCTCCCGGCGCGCGCACGGGCGCGTCGACGAGCTGCAGCGTGAACGGACCTTGCGTCCCCGAGCGCACCAGTTGATATTGTTTCTGAGTGGACGGCGCAGCCATGACGATTCCCCAGGAAAAACCCACGAACGCGATGAGCCATGGGGCGCGCGCTGGCGCCCGCGCATGCGATTCTCGCCTATGTCGCTGCATCTGTAATCCTCGCCAGGCGGGGCCTTTGACTCGAGTGTGTCAGGGCGCATGATAACAGCGCGGCCATTGTGCGCAGGAGGTGCAACGTGAAGGCGGTACTCCTCCCTGCTGCTGCGTTGCTCGTTAGCGCAGGCCTTGCCGGATGCGAGCGGCACGCGCATACCTCGGCTGCGCCGCATCCGGTCAGCGGCACGCCTGCCTTGCAGGACAAAGCTGCGGCAAATCCTGGCATCGCCTGGTTTGCCGGCAGCCTCGAGGCAGCCTTCGCGCGAGCGCGCGCAGAGCACAAGCCCGTCTTCCTGTACTGGGGCGCAAGCTGGTGCCCACCCTGTCACGAGCTCAGGGCGACGGTCTTCTCGCGCCCCGACTTCATCGAGAAGTCAAAGCTCTTTATCCCGGTGCACCTCGATGGCGACGATCCAGGGGCGCAGAAGTGGGGTGAGGTCTTCCACGTTCTCGGCTACCCGACCGTGCTGATCCTGCGTGATGAGCACACGGAGCTGGAGCGCATCTCGGGCGGGATCGACATGAGCCAGTACGGGGCCGTGCTCGATCTGGCGCTCGGGGACGTGCGGCCCGTTCAGGAGCTGCTCGCCTCCGTTTCGGCCCCGACGGCCGCGCTCTCGGCGGATGACTGCCGTCGCCTTGCCTACTATGCCTGGGATGATCCCGGTGAGGGCACGGATACCACGCGCCTGTCACAAAGTCTGAGTGAGGCGGTCGAGCGCTGTCCCTCGCAATCGAGCATCGAGCGCATGCGGCTGACCATCGCAGCCACGGCGGCCCAGGTCGATGCCGAGCAGGCGGCACTCAAAGCGGGCAAGCCGCCGAGCGCATATCTCAGCATGCTCCTTGCGCGCGTGTACGCATTGCTTGCGGATCCAGCGCGTGCGGTGCGCGCCGCCGATGTGCTGGAGTCCCTGGGCGATGCATTCTTTGCCGCAGCAAGGCGCGCCTCTGGCATCGATGCCGCGGAGCTGCTGCGACGTTGGGAGTCAGTGATGGACGCCGCCGCAGCGGATGCACGCTATTCCGATGCGGATCGACTCGACGCGTTGGAGAGCAAGCTACGCGCCGTCAAGGCGCTCTCTCCAGGGCGCACCATTCCCGCTGGTCTGGCCGCATCTGCGGAGCGGCGCATCGATGCCGTGCTGGCGCAAGCGCACGACGAGCACGCGCGCGCCAGCGCCGTCAATTCCGCGCTCAACATTCTCGAGGTGCTGGGCGATGACGCGAAGGCGGATGCGATCCTGCACCAGCAGCTCGCACTGTCGAAGTCTCCGTACTATTACATGCCGGACATCGCCGAACTCGAGGAGAAGCGCGGTCACAAAGAAGCCGCCATCGAGTGGCTTGCACGGGGCTATCACGAGTCGCAGGGCGCAGCAACGCGCTTTCAGTGGGGCACCCAGTACGTGCTCGGGCTCGTGCGCCTTGCGCCCGCGGACGAAGCCCGCATTCGCGGCGCCGGCCTGGAGGTGCTGGGGGAGCTCTCGGGTCCGGACCGCATCTATGCTCGTACCCGGCGGCTCTTGCTCAAACTCGACACCAGCCTGCGCAAGTGGAACGAGCATGGCGAGCACGAAACCACGATCTCCGCCCTGCGAGACAAGCTGCACGGGGTCTGTGCGGACATTCCGAGCGCGGATCCGGCGCGCAAGTCGTGCAGCGGCTTTCTGGCCAAGGCATGAGGTCGCCGCCCGCGAGCCCCGATGAGTTGCTACAGCCCGCTCACGTCCTGAGTTGCTACAATCGCTGCGCGTTGGGCCTGTAGCACAGCGGTTAGTGCAGGGGACTCATCGAAAGGTGCCTTCGCGCGGGAACGCGCGAAGTGGACGGGATGAATTCAGGGGAACCTTCGAGCGCGGCGCATGCAGCCGCGACTCATGGCAATCCTGAGCCGAGCCGGCGGTGCACCGCCGGAAGGTGCAGAGACTACCTGGGGGCTCGAGCGCCCTTAATGACAGGCTGGAGCATCCCGCACCCCACCGCTCGCGGCATACACCGCGTGCGCGGGTGAAGAGATAGTCCACTCCCGGCGGAAACGCCGGAGCAAGTGAATCCCTTGGTCGTAGGTTCGAATCCTACCGGGCCCAAATCAAACTTGGGGTGACTTCGGGCTCATCATGTAGGCAGCTCTTCTGGCGGGAGGTTGTTAAATGCGTGTTTCCCTAGTGACTTCTGCACTCGTCCTGACAGTCGGCATGGCAGGGCTCATGGCTTCTGTTCCTGCAGCCGAGCCTGCAGCTCACAGCGACAAGGCGGCTATTGAGGCCCTCGAGAAGGGATTTGCGGACGCCGTCAATGCGAAGGATCTCGATGCGATCATGAAGGCGTACGCGCCCGGAAAGACGCTGTTCGTCTTCGACGTGGCGCCGCCACGGCAACATGTGGGCTGGGAGGACTACAAGACGGACTGGCAGCAGCTGCTCAGCTCCTTTCCCGGTTCGATCAAGTTCTCCATTTCGGACCTCAGCATAACGACCGTGGGTCCAGTCGCTTACGGGCACAGCATTCAGAGCCTCCAATCCACGCGGTCGAACGGCTCAAAGTTTGAGCTGGTCGTTCGGGTGACCGATGTCTACCGGAAGATGCACGGCGAGTGGCTCATCGTGCAGGAACACGTCTCCGTGCCTGTGGACCTGGACTCGGCCAAGGCAGATTTGCTGTCCAAGCCGTAGGCGCAGAACCAACCCTGGCGCCGGGACCGGAATCACGCCGCCCGCGGGGTCCCTGTGAGGCAGATCGCGGCAGCCGTAGGACCTTGGGCTGATAGGCAGCCACGGAGGCCACACCTATTCTTCGCCGGGTCACAGAGGGCGTGTAACCGAAAAAAGGAGAAAGGCCCATGAAGCTCGCACGCGGTGCTTTCCTATCGATCAGCCTGGCCTGCGCGACGCTGGCCGCTGCGGAGGAGTTCGACGGCTCCATGCCTCTCACATGCACGCCCTCGGCGGGTCAGGATTGCCAGCCGACCAAGGCGTGCGGCAAGCTCAAGCCGGAGTCCAAGGGTCCGATTGAAATGCAGATCGACTTCGCGAACAAGACCGTGAAGACCCCGTACCGCACCACCTTGCTGCCCATCCAGAACTCTGCGATGAACGAGCAACAGCTCATCATGCAAGGCACTGATCTCAAGTTCGCCTGGAGCGCGATCGTCAACCGCAAGACGGGTGCCCTGACCTTAGCGATTGCGGACCGAGTGGGCGCCTACGTGATATTCGGGAAGTGCAAAGCGGCCGGCAGTGGCTGATTCCGAGAGGCGTTGACTCGCAGGGAACGCTTTGGGAGCATCGGCATTCGCGCGAGCCTTTGAGGGCTCGCAGGGGGTGCCTATGCTGCGCGCGGTTTCTGGCTGCATCATATTCCTGATCGCGGCGCTGACGCTTGGGTGTGCGACCTCGCCGCCTGAAGACCAGAAGGTGATGTTCACCAAGAATCCGTCATACGTTGCATCGTGCACACCCCTCGGCAATGTCAGCGCTGAAGCACTCTACGGTGGTGATCCACAGGCTGCGGAGAAGGAAGCCCGCGCCTTGAACGCCAATTGGGTCTTGGCCGTCGGCGGCGTGGGAGTTGCCTACCACTGCGGCAAGTGACGCTCGCGGCTCCTGCGGTGACACTCAACAAGATACCCCGGCGTGTCGTGACGGGTCACGACGCCCACGGAAAGTCGGTCGTACTCTCCGATGGACCGCCTCCGCAACATCATCGGATGAAGGGCCCGGAGGTGGGCGCGGATTTCTACGAGATCTGGAATACCATCCGCACCGTACCGCTACTCACCTCAGTGGAAGCGCCCGAGCCGAACGAGCGCGAGTTCACGATCATGCCAGTGGCGGGTCATCTGCTGCGGATCATCGAGGTGTACCCGCTCAGCCAGGGAGGCCGGCGCACCGTCATGCACCGAACGCAGACGCTCGACTATGTGGTGGTGATCGAGGGTGAGATCGTTCTCGTGCTGGACGACAGCGAGGTGACCCTGCGCAAGGGCGATGTGGTCGTACAGCGCGGCACCGATCATGCCTGGGAGAATCGCTCCGGGGACGTGGCCCGCATGGCGTTCCTCCACATCGATGCGGAATTCAGCGACGAGCTGCTCGCGAAGCTGCCGCAGCCGCTACAGTTGATGCGCTGACCTCACCCCTGCAGATCGATGTCATAGCGGATGAACGGCGAGCGCTTCGCGACGCGTTCGTACATACGGCGCGCAGTGCCGTTGAACTCCTCGGTCTGCCAGTAGACGACCTTGCAACCTTGCTTTCTGGCCTCTTCCACGACGGCCGCGATGAGTCGCCGGCCGATACCGTGACCTCGGGCCCTCGGCAGCACGAACAGATCCTGCAGGTAGCAGTTGCCCCCGAGATTGGACGTGGAGGAATGGTAGAGAAAGTGCACCAAGCCGAGGGCTGAGCCTTCCGTGTCGAGTGCCAGCAGACCTTTGATGTCACCGCTCGCGGTAAGACGCGACCAGGTGAAGTCGGTGACCGGCTGCGGCAGGCTCTTCTCGTAGAACGAGAGATAGCCTGCCCAGAGCGGCTCCCACAACGGGCGGTCCGTCTGGCCCACGGGCCGGATCAGCGTCGCTGTGCTTGCATCTTTGAGCGTGGACACCGGTGGCCTCCTCGTCAGCGCGCGAAATCGACCGCTGTGGTATTGCCGCCCGAGATCACGACGGCGGTCCGCTCGTGGTCGGCGGGTATGTATTGCTCGGTGAGCAGCGCGGCGAAGGCCGCAGCCCCTCCCGGTTCGGCGGCCACGCGCAACACGTTCCAGAGCGCTTCCTGAGCGGAGCGAATGGAGTCATCGCTGACCAGAAGCACCTCATGAACGTAGCGTTGCGCGAGAGGAAACATCAGCTCGCCCACGCGTCGGGGCGCGAGCGAGTCGGCGGCGATGCCCCCGGCCGGACTGTCTGCCGGCCGCCCCGCACGCAGCGCACACGTCAGCGTCGGCGCGCTCTCCGGCTCCACGCCGATGATCTTCATGGATCCCGCTGCGATGCGAGCTGCGCAGTAAGCCGCGATGCCGCCGAGCAGCCCGCCGCCGCCGACAGCGACGAACAGCGTGTCCAGCTGTGAGAGCTGTTGCGAGAGCTCGAGCGCCAGTGTGCCTTGCCCGAGCAGCGTCTCGCGCTGATCGAAGGCGTGCACTGGCAGCGCGCCGGATTCGGCAGCCCAAAGCTCGCTCGCCGCGAGCGCGTCCGCATAGCGCTCTCCGGTGACCACCAGATCGGCTCCGTAGCTGCGAATGCGCGCGGTCTTCGCGGCAGAGGACACCTGCGGCACGAAGATCTTCGCGGGGCGCGCCAGACGGCGAGCCGCGAAGGCGACCGCGGCGCCGTGATTGCCGCCGGAAGCGGCCACGACTCCGACCTCCGGGACATCGCGCGTCAGCAGATTGGCGAATGCCCCGCGCGTCTTGAACGAGCCGGCGTGCTGGGCTGATTCCAGCTTGAATGCGAGCGGGAAGGCTCGCAGGCCGAAATCTGCGCCGGAGACCTCCAGCACTGGTGTCCGGCGTATGTAGGGTCGGATCAGCCGCTCGGTGGCGCTGATCTGCTCCGGGCTGATGTCGCGCATCAAGGTGCGCCCCGCTCGATCATTCGTGCAGGGTACGATGCACGAGCTGCACGCAGGCCGAGCCCTCGCCCACCGCCGCCGCGACGCGCTTCACGCTGCCCGAGCGCACATCACCGACCGCGAATACTCCTGGGAGACTGGTCTCGAACAGCGTGGGCGCACGCGCAAGCGTCCACTGTCCGGGCACCAGCTCATCGGCGTGCAGGTCCACGCCGGTGCGCACGAAGCCCTTGTCATCGAGCCGTATGCAGCCCTGCAGCCAGTGCGTGTTGGGCACGGCACCGGTCATGAGAAAAACATGCGCAATGGGGCGCCTCTCGAGCGTGCCGTCGACGGCGTTGCGCCATGTGACTGCCTCGAGTTGTGTGTCGCCGTGCAGTGTGGAGATTTCTGTGCGCACGTGCAGGGTGATGTTGGCACTGTCCTCGATGCGACGGACCAGGTAGCGCGACATGCTCTCGGAGAGCCCCGGCGCGCGCACCACGAGGTGCACCTGGCGGCAGCTGCCTGAGAGGAACACGGCGGCCTGACCGGCGGAATTGCCGCCGCCCACGATGATCACGTCCTGGCCGGTGCACAGCCGCGCTTCGACCGCCGTGGCCGCATAGTAGATTCCGGCATTGGTGAAGCGCTCGAGATTCTCGAGCGCCAGTTGCCGATAGGCGGCGCCGCTCGCGATGACCACGGCGCGCGTGCGCACACGGTGGCCGTCGGATAGCACGATCTCGTAGGGCCGCTTCTCGCAGCGCAGCCGTTGCGCCACGCTCGCGACGGTCACGTCGGCGCCGAACTTCTGCGCCTGCACGAGCGCGCGGCCGGCCAGCGCCTGGCCGGAGATACCGGTCGGAAAGCCGAGGTAGTTCTCGATCCGCGAGCTGGAGCCTGCCTGACCGCCGGGCGCGGTCGCCTCGAGCACGAGGACGTCCAGGCCCTCCGAGGCGCCATAGACGGCCGCAGCCAGGCCTGCAGGTCCGGCACCCACCACGACCATGTCGCGTACGCGCTCATCGGCGAACTGCGGATTCATGCCGAGGCAGGCAGCGAGCTCCTCGTTGCTGGGATTCTTCAAGACCCGGTCGTTGCGACACAGCACCACCGGAATGTCATCGACGCTCACATGAAAGCGATCCAGCAGCACCTGAACGTTTGGATCACGGTCGGCATCGACGGCAACGTACGGAAAGCTGTTGCGCGTCAGAAACTGCTGCACACGAAGCGTATCCGCGGAATGGCGCGAGCCCACGAGCACGACATCTCCCTGCTCGGATGCAATCAAGCCGACGCGCCGCAGGATCATGGCGCGCATCAAGAGCTCGCTCAGCTCCGCATCGGTCTGCACGACGGCGTGGAGCTGCTCGTCATCGAGCGCCAGCACCTCACCGCTCTCGCGCACGCGCGCGAGCACCAGGCTGCCGGCGCCGCGCAGCACGCTCAGCTCGCCGAGGAAGCCACCGGCAGTGTGTATGACGATCAGCTCCTCGCCGGTGAGACCGGGACGCACGACCTCCACGGCCCCGGAGAGCACGATCAGGAACTTGCGGTAGCGCTCTCCCGGATGAACCAGGATCTCACCCTGCGTGACGCGCGCGTGCGTTCCGCGCTTCTCGAGACGTGCGATCTGCGCCGCCGTGAGCGTCGGAAACATCTGCTCGCGGCGCTGCCGCAGCAGGCTCTGCGCAGCCGCCGACAAGCCCTCAGGAATGCTGCTCATTCCAGCTCCAGCACGAGCTCGTCCACGTAGCACCAGCTCCAATCCTCACCCGGCTCGAACGAGCTGATGATGGGATGATGGGTAGAGTGAAAGTGCTGCGTCGCGTGCTTGTTCTTCGAGTCATCACAACAGCCCACGTGTCCGCACGTGCGACACAGGCGCAGGTGGACCCAGGTATCGCCTAGGGCCAGGCACTCCTCGCAACCCTTGCTCTTCGCACGGTCGGTGCGCACAGCGCTCAAATGCGTACATTCAGCCATGATTTGCTCCGCGTCGCGTCCGGATCCTCAGCCTACTTCCTCGTTCTCGATCGTCCAGGGCTCCTCCACGGCCGAGCGCACCCAATCCTGCAGTGCGTGATCCTCGAGCGCGGTCCCCAGGTACCAGCGCGTGGTCTCGGACAGCGGTGCGCCGTAGGTATGAAAGCGCATCACGACGGGCGCATACATCGCATCCGCGATGGAGTATTCGCCGAAGAGCCACGGGCCACCCGCGCCGAAGCGGCGCCGGCAGTCGTTCCAGATCTCTTCCACGCGTCCGATGTCCTCTTCCAGGCCGGGCGTCATCGCGGTGCGGCGGTTGTGTGCGCGCACGTTCATGGGCCATTCGGTGCGCAGATGCGCAAAGCCCGAATGCATCTCGCAGCTCACCGAGCGTGCCACCGCGCGTGCGCGTGGCTCCCGCGGCCAGCCGCGCCCCGTGAGCTCCGCGACGTACTCGCAGATCGCCAGCGAGTCCCACACGCACATGGCGCCATCGCGCAGGATGGGCACGCGCCCGCTCGGTCCGTACTTCTCGATCTGTTCCTTGCTGTCGGGCGTTGAGAGTCGTATGAGCACTTCGCGAAACTCGACCCCGAGCCGCTTGAGCAGGATCCACGCCCGCAAGGACCAGGAGGAGTAATTCTTGTTGCCGATGATCAGGGTGAGCTCTGACATGGGATGGTAACCTGCGCGCGAGAGGCAGCAATGTTCGCGAACGTCCGTGCCGTCGCCTTCGATCTCGATAATACACTCTGGGATATCGAGCCGGTGCTCGTGCGCGCGGAGATGCGGCTGTTCGAATGGCTGCGCGCGAACTGCCCGCGCATCACCGAGCGGCTCTCGATCGAGGACATGCGCGCGGCGCGCGCCCAGCTCGCCCGCAACGAGCCGCACAAGGCCCACGATCTGACTTACCTGCGCATGAGTGCGCTTGCGCGTCATGCCCGCGAGCATGGCTACGAGGAGGAAATGGCGGAGCGCGCCTTTGCCGTGTTCTTTGCCGCACGCAATGAGCTCGAGCTGTTTGCGGACGTGCGGCCGGCGCTTGAGCGGCTGCGAGCGCGCTACGCGCTCGCGAGCTTGAGCAACGGCAACGCCGATCTGGTGCGCATCGGACTCGCCGAGCTCTTCACCGTTTCCTTGAGCGCGCGCCACATCGGCGCGGCGAAGCCGCACCCGCTGTGCTTCGAACGCCTCGCTGGCGAGCTCGGGTGCACACCCCGCGAGATCATGTACGTCGGTGATGATCCGCTGCTCGACGTCGCCGCCGCGCGCGCATGCGGTTTGTCAACCGCGTGGATGAATCGACGCGGCCTGCCCTGGCCGAGCTCTCTCGAGCCTGCCGACCTGGTGATCAGCGACTGCGCTGAGCTAGCTTGCGCTCTCGATGGCGGCGATGCGTGAGACGCGGCTGCCGGTCAGGCGCTGCAGCAGATGATCGAGCGATACGCTGCCCGGGCCGGCGATGGCCAGCCAGAGAAACAGCGCGAGGTACTCGAACTCGTCGAAACCCAGCAGCGTCTCGAGTGAGTCGACATCACCCCACTTGGCCGCGCGGATGGCCACGATCATGGTGATGCCGAGGGCGCCGGCCGATATGCGCGTGAGCAGCCCAAGGAGCAGGAACAGCCCGCCGAAAAACTCCACTCCGGAGACGAATGGCGTGAGGACCTGAGGGAATGGGATTCCCCAGCCGATGAAGTTCTGCGTCACCAGCGGCAGATTGTGCAGCTTGCCCCAGCCGCTGAGGAGAAAGACATATCCAACGGTGATGCGCGCGAAGAGCGGCGCTAGCCACACGAGGTGACGCGCAACTGCCTGTGGCCAGTCGATGAGCCAGCGGACGAACAGCTTCATGTGGCAGCCTCCTCGGGCTTGAATGAGCGCAGCCGATGAGATTGGACCGGTCAGCGCCCCTGGTTATTTCCGTTCGAGCGCTGCCGTGCGGCGCCCTATCATGCAGCGATGCCCCGCCATACGTCGACAATGAACGCAGTCGCCGCGGCGCTCACCGCAGAGCTCGGGGCGGCTCTCGAGGCGCGACCGAGCGCGCGCGTGCACGGTGGCTGCATCAACGAGAGCTATCGCTGGGAGGGCGCCGCGGGTCCGCTCTTCGTCAAAGTCGCGGAGGCCGGCCGGCTTGGCATGCTGCAGGCCGAAGCGGACGGCTTGCGTGAGCTGCAGCGCGTCGCCGCTGTGCGCACGCCGCGGGTCCTTGCGGTGGGGAGCGCGGGCGAGAAGGCCTATCTGGCTCTCGAGTGGATCGAGCTTCGCTCCTCTTCGTCCTCCGCCGATGCGTTGCTCGGATTGCAGCTCGCACGGCAACATCGCGCGTACGCGAGCGCTTTTGGCTGGCACCGCGACAACACGATCGGCAGCAGCACGCAACCGAACACGTGGTGCGAGGATTGGGTGGAGTTCTTCCGCGAGCGACGCCTGCGCCATCAGCTCGAGCTCGCGCGCCGCAGCGGTCGCGATGCCGCGGGCCGTCTGCAGCGCCGCGGCGCCGAATTGCTCGAGCGCATGGGCGCATTCTTCGGACGCCACGCGCCGCTCGCGTCCCTGCTCCATGGCGATCTGTGGAGCGGCAACCGGGCAGCGGACGCGCAGGCTGCGCCCGTGGTCTTCGATCCGGCGGTGTACTACGGAGATCGTGAGGCCGACATCGCGATGACCCGGCTGTTCGGTGCCTTCAGCCCGGATTTCTACGCCGCGTACCAGGCCGAATGGCCGTTGGATGCGGAGGCGCCGCGGCGCGTCGAGCTCTACAATCTCTATCATGTCCTCAACCACCTCAACCTGTTCGGTGGGGCTTATCTGACTCAGGCCCGGGGAATGATCGATCGGCTGCTGGTCGAGCTCGGACACTGAGCCATGGGAAGACCCACGGGAAGCGCTCGAGCGCGTCGCATGAGGCGCCACCGCCGCAGGCGCCGAGTCAATGCCGGCGCCGTTTCTGCAGCTCCTCCAGGTTGCGCTTCAACGCTTCGAGCTTCTGCCCCGCCTCACCGAGCTTGCCCTCAGCGGTCAGCTGCTGGTAGTCCGCGAGGTCGCGCGCCGCCTCCGAGATGAGCGCGTCGGTATCGGTACGCGCCGCGGCGCCCGCGGCGGCCCCGCCCGCCGTACCGGAGCCCGCGGCCGCCGCGGGCGCGCGTCCTGCGAAGCGTGACGCCTCGCTCGCGGGACTGGTTCCCGCAGCGCTGAGCGTCGAGGCCGCCTGTCCAAACAGCGCGGCCAGCGCCGACTCGAAGGTCGGCCCGTACGCGAGCCGGTCCTGCACGGCGAGCACGACGAGGCGCAGCTCCGGCATCGGACTGCGCTCCGCTTGCAGATAGATCGGCTCCGCGTAGAGCAGTCCGTCACCGATAGGAATGACGACGAGACTGCCGCGGCGCACGTGCGAGCCCTGCTGGTTCCACAAGGTCAGCTGCCCCGAGAGCTCGGCGTTCTGATCGATCCGCGCCTCGATCTGCAGCGGACCGTCGACCAGCTTGGTCTTCGGAAAATCGTACACGACCGCCTGCCCGTAGTGCTCGCCGTCGCTGCGGCCTGCGATCCAGCCGATCAGGTTGTTCCGATTGGCGGGCGTGAAGGGCAGGATCTCGATGAACTCCGTCGACTGCTCGCCCGGCAGGCTCATGAGCACGAAATTCGGCTCGACGGAGTGACGCTCATCCGCAGACCCGATTCCCCACGCGACGCTCCACAGGTCCTCGCGGTTGTAGAACACATCGGGACTCGTCATGTGGTAGAGCCCGTACACCGCCGCCTGCACGCTCAGCAGCAGCTCCGGATAGCGCACGTGCTTGCGCAGGTCCGCGGGCATGCTCGCAGCATCCGTGAACAGATCCGGAAAGAGCGCCCGATACGCAGCGATGAGCGGATCGTGCGGCTCGAACACGTAGAGGCGCGTCGCACCGGTGTATGCGTCGATAACGATCTTCACGCTGTTGCGCAGGTAGTTGATGCGCTGCTCACCCAGGCGGTAGCGGCGCGCGTACGGGTAGGTATCCGCGATCGTATAGGCATCCATGAACCAGTAGATGCGGCCGTCCTCGCCGACGACGGCGTACGGGTCCGGATCGAGCGTCAGAAAGGGGGCGAGCTCCTCGATGCGCTCGCGCAGACTGCGGCGCATCAGCAGGCGGCTGTCCGCATTGACATCATCGCTGAACGGTACCTTGGTGAGATCGCCGCGGTCGTAGGCGATCAGTACACGGCGCAGCCAGCCGCCCAGGCGGATGCCGCCGCTGCCCTCGTAGGAGGTCAGATTGTTGGTCTCACCCTGGGGATAGTTGAACTCTTTCTGCCGCGTCCTCACGTAAACGTCGGTGGAGGTCAGCTCGCCGAAATACAGCTCCGGCCGCGTGACCTTCAGGTCCGGGAGCGCGCTCTGCACCGGCATGTTGCTCAGCACGAGGGTCGGCAGCCCCTCGCTCGTGAAGCCGTTCACCGGGTTCATGGTGATGCCGTAGCCGTGCGTATAGATCAGCTTCTCGTTGATCCAATTGCGGCTGCTCTCCGGCAGCTTGTTCACGTTGAGCTCGCGCGCAGCCAGCATCATCTGCCGCACGGAGCCGTCGATCTGGTAGCGATCTATGTCTATGTCGGGAAAGTCGTAATAGGTGCGAATCTCCTGGATCTGACGCAGCGTATCCTGCAGGGCTCGCCAGTCCCACAGGCGGATGTTGTTCAGAGTGGGCTGGTTGTGCGCCGCATCGAGCGCGGCGACTCCCGGCTCGGCGGTGAACGCGCGCGGCTCGACACGGTCGAGCGCATAAGCACGCCGCGTCATGTCGATGTTGCGGGCGATGAAGGGGCGCTCGCGCACCAGCTGGTTCGGCTTGACGATGAAGCTGCTCACGTACCAGGCGATGACGTTGACCACCGCGTAGCAGGCAATCACCGGGACTAGCGCGACGAGCAGCCAGCGCGGCCGCGACGCCTGTACGGCCGATGCCGCGGCGATGAGCGCGCCCAGCACCAGAGCGATCGCGACCGCGAGCATTCCCGTCAGCGAGACGTGCGCGTCCGTGTAGCTGACGCCGCTGAAGATCGTGCCGTCCTGGAACAGCAGCTCGAAGCGCGCCAGATACTCACGCAGCGCAAGCGTCAGGAGCAGCGCGGCGAACGCGAGCGAGAGGCCGCGCCAGATGCGATCCTGGACTACCGAGGGGATCCAGCGATTGCCGGCCTTGGCACCGCCGGCGGCCGCGGCAAATAGTCCAGCGACGGCACAGACGATGATCGCGAGGGTGAGCAGCCAACCCGCGCACAGCTGCCACGCCGGCAGCGTCAGCAGATAGAAGCTCACGGGCCGGCCGAAGACCGGATCGAGGATCGTGGCGTCGGGCGGCCCATACCAGTAGAGCGCCAGCGTCGTCCACTGATCCATCATGCTGCCGGCGGTCACGGCGGCGATGAGGAGCGCGAACGCGAATGCGACCAGCTTGAGGACGGCGTCGATCGGCAAGCGAATCGGTTGGCGGTTGATGAGGATCGTGCCGAAGAGCTGCTCGACTCGCGGCGGCTTCAGCGCCAGGAATGCCCCGTACAACACCAGGAATGTGAGCAGGCCGAAGGCGCCGAGAATGAGCCCCTGCAGGTCGAGCCGGGTCCAGAACACACGCGCGAAGCCGAGCGACTCGAACCATAGCGAGTCGACGTAATACGATATGAGCGTGCTGCCGAAGAACCACACCAGAGCCAGCAGCACGAGTACCAGAACGAGTGCGCGGCGCCGGCGCCGCCGCGTCAGGTCGGGGTCGACTGCCTGGTGGTCGTCCGCATCACGACGCATGGTGTATGGTTCCCCTCGGCAGTGAACGGTAGCACGTCGCGGCGACTGAGAGCGGAGGAACGGTGAGCGAATCGATGACGGCCGCCGATATCAAACAGGCGGCCCTGGCATTGGTGCCGGAAATCGAGGCCCGGGCGGCGGAGATCGAGGCCTTGCGGCACCTGCCTGCCGATCTCGTCTCACAGCTCAAGCGAGCGGGTGCCTTTCGCATGCTCATGCCGCGCGCGTGGGGTGGGCCGGAGATGAGCCCGCGCGAGCAGAACGAGGTGATCGAGATCTATTCGCGGGCCGATCCGTCGGTCGGCTGGTGCGTGATGATCGGCTCGGACAGCGGCTTCTTCGTCGGCTATCACACGGAGAGCGCGGCGCGCGAGCTCTACCCCGGTCTCGATGGCTGCGTCGCCGGAGCCGCCAGTCCACTGGGTCGAGCCGAGCGGGTACCGGGTGGGTATCGCGTCAACGGGCGCTGGAGCTTCGGTAGCGGTGTCAATCACGCCGACGTGATCATCGGCATCTGCCCCACCTTCGATGCGCAGGGCGCCATTCACGTGAACGGCGTGCCGGAGGTGCGGGTCGTGGCCGCGCCCGCAGCAAAGTGGGAGATCCTGGACACCTGGCATACCCTGGGGCTCGCCGGTAGCGGCAGCAACGACTACGTCGCGCGTGACCTGTTCATCCCCGAGGGCCATACGATCCCGATGAGCCTGGACACGCGTCCCACCCGGCCCGAGCCGCTCTACGGCTGGTTCCCGCTGTTCCTCGCCAACATGCACGGAGTGGCGCTGGGTCTTGCGCGCCGGGCGATCTCTACGCTGGAGACACTCGCGCAGACCAAGCGCGCGCCGAACTTCACCCGCGCCGGCGAATCGCTCGCGATGAAGGACGTGCCACGGGTGCGCAGCACGGTCGCCAAGGCCGAGATGCTGTTGGGCGCCTCGCGTGCCTACACCTACGAGACGATGGATCGGCTGTGGGCAGAGCTGCAGCGGGATCGAGCCGTGTCCGGGGAGACGCGCCTGGCCGTCGCGCTCTCGCGCCAGTACGCCTTCCGAACGGCACGTGAGATCACGCAGATGATGGTCGACGCCGCGGGGTCGAGCGCCATCTATCGCGGGCAGCCACTCGAGCGCTTGCTGCGGGATGCCTACACGACGTGCATGCACTGGAGTGCGCAGGAGCGCACGCTGGAGCCGCTCGGTGGAGTCATCCTCTGCGACGAGAGCGCCGGCCCGATGCTCTGAGGCTCGACGGCGCCCCGCACAGCGGCCGGGTCAGACGCGCTCCGCCTGCGGCAGCGACACCGTGAGCTCGAGCACTTCCTGCCCGCTCTCGCGTCCGAGGTTGATCTGTACGGCTTCGGCCTCGACGTTGAAGTACTTACGGATCACCGTAAGCAGCTCGCGGCGTAGCAGGGGAAGGTAGTCGGGTCCGCCCCGTGCGCGCCGCTCCTGGGCCACGATGATCCGCAGTCTCTCCTTGGCAACCTGCGCCGAGGGCGGCGTGCGGCGGAAGAGCGCCAGCAGGTCCATCGTCAGGTTCCGAAGAGTCGCGCGAAGAAGCCTCTCTTTGGTTCCTCGACGAAGCGCAACGGCACCACCTCACCGAGCAACCGCGATACGGCATCGTCGTACGCCTGCGCCGCCGGGCATTCCGGGTTCAGGATGACGGGCGTTCCGGCGTTGGAGGCCGTCAGCACCTCCTGAGACTCGGGCACGACGCCGACCACGTCGAGCCCCAGGATCTCCTGCACGTCGGAGACGCTCATCATCTCCCCGGTGGCAACGCGCCGCGGGCTGTAGCGCGTGAGCAGCAGGTGCTCCTTCACCCCGCCGTTGCCCTTCTCCGCACGCTGGGTCTTGCTCGCGAGCAATCCCAGGATGCGATCGGAGTCGCGCACGGAGGAGACCTCGGGGTTCACGACGACGACCGCCTGGTCCGCAAAATACATGGCCAGGTGCGCGCCCTTCTCGATTCCGGCCGGCGAGTCGCAGATGACGTAGTCGAAGCCTTCGCTCGTGAGCTCCTGCAGCACGCGTGCCACGCCCTCCGACGAGAGAGCGTCCTTGTCGCGGGTCTGCGAGGCGGCGAGCACGAACAGAGTGTCGAGCCGCTTGTCCTTGATGAGCGCCTGACGCAGCGTGCAGTCACCCTGGATGACATTCACGAAGTCGTACACCACGCGCCGCTCGCACCCCATGATGAGGTCGAGGTTGCGCAAGCCGATGTCGAAATCGATCACGGCCACACGATGGCCGCGCCGGGCGAGCCCGCAGGCGATGCTGGCCGATGTCGTCGTCTTGCCGACACCCCCCTTGCCCGACGTGACGACTATGATCTGAGTCAAAGCCCATCTCCTCCCATCAAGTGCGCGCCCTCAAGTGCGCGCTATACGCAGGTCCTCGCCGCTTAGCCATGCCTGAACCGGCCGTGCGGCCAGCTCGGTTGGCACAGTCTCGAAGACGCGGAACACACCGGCGATTGAGACCAGCTCGGCGTGAAACTCCTGGCAGAACACGCGCGCGCCCGTGCTGCCGCGTGCACCCGCCATGGCCCGCCCGCGCAAGGCCCCGTACACATGCACGCACCCGTCCGCCATGACTTCAGCGCCGGCGCCGACGGTCCCCGTGACCACGAGATCACGGTTGCGGGCATACAGACGCTGACCCGAGCGCACCGGCTGATCATGAATGAGAGCGGGCTCGGCTGTCACGGGTGCTTGCGCCGGCTGCACGACCGGTGGGGGCTTCTGCGGCGTGCGGAACTGCGCAACGACCGGCAGCTCGAGCGTGCGGGCCAGCGCATCGACGCACGGCAGACCTTCCACGAGCGCGACGGGCAGCATGCCCGCGCGGCGGATGGCGTCGACGACGGCACGCACCTCGGCGACTTCCGGCTCGTGGCGCAACATGCTCAGGTCGACGCACACGGGCGCGCGCTCGAAGAAGCGCGGTGCAGTGGCCACGCGGCCGGTCAGATCGTCGACGATAGCTCCGGAGTCGGTCGTGTGGATGCGCACCTGCGCAAGATCCAGCGGTCCGAAGCGGATCTCGAGCGCGGGATCTTCTCGCGCCACTGCTGCTCTCTTCATCACACCGTCAGAACGATCAGCTTCCGTTGCGCACACCAAAGTTGGGAGAGCTCCGCAAAGCGGCGCAGTGTACTCGTCCTTGATGACGGCGCCAAACTCGAAAGCGCGTTGCTGCACGATGTGACCGGCGCTACGAGTCGGCGAGCGCATCGGGCCGCGGCGTGCACGACAGTCCCAGCTGTGCGGCGATGCGCGCGAGCTGCGCGCCGTTCCGCGCGCCGAGCTTCTCGCGGATCATCGACTGGTGGTTGGCGACCGTCTTCTCCGAAAGGCCGAGCTTGATGCCGATCTGTCGGACTGTTTCACCGTTGACGAGCAGACGCAGCACCTCGAACTCGCGCGCCGTCAGGGTGTCGATCGCCGAGCGCGTCTGCAACGCATGCCGTTGCAACGCCTGTGACACGTCCGAACTGACGTACGCTTGCCCACCAGCCACGGTGCACACGGCCTCGATCAGCACCTCCGGAGCACTCGCCTTGCTCAGATAGCCGCACGCTCCGGCCTGCAGCGCGCGCGCGGCAAAGACTGCATCATCGTACATGCTGAACATGAGTACGCGCAGCTGCGGCTGTTGCGCGAGCATGCGTCGCATCGCCTCGATGCCGCTCACACCGGGCAGTGCGATGTCCATGACGATCACATCGGGGGTGTGCGCGCGTGCGAGCTCGCAGGCCTCGACCGCGCTGCTTGCCTCGCCGACGACGCGAATGTGGAGACGGCTCTCGAGCAGGCGCCGATAACCCTCGCGTACCACCGCGTGGTCATCGACGAGCAGCACATTGATCAGGGCGGACATCGTCCTCAGCCGAGTGCGAGGTCGGCCGGCGACGAATCCATGGCCACCCCGGCGCCCCGGGTAGTCGCCGGGCGCTGCACGGGCATGCGGGCCCGCAGCTGAAACCCATGGCCCGGAGAGCTCATGAGCTCGAGCGTACCTGAGAGCGCCGCGACGCGCTCGCGCATGCCGATGAGGCCGAGACCCCGTGTGGGTGCCTCCAGTGCCGCGCCGACCCCGTCATCGACGATGGTGAGGCTCACCTCATCGAGCACGGGCCCCTCGTCGGGCGACGCCCCAGCCTCGCGATCGAGGCGAATCGTGACGTGCGCCGCTGCGGCATGCTTGGCAGCGTTGGTGAGCGCCTCCTGCACCAGGCGGTACAGTGTCACCGCGAGTGCCTCCGGCAGATTGGCGAACTCTCCGCCGCTCAGCAGGCGCAGTTGGGACCCAGGCATCCTCGTGCGCCAGGTATCGATGCAGTGCTCCAGCGCCGCGGCGAGGCCGAGCTCATCGAGCCCCACGGGCCGCAGCTGGCGGATCAGTCCGGTCAAGGCGGCGTGAATGTGCTTGCAATGCCCGACGATGGCTGCCGCACGCTGCCTGAGCGCAGCTCGCTCGGGCTCTGCATCGCGGATGCCGACGGCGTCGAGCTCGATGACGTTCAGGTACTGCCCGAGCTCATCGTGTAGCTCGCGGGCGAGGGACTTGCGCTCGGCTTCCTGGGCATGAACGTACTGTTGCGACAGGCGGCGATTGGCGGCGAGCGCGGCCGCGAGATGCACCTCGGCTTTTCTGCGTCGCCGCAGCTCACGGCCCGCTTCCCGATTGCGCCGCACCGCGAACCACGCGAGGGCGATCGCGAGCACGAGCAGGATGGGTGGCAGCTCATCGAGCTGCAATCGCTCCCACGGAGCGGTCCAGCGCCGCAGCATCTCACTCACGTCGAATTGGACGCAGAGCATCGCCGTCGTGAGCGTGGCGAGCGCGGCCATGACAGCATCGCGCCAAGGTTGCATGGACGAAGACCCCGTTGCTGTGGTTCGTGGTGTGCCCATGGTAACTTAGGCTTCAAATATAACGCCGGCCGCCGCGCGCGCCGGCAGCCGGGGCCCAAGTATTGCTAAGGCAGAGCACATGCCTTGGAAAGGGTATTGACGAGCGTGGACAACCTCTCGGGCGCCCCGGCGTCCCCGGCCGGTCACACTGAAATGCAGCTCGATGAGCAGGAGTCGGCGCTGATCGACTCGGCCGGCAGCTTCCTGCGCACCGGCCTCGAGGCAGGCGCCGGCGCACTGGTGCTCGCGACGGCGGCGCACTGGGAGCAGCTGCAGCAGCGCTGGTCGCAGCAGGGCTTCGATCATGTGGCGGCGCAAGAGCGCGGTGTGCTCGTGGTGCTCGAGGCCGCCGAGCTTCTCGCCAGGATCATGCGTGACGGCGTGCCGCAGCGGGACATCTTCATGGAGGTCATCGGCGCGGCCGTGACCCAATTGGCGCAGCGCTGCCCGCGGGTGGTCGCATTCGGCGAGCTGGTCGGGCTCGCGCGTGCACAGGGTCAGTATCCTGCGGCCGTGCAGCTCGAGGAGCTCTGGAACGAGCTCTCCGTCACGCGCGCGGTTACGCTGTTCTGTGCCTATCCGATGCAAACACCCGGCCGCGATCTCGACCGCGGGTCCTTCGAGGCTATCCGGCGCGAGCGGATGATCCCTGCCGAGCAAGCTGCGGAGCCGTCGACTGCAGGGCAGCTGTGGGGCGTGGCGGAGATGCAGGAGAAGGCCCGCGAGCTCGAGCGCGAGGTTGCGCGCCGCAAGAGCGTCGAGCGGTTGATCGTACAGCGCGAGAAGGAGCTGGCCGACTTTCTGGAGCACGCCGTCGAAGGGCTGCACAAGATGGGGCCGCACGGGATCATCCTGTGGGCGAATGCGGCGGAGCTCGAGCTGCTCGGGTATCAAGCGGAAGAGTACGTCGGCCATCACATGCGCGAGTTCATCGCCGACGAGCAGGGGGCCAGGCTGCTGCCCTCCCTGCTAAGGGGCGAGGTTGCACGCGCTGAGCCACTCACCTTGCGGTGCAAAGACGGCTCACAGCGTCACGTGCTCATCTCCTCGAACGCGCTGCGCGAGGAGGGCCGCGTCGTCTACGTGCGCTGCTTCATGCGCGATGTGACGGACGAGCGCCGCGTGGAGCGGGCACTGGAAGAGGAGCAACGTCTCGCGAGCGAGGTGCGGTTCCGCCTCGCAGCCATCGTCGAGTCCTCCGACGATGCGATCGTGAGCAAGACGCTAGACGGGACCATCCAGTCCTGGAACGCCGGTGCGCAGCGGCTGTTCGGGTACACGTCGGAGGAGGCGGTCGGCAAGCCCATCACCCTGATCATCCCTCCCGAGCTGCACGATGAGGAGCGGCACATTCTGCGGCGGCTCGCCAAAGGCGAGCGCATCGACCACTTCGAGACCATTCGCGTCACGCGCGGCGGCGAGCGGCTCGCCATCTCGTTGACGGTGTCGCCGGTGCGTAATGCCCGCGGGGTCATCGTCGGCGCCTCGAAGATCGCACGCAACATCACCGAGCGCCGGCTGATGGAGGAAGCGCTGCGCGAGGAGACGCGGGTGCTGCACGTGCTCAACAACGTGGGCGCAGGGCTTGCCGGCGCCCGGCTCGATCTCGAGCGCATCGTGCAGGTGATGACCGATGCGGCGACGGAGGTCTCCGGCGCCGCCTACGGTGCTTTCTTCTATCGCATGCAGGATGAGCAGGGAGTACGCCACGTTCTCTATGGGCTCTCGGGGGCTACACGCGAGGCGTTCGCGCACTTTCCGCTGCCCCGCGGCACGACGCTGCTGGCGCCGGCCTTCAACGGGGAGCGCACGGTACGTTGCGAGGACGTGACGAAGGATGCGCGCTACGGGCAGAACGCGCCTTATCATGGGATGCCGCCCGCCCATCTACCCGTGCGCAGCTTCCTGGCGGTCCCCGTGCTGTCCGGCTCGGGCGAGCTGCACGGCGCGCTTCTCTGCGGTCATCCGCAGCCCGGCATGCTGAGCCAGCGCTCCGAGCGGCTGGTGATGAGCGTTGCAGCGCAGGCGGCCATCGCCATCGACAATGCGCGCCTCTATGAGGCCGCACAGCGCGAGATCGCAAACCGCAAGCGCGCCGAAGCGGCCCTGAGCGAGGCTGACCGCCGCAAGGATGAGTTTCTCGCACTGCTCGCGCACGAGCTGCGCAACCCGCTGGCGCCGATACGCTATGCGGTCGCGATGGGCAAGAAGACGGGGCGCACGCCGGAGCAGCAGCGACGCGCGGAGGAGATCATCGAGCGCCAGGCCGAGCACATGAGCCGGCTACTCGATGATCTGCTCGATGTCTCCCGCATCACCCACGGCACGCTCGAGCTCAAGAAGGGTCGCACCGAGCTGACTTCGGTGGTTGCCGCCGCGATCGAGGCGGCGCGGCCGCTGCTCGATGCGCGCCAACACACTCTGTCGCTCGATCTGCCGAAGGAGACCGTGCGGCTCGACGCGGACTCGGTGCGCATCGCGCAGATTCTCTCCAACCTGCTCATCAATGCCGCCAAGTACACCGATGCCGGTGGTCGTATCGAGTTGCACGCGAGGCAGGAGGGCCGCACGGTGGCCATCAGCGTGAAGGACAACGGCATCGGCATCTCGGCCGAGATGATGCCGAAACTGTTCACGCTGTTCTCGCAAGCGCGCCCGGCACTGGAGCGCTCCGAGGGAGGACTCGGCATTGGGCTCGCGCTCGTGCGCGGGCTCGTCGACCTGCACGGGGGCACGATCGAGGCGCGCAGCGAGGGACTCAATCGCGGCAGCGAGTTCACGGTGCACCTGCCGGTCGTCGTTGCGGCGCCGGAGCAGTCCGCGGGCGAGGCGGACGCCGAGCCCTCACCGAGCGAGCCCTTGCGCGTGCTCGTCGCGGACGACAACCGTGACAGCGCCGAGACCTGCGGGATGCTGCTCGAGCTCGCGGGGCACAAGGTGCGCATCGCGCATACGGGCCAGGCGGCGCTCGACCTGGCGCACAGATTCCATCCGCACGTGCTGCTACTCGACATCGGCATGCCGGAGCTCAATGGCTATCAGGTGGCCGAAGCCATCCGTGCAGCGCCCTGGGGGCGCAATATGGTGTTGATTGCGGTGACCGGATGGGGGCAGGAAGCCGACAAGCGCCGCGCGCTCGCTGCCGGCTTCGATCATCACCTCACCAAGCCTATCGACGTGACGCGCCTCGAGGCGCTCTTGCAGGGATCGAGTTCCCTCGGCCGCGCTGCCCGCGCGGCGGCAGAGCGACGCTCGAGCTGAGCGCCTGCGCGGCCGCGGGCATCACCGCGGCGCAAAAACTGCCGTGACCTGCTCGAGCAGCGCACGTATCTGCTGCGCCGCGCCGGCGGAATCCCGTGCGCGCAGCCGCGCGAGCAGTGCGCGATGCTGAGTCACGAGCGGCTTCAGGCCGCGGCCGCTCTCCGCGAGGCGCCTGAGCGCGATGCGCCCGCGCACGTCCCAATGCAGCGAATCCCAGACGGCAAGGAACGTGCGGTTGCGGCTCTCGGCGACGAGGCGGCGATGAAACTGCAGCGCGTGATCGATGTAGCGCTCATGATCGCGCGTACCGACCGCGGCATCCATCTGGCGCAGTGCGTGGTCGAGATCGGCGATGAACTCCGGCGCATAAGGGGCGGCGAGCTCCACGGCGCGCACCTCCAGCATGGTCCTGAGCTCGTAGGACTCGCGCATCTCGTCGTAGTCGGCGCCCCGCACGCGGGTGCCGCGAAAGCGCTCCGAGCGCACGAGCCCGGATCCCTCGAGCTCGCGCAGCGCCTCGCGGATGGGGGCTTGACTCACGTTGAACTCGCGCGCAAGGACCAGCTCCTTGAGCTGCGTGCCCGGCGGGTAGGTGCCATCGAGGATGCGCGCCACCAGCACCTCGCGGATGTGGTCGCGCATGCAAGTCCGCTTCAACGCCGGTGAGGTGAGCTCGCTCACGGCAGCACCGGGCCTGCGAGCTGCGCGCGCGTCCAGCCGCCGCCGGTGGCGCGCACGAGCCCCACGGCCGCATTCAGCTGCGCGACCTGCACGGTGATGGCATCACGCTGCGCCAGCAGGGCCGCGGTGTGCGTCGTGGTGACTTCGATGTAGTCGGCGACACCGGCGTCGTAGCGCTCGTCGGCATGATGGGCCGCGCTCTGCGCGGACGCGGCCGCGGCCTGATCCGCGGCGAGCTCCACGGCGAGTTCGCGCAGTGCTGCCAGATTGTCCTCGACCTCCTGATAGGCGGTGAGCGTCGTCTTGCGATATGCGGCGACCGCCTCGTCGTAGGCGGCGTGCGCCTGACGTGTCTGACCAAGGCGTGCCCCGGCATCGAGGATCGGCACCTCGCCGCTCGGGCCGACGGACCAGAAGTGGCTAGGTGCTTTGAACCAGCTCGCCGACGACACGCTTTCGAAGCCAGCGGTGGCGCTGCTCAGTGAGAATACGGGGAACCACGCGGCACGAGCGACGCCGATCTGCGCGTTCGCCGCAGCCACGGCGCGCTCGGCCCGGGCCACATCCGGTCGGCGCTGCAGCAACTCAGAGGGCAGGCCGATATCGATCGGCGGCGGCGGCGCCGCCAGTGCGCCCGGAGTCAGATCGAAGCTCGAGGGCGGGCGGCCGAGCAGCACCGCGATCGCATGCTCGAGCTGTGCGCGCTCCAGGTGCACGGCCGCGAGCTGCGCGCGCGCACTCTGCAACTGCGTTTGTGACTGATCGACGTCCGTGGCGGCTGCGATGCCTTCCTGGTAGCGATTGCGCGTGAGCTGATAGGCGCGCTCGTAGTCCTTGACGGTAGTCTCGAGCAGACGCGTGGTGGCATCGGCCCCGCGGAGCGAGAAATAGTCCGTGGCGAGCTCGGCCTGCAAGGAGAGCTCGACTGCAGCAAGATCCGCGGCGCTCGCCTGCGACTCAGCGTGCGCCGCACTCGCGGCGTTGCGCAGTCGCCCGAAGACATCGATCTCCCACGAGAGGGTGAAGGCGGCAATGAAGTCGTTGTAGGTGACTGCACTGCTGCCCAGAAGCCGGCCGAGCGGCGCATTGGCCGAGGTGCGCTCACGCGTGGCGGAGGCGCCGGCGCCGAGGCTCGGAAAGACGGCCGAGCGGGCGCTCAGCGCCACCGCACGCGCTGCCTCGAAGCGCGCCAGCGCTGCGCGCAGATCGGGGTTCGCCTTTTGCAGCTCGCTCTCGAGCTCATCCAGCTGCGGCTCACCAAAGGACCGCCACCACGGGCCGCGCGGCGCAGAATCTGCGGGGCGCGCCGGCAGCCAATCCCCGGATTCCTTGTAGCGCTCGACATCGGAGCTCGCAGGAACCTCGTACCGTGGGGCCAGCGAGCAGCCGCACGCGAGCAGGGCAGGAACGCAAAGCGCCGCGGTCCGCGCTCTCATGATGCGGAAACCCTGCTCTTGGTCGGCGTGACGATGCGCACGACCGTACCTTGCGTGAGCGAGTCGGGTGGGCTGAGCACCACCTGGTCCTCCGCGCTCACGCCCTGCACGATCTCGATGGCGGTACCATAATCGCGACCGATGGTGACCGGTTTCATCACGACACGGCCGCGCGGGTCCACCGTCGCGACGTGCAAGCCGTCGCCGCGAAAGAGCAAGACGTTTGCGGGCAGCCTGAAAGTGCTGCCGAGCGCTGCGGCAGGCACCTCGAAATGCACCTCGACGTAGGCACCCGGAAGCAGCTCATTGTTGCGGTTGTCGACGATCAGCTCGGCGAGCAGCGTGCGCGAGCCCGCATCGATTGCGCTCGAGGTGCGCTCGAGGCGCGCGCTGTAAGTGTTGTCCGGACGGTCGGGAAAGTGCAGCTGCGCCACGAGTCCCGGACGCATGGCCGCGGCATCGGTCTGCGGCACGCGCACGTACAGGCGCAAGCGGTGCATGTCGGCGATGCGGAACAGCTCCGGTCCCGTGCCGCTGCCGGCATTGATCAGCTGCCCGACATCGGTATCCCGAGCAGTGATGACCCCCTCGAAGGGCGCCACGATCTTCTCGAAGCCCTGCAGATCGCGGAGCCGCTCCATGTTGGCGCGCGCCGCTTGCACCTGGGCCTCGGTCGCCTCGGCTGCGCTGATCTTCTCGTCCGCTTCTTGCTTGGATACCGAGTCGCTCGCCCGCAGATGGCGCCAGCGCTCGGCGGTAACTGCGGCGATCTTGCTGTTGGCCTCCGCGGTGGCGAGATCCGCCTGCGCCTGGCGCAGCTGTTGATCGACCTCGGGAGCCTCGATCTCCGCGAGCAGCTGTCCGGCGCGCACGGGCGTGCCGATATCCACGAGCCAGCGTTTGAGATAGCCGCTCGTGCGCGCGTAGATCGGCGCCTCGTAGTTCGCCTGCACATTGCCCGGCAGGATGAGCTCGCTCTGGGCCGTGACGGGCTCGGGATGTGTGGTCGCAACTACGACCACGGCCAGCTCCTCCGTCGTGCGCCGCAGGGCGAGCGCATGGCGGTGCGCCACGAGAAGTGCCCATGCAATTCCCAAGATTGCGAGCGCGGCCAGTACCGCACCGAGCCGCATCATGCGGCGCCCCGCGCGGCTCGCCGGCATGAAGCCGTATGTGCCGTCCACCTCGTCAGTCCTCAAGCGTTGGTCCATGTGGCAGCTTTCCAATCAATCCTGCGGCCGTGGCGCGTTGAGCGGCGCTGCTGCAGCGCGCAGCGCACGCCGCTCGTGGATCGCCGCGAACACCGTCGGCACGAAGAGCAAGGTCGCGACCGTCGCGAGCAACAGCCCGCCGATCACCGCGCGACCGAGTGGCGCGTTCTGCTCGCCTCCCTCACCCATGCCGAGCGAGATCGGCAGCATGCCGATGATCATCGCGAGCGCGGTCATGAGCACGGGGCGCAGCCGCGTGACGCCCGCATCGAGCGCTGCCTGCATCGCGGTGCGCCCTTCGCGCATGCGCTGGCGCGCGAAGCTCACCACGAGCACGCTGTTCGCAGTCGCGACGCCGACGCACATGATGGCGCCGGTCAACGCCGGTACGCTGAGTGTCGTGGCGCAGACGAGCAGCATCCAGGCGACCCCCGCGATCGCGCCCGGCAAGGCCGTGATGATGATGAAGGGGTCGAGCCACGACTGGAAATTGATCACGATCAACAGGTACACGAGCAGGATGGCTCCCGCGATGCCGATTGCAAGGCCCGTGTACGAGTCGCGCATGGTCTCCACCTGGCCGCGCACCGCAATGTGCGTCCCGCGCGGCACGGCTCCGGCGAGCTCTTTGATGCGTGCATCGATGTCCTTCGCGATGGCGCCAAGGGGGCGGGCCTGCGGGGCGCCAAAGATATCGATGACCGGCTGGGCATCGCGCGATGAGACCACCGCCGCACCGAAGCCGCGCGAGATGCGCGCGAGACCGCCGAGAATCTGCGTCTGACCCGGCGTTGCGATCGGCACGTTCTCGAGGTCCTGCAGTGAGCGCATGCGGTACTGAGGTGTCTGGGCGACGAGCGGATAGGAGATGCCGCTCTCGGGATTGAGCCAGAACGTCGGGGCGATCTGACCGCTGCCGGAGAGCGTGAGCAGCAGGCTGGTGGCCACATCAGACTGCGTGATGCCGAGCTGCTGGGCGCGGCTTCGGTCGGTGCTCACGTAAAGCTCGGGCAGGTTGAAGGCCTGCTGGATACGCGTGTCCACGAGCCCGGGCACGTGGCGCAGGGAATCGAGCAAGCGGTTCGCGAGCTCGCGGTTCTTGGGGCTCGAGCCGACGATCTGGATGTCGATGGGCGCCGGAGCGCCGAAGTTCAGGATCTGGCTGACGATGTCCGCAGGCAGGAACGCAAAGCTCGTGCCGGGAAATTCCTGTGGCAGCCGCATGCGCAGCTGCGCCACGTAGTCGGCGGTGGGCGCGTGTCCCGGAACGAGCGTGATCAATATGTCGGCATCGCTGGGGCCAATCGTTCCGGAGTTGCCATAGGTCATGTTGATGCTCGAGACCGGCAAGCCGATGTTGTCGACCACGCTTGCGATCTCGCGCGGCGGTAGCACCTCGCGCAGTGCCGCCTCGACGTGATCGACGAGCGCCGCCGTGTCCTCCACGCGCATCCCGATCGGTGCGCGCACGTGCAGCTTGATCTGGCCCGAATCGACATCGGGGAAGAAGTTGCGGCCGAGCATCGGATACACCAGCAACGAGGCGAGCGTCGCGCCGAGGAATGCCGCCATCAAGGGCGTGCGGTGCCGCAGTGCGGCCGCCAGCACACGACCGTAACGGCCGCGGAGGGCCTCGAAGCCGCGCTCGAAGCGCTGCTGCAGCCGGCGCAGCGGGCCTGCGCGGTGTGCGCCGGCGCGCTCCTCGGCGGCGGTGCGCAACCAGTACTTGGCGAGCGTCAGCACGAGCGTCCGCGACAGCACGAAGGAGGTCATCATGGCGAACACGACGGCCTCGGCCAGCGGCACGAAGAGATAGCGTGCGACGCCCGACAGCAGGAACATCGGCACGAACACGATGCAGATCGAGAGCATCGAGACGAGTGCGGGCAGGAAGATCTCGCGGGCGCCGTCGACGATCGCGGACTCGACGTCCCGGCCCTGCTCGAGATGCCTGTTGATGTTCTCGATGGTGACGGTGGCATCGTCCACGAGGATGCCGACGGCGAGCGCGAGGCCGCCGAGCGTCATGAGATTGAGCGTCTCGCCGAGGGCATCGAGCATGATGACCGAGGCGAGGATCGAGAGCGGAATGGAGATGCTGACGATGACCGTGCTGCGCCAGTTACCGAGGAACAACAGGATCATGAGCGCGGTGAGCGCCGCGGCGATCAGCGCCTCGAGAGCGACGCCCCTGATGGCGGCACGCACGAACACCGATTGATCGCCAGTCGGCGTGATCGTCGCTCCCTCGGGCAGCAGCTCGCGCACTCTCGGCAGGCGGGCCTCGATCTCGTTCACGATGTCGAGCGTGGACGCGGTGCCCGTCTTCTGGATGCTCATCAGCACCGCGCGCCGGCCGTTCACGCGCACGATATTGGTCTGCGGCGGATGGCCGTCATGCACGAAGGCGACATCGCGGATGTAGGTGACGGAGCCGTTCTTGGTACGAATCGGCAGGTCATTGATGTCGGCGACCTTGAGCGGGCTCGAATTCAGCCGGATGCTGTACTCGGTATCACCGATCTTCTCGGTGCCCGCGGGCACGATCAGGTTCTGGCTGGCGATGGCGTTCTGTACATCGGCGGCCGAGAGGCCTTGGGCGCGCAGCGCATCGGGCTTCAAATCGACCTGAACCTGCCGTACCGCCCCGCCGAATGGATAAGGAACGGCGGCGCCGCTGACCGTGGCGATCTGCGCCCGTATGATCTGATTGCCGAAATCGAACAGCTGCGCTTCGGTCAGCCGGTCGCTCGACATGGCGAGCTGAATGATGGGCACGCTCGAGGCGTTGTATTTGATGATGAGCGGCGGCTGGATTCCGGGCGGCATCTGTTTGAGCGAGGTCTGCGCGTACGCCGCCACCTGCGCCATCGCGACGTTGATATCCGCCTTGGGCTGAAAGAACAGCTTGATGACCGAGATGCCGGGGTAGGTGGTGGACTCGACGTGCTCGACATCGTTGACCAGGGTCGTGACGAAGCGCTCGAGCTGCCCGGTGATGCGGCCGGACATCTCATCGGGAGCCATGCCCGCGTACTGGAACGTGACCGCAATGACGGGAATGCGGATATCGGGAAAGATGTCCGTGGACATTCCCGGACGCAGCGGCGTGCCGAAGATCGCGAGCGCGCCGAACAGCGGCAGCAGCAGCGCGAGCACGATGAAGGTATAGGGGCGCCGCAGCGCCACCTGAATGATCCACATGAGTCGAGATCCGCCGAGAAAGCCTGAGCCGCGGACGCACACATGAGAGCGGGTGACCTGCTGCGGCGCAGCGGGGCCGCCTGGGTCCACGCCTCTCGATTATCGATAATCCTTGGCCAAAGGCAAGCACTCTACGGCGGCTTGCGACCCGCCGACCATCACGCGAACGCACCGGCGCCGCGTGCATCGCCTGCGCAGCGCTGGGGCCTTTCACGTGAACTTCACGGCTGTTGCTGGAAAACTCTTGTATAAGCCACTGGCCATGCGCATCCCCTGGAAGGCCTCGATCATCGAGCTGCTCGCGCTGGGCCTCGTGCCTTGCCTTGCAGGCGCGGCGCCGCGCGCCGTCGCGCCGGATCTGCCGCCCTCGCTCGGCGCGGCGAGCCCGTGGCCGCCGCCAGAGGCCGCAGTGAGCTGGAGCTCCGGGACGAGGCCTGCGTCAACCATCGAGCTGCAGCTGCTGGCCTTCAATGACTTTCACGGCAACCTCGAGACCCCGCCCGTCTCGACGCAGCGGCCCGCGGGCGGTGCCGCCGCGCTCGCCGCCTACCTCGAGGCCGCTGCGCGTGTGGCTCCCGAGCGCACGCTGATCGTGCACGCCGGGGATCTGCTCGGCGCGAGCCCGCCGCTCACGCGGCTGCTGCGGAACGAGCCCGCGATCCAGTTCCTGGATCTACTGGGCAATGAGCACTGTGCCTATGGAACGGCGACCCATTTCTTCGATGCGGCGAGCTGGCAGCGGCATCCCGATCGCTGCAACGTGATTGGCACACTCGGCAATCACGAGTTCGATGCAGGTGGGGCCGAGGTGCGGCGCCTGCTCCAAGGCGGCAATGCTCACGATGGCCCCTTCCTCGAGAATCCCTACCGGGGTAGCCGCGTGCCCTACGTGTGCGCGAACGTCAAGGATCGGCGCACGGGGCGGCTCCTGTTGCCTCCCTATGCGGTCGTGGTGCTCGGCGGCATTCCGGTTGGCGTGATCGGCGCGGTCGTGCGCGAGACACCGACGATCGTGCCCGCCTGGGCCATCGCCGATCTCGAGTTCATGGATGAGGCCGACTCGATCAACCGCGCCGCCGCCGAGCTCGAGCGTCACGGCATTCACACCCTGATCGTCACGATCCACCAGGGCGTGGTGCCGGTGCGCACGCCTGCGGGCTGGGATTGGCACGGGCCGCTCAAGAAGATCGTTGCGCGCCTGGATCCGGACATCGATGTCGTCGTCTCGGGTCACACGCATCAGTACACGAATGCGCTGCTGCCGAATCGCGCTGGAAGTCCGGTGCTCGTGACTCAGGCCTATGCGTATGGCGTGGCGTACGCGCACATCGCGCTGCAGGTCGATCCGCGCACGCGCGATGTGGTGCAGAAATCCGCGCGCATCGTGCCCGTGTGGGGCGACAGCGGCGCAGCACTGCATCCCGATGCAAGCGTGGTGGCGTTGACCGCAAGCGCCGAGCGCGCGGTCGCGCCTCGCATCGCGCGCGTGATCGCGACTGCCGCGGCACCGATCACTCGTGGTCTGACTGCGGCGGGCGAGTCCGCGCTGGGCGATCTGGTCGCCGATGCGCAGCGCGACGCGCTGCATGCGGACCTGGCACTCATGAATCCCGGGGGCCTGCGCTCGGACCTGCGACCCGGTCCCATCACCTGGGGCGATATCCTGACGTTGCACCCCTTCGGCAATCGTCTGCTGAAGCTCAGGCTGACGGGCGAGCAACTGCTGCAGGTGCTGGAGGAGCAGTGGCCAGCTGACCCGAATGCCATTCCGCGCATCCTCAAAACCTCGGGGTTCTCTTATGTCTGGGACCCATACCGCCCAGCGGGGCACCACATCGTCACCGCCTGCGATGCGCGGCATCACCCACTCGAGCCGATGCAGAGCTACAGCGTCACGGTCAATGATTTTCTCGCAGCGGGCGGTGATGGCTTCGTCAGGCTGAAGGATGGGCAGCGCGAGCAGCTGGGACCGCTCGACGCCGAGGCGCTCTCTCTCTATCTATCTCATCAGCCCGGGGCCATCGAGCAGCACACGGATGGCCGCATTGCTCTCGCGAATGGCGCGGCCGGCAGTAGCTGCTCCGCCGCAGCCGCCGTGCAGGACGCGCAGCTGCGCTAAGATCGACAGTAATCTCGATGGATAAGATCTTCTGGATGTTGCCGGGAAGACTCGCCGGACGCTCTGGCCCGGATCAGGACCCGTGGGATGCGGCAACGTTGCGGGCGGCGGGAATTCGTGCGGTTCTGTCTGTGAACGCCGGTGACATGTGCCGGCCGGCGGAGCTCGCGGAGCAGGGCATCAACTATGCCTGCGTGCCGCTGTCCGCAAACGCGCCGCCGCTCCCGGGAGATGCGCACGTCTGTGCGCGTGCCCTGCCGCGGGCTCTGGCCTTCGTCACGGCGCAGCTCGAGGAGGGCCGCGCAGTGCTCGTCCATTGCACGGCCGGCAAGGATCGCACCGGCTTGTTTCTATCCTACTTTCTGATGCATCACGCACGGCTCACGCCGCACGGCGCGATCGAGGCCGTGCGTCGCGTGCGGCCGATCGCGCTCAGCGCGGCGGGCTGGGATGTGTTCGCGCGCGAAGTCCTCGCGGACTCGGCGCTGCGCGCGAAAGCCTGAGGCGACCGC
The DNA here is from genome assembly GCA_035501955.1 of Steroidobacteraceae bacterium. Classification (GTDB taxonomy): domain Bacteria; phylum Pseudomonadota; class Gammaproteobacteria; order Steroidobacterales; family Steroidobacteraceae; genus JASHUC01. The sequence continues at coordinate 42,125 of DATJVD010000013.1, forward strand.
TGCAGCGCGCGCAACGCCTGCGGCGGCCCGTCAGCCGGCTTGCCGCACCGTGAGATTGATGCGGCAGCGACCCGTGAGCGGGTGAACGCCCTCCGAGAGAACTGCGACGCCGTGGTAGGCGAGCCGTGCAGGCCCTCCCCAGGCTACAACGTCACCGCTTTCCAGGCAGGTACGTCGCGGCCGCTGCCTGCGTTGCACACCACCGAATAGAAATGTCGCGGCGAGCCCGAGCGAGATCGAGACGACCGGGGCGCCGAGATCGCGCTCGTTGCGATCCTGGTGCAGCGTGAGCCGCGCCCCGGGCTCGTAGCGATTGACGAGGCAGGCGTCGGGCTCGAAGGTGGCGTAGCCTGCGGCAACTGCCGCCTGCCGCGCGAGTGTCCGCACGCACTCCGGCATGGCGGGCCAAGGCACCCCGCTCACGGGATCGCGCGGTTCATAGCGATAGCCCGAGCGATCGCTCACCCAGCCCAGGTGTCCGCAATTCGTCATGGCAACCGACATGCGAAAGCCGCCTGGGGTCTCCATGTGGCGCAGCGGTGCCGCGAGAAACACCGTCTCGAGACTCTCCAGGATCTCGGGCGCGACTGCGCTCGCGAAACCGCGCACGATCAGCGCTCCCGCGGCGAACGCCTCGATTGGGGGTCTGCCGACAGCGCCGGGTGACGCCTCGAGCGGCATCTGCAGCTGGCGCGGCTCACTCATCAGCGTGCGTCGTGAAAAATGATGCCGGCCGTGTAGCGCCGGCCCGAGAGCAGCCGACTCACCCCGTGGCGCATCAGCACGCGGTGGTCGGCGCGCTTGCCGCGCATCGGCCGGTGGTGCACGGCGAAGACAACGCCATCTCCCTGCTCGAGGGTCACGACCTCGGCGCGCGACTGCATGCGCGGGCGCTGCTCGACCAGCACGAACTCTCCGCCTGCGAATTCACGCCGCGGCTCCGACAGCAGCAAGGTCACCTGCAAGGGGAATACGTGCTCACCGTAGAGATCCTGATGCAGGCAGTTGTAGTCGCCGGGCGCGTAACGCAGCAGCAGCGGGGTGGGACGCCTCTGACCCGCGCGATGACAGCGCGCGAGGAAGGCCTCGTGCTCGGGCGGGTAGCGGACGGTGCTGCGCAAGCGCTCGTTCCAGCGGTTGGCAAGCGGATACAGCCGCTCGTATAGCTCGCGGCGCAGGCTCGCGACGAGTGCCGGCAGCGGATAGTTGAAATACCGATACTCACCGCGCCCGAAGCCGTGGCGTGCCATGACGATGGTGGCGCGAAACAGCTCATCGCGCTCATAAAGCTGCGCGAGCTCAGCACACTCATCGGGCGCGAGCACTGCGGGCAGCAGGGCGCTGCCACGCTCATCGAGGCTCGAGTCGATCTCGGGCCATGCAAGGGCTGCGATCCGGCATGCGGGGCTCAACGCCGCTCAGCCGACATCGTCGCCGTAGTCGCGATCGGGATGATCCGTTTCGCCGCGCCGCCAGTAGCCGTGTGTGACGAGCTGCGTGCGCGGCAGCTGCCGCTCGTGCAGCAGATGGCGCCGGATGCGACGCATCGCGTCGGACTCGCACGCAACATAGACGGCCCCGTTGCCCGGCGGTAGCTCCAGGCCCCGCACCGCAGCTTCGAGCTTGCGCCCGGCATCGGCGGGATCAGGTCCGCGGTGCAGCCAGCGCACTTGCGTCGCGGCGCCGCGCGCATCGAGGGCTTGCTCCTCCGAGGCGTCCACGACCTCGAGCAATACCAGTGCGCGAAGCTTGGGCGGGAGCACTTCCAGAATGGTGCTGATCGCCGGGATGGCCGTGTCGTCGCCGGCGAGCAGATACCAATCGGCCGCGCCGTCGACCTGGTAGTTGCGTCCCGGTCCCGCGATCGTGAGCCGCTCACCGACACTCGCCCGAGAGGCCCAGGCGGAGGCCGGTCCCTCGCCGTGAATCACCATATCGACATCGAGCTCACGGGCTCCGGCATCGAAGCGGCGCGGCGTGTAGGTTCGCATCACGGGACGCGCGGCTGTTTCCTGCGACCCCGCGGCGGCCGAGAGCTCCTCCCCGCTGAAGATGAGCTTGATGTGCGCGGCAGGCCCGTTCCAGGCGAAAGCCGCGAGGCCATCGCCGGCGAACGTAACGCGTACCATGCGCGGCGTCAGGTGGCGCACGTGTTTCACCTCGACGGCATAGCGCGCTTTTCGAGGGCGAGGAGCATCGGGCGATGCAGGCTGTGCGGGTGTCGAGCTCATTGCCCTGCCGTCAATGGTGGTCGTTTGCGAGTTCAGCGGGAGGCGCGGATTGAGCCGAGCGCCCCACTGTGTCGGTGCCGGCATCGCGGGCCGGTTCCCCCGTCCAGATGCGGGCCGTGTTGAGCTTCGAGGTCATGAGGAGCTTGCCGTCGAGATTCATGCGGTCGAGGCCGTACACGTCGTAGAGCGCCTCGAAGGATTGCGCGCCACCGGCGCTCGTGACCAGCTGCTCGAGCTGCGGCGCGCGCGTCACCGCCTCGGCGGTGTGCATCAGCGCCACATCGCGCGTGCCTGCGATGACCATGATCTGGTTGCCGCTCGGACCGCTGAAGCTCGCGAAGTAGCCATAGTCGTGGTACTTCTCCTCCCCGTGCGGCACCGCGGCCTGACTGATATAGCGATGGCCGCTGCCGTGCTCGATCAACTCATCGTACGAGTCCCCGGTCGAGAACCGCGACCCCGCGAATACCAGATCATGCAGCATGCCCATGCCGCTCAAATAACCCACGTAGATGATGTGGGCGGAAGTGAGCATGGCCGGGTTGATGTCCGAGGCGAGCGCCACGCGAATGCGGCGGTTCGCTGGGGCGAGCAGCGGCATGAGATCGCGCAGCGCGAAGGCGGTGGAGGTTGGCAGGTAATTGAGCTGCAGGTCTAGATACTGATCGGCCCGCTCCGGGTGCAGCTTCAAATACTGATCCAGGTCTGACGGTGAGTTGATGGAGAACTCCCGTATCAGGCGCTTGACCTCCATGGACCGGTCGGTCTCGCCGAAGATGTAGTAATCACCTAGCACCAGAAATATCGTGCGATCATCGTTCAGGATGCGAGACCACACAGGGCTGCTGCGAGTGGCGCGCAGCTCATCGGGACCGCGACGCCAATACATGTAGGCGCCGGCTGCAAGCAGCAGGGCATTGGCGATGATCGATACCGCGAGCGCCGCGACGAGCCACGCGGGTCGACGCCGCGGTGCCTCGCTGTCGGGGGCGGTCACGTCCTCTGGACGCTCGAGCGCGAAGCGATACGTTCCCTTGGGTATGATCAGCCGCTCGGGCTCGTCGCGTCCGGGGCCGGAGTAGAACTCCTCCAGCTTGCGCCGCAACTTGTGCACGTACACGCGCACCATGGCGTCCTGCGAGACATCGAACGCGGCATCCTTGCCGAAGACGTCGATTGCGACCTCGATCTCTTTGGGCGCGCGCCCGGTGAGCGAGCAATCGACCAGAAAATCGAACAGCCGGCGGGTGAGATGTGAGCGCCCAAGAACACCACTCGCCCGGATCCGTTCGGCTTGGGCGTGCAGCTGATCGATCTGAAGCATGGCGCCGTGGAGGGAGGAAGCGGAGAGTCATCCTAGCACAAGTCGTTAACGTTAAATAACGCTCGCGGGAACAGTAATCTACGCGACAGTGCGCGCATGGCGCGCGGCGCATCGCGACAGCGAGTGCGCGCGTGTCGCATACTTGTCGGGCAGGCGCTGCCGCCTGCCGTTGCGGCCGGCCGCCAGCTTCACCTCGGTAGATGGCCACCTCAGTTGATATGACAAGTAGATTGCCCCTCGGAGATTCGCAGTGATCCAGTCCTTCTGCACCTGGCTGGGAAATACCCCGCTCAGCATGGCCATCCAGGACCGCTACTGGGTTATCCCCATGGTGCAGACCGTGCATATCCTTGCCATCTCGGTGGTCATGGCGTCCATGGTGATGCTTGACCTGCGCCTGCTACGCGTCCTCGGCCGTAGCCAATCGATTCCGGATGTCGCGCACCGCTTTCTTCCCTGGGTGTGGAGCGCGGTGCTGGTGCTGCTCGCCTCCGGAACAATTCTCATCATCGGTGAGCCTGGGCGAGAGCTTCTGAGCGAGGTCTTCTGGCTGAAGATGACGCTGCTTGCGTGTGCGCTCACGGTGACCGCTGCGTTTCAGTACGCGGTCAACCGGCGTGCAGAGTTCTGGGAGCGCCGCCGCGCGATCGCGAGCGTGACCGCGATCGCGTCACTGATGCTCTGGGTCGGAATTCTGGCGGCGGGCCGCTGGATCGCCTACGTCGAGCACGGCTGAGCGCTCGCCCATGTCTCTGCATCAGTTCTTCGAGCAACTCGAGAACACTTCGGTCGGCACGGCGATCCGGGAATCGATCTGGCTGTTTCCGACCATCGAGACGGTGCACGTGCTATCGATCGTCCTGGTCGTCGGCTCCATCATGATCGTGGATTTGCGACTGTTGAACGTCGCGTCGCGCAAGCGAGCGGTCAGCGAGCTCATGCAAGAAGTGCTGCCGTGGACCTGGATCGCGTTCGGTTGCGCGGCGGTCACGGGCGGTCTGCTGTTCACCTCCTCGGCGGTGAAGTACTCGCACAACGGGCCGTTCCGCTTCAAGATGCTGCTGCTGCTGCTCGCGGGCCTCAACATGGCCGTCTTCCATCTCGGCGCAGCGCGCAAGATTCATCTCTGGGACCGCGAATCGATGATACCGACGGGAGCACGCATCGCGGGCGGTGTCTCGCTTGCCATCTGGATCACCGTCGTGACGCTCGGACGCTGGATCGGATTCACCACCTAGCGGCCTCGATGTCGGTGCCCGCCGGCGAATATCGAGGTACTCACTAGCGAATATTGAGCTCCGAGCGCGTCGAGGGCAGATGCTGGTCGAGATCCGGCGTGCACTCGACTTCAGTGATGTCCTGATCGTCGACGCGCTTCCAGCGCTTGGTGCTGGTCCACTCACCGACCCAGTTCTTCGGATCGGTCATGATGTACTTGATCTCCAGGGCCTTGCCAGCCTCGAGCAGTCGCATGCGCTCGATGATGTGCAGCTGATCGCTGACCGGCACGCCGTTGTCGATCCAGTGATGGTCGGGAATGAAGGCCGTGGTATCGACGACCAGCGTGTCGCCGTCCCAGTGACCGATCGATTCACCGTTGTAGGAGCGCACGACCACGTCCGGATCCATGTGTGGGCGGCCGTCGAGATAAATGATGCGCAGTGCGTTCTCGAAGCCGCTGATCATGTAGATCGCCGTCGGTAGCTGAACCATGGCGATCGGCCACACACGGGTCATGATCATCGGCATCGCCGCCGGATAGCACTGTCCGATGTCATCGTGATAGGCCCGCCCCGCTGCGGTCGCCTTCTTGGCAGCATCGACGCTCGCCTGCGCCGCCGGCAGGAACTTGGGGTAGGGCGGCCCGAACATGAACGACGTGGGTCCACTGCTCAGATCCACGAACCACGTGCCGGTGAGATTGAAAGGGGGCTTGGGGCGCGGCTTGGCGAGATTGGCCGGCGCGAGAGCGCTGAGCTGGGCGGGCGGCGCGTTCAGTTGCGCTGAGCCATCCGCTGCGCAGAGGGCCACTGAAGCAGCGGCACAGGCCGTCAAGCCCAGGCTCGCACGCCACACGACGGAGAGAGTGCAATGATTCACCGGATGCTCCTCTGACGCGGACAGCCCATCCGGCGGAGTCCGCACGTTTTGACGTGTCAACGGCGGCAGACCGGTACCGACGCCGCCGACGTGGCGCCATGATACGTCCTGGCGGCCCGGGGTTGCCAAGAGCGCGGAGCTGATGGGCAGCAACTAAACGACGGCGTGCTCACGCCGCAGGCGCGCCCGGTTGGCCGTGAGCCAGTAGGCCGCCAGCATCGTCTTCATGTCGTTGATCGCACCGCGCTTGACGGCGCTCATGAGTTGCCGCGGGCTCAGGAGAGAAGTCCGGATGTCCTCGCCCTCATCGGGATTGCCATGAATCGTTTCCTGCTCGGGTGCGGTGACGATGCCGGCGACGAGCGTGAGGTATTCCGAGGTGCCTCCCGGGCTCACGTAGGCGCGCTCGTGAATGATGCGAGCGTGCCGCAGCTCGAGTCCGGCTTCCTCGCGGGTCTCACGCCGCGCGGTCTCGAGCGGATGCTCGTGCTCCTCCACTACACCCGCAATCAAGGCGTCGGCAAACGCTGCTCCGCCCGCGGCCAGAATTCCCGGGCGCATCTCGTTGATGAGCACGACCTGGTCCTTGACGGGGTCATAAGCCAGCACACCGACGGCATGACCGCGCTCCATGATGAGGCGCACCACGCGCTGGCGGCCACCGTCGTGACGGTCGGTCTCGATCTCGTAGCGCCGTATCGAAAGAAAGCCCTGATACTCGGTTGTCACGCCGCGCACGTCGGCGCCGAGCTGCTTTTTTCGCGCCATGGGGAGCTGAGGATATCATGCGCTCAGCATCACCCAGCGAGCACCCTCATCGAGCATCCGTGAAAAAGGAGACCGCATATGAAGATCGCTTTGATCGGCGCAACCGGCAACGTGGGCAGCAAGATTCTGCATGAAGCTCTCTCCCGCGGACATCAGGTGACAGGGATCGCGCGCGGCGCCGACAAGCTCAAAGGCAAAGCGGGCGTCACGCCGCAGCAGGTGGACCTGGCGGACGAGAAGCAGCTCGCGAGCGCCCTGCGCGGGCATGATGCGGTGATCGTCAGCGTGCGTCACCAGCACAACGATGTGTTGCGGGCGCTCGTGGCCAGCCGGGCAGCGGGGGTCAAGCGCGTGCTGATCGTGGGGGGCGCGGCGAGCCTCGAGGTCTCGCCCGGGATGCGCCTCGTTGATACGCCGAACTTTCCGGCGGAGATCAAAGTGGAAGCGCTGCCTGCCGCCGAGGCGCTGCGCCGGGTGCGTGAAGTGCACGATCTCGATTGGTCGTTCGTATCGCCCTCGATCGTGCTCGCTCCGGGGCAGCGGACCGGCAAGTTCCGCCTCGGTGGCGATCAGTTGTTGAAGGACGAGAAGGGAGACAGCCGCATCAGCCAGGAAGACCTCGCGGTCGCCATCATCGATGAGCTCGAGAAGCCGCGGCACATCCGCAAGCGTTTCACCGTAGGTTATTGACGGCTCAATGTCGGTGGACGGCGTGCTCGTTCGTCCTCGGAGAGGAGAGGACAGCCATGCTCTACGCGATCCTGTGCTACAACGATGAGAAAGTCGTCTGGTCCTGGAGCAAGGACCAGGACGATGCGGTCATGGCACGGCTTGCGGTCGTGCATGAACGCTTGGCGCGGGAGGGCCGTCTTCGGCCCACTGCGCGACTCATGCCCACCACGGCCGCGACGACCGTCCGCAGGGGCGAGGAGCCGCTCGTGATCGACGGACCCTTTGCCGAGACCAAGGAGCAGCTGCTCGGCTTCTATCTCATCGACGTTGCACGTCTCACCGATGCCATCGAGATCGCCAAGGAGCTCGCGGCCGCGAATCCCGGGGCAGGCGGCTACGAGGTACGGCCCGTCGCGCTGTTTCTTCCGGGCGCGCAGCACACGTGAGCGATGTCGAGTGGATCAACGCCGCGCTGATCGCCGCCAGGCCGCAGGCGATCGGTGCGCTGCTGCGCTACTTCCGCGACCTAGACGCGGCCGAGGAGGCCTTCCAGGACGCCTGCCTCAGAGCACTGAAGAGCTGGCCACGGAACGGACCGCCGCGCGACCCGACCGCGTGGCTGATCCTCGTCGGGCGCAATGCGGCGCTCGATCAGGTGCGCCGCCAGCGCAAACAGCAACCCCTGCCCGCCGAGGAGCAGATCTCGGAGCTCGAGGATACCGAGACCGCGCTTGCCGAACGGCTAGATGAATCGCGTTACCGCGACGACGTGCTGCGCCTGCTCTTCATCTGCTGCCACCCCGATCTGCCCGCTACGCAACAGATCGCGCTTGCCCTGCGGATCGTCTGCGGACTCTCGGTCAAGCAGATCGCGCGCGCCTTCCTGGTGAGCGAGGCTGCGATGGAGCAGCGCATAACCCGCGGCAAAGGCCGCGTCGCGCAGGCGCAGGTGCCCTTCGAAGCGCCCGGTGCGGCCGAGCGCGCGGCGCGGCTCGCGGCCGTGGCGGCCATGATCTACTTGCTGTTCAACGAGGGTTACTCGACCGCGCAGGCTGCGGGTGACTCGCGGGCGTCGCTGTGCGACGAGGCGATCCGTCTTGCACGGCTGCTGCTGCGACTGTTCCCAGCCGAGCCGGAGGTGATGGGACTCACCGCGCTGCTGCTTCTGCAGCACGCGCGCGCCGCGGCTCGCTTCGATGCGCATGGCGCGCTCGTGTTGCTCGAGGAGCAGGATCGTGATCGCTGGGACGGGCCACTGATTGCCGAAGGGCTCGCGCTGGTCGAGAAGGCCATGCGACACGCGCGCCCCGGGCCCTATCAACTGCAGGCTGCGATCGCGGCGCTGCACTCGAGCGCCAGGCGGCCTGATGACACTGACTGGGCGCAGATCGACCTGCTGTACGCCGCGCTGGAGCAAGTGCAGCCATCCCCGGTGGTCACACTCAATCGCGCGGTGGCCGTCTCGAAGGTGCGCGGTGCCGAGCAGGCGCTCGCGATGATCGAGCCGCTCGAGGCGCGACTCGCCGGATATTTCTATTTCTTCGGCGTCAAGGGTGCGCTGCTTCTGCAGCTCGGCCGTGAAGAGGCCGCGCGCACCGCGTTCGGTCGTGCCGTCGCACTCGCGAACACGGCTGCCGAGGCTGCGCACATCAGAGCCCATCTCGATCGACTATCGCAGGGTGCGGCGCTAGAACCACGCAGTCCCAATGAACCGTCCGTGAGCGCCTGAGAGCGCGTAGCAGCGAGGCACGAAAATGCAAACCGTCAGTCAGACCGAATCTGCTTCCCGGGGCGCCTTCTGGACAGCGCGCGCGCTGAGCGGCGTGGTCGCACTGTTCATGCTGTTCGACGGCGTCATGCATGTGTTGATGCCCGCGCCAGTGGTGCAAGCCTTCGCGCGCCTCGGCTATCCGCTCAGCGTCGGCCCGGGCATCGGCATCGTCGAGCTTCTCTGCACCGCGCTCTATGTGGTGCCGCGCACATCGCCGCTCGGCGCCGTGCTTCTGACCGGAGTGCTCGGCGGTGCGGTCAGTGCCCACCTCCGCGTCGGCAGCCCACCGTTCGAGGCCTACATTTTCCCGTTCCTCGTGGGTGCTCTCGTGTGGGGCGCGCTCTTATTGCGCGACGCGCGCGTGCGCGCGCTGCTGATGCGGCGCAGCCCCTGAGAGGATCGGCCGCGAGGGCGCGTAGGGCGCGCTACTTGCGCGCCCCCTGCATCTCGGCGAAGCCGCCCAGATTCTCGCGGATCTCGACGGGGAAATCGGCGACCTCCTGAACCTGACGAATCTCGATGACCTCGTTCGCCGAGGCGGGACAGCGCATGGCCCACTGAATCGCCTCTTGTCTCGAGTCGACCTGAATCATCCAATAGCCACCGATCACTTCCTTCGCCTCTGCGAAGGGTCCGTCCGTGACGATGGGCTTGCCAGCAGCGAATGAGACTCGGGCGCCCGTGGATGGCGGATGCAGGCCATCGAGCGCGATCAGCACACCCGCCTGCTGCAACGCCTCGTTGTACTTCATCATCGCCTCAATGGCTTTCGGGTCCGGCAGCGTGCCGGGCGTGGCCTGCTCGTAGCCCTTGGGGATCATCAGCATCATGAAACGCATAGCGCCTCCAGAGTGCAGCTTGAGGTTCCGTGCCGCTCCGACGGGTCGGCCGGTCTATACTGTCATGACGAACCACGAGCGGGCATTCCTACATTCACCGCGCGAGGTGCAACGTCATGCAGCATGAAGGCGGCTGTCTGTGCGGGGCCGTGCGTTATGCCGTAACTGCTGCACCGCAGTTTTCAGCCATCTGCCACTGTCAAACGTGTCGCCGCGCGGCGGCGGCGGCGAGCGTTGCCTGGCTCACCTTCGAGACTGCCGCGTTTCGCTGGCTGCGCGGCGAGCCGCGCAGCTTTCGCTCATCGCCCGACGTGGTGCGGACATTTTGCGAGCACTGCGGCACGCCGCTCACGTATGCGCACGCACGCAGCCCCCTCACGCTCGATGTGACGACTCTCTCCATGGACGAGCCGGCCTCGTTCCCGCCGACCCGGGAGGTGTGGCTTGCGCATCGCATCGCATGGACGCCCGCGAACGCGGCGCTCACGGGTTTCCCGCACGGCGGGGCGTGACTCTAGCGCGAGCCGAAGGCTGCCCGGGCCTGGGCCTTGAGCGCGCGCCGCCGATCCTCGAAGGCGAGCCGCTCTGCGGGCGGAGTCTCTTCCGGCATCGCCGCCAGAGCCTCCTCGAAGATTTCCCGCAGCTCTTCTTTGAACTCCGGATGCGTGAAGATGTAGAAGTCGTTGCGCTGCATGGCGCGCAGCACCTTCGCCCCGACCTCCGCCGGTGCCATGCCGGCGCGGTGGTGCAGATCCGCCAGCCGCGCCATGAACCGGGGATCCGCGGGACCGGAGCTCGAAGCGAGATGCGCGGGACGGATCTGGTCGCTTTCGTAGATGGCGCTGTCCACGAGGCCCGGGCAGAGCACGGACACGCCGATGCGAAGTGGAGCGAGACTGAAACGCAACGCCTCGGAGAGGCCTCGCACGGCGAATTTCGAACAGGTGTAGATGCCCGCATTCGGCCCGGCAATGAACGATGCCATCGAGGCGGTGTTGATGACGTGGCCGCCTTCGCCGTGCTTGCGGATGCGGGGCACGAACGTATGCACCCCGTTCACCACACCGCCAAGATTGACTCCCAGAATCCAGTCCCAGTCGGCATAGGTCGCCGCGGCGATGTCGTTGAACAGATTGATGCCCGCGTTGTTGCATACGACGTGGACCTTGCCGAACACGGCTTCGGTCTCGTCGGCGGCTGCGACGAGCGCCTGGCGGTCGCTCACGTCGACGCGGATCGGATGCACGCGCTTGCGGCTGCCGTCCCGTGCGAAGTGCTCGAGAGCCTGATCCAGATGGTCCTGGCGGATATCGGCAATCACGACCTGCATGCCGGCACCGCAAAATGCTTGCGCCATGCCAAAGCCCACTCCGCTGCCACCGCCGGTGATGAAGGCCGTCTTGTCCGCTACGTCTTTCATGAAGCCTCGCTCTGCCAGCTTGCCCGCGGCAGCTGCTTCTTAGCAGGTTTCGACGGGAGGGGCTATGCTGGCGTTGCCCGGGCCGTTCCACGACCAACGCCAGCGAGGCGGTTGCGATGCCTCTGACCAAGATGGAGCACTACCTGGTCCTCACCGATGATCTGGAGCAGACGCGCCAGTTCTACTGTGAGGCGCTCGGCATGCACGTAGGCCCACGACCGCCGCTCGAGTTTCCCGGCTTCTGGTTGTATGTCGGCGATACGCCCTGCATTCATGTCGCGGAGTGGGAGACGTATACGGCGCACTCGCACAAGCAGGGGATTCCGGTCTCCACCCGCGGGGCCGGCACCGGATCCCTGGATCACATCGCCTTCAATGCGGATGACTTCGAGGAGGTGCTCGCGCGACTGGAGCGTCAGGGGATCAAGCCCGGAAAGAACATCGTGCGCGGGACGCCGCTGCGCCAGCTGTTCCTCAGGGATCCCAACGGCGTGAAGATCGAGATCAATATCCGCATGCCGGCGGTGTGAAGCTCATTGCCGCCCGCCGCGGCGGCCCTGGTCGAGGGAGCCTGCAGCCATGATAGAGAAAGATGTGCGCCTCGATGCCTACATCGCCCGCTCCGCGCCGTTTGCGCAGCCGATCTTGAAGTACCTGCGCTCAGCTGTGCACGAGGCCTGTCCCGACGTTGAGGAGACGATCAAGTGGGGCATGCCGTTCTTCATGTACAAGGGTCTGCTGTGCAACATGTCGGCGTTCAAGGAGCACTGCGCCTTCGGCTTCTATCACGGAGAGCACATCGTGGTGGGCGCTGGGCGCAGCGACCGGGCGATGGGTCAGTTCGGGCGCATCACGCACGTCACGGATTTGCCATCCCGCCGCGAGCTGCTGGCGTACGTCCGCAAGGCGATGGGGCTGAAGGATGCGGAAGTGAAGCCGGTCAGGCGCAGCGGGCCGCAGCGCAAGGCAGCGCTTGTAGTACCGGATGATTTCGCTGCCGCGCTGCGCGAGACGAGCCGCGCGCAGGCAGGCTTCGAGACCTTGAGTCCGAGCCACCGGCGCGAGTATCTGCAATGGATCGGCGAGGCGAAGCGCGCGGAGACCCGTTCACGGCGCATCGCGACGGCAGTCGCGTACCTCAGAGAGGGCAAACCGCTCAACTGGCAGTACATGAAGCCCCGCGGCAGCGCACGTGCACCGGGCACCCGCGCTGGATCAGTGGCGCAGGGCACGAGGTAGGTAGTCCGAAATGAGTCGGCCACGGCAGGAGACACTGCGCGAGCTGCTCGGCCGTGTGCACGAGCGGCTCCGGCACGCGGGCAGCGTCGATCAGGAATCGCGCAAGCTCCTCGGCACCTTGACCCGCGACATCGAGCGGACGCTTGGCGCGCAGCCATCGACCAAGCTCGAGCAGGAGTCCCTGCCGCGGCTGGAGGCGCTCGCGGTGCGCTTCGAGGCGGATCACCCGGCACTCGCGCAGGTGCTGCGCCAGCTGATCGATGCGCTGGTGAAAGCGGGAATTTGAGGCGGGAAGTTGTGAGTTATGAGTTGTGAGTTATGAGTTATGAGTTGTGAGTTGTGAGTTGTGAGTCAGAGGGTCTGACTCAAGACTCACAACTCATTACTCAAAACTTCAACTCTCAGTCATCCATGAGGAAGCTACGCAGCTGCTCGCTGCGGCTCGGATGACGCAGCTTGCGCAGCGCCTTGGCTTCGATCTGGCGGATGCGCTCGCGCGTCACATCGAACTGCTTGCCGACCTCCTCCAGGGTGTGGTCGGTATTCATATCGATGCCGAAGCGCATGCGCAGCACCTTGGCCTCGCGCGGCGTGAGCTGCGCGAGCACGGAGTGCGTCGTCTCCCGCAGGGACTCCATGGTCGCCTGGTCGATGGGTGATGCGACCGAGGTGTCCTCGATGAAATCCCCCAGATGCGAATCCTCGTCATCGCCGATCGGCGTCTCCATCGAGATCGGCTCTTTGGCGATCTTCAGCACCTTGCGGACCTTGTCCTCCGGCATCTCCATGCGCACGGCAAGCTCCTCGGGCGTGGGCTCGCGGCCCATCTCCTGCAGCATCTGCCGTGAGATCCGGTTCAGCTTGTTGATCGTCTCGATCATGTGCACCGGGATGCGGATGGTGCGCGCCTGATCGGCGATCGAGCGCGTGATCGCCTGCCGTATCCACCAGGTCGCATAGGTCGAGAACTTGTAGCCGCGGCGGTATTCGAACTTGTCGACCGCCTTCATCAGGCCGATGTTCCCCTCCTGGATGAGGTCGAGGAACTGCAGGCCGCGATTGGTGTACTTCTTCGCGATGGAGATCACGAGGCGCAGGTTCGCCTCCACCATCTCCTTCTTGGCACGCCGCGCCTTCGCCTCGCCGATCGATACCTCGCGATTGATCTCCTTCAGATCATTGATCGTGAGGTGATAGTGCTGCTCGAGCACCTCGAGCTTCTTCTGCCGCCGCTCGATCTCTTCCTTCAGCCGCCCGAGAGCCGGCGAGTACTTCTTGCCCGCCTTGATGTGCTTGGCGAGCCAGCGCGGGCTGGTCTCGTTCTTGGGAAAGGTGGCGATGAAGTCCTTGCGCGGCATTCCAGCATCGCGCACGGCGTGGATCATGATCTCCTTCTCGAGCTGGCGAATCTCGCCGATGTGCGCACGCAGATTGAGGATGAGCGCATCGAACATACGCGGCGAGAGCTTGAGCTCCATGAACTCGCCGGCCAGCTTCTTGCGCACTTTCAGGGTCTTCGGATCGCGTGCGCCGAACTTCTGAATGGCGGAGAGCACATGCGTCTCGACCTTGTGAATGGAGGCGAAGCGGCGCGCCGCCTCTTCCGGATCCGGCCCGGTGTCTACGGCCTCCTCCTCGGAGTCGCCCTCCTCGGATTCCTCGTCGTCATCCTCCGACTCCGGCTCGGCCACCAGCTCCATCTTCGTGGGATTCTGCGGCTGCGCGATCACATCCGGAGCATTCGGATCGATGAAGCCGACGATCACGTCGACGAGCCGCGCTTGACCGTTCTTGACCGGCTCGTAGGCGCGCAGCAGGAACTCGAAGGTCGGCGGATACATGGCGAGGGCGCTGCGCACCGCATCGAGCCCTTCCTCGATGCGCTTCGCGATACGGATCTCGCCCTCGCGCGTCAGCAGCTCCACCGTGCCCATCTCGCGCATGTACATGCGCACCGGATCGGTGGTGCGTCCGAGCTCGGCATCGAGCGCGGCCAGCGCCGCGGCGGCCTCCTCGATCGCCTCCTCGTCGGCAGGGGCGGCGGGCTCGGTTGCGAGCAACGACTCGGTGTCCGGTGCCTTCTCGTACACCGGAATGCCCATGTCGTTGATGGTGTTGACGATGTCCTCGATCTGCTCCGGATCGACGATCTCGGAGGGCAGATGGTCATTCACCTGGGCGTACGTCAGGTAGCCCTGCTCCTTGCCGCGCGCAATCAAGAGCTTCAATTGCGACTGGCGGTCTTCGGACATCACAGAAACGCGGCGCTCGATTCCCAAGGACTTCCTCTCCCCAGCATTCTTGGCGCCACCACCCTTGCCGTCGGTATCGGACGGCACGGACTCGGGCGCGCGTGCTGCGTGCTGAACGTTATCGGCAGACTTCACCGGGACTTCAGCAGCTCTCTTGGGCATGACCACCACTTTGCGATCCTTGCCGGTGGGGGGAGGGGAAGGAACCTTCTTCGGTATCGAGGCGGCGGCCTTCACCGACTTCCTGTCGGGCTGTGTGCGTTTCTTGCTTGCGGTTGCGATTGGCTTCAGCTTGCGTGTCATGATATGAGCGGCGCAGCGCGCGAACGTGCGCGAACGATTAGGTTAGATGTTCCCTATCTGAGTACCGGGGCCTGGCAACTCAAGGGCTCTGTCGGGCAAAGCGCGCCATTCTATTGGACTTCCGCGTGACTGCCAAATTCCGCTTTTGTCAAGCTTGACATGCATCCCGATCCGGGCTTCTCGTCAAGCTCGAGGTCAAGACGCCGAGACCTCCGCGCGCTGCCTTCCCAAGCTTATGGTAAGTCCCTGAAGCTCAAGCTTTTCCTCGGCAGACAGCCCGGAGGAACGGTCCTTTTCCAGAAGCGCATCGAGGCGTTGCCGCCCACTCTCCTGTCCTAGGCGCGCGAGTGCCTCGCGCAGCTCCTTTTCGGCTGCGGCCGCTCCCGGAACCAGTTCTTCGGTGGAAGCAAGTCGGGCAAGGTGCGCGCCCTCGGGGCGCTCGCGCCAGCGCTCGAGAACCTGGGCGGTGCTCTGCAGGGGGTGCTCGCGCAGCTCCTCCAGCAGCGTACGCAGCAGCTGCGCGCCAGGACTCTGCACGGCTGCGAGCTCGGTCACATGCGTGCTCGGGACTCGCAGCGCGAGCTCGGGGAAGTTGAGGAGCAGGCGAATCGCCTGGCGCGCGAGGCCGCCGCGGCCCCCGCTCGCCAACCTGCGCTCCGCGGCCGGCGAGCGCGCACGGATATCCACCTGCAAGAGCTCCGCCATGCCCTCGGGCGTGCGTTGAAACCCGAACGCCTGGGCCAGTCGCTCGGCGAGCAGCCGCCGATAGATCCCCTCGGGCACCTGCTGCAGCAGCGGCCGCGCCTCGCGCGCCACGTGCGCGCGACCGTCGGCTCCGCGCGTCGTGACGCGCTCTCCGAGCTCGCGCACCAGATACTCCGAGAGCAGCAGCGCCTGCTGGCCGAGACGCTCCTCGAAGGCCTCCCGCCCCTCTTTCGCGACGAGCGTATCGGGATCCTCCCCATCGGGGAGGAACAGGAAACGCAGCTCGCGCCCTTCGACCGCCTCGGGCAGCGCGTTCTGCAGCGCGCGCCACGCCGCGGCGCGGCCGGCGCGGTCGCCATCGAATGCGAACACCACCTCGGGTACGAGCTGAAAGATGCGCTTAAGGTGCTCCGGCGTGGTGGCAGTGCCGAGCGTGGCGACTGCATACGGCACGCCGAACTGATGCAGTCGCACGACATCCATGTAGCCCTCGACCACCAGCAGGCGCTTGAGAGGCGTGCGACTCTGGCGCACCTCGTACAGACCGTAGAGCTCGCGGCCCTTGTGAAAGAGCACCGTCTCCGGAGAGTTCAGATACTTCGGCTCGCCCTGCTCGATGATGCGGCCACCGAAGCCGACGATGCGCCCGCGCGCATCGCGGATGGGAAACATGATGCGGTCGCGAAAGCGATCATAGGAGCGCTCACCCTCGCGCGCATCGGTGCGCTCGATGCCAAGACCGGCCTCGATGAGAGCGCGGCGTGCAGCCTCGTTCGCGCCGAAGCGCCGCTGCAGCTCGTTCCACGAATTGGGCGCATAGCCGATCCTGAACTGCTCGATCACCTCGCGGTTCAAGCCGCGCCGTGCGAGATATTGCCGCGCGCCCTCGCTGCGGGCGAGACAGTCTGAATAGAACTGCGTCACCTGCGCCATGAGCTGATGCAGCGAGTCGCTGGGACGGGAGGGTGCGCTTGCGGAGGCGTCGCGCGGCACCTCCATGCCGAGGCTCGAAGCGAGCTCCTCGACCGCTTCGGGAAACGGCAGTCGGTCGTGCTCCATCAGAAACGTGAGCGCCGTACCGTGTGCGCCACAACCGAAGCAATGATAAAACTGCTTCTCTGGGCTCACCCAGAACGATGGCGTCTTCTCCGCATGGAACGGACAGCACGCCTTGTACTCGCGCCCCGCCTTCTTCAGCGCGATGCGCGCGCTCACGACCTCGACGATATTGGCGCGGGCGATGAGCTCGTCGATGAAGCTGCGCGGAATGCGGCTCATGACGGGCAGGCTACCATTTTTTTCGCGCCTGCCGGCCTGTGCGGAACGGGCCCCTAGCTGCCGGCGCCGGCGAGCCGCCGCTTGACGCGCTCGCTCAGCGCGCCCATGTCGGCGCGCCCTTGTACCTTGGGGCGCACGGCGGCCATCACCTTGCCCATGTCCTTGATGGAAGCGGCACCGCTGGCACGGATCGCCTCACCGATGATTGCATCGATCTCGCCATCGTTCAGCTGGGCCGGCAGATAGCTCTGCAGCAGCTGCAGCTCGGCAGACTCCTTCGCCACCAGATCGTCGCGGCCGCCGCTCTTGAACTGCTCGATGGACTCGCGCCGCTGTTTGATCATCTTCTCGAGCACGCCGAGTACCTGCGCGTCATCGAGCGTGATGCGCTCGTCGACTTCCCTTTGCTTGACCGCCGCCAGTATCAGGCGGATGGCGGACAGGCGCTCCTTCGCGCCCGCGCGCAGGGCTGCCTTCATGTCATCCGTGATGCGATCTTTGAGAGTCATGAGCGAGCGCCCGACCACCGGGCGCGGACGGGCGGTCTCAGCGGGCCGTACGCAGCATGTTGTCGCGGGAGATGCGCTTCATGTGCCGCTTGATGGCGGCAGCACGCTTGCGTTTCCGTTCCTGGGTGGGCTTTTCGTAGAATTCACGCCGGCGCAGCTCGGTGAGGATGCCCGCTTTCTCGCAGGCGCGCTTGAAACGCCGCAGGGCGGCATCGAAATACTCGTTCTCACGCACACGGACGCTCGGCATTGAAACCTCAAGCCATTGATCTGGCTTAGAACTTAAGCGGGTCCCCGACGGCGATCGGGGGCCGGGATTCTAAAGAGGCGCGCCTCAAAAGGCAAAATTCGCATGCGCATACTGGCCCTGGAGTCATCCTGTGACGAGAGCGCGGTCGCGGTACTCGACGCGCACCGCGGCCTGCTCGCGCACGAGCTCTTCAGTCAGGTCGAGCTGCATCGGCTGTTCGGCGGCGTGGTGCCGGAGCTTGCCTCGCGCGATCACGTGCGCCGGCTGGTGCCGCTCGTGCGCTCCGCGCTGCAGGCAGCACATACGAACCCTGAGGAGCTCAGCGGTGTCGCCTATACCGCAGGGCCCGGGCTAGTTGGCGCCCTGCTCACCGGGGCCGCGCTGGGGCGCAGTCTCGCCTATGCCTGGGGGGTGCCATCGGTTGCGGTGCATCATCTCGAAGGCCACCTGCTCGCCGTGCTGCTCGAGGACGATCCGCCGCCCTTTCCGCACGTGGCGCTGCTCGTCTCCGGCGGCCACACCATGCTGATCGAGGTGTCCGCCGTAGGCCGGTATCGCTTGCTCGGCCAGACGCGCGACGACGCAGCCGGGGAGGCCTTCGACAAGACGGCGAAGCTTCTGGGCCTGCCGTATCCGGGCGGACCCGAGCTGGCGCAGCTTGCAGCGCGGGGGCGGCCGGGGGTGTTCTCGTTCCCTCGACCCATGCTCGATCGGCCGGGACTCGAATTCAGCTTCTCAGGCCTCAAGACCGCCGTGCTGCACGCCGTGCAGGGCAAGGAGCTCGGTGCGGAGCGCAAGGCGGACATCGCCCACGCCGTGCAGGAGGCCATCGTGAGCACGCTCGTGGCGAAGGCACTGCGCGCGCTCGAGGAGACCGGTCTGGATGCGCTCGTGGTGAGCGGGGGTGTAGGCGCCAACCACTCCTTGCGTGCGCATCTCGCTGCGGCTATCGCTGCCCGGCGCGGCCGCGTCTACTATCCACGCATGGAATTCTGTACCGACAACGCAGCCATGATCGCCGTGGCCGGACTCGCGCGCCTGCGCGCTGGCGAGCACGACGGGCTCGGGATTCGTGTCCGGGCACAGTGGCCTCTCGACTCGCTGCCGTCGCTGAGCGCATGAGCGCGCCCGGGTCCGGAGATCGCATATTCCTGCGCGGCCTGGAGGTCGACTGCATCATCGGCTTCATCGAATGGGAGCGGCGCGTACGGCAGACAGTCGTCATCGACCTCGAGCTGCCGGTCGACTGCAAGAGCGCATCCCGCACCGATGAGGTCGCCGACACTCTCGACTACAAGAGCGTCGCCAAGCGCGTGATCGCCTTCGTGGAGGCCTCCGAGTTCAAGCTCGTCGAGACGCTCGCGCAAAGGATTGCCCTGCTGGTGCTCGAGGATTTCGGCGTGCCCTGGGTGCGCGTATCGCTCAACAAGCCCGGGGCGATCCGCGGCTCGCGCGACGTCGGCGTCGCGATCGAGCGCACGCGGGCGGATCTGGATCCGCGACACGGCTGAGCGTGCCCGGTGCCACGCGTCTTCGTCGCGGCAGGCAGCAACGTCGATCCCGAGCGGCATCTGGCCCTTGCCGCCGAGGAGCTGCAGCGTACTTTCGGCAAAGTCCAGTTCTCCCCCTGGTACCGCAATCGAGCAGTCGGCTTCGAGGGCGATGATTTCATCAATTTCGTGATTGGCTTCGACAGCGAGCTCTCCGTCCACGAGGTCATCGGCGAGCTGCGGCGGATCGAGGCCCTGTGCGGCAGGCCGCGCGAGGCACCGAAGTGGGCGCCGCGCACCATGGATCTGGACATCCTGCTATACGGGGATCGCGTCTGTAGCGAGCCGGGACTGATCCTGCCCCGCCCGGACCTGCTGCGCCGCCCCTATATGCTCGGGCCGCTTGCGGATCTCGCACCCGAGCTCGCGCATCCGACCGCGCACGCCACGATCGGCGAGCTCTGGGCTCGCTTCGATCGCGCCTCACATCCACTGGTGCGCGTTCCCGCAAAGCTCACCAGCCGACGCTCCGCCCGCCGTCCACCGCGAGAATCTGACCGGTGACATACGGGGCGTCGGTGGCGAAGAAGAGCACGGCGCGCGCCACGTCCTCGGGAGTTCCGGCGCGCTCGAGCGGCGTGCGCGCGATGATTCTCTCCTTGAGCTCCGCCGTGACACCTTCCGGCCACATGACGGGGCCGGGAGCGACGGCATTCACACGCACGTGCGGGGCGAGCTCGCGCGCCAGGGACTTGGTGAGCATGATGAGCCCGGCCTTGGCCACGCTGTACACACAGTAGTGCTGCAGGGGACGCAGGCCGTGGATATCGACGATGTTCAGCACCAGGCCGCGCGCCGCGGTGAGCTGCGCGGCGGCGGCGCGTGCCAGAAACAACGGTGCCTTGAGGTTCGAGCCGACGATATCTTCCCAGGCTCTCTCGGTGAGCTCGCCGAGCGGAGTCGCATAGAAGCTCGAGGCGTTGTTGAGGAGAATGTCGAGCCCGCCGAATGCTTGCCGGGCCGTCTCCACCAGCCGGTCGAGTCGCGCAGTCTCGAGCAGATCGGCCTGTACCGTGACAGCCGATGCCGGCCGCGCGGCATTGAGACTGGCGGCCAGCTCGCTCGCAGCGGCGCCCGAGTTGCGATAGTGCAGCACCAGGTTGGCTCCCGCGGCGTGGAGGGCGCGGGCGAGCACCGCGCCGATGCGCTGCGCGCTGCCGGTCACCAGCACCGTCTTGGCTTGCAGACTCTGGTCTCGCATCGGATGCATGGAGCGGGATTATGAGCGTATCTGCGTCACTCACAACGCTGCCGCCGCTGTCGGCCGAGGAGGCCGCGCATTCGGCGCGACTGGGCGAGCTCATCCGGAGTCGCATCGAGCTTGCCGGAGGCTGGCTCGAGTTCGAGACCTTCATGGAGCTCGCGCTGTACGCGCCCGGCATGGGCTATTACAGCGCGGGCAGCGCCAAGCTCGGACGCGCCGGTGACTTCGTGACCGCGCCGGAGCTTTCGGACCTCTTCAGCCACTGTGTCGCGCGGCAATGTGCGGAGATTCTGCGCGCAACGGGCGGCGGGGAGATCCTGGAGTTCGGCGCGGGCAGCGGACGCATGGCGGTGTGCATACTCGAGACGCTCGCTGCGCTCGGTCGTCCGCCCGAGCGCTACGCGATCCTCGAGGTGAGCGCTGAGCTGCGTGAACGCCAGCGGCAGCGGGTCGCGGCGCTGCCCGCGCCGCTGCGGCAGCGAGTGACGTGGCTCGAGACGCTGCCGAGCACGCCGCTGCGCGGCGTGCTGCTCGCGAATGAGGTGCTCGATGCATTGCCATGCCGGCCGTTCGTGCTGCGCGCCGCTGGCGCGCATGCGCTCGGCGTGGCTCTCACAGCGCAGGGTGCATTCGTGACACGGGAGCGGCCCGCCGATGCCGCGCTCGCAGCGGCCTGCGCTCAGGTGTTGCAGGGCCTACCGCGGCCGTTGCCCGAGGATTATCGCTCCGAGCTCTGCACGCGCATCGAGCCCTGGATTGCGAGCGTCGCGGACATCCTCGAGCGGGGCGTGCTTCTCATCTTCGACTACGGTCTACCGCGCGCACACTATTATCATCCGGAGCGCGACGGGGGAACCTTACGCTGCCATTTCAAGCAGCGCGCTCACGAGGATCCGCTTATCAACGTCGGCGTGCAGGACATCAGCGCCTGGGTCGACTTCACGCGCGTCGCCACGGCGGCGCACAGCGCAACCCTCGAAGTGCTCGGTTTCGCGACGCAGGCCGCGTTCCTACTCGGCACCGGCATCGAGGCCCTGGTGGCGCAGCCGGCCGACACCGTCTCGCGCGCGCGGATGGCTTCCGAGGCGCGGCGGCTGCTGCTTCCGGGGGAGATGGGCGAGGCGTTCAAGGTGATGGCACTAGGGCGGCGCTTCGATGCCGCACTGAGCGGCTTCGCACATCAGGATCTGCTGCGCCTGCTGTAACATCCGGACGCACCCGAACCGACCATCCAGCGAGGGAGTTCCTTGCCCGTCATCCTCGTCGTCGTGCTCCTCGGCATCATCGAGGGAATCACCGAGTTCCTGCCCGTCTCGAGCACTGGACATCTGCTGATCGCCGAGCACTGGCTGCCGCGTCAGACCGATCTGTTCAACATTGTCATGCAGACCGGGGCGGTGCTCGCGGTCATACCGCTGTTTCACCGCCGCTTCCATCAATTCATCTATAACTGGAGCGATCCGGCCGTACGCGGCTACTTCTTCAAGATCGTGATCGCCTTCGTCATCACGGGCGTGCCCGGCTATCTGCTGGACAAGTCGGGATTCAAACTGCCCGAAGAGCTCGCGCCGGTGGCGATCGCGCTGCTCTTGGGGGGAGTGCTGTTCGTCGTCGTGGAGATGCTGCTCGCGCGGCGGCGCGTGGGCACCCAGGCACCTCCTGCGGACTTGCGTCAGGTGACCTGGCCGATCGTCATCGCGGTCGGCATCGGTCAGGTGATTGCGGCGGCCTTTCCGGGCGCCTCGCGCTCCGGCACCACGATCCTGCTGTCCTTGATTCTCGGCTTGAGCAGGCCGCTGGCGACGGAATTCTCCTTCCTGGTGAGCATTCCGACCATGCTGGCGGCGGGCGGCTTGAAAATCTTCCAAGCCTTTCATCATCACGCTGCCGCCGCGGTCCACGAGGATTGGACGCTCGTGATCGTGGGCACGCTGGTCGCGGCCGTGGTCTCGTTCGTCGCGGTGCGCTGGCTGCTGCGCTACGTGCAGACGCACACCTTCATCGGCTTCGGCTGGTATCGGATCGCGGTCGGCGCCGCCTTGCTGTGCCTGGCGCGCGGCCTTATCTGAGCGCGCGGTCTCTTCGAGCTCGCGTTCTCATCCGAGCTTGAGTGCTGCCAGGCGCTTGCTGCGGATCCTCGCGCCGATCTCCTGTCCTGAAAGTCCGGCACGCTCCGCCTCGGTGAGCGTCACGGCAGCTGCTGATGCGCACGCCTGGCGCAGCAGCGCGGCCTGTGGATAGGGACGCTCTTCGAGTCCGGCGCGACCCCTTGCATCGGCCTCGCACGCCAGCAGCAAATCAAAAAAGCGCTCCGGCCTGCGAAACGCATCGGTCTCCTCGAGCAGCTTGAGGATGGTCGCCGGCTTGAGCTCGAGAGCCCGGTGAACGACCGTGTGATGGCGAGCGGTCAGTATCGCGAGCTCGCGATGACCGCTCGGTACGCGCAGGCGCTGCCCGAGCGTCTCGATGAGCGGCACGCCGGCCTCCTCGTGACCGCGATGACTCGGCCATTGATCGTGCGGCGTGCGCGCCTTGCCGAGATCATGCACGAGCACCGCGAAGCGCACCGCGGGTGATGCACCGCTGCGCGCGGCCTGAGCGAGTGCCATCAGCACGTGCACACCGGTATCGATCTCCGGGTGCCAGCGCGCCGGCTGCGGTACGCCGAACAGCGCCTCGATCTCCGGAAACACGACGGCGAGCGCACCGCAGCTGCGTAGCACTTCGAAAAACACCTGCGGGCGCGCTTCGCCGAGTGCACGCTCGGTCTCCTGCCAGACGCGTTCGGGCACCAGTGCATCCACCTCGCCCGCCGCGACCATGCGTTGCATGAGCGCAGTCGTCTCGGCCGCGACGGCGAAGCCGAGCGGCGCAAAGCGCGCCGCGAAACGTGCGACGCGCAGGATGCGCACGGGATCCTCGACGAAGGCCTCCGACACGTGCCGCAGCACGCGAGCCTCGAGATCCTTGCGACCGCCGTAGGGGTCGATGATCTCGCCCGTCTCGCTCTGCGCGATGGCATTGATCGTGAGATCGCGCCGCCGCAGATCCTCCTCGAGCGTCACATCGGGGGAGCTCTCGATGCTGAAGCCGCGATAGCCGGGCCCAACCTTGCGCTCGAGCCGCGCGAGTGCGTACTCCTCTCGGGTCTGCGGATGCAGGAACACCGGAAACTCACGCCCGACGGACATGAAGCCGCGCGCTTCCAACTCCTGCGGCTGCGCGCCGACGACCACCCAGTCGCGCTCGCGCACGGGCAACCCGAGGAGCGTGTCCCGCACGGCACCTCCCACCAAGTACACTTGCATGGCAAGCATGTTAAATCGGATTCTGCTCGCGAGTCTCATCCCCTGCCTGCTCTCGGGCTGCTATGTGATGCAGGCGGCGCACGGCGAGATGCAGGTGCTCGAGCACCGTCGCCCGATCTCGGAGGTCATCGAGGATCCCAAGACGGCCGAGCCGCTGCGCGCTTCTCTGGAAGAGGTGCGCGATGCACGCGACTTCGCCTCCCGCGTGCTGCATCTGCCGGACAACCGCAGCTACCGTACTTACTCGGATATCGGCCGCCCCTACGCAGTGTGGAACGTCGTCGCCGCGCCGGAGTTCTCCGTCGCGCCCAAGGAATGGTGCTTCCCCGTCACGGGCTGCGTCGCTTACCGGGGTTATTTCAGCAAGGAGAAGGCCCAGCATTTCGCGGCTGAGCTGCACGGTGAGGGCTACGACGTGCTCGTCGGAGGGGTGCCAGCGTTCTCCACTCTCGGGCACTTTGCCGATCCGGTGCTGAATACCATGATCGTGTACGGTGATGTGGAGCTCGCGGCCATCATCTTCCACGAGCTCGCCCACCAGGTCGTGTACGTGGCGGGGGATTCTGCCTTCAACGAAGCGTTCGCCACGAGCGTGGAGGACGAGGGCATCAAGCGCTGGCTGCTCGCGCAGGGCCGCGTGGACGAGCTGCGTCGCTACGACGAGGACAGTGCGCGGCAGCTCGAGTACATCCGGTTGTTCCGCCGCCGCCGCGCGCAGCTCGAGCAGCTGTACGCCTCGGGTCTGCCGAGCTCGGAGATGCGCATGAAGAAGCGCGAGATCTACTCGGCCCTGGAGGCGGACATGCGCGAGCTCGAGCAGCGCCAGAAGGCGCCTGCGCTGTATCACGCATGGCTCGAGCATGGATTGAACAACGCCGAGCTCGCTTCGGTCGCAACCTATTACGACTGCGTGCCGGGCTTCAAGCGCATCCTGCGCGAGGAAGACAGTGACGACCTGCAGCGCTTCTATGATTCGGTGCGGCAGTTAGCGCAGTTGCCGCAGAGCGAGCGCGACGCCCGTGTCTGCGGCGGGACAGGCTAGGACTTGCGGTCAGTGCTCAACAGTCTCGCGGAAGCGGTCGAGACGCGCCTCGGGCGCCAGATCTCCAAGATAGGTCGGTAGAACGGCCGCCATGTGCTGTGGCTCGATGTGCAGGGCCGCGCAGCCATTCTCGCGGCACACACTGTCGAGCGTGAGCGAACGAAAGTTGTCCAGCGAGAACGGCGCTCCAGGAAGCCATCCGAGCAGCACGCCCTGCAGTCGGGCGAGGATGTCCGGCAAGGGCATGATCACACAGCGCAGGCGCGCGGCGGCGGCGGTGGCACGCACGATCTGCCCGAGGGTGAGGACGTCGGGGCCGCACAGCTCGTATGTGCGCCCCATCGTGCTCGGCTCACGCAGGCTGCGGACGAAGGCGCGCGCCACATCATTCACATACACCGGTGCGAAGCGAGTGCGCGGGCGCGCGAGCGGCAGCACGCCGCGCGACAGACGCAGCAGGCCCGCGAAGCGATTGGTCAGCGAGTCACGCGGGCCGAAGATCACCGAGGGGCGAAAGATCGTGTATTCGAGGAACGAGCCGGCGGCGGCCACTTGCGCTTCCGCTTGCCCCTTGCTGCGCAGATAACGACTGGGTGCGCGCTCGGCATCTGCGCCCAGCGAGCTCATGTGCAGCAGGCGCGGTACGTGCGCTCTGCGCGCCTCCGCGATGAGCTTCGTCACGAGCTCCACGTGCACATCGCGAAAGCGCGCGCCGCTGCGCTCGTTGAGGACTCCGACCAGGTTGATCGCGACGTCCATGCCCGCGAGCAGCTCGCCGAGCACGCGCGCATCGTGGATGTTCGCAGAGATGAGCTCCACCGTCGGCAGCACGGTCAGGTGGGCGCCATGGTTCAGCGAGCGCGTGGGCACGCGCAACCAGTGCCCGGCGTCGGCGAGTTGCGTGACGAGCTCCGTGCCGACGAAGCCGGTGCCCCCGAGCACGCAGATCCGCAGCCGCGGTCCAGTGAACTTCACGTCCATGGCACGCAGCTCCGTGAAGCGCGCTGCCGGGCGTTCAATGGACCGGCAGCACGAGGTGTGACGTGCCGCGACGCACTTCAAGCACCAGCGTCGCCGCACCCTGCGAACGCGTCTGCAGGTCGTGCAAGTTGGTGATTGGCGCGCGGTTGACCCCGACGATGAGATCGTTGTCGCGCAATCCGGAACGCGCGGCCGCACTGTCGGGCTCGATGCCTCGCACCACGACGCCGGCCATTCCCGGGGCATTCTCGAGCTTCACCCCCTCGAGCGGGGTGTGATTGGCCGGGGGCTCGACGGCGGCGGTTGGCTCCGTATTGGGAGGCGCGGCAATCATGGCGGCCACGTGCAGTGGCTTGCCATCGCGCAGCACCGTGAGCTCCACGTGATCGCCGACACGCAGTAATCCGATGACATTGCGCAGCTCCGCCGGCGACTTCACCGCCGCGCCGTTCACGGTAGTGATGATGTCGCCGCTGTGGATGCCTGCGCGCTCGGCGGCCGACCCTTCGACGACCTGCGTGACGAGCGCACCCTGCGCGTTCGACAGACCGTAGACCTGGGCGACGTCCGCGGTGACGCTGTGGGTGCTCACGCCGAGCAGCCCGCGCCTCACCGACCCGTACTTGACGAGCTGATCCATCACCGTGCGCGCCATGTTGACGGGGATTGCGAAGCCGATGCCGATGTTGCCGCCCTCGCGTGAGGAGAGGATGGCGGTGTTGATGCCGATGAGCTCGCCCTTCAGGTTGACGAGCGCGCCGCCGGAATTGCCCGGGTTGATGGAGGCGTCGGTTTGAATGAAGTCCTCGTAGCCGTCGGCGTTGGATTCGATGTTGGAGCGGCCGAGCCCGGACACGATTCCGGAGGTCACGGTGTTGTGCAGCCCGAAGGGATTGCCGATGGCTACCACGAAGTCACCGACTTCGACCTTCGATGAGTCGCCCAGGGCGATCTGTGTAAGTCCGGTAGGCTTGACCTTGAGGACCGCGACATCCGAGGGCTCGTCCCGGCCGATCACGTCGGCCTTCAGGTCGCGCCCGTCGGCGAGCGTCACCGTGATCTCGCTCGCGTTCTCCACCACGTGCGCATTCGTGAGGATGTAGCCGCTCTTGGCATCGAAGATCACGCCGGAGCCGGCGCTGCGGAACGGGTGCTCGTGCGGCGTGCCTCCCCGCGGTCCTTCGAAGAAACGCCGGAACAGTGGGTCATCGAGCAGCGGATTTTGCGGACCGTGCTCCTTGATCGTGCCCCGTGTCGCAACATTGACGATGGCGGGCGAGATGCGCTTCACCATGGGTGAAAGCGAGGGCAGAGGTTTGTTATCCACCGCCGCTGGTAGGATCGTGGCGGCGGGCGCCGTGGCGCTGAGCACCGCGAGCGCGACGAGGAGCGGGAACATGCGTCTCATGGGGATTCCAGATGCAGACCCGCCGATTGTAATGCCGCGTGCTCGCGCGCGCGTCATCGGCACGCTCGAGCTGGACCGCAACCGAAGGCCGATCGACTCGGGGTCGCGAGGCGACCCCGAGTGCTAGCTGCGCTTGCTATTACGCCGCGTCGATCTTGATGCGCCGGGGTTCCGGCTTGGTCTGCTTCGGGATGCTGACTTCGAGCACGCCATTCGTCTGCTTGGCGCTGATGGCGTCAGTCTGTGCAGTCTCGGGCAGCGTGAAGCGCCGCAGGAAGCGGCCGGCGACGCGCTCGACGCGCGTGACACCGTCATGCTGCTCGGTCTTCTCGGAACCGCGCGCGCCCCGCAGGGTGAGCACGCCGTCCTCGGCCGTGATCTCGATGTCCTTCGCGTCAACGCCCGGCAGATCCGCGCGGACGACAAAGCGCTCGGGCTCCTCGTGCACATCCACCGAGGGAATCCACGCAACGCTGGCGTCGGCGGCATCCGCGCGCGCCAACGTGTTCGCGAGAACCTGCTCGAACGTGCGCTGCAGCCGTCCGGCGAGCCCCCAGGGCTCATAGTGAATCAAAGTCATGGTCATTCTCCTGAAGTTCGCGGCAAGTGCGAATGCCGCTGATCTATGGCTGACGCCGCCGCTTTCAAGGGCCGTCGCCCAATGTCAAGGACTTTTCGAACTAGAGGCTGCGTCGCGCCTGTTCACAGCTTGTGTAGAAGCTGTGGGATGGCTGCGGGCAGCTTGTGGACACAAGATCTTGAGGTCTGGCTAGACCGTGGCAAAAGCCGGTTCGGAGCTCAAGAATTTGCTGCTTACTGCTGCGATGAATACCGTAACCATTTGATATATAAGTATAAAAAAAGAGTAAAAACAGAAGTAAAGAATCTTGACGGTTATGTTGCACGTGATTAGTCTCCGGTTCCCAGACACACAAGATCTTGTGTCGCGCTCGGCGGCCGAGGTCTCGGGGAGTCGGGGGAGGTCTCAGGGAATCGGCCACCGAAACGGTGGTCGTCAGCGGTCGGCGAGGCTCAGCGAGCACGGGCCGGCTTTTCCCTTTGATCCGATGGGCGGTTGCAATCGGAGCGTCTCGGATTCATGAACACCGTTGTGAAACTCGACCCCCAGGACATCAGCACCATCCGCTTCCAGGAAGCCTCGCTCGACATCTGGGACAAGAAGTACCGGCTGAGCGCGAAGGATGGAGTGCCCATCGACAAGACGATGGACGACACCTACAAGCGCGTCGCGCGCGCGCTCGCGGATGTGGAACAGGTTGATGTGCGCGAGCAGTGGTACGAGCGCTTTCTGTGGGCGTTGCGCCAGGGAGCGATCCCGGCCGGCCGCGTCATGTCGAACGCGGGCGCGTTGGAGCACAAGCCTGCCACCTCCACGATCAATTGCACGGTGTCCGGCGTGATCCGTGACTCGATGGACGACATTCTGAGGAAGGTCCACGAGGCTGGCCTCACGCTCAAGGCCGGCTGTGGCATCGGTTATGAGCATTCGACGCTGCGTCCTCGCGGAGCGTACGTGTCGGGCGCCGGCGCCTACACCTCGGGTCCGCTGTCCTTCATGGACATCTTCGACAAGATGTGTTTCACGATCTCCTCGGCCGGTGGGCGTCGCGGCGCGCAGATGGGGACGTTCGATGTCGGGCATCCGGATGTCATGGAATTTATCCGCGCGAAGCGCGAGAGCGGTCGCCTGCGACAGTTCAATCTTTCACTTCTCATCACTGATGACTTCGTAAAGGCCGTACGCGACGGCAGCGATTGGAAGCTCGCCTTCCCGCTCTCGAGGAAGGAGTACGAGACGGAGAAACCCGACCTCGCAGATACAAGCAAGTTTGTCTGGCGTGAGTGGCCGGTCCAGGACAGCTACGTCGCGAACGATGAGGGGCTTGTCGCGTGCCGCGTCTACAAGACACTGCCGGCGCGGCGCATCTGGGACGTGATCATGACGTCCACCTACGACTTTGCAGAGCCCGGCTTCATCCTCATCGACCGCGTCAACGAGATGAACAACAACTGGTGGTGCGAAAACATCCGTGCGACCAATCCATGTGTGACGGCGGATACGCGCCTCGCCACCCAGTTTGGTATGGCCCGCGTAGGTGACCTGTACGAAGCGCGCGTGGACATTCAAGCGACGGTGGATCTCCGCGCGTTAGGTGAATCGACGAACGGCGTGACGGTCCGACCCGCCGTACCCGTGTTCATGACTTCTCCTTCGGAAGACGTCTATCGAGTGGTGACAGAGGCGGGCTACGAGATAAAGGCCACCGAGTGGCACGACTTTTACACGACGCGTGGCAAGATCAAGCTCAAAGACCTGAAGCCCGGCGACGAGCTCTTGATTCAGTCCGGGAAAGGGCAGTTCGGCGGCTGCGGAAATGAACAGCTCGGTGTTCTCCTTGGTCTGTTGACCGGCGATGGGCACTTCACCAATCGTGGCCATGGCCAACAGGCAGCAATCGTCAATCTCTGGGGACCGGATCGCGCATATGGCGAGGAGATCGTTGCCTACATCAATCACCTCATTTCCGCTTACACGTTCGGTCCCCGAAGTTACCGTGTAAGCGCCGTCGCCATCCCCGAGCGGAATCTGATCATGATCCGGTCGGTTCTCTTAGCCCGAGTGTTGAATTTCTACGGGTTCACCGTGGAACACAAGACCAAGGTGCCGGAGCTCATCTGGCGCGGCAGCGAGGCGTGCGTCAAAGGGTATCTGCGGGGACTGTTTCAGTCAGACGGCACGGTTAACGTGTCCGGTCACGATGCTACGACCTGCTCAATTCGTCTGGCGTCGAGCCACCCTTCATTGCTCAAGGACATACAGATCCTGTTGGCGAACTTCGGCGTGCTTGCACGTGTGCACAAGCGCCGCGAGGCTGGGAAGCGACTCCTCCCGGACGGAAAGGGGGGAAGGAAAGAGTATGCGTGCAGAGCCGATCATGAGCTGATCGTTGACGGTGAGTCGCGAGATCGATTCATGTCGGGAATCGGCTTCTTGGCTGCCGAGAAGAACGAGAAGTACTACGACTGGGTTCGGGACAAGGCGCTCAGAAAGAAGGAGCGCTTCGTAAGCCGGATTGCCGAGATAACCTATGTCGGTGCCGAGCCGGTGTTTGATACGACGCAGAGCGATCACAACAGTGTCATCTTCAATGGACTCGTGACAGGGCAGTGTGGTGAGCAGCCGCTTCCACCCTACGGTTCCTGTCTCCTAGGCTCCGTAAATCTCACGAAATTCGTGCACCAGCCGTTCAGCGAGTTCGCCGAGTTCGACTGGGCCGAGTATCGCGAGGTGGTCAAGGTCTTCACGCGCATGCTCGACAACGTCGTGGAGATCAACGGCCTGCCGCTCGAGCGGCAGCGCGAGGAGATCCTGCGCAAGCGCCGCCACGGCATGGGTTTTCTCGGGCTCGGCAGCACCATGACGCTGCTTGGCATGAAGTACGGATCAGCCGAGTCGGTGAGGTTCACCGAAGATGTCTCGCGCGAGATGGCGGTCGCCGGCTGGGAGGCTGCTCTCGAGCTGTCGCGCGAGAAGGGTGCCGCGCCCATCATGAGTGAGGAGTTCATCGTCACGAAGGAGATGCTCCGCAAGCGCCCGGAGATGGCGCGCGACGGATGGAAGGCCGGGGCCAAGATCGCGGGACGCCTGCTGCATGCCAAGTACAGCCGCTACATGCAGCGCATCGCGCAGGTCGCACCGCAGCTCGTGCACGAGCTCGCCGAGGTCGGCGCGCGCTTCACCCATCACACCTCCATCGCGCCCACCGGGACGATCTCGCTATCGCTCGCGAACAATGCCTCGAA
Source organism: Steroidobacteraceae bacterium (assembly GCA_035501955.1). GTDB lineage: Bacteria > Pseudomonadota > Gammaproteobacteria > Steroidobacterales > Steroidobacteraceae > JASHUC01. The sequence goes on from DATJVD010000013.1 coordinate 73,104, forward strand.
CGGCATCGAGCCGTCCTTCGCGCATCACTACTTCCGCAACGTGATCCGCGACGGCAAGAAGTCGAAGGAGAAGGTCGACGTCTATTCCTTCGAGCTGCTTGCCTATCGCGAGCTCGTCAATCCGCAGGCAACGCCTGCGGCGAGCCAGGACGCCGAGAAGCTGCCCGAGTACTTCATCGGCTCGGACGAGGTGACTCCGGAGCAGCACGTCGATGTGCAGGCCGCGGCGCAGAAGTGGGTCGACTCCTCGATTTCGAAGACGGCGAACGTGCCCACGGATTTCCCTTACGAGAGATTCAAGGGCATCTACATGTATGCCTACGAACGCGGCTTGAAGGGCTGCACGACCTTCCGCTTCAACCCGGAGGCCTTCCAGGGCGTGCTCGTCAAGGAGCAGGATCTCAAGAACACGCTGTACCGCTTCACGCTCGAGGACGGCACGGTTGTCGAGGTGCGTGGCGACGAGGAGATCGAGTACGACGGTGAGAAGCACACCGCGGCGAATCTGTTCGACGCCATGCGCGACGGGTATTACGGGCGATTCTGACCCGCCACGGAGCGGCATACGGCGCCAAACACCAGGAAACTGTCCATGGCCACCAAGATCGATAGAAAGATCGTCAAGTACGAGGTCCTCAAGCCCGAGGACAAGCCGGCCGAGCGGGCCGCCGAGAAATCGGCAGCGGCCCGCGCCGCCGCCACCGAGACCGACTTCGTCCGCGACAAGAACGGCAAGACGGCGAAGGTCATTCGGATGCACGAGAAGCTCGAGCGTCCCGAGATGCTCGTCGGCTCGACGTACAAGATCAAGACACCGATATCGGATCACGCGATGTACGTGACCATCAACGACATCGTGCTGAATGAGGGCACCGAGTACGAGCAGCGCCGGCCTTTCGAGATCTTCATCAACTCGAAGAACCTCGATCACTTCCAGTGGATCGTGGCGCTCACGCGCATCATCTCCGCGGTGTTCCGCAAGGGAGGCGATGTCACTTTTCTGGTCGACGAGCTGAAGGCGGTGTTCGACCCGCGCGGTGGCTACTGGCAGCCGGGCGGCAAGTTCATGCCCTCGATCATCGCGGAGCTCGGATACGTGATCGAGCGGCATCTGCAGTCGATCGGGCTGATGCGCAAGTCCGAGCTGGACGAGCATCAGCGCCGGCTGGTGGACCAGAAGCGCGCCGAGTACGAGGCCCGCGCAAGGCAGACCGATGCCTTCGCCAAGGCGCACTTTCCGGAAGGGGCGCAGCTCTGCGGCAAGTGCAGCACCGCCGCCGTGATCATGATGGACGGCTGCATGACGTGCCTGAACTGTGGGGATTCGAAGTGCGGTTGATTTCGAGGTGCGGTTGACAGGATGTACGCGCCGCGGGGCTGCCCTCGTAGCCGCGCGGCACCGCCGAGCGGGTTAGTCGGGAGGGAAGAAGCTGGGGCGGGGAGGTAGACGAGTCTGGCAGGCTCGATTGGCTCGATTGGCGCACCGGTTCCGGGTGCCCCGCCCGGTTCCCGTCTCTGACGGGTTCGCCGGAGCGCACTTTATAAGGCAGCCCTCGCGGCTGCCTTTTTTATTCCCTGTCGTCCCGTGCGCGGCCGGCGCCACGGGATGTGGACATAAAAAAGCCCCGCCGAGGCGGGGCTGATTCGGTCGCTTGCTTGCTGTGGAGGAGTGTCTTCTAGTTGTTGTCCGCTGCCGGCCTCAGGTGCCACATCGAGGGCGCCGTGTGCCGATCATTCTGGGATTGCCGACTGTGCTTGCGTCCTAGGGTGCTTCCTTCCGAGCCAAACTGGCCCCGTGAGGGATATCTAAGCAACGCCCATGCCAGGCGGCAGCAGCGCGCGAATCATCTGACATGTTGTATCTGCGACGCAGTTCAACTGTGACGTGATGCTCTTTATGCGAGCTTTCGCGCTCACATGCGCGAGTTCTGGGCGGGCGGTCAGCTTCAGTGCGCGCGGTGCGATGTCAAGATCATCGACGCAATCGCGGGCAGCGCATGGCGAGCGCGGCGGTGCCACTTCGCACAAGCCACTGAATGGATGCCTGAAGTTTGCCTGACGAAGGGGTGTAAATGTCGTCGACACACGTGAATGCGCGCATCCGCGGATGCGAGCGCTGGTGGATAGCGCTCTTTGCCGCGTGCGCTCTGGCACTCGTGCCGTTCGGAGCCGTCGCCGACGACGCTGCCTTCCCGCAGCCCGCCGCCCTGCAGCGGGACGTCGACTTCTGGATCCGGGTCTACAGCCAGATCGATACCAACTCCGGCTTTCTGCACGACGAGAATAATCTCGCGGTCGTGTACGACACGCTGCACTTCGCGCCCGCCACCTCCCCCCGCGCGCGCGAGCATGAGGTCGAGGCGGCACGCGATCATGTCATCGCCGCGTTGAAGCGCATCGCTACGGCGGAGGTGCCACTGGCACCGGAGGACCAGCACATCCACGATCTATGGGGTGATCAAGCCACCCCCATCCGGCTGCTCGAGGCAACCAATCACATTCGCTTTCAGCTCGGGCAGGCGGATCGTTTCCGCGAGGGGCTGCGGCGCTCGGGAAAGTGGGAGACGCACATCGCCGAGACGCTGGCGAATCTCGGCCTGCCGCCGGAGCTCGCCGTGCTGCCGCACGTGGAGTCCTCCTTCAATCCGGCAGCCTATTCGAAGGTCGGAGCTGCGGGCCTCTGGCAGTTCATGCGCTCGACCGGCCGGCGCTACATGCGCATCGACGCGACCGTCGATGACCGTCTCGACCCGTTCCGCGCCACCGAGGCGGCGGCGCAGCTGCTGTCGTACAACTATCGCCTGCTCGGCACCTGGCCTCTGGCGCTCACGGCGTACAACCACGGTGCTGCCGGCGTGCGCCGCGCCAAGGAGACGCTGGGCACCGATGACATCGCGCAGATCGTGCGCAACTACAAGAGCCCGAGCTTCGGGTTTGCCTCCCGCAACTTTTATGTCTCTTTCCTCGCCGCGCTCGAGATCGATCGCAATCCCGATAAGTACTTCGGACAGTTCGAGCGCGCGGAAGAGGCCAAATTCCAGGAGCTGATCCTGCCGGCGCGCACCTCGATCACGCAGCTGGAGCGGGCGCTGAACATCGATCTCGACACGCTGCGCGTGCTCAATCCGGCGTTGCGTCCGGCCTGCTGGCGCGGCAGCCGCCCGGTGCCGAACGGCTATCACCTGCGGCTGCCGATGAGCGGCCACTGGACCGAGGAGGTGCTGGCGCGGCGACTCGGAATCCCGGCGACACTGGTGGCGGCCGAAATACAGCCCAAGCACCGGGTGTTGCCCGGAGAGACCCTGGCGAGCATCGCCGAGGACTATCGCGTGAGCACCTCGACGCTCGCGCACATGAACAACTTCCCGATCAAAGCGCGCCTGCACGTCGGCAGCTATGTGCGTGTGCCCGAGACCCCCGTCGGCCTGCTCAGAGTGGCGACACGCTCGGCCCCGTCCACCTCGCCGCAGCAGCCGGCGGCGGCACCCGTGGCTGTGGCCGCGAGTGGCTCGAGGCTCGCGGCGGCAAGCCTGCCTCTGGTCGCGGCCAGCACGCGGACACCAGCCGCGCAGGCGATCGCGCAGCAGGATGGTGGCGGCTCGGCCGAGTCCAGCCTGTCTGAATCCGCCCCACCCGGCGTGACCACGACCTTCGACACGCCGAGCGCTGCGCCCGTGAGTGCATCGGCGCCTGCGCGTGCAACTCTTGCAAGCAGCCCGCTGCCCGTGAGTTTCCCATCAACGAGTGCTGCGGCCGCCACGACTGGCGTCGCGACGCCGCCAGCCTCTGCAACGCCCGCGACTGCGCTGACCGCATTGGGGACGAGCGTCCCGGGCCCGGCAGTTGCTTCGACTGAGTCGGAGTCGTCGCCTGCTGCGAAGGTCTATGTAGTGCAGAGCGGCGACTCGCTGTCGGAGATCGCGACGAAGGTGGGCATGGCGGCTCCAAAGCTGCTGGAGCTGAACCACATCCGCGACCCCGACTACATCTTCGAGGGTCAACGTTTGGTACTGGTCGACGGCGGTGCGAGTGCGGAAGGTGCGGATGGGAGCGCTGCGGCAGCCGAGGGCGCGCAGCGAGTGCCGCCCGCCCTGGCATCCTCGAGCGCTGTGGCACGTACCCGTGAGCCCGCATCGGGCGCGGCGCAGCCGCCTGCGGCGGGCGGTGTCACCGCCGAGGTTGCAGAGCGAGAGAGCGAAGAGGACGCGACCGCGATCGCCAACACTCCGGTCGCGAAGGCAGAGCCGGTATCGGCGGCGCAAGCGGAAGCCCTGGGTCCGGCGCTCGGACCTGCAGCCGTCGAGACGGTCGACAACGCCGATCCCATCGACTACTCCGTCTCCAAGGACGGCACGATCGTGGTGGCAGCCGCGGAGACGATCGGGCATTACGCGGACTGGCTCGATCTACCCGCATCGCGGCTGCGCGCCGCCAATCACATGCGATACGGTCGGCCAGTCGTCATGGGGCGCAAGGTCCGGCTGGATTTCGTCAAGGTCTCGCGCGATGTGTTCGAGGGCCGGCGGCGCGAGTACCACCGCGCCCTCGAAGCGAGCTACTTCGCCGCGCATCGCATTACGGGCACCGATATCTACATCGCGCGCCGCGGGGACTCGCTCTGGACGGTCACGCTGCGCTACGAGCACCTGCCCATCTGGTTGCTACAGCAGTACAACCCGGATGTGGACTTTGCCGAGATGCGGCCCGGCACGCAGATCGTAGTGCCGCGCATCGAGGATGTCGTGAATGCCCCCGGCGATGTCAACGGCTGACATGCCCGGTGGGGACGCTTCTTTGCCGCTGCGTCCGGCACGGCACGACCACCCGAGCTCAGGGCTGCACGTAGCGCATCTCGAAGGCTGCCACGCCCTTGAGCTGGCCGGCATCGGCCGTGAACTCATCCTCCATCCCGTCGGCAAGCCGCGCGATCAAACTCACACGGTGAGCGGATGCGAGGCAGTGCAGCGCATCGGGCGGCAGATCGAAATACCACTCGCCGTTCCACGGCGCGCTGCGCGCATAGGGAGGACGCGAGACTTTGTGCTGCTGCAGGTCGAGACGCGTCGCGGATACCGCGAGCGGCTGGTCGTTGCAAAGTACCTGCACGGATGCCGGCACGCCGTTGTCCTCGGGTGCAGCGATCCACAGGAAGAACTCGCGATTGCCCATGCGATCGATCTCGAAGGGCGCGAGGGAAGCAAACGGATCACGGCCCGAGCCGCGGTTGCGCGTGGTGACGAGCTGCACAGGCGCAGCGAGCACGCCGACCGTTGTGCCGGTGTTCGGGTCGAGCTTCTCCACGATCGATTGCGACGGCGTGGATGCGCACGCGCACAGCACACTCGCAAGCCATGCGAGTGCCTGGCCGCGCAGGCGCCGCGTGGGCTGCGAGCGCACCGGTATCGCTGCCTGCGAGCCTTGGATGGCGCTGGTTTTCATGCGACAGATTATAGAGGGGCGCGCCGCTGCCCGGCGGTGCTGTGACGGAATGCACATCGCCGCTGACCGGATGCGCCTCTATAATCGCCCGCGGTCGTTGAAGACAGACTTGCGCGATATGCTCAATTGGAACCCGAGCCGGTGCGGAGAGCACCTGGCGCGCGTCTTTGCGCGCCTGGATAGCGCCGCGCGCGTGTTCCTCGCGGTCGCCGCAACCGCCGGGGCGCTCATCGCTGCAGCGGGAGTCGCCGCTGCCGCCGATCTGGATCAGCCCAGGGCCGTCGCCACGCATGCCGTGAGCAAGCTGCCCGAGCCTACCGAAGGCGTACCACTGAGCCCGGCGGATCTGGTGCCGCTCGCGGACCGCGTGGTGGTCCACAAGGCCGAGCGCCGGCTCTACCTGATGCGCGGGGTCGAGGTGCTGCGTTCCTACCGGGTCGCGCTCGGACTCAATCCGACCGGCCAGAAGGAGCGCTCCGGAGACTTCCGCACCCCCGAGGGCAGGTACTACCTTGCCCGCCGCAACCCGCGCAGCGACTATTTCCTGTCTATTTTGGTCTCCTATCCGAACGAGCTCGACATGCAGCGCGCGCGGCGGCATCGTTGGGATGCAGGCGGCTCCATCATGATCCATGGGCTGCCCAATCAGTTGAAGCGCTCGCCCGGGTATTACGAGAAGACCGATTGGACCGACGGCTGCATCGCCGTCTCGAACTCAGAGATGCTCGAGATCTGGCTGATGACTCAGGACGGAACGCCGATCGACATCCTGCCGTGACGCGACACGCTGGCGGCGCCGCGGCCCTGTAATCCGGCGCACATGGAAGACAGTCTCGAGATCCCCGAGTTCGTGGACGCCCGCGTCGGTCCACGCGGCAGTCTCGAGAACCTCTCGCAGGCGGAGATCACCGAGCTGCTCGATGAGAGCCGCGGCGGTCTCTACTCCCTGTTCCGCAAGTGCGCGCTGGCGGTGCTCAACACCGGCGCCGATACCGACAATGCGAAAGAGATCTTCGATCGCTACAGCGACTTCGAGATCGAGGTCGTGCGCCATGCCTGGGGCATCAAGCTCGAGATTCGCAACGCGCCCGCCGCGGCATTCGTCGACGGCGAGATGATCCGCGGCATCAAGGAGCACCTGTTCGCGGTGCTGCGCGATGTGATCTACATCGGCAACGAGATTCTCGCGAGCGGCCGCTTCGACCTGCAGAACTCGCCGTCGATCACCAACGCGATCTTCCACATCCTGCGCAATGCCCGGGTGCTCGACTTCAAGGCCCGGCCTAATCTGGTGGTGTGCTGGGGTGGCCATTCGATCGGCGACAAGGAGTATCAGTACGCCAAGCGCGTCGGCTACGAGATGGGGCTGCGCGGCCTGGACGTGTGCACCGGCTGCGGTCCGGGCGCCATGAAGGGACCCATGAAGGGTGCGACCATCGGCCACGCCAAGCAGCGCATGCCGCAGGGACGCTACATCGGGCTCTCCGAGCCGGGCATCATCGCCGCCGAGCCGCCCAACCCGATCGTCAATCAGCTCGTCATCATGCCGGACATCGAGAAACGGCTCGAGGCTTTCGCGCGCCTCGCGCATGGCATCGTAGTGTTTCCTGGCGGGGCTGGCACCGCCGAGGAGATTCTCTACCTGGTCGGCATGCTCCTCGATCCCGCCAACCGCGAGCAGCCCTTTCCCGTGGTGCTCACCGGACCGCGTGCGAGCGCCGCCTATTTCGAGCAGATCCGGCATTTCGTCGGCAGCACTCTCGGCTCGCAGGCGCTGCAGCGCCTGCCCGTGATCATCGATGATCCGGCGGAAGTGGCCCGCCACATGGTGCGCGGCATGGAGGCGGTGCGCGCCTATCGTCGCGAGCGCAACGATTCATACAACTTCAACTGGCTGCTCTCGATCGGCATCGAGCTGCAGCGGCACTTCGAGGTCACCCACGAGTCGATGCGCGCGCTGCAGCTCACGCGTGCCCAGCCTTTGCACTCGCTTGCGGCGAACCTGCGCCGCGCCTTCTCCGGCATCGTCACCGGCAACGTGAAGGAGTCGGGCATTCAGGCCATCGAGCGCTTCGGACCATACGAGCTGTCCGGCGATCCGGAGATCATGCTGCTGCTCGATGAGCTGCTCGGCGCCTTCGTGGCGCAGGGGCGCATGCGCCTGCCCGGCGTCGCCTATCGGCCGTGCTATCGGATCGTCACGCCGAGGGCGTGACATAAGGCGCCGCGGCGCCGCTGCACCTCTCGCAGCACGCGAGAGCTGTGTCCCACGCGTGCCAGCGTTTCCCTTGTCCCTGTGAACCAGTTCCTGTCGGTCGTCGTGCGAGTCCGTAGGCTGGCGTCACGGTCGCAGGAGTCAACATGAGTTCATCGGAAACGACGCGCGGAAACCCAAATGTCCCGCGGGAGGACAAGCCGGCCGCGTCGACACCCGCGAATCCGCAGGATCCCTACGGGACCTGGCTCGACCGCATGCAGCGCGCTCGTGCGCGGCATGCCGCCATTACCAAGAATCTCCACACCTGGTCGAACTACAAGAACTGGGCCGAGCAGGTGAAGGATTCCTGGGAAACCGAGCAGAAGAAGAAGTAGGGAAGCCTCGGGGCGCCGCTCAGGCGCTTGCGATGACGGGCGTGGGCCCCGAAGACATGGGCGCGCGCGAGCCACTCGGCTGCGCCAGCCAGGCGATCAGCGGTCCCCACTGCTCCACGTCGTCACGGGCAATATAGGCCTTCATCTCGTGAACACCGAGCCCGAGCTCGGCGCCGCGCACGTAGTTCTGTGAGTCCCGGATCGTCGCGACGATCGGCACCCCGAGCGTATTCAGGAAGCGCACGAGTGACTGATAGGTGAGGGTGTTGCGCCGCACCCGGTTCGCGATCACTCCCAGACGATTGTCCTCGCGGCGGATCTTGGCGACGAGCAAGAGATCCCTGATGCAGCGCGAGCAGGCGTGGATATCGATGTCCGAGGGCAGCACGGGCACCAGGATCTTGTCCGCCAGACGGGTCAGCTCCGGCATCTCGTGCGCGCTGATGGCGGCCGCCGTGTCCACGATCAGATGCGTCGCGCCACTCGGCGTGCGCAGCTGAAAGCTGCGCGTGGTGCGTCCGTCGTTATAGAAGGCCGGCACCACGTGCACCGGCGGTTGCATCGGCTGGCGCTTCTTGACCCACCGCAGCGAGGAGCCCTGCGGGTCGTGATCCATCAGGACCGGAGATTGCTGGCGAGAGGCGAAGTAGCTCGCCAGGTTGATTGCAATCGTCGTCTTGCCAGAGCCCCCTTTCGGGTTCAGGACGACTATGCGTTGCATGTACGCTGGTTCTCGGTGCGCGGCAGATCAGAGCCTACGCAGCGACGGTCGGCCCCGCAAGCCGAGCGTGTGAAGGTGAACGCTTGCAAGGTGAACGCCCGCAGCGAGAACGGCTGTAGCGAGAATGCCTGCAGGGTGAACACCCGAATTAAGGTAAGGAGCGCGGTCATCCACCAAGCATGCTCTGCGCAGCCGTGGCGTGACTGAGAGATCGCGCACATCGACGGTAATGGACACGACGCTAAAGTGCTCTCATGGAACGCTTGCTGCTTCTGTGGGATGAGTTGGACGATCTCGCAAATGCCTGCAGGCACCTGGCCCTGTCGGCTGCCGACGAAGTCACCGGACTCGGAATGCCACTGGCCGCCGCCGCGGCTTCCGCGCTCGGAAGCTGTCTCCTCGGCATGCTCTGGCGCGCTCACGTCCTGCTGGCCGGCACCTTGCCGCTAGCCTGAGAGTCTCGAGCTTCCCTCTCCTTTGGTCGCCTGATTGGGCGCCCCCTTGCGCCCGTAGCCTGCTCGAGCTCACGTAGGGCCCTGCAGCGCGCGCCCGCGGCGCCGCGCGGCGGCGCGTCTTGAAAAAGTCGCCGCAATTCCCAACATGACAAGCGGCCGAGCCCCGGCGGGTCGCCGAGCGCCCGGTACCATCGTACCGACCCGAACTCTTCCGGAAACCGCGAGCATGCCTGAGAACACGAAACAGACACTCGGCTTTCAGGCCGAGGTGCGCCAGCTCCTCAAGCTGATGATCCATTCCCTGTACAGCCATCGGGAGATCTTCCTGCGCGAGCTGATCTCCAATGCCTCGGATGCCAACGATCGCCTGCGCTTTCAGGCAATTGCCGAGCCTCAGCTGCTCAGCGAGGACGCAGAGCTCGCCATATGGGTGGACAGTGATCCGGCGGCGGGCACGCTCACCATTCGGGATAACGGCATCGGGATGACGCGCGAGGAGGCGATCACCCACCTCGGCACGATCGCGAAGTCGGGGACGGCGGAGTTCTTCAAGTCGCTCTCGGGCGACCAGCAGAAGGACTCGCAGCTCATCGGGCAGTTCGGGGTCGGCTTCTACTCGGCCTTCATCGTCGCCGAGCGCGTAGAAGTGCTCACGCGCAAGGCCGGCACACCGGCGGAGGCAGCGGTGCGCTGGGAATCGAGCGCGGAGGGCGATTTCACGGTCGAGCCGCTGTCGCGCGCGGAGCGCGGCACGAGTGTCATCCTGCACCTGAAGCCGGACGCCAAGGAGTTCGCCGACCACTATCGACTGCGCTCCCTGATCCAGCGCTACTCGGACCACCTGAGCTTTCCGGTGCTGATGCGCAAAGAAGGCAAGGAATCCGCGGAGTACGAGGCGGTCAATCAGGCGAAGGCACTGTGGATGCGGCCGCGCAGCGAGATCACCGACGAGGAGTACAAGGAGTTCTACAAGCACGTAGCCCATGATTTTGCCGAGCCCCTCGCCTGGAGCCATAACAAGGTCGAGGGCAAGCGCGAGTACACGAGCCTGCTCTACGTGCCGGCGCGTGCCCCTTTCGACCTGTGGCAGCGCGATGCGGCCCGCGGCCTGAAGCTGTACGTGAAGCGCGTCTTCATCATGGACGACGCGGAGCAGTTTCTGCCGCTCTACCTGCGTTTCGTGAAGGGCGTGATCGACTCGAGCGATCTGCCGCTCAACATCTCGCGCGAGCTGCTGCAGCAGGATTCGGAGGTCGAAGCGATCCGCGGCGGGCTCACGCGTCGCGTGCTCGACGTGCTCGCGCGGCTCGCGAGCGACGCGCCCGACAAGTACGGCGCTTTCTGGCAGGAGTTCGGCACGGTGCTCAAGGAGGGGCTGGCGGAGGACGTAGGCAACCGCGACAAGATCCTGCCGCTGCTGCGCTTCGCAAGCACGCACGAGGCGGACAACGAGCCCAGAACGGGACTGCGCCAGTATCTCGAGCGCATGCAGCCGGGCCAGGAACGCATCTATTACTTGATCGCCGACAGCCTCCAGGCGGCGCGCTCGAGTCCTTACATCGAGCGCCTGAAGGAGCGCGGCGTCGAGGTGCTGCTGCTCGCCGATCGCATCGATGAGTGGGTGATGCAGCAGCTCGAGGCCTTCGAGGGCAAGCGCTTCAAGGATGCCGCGCGTGGCGATCTCGAGCTCGCAGGGCTGCAGAGTGATGCGGACCGCAAAGCTCTCGATGAGGAGCTCAAGGAGAGCAAAAAGCTGCTGAAGCGCGTGAAGGACGCGCTCGGCGAGCGCGTCTCCGAGGTGAAGGTCACCTCGCGGCTCAAGGAATCTCCGGCCTGCCTGGTGCTCGGTGAGCACGATCCTGGCGCGAACATGCGCCGGATCCTGCAGGCTGCGGGCCAGAGGGCGCCGGATGCGAAGCCGCTCCTCGAGCTCAACGTCGTGCATCCGATCGTCAAGTATCTCGACGGCGTGCAGGAGCAGAGTGAGTTCAGCGAGCTTGCGCTGCTGCTGTACGACCAGGCGGCGCTCGCCGAGGGCGGCCAGCTCGGCAACCCGTCGGAGTACGTGCAACGCCTCAACCGGCTGCTCATTCGACTCGCCGGGGTTCCGGCCTCAGCCTCGTGAGGGCAGCGCCACTCAAGTCGTCGCTGCGTATCGCAGGCCCCGCTGGCGCGCTCGAGCTGTTGCTCGAGGAGCCGGCGCGAGGGGATCAAGCCCACTTCGGCGTCATCTGCCATCCACATCCGCTGCACGGCGGCACGCTCGATAACAAGGTCGTGCATACCCTTGCCCGTGCGCTGCACGAGCTCGGAGTGCCGACGCTGCGCTTCAACTTCCGTGGCGTCGGAGCAAGCGAGGGAGAGTTCGCGCACGGCCGCGGCGAGACGCAGGATGCGCTCGCGGTAGTCGACTTCGGACTTGAACGCTGGCCGGCCGCCACACCGTGGCTGCTCGGCTTCTCCTTCGGCGGGGTCGTGGCGCTGCGCGCTGCCGTGCAGTGCAATGCGCGGCTCCTCGTGACAGTCGCGCCGGCAGTGGACCGCATGGAGCCGGAGTCGGCGATGCCTGGCTGTCCCTGGCTCATCGTCCAGGGGGATGCCGATGACGTCGTCGATGCAAGCCGCGTGCTCGCGTGGGCCCAGAGCCTCACCCCGCCGCCGCTCGTGCACGTGCTGCCGCAGGCGAGCCACTTCTTTCATGGCCGCCTCGGCGAGCTGCGCGATGTCGTCGTGCAGTTCGCCGCGGGATCGCGACAGCGCTCTTAGATGAAAAGGGTCCGCGCGTCGGCGCGGACCCCTTTAGTGTTCAGGTGCAGCCCAGGAGTGGGCGCAGCCTTCGAGAGCAATCAGGCCACAACAGCCGGGCCCTGTCCTCATGACGGCGGCTCGCATCGCGATGCTCCGCCCGTGTGACGCGATTGATTTCCCGCCCGCAGTTATTGGTTGACCATTCCCTTCAAGCTCTTCAGGGGCATCACGCGCACCTTCTTGCTCGCCGGCTTGGCCTTGAACATCATCTTCTCACCGGTGAACGGATTGACGCCCTCGCGCGCCTTCGTGGCGGGCTTCTTCACGACCTTCATCTTCAGCAGGCCCGGCATGGTGAACAAGCCGCCGCTGCGCAGGCTCTTCTTGATCACGCCACCCAGCGACTCGAACACGCCCCCGACCTGCTTGCGCGACAGGCCTGTGTCCTTCGATATCTGGGTGAGGATTTCCGACTTGGTCGGTGCGCCACCTTTTTTTGCCATGTTTCGAACTCCTCCGGAATATTTCGTCTCTAGTGAATAGTGAGCGCGGAACGCACCGCGCGTCGAATCGCCGCGGAAAATAGCACATGGGCGCGAGTTGGCAAGTGATTTCTCGCGCGCGCGAGCCCCTCAAATGCCTTTTTTTCCAGGGTTTGCGGCTATGGTCTACGAGACGCCGCGCGCCGGCTCAGCCGAGAGCGGAAGGCAGCACGTAGTACAAGAGCGCCGCGATCACGATTCCCGCCCACAACGGTGACAGATCGAGTCCCCCGACGGGCTTGATGAGACGCCGGACCGGGCGCAGCACCGGCTCGCACAGGCTCGTGAGCAGCGATTGCACGGGCGAGTAGCCGCCGGGAGCGATGAGCGAGAGCAAGGCATAGAGAAAGATGGCGTAGAGGTAGGTCAAAAGGAGCATGTGCAGCACCTCGATGAGTGCCGCTCGCAGCCACAGCAGGAATGGCGGCAATCCGGCCCCCACCACCGCCACTTTCACCGCCACTTCGATCAGCGCCACGATCGCGACCGTCACGACCGAGGCGGTATCCACCTTGCCGACCGGCGGCAGAATCCGCCGCAGCGGCATCACCAGCGGGTTGGTGAGCCGCACGACAGCCTGACTGATCGGATTACGAAAGTCGGCCCTGCTCCACTGCAGCAGCAAGCGCAGCAGTGCGACGAACAGCGCCAGATCGAGCAGCGTCTCGAGGATGAAGATCAGGGCGTTGGCCAGGCCGCTCATCCGTGTCCTTTGGCCGCGAAGCGCGCGGCAAGCTCACGGCTGCGATCCGCCGCGGCGGCAAGCGCCCGTTGCACGAGCGGGCCTATTCCCTGTGCGCCATCGAGGACCTGCAGCGCAGCCTCTGTGGTACCACCTTTCGAGGTGACGCCGGCTCGCAGCCGCGCGAGATCCCCGTCACCGGCGTGCGCGAGCATGCCGGCACCGTGGAGCGTCTCCACGGCGAGCGTGCGTGCCGCGGCTGGCTCGAGACCGAGAAGCACCGCCGCCGCCATCATCTGCTCCGCTAAGAGGAAGAAGTAGGCCGGTCCGCTCCCGGAGAGTGCAGTGACCACATCGAGGGCGCTTTCGTCGGCGAGCCATACCACGGCGCCGACGGCGCGCATCACATGCTCGGCGAGCGCGCGCTGTGCCACCGCAATTCCCGCGGGCGCGTAGAGGGCCGTGACGCCCGCGCCCACGAGTGCGGGACGATTCGGCATGGCGCGCACGACCGCAACCGGCGTGCCGCACCAGGCCTGCAGCGAGCGGACCTCGATTCCCGCCGCGACCGACACCACGAGCGACTGCTGCTCGCGCAACCGCGCGCCGAGCGGCACCAGCACGGCCTCGGCATCCTGCGGTTTGACCGCGATGACCGCGATTGCCGCGCCCTCGAGCACCGCCGCGTTGTCATCGGATACGAACACGCCGAACTCGCGGTGCAGCTCGTGCCGCGCGGCCCCACTGGCTTCACCGATGCGTACCTGCCCCCGGGGCGTGCCGTCGCGCAGCAGCCCGCCGAGCAGCGCGCGGCCCATGTTGCCGCCGCCGATGATTGCGATCTTCGCGGAGTCCACGCAGTGATTGTATCCGGTCGCGCGCGGCTGGTGGCGCATCAGGTCACGCTCGCGGGGAGTAGCTCAGTGATCGGGCCGCGGTCCGAACAGCGCCGTACCGACCCGCACCAGCGTGGCTCCTTCCAGCACCGCCGCCTCCAGGTCTGCGCTCATGCCCATCGAGAGGGTATCGAGGGAGGCACCCTGGCTATTGAGCTCTTCAAACAAATGACGCAACTCGCTGAACCAGTGGCGCTGTCGCGCAGGCGCATCTTCCACGGGCGGCAGGCACATGAGGCCGCGTACATGCAGCCGCGGCAGCGCGGCCGCGGCTGCCACCAAGGCTTGCACATCCTGGGGCGCGGCGCCGGCCTTGCTCGCCTCGCCGGCGACATTGACCTGGATGCAAACGTTGAGGGGTGCGGCGTAGTAGGGCCGCTGCGCGGACAGGCGCTGCGCGAGCCGCAGCCGATCCACACTGTGGACCCAGTCAAAATGCTCGGCGATCGGCCGTGTCTTGTTGGCCTGCAGCTGTCCGATGAAATGCCACGTGAGTCGCCCACCCGCTCCGGCATCGGTGCGTGAGCCTGCAGCGCTTGTATCCCCGGCGGCTTGTGCCAGCTTCTGGAGCGCCTCCTGCAGGTAGCTCTCGCCAAAATGCGCGATGCCGAGGCGCGCAGCCGCGTGAATCGCCGTCAAGGGCTGGGCTTTGCTCGCCGCCACAATTGTGACGGAGTCCGCACTTCGCCCACATTCCGCCGCGGCGGCGGCGATCCGCTCGCGCACTGCGCGGACATTTTCGGCCAAATTCTGCGGACCTATTAACATAGGGGATGGGGAGCCCCTCCCTATACTCGCATCGCTTCCGCCACAGGTCTCGGGTACCGCAACACTGCGGCGGCCGGACCGCCTGAGGCGGGCATTCTTGCCGCCTGTCTCAAGGAATATAGATGGCCGTAGATATCGCGCAACTCCTGGCGTTCGCCGTGAAGAACAACGCGTCGGACCTGCATCTGTCGGCTGGCGTTCCGCCCATGATTCGCGTGGATGGCGACATGAAGCGCATCAACATGCCGGCGCTGACGCACAAGGAAGTGCACAGCATGGTCTACGACATCATGAACGACAAGCAGCGCAAGGCATACGAGGAGTTCTTCGAGACCGACTTCTCCTTCGAGATTCCCAAGCTGGCGCGCTTCCGCGTCAACGCCTTCAATCAGAATCGCGGTGCCGGTGCCGTGTTCCGCAACATCCCGCAGGCGATTCTCAGCCTCGAGGACCTGCACGCGCCGAAGATCTTCCGCGACCTGTGCATGCTGCCGCGCGGGCTGGTACTGGTCACCGGGCCCACGGGCTCGGGCAAGTCCACGACGCTCGCGGCCATGATCAACCACTGCAACGACAACCGTCCCGATCACATCATCACGATCGAGGATCCGATCGAGTTCGTGCACGACTCCAAGCGCTGTCTCATCAACCAGCGCGAGGTGCACCGCGACACGCTCGGCTTCTCGGAGGCGCTGCGCTCGGCGCTCCGCGAGGATCCTGACGTGGTTCTGGTCGGTGAGATGCGCGATCTGGAGACGATCCGTCTGGCGCTCACGGCCGCCGAGACTGGACATCTGGTGTTCGGCACCCTGCATACGAGCTCCGCCGCCAAGACCATCGATCGCGTGGTGGACGTATTCCCGGCTGCCGAGAAGGAAATGGTGCGCTCGATGCTCTCGGAGAGCCTGCGCGCGGTGATCTCGCAGACACTGCTGAAACGCGTCGGCGGCGGGCGCATCGCGGCGCACGAGATCATGATCGGCACCCCCGCCATCCGCAATCTGATCCGCGAAGGCAAGATCGCCCAGATGTACTCATCGATCCAGACGGGTCAGGCGCAGGGGATGCAGACACTCGACCAGTGTCTTGCCGATCTCGTGACCAAGAACATGGTCACAAAGGACGAGGCGCGCTACAAGGCCCAGAACAAAGACGCTCTGTGAGGCCCGGCAACGCGCCGCGCGAGCGGCTCCGAGGAGCAACATGGACCGCGATCAAGCTATAAGGCTGATGCAGGATTTGCTGCGGCGCGTCGTCGAGAAGAAGGCCTCCGACCTCTTCATCACGGCGGGATTTCCGCCGGCTATCAAGCTCGACGGTGAGATCCGTCCGCAGAGCGAGCGTGCGCTCACGACCGAGCAGTCGGCCACGCTGGTGCGCGCGATCATGAACGATCGGCAGACCAAAGAGTTCGACAGCACCAAGGAGTGCAATTTCGCGATCGCGCCGCCGGGCATCGGCCGCTTCCGCGTCAGCGCCTTCGTGCAGCAGGGCGCGATGGGCTGCGTCATCCGGCTCATCAACGCCAAGATCCCGACGATCGAGGAGCTCGATCTTCCGCCCATTTTGAAAGAGGTGGTGCTGTCGAAGCGCGGCCTCGTCATCATCGTCGGCGGCACCGGCTCGGGCAAGTCGACGACCCTCGCTGCCATGGTCGGGTATCGCAACGAGAAGACCCGCGGGCACATCGTCACCATCGAGGACCCGGTGGAGTACGTGCACCAGCACAAGGGCTGCGTGGTGACTCATCGTGAGGTCGGCGTGGACACCGACTCCTGGGAGAATGCGCTGCGCAACACGCTGCGTCAGGCGCCCGATGTGATCCTGATCGGCGAGATCCGGGACCGCGATACGATGGAGTACGGCATCCAGTTCTCCGAGACCGGACACCTGGTGCTGGCGACGCTGCATGCGAACAGCGCCAACCAGGCGCTCGACCGCATCATCAACTTCTTCCCCGACGAGCGGCGCGAGCAGCTGCTCATGGACCTGTCGCTCAACATGCGCGCCTTCGTCTCCCAGCGCCTCATTCCGCGCGAGTCCGGCTCGGGGCGCATTGCCTCCACGGAGATCATGCTCAACTCGCCCCTGATTCAGGACCTGATCTTCAAGGGTGAGGTCGCGAAGATCAAAGAAGTCATGGCGCGCTCGAATCGCCTGGGCATGAAGACCTTCGACCAGTCGCTGTTCGAGCTGTATGAGACGGGATTCATCTCCTACGAGGACGCGCTGCGCAACGCAGACTCGAAGAACGAGCTGCGCCTGCGCATCAAGCTCGAGAGCAAGCGCGAGACCAAGCACGTGGAAGACGGCGGAGCGTTGCGCATCGTCGAGGAAGAGGCCCCCGGGCGCTCGCTCTGAGCAGAGAGGCGGCAGGCATGTCATCGGCAGGTGAGGCGGCAGAGGCGAAGATCAGCGCGACCGGTACCCACGCGGTGATCGACATCGGTCCGTCGCAGGCGACGCTCAACACCAAGCCGCTCTTCAAGCTGATGGTGGAGAAGAAGGCGTCCGATCTGTTCTTCACCGCCAACGCTCCCATCAAGATCAAGATCGAGGGCCAGATCTTTCCCGTCAACAAGAACGTGCTGACGCCCGACGTGGTGCGGCAGACGGCGTTCGCGCTGATGAACGCCGAGCAGCGCGACGCGTTCCAGCGTGAATTCGAGCTCGACTTCGCGATCTCGGAAGCCGGTCTCGGCCGCTTCCGCGTGAACGTGTTCATGCAGCGCGGCTATCCCGCCATCGTGCTGCGCTACATCAGCGCCGAGATGCCGCGGCTGGAGAATCTCGGACTACCCGAGATCATGCGCGATCTCATCATGTTGAAGCGCGGCCTGATTCTGGTCGTGGGCGCAACGGGGTCCGGCAAGTCCACCTCGATTGCCGCGATGCTGAATTATCGCAACGAGAGCTCCTCGGATCACATCGTGACCATCGAAGATCCGATCGAGTTCCTGCACACCAACAAGCGCTCGCTCGTCAACCAGCGCGAGGTCGGGCTCGACACCAAGTCATTCACGCGCGCGCTGCGCGGCATCATGCGTGCCGCCCCTGACGTGATCCTCATCGGTGAGATCCGTGACCGCGAGAGCATGGAGGCGGCCATCAATCTCGCCGGCACGGGCCATCTCGTGCTCGCGACGTTGCACGCCAACAACTGCGCGGAGACTCTGGACCGCGTGATCAACATGTTCCCACGCGAGCAGCACAACCAGATCTTCCTCGACCTGTCGCAATATCTGCGCGCGATCCTGGCGCAGCGTCTCGTGATGGGGCGCGACGGCAAGCGCTGCGCGGCGATCGAGGTGATGCTCAACACCCCGCACATCGCCGAGCTGGTCAAGAAGGGCGATGTCGTCGGCATCAAAGAGGCGATCATCGCGAGCGGTGAGCGCGGCGTGCAGAGCTTCGACGTGGCGCTGCACAGCCTGTTCAAGGACAACCGCGTAGAGCTCGAGGAGGCGCTCACGAACGCCGACTCGCGCGCCAATCTAGAGGCTAAGATAAATTTCGGGTGAAGTTATGAGTTATGAGTTATGAGTTATGAGTTGTGAGTCAGAAAAGAATCGGGCTCATAACTCATAACTCATAACTCATCCCTCATCCCTCATCACTTCTCGCGGAGTCGCGCGATGAAGCCGCGAACCATCCGGCCGATCTGGTTACCCTCGTCGATCAGCACGCTCACGGGTTGTGAGGGCGCAGCGGGGTACAATCGTTGGCACAGTTCCAGGCCGGTAACGACCTCCTTGAGCGAGCGGTAGGCGAAACCGAGAAAACGCGCGAACTCCTGGTTACTTGCCGATCCGGATCCCTCGGCAACATTCAACGCGACTGACGTCGCGGCTCTGCGTAGTTGCACCGTGAGGTTGTATCGTTCCTCGTTCGGAAGCTGAGCCGTAAACCTGTAGAGCTCAACGGCATAATCCATCGCCCGCCGCCAGATCTCGAGCTGATGGTAGTCCTGCACCGCCGCACATCCAGAGGCGAGACCGATCGCACCCTCCCAGGCTAGCGGATCATCGTCGTTCGCTCAGGACCTCAAACGCACCCCTTCACCTCATAACTCATAACTCACAACTCATAACTCATAACTCACAACTCACAACTCACTTCCTCCCCACCGTCGCCAGCACCGCCATGCGCACGGCCACGCCGTTGCGCACCTGATCGCGGATGACGGACTGCGGCCCGTCCGCAACGTCGGAAGCTATCTCGATCCCGCGATTCATGGGCTGCGGGTGCATCACGATCGCATCGGGTCGGGCGAGCGCGAGGCGCTCGGGTGTGAGGCCGTACTTGGCGAAGTAGCGGTCCGCATCCGGCAGTGCAGTCTGGCTCATGCGCTCCTTCTGGATCCGCAGCATCATGATCACGTCCGCGTCCTTGAGGCCCCGCGCGAGCGTGGCGTGGCGCGTGCAGCCCGTGAACTCGGTGCTCTCGGGCATGAACGGCTGCGGCGCCACTATGCGGATCTCGCCGGCGCCGAGCGCGCGGAAGACGTGATACGCAGAGCGCGCCACGCGCGAATGGCGCACGTCGCCCACCAGCGCGATCGCCAGCTGATCGAGGCGCGGCTTGCGCTGCATGACCGTGAGCGCATCGAGCAGCCCTTGCGTCGGATGCGCGACGTGCGCCTCACCTGCCGACAGCACGCTCACGTGCGGCCGCACGTGCTCGGCGACCAGACCCGGAATGCCGGCCTCGGCGTCGCGAATCACCAGCACGTCCACGTGCAGCGCCTCGAGCGTGAAGACGGTATCGAGCATGCTCTCGCCCTTGACGCGCGAGGATAGCTGCACTTCCAGGTTCACCACGTCTGCGCCCAGGCGCTTCGCGGCGAGCTCGAAGGACACGCGCGTGCGCGTCGAGGGCTCGGTGAACAGATTCGCGATCGTGAAGCCCTGCAGCGCCTTGCTGCTCGGCGGACGCTGGCCGAGCGGCCGCACGAAGCTCTGTGCGCGCTGGAGCAGCTGCTCGATGATGGGCCGCGGCAAGGTCGCAAGCGTGATCAGATGGCGCAGAGAGCCATCCTCGCGCAGCTGCGATGGCGCCGGCGGCGCCTGAGCCTCGAGGGCCGTCTTGGCAGCGTCATCGTTCATCGGCGTTTCCCTGTCGCTCGCCCGCGAGCCAGCGCTCCAGGATGATCGCGGCGGCCGCGCTATCCACGTCCATGGACCGGACGCGGCGCTTGCGCTGTCCCTGTGCACGATGCCGTGCCAGGGCGGCGCTCGCCTCCAGCGAGGACCAGCGCTCGTCGACCTGCTCCACGGCAAGGCCGAAGCGCGTGCCCAGCAGGGCGCCGAAGCTGCGCGCTGCCTCGGTCAGCACGCCGGGGCTGCCATCAGCATTAAAGGGAACGCCGATGACCAAAAAGTTCGGCTGGGCGGCGCTCACCTCGCGCTCGATGACACTCCAGTCCGGCCGCCCGGCGCGGACGAGCGCCGCAGGCCGCGGGGCTGCCGATGCCGTGAGAGTGTCGCCTACCGCGATGCCGATGCGCTTCAGACCGAAGTCGAATGCCAGCACGGTACGCACCCCGGCGGTTCGCTCGCGGCGCGCGCTGCGTACCGGCGTGGCCTCACGCATTGCCGGCGACGGGACTCATCTTGTCGACATCGATGCCGAGGAGCTGCCAGGAGCTCGGCCAGCGCTCCTCGAACGGCAGCTTGAATACCAGACGCTCATCGGCGGGCATCGGCAACCATACGTTCTCGCGGATCTCCCGCTCGAGCTGATCCGGCGCCCAGTTGGCATAGCCCAGCGCGATGAAAGCATCCGAAGGCCCCTCGCCACGCGCCATTGCGGCGAGCACGTCGCGCGAGGTAGTGACTTGAATGAGGTCGGAGACCTTGTGGGTGGCGTCCCAGGCGCCGCCCGGGCGGTGCAGTACAAAACCGCGGTCGGTGTGCACGGGACCGCCGCGCAGCACGGGCTGGGCGCCGATCTGCTCATCGCGCGGCTCGAGCTTCATCTGCGAGAGCACCTCCGAGAGACGCATCGGCAGCGGCTTGTTGAGCACAATGCCGAGCGCGCCCTTGTCGGCCGCGTGCTCGCAGATCAGGGTCACCGTGTGCGAGAAGTTCGGATCGGCGAGCGCGGGCATCGCGATCAGCAGGTGATTGGTGAGGCTCATGGGATGCGTGCGCTGCGCAAAGCCGGCGAACCGCCCGAGTATGGCTGCTGGCGTGCCGCTGCTCAAGGAACGGTTGTCAGCGTGCCGCCCTGCAAACGACCACCGACGAACTGATACTCGTAGACGATGGGTAAGGTGTGATACTGGCGCGCGAGCTCGGGCGGAAACGGATCAAAAGGGCTTGCGAGCTTCAGGACCTGAAGCGCGGCCTGATCGAGACGCGCGTCCCCGCTCGAGCGGCGGATGAGCACCTTGACGATGCGGCCGTCGGCACCGAGCGTCACCTCCAGCACGGGGTTCGCGATGACGTTCGCGCGGCGCGCCGCCGTAGGAAAGTTGAGCGTGCCGATGCGCTCCACGCGGCGCCGCCAGCCGTCGAGGTACGGCGCGACGACCGACTCGCGCGAGTCAGGCGTCACCCACAGCTCGTCACGATGCGGACCGCGAAGCTCGACCGGCCCGCTGTCGTCGATGGGACCTGCATCGGCGGAAGTGCGCTCGGGCACGAGCAGGGGCTTATCGCTGGCAGCCGCGTCTCGGCCCTCCTCGCCGAAATATTGAATCTGCGGCCGAAAGGCGCTGGTCGCGAGCACGCGCTCATCCGCGGCACCCTGAAACTTCGCCCCGTCGCGCAGACTCGTGCCGAGGAGCACACCCTCGTGCGCCACCAGGGGCTGCGCCGAGGCGCGGTTGCGCGGAGGCACCGAGTGGTCAGTATTGCCCGAGCCGAGCTGGGTGCGCTGAGCGAGGTAGGTGGCCGAGGGGTTACTATCGGCGGCCGGCACCTCGTCCGATACCAGCAGCACCTCGAGACCGGGTGCCGGGTCCTTGCCCGGTACACCGGCACTGAAGGTGATGCCGAGGATGACCATCCCGTGCAGCAGCGCCGCGACGAAGATGGTCATGAGCAGGCGATCGCGAACCGGCGCGATACCCTCCCGCAGCACCAGAGCACGAGAAGCCATCGTCCCAGTATAGCGGCTGCGCCTTGCTGAGCGCGTGCGGCAGGTCGCGAGGACTTATTGCGGGCGGCGCGCTGAATGGCGACGTAGGGCCTGGCCCACCGAAAGCCTCAGGCGGCGCGCGCAGTCCCCAGGCGCCGCTCGATCGCCTGTATCAGGAGATCTCCAATATCGATGTGGAACTGCTTGTCGAGCTCGCGGATGCCGGTGGGGCTCGTGACGTTGATCTCCGTGACGAAGCCGCCTATCACGTCGAGGCCCACGAACAGCATGCCCTGTGCGGCCAGGGCTGGCCCGATCTGCGCCGCGAGCCAGCGATCGCGCTCCTCCAGTGGCCGGCCCACCCCGCGCGCTCCGGCGGCCAGATTACCGCGGTTGTCGCCGGCCGCTGGAATGCGTGCGAGCGCGTAGGGCACCGGCTCCCCATCGATGAGCAGCACGCGAGCGTCGCCGCTCGTGGCGATATCCGGGATGTAGCGCTGCACGATCGCAAAGCGCTGACCGTAGTCGGTCAGCGTCTCGAAGATCACGTTCGTGTTCTTGTCATCGGGGTCGCAGACGAAGATCGAGCGTCCCCCCATGCCGTGCAGGGGCTTGCAGACCACCTTGCCGTGCTCGCTGAGGAACGCGTACATGTCCGCCATGTCGCGCGTGATGAGCGTGGGCGCGCAGCACTCCGGGAACCAGGCCGTATAGACCTTCTCGTTGATGTCGCGCAGGCCCTGCGGGCGATTCACGACCAGCGCCCCCTGCAGCGCGGCGCGCTCCAGGATATACGTGGTGTAGATGTATTCGATGTCGAACGGCGGGTCCTTGCGCATCAGCACACAGTCGAGCTTGCCGAGAGGCTCGACGCGCGGCTCGCCGAGAGTGAACCAGGAGCTCGGATCGGCCCGGACGCTCAAGGGACGCAGTCGCCCGAGCGCGCGGCCGTCGCGCAAGCCGAGATCGTGCTGCTCCATATAGTAGAGCTCGAAGCCGCGCGCCTGCGCCGCGAGCAGCATGGCGAGCGTCGAGTCCTTCGCGTACTTGATGCTCGCGATCGGATCCATCAACACGGCCAGTGTTTTCATAGGACTGCGCGGGACGCGGCGCGCACGGCGCGCGCGCTTGGCTGAAAGCAACTATCTTATGTCAGAGCACGCGGCGAACGGAGCGCGGCGCGCGCCGTGAGCTGCCAAAAACGTGACGTGTGTGGCATAGCGAGGGGTAGTCCGATATGTTAAAACCCCGAGCGCTTGCGAGCCTCACGAGCCACCATAGCGTTTCGTCTCCGGTGAAAGGAGTTCTCTGACCGTGACCGGCGTCAATTCGAGACTCCAGGGCCTCAAGGTCCTGGTCATCGACGACAGCAAGACGATACGCCGCACGGCCGAGACCCTGCTGACCAAGGAGGGTTGCGAGGTTTTCACGGCGATCGACGGCTTCGACGCGCTCGCGAAGATCGCCGACCACCAGCCCGACATTGTTTTCGTGGATATCATGATGCCGCGCCTCGACGGTTATCAGACCTGCTCGCTGATCAAGCACAACAAGGTCTTCAAGTCGATCCCTGTCATCATGCTGTCCTCCAAGGACGGCCTGTTCGACCGCGCACGCGGCCGGATCGTCGGCTCCGAGCACTACCTCACCAAGCCGTTCACTAAGGACGAGCTGCTGAGCGCCATCGAGACGCACATCGGGAGATGATGGCCATGCCACTCATACTCATCATCGACGACTCACCCACCGAAGTGCACGTGATGCAGAAAGCGCTCGAGCGCCACGGCTACAAGACCGCCGCCGCGGCCGATGGGGCCGAGGGTGTGCGCCTGGCGCGTGAGATGAGCCCCGACCTGATCTTCATGGATGTGGTCATGCCGGGCATGAACGGCTATCAGGCCACGCGCACGCTGGTGAACGATCCGAAGACGCGGTCCATTCCCATCATCATGGTGACTTCCAAGGGGCAGGAGACGGATAAGATCTGGGGCCTGCGACAGGGCGCGGTCGATTACATGGTCAAGCCGGTCTCGCCGGACCAACTGGTGGCAAAGGCGCAAGCCACGCTGGCGGCCTGAGGGCGCACAGCTATGGAGTCGGTATCACTGAAGTCACTGCGCGACCGGCCGTTCGAGCTGCTCGCAGAGCTCGAGCGCCGCGGGCGCGCCGTTTCGGCCCAGAACGGGCAGGAGGCGGCCGCCGGGCGCGAGTGGGTCGGAGTGGCGCTGCGCATGGCGGGCGAGCTGTTCCTCGCGGCGCGCGAGGAGACCCGTGAGGTGCTCAGCGTGCCCTCGAGCTTGACGCGCGTACCGGGAGCCAAGGCCTGGATCAGGGGCCTCGCGAACGTCCGCGGCCAGCTGATGCCGATCATCGACCTCAGGCACTTCATCGGCAGCGGCACGGCGCCCGCCACACGCAACACGCGCATCGTCGTCGTGAACCACCGCGAGATTCCAGCGGGGCTGCTGGTGGACGAGGTGCTCGGATTCCGCCGCTTCGCGGAAGCGGAGTTCTCCGGCGACGTACCGCCCACGGTTGCACGGTGCGAGCGCTATCTCGCGGGTGCCTTCCGCCGCGCCCAGGAGCAATGGCCAGTCCTGAGCCTGCGCTCCATCCTCGAGAGTCCAGCCTTCGCGGAGGCCGCCGCCTGATGATCGCGCCAGTGACACCGATGGATGCCGCCAAGGGTGCTCCTGCCGTAAGCGAGGCGGGCACGCGACGTACCGTGCGCCGGCTGCGAGCCGCGATCGGGCTCGCCGTGCTGCTCACGCTCGCCGGAGCCGGGCTGCTCGTCTCACAGCGCCCCGTGCAGAGCTCGTGGCTGCCGCTTGGCATCGCCGCGGTAACGCTTCTTGCGCTGGTGATGGCGTGGATCGGACTCGAGCAGCTGCGGCGCGGGGGCGAGCGGCAGTCGCGCGCCGTCGATGCGCAGCGCCGCGAGAGCGAGCGTGACCAGCAGGCGATTCTGCGCTTGCTCGATGAGCTCTCGAGCCTTGCGGACGGCGACCTCACCGTGCAGGCGACCGTCACCGAGGACATCACCGGTGCCATCGCCGATTCCATCAACTATGCGGTCGATGCCCTGAGGGGCCTCGTGACCACCATCAACCAGTCCGCCATTCAGCTCGACAGCGCCGCGCGGCAGACGCAGGCGCTCGCGCAGCACCTGGCGAAGGCGAGCGGCGCACAGTCCAAGCAGATCGGAGCGGCCACGGACTCCGCCGGCGCTGTCGCCGCGGTGACCGAGGAGGTGTCCGGCAACGCGGAGCGTGCCGCAGACGTGGCTCGACACTCGGTCGACGTGGCGCACAAGGGCGGTGATGCCGTGCGCCGCACCATCGACGGCATGAACGCGATTCGCGAGACCATCCAGGAGACATCGAAGCGCATCAAGCGCCTCGGGGAGAGCTCGCAGGAGATCGGCAACATCGTCGAGCTGATCAACGACATCGCCGAGCAGACCAACATTCTTGCGCTCAATGCCTCGATCCAGGCCTCGATGGCGGGCGAGGCGGGCCGCGGTTTCGCCGTCGTGGCCGACGAGGTGCAGCGTCTGGCGGAGCGTGCGGCCAATGCGACCAAGCAGATCGAGGTGCTGGTGCGCACGATTCAGACCGACACCAACGAGGCCGTCGTCTCGATGGAGCGCAGCACCACCGACGTGGTGGGCGGCGCGCTGCTCGCCGAGAACGCGGGAGCCGCGCTCGAGGAGATCGAGCAGGTCTCCAACCAGATCGCAAGTCTCGTGCAGAACATCTCCGCGAGCTCGCGTCAGCAGACCTCGGCCGTGCAGAACATCGCGCGCAACATGCAGGTGCTCAAGGAGATCAGCGCCCAGACGGCTGACTCGACCAGTGCCACCTCAGTCGCGATCCAGAAGCTGGCCGAGCTCTCCGCCGGGCTGCGCAAGTCCGCTGCGGGCTTTCGTCTGCCCGGCGCACCGGAATCCACCGCAGTCACCGGAGCGTTCAAGCGCAGCGAGGACGTGCATGTCGCTGCCCCGCGGGTGGAAGAGGGTCGTGGCGTAGTCCGTCCGATCACCATCGCCGGCAGTCCCTGAGCGCCGCACCGAGCCGCTCCGCCACGCGCCATGCCTGAAGTCGCATCCCAAACGCTGGAGTTCGTCGGTCGCGAGCTCAACGTGGCGCTGGGCGAGGCGCGCACGGCGCTCGAGACCTATGTCGAGCAGCCCGAGAACATGGCGCTGCTCGAGCGCTGCACGCGCGAGCTGCATCAGGTGCAAGGCGTGCTTCGCGTGCTCGAGATCTACGGCGCAGCCCTGCTGGCCGAGGAGATGGAGCACGTCGCGCGCTATCTGATCGCCGCGGTCAACGAGCGCAAGAACCAGGCCGAGAGCCTCGACGCGCTGATGCGCGCCATGGTGCAGCTGCCGAGCTATCTCGAGCGCGTGCTCGCCGGCGGGCGCGACCTTGCGCTCGTGCTGCTGCCACTGCTCAACGATTTGCGCGCCGTACGAGGCAGCGCGTTGCTCTCCGAGGGCACGCTGCTGCTGCTCAACCTCAAGTCCGACCGCCAGGCGCAACCCGTCGCCGCGGCTCCCGGAGAGCCGACACTAGGGGTGGAGCAATGGGCGCGCCGCCTGCGGGCTCGCTTCCAGGTGGGGCTCGTCGGCTGGATTCGCGGTGAGCGTCTGGAGGAGAACCTCGACGTCCTGGGTGCCGTGGCGCAAAAGCTCGAGCAGGTTGCGACGCGTCAACCCGTATTTCAGCTGTGGTGGGTCGTGGGCGCCGTGCTCGAGGCGCTGAAGGACAACGGCATCGAGGGCGGCGTATCGGTCAAGCGGCTGCTCGGGCTTGCCGATCGGGAGATCAAGCGACTCTACGAGCAAGGCGAGGCGCGTTACTCTCAGACGCCCCCCATCGAGCTGCTGAACAACCTCCTCTACTACGTCGGGCGCTCCGAGTCGGCGGGCGCACGCGTCTCCGCAGTGCGCGCCTCGTTCCGCCTGAGTGAGCTGCTGCCGGTCGACGAGTCGGTCGAGCAAGAGCGCGAGAGCCTCTCGGCCCCGAGCATCAAGCTCATGCAGACCGTGGCCGCCGCCATCCGCGAGGATCTGGCGAAGGTCAAGGACGTTCTCGACATCTTCGTACGCCGCGGCGCCGGTCAACCGCGGGAGCTGTCGGCGCAGGTGCAGCTGCTGCGCAAGATCGGCGATACGCTGGGTGTTCTCGGCCTCGGCGAGCTGCGCGCCAGCGTGCAGCAGGAGACCGAGAAGCTCGAGCAGATGGTTGCCGGCAAGCTGCAGCCCGACGAGGCGACGCTGGTGGACATCGCCGCCGCTCTGATCGCGGTGGAGGACCGTCTCGATGATCGCCTGGTCGGCATGATCCTGCCGCGCCAGACGAGCGGTTCGACGCCCCTCGATCATGACGCGGACTTCCAGCAGGTACAGGCGGCGGTACTCCGCGAGTGCATCCTCAATCTCGCCCGCCTCAAGGAATCGATCGCACAGAGCGTGGGCGGCACGCTCGATGCCGGCGGTCTCGACGGCTGGCACGAGCTCATGCGCGGCTTACAGGCCGGTCTGCTGATGCTGGGCAAGACGCGGGCCGTCGATCTGGTGGAAGCCATCCACCAGCGTCTCAAGCCCGTCATGCAGCCCGGCGGCGGACCGCCGCTCGGCGCGGGCCTCGATCGGCTCGCGGATGCGATCGTGAGCCTCGAGTACTACATGGAGACTCTGCAGGCGGGCCGCAGCGATCCCTGGTACATGCTCGACAACGCGCAGGCCTGTCTGCGGGCACTCGACGAGCAGCCCGAGCCGGTGGTGCCGACGGTGGCGCCGCTCGAGTCGGGAAGTTACGCGCAGACGCTGCTCCTCGAGCCCGGGGAAGCTGGGGCGGTCGCAGCTCCCGGCGAGCGTGCGCCGAGCGAGGTACCGCGCCTGGCAGCCGCAGCGGCTCCGGCACCCATCAGTCTCGCAGAGCACGCCGATCCGGAGCTGGTGAAGCTGTTCGTTGAGGAAGCGAGCGAGGAGGTCGACAAGATCGCCCGCCAGTATCCGCTCTGGGAGCAGAATCCGCTCGAGCAGGCCGCGCTCGGCAGCGTGCGCCGCTCTTTTCATACGCTCAAGGGCAGCGGTCGCGTGGTGGGTGCACGCGAGATCAGCGAATTCGCCTGGGCAATCGAGAACCTGCTCAACCGCCTGCTCGACAGCACCCTGACCCGCACGCCAGCCGTGACCGACGTGCTGCACCATGCGGTCGCCGCGCTACCGCAGCTCGTGCGACAGCTCGAGACCGGTGCGACACCGACCGCGGACATCGCAGGCATCATCACGCGCGCCCACTCTCTGGCCGCCAGCCGCAGCCTCGAGCCCGTTGAATCCGAGGGGGAGGCGGCCGCAGCATCTCATCCGCCGCCGAGTGCGGGACAGCCGCCGGGGGCGCCACGGGCCGAGCCACCGCGTGCCGCGCAGGCCGCAGGCGCAACTGTTGGCTCCGACGAGGTCCTGCGCGATATCTACACGCGCGAGACGAACGCACACATCGCCGTGGTGCGCGCCTACCTCTCGCGCGAGGCAAGCCGTCCGGCACCGCACGAGCTGCCCGAGGAGATCTATCGCGCCTGCCATACGCTCTCGGGAAGCTCGAAGATGGCGGAAGTGCGACACGGCATTCGCCTCGCGCAGCCGCTCGATCATTGGCTGCGCAAGGCATTCGACAGCGCGCTCGGCCTCACCGGGTCCGACCTGACGCTGCTCGCGGATTGCATGACCGCCATGGAGTCGGTCGCTGCACATCTCGATGAGCCGACTGGCTACTTCGCGACGCACTCCTCACTGTTTGCGCGCATCGCAGAGGCTGAGAAGCAGCTCGATGCCCGTGTGGCCGCGAGCGTGGAGGCCGCAGCGCGCAGTGGTGCACACGCGGTGGTGGCAGGTCATGCCGCCGCCGGCTCGCCGGTGGCCCACAGTACGGGCGCGGCGGCCGGTGCGATGCCGCCGCCGGCGACTGCACTGGCCCCTCCCACGGAGGAGCCCGCTACAGCTGCGGCCGAGAGCGCACCCGCACCGGATTTCGATCCGGAGGTCGCAAGCATCTTCACGGAGGAGGCGACCGAGCTGATCGAGATGTGCGAGCTGTCGCTCGCCGCATGGCGCGACGACCCGGCGAATGGGGAACGGTTGGCTGCGTTGAAGCGGCCGCTGCACACGCTGAAGGGCGGCGCGCGCATGGCGGGTATCAGCGCCATGGGCGATCTCAGCCACGAGCTGGAGACACTCGTCACGCTGATCGACACCGGCGCGGCGACCGCGGGCGATGCGGCATTCGCCGTGCTGCAGGCCAGCCTCGATGAGCTGGCGCGCATGCGCGACAACGTCGCGGCCGGGCGCGGCGTCGCCGCGGCGCGCGATGCGATCGCGCGCATACGGGTGCTCTCGGGAGGCCGGCCGCCTGAGTCGGGCGAAGCGCCGCCGCGCCGCGAGGCTCCCGAGCCAAAGCCGACGGCGGCGGCCGCGCCCTCCGACGTGCGCACGACGCCGGCGAAGGCGCTCGAGCCGCAACGCGAGATCGTACGCGCTCCGCTCGCACCGCCGCCTCAGGAAGTCGCTGCGACGCCGGAGCGCGCGCGGCCCTTGGCAAGAGTCCCGGAGGCCGCCGCCCGTGCGGAGATCGTTGCGCCATCGGCCCTCGATGCAGCGGCGCAAGCGGCTGCGGGCGAGGAGTCTCTGGCGCTGCCGCAGCCCGTACCGCCCGGACGCGAGCCCGTGGCGCCGTCCGACCGCCCCGAGATGGCGCGGGTGGATGCGGAGCTGCTCGATCAGCTGCTCAACATCGCTGGCGAAGTGAGCATCTCACGCGCGCGGCTCGAGCAGCAGGTGGGCTCGATCGAGTTCAACCTCGGCGAGCTGTCGCGCACGGTCACGCGTCTCAAGGAGCAGCTGCGCAAGCTCGAGATCGAGACCGAGAAGCAGATTCTGCATGGCCACGACGAGGAGGGTGCCCACCGCAGCGAGTTCGACCCGCTCGAGCTCGATCGCTATTCGAGCATCCAGCAGTTCTCGCGAGCGCTCGCCGAGACCGCGAGCGACGTGGCTAGCATTCAGCAGCTGCTCGAGACCATGGCGCAGGACACGCAGAATCTTCTGCAGCAGCAGGCGCGCACGGTGACCGAGCTGCAGAACGGCCTGATGCGCACGCGCATGGTTCCCTTCCAGCGTCACGTGCAGCGCCTCGCGCGCATCGTGCGGCAGGCGGCTGCGGACACTGGAAAGCGCGCCGAGCTCATCGTCGAGGGTGCCTCGGGCGAGCTCGACCGGCAGGTCCTCGAGCGCATGCTGCCGCCATTCGAGCACATGCTGCGCAATGCGGTCGTCCATGGCCTCGAGAGGCCTGAAGAGCGTCTGTCGCGCGGCAAGCCGGAAGCAGGACGCATTCTGCTGTCGCTGCACCGCGAGGGCGCGGAGGTGATGGTCAAGATCAGCGACGACGGCGCCGGCATGAACCTGCAGGCGATTCGTGACAAAGGGCTCGCGCTCGCGCTCATTCAGCCCGGTCAGACTGTCTCCGACGAGGACGCGATGCAGCTGATCCTCGAGCCCGGCTTCTCGACCGCGGGTACCGTCACCCAGCAGGCGGGCCGCGGTGTTGGCATGGACGTCGTTGCGACCGAGATCAAGCGCCTGGGCGGCGCCCTGCACATGGAGACGAAGAGCGGCGAGGGCACGCATTTCACGATCCGTCTGCCCTTCACGCTCGCGATCAGCCATGCCCTCGTGGTGCGCACGGGGGACGAGTACTACGCGCTGCCGCTGCCGACCATCGAGGGCGTGCTGCGTCTACCGAAGTCTGAAGTGGCGGCGCACTCGGGGCCCGACACGACCTCGTTCGAGCACGGCGGCCAGAAGTATCGTTTCCAGCATCTGGCCTCGTTCGTGGGCCTGGAGCCCTCGCCGCTGCCGGAGGGCGATGTCACCGTGCCGGTCGTGCTCGTACGTGCCGGCGAGCACTCCACCGGCCTCATCGCCGACGAGCTCATCGGCAGCCGCGAGATCGTGGTGAAGTCCGTGGGACCGCAGATCTCCTCGATCCGAGGCATCTCGGGCGCAACGATCCTCGGCGACGGCCGCATCGTCGTCATTCTCGACATCGGCGCCCTGGTGCGCAGTGAGTGGCGCGCCCGCTGGCTGCCGCAGCCCGCACCGCGCGAACGCGGCGACCGGCGTACCTTCGCCCTCGTGGTCGACGACTCGATTACCGTACGCCGCGTGACGCAGCGGCTGCTCGAGCGCAATGGCATGCGCGTGCTCACTGCGCGCGACGGTATGGATGCGGTGACGCTGCTCCAGGAGCACGTGCCCGATATCATCCTGCTCGACATCGAGATGCCGCGCATGGATGGGTACGAAGTCGCGGCCCAGGTGCGCAACGATCCGCGCTTGAAGGACGTGCCCATCATCATGATCACCTCGCGCGTGGGGGAGAAGCATCGCGCGCGCGCCATCGAGCTCGGGGTGGATGATTACCTGGGCAAGCCGTACCAGGAGGCGCAGCTGCTCGATGCGATTGCGCCACTCGTCGAGCGCCGCCGCGAGGCGCAGCGTGCGCGGCGCGCCGCCTCGGAGCTGGGCGCGATCGGCGCCACCTAGCCGCAGCGAAGAGCCATGGCCGAGCGCGTCAACGAGATCTATAGCCTGCTGATTCCGCTGGTGGAAGGCCGGCTCATCATTCCGCGCGCCTGTGTCGCGGAGGTGATGGGCTTTCAGGCGCCCTCGGAGATGACCGGAGCACCCCCGTGGTACATCGGCACGGTCTCCTGGAATGCCCGCCAGGTGCCGCTCGTCTCCTTCGAGGGCGCATGCGGGCAGAACATTCCGCCGGCATCCGGACGCACGCGCATCGTGATCTTTCACTGTCTGGGTACGCGCATCGAGACGGGCTATTTCGGCGTCATCTCCCAGGGTTTTCCGCAGCTCGTGCGCGTCAGCTCCGATGTGGTACGGCCCGACAACTCACGCACGTTCTCGGAGCGCGCACCCGTCATCTGCCGCGTGCGCATGGTGAATGAGACTCCTCTCGTGCCCGATCTCGAGCGTCTCGAGGACATGATCGCCGACGAGACGCGCGCCGCCTGAGCGCTCAGAGATCCCCGAGGCGCTGCTGTAGCACCGCGAGCGCAGCGAGCGCCGCCGTCTCGGTGCGCAGCACACGCGGCCCCAGGCGCACCGCAACGAATCCTGCCGCGCGCGCGCGCCGCTGCTCCTCCTCCGTGAGTCCGCCCTCCGGGCCGATGAGCAGCGTCACATCCGCCGCCGCGGGCAGCTCGCATGCCGAGCCGCCCTCGAGCGAGAGCAGGATGCGCAGAGTCTGCGGTGCGAGCCCGCCGAGGCATGTGGCAAGTGGCTGCGGGGGTGCGATCTCGGGCAGGCGGTTGCGCCCACACTGCTCGCAGGCCGCGATGGCGATCGCCCGCCAGTGCCGCAGTCGCTTGTCCACCGCCTGTCCGGCGTCGATGCGCACCACGCTACGCTCGGTCGCCACGGGTACGATGCGGCGCACGCCGAGCTCGGTGGCCTTCTGCACTACGAAATCCATGCGCTCGCCGCGCGAGACGCCCTGCGCGAGCGTGACCGACAGAGACGACTCGCGCTCGATCTCGAGGTGCTCACCCACCTCGACTCGCACGGCGTCCTTGCGCAGCTCCGCGATGCGCGCAGCGTATTCGCCGCCCCGGCCATCGAAGATCGTCAGCGCATCGCCGCTGCTCAGGCGCAGCACGCGCGCAATGTGCGTGGCAGCGGAGCCCTGTAGCGTCAGGCGCGCGCCGCTTGCCGGCGCTGCATCCACATAGACGCGCGTCAGTCGCATGTCGCTTGCTCGATGCCCTCGGTCGCCACCTCCACCATGAGGTCGATCTCCTCCGGGGTGATGACGTACGGCGGCATGAAGTAGATCACATCGCCGATCGGCCGCAGCAGCACGCCACGCGCGAGTCCGTGGCGGTAGACCGCTAGGCCTCGGCGCTCTGTCCAAGGATAGGGCTCGCGGCGCGCCTTGTCCTTGGCCAGCTCGATAGCGACGATCATGCCGCGCTGGCGCACCTCGGCGACGTGGGGATGCTCGCTCAGCGCCCGCGCGCGCGCTCCCATGTGCGCGGCCAGATGGCGATTGCGGCTGATCACATCGTCCTCGCGAAAGATGGCGAGCGTCGCACGCGCGGCCGCGCACGCCAGTGCGTTGCCCGTGTAGCTGTGGGAGTGCAGGAAGGCATTGAGGCGCGTGTACTCGTCATAGAAGGCTGCGTAGATCGGCTCCGTGGTCAGCACGACCGAGAGCGGCAGATAGCCGCCGGTGAGCCCCTTCGAGAGACACATGAGATCCGGACGGATCGCGGCCTGCTCGCAGGCGAACAAGGTGCCGGTGCGGCCGAAGCCGACCGCGATCTCATCGGCGATCAGATGCACCTCGTAGCGATCGCAGGCCGCGCGCAGCAGGCTCAAATACACGGGATCGTACATGCGCATGCCGGCCGCGCACTGCACGAGCGGCTCGATGATGACGGCGGCCACCTCGGAGGCGTGGCGCTCGAGCGCAGCTTCGAGCTCGGCGAACTTGCGACGCGAGTGCTCGGCCCAGGACTCGCCGCCTGCACGCGCGAAGCAATCGGGCGACGGCACCGTGATCACGTCCATGAGCAGCGGACGATAGATCGACTTGTAGAGCTCGACGTTGCCGACCGCGAGCGCTCCGAGCGTCTCGCCGTGATAGCTGTTCGCGAGTGTGATGAAGCGGCGCTTTGCCTCGCGGCCGACGTTGCGCCAGTAGTGATAGCTCATCTTGACGGCCACCTCGACCGCCGCGGAGCCGTTGTCCGCATAGAAGCAGCGCTCGAGGCCGCGCGGCGCAAGCGCGCAGAGCGCCTCGCTCAGCTCGATGACCGGTTCGTGCGTGAAACCCGCGAGGATCACGTGCTCGAGCCGCTCGAGCTGCGCTTGCAGCGCCGCGTTGATACGCGGGTTGGCATGCCCGAAGAGATTGACCCACCACGAGCTGATCGCGTCGAGATAGCGCTGCCCTGCGAAGTCCTCGAGCCATACGCCCGCACCGCGGCGCACGGGGATGAGCGGCAGATGCTCGTGGTCCTTCATCTGGGTGCACGGATGCCAGACGTGTGCGAGATCGCGGGCGACGAGCGGCGCGTTCTCGGGTGCCGACGGGTTCATCACTTGTCTCCTCGATGTGCGCCGATCTCGCGTGCGCCCGCGCACAGCGGCGGCCCGCGAAGTTTGGCATGATTCCCGTGGATGCACGCGGGCGCGGGTACCGCCTCTAGAGTGGGTGTGAGCTGCATGTCGAGCGCTTCCTCGAGCCTCACCCGGCACGTCGACGCCGCGACGGGCCTGCTCGTGGGCGCCCGCCAGGTGCTGTCGCCGCACTTCGATGCGCGTCCCGCCGGCAGCCTCGCCGAGCTCATCGTCGTGCACGGCATCAGCCTGCCGCCCGGCGAGTTCGGAGGGCCGTGGATCGACCGGCTCTTCAGCGGCAACCTGGCTGCGGCGGCCCATCCATTCTTCGCGCAGATC
Source organism: Steroidobacteraceae bacterium (assembly GCA_035501955.1). GTDB lineage: Bacteria > Pseudomonadota > Gammaproteobacteria > Steroidobacterales > Steroidobacteraceae > JASHUC01. The sequence goes on from DATJVD010000013.1 coordinate 107,577, forward strand.
GTCGGTGCACGCGTCTCCGCGCACGCCCTGGTGCGCCGCTCCGGCAGCATCGTGCAGTACGTCCCTTTCGACCGGCGCGCCTGGCACGCTGGCGAATCGAACTACGGCGGACGCTCGGCCTGTAACGATTTCTCCATCGGCATCGAGCTCGAAGGCACCGACGATCAGCCCTACGCGGACGAGCAGTACGCACAGCTCGCCGCTCTGATCCGCGCGTTGCTGTGTGCCTATTCGACTCTGAGCGCCGAGCGGATCGTCGGGCACAGCGACATTGCACCCGGGCGCAAGACCGATCCCGGTCCGCATTTCGACTGGCCGCGGCTGCGGCGCTTAATGGCGACCGATCCGCGCGCCTGAGCGCTCACGCGGGTGCCGCGGGTTCCTCGGGAGCGTGCGTGCGCGCCGGAAAGAACAATGCCGCCGCCAGCGCGGCGACCGACAGCGAGCCGATAACATCGAACACATGACGCAGGCCATCGCGCAGCGCGGCGAAGAGCCGCGCGGTGAGCGCCGGATCGAGCCCGCTGCCATGATCGGGCGCAAGCAATCGATTGAGCAAGGATGCCGGGATGCCCGGACCCATACCGGCTGCGAGCACCGCGCCGAGGGCGCCGACCGCGACCGCTCCGCCGATCGTGCGAAAGAACAGCGCACTCGCCGTGGCAACGCCGCGCTCCTGCCATGTGCAGCTCGCCTGCACCGCGATGAGCAGCGCAGAGTTCGCAACGCCCATGCCGCCGCCCATGATGAACATCGTCGTGCCGAGCACCGTGGCCGAGGCGCCCGAGCGCAAGAGCAGCGCCAGCGCGACCGAGCTGAGTGCCACGACCACGAAGCCGCCGAGCACGAGCGGCCGATAGCCGATGCGTGTGATGTAGCGGCCGCCGATCGCGCTTGCGATCGGCCATCCCAGCAACATCGGCGAGACCGTCGCGCCGGCCTGCGTCGGAGTCCCGGCCAAGATCGACTGCACGTAGAGGGGCAGATAGATGACGGTCGATGAAAGCACCGCGCCGATGGCTGCGCCCGCAACGCTCGAGACGCGCATGATCGGCCGCCGCAGCAGCGCAAGAGAGAGCACCGGCTCGCGCGCGCGCGACTCGATCCACACGAAAGCGCCGAGCAGCAACACCGCGAGTGGCAGCATCACTTGTGCGGCGGAGCGGCTCGTGCCGAGCAGCAGGGCCACCACCGCGCCGCCGAGCGTTGCCGCGCCCGCAACGTCCAGCGTGTGCCGATGCGGAGTCTTGTGCTCGTGAAAGAACGTGCTGATCAAGAGCACCGAGACGAGGCCGAAGGGTAGATTGATGAAGAACACCCAGCGCCAGGACAGGGCGTGCACGATGAGCCCGCCCAGAAGCGGGCCGCTCATGGCGGCCACTGCCCAGATGGCGCCGAACACGCCCTGCATGCGGGCGCGCTCGGCAGGCTTGAAGACATCGCCGATGATAGTCAGCGACACCGGCTGCATGCCGCCTGCGCCTGCGCCCTGGATGGCGCGGAACACGATGAGCTGCGTCATGCTCTGTGCGAAGCCGCTCGCCATCGAGCCCACCAGGAACGTGACCATGCCGAGCATCAGGATCGGCTTGCGTCCATAGACGTCGGAGAGCTTGCCGTAGAGAGGCATGGTCACGGTCGAGGTGAGCAGATACACGGCACCGACCCAGCCGTAGTATTCGATGCCGCCGAGCTGCTCGACGACGGTGGGCATCGCCGTGCTCACGATCGTTGCCTCCATCGCCGCCATGGACATGGAGAACAGCACACCCGTGACGGTGAGCCGCCGCTCGACCTTGCTCAGGACTCGTACGGTCAAAGGCGCTCGGCGCCGGTCTTGCCCCGATCGTGACGCCAGAGCACTTCGGCACCGCGCTCGTGACGCACGAGGACGCGGGCGATGACAAACAGCAGGTCCGAGAGGCGATTGAGATACTTCGCGGACTCGGCGCTCACCGACTGGCTCTTCCCGAGCGTCCAGACGCGCCGCTCCGCGCGACGCGCGATGCAACGGGCGAGGTGGCACGCGGCCGTTGCCGGACCGCCGCTCGGGAGTATGAATTCCTTGAGCGGCGGCAGCGCCTCGTTGAAGCCGTCGAGCACGCGCTCGAGCGCGTCGATGTGCGCGGCCGTGATCACGCGGTGACCGGGAATGCAGAGCTCTCCACCCAGATCGAACAGCTCATGCTGAATCTCCATGAGCGCGCTGCGCACCGCCTGCGGCAGGCCGTCAGCGGCGAGCACGAGCCCGATCGCGCTGTTGAGCTCATCGACCGCGCCGTAGGCTTCGACGCGCGCGTCATCCTTCGGCACGCGCGTGCCGTCGCCGAGGCCGGTAGTGCCGTCATCTCCGGTGCGCGTGTAGATCTTGCTGAGGCGGTTGCCCATGGACGGTATTATGCGTCATCTCCTCACTCGACGGCCGGCGAGGATCACGCCTTGAGCACTCCCTCCACGCAGCTGCAGGCCGCCTTGGACGCGGCGCAGGCCGCGGGCGAGGTGATTCGCTCACTCTATGGGCGCAAAGTGCGCGTGCAGATCAAGCCCGACCACTCGCCGGTCACCGAGGCCGACATGCGCGCCGAGGAGATCATCCGCCGCATGTTGAGCGAGCGCTGTCCGAGCTACGGTTTCTATGGGGAAGAGACTGGTGGGGAGCGGCTTGATGCGGAGGCAGTGTGGCTCGTCGATCCGCTCGATGGCACGAAATCCTTCATCCGTGAGTGTCCGTTCTTCTCCACGCAGATCGCGTTGCTGCGCGCCGGGCGGCTGGTCCTCGGCGTCTCGAGCGCACCGCTCTACCGCGAGCTCGCGTGGGCGGAGGAAGGCTGCGGGGCGTTCCTCAACGGTGCGCCGGTGCGCGTGAGCGCCACGACGGACTTCGCGGATGCAGTCATCTCGAGCGGCAATCTCAAGAGTCTTGCGGCATCGGCACACAGCTGGCAGCGCTTCGGCGCGCTCATCCAGCGCGTGAGCCGCATCCGCGGCTATGGGGATTTCGTGCACTACCATCTGCTCGCGCGCGGCGCGCTCGACATTGTGCTCGAGTCGGACGTGAACATCCTCGATATCGCCGCGCTCAGTGTCATCGTGCGCGAGGCGGGAGGCCGCTGCACAGATCTGCAGGGCGAGCCCCTGGGACTTTCCACGACGAGCGTGCTCGCCACGAACGGTGCGTTGCATCAGCCGGTACTCGAGGCGCTGGCAACCGCGGGCGCTTTGAGCCCTCGAGTGCGGCTCAAGCGCTGACGAATACGCGCCGCCGGCCGGCCTCGAGCTCGAGCATCGGCGTTTGATACAGCTCGGCCAGCGACGCGGCGGTCAAGACCTCGTGCGCCGGGCCGCAGCGCCAGCGTCCGTCACCAAAGAGCAGCAGCGCGCGATCCGCGAAGCGTGCGGCGAGCGTCGCATCGTGCAAGGTCGCGATCGCACTACGGCCCGAGCGCGTCAACTCGTGAAACAGCCGTAGCACCGCCAGCTGATGCTGCGGATCGAGATGATTGGTGGGCTCGTCGAGCAGGAAGATCTGCGGATCCTGCGCGAGCAGCGCGGCGATCGCCGCCCGGCGCTGCTCGCCGCCCGAAAGCGTCTCGAGGCCGCGCCCCGCAAGCTCCCCGAGGCCCACTCGCGCCAGACACTGGCTCGCGATGCGGTGGTCGGCGGCGCTCTCCCACTGCAGCGCCTTGAGGTGCGGATGGCGGCCGATGAGTACCGCCTCCTCCACGCTCGTCGTCAGGCCCTCCTCCCGGTCCTGCGCCAAGAGCCCGACGCGCAAGGCGAGGCTGCGCCGGGTCATCTCGTGCAGCGGCTGCCCGTCGAGCGTCACTGCGCCCGCCGATGCCGGGCGCAACCCCGCGAGCGTGTGGAGCATGAGGGTCTTTCCAGAGCCGTTGCACCCCAGGACGGCGAGCAATTCGCCGGGGGCAAGCTCGAGGGCGAGATCACGCACCAGCGTGCGCTCGCCGATCGCGACGCTCAGCGCGGCGGCCGCTAATGTGCACGGGGATTGCGCGCTCGGAGATTGCGCACTCATCGCTAACGTATCCAACGAATCTCGGCGGCGGTGAGCGGACCGACCATGACGTCACGCAGGCTGTCCGGCATCACGAACTGCGCCGCCGAGAGTGCGAGCCGCCCGGCCATGATCTCGGCTTGCGCCTGCGGGTACAGCGGCTCGCGCCGCGGCTCGGCAAAGCCTTGCGGGTAGAGCGGCGCATCGCTCTGCGGATCGTACTTGTCCGTTGCGCCGAGTGTGTGCATCACCTCATGTGCGATCACGATCGAGTTCGTGCCGCCGGCGCTGCGCTCCGCGAAAGCGTAGACGACCCCGATCAGACCCTTCTGCAGTCCGAGCGAGTGCGGCACTCGCGGGCTCGTCGCCGGATCGTGGTAGAGGACGAACACGCGGATGTGTGGCGCCGGCTTGCCCGAGGCGGCCGCGCTGCGTACTGCGTACCAGCGCAGCTTGAGGCTCCACCAGACTGTCGCGAGCATGCCGGAGCCCGGAGCCAGCAGCGGCGGCAGTCGCGGCGGGGCGGGATAGAGCTCGATGTGTACCGGTGCGTCGAGCGCGATGTGATAGCGGTGCGCCTCGCGCGCAAAGAACTCCTCGATATCGAGGAAGCTCGTTGCGCTGAGCGAAGCGATGTAGCGTTGGGCCGCCTCGCTGCCGTCGCCATCGAGGGGATAGATACCGATCCAGAGCGTATCCTGCCAGCTCGTGGTCTTGATCCGATCGAGCCACGTCTGTCCGACTGCAATCGCGAGGATCAGCAGCAGCAGGGTGATGCGCAGTGGACGCCATGCGCTGCGCGGGCGCTGCCTCTCAGAGGCTCGCGGCGGCGCGCGCACTCAAGGCTGCAGGCGCGTGGCGCGCCACGCGGCCGGCTCGATGCGTCCGTCGGGATGCTGCGCGAGCGCGCGCGACCAACGCGCCCGATCGTGGATGCGAGCCTCCCCCTCGACCCAGAGTTCCACCGCTTCCGCCCACAGCCGGTAGCCGCCCCAGTGAGGGGGCCGCGGCACGGGCCCGCCGGCGGCAGGCTGGTCCTCCGGCTCGCGCCTGTCCTCGGCTGCGCGCTCGATGCCGAAGCGGCGCGCCACGGCAGCCACGGCCGCCAGCAGTTGCGAGCGTGACTGCAGCGGCTGGCTCTGCGCGCTCGCCCAGGCACCGATGCGGCTTTGCAATGCGCGGGAGGCAAAGTAGGCATCGCTGTCTTGTTCCGGTGCCTTTACCACGATGCCCTCGATGCGTACCTGACGATGCAGATAGTCCCAGTAGAGCACCGCAGCCGCGCGCGGATTCGCCGCGAGGTCATCGCCCTTGCGCGAGCGGTAGTTGGTATAGAAGGCGAGGTAACCCGGGATGGCGACCAGCTCCTTGCAGAGCACCACGCGTGCCGAGGGCTGTCCAGCGGGCGTGCTGGTGGCCAGGGTCATGGCATTGGGGTTCGGCTGCAGGCCGAGCCGATAGGCTTCGGCGAGCCATTGCGAGGCGAGCTGCAGGGGATCGGCCGGCAGCGGGTCGCTCAGAAGCTCGGGCGGCGCAGTCATGTCGGTCATGTTAAAAGAGGGGCTCGTGACCTGCGAGCCTCAATCACATGACAGCCGACGACCTGACCCTCGCGGACCTCCGCGACAGCCTCAATGACCTCGACCGGCAGCTGCTGGCACTCGTGGCCAGACGCCAGGCAGTCAGCCGCGAGGTCGCGCGCGTGAAGCGTGAGACTGGCTATCCCACGCGTGATTACCAGCGCGAGCGGGATGTGATCATGGACGCGCGCGCGGTTGCCGGCGAGCTGGGCGTACCGCCGGCGCTCGCCGAGAGCCTCATGAGGCTGCTCATCCGCTCTTCGCTCACCACGCAGGAACGCGCCAGCGTGGCTGCGCACGCTGTCGGCTCGGGGCGCCGCGCGCTGGTGATCGGTGGTGGCGGCAAAATGGGACGCTGGTTCGTCGAGTTTCTCGCCTCCCAAGGCTTCGCGGTGGAAGTGTCGGACCCCGCCGGAGCGCCTTCGGGCGCGGCAGCGATCGGTGACTGGAGGCAGAGTGATCTGCGCCAGGACTTCATCGTGCTCGCAACCCCGCTCGGCATCACCGATCCGATGCTGAAAGAGCTCGCGCTGCGCCGTCCACGAGGCGTCGTCTTCGACGTGGGCTCGCTGAAATCACCCCTGCGCTCCGGACTGCTCGCGCTCAAGTCGCACGGCTGCAAGGTCGCGTCGATCCATCCGATGTTCGGCCCGGATACCGAGCTCCTCTCGGGTCGCCACATCATATTCGTGGACCTCGGCTCGGCCGAGGCGCTCGCGAGCGTGCGTGAGCTCTTCGCGCCGACCATGGCCGAGCAAGTGATCATGAGCCTCGATGAGCATGACCGTTTGATTGCCTATGTGCTCGGTCTGTCGCATGCCCTGAACATCGCCTTCTTCACCGCGCTCGCCGAGAGCGGCGAGGCGGCGCCGCGCCTGGCGAAGATGTCCAGCACGACCTTCGATGCGCAGCTCGATGTCGCCGCGCGCGTGGCGACGGACAGCCCGGAGTTGTACTACGAGATCCAGAGTCTCAACGACTATGGCGCTGAGTCGCTCGAGGCGCTCGCCAAGGCTGTGGAGCGCATCCGCACCTCGGTGCTGTCCGCGGACCACGACGGCTTCGTTGCGCTCATGGACCGCGGTCGCGAGTACCTCTCGGACCGCAGCAGCGTCGCGGAGCGGCGCGCGTAGCGCGACCGGAAGCTTCGGGGGCTCAGCCATGCGACCGTCGCCACCCAAACGGCAGCGCGCCGCGGTCACGAGCGAGAGCTCCACGAGCCTCGAAAAAGAGAACGAGGAGCTGCGCGCTTACATCAACACGCTGACCGAGGCAGCGGCGCGCAACGAGGCTCTGCTGCGCAAATCCCAGGGCCGCGAGCTCGAGCTGCTGCGGGCGGGCTCGCTCGTGCAGCTGCTCGAGCTCCTCATTCACGGGCTGCGCTCGGCTTACCAGCTCGATGCGGTGTCGCTGGTACTGCACGATCCGCAGCACGAGATCCGCCATCTGCTCGCGGGTGATGGCCTGCTGCAAGGCGCGCTGCGCGAGGTGCAGTTCGTCGATGCGCTCGTCGCGCTCGCGCCGCAACTGGCCGCGCTCGAGAGGCCGTGGCTCGGACCGTTTCGCGCGGCCGACCATGAGCTCTTGATGCCGCACAATACTGCCCTCGGCAGCATCGCGCTGATTCCGCTGCTGCGTGCGGAGCAGCTCGAGGGCGTGCTGGTGTTCGGCAGCCTCGAACCCGGGCGCTTCACGCGCGAGCTGGCGAGCGACTTTCTCGCGCATCTCGGCATGGTGGCGGGTGTGTGCGTCGAGAACGCCGTCAATCGCGCGCGCCTGGTGCGCAGCGGGCTCACCGATTTTCTGACCGGGTTTCACAACCGGCGCTATCTGCACGCCCGCCTGTGCGAGGAGCTCGCGCGCGCGCAGCGCGAGAGCCAGTCCGTCACTTGTCTCATGATCGACATCGATCACTTCAAACGCGTCAATGACGTGTACGGGCATCTGGCGGGGGACGCGGTGCTGCGCGAGGTCGCGCAGCGTATCGACGCGGAGATGCGCGTGAGCGACACCGGAGCGCGCTTCGGCGGCGATGAGTTTGCGATCGTCTTGCCGCATGGGCGCCTGAGCGACGGTACGACCCTCGCGCAGCGCGTGCTCAATGCCGTGCGCAGCACGCCCGTCGCGATCACCAGCGAGGTCGCTGAGACCGTGACCCTGTCGATCGGGGTTGCGGTGGCCGCGCCGACCAAGGGCTCGGTCGACTTCAAGTCGCTCGCGGACCGCTTGATGGCGGAAGCCGATGCCGCGCTCTATCGCGCCAAGGGCGCTGGACGCAATGGCATCGCCACGTCCGAGAATGCCGTCTCCTGAGCGCTCGCCGCGCCGCGGCTCACTTGGCGCGTGCGCGCAGCAGCAGAACGAACGCCGGCGCACCGACCAGCGCGGTGATTGCCCCGACGGGTAGCTGCCGCGGGCTCGCGATGGTGCGCGCGCAGAGATCCGCGGCAGCGAGCACCGCGCCCCCCAGCAGGGCCGAGGCGGGGGCCACGATGCGATGGTCGCTCGTACGAAACAGCAATCGCACGGCGTGGGGCGTCACGAGACCGATGAAGCCGACCGTGCCCGCGCTCACCACGGCGATCGCCGTCGTCACGGCCGCCGCGACGTACACGGCAAGCCGCCAGAGCTCGAAATCCAGCCCCACGCTGCGGGCGCGCAGCTCCCCGGCCGCGAGCACGTTCAGCGGTCGGGCGAGCAGCACCACGGCCGCGGTGCCCACGATGGCCGCGAACGCGGTCGGCACCGGGTTCACGACCCAACCCAGATCGCCCGCCAGCCAGAAGACAATGCCGCGTACGCGCGTCGCATCCGCCGAGGTCAAAAGCACGGTGACGAGCGCGCCGCAGGTGCTGGCGAGGGCGACTCCGATCAAGAGCAGCCGCGTGGTGCCACCGCCGCGACCGAGCGCGTACACGATGATCATGATCAGGAAAGCACCCGCTGTGGCCGAGGACTGCACGAGCAGTTGGGCGGCGCCCAGCGACAGGGCGATCACCGCGCCGACCGCGGCCCCTCCTGAGACACCGAGCACATAAGGGTCGGCGAGTGGATTGCGGAACAGTGCCTGCAGCAGCACGCCGGCGAGCGCCAACAGGCTGCCCACGGCGAACGCGGCGATGAGCCGTGGGACGCGCAGGTCGAGAACGATGCTGCGCGCGGCATCGTCCGCGCTGCCGAGGAGCGCGGCGAGCACCCGCCGCATGCCGATCTCGGCGCTGCCGCTGAAAAGCGACAGCACGATGATCGCGGCGGCCAGCACCAGAAGAGCCACCGCCTTGCCCCAGCGGCCGCGCAGTGCGAACAGTCTCGAGGCTGGCTTTTGGGTCACACCCGAGGATCGCGACTTGCTCACAGTCTCTCCAGTGCCAAAGCTCTAGGCTAGCGCAAGGGGGCGAGTGTGCTGCATGCTTCGCGCGTGATGGGCGACGTGATCGATACCGAGGGGTTTCGTGCGAACGTCGGCATCGTGTTGATGCGCGGTGACGGTACGGTATTTCTCGGGCGCCGCGCAGGTGGACGCGGCTGGCAGTTTCCGCAAGGCGGCATGCGCGAGGGAGAGGATCTGGAGGAGGCGCTCTACAGGGAGCTGCACGAAGAGATCGGGCTGACGCGGGACGACGTGCTGCTCCTCGGGCACACCGCCAGCTGGGTGCACTACCGGCTGCCGCTGCGGTACGTGCGCCGCAATCGTCATCCGGTGTGCATCGGCCAGAAGCAGCGCTGGTGCCTGTTGCGGCTGCAACGCGATGACGCGCGCTTCGAGCTGCAGTCGACCGCGGAACCCGAATTCGACCAATGGCGTTGGACGAACTACTGGGAGCCGGTCCGCGAGGTGATCTACTTCAAGCGTGCCGTGTATGTGCAGGCGCTCAAGGAGCTGGCGCCGATCGCTTTCCCCCAGGGGCCGCCCGCGCAGCCGGCGTGGTGGCCGGAGGTGGCGGCACCACACGAGCACGTGCCGCGCTCCACCGCCGCCTCGCTCGACTGAGCTCGCGACACTCTGCCGCAGAGGCTGCGGCGCTGGAGCCGAATGATCGAGATGCCGACGCATGTCGTCGTACGCAGGCGCACCCCAGTGGCGCGCCTGCTGCTCGTCATCGCCGGGTCGATGCTGGCCGTGCTCATGCTCTACGCAATCTACGAGCTTGGCCGTTACGACGGCGGCTACGACCGTCAAGCTGCGGCTCAGCAGCGCGTCGAGTACGAGGTCGCTCTCGGGAAGGCCGAAGATACGGCGCGGCAGCTGCGCACGCGCCTCGCCGAGCTCGACACGGTCACCGTGGGGCAGAAGCAAGAGCGTGCCGACCTGGCCCGCACCATCGGAGAGCTGCAGGGTCAAGTTGCACGGCAGAGTCAGGAGCTGGCGTTCTATCGCAGCGTCGTTGCGAATGACACGACCGGAAGCGGCTCGGAGCTCGGGTTGAAGATCGTGCAGCTGCGCATCACCCCGGGAGAGCATGCCGATCTGTACCACGTGCACCTGACACTCGTCGAAGCCGGACACCCGGAGACATCCCTGAGCGGAGCGCTCATCCTCAGTGTTGAAGGCCAGTCGCAGGGCAGCGCCGCAACTTTGGATTTCCCGGCCCTGACGAGCGGCAAATTGCACGAGCACAGCTTCACATTTCGCTATTTTCAGAGCTTCGACGACGAGGTGCTGGTGCCCGCCGCCTTTCACCCGGAGCGGCTCACAGTGCAGGTGCGCTCGACCCGCAAAACTGATGCCCCGCTCACGCAAACGTTTCCGTGGAGAGTGGACACTTTGTAGCCTTTGGGTACCCGAGGCGACCATGTTCGGCCGCGACGCGAAGACCAGCCGCATCGATAACCTCATCGGCAAGAGCGTCCGCATCGAGGGCAACATCGACTTCGCCGGCGGCCTGCATCTCGACGGCCAGGTCACGGGCAACGTGGGCGCCGGCGGCACTCCCGGCTCGACCCTGTCCGTGAGCAAGACGGGCCGCATCGAGGGCTCCGTCGAGGTGTGCACGCTGATGCTCGACGGGACGATCAAAGGTGACATATTGGCGAGCGATCGCCTCGTGCTCGGTCCGAGCGCGAAGATCGTGGGCGACGTGCGTTACGGTGTGATCGAGTCCTCATTGGGTGCGGAGATCGTCGGTAAGCTGGTGCCGTTGTCCTCGAAGGAGCGCGCCAAGCCCGTGCCCACCTCCCGAGTCGAGCGTCCGGTAGAGGTGGAGTCTGTGCTCGCCTGAGGACTTTGACCGCGCCGCCGCGCCCCCATACACTTGTCTCGGCGCAGCCACACGCAATTATGTGATATCAGGCAAGCGAATGGACGCACTCGTAACCGCACCGGACAGTGATTCATCGAGCCCAGCGCTCATCTTCACGGACGCGGCCGCACGCAAGGTCGCGGACCTCATCCGCGGTGAGGGCAATCCGAAGCTCATGCTGCGCGTGTTCGTGCAGGGCGGCGGCTGCTCGGGCCTGCAGTACGGGTTCGAGTTCGACGAGGAGCTGCAGGACGGTGACACCTGCGTGCAGAACCAGGGAGTCAAGCTGCTCGTCGATCCCATGAGCGTGCAGTATCTCTCCGGCGCGGAGATCGACTACCGCGAGGGTCTCGAGGGTGCGCAATTCGTGATTCGCAATCCCAACGCGACGACCACCTGCGGGTGCGGGTCCTCCTTCACGGCCTGAGTTCCGAGCACTCGTGAGTCCGGCTGCTCTGGCCCGCACCGCCCCGGATAGCTCACCGGCGGCCGCTCACCAACCCGTTCCGGACATTCTGGCAGCTGTCGATCTCGGATCGAACAGCTTTCACATGGTGGTGGCGCGCTATTCGCACGGCCAGCTCGTGATCATCGACCGGCTGCGCGAGATGGTGCGTCTGGCGGCCGGGGTCGAGGAGAACGGGCGCCTCGACAAGGACGTGCAGGCGCGGGCACTCGCTTGTCTGGAGCGCTTCGGGCAGAGACTGCGCGACATGCACGCCGATAGTGTGCGCGTGGTCGGCACCAACGCACTGCGCCGCGCACGCCGCAAGCAGGCCTTTCTCGAGCGCGCCCGCGAGGCGCTCGGCCACCCGATCGAGATCATCGGCGGGATGGAGGAGGCGCGGCTCATCTATTCCGGCGTGGCGCACACCATGCCGAGCGAGCCCGGCAAGAGACTCGTGGTGGACATCGGCGGCGGCAGCACGGAGCTCATCGTCGGCGAAGCCCTGGCACCGCTCGAGCTCGAGAGTCTGCAGATGGGCTGCGTGAGCGTGAGCGAACGTTTCTTCCGCGACGGAAAGATCTCGCCCAAACGGCTGGCGCGCGCGCGAGTCGCGGCGCGCTTGGAGCTCGAGCCGGTGCAGGCGGCGTTTCGCCGCCGCGGCTGGGACAGCACCGTGGGCAGCTCGGGCACGGTGCGCGCCATCGGCGAGGCGATCCGGGAGCTCGATCCGCAAACCACCTCGATCACACCGGCGGGGTTGGCGCGCGTGCTGCGCTACCTCGGCGACGCCGGAAACGTGCGCGCACTGCAGCTCGCCGCGATCACCGACGACCGCCGGCCCGTGTTTCCGGGCGGCGCAGCGATTCTTACGGAAGTGTTCGACATGCTCGGCATCCAGGAGATGCGCATTGCCGATGGGGCCATGCGCGAGGGGCTCCTGTACGACATGCTCGGTCGCTTCACGGACGAGGATGCGCGCGAGCGCACGGTCCGTGGGATGCAGCGGCGCTATCACGTGGATCTGACACAAGCCGAGCGGGTCGAGGCGAGCGTGCTGCAGTTTCGCGAGCAGGTGTCCGCCTCCTGGAAGTTGGACGATCCGCTCGCGGCGCTGGCACTCAAATGGGCGTCGCGCCTGCACGAGATCGGCCTGGACGTATCGCACAACGGCTACCACAGGCACGGCGCCTATCTGCTCGAGAACGCGGACATGCCAGGATTTCCGCGTGAGGAGCAGCGGTTGCTGGCGCGGCTGGTCGGCGGGCATCGCCGTAAGCTGTCGCTCGAGGGGCTGGACGAGCTGGTGCCGCCCTGGGACCGCCTGGCGCTCTATCTCATCATCCTGCTGCGGCTGGCAGTGCTTCTGCACCGCGGCCGCAGCCCCGACGCGCTGCCGGCGATCGAGCTCACGGCGAAGCCACGCTTTCTCGAACTGCGCTTCCCCAACCGCTGGTTGAAAGATCACCCGCTCACGACGGCCGATCTCCAGCAGGAGATCGACTACCTCAAGCCGCACGGCTTTCGCCTGCGCGTATTCAGCAACCGCAGCTGAAGGCACAGATCCGGCCGGCTTCGACGTGGGTCGAACTTCTAGAGAATGAAGCCTGAAATCACCGCGTAGGCGTCGAGCAGCGTCTCCTGCGCACATACGGCCGGCTGATTCCCCGGCACGTGGCGCCGGTACAGACCGTCGGCGCCCAGCTGCCAGGCCTGAGTATTGTCCGAGAGATACACGTCGAGATCGCGCAGGATGCGCTCGCTATGCGAGCGTCGCTTGATCGGAAAGGCAACCTCCACGCGACGGAAGAAGTTGCGCTCCATCCAGTCCGCGCTTGCGCAGTAGAGCTCGGGATCACCGTCGTTCTGGAAGTAGAACGCGCGTGAGTGCTCGAGAAAGTGTCCGACGATCGAGCGCACGGAGATGTTCTCGGAGACCGCGGGTATACCGGGACGCAGAGCGCAGATGCCGCGCACGATGAGATCGATCCTGACACCCGCGCAGGATGCGCGATAGAGGGCCTCGATCGCCTGCGGGTCCACCAGGGAATTCATCTTCGCGATCACGCGCGCTGGCTTGCCGGCGCGCGCGTGCCCCGCCTCGCGCTCGAGCTTGGTGAGCATCGCCTGGTGCAGACCGAAGGGCGACTGCAGCAGGCGATGCAACTGCGGCGTTTTAGTGAGGCTCGTGAGCTGCAAGAAGATCTCGTGTACGTCCTGGCCGATATCCTTATCGCAGGTGAACAGTCCGTAGTCGGTGTAGGCGCGCGCCGTCTTCGGGTGATAGTTCCCCGTGCCGAGATGACAGTAGCGGCGGATGCCTTCGGACTCACGGCGCACGATCATGGTGAGCTTGGCGTGAGTCTTGAAGCCGACGACGCCGTACATCACGTGCGCCCCGGCCTCCTGCAGGCGATTCGACAGCTCGATGTTGGCTTCCTCGTCGAAGCGCGCGCGCAGCTCGACAATCACGGTCACATCCTTGCCCGCCTGGGCCGCCGACACGAGCGCATCGACCAGCGGCGACTCGGCTCCCGTACGGTAGAGCGTCTGCTTGATGGCGAGTACCTGCGGGTCGACAGCTGCCTGACGCACGAAATCCATCACTGGGCCGAAGCTCTGGTAAGGGTGATGCAGCAGCAGGTCCTTCTGGCGAATCGCCGCGAACAGATCGGGACTCGCGGTGATGCGCTTGGGAACGCCCGGAGTGAATAGCGGGTATTTCAGCTCCGGGCGTTGTACCAGGTCGTACACTGCGGTCAGGCGGTTCAGATTGACCGGACCTGGCACCCGAAACAGGTCAGTGTCCTTGAGCGCGAACTGTTGCAGCAGAAACTCGATGACATCGTCCGGGCAATCCCGCGAGGTCTCAAGACGCACCGCCTCGCCGTAACGGCGATGGGCGAGCTCGCCCTCGAGCGCGCGGCGCAGATCGTCGATCTCCTCCTCGTCGACGAACAGGTCGCTGTTGCGGGTAACGCGGAATTGATAGCAGCCGACGACCTCGATGCCGGGAAAGAGCTTGTGCACGAAGTTGTGCACGATGCCGGTCAGCAGCACGAACGAGCGCTGCCCGTCCTCCTGCGGCACGGGCACGACGCGCGGCAACGAGCGCGGTGCCTGCACGATGGCCAGCTCGCTGTCGCGCCCGAAGGCGTCCTTCCCCGAGAGGCGCACGATGAAGTTGAGGCTCTTGTTCTGGATGCGCGGGAAGGGCCGTGCGGGATCGAGCCCGAGCGGGCTCAGCACGGGCTCGATCTCGAGCTCGAAATATTGCTCCAGCCAGCGGTGTGTCTCGGGGGTCCATTCACTACGGCCGAGCAGACTGATGCCCGCGGCGCGCATCAGCGGCAGGATGACCTCGTTCAAGCAGCGGTACTGCTCGGCCACCAGATGCAGCGAGCGCTCGTGGATCGCAGCGAGCTGCTCGGGAATCGTGAGCGCATCCGGCGCGAGCTGGGCGGAGCCGAGCTCGTGCAGGTGCTTCAGGCCCGCCACGCGAATCTCGAAGAACTCATCGAGATTGCTCGACGAGATACAGAGAAACTTCAGCCGCTCCAGCAGCGGCACCGACTCGTCGAAGGCGAGCGCGAGCACACGCTGATTGAACTCCAGGAAGGACAGCTCGCGATTTATGTAGTAGTCAGGCGACTTGAGGTCTGGCGCGTCCACGGGGGTCGCTCGTGATCTTCGCGGTGGTCACATTATGCGGGTGATCGACTTTACAGCGACATGAAGCAGGTCGCGTCCCGCGGTCACCGTGAGACGAGCGCTGGCCCGGTCGGCAGGTACAGGGAGGCGATGAGCGGCCGGGTCTTGGAGATGAAGTCTTCGAGCAAGTCCGGCTCGATCGGCCCCGCATCGGGGAGATTCACCGTCTGCGGGTTCCTGTAGACCCCGTTTACCCGGTACTCATAGTGCAGGTGGGGTCCGGTCGCGAGGCCGGTCATGCCGACATAAGCGATCACGGCCCCCTGCTCTACGAAGCGACCAGGACGGATGCCGCGGGCGAAACGCGACAGATGTCCATAGACGGTATGGATGCCGCGCGAGTGGTCGATCTCGACGAGATTGCCGTAGCCGCCCCTGCGTCCCGCAAACAGGATTCGCCCTTCACCTGCCGCACGCACCGGAGTGCCGATGGGCGCGGCGTAGTCCACGCCCGTGTGTGCACGGATGAGGTTCAGGATCGGGTGACGGCGATGCAGGGTGAAGGGCGAGCTCACGCGCGTGAACTCGAGCGGTGCACGCAGGAACGCTTTGCGCAGACTGCGCCCCTCTGCGGAGTAATAGCCGACCTTGCCGCTCGGTGAGACGTAGCGCAGCCCAACGTACTCGCGGCCCTGGGTCACGAAGCGCGCCGCGAGAATGGGCCCGTCCTGAAGATACTTGCCATTCTCGAAGATCTCCTCGTACGTCACGGTGAAGGAGTCGCCCGGCTGGATGTCGAGCACGAAATCGATGTCATAGGCGAAGATATCTGCAAGGGACACGGCGGTCTGGTCGTGCGCACCGGCGGCGGTCATCGCCTCGAACAGCGAGCTGTCGATGGTGCCCGTCACCGTTCGCGAACGGATCTCGAGCGGAATCTGCAGAACGTCGGCGCGGAAGGACGTGCCGTCTTTGATCACCTGCAGGGTTTCCGCGACACTCAAACGGCGCTTGAGGCCCACGAGGTGGCCGTCCGAGGATTCAATCGCGAGCGTCTCGCCGGGACGCAGCTCGTCGAGATGCGCCTTGAGACCGGGCAGCGCCCGCAGGGTCGCAAGATCGACCAGGTCGAGCTGCATGCGCCGGAAGATCCGCTCGAGCGTGTCGTTGCGCCCCACGGTCACATTGCTCAGCGTGGGACCCGGGATTGGAACTAGAGCCGTTGGGGCATTGTGGGTCGCGGGCTGGGTGATGATGCCGGCTGCCGCTTGGGGTGCCGCCGCGGTTGGCTGCATCGAAGTGCCGGGCACAGCCGCAGCCGGTTGCACGGAAGTCGAGGCAGCCGCGCCCGAATTCTGGCGCGCGCTCGCGGTCAGCGTGGCGGTCTTGAGGCCCGGGGTGCGGTGAATGTAGTGGGATCCGAGCAGCAGCCCACAGCCCAGCACCGCGCAACCCCCGAGAAGCCGCCAGGTCGACGGCGCCCGCAGGAAGCGCAGTTTCGAGGGCATCCCGTTAAACATCGAGAGACCCTACCCAGCGGCGTGGCTTGGGTCAATCGGAGGACGCGCGGATGTGATCCGCGGCGCAGGGCCCGCGCGCTGTGGCGTGGCAGCGGTCGAGCCCGGTAGAGTGCGCCGCGTGGAGCCGACGACAAGCGACCAACAGGAGCAATTGCAGGAGCTCGAGCGCGGTGCGCAGGAAGTGCTCACCGTGAGCGATCTCGTGCGCAAGCTCAAGCGCGGCAAACCGCTGCGTATCAAGGCAGGTTTCGACCCCACCGCTCCCGATCTGCATCTCGGGCACACGGTGCTCCTGAACAAAATGCGTCAGTTTCAGCAGCTCGGCCACGAAGTCATCTTTCTGATCGGGGACTTCACCGGGCTCATCGGAGATCCCTCCGGACGCAATGCCACGCGCCCCGCGCTCACCCCCGAGGAGGTGCAGGAGAATGCCCGCACCTACGAGCGGCAGGTATTCAAGATTCTCGACGCGGAGCGCACGCGCATCGATTTCAACTCGCGCTGGCTCGCGGCCATGCCGGCGCTCGAATTCGTGAAGATCGCCGCTCACTACACCGTCGCACGCATGCTCGAGCGCGATGAGTTCGCGAAGCGCTACCGCGGCGGTCAGCCGATTGCGATTCACGAGTTTCTCTATCCGCTCGCCCAGGGTTACGACTCCGTCGCGCTGCAAGCGGACGTGGAGCTCGGTGGCACCGATCAGAAGTTCAATCTGCTCGTGGGACGGCAGCTGCAGGAGGCCTACGGCCAGGAGCCGCAAGTCGTGCTGACGATGCCGCTGCTCGAAGGCACCGACGGTGTGAACAAGATGTCGAAATCGCTCGGCAACTACATCGGTATCGCGGAGAGCCCCGACTCGATGTTCGGCAAAGTCATGTCCATCTCCGACGAGCTCATGTGGCGTTACTACGAGCTGCTGAGCTTTCGAGCGTTGCAGGAGCTCGCCACTTTGCGGCGCGCGGTCGCGGAAGGTCGCAATCCACGCGACGTGAAGCTCGAGCTCGCAAGCGAGCTCGTGGCCCGCTTCAACGGGCCCGCGGCAGCCGAGCGTGCACAGCGCGAGTTCATCGCGCGGGTAAGCGAGCGGGTCGTGCCCTCCGATCTTCCGGTTCAGGTGCTGCAGGTCGAGGAGGGGGGATTGAGGCTCGCCAACGTCCTCAAGGAGACGGGGCTGGCCACGAGCACCTCCGAGGCGAATCGCAAGATCGATGAGGGGGCCGTCAGGATCGACGGATCACGTGTCACCGACCGCAACCTCAAGCTGGCCGCGGGCGCCGAGCACGTGCTGCAAGTCGGGTCGCGTCGTTTCGCCCGGATCAGGCTCGAGCTGCGCGCCAAAGTCAGTTGAAATTCGCCGCGCGGCTCGCCCCATCGCTTAGAGTGCCCGGGAGCTTCGCTGGTTGGGCCTGCCGAGCCGTGGGCTCGGGTTGATCTAAGGCTTTGAGCTTGAAAGATTTGTCGCCCGTGGTCGCAGCGTGACCGGCACCGAGGCAGAAAGCCTCTTGCGGCGGTCGCGACAATCCTTTGACAAGCTGCTTATGACAGTTATACTGCGCGGCCCCCGGTAGCTTGATCGCAGCGCATCAGATGCGCGCAGCGCGTCGCGAGATGCGACGCCGCGACGGCTGCATGGGTAGAAGACGCAGGTTGACGGAGGGCCCGCTGGGGCTATACTTCCGCCCCCTTCGTTTTGGCGCGCGGCAACGCGCGTTACCCGGTCCTGAGCGGCCCGGGATGCTCTTTAAAAATTCGGCAGGTAATTTGTGTGGGGACTCGCGTCGATGTCCGTTGGGCGTCAGACCGAGTGACCAAATGTCCGGCAATTAGTTGGGCTTTTGGATCCACTCTGTGCTTAAAGCTCAAAATCTTTAAGTGAAGAGTTTGATCCTGGCTCAGATTGAACGCTGGCGGCGTGCCTAACACATGCAAGTCGAGCGGTAACGCGGGAGCAATCCTGGCGACGAGCGGCAAACGGGTGAGTAATGCTTCGGAATCTGCCCAGTAGTGGGGA
>DATJVD010000014.1:0-93227 GCA_035501955.1 Steroidobacteraceae bacterium
TCATGAGCACGGCCGAAGCCAGGCTCCGGCATCGACTGGCGCACTACGGCTACGGTCCGGAACAGCCGCCGTCGGGTGGTCCCCCTGACAGCGGGACAGATACCCCGGACTACAGTTTCGATACACCCGGTGATCGCTACGGGGGTCCGGGGCTGGTCGGACCGGACTTTCGCGGCCTCAAGGCGCGGTTGCGCGAAGCCCTGCTGCCACCGAAGGCACTGCACCTGGACGTGCAGGATGACGTGGTCTCCATCCGCGCCGATCAGCTGCCTGCGCGGGACTACCACGTGGGCGAGAGGCTCTCGCGCATCGACGACTACGGTACCGCCATCATCACGCCGACGTTCCTGCGCGAGGAATTCGTCTTGAAGGCGAACTACACGACGCACGCACAGCGCACCGAGAGCTACGAGGTGAATCCAACCAGCGGCGCGCTGACACTCACGCAGCAGATGTCCGACCCGACCGTGGGCCGGATCGTGCTCCACAGCGTTTATCGCCGCAGTTAGCTCCGGTCAGGGTTGCAGCCCGTCGCAACTACAGCGCGGACTTGTCGGTCTCGCCGGTGCGGATGCGAATCGCGCGCTGCACGTCAGTGATGAAGATCTTGCCGTCACCGACCTTGCCGGTCTTGCCCGACTTGAGAATCGCCTCGACCACCTGGTCGAGCAGATCACTGCGCACGGCCACCTCGATGCGCGTCTTCGGCACGAAGTCCACGACGTACTCGGCTCCGCGATACAGCTCCGTATGACCGCGCTGGCGTCCAAATCCCTTGACCTCAGTAACCGTCATGCCCGAAACCCCGATGTCCGAAAGCGCAGCGCGCACCTCGTCGAGCTTGAAGGGCTTGATGATCGCGGTGACGAGTTTCATGTCGTGGTTTCCCGGTCGACGCTGCTCGAGTGAATGTTACGCAGCCTGAGGCGGTTTTGCAGCTTTCATGCCATGCGCCCTCCATGCGCACGCGCCCGCATTTGCCGCATTCACGCGGCGCGACGCCGCGCACTGCACTCCCCGGACGCACCGATTTCTGGCACGCGCCCCCGCTTGGTGCGAGCGCTCCGTTCCCGGCATCCGTGCGATCATGACCGCAGGTGCAGCGCTCGGATGAGGTGTGCGCATGCTGGCATTGGCGATTCATGGCGGAGCAGGCGGCATTCCGCAGGGGCGCCTCACCCCCCAGGAAGAGGTGAGCTATCGCGCTGGCCTCGCTGCGGCACTGCATGCGGGCTACGAGGTGCTCGAGCGCGGCGGCTCGAGCCTGGATGCCGTCACTTCAGCGGTGCGCGTTCTCGAGGATGACCCGCAGTTCAACGCCGCCCGCGGCGCCACGCTCACCCGCGACGGCTGGGCGGAGCTCGATGCCTCGGTCATGGAAGGCCGGGAGCAGCGCGCGGGCGCCGTCGCCTGCGTGCGCCACATCAAGAACCCCATCGATCTTGCGCGGCGGGTGATGGAGAAGTCGCGCCACGTATTGCTCGTCGGTGCCGGCGCGGAAGAGTTCGCGCTGGAGGAGAGCGTGCCGCTGGTGCCCAATCTCTACTTCCGCACGCCGCAGCGCCTGCAGCAATTGCAGGCACGACTCGAGGGCGCGGCCGATCCGTCCCTGGACGCAGGCACGGTCGGTGCCGTCGCGCGTGATGTACGCGGTGACCTCGCCGCCGCCACCTCCACCGGCGGGATGGCGCTCAAGCGGCACGGGCGCGTGGGCGACTCACCGCTGATCGGTGCGGGGACCTACGCCAAGAATGGCGTCTGTGCCGTGTCTGCGACGGGACATGGAGAGTTCTTCATCCGCGCGGTCGCCGCTCACCACGTCAGCATGTCGGTGGAATACCGCGGCTTGTCGCTCACCGCCGCGGTGCACGAGACGCTCTACCAGCGACTGGCGGCGATCGGCGGCAGGGGCGGAATCATTGCCGTCGACGCGCAAGGCACGATTGTCATGGAGCATTCGAGCGCCTCGATGTTCCGTGCGGCGCGCGATGCGCGCGGACGTGACGAAGTAGCGATCTATTGAAGTAGCGATCGCGAGGCATGGCGGCGGCGTGCGCCGCGAGCTCAGGCGCGCCTCAGGCCGCGAAGTAGCGCGCGAGGTACTGCTCGAAGGATTGCTTCTCGGCGCGCTCGAGCGCCTGCTGCTTGACCAGCGACTCTGCGGCTTCCGCGGCGAGCTCCTTCTGCCGCTCCGGATTCGGCATATAGAGATCGAGAAAATAGGCTTTGTGCATGGCCGATATGCGCAGCGCCACATCGAAGAAGCGCTCGCCCGTCGATTGCAGCTCCGCGAGCAGCCGCGCCGAGGGAGTGAGCCGCGCGTCCCGCACCTTGGCGGTCTGGGTGGCGAGCGACTGCGCATAGGGTTGCGCCGGATCGCCGTGATCGAGCACCTCGCAAATGCCGCTCATCGAATCGAGCAGCTCCAGCGCCCAGGCCGCGAGCGGCGCCGGCCGCCCATCGCGCGCGAGCATCAGCCCAGGCTCGCGGCCACGGCGGGCGACGAGCAGGTGGTTCTCATCGAGCGCGTCCTGCTCGGAAGCGCCGATCGGCGGACTGTCCTTGAGCAGGCAGAGGGCGAGAAAGGCCTCGAGGAAGCGCAGCTTGTGCTGATTGACCCCGACCGGATCGAAGGCACTGACATCGAGCGCGCGCACCTCCACGTACTCCACACCGGCGCGCAGCAGCGCCTTGGTCGGCCGCTCGCCGGAGCGCGCGACGCGCTTGGGACGAATGAAGCTGTAGTACTCGTTCTCGATCTGCAGAATGTTGGCATTCAGCTGGCGATACTCGCCGTCCACCTGCACGCCGAGCGCCTGGTAGGGGGGATGGGGCGTGCTGATGGCGCGCGACAGATCGCGCACGTACTCCTCCAGGCTGTTGACCGAGACCGACAGCCCCGCCTGATTGCGGTTGCGATAGCCGATATCGCTCATGCGCAGGGAGGTGGCGTACGGCTCGTAAAGAGTTCCGGGCGCAAGCTGCGGCATGTCGAGCGTGCGCCCCTTCAGAAACGACTGACATACCACCGGCGAGACACCGAACAGATACAGCACGATCCAACCGTAGCGGCGATAGTTGCGGAGCAGGTCGAAGTAGCTCGCCGAGATGAAATTGCGCCCCGAGTCGCGCGCTGCGCGCACTGCGGCGTAAGCCTCCCAGAAGCGCTCGGGGAATGAATAGTTGAAGTGCACGCCGGAGATGGCCTGCATCATGCGCCCGTAGCGCACGCTCAGGCCGCGGCGGTACACCGTCTTCATGCGCGCGACGTTCGAGGTGCCGTACTGCGCGATCGGAATGTTCTCCTCGCTCTCTATCGGGCACGGCATGCTCGTTGCCCACAGTAGCTCGTCCCCCAGGTGCCTGTACACGAACTGGTGCAAGTCGAGCAGATACTGCAGAAGCTCCCAGCTGGTCGCGAAAGGCGGCGTGACGAGCTCGATCAGTGCCTCGGAAAAATCCGTCGTGATGTGCGGATTGGTGAGTGCGGAGCCGAGCGCACGCGGATGCGGCGTCTGCGCGATCCGACCCTCGGGAGTGACGCGCAGCGACTCCTTCTCGACGCCCTTGCGTCCGCCCTGCAGCACCTGGGGGGCGCCGCTGTTCACCAGGGCAGAGAGGCGTTTCTCGAAGGCTCGGTCGATTCCGGGGCGGGGCAAGCGTTTTACTCGAGAGTTGTTCTGTGATCGCCGTTTGGGGCATCTTGCCCGCTGGCGACACCGGACTCAACCGCGGGTCGGATCAAGAAAGGCGTCCATGATCGGCATCATCGGCGGCACCGGACTTTACGGGATGGAGGAACTCGAGCTCACCGAGAAGCGCACCATCGACACGCCCTTTGGAGCCCCCTCCGCCCCGCTCATGCTCGGCTCCATGCGAGCCCGACCGGTTGCCTTCCTCGCCCGCCACGGTCTCGCCCATGAGCTCATCCCGGGCGAGATCAATTTCCGCGCGAATGTGTGGGCGCTGAAGAGCGTGGGTGTGCGCACTGTCATCGGCGTGTCGGCCGTGGGGAGCCTGCGCGCCGAGCTCGCTCCTGGAGATCTCGCACTGCCTGCGCAATACCTCGATTTCACCAAGGGCCGGCGTGCCGCCAGCTACTTCGGCAACGGCCTCGTGGCGCACGTCGCCATGGCGCGGCCCATCTGCGCGGCTACGGCCGATCTCGTGGCGCGCAGCGCCTCTGAGCTCGGCATCCAGATGCATGAGAGCTGCACCTACGCGTGCGTGGAAGGGCCGCGCTTCGGCACGCGCGCGGAGAGCTTCCTGTTGCGCGATGCGGGCGCCGATGTGGTCGGCATGACCAACGTTCCGGAGGCCTTTCTCGCCTGCGAAGCGCAATTGAGCTACTGCTCGATCGCCGTGGTAACGGACTACGATTCCTGGATGGATGATCCCGCGCAGCACGTCACCGCTGAGTTGGCGCTGCAGCACTTCCGCGCCAATCTCGCACGGATTCAGCAGCTGCTCGCGCGCGTCGTCGCGAACCATCGCGAGGACGAGGCGCTGCCCTCGCGCCACACGCTGGAGGGCGCACTGGTCACAGCGCGCGAGCGCATGACCGACGCGCAGCGCGCCGTGATCGACTTCCTATCCCTGTAGGGCGCGCGCTACCGAAAGGATCGTCGCTAGAGACGCAACGCGGTATCTCTGCGGCGCCCGTATCCTGCCGGCGCCGGCTGCGCGCGCGCTCCGCGCCAGCGGGCGAGCCTCGCCGGCGCCACGCCGCACATGAAGGCGAGCACGAGCAGCCGATCGGCGAGCGCGCGGCGCAAAAAGCCCTCGCACTCCCAGCGATGCGCGGACACCGCCAGCGGCAGGGGCAACGCGACGAAGCGTCCGGTGCGCTTGAGGGCGCGTACCAGCGCCACCTCCTCGAAGAGCGGCTGCAGGGTGAAACCCGGAGTGGCCTCGTAGGCGGCGCGCGTGACGAAGAGACCCTGATCTCCATAGACGGTGCCGATGCGCGCGCGCAGGCCGATGCAGCGCTCGAGAGCGTGCTTGATCCGAGTGCGCGGACCCGCGAAGCGGAAGCGGAAGTAGCCGCCGGCCGCGCCCGCTTGCACCGCTCCGCACAGCGCCGCGACGGCGCTGCTGTGCGGCTCGCAATCGGTGCGCAGGAACCAGAGCACATCGGCCCGCGCGCGCGCCGCGCCCAGGGCGAGCTGTCCACCGCGCGCGGTATGCCCCGCGACCCACACGGCGCCGGCGCTGCGGCACGCGAGCTCGCAGCTCGCGGTTCCACCGACGACGATGAGCTCGTCGGCCACAGGATTCAGATGTGTCAGCCGCGACAGCAATCCCGCAAGCGACTCTGCATCGTCAAGCGTCGGAATGATCACGGCGACGCGCATGCAGACCTCATTCGTCGATCTACCGCACCTGCACTCAAGTGTACGCCCGCGGAGCAGCGCCGGGCACCACGTCATCCCTCACCATGAGCGTGGCAGCGAAGCGAGCCGCCGCGCTACTATCGCTCGAGCTTCGCATTGAATGACCTTCGGCTGCCTGAGGAAGGACCATGCTCGTCGGCTCCGCGCCAAAGCGCGTCGCAGTGTTGGGTGGAATCCGCGTGCCCTTCGCGCGCGCCTACGGCGCGTATGCCGCCGTGGGGAATCAAGAGCTCCTGACCGATACCCTCCGCGGCCTGGTCACACGGTTCCGCCTCGAGGGCCAGCGGCTCGGCGATGTGATCGCCGGCGCTGTCATCAAGCACGCGAAGGACTACAACCTGGTGCGCGAGTGCGTGCTCTCCGCGGGCCTCGATCCGCATACGCCGGGCCTCGACGTGCAGCGCGCGTGCGGCACGAGCCTCGAGGCGGCCATCCTGCTCGGCAACAAGATCGCGCTCGGGCAGATCGATGCCGGCATCGCGGGCGGCACCGACTCGATCAGCGACCCACCGATCGCCTATCCGCGCGCGTATCAGCAGCTTCTGCTGCGCAGCTACCTCGGACACTCGGCGTGGCAGCGCATACGGCCGTTCTTCGGCTTGCGGCCACGCCACTTCAAGCCAGTGATGCTCGGCGTGGTCGAGCCGCGCACCGGCCTGTCCATGGGACAGAGCACCGAGCTCATGGTGAAGCGCTGGAAAATCACCCGCGAGGCGCAGGACCAGCTCGCGTACGAGAGTCACGTGCGAGCGGCGGCCGCCTGGCGCGATGGCTTCTACGACGATCTCGTGATCGCCTACCGCGGATTGAAGAGCGACAACAACGTCCGTGCCGACACCTCCCTCGACAAGCTCGGCAAGCTAAGACCTTCTTTCGATTTCAGTGGCGCGGGAACTCTGACTGCCGGCAACAGCTCGCCGCTCACGGATGGCGCGAGCGCTGTGCTGCTCGCCTCGGAGGCCTGGGCCGCGGCGCGCGACCTGCCAGTGCTCGCCTGGCTCAGCTACGGCAAGCAGTGGGCGGTGGATTTTGTGGGTGGCAAGGAAGGCTTGCTCATGGCCCCGGCGTATGCCGTTCCCGCGATGCTGGCGGATGCGGGTCTGCAGCTCTCCGACTTCGACTATTACGAGATCCACGAGGCCTTCGCTGGGCAGGTGCTGTGTACGCTCAAAGCCTGGGAGTCGGCCGAATACTGTCGTGAGGTGCTGGGTCTGCCCGGTCCGCTGGGGTCCATCGAACCCGCCAGACTCAACGTCAAAGGCGGCAGCGTGGCGATCGGTCACCCGTTTGCGGCGACGGGCACGCGCATCGTGGCGACGCTCGCCAAGCTGCTCGCGACAGACCCCCGCGCCAAGCGCGGGCTGATCTCGGTGTGCACTGCCGGAGGCATGGGCGTCACCGCGATCCTGGAGGCGGCAAGGTAAGCCCGCGCGGCGCGGCGGGCGCTCGAGACGGAACGGCTCGTGGAAAACGATCTTCCTGAACAGACTGTCGCCTTGCGCTCCGACTTGCGCGCCGTGCTGGGTGCATTGCCGCCCTTCGCGGGCCTCGACGCCACGGTGCTGCAGGCGATCGCCGCGGAAGTCGACTGGCTGTCGCTGCCCGGCGGCGCGACACTGTTCGAGGCCGGCGAAGCTGCGGACGCGCTGTATGTGGTATTGAGCGGGTGCCTCGGCGTTTTCGTGCGCGAGCCTGGTGGAGAGCGGCGTCTGACGGCGCGCATCTTCGCGGGTGACATGGCCGGCGAGATGGGGCTCATCTCCGGGCGGGCGCGCAGTGCGACGGTCACTGCGCTGCGCGATACGGAGCTGGCGCGCCTGTCCCGCGACGCGTTCGATCGCGTCTTTCGCGGTTACCCCGAGGCGATGCTGCGCATCGCGCAGATCACCGTCGACAGACTGGAGCTATTGCAATCGCACGGAGCGCGGCCGTCCCATGGCGCTCATACCTTCACCATCGTGCCGCACAGCATCGAGATCGACGTCGCCGGCTTCGCGACCACGCTCGTCGCCGCCCTCTCACGCTACGGACGCACCGAGCTCGTCTGGAGCGTGCGCGGCGCGGAGCATACGAGCCACTGGTTCCATCTCGTGGAGACCGCCAACGAGTATGTGGTCTACGTCGCGGATGCGGCCCCTAGCAGCTGGAGCAAGCTGTGCATGCGCCAGGCAGATGCGCTCTTGCTTCTCGCCCGCGCGGATGCCACGGCAAGTCCATGGCCGCATATGCACGGGGCGGCACGCAACGAGGCGCTCGAGCAGCGCTGCGAGCTGGTGCTGTTGCACGATGGCCCGATCGTCGCGGGGGCCGGTGCGCGCTGGCTGGCGGTGCAGCCGCGCATGACGCTGCATCATGCGCGCGATGCAGATGACGTGCCGCGGATAGCACGCCTGCTCACCGGCCGGGCCGTCGGTCTCGTGCTCTCGGGGGGCGGTGCACGCGGATTCGCACACATCGGCGCAGTGAAGGCGCTGCGTGAAGCGGGCGTGCCCATCGATCTGAGCGGCGGCACGAGCATGGGTGGCATCATGGCCGCAGGTGTCGCAGCGGGCTGGAGCGTGCCGGAAATGACCGAGCGGCTGCGCCGCTCCTTCGTCGATACGAACCCGCTGCGCGACTACACCTTGCCCGTTGTCTCGCTGGTGTCCGGACGCAAGGTGAGCGCTCTGCTGCAGCGCGAATTCGGCACGGTCGCCATCGAGGACCTGGCCTTGCCCTTCTTCTGCGTATCCTCGAATCTCACCACCGGACACATGACGGTGCACCGCACCGGGCTGCTGTGGCGCTGGCTGCGTGCGTCCGTCGCGATACCCGGAGTGCTGCCACCGGTGCTGCACCAGGGAGAGGTGCTCGTCGATGGCGGGGCCATGAACAATTTGCCGGTAGACTGCATGCGCGAGCTCGCGCGTGGGCCGGTGGTCGGTTGCGACGTGGGCGCCGATCGGGCCTTCACCGCCGGTGCCGACGATGTGGACATGCCGCCACTCTGGAAGCTCATGAGCTGGTTGCGCGGCGGCCGGCGGCGGCCGAACATCTTCCAGATTCTCTGGCGTGCCGGCATGGTGAACAGCACGGCGACCACGGCGGGTCAGCGCGCTGCGACGGACCTGCTGTTGCAGCCACCGCTCGCCGACGTCGACATGCTCAACTGGAGGGCGTTCGATCGTGCGATCGCGGCTGGGTACGAGTACACAGCGCGACGGCTGATGCAAGCGCCGGCGGCGTTATCCGGGGCCGCCGGCGACACTGCGGGGGCGGGGGTCCGATGACGACAGACTCACAGTTGAAGCAGAAGTATCTCGACGCGCTGGAGCGCCTGGAGACCGGCGAAGCACGCTGGTCCAAGCTCGAGAACGTGCTGCGCCTCACGATCGGCCGACTGAGCCTTGCCGCACGCGGCCGCAGCGCGCGGCTGGACTCCGAGTTGCGCGCACTCGGCGACCTGATGCGTCACAAGCCCGAGCCCGAGCAGATCGAGGTGAGCCTGGAGCCGCTCTCGCGCGCGGTCGCCGCGCTCGACGATCCCGGTCAGCCCGACGGCGCGGCTGCCGCACCGGCGCGCGTCTCGAAGTCCGCAACGGCTTCAACGCCGGCAGCCGTCGCCGCAGCGTCCTCCTCGGCCGCGACATCCGCATCCGCCGCGTCGTCGAGTGCCTCCGCGGCGGAGCGGGAGGCGCGCATTCAAGCGGTGATTCTCGCGATGCTCGAGCGCCTGGCCCGCCTGCCCGAGCTGCGCCCCGCGCTCGCCGAGCTCAACGAGCGCTCGATCGAGGATCTGTCTCCCGATGAGCTCGCAGACGGCCTCGAGCGCGTCGCACGACTGCTCGCCGAGCATCGCTCGAGTCTGCAGCGCGAGAAGCTCGAAATCGAGGACCTGCTGCGCCAGATCGACACGCGACTCGAGGAGATCGGCACGTACCTGGCGGGCGAGGCCGCCGCGCAGCGCAGCGCTCAGGACAGCTCGCATCAGCTCAATCTGCTGGTGCTGGATGAGGTCCACGAGCTCAACACGGACGTGCAGCGCGCCGTGGATCTCGGCGAGCTGCGGGGCCGGGTGCGCGTGCGTCTCGAGGCGATCAATACCCATCTGCAGGACTTCCGCTCGCGCGAGGAGCAGCGGCACACCTCGCAGCTCGATCGCACGGGACGGCTGCGCATCCGCATCTCCGAGCTCGAGCGTGAAAGCAGCAACCTCGCGTTGCGGCTGCAGGAGGAGCAGCGCCTGTCCATGGTCGATGCGCTCACCGGCATCCCCAATCGTGCCGCCTATGACGATCGCATCGAGCACGAGTTCATGCGCTGGAAGCGCCACGGCGCGCCCGTCAGCATCCTCGCGTGGGATATCGATCACTTCAAGACGATCAACGATGCATACGGGCACCGCGCCGGCGATAAGGTGCTGCGCGTGATCGGCCAGCATCTGGCACAGCACGTGCGCGGTACGGACTTCGTGGCCCGCTATGGCGGTGAGGAATTCGTGATGATCCTCGTCGGCACGACCGCGGAGCAGGCGCTCGTGGCCGCAGACAAGATCCGCCTCGGCATCGCGGCCATCGGCTTTCACTTTCGCAACAAGCCCGTCACGGTCACGGCTTCGTGCGGCATCACGACCTTCCTCTCGGATGATGCGCCGGACGTGGTCTTCGACCGGGCCGATCGCGCGCTGTACCGCGCGAAGGAAGCTGGGCGCAATTCCTGCGTCGTGGGCTGACGCTGTCGCCGGATAGCGCGTGGCGTTATCCTCGATCCTCATGCCGGCCGGCGCGAAACGCGGGAGATTGCGATGAGCGAGTTCACCACGATCATGTCTCGCGACGGTCACGAGTTTCGGGCCTGGCTGGCCGCTCCGCCCGGCAAGCCGCGCGGCGCGATCGTCGTAGTGCAGGAGATCTTCGGCGTCAATTCACACATACGCGGCGTGACCGACGGCTACGCAGCGGATGGCTACGTCGCTATCGCGCCGAGCCTCTTCGATCGGGTGCGCAAGGGCATCGAGCTCGGCTATTCACAGCCGGAGGTTCAGGAGGGGTTCGGCTACGTGCAGCAACTCAAGCCCGCCGAGACGCTGCAGGATCTGTCGGCCGCCATTGCCGTCGTGCGACACGCGGGGCGCGTCGGCATGGTGGGCTATTGCTGGGGCGGCAAGCTGGCTTACGTCTCCGCGTGCGAGCTGCCGCTCGCCTGCGCAGTTGCCTACTACGGCGGCAGCATCGCGCAGAGCCTCGACAAGCAGCCGAAGTGTCCCGTCATGTACCACTTCGGCGAGCGCGATGACCACATACCGCTCACGGATGTCGACAAGATCAAGGCGAAGAACCCGCAAGGGATCTTCCACATCTACGCGGGGGCGGGCCACGGTTTCAACTGCGACCAGCGCGGCAGCTACAACCCGCAGGCGGCTGCGCTCGCGCGTGAACGCTCGCTAGCCTTTTTCGCCGAACATCTGCGCCGCGCAGCGAGCCCCTCTTGAGCTCCGCCGTACCACAATTGCGAGAGGCGAGCCTGCTGCGCACGCGCTGCTACGTCGGCGGCGAGTGGATCGATGCTGAGGGCGGCGCCACGCTCGACGTCGAAAATCCTGCAACCCGGCAGAAAATCGGTACGGTGCCGCGGGCGACGGCCGTCGAGACCCGCCGTGCCATCGACGCCGCGGCCGCGGCGTTTCCTGACTGGGCCGCGCGCACGGCCAAGGAGCGCGCGGCGGTACTGCGTCGCTGGCACGATCTCATGCTCGCTCATCAGGAGGACCTCGCCACGCTGATGACGGCCGAGCAGGGCAAGCCGCTCGCCGAGGCGAAAAGCGAGATCCTCTACGCTGCCTCCTTCATCGAGTGGTTCGCCGAGGAGGCCAAGCGACTCTATGGCGATGTGATTCCGGGTCATCAGCGCGACAAGCGTCTGCTGGCCATCCGCCAGCCGATCGGCGTCGTGGCGGCCATCACACCCTGGAATTTCCCGGCGGCCATGATCACGCGCAAGGCCGGGCCGGCACTTGCGGCCGGGTGCACTTTCGTCTGCAAGCCGGCCAGCCAGACCCCCTACTCGGCCCTGGCGATGGCGGAGCTAGGAGCACGCGCCGGCATCCCCGCCGGCGTGCTCAACTTCGTAACTGGAGACTCCGCCGCGATCGGCGGGGAGCTGACCTCGAATCCGCGCGTGCGCAAGCTCTCCTTCACGGGCTCCACGGCAGTCGGCAAGAAGCTCATGGCACAGTGCTCCGGAACGCTCAAGAAGCTCTCGCTGGAGCTCGGTGGCAATGCCCCGTTCATCGTTTTCGCGGACGCGGATCTGGATGCGGCTGTACAGGGAGCGCTGGCCAGCAAGTACCGCAACACCGGCCAGACCTGTGTGTGTGCGAACCGGCTCCTGGTGCAGGACTCGGTGTACGGCGCATTCACCGACAAGCTAGTGCGGGCCGTCTCCGGATTGAAAGTCGGCGACGGACTCAAGGGCGCGACCGATCAGGGCCCGCTGATCGATGCGCACGCACTTGCCAAGGTCGAAGAGCACATCGCCGATGCGCTGTCCCAGGGTGCGCGCATTGCCGTGGGCGGCAAGAGACACGCCCTCGGTGGCACCTTCTTCCAGCCCACGGTGATCACCGACGTGACACCGCAGATGCTGGTCGCGCGCGAGGAGACCTTTGGACCGGTCGCGCCGCTATTCCGCTTCGCGACCGACTCGGAGGCAGTGCGCATGGCCAATGACACGGAGTTCGGTCTGGCCGCGTACTTCTATACTCGCGATCTCGCCCGTTGCTGGAGAGTGGGCGAGGCTCTCGAGTACGGCATCGTGGGTGTGAACACTGGACTCATCTCGACTGAAGTCGCGCCGTTCGGCGGCGTGAAGGAGTCGGGCATGGGTCGTGAAGGCTCGAAGTACGGCATCCTGGATTACACGGAGATCAAATATTTGTGCATCGGCGGGGTCTCCTAGCGCTCCTCGCGGATCGTGAAGTGGGAAGTAGCTCTGCAGCGCCCTGTTCGGTATGGTTGGAGCCGCTCATGCGCCACATAAGTTGCCGCTCATGCGCTATATAAGCTCGCCGAACTTCCGCCACGACGGCGCCGAGCGCATCGGCGTGTTGCTCGTGAACTCCGGCACCCCCGCCTCGCCCAGCGTGCGCGACGTGCGGCGCTTTCTGGCTAGCTTTCTCGGCGATCCGCGGGTCGTCGAGCTGCCGAAGGCATTGTGGTGGCCGATCCTGCACGGGCTCATTCTGCGCTCCCGGCCGCGCCTTTCGGCGCGCAAGTATCGGCGCATCTGGACTCCCGAGGGTTCCCCGCTCGCGATACTGTCGGAGCAGCTGCGCTCGAAGCTGACCGGCACGCTCGCGCAGCGCGTGCTCGCGCCGTTTTCTTTGGAGCTCGGCATGCTCTACTCCCGGCCTTCGGTCGGCGAGGCACTCGAGCGGCTGCGCGAATCGGGCGCACAGCGCATTCTGGCCGTGCCGTTGTTCCCGCAATACTGCGGAGCCTCGACCGGCTCGGTCTACGATCAAGTCACGGCGGAGCTGCGCCGCTGGCGCTGGCTGCCGGAGCTGCGCTTCATCGCCGAGTACCACGACAACCCAGGCTACATCGAGGCACTACGCAACTCGGTGGAGCAGCACTGGCAGGCGCACGGGCGCACCCAGCACCTGCTGATGTCCTTCCATGGCGTGCCGGAGCGCTACTTCCACCAGGGCGATCCCTACTTCTGCAAGTGTCAGAAGACGGCGCGCCTGCTCGCGGACGAGCTCATGCTCAAAGAGAACGAGTGGAGCGTGAGCTTTCAATCGCGCGTCGGGCCGGTGAAGTGGCTGCAGCCGTACACGAGCGACGTCGTGGCGCAGATGCCCGCCCGTGGTATCGATCAGCTGACCGTCATCTGCCCCGGATTCGCCATCGATTGCCTCGAGACGCTCGAGGAGATCGACATCGAGAATCACCAGGGCTTTCTGCGCGCGGGCGGACGCCGTTTTCAGTACGTTCCGGCACTCAATGCGCGCATCGAGCACGCTCGCCTGCTGGCCAACCTCATCGCGCAGCACTGCCAAGGCTGGACACACGTCGAGCTCGGCTTTCGGCCCGCCGGCGCCGCACGCGGCGCATCCGCGTAGGCCTCGCGGTGCCTGGGCAGGCGGCGAAAGTCGCGCCTCTCGCCGCCGGTAGTGAAGGCGCGATCCGCAAAACGGCCCTAGGCCAGTTTTGCCGATGAACGATGCTCGGACGCTTTCACGAGATTAGCCTGCCGACCAGCGACATCCGCGCTTCGGTTGAGTTCTACGAGCGCCTCGGCTTCACGCAGGCTCAGACCGGAGATACCTGGCCGCATCCCTACGGCGTCGTCACCGACGGGCGCATCGTGCTCGGACTGCATCAGACCACGACGCGTCCCGCGGCGCTCAGCTTCGTGCGAGCTGATGTCGCGGAGCTGTCCGTGACGCTCGAGCAGCGTGGTGTGCCGCTCGCTTACCGGCGCACGGGCAACGAGGTATTCAACGAGATCGGCCTCACGGATCCCGCCGGACAGCTGCTCGTGGTCCTCGAGGCGCGCACCTATTCGCCGGCGGTCCAGGCTGCGGAGCGTACCTCGGCATGCGGCTACTTCATGCAGTACAGCGTCCCGGGCGAGGACTTCGCGGCATTGAAGAACTTCTGGGAGCCGTTCGGCTTCGTGGCGGCGGACGAGGCCACGCTTCCCTATCCTCACCTGCCCCTCATCAGCGATCACCTGGATCTCGCGTTTCACCGCCGTCAGTTTCTCGGACGGCCCGCACTCGTGTTCCTCGAGGAGAACATGGCCGAGCACATCGCACGCGTGCGCGCGCTCGGCATCGGGTCCTCGCGCGAGCTGCCCGTGGGCCTCGCGGCGGCCGCAAACGCGTTGCTCGAGGCACCCGAAGGAACCCTGCTACTCTTGCTGACCGGTGCAGGCTGATCGGTCGATCGGAGGGCGGATGTTGCGGCTATTTCGAGTGGGCTTGCGAGTGGCCTTGGGCACGGCTCTCGCGTTGCCGGTCGCGGCGCTCTGCGACGAGGGTATGTGGACCTTTCAGAATTTTCCGAGCGCTGCCGTGCAGCAGAAGTACGACGTGCGCATCACACCCGAGTGGCTCACGCGCGTGCGACTCGCGACACTGCGCCTCGCCGACTGCACGGCCTCGTTCGTCTCCCCGGACGGACTCATTCTGACCAATCACCACTGTGCCGAATCGTGCCTCGCTCAGCACTCCACGGGCGGCGAGGATCTCCTGCGGCGCGGCTTCATGGCTGCGGACCGCGCGCGCGAGTTGCGCTGCGGAACCCAGGTGGCCGACGTGCTGATGGAGATGGAGGATGTGACGGCGAAGGTGCTCGCCGCGTTGAACGGCCTGAGCGATGAGGCCGCGAACGAACAGCGCAAGAAGACCCTGACGCAGCTCGAGGGCTCCTGCGAAGAGGCGAGTCGCAGCGCTACCACGGGGCCGCTCAAATGCGAGGCCGTCGATCTCTACGAGGGTGGCCAGTACTTTCTCTACAAGTACAAGCGCTACTCCGACGTGCGCCTCGTCTTCACTCCGGAGGAAGACATCGCGGCGTTCGGGGGTGACCCCGACAACTTCGAGTTTCCACGCTGGTGCCTGGACATGGCGGTGCTGCGCGCCTACGAGCACGACAAGCCCGCCGCCACGCCCGACTATCTGCGGATCGACTTCGCCGGCCCCAAGGCAGGAGAGCTGGTGTTCGTGGCCGGCAATCCGGGCAGCACCGAGCGCTTGCTCACGATGCCGCAGCTGATCACCCAGCGAGATCTGTTGCCGGCCTTGTTGCTGCGCAACTCGGAGCTGCGGGGCCGCTACGAGCAGTACGGCATGCTGAACGCGCAAGACCGGGCGCGCGTTCAGGAGCCGCTCGATATGCTCGAGAACGGCATCAAGGTGCGGCGCAAGCTGCTCGATGCCCTGCACGATGACGCGCAGCTCGCCCGCAAGATGAGTGCAGAGCAGGAGCTGCAGCGGCGGATCGCGGGGAGCACGCAGCTCGCGCGCACGACGGGTGAGCCCTGGACGCAGATCGAGCACGCCGAGCAGACGGCGCGGAGCATCAGCTTGTCGTACACGCTCATCGAGAGCGGCGCCGCCTTCGATAGCCGGCTGTTCCGCTATGCGCGGCTGCTGGTGCGCGCAGCTGCCGAGCGCACCAAGCCGGACAGCGAGCGGCTGCGCGAATACACCGATGCGTCGCTGCCACGGCTCGAGCAGCTCGTTGAGGCCGCGGTCCCGCTGCATGCGGACCTCGAGGAGATCACACTGTCGCTCGGCCTGGCACGGATGCGGGAATTTCTCGGACCGGACTATCCGCTCGTGCGCACGGTACTCGGCAGGGAATCACCCGAGGAGCTCGCCGCGCGGCTCGTGCGCGCGTCGAAGCTCGCAGATCCTGCCGTGCGCATGGCACTGTGGCGGGGCGGCTCGGCGGCGATCGCCGCATCGCATGATGCGATGATCGAGCTCGCGCGGCGGGTGGATCCCGAGGCGCGCGCCATACGACACCGCTACGAGCGTGAGGTGGAAGCGCCCGTCAGCGCAGCGTCGGCAAGGATCGCGCACGCGCGCTTTGTGCTGCTCGGCACGAGTACGTACCCTGACGCCAATTTCACGTTGCGGATCAGCTTCGGCACCGTGCGCGGCTGGAACGCAAGCGGCGAGCAGGTGCAGCCCTTCACGAAACTCGCGCGCCTCTACGAGCGCGCGACCGGCAGCGAGCCTTTCCGCATCCCAGAGAACTGGCTGGCCGCGAGGAGCCGGCTGGATATGGCGACACCGTTCAACTTCTGCACGGACAACGACATCGTCGGTGGCAACTCGGGCAGTCCGGTCGTCAATGCCGCAGGCCACATTGTCGGGCTCATGTTCGATGGCAATATCGATTCCATCGCCGGTCAATACTGGTTCGACGAGCAGAACAACCGTGCGGTGGCCGTGCATCCTGCGATCATGCTGGAGGCTCTACGCAACGTTTATCACGCGCAGGGCTTGCTCGCGGAGCTGGGCGCGCCGCAGACCGCAACCAGATGAATGCGCACCTCGAGCTGATCCTGCACCTGTAGCGCACCCAGCATGACACTGAAGGGCGTAATGCCCAGCGTCGTCTGTTTGAGCGGGGTCTCGCCGTCCACCGTCAGCCGTGTATCAGTGAGCTCATAGCGCAAGTCCAGCGAGATCACGTGACGGGCACCACGAATACTCGCCTGCACGTCCGCACGCAGCTGCCCCTTGACGGTGGTCGCTGCCAGGCCGACGCACTTCAGCTCGATAATGGGAAATTGCGCGGCATTGAGCACCGCTTCGCCCAGCATGTTCTGCCGCGTGCCGTCCCGCGCAGACTGCGGCACCGGCGCGGCAAACTCCGCACCGGCGTCCACGCGAAGCTGCGGCTCATCCACCGTGAGCGCAGCGCTGGCGATGCGCAGCTCGCAAGCGGAAGCCTTTACATCCGCATTCACGTGGACGACACCCTCGAGGTCATGCGCGGCGATCACGTGGTTGTGTCCGAGGCTCGCGAGCGGTCCGGCGCGATAGGCGCGAATCTCCAGCAGTGATGCCGCAGGATCCACGCGATATGCGCGCCCGAGCTGCTCCGCGGCTGCGGGCACTGCAGCGGGCGGCGGCGCAGCATGCGTAGCCCCCGCGTGGGGTGCACAGCCGCAGGACAGCGCCGCGATAACACAGGCGAGCGCCGTGAGGCGCACTGCAGCGAGCGAGCCGCACATCGCGCCCGATGATTTGCAAGCGGTGGTCACGCGTTTAAGCTTATCGGCATGCTCGTGCGCAATACCATCAGCCGCTGGGGTCCTGTCTCGCAGCTGCTGCATTGGGTGGTGGTCGCGCTGGTGATCACGCAGCTCATCCTCGGGCCTCTTGCGGCCTCTTTGCCGCTCGGCATGCACAAGCTCGCCATGCTGGCGCGGCACAAGTCGATCGGCATCACGATACTCATGCTCGCCGTGCTGCGGCTGCTGTGGCGCCTTGCGAGTCCCACGCCGCAGTTGCCGGCGACCCTCGCGCGCTTCGAGCGCACGCTCGCGCACTTCACGCACGCAGCGCTTTACGCGCTGCTCTTCATCCTGCCGCTTTCGGGGTGGATCATGTCCTCGGCACGCAATTTTGCGGTCAGCTGGTTCGGCCTCTTCCAGTTACCCGATCTGGTAAGTCCCGATCGGCAGCTCTATGAGTTCATGGTGCGAGCGCATCTGACACTCGCCTGGGTGCTGGGAAGCATCGCCGCGCTGCACGCGCTCGCCGCTCTGCGCCATCACTTCATTCTGAAAGACGACGTGCTGCGCAGAATGCTGCCCGCACCGTCGAGGCACGCACCGTGAGCGCGCGTCCGATCTCGCTCGCGGCTCTGCTTCTGCTCGTCGCCCCGGTCACGCAAGCGGTCGCGGACAACTTCCGGCTCGACCCCGCGCAGAGCTCGCTCACCTTCACCTTCATGCAGGCGGGTGCGCGCAACCAGGGTCGTTTCGGACGGTTCGACGTTAGCTTCACGTGGGATGCCGCACAGCCGCAGAGCGCGCGGCTTGCGGTCACGGTCGAGATCGCCTCGCTCGACACGGCGGACAAGGATCGCGATGGCACGTTGCGCAGCCCGGATCTGTTCGATGCCGCGCGCTATCCGCAGGCGCGCTTCGTGGCGACCGCGATCACGCCCGTCGATGCGACCCATTACCGCGCGAGCGGCAAGCTCACCCTTCGCAATGCGACACGGGATCTCACGGTTCCCTTCACACTCAAGCCGGCGGGCACGGGAACTCACTCGGCACAGAGCATGACCGGCCAAGTGACGATCAAACGGCTCGAATACGGTGTCGGACAGGGAGACTGGAAATCCACGCAGTGGGTGGGCGACGACGTGGGGGTGTCGTTCGCGCTGCGGCTGCTCGCTCAGCCGTGAGAGGCACCCTGCTGCAGCTTCGAGGTGCACAGATCGTAGATGGAGCTCATGAGCACGCACACCGAGTGCGTCATCGCGACCTCGATACCCTTCAGCGCCGCGTCCTTGATGGCGGCAGTCATCTGGCCGAGTTGCTCCTCGCTGAGATCCTCCGGTAGCTTGGTGGTGATCTGCAGCGACGGAACGTCCTCGACGATCTCGCGCAGCAGCTGGTAAACGCGCTCGGCTTTCGCGCGCATCAGCTGCTCGTCGTCACCGAACAGGTGGCCGATTGCGACCAGTCCGTCGGTCGTTCGCGAACGTGTCTGCTCCCATTCACGCTCGGCGCCGAAATTGGCGTGAATAACCTCGCCCATGGCCACCTCCTGTCTGCAACCGACTGGGAGCTTTGATCGCAAGTTCCGTTCCTTGAACTGCGCCGTCACAGCCTCATCGCGACCGCGCGCCCCTGGCCCTGGCACGCACCGCGGTGCGCCTTTGCCGCGGACTCGTCCGCTGCGATGGCTTGCGCTGCCGCACCGCGGTCTTGCGCGCCGCTGCTTTGACCGCGCGCGCGCCTTTGCGTTTTCCGGAAGGTTTCCTGGTCGTGGTGGGGCGCGCACGCTTCGCTCGCGGCGGCTTCGCTCGCGGCGGCTTCGCTCGCCGCGGTTGCTTTCGCTTCGTGGCCGCCGTGCGGACAGACTTGGTGCGGCTCTTTGTCGCGGCGCCCCGCGGCCGCGTGGGCTGCGGTCCGGCGTCGTCAGCGCCGCGCAGCTGGTCCAGGATCGCGGGATTCTCGAGGGTGGAGATGTCCTCCGAGATCTCCTCTTCGCGCGCCACCGCGCGCAGCAGCCGGCGCATGATCTTCCCCGATCGGGTCTTCGGCAGAATCTCCGTGAAGCGAATCTCGTCGGGCTTCGCAATGGCGCCGAGCTGCTCGCCGACCCAGGCGCGCAGCTCCTGCAGCAGCTGACCGGCTGCGGCCCCGACGGGCCGCGCGCCGCGACACACGACGTAGGCAAAGATGGCCTCACCCTTGATGTCGTGAGGCTTGCCGACCACCGCAGCCTCGGCCACCCGTGGGTGTGCGACGAGGGCCGACTCCACCTCCATGGTTCCGAGGCGATGACCGGCGACGTTCAACACATCATCGATCCGACCCAGGATCCAGAAGTAGCCGTCCTTGTCGCGGTGCGCGCCGTCGCCCGCCACGTAGAAGCGATTCTGGAACTTCGCCCAGTAGGTTCGAATGTAGCGATCGTTGTCGCCCCAGATGGTCCGCAGCATCGATGGCCAGGGCTTGCGGATGACGAGGTAGCCGCCTGCATCGGGCCGCGTCACCGAGTTGCCTTGCTCATCGACGATGTCCGCCTCGATGCCGGGCAGGGGCAGCGTGCAGGATCCGGGCTTGGTAGCCGTGACGCCCGGGATCGGCGCGATGAGGATGGCGCCAGTCTCCGTCTGCCACCATGTGTCGACGATAGGACAGCGGCCAGCGCCGATCACGCGCTGATACCACATCCACGCCTCCGGATTGATCGGCTCACCCACGCTGCCGAGCAGTCTCAGATGCGACAGATCGTGGCGCGCGGGCAGCGCTTCACCGAGCTTCATCAGCGCACGAATGGCGGTCGGCGCCGTATAGAAGATCGACACGGCGTGTGTTTCGCAGATCTTCCAGAAGCGCGCACCGTCGGGCCACGTGGGCGAGCCTTCGTAGAGGACAACGGCGGCGCCGAGTGCGAGTGGGCCGTACGCGACATAGGTGTGGCCGGTTACCCAGCCCACGTCGGCCGTGCACCAGAACACATCCTCGGGTTGCACGTCGAGCACCCACTGAGAGGTGGTCTTCGCGCCGAGCAGGTAGCCGGCGCTCGAGTGCTGAATGCCTTTGGGCTTGCCCGTGGAACCCGAGGTATACAGAAGAAACAGCGGATGCTCGGCGTCCACCCACTCCGGCTCGCAGTGGTCGGGAGCCCCCTCGATCGCGTCGTGCCACCAGATGTCGCGCTGGGGATCCATCGGGATGGCGGCGCCGGTGCGGCGGTACACGATTACGTTGCGGATCGTCGGGCAGCCGTCGCCGAGCGCCCGGTCCGCGGCGGCCTTGAGCTCGACGACGTTGCCGCCCCGCCAGCCGCCGTCGGCAGTGACCAGCACCTTGGCGCCGGCGTCCTCGATGCGATCCCTCAGCGACAGCGCCGAGAAGCCGCCGAACACTACCGAGTGCACCGCACCCAGCCGTGCGCAGGCGTGCATTGCGATCAGCGCCTCGGGCACCAGGGGCATGTAGATCACCACGCGATCGCCGCGCTCAACGCCCTGGGCACGCAGCACATTGGCGAAGCGGCAGATCTCGGTATGCAACTCCCGGAAGCTCAGGCGGCGCGTGTCACCAGGTTCACCTTCGAAGATGACGGCCGTCTTGTCGCCGCGCTCGCGCAAGTGAATGTCCACACAGTTGAATGACACATTGAGCTCGCCGTCGGTGAACCAGCGGTAGTTCGGCGCTCGTGAATCGTCGAGGCTCACGCTGAAGGGCGTGTGCCACGTGAGCTCGCGCCGCGCGAGATCTGCCCAGAAGCCCGGCGGATCCGCCTGCGCCCTGCGGTGCAGAGCCGCGAGCCGCGAGGCCTTGAGCTGCGCCCGCGCTGCAAATTCAGGAGATGGCGCAAACGTGCGCTCCTCCAGCAGGATGGATTTGATGTCCTCACGTGCCTTGCCCATGGTTTCTTCGCGACCTTTGCGCTGATGCCCGGGGGTGGATACGGTAGCATCGAGCCAGAGAAAGGAAAGTGGAGTGCGCGAGCAGTTGAGGCGCAGAGCGACCGCGATCGGGGTGTTTCTGACTTTGATCGCTGCCGTGACCGCTGCTCTATTGCTCGCAATTCCTCATTCCGGGCAACTGCGGCCGATCCTGCCGTGGCGCTGTGAGCGGCTGGGCAGTTCCCGTCAGCAGCTCGTGCTCGAGCTTCCTGCCACCGGAGACGAGTTGCTGCGCATCGAGATTGCGCAGCGTGGACTCTCTGTCGTCGCCGGGCTCGGGGATGCCGGCAGCGCAGTTACCGCCAGCTCACCGATCGACCGCTTCGGCTCGATCACGCTCACTCGCGTGATGCACTCACCACCTACGCTGTTGCACATCACCTCGCGCGAAGCGGCCGACGTGACGGGTGAAGTCTGTGTGGCCGCGGGCGGCGTGAACGCTACGCTTATCGGGCGCGCACACGCCGAGCGGCTGCTGCAGGCTGCCGGCGAGGCCACCTATCGCGGCGACTGGCAACGCGCCTTCGATGACTTCAGCGTCGCGGCTCGCACGTTCGACCGGCTGGATCTGCCGGGCGAGGCCACTGCGGCGCGTCATGCGATGGCGGAGCTCGCCTACAGTCACCTGCGGCGCGAGCCCGATGCCATCGCGCTCGCCGCGCTCGTGCTGAGCGACCCCGCACCCGTGACCATGGAGATGCGCGGCGCACGTCTGATGCTGATGGCGAAGGCGCTCGCGGAGCAGCCGGATGCGAAGGATGTGCCGCTCGGCAGGACGCACGATCTGCTGCGCGCTGCAGCCGGCGCATTTGGCGCCAGCCCCGTCGGCGTGCGGGAACTGCCGCGGGTGCAGATTCTAGAGGGCTTTCTGCAGGATCGGGCTGATCACCCGGAAGAGGCGGAGCGGCTGCTCACCGCCGCCGCCCGCAGCTGCCGCATGCTGCGCGACTGGGAATGCTTCGCGCGTGCGCGCCAGGATTTCGCCGTGCTCGCCGAGGAGCGTCAGAACTACGCCGCGGCGCTCGGTGCCTTCGAGGAGGCGCTCGACTCGCTCGACGCCGCTCGCACTCCCAAGCTGGTGGCCGACATCTCATACAACCTTGGGCGGCTCGAGGGCCGCGTCGGTCTCGTACGCCGCAGCGAGCAGGAGCATCGGATCGCGATGCGCCTGTATGCCCAGCTGGGCTACTGCGCACGCGCCCGGCGAAGTGCATCGAGCCTCGGTGAGATGCTCGTGAATGTCGGCAGCATCGGCGATGGCGCGGTCTATCTCGAGCAGGTCATTACGCTCGGCTGCCCAGAGCTGCTCGCGAGCCTCGAGCGGGAGAGCGCGCCGCAGGCTGCAGGCGCAGCGGTCCCGGCAGGCAGCGCGCATGACGCTCACGGTGTCGCGGACGGGACGCGCGCCTGCGTACGCCGACCGGCATTCAGCGACGCCACACTGGACGATGAGATCGCGGTATTCCAGGCGCTCCTGTCGCTGAGCGAGATCGCGCGTCTGGACGGTAACCTCCATGCTGCGGTCGTGTGCCTGTCGGTGGCGAAGCTGCACGCGCTCGAGGCGCGCACGCGGGTGCGGCTCGCGAACGCTCAGGGGGAGTTGCTTCTGGAGCAGCACGAAGCCGCCGCCGCGCAACGAGAGTTCACCGATGCCGCACGCATCGCGGAGGCCGCCGCGCTCGGAGACGCGAGCGACTTTCGCGGCGTCACCCAGCTCGGTCTTGCCGAGGCTGCTCTGCTGCAGGGCCAAGAGCGCGCGGCGCTGCGCGGCTCTTACGCCGCGCTGCGCCTCAGCAGTGATCGCGGCGACATCAGCCACGTGATCGCCGCGCTGCGGCTCGTGGCCGCGAG
The DNA here is from genome assembly GCA_035501955.1 of Steroidobacteraceae bacterium. Classification (GTDB taxonomy): domain Bacteria; phylum Pseudomonadota; class Gammaproteobacteria; order Steroidobacterales; family Steroidobacteraceae; genus JASHUC01. The sequence goes on from DATJVD010000014.1 coordinate 22,910, forward strand.
CTATGCGGCCGCCGGCAATCCGACGCCGGCGATCCAAACGTTGCGTGTCGCGGTGAGCCTCATCGAGCAGGCCCCGGCGGGGGAGCTCGATGCCGAGATGCGCGCGACTTATCTGGCCACCCAGCATGCCGTGTTCGCCGAGCTGACGGATTTGCTGGTCGTGCGCGCTCGGGCGGCCCGACCCGACGACCAAGGTGCCGTGTGGGATGCCTTCGAGGTGGCGGAGCAGGGCCAGGCGCGCAGCTTGCGTTACGCCCTCGATCAGACGGCAGTACCAGCGCGCGCCGCGGCACAAGCTCCACAAGCTGATCCTGGGTACTACCGCGCACTCCTGCGTGCGCTCGCCGCTCTTCCGGCGGCACGCGATGTGGATGGGGATGCGCTGCTCGAGCGGATGGCGGCACTGAAGTTACCGCAGCTGGCCGCGAATGCGCCTCTCGATCGTGCCGAGCTCGCCGCGCGACTTCGCGAGCTGCATGCCGAGCTGGTGGAATATGCGGTGGGCCGCGAGGATGTGTTCGCATTCGTGACCGACGGAGAGCACATCCGGGTCGAGCGTCTCGGGAACCGTGCCGCGATCGCGCAGGCGGCCTCCGAGCTCAATGAGCAACTGCGCGCCGTCGAGCCGGTGCCGGGCCGTATCCGCGCGGCGGCACGCCAGCTCGCCACGATGGTGTTGTGGCCGATCCGCTCTTCGCTGCCCGAGCCGCGGTTGATCATGGTGCCCACCGATGCATTACTGACCGTGCCGTTCGCGGTGTTGCCCTGGAGTGAAGCGAGCGACAGCGAGCTGCTGTTGCAGCACGCGGCCGTCTCGACGGTGCCCTCGGCGCAGCGTCTGGCGCGCGCGAGCACGGGTGAGTCGCGCATGCCGCCGGGGGCGGAGTTCCTGCTGCTCGGTGATCCCGTGTTCCACGCGGCCGAGTGGTATCGCGTGTGTGACATGCCAGCGCAGAGCACCCCGAACGAGCCTCGCCGCGCACCCGGCGGTACATCGGCCGCATTCCCGTGGGAGCGCTCGCTGCCCAGTTTGCCCGGCAGTCGCACGGAAGTGCTCGAGATCGCCGATCTCCTACACACGACTCGCCCGGCCGCGGCCGTCGATACTCTGCTCCACTGTGCAGCCACGGGCTCGGCTCTGCGCCGTGACGCCCCGCGTGCCGCGCTGCTGCACATTGCAACGCACGGTCTGGTGGACGCGCGGCGCCCGCGGCTGTCCGCTCTGGCGCTGACGCCGAGCTCACCGCTCACGGACGATGCGGCCTTTCGCCTGCTCGATGTTCTGGGATTGCCGCTGCACGCACGGCTGGTCGTGTTGAGCGCCTGCGATACGTCGCGGGGCCGCTTGCTGCCCGGAGAAGGCGTACTGGGCCTTGCGCAGGCTTTCTTGCAGGCGGGCGCCGATTCCGTGCTCGCGACCTACTGGCGTGTCGAGGACAGCGCCACGGCGTCCTTCATGCAGACTTTCTACCGCCATCTGCTCGTCGATCGCCTTCCCGCCACGGCCGCTCTGAGACAGGCCCAACTCGAGCAGGCGAGCCGCGAAGGCTCATACGCGTGGGCCGCCTTCGGCCTGTACGGTCGGCCCGACTCGCAACTGTAAAGCGCAGTCAGCGCGCCGGAAAAAACCGGCCGCCCACTGAGATAGGCGGCCCCTTGCCAGCAGGTACTGAGTGGCGCCTTCGTTTCGCCACATCCTTCCAAGGAGACTCTGATGACCCGCACTGCCTCTATACTGGCCCTCACGGCAATTTGTCTCACCGCAGCCGGGGGCGCGCTCGCCCAAGCCCCCTCGAGCGAGTCCCAGCCCGACTGCGGCGGCACAATCCTTTCCCGTCTCACGGATTGCGGCGGCACGATCCTCTCGCGCCTGGATGACTGCGGCGGCACGATTCTGTCCCGCCTGCAACACGAACAAGAAGACCTCGGCATCTGAAGCCTCGCGCAGGCGGCGCGCACGATGCGCGCCTCCGCCTCCTTTGAGGGGCGCTGCGGACTCCAGGTCATGCGGAACGGCGGCCCGCTCGGTCGTCGGCGTTTTCGTGCGCTCCCAACGCCTGCCCCTGTGATAAATTCGGTCTAGCCACTTTGCGGCCCCGTTGATCGGCGTCGCCACGGAGTTCGTGGCGCGCCTGAATATGTAACATTCACGGCCGCAAAATGGCTGCTGTTGGGGGGACGGGCAGGCACGCACATCGGCCTCGCACGCACATCGGCTACACGTGGATGCGCGGCTGTTTGCCATAAAGCACGATGAGCTCCGCAAATTCTGTCATGAGCAAGGCGCTCGCACGCCCGGGCGAGGCTACGGGCAGCGCAAATTCGAGCGATATCGCGCTCGTTGCCGCGATCAGTGACGGGGGCACTCCGCCCGATGAGCTGTATGTGAGATACCGCAGGCCGTTGCTGCAGATATTCTTGCAGCGGCGGATCGACAGTGACGTGGCGCAGGACCTGGTGCAGCGCACCTTCCTGCAGGCGATCAAGAAGATCCGCGGCGGTGGGCTCGAGGATCCGAGCAAGCTGGGAGGCTATCTGTATCGCACGGCGTGCAATCTCGCCATCGCGTACTGGCGCGGTGAGACGCAACGCCGCCACGGCATCGGCGCGTGCGAGCTCGCCGATATCGAGGACGAGGCCCTCTCGCTCGAGGAGCGTGTGGACCACGAGCTGCTGGCGCGCTGTGTGCGCAACCTGATGAGCCAGCTGCCGCTCGCGCGTGATCGGGAAGTCCTGGTGCGATTCTATCTGCACGAGGAGTCCAAGGATTCGATCTGCAAGGCGCTCGAGCTGGGCGACATGCAGTTCAACCAGGTGCTCTGGAGAGCCCGGCAGCGGTTCGGACAGATCCTGCGTCAGAATGGCGTTTCTGCGGTGCGTTGAGGGTTGCAATGGAACATCTGCACTTCACGACTAATCAGACCGCCGCGGCTTATGTCGCGCGCCGGCTCGATCCAGGGACGCAGGAGGCGTTCGAGCTGCATTTGATGGAGTGCGGCGAATGTCTGCGTGAGGTGGAGAGCTGGCGGGCCATCAAGGACACGCTGCGCAAGTACACCGATATTCCGCATGAGCAGATCGCCGCGATCGCAGGAGAGGATCGTGCGCCGCGCGAGCCGTTCGCCGTCACACCGCTTCACTCCGCGCGCCCGGCTGTTCCAAGACAGCTGACTTCAGTCGAGCAGGTCCAATCGACCGCGCCCGCAGGTAGCGCCCGCGCTCGAACGCGCATGCAGTGGAGCATGGCGGCCGCGGTTGCCGGTGCGCTCGCTCTCGGGGCCGCAGGCGGCTGGTCGGCACGCTCGGTGCAGACCGCCGGACTCGATGCCGACTCCACGGCGTTCTATAGCCTGCCGCCGGTCGCGCGCGGGCCTGCCGACTGTCTCACCGCCGCTCTCGCGCCCGCCACCCGACAGCTGGCGTTGCGCGTGCCCGGCGCCGCGCCCGATCAGCAGCTCGTGGCCGTCGACAGTGAAGGACACGACCTCGCAGCCGACGACTACGTCGTACGCACGCAGGCCGATGGCAGCTGGCTGGTGCGCATGCGGGCGAAGCTGCTGCGCGAGCAAGGCATCCGCTTCGAGGCCCGCAGTGCCGACGGCACGGCCGAGCCGCGCGGGTGTGTTCAGAGCACGCCGCGCGAGTAGCCTGAGGGCGCACGACCCAAGGGCGCGACGCGCCCGGGCAACTGCGCGAGCCGCTGTGCCTGCCTGCGCAGCAACGGCCCAAATCCCTGCACGTCGAAGAAGCTCGTGAGCGCATCGAGCTGCGGCGGGCGTCGCTGCAGCGACTCACTCGCGACATCCAGCGGCATGTCGCAGGCGATCAGCGTAAGTCTGCGCGCCAGATACGCTGACTCGCGATGCGCCAACAGCCGTGCAATGAGTGCCGCGCCCCCGCGCAGGTCGAGCGCGGCGATCCGGTTCAGCCGCTCGTAGAGATCATCGAGGGAGGCGAACTCGCGCATCAGAGTCGCTGCAGTCTTGGGTCCGATACCCGGCACCCCTGGAACATTGTCGACGGCGTCGCCGGTCAGGGCGAGATAGTCCGCGAAGCGCTCGGGGACCACTCCGAAGCGCCGCGAGACGTCGCCATAACTGAGTGGATGTCGGGCACCGTAGTCCCAGAGCATGTCACCGTCGCGCACGAGCTGCACGAGATCCTTGTCGCGCGTGATCATGGCTGCACGCATGCCCTCGCCGCGCATTCGGCAGGCGATGCTGCCGATGATGTCGTCCGCCTCGTAATCCGCGCTGCTGAGTGCCGGGATGCCGGCGAGCCGGCAAAATTCCATGCAACGATCCAGCTGCAGGGCGAGCCCTGCTGGCGCAGGCTCCCGATTAGCCTTGTACGGTGGGTAGATGCGCGTACGAAAGGAGCTCGCCGGCCGGTGATCGAAGGCGACGACGATGTGCGATGGCCGCACTTGCTCGATCAGATCGCCAAGTAAGCGGGCGAACCCGAACAGTGCGTGCACCGGGTTGCCATCGCGGTCGCACATGTCGGGCAACGCGGAGTAATGAGCCCGGAAGATGTAGACCGAGGCGTCGAGAAGATAGATCAAGGCGGCGGATCGAACCCCTACGCGAGCCAGCGCTGGATGCGATCGTGCAGAGGGCTCGAGCGGGGAAAGTGGGCGAGCAGATACTCCATCTGGTCCGCGAGCACGCGCCGGCCCTTGAGGAAGATGTATTCCGCGTAGGTGGGCGTGAATGGCACCGCGATGAGCTGCATCTTCGCCTGCTCGGGGGTGCGCGAAGCCTTCTGATTGTTGCAGCGGCGGCAGGCCGCAACGACGTTGGTCCAGATGTCGGTGCCACCCTGACTGAAGGGTCGAATGTGATCGCGTGATAGCTCGCGCGCCGGAAAGCGTCCCGCGCAGTACATGCACAGATAGGCATCGCGCCGGAACAGCGTCTGGTTGTTGAGTGGCGGGACGTAATCGTGACGCGTGTTGCCGGGATTGCCGGTGTGTCCGACAGTCGCGACGATCGAGTTCACCTGTAGCACGGTGCGAAATCCCGTACGCGCGTTGACGCCGCCGTACAGGGAGTAGAGCAGCGAGCCGCAGGTGTAAGCGACCTGCTCCTGATGGTAGAGGCGGGCCGCTTCCCGATAATCGATCCATTCGAGCGGCATGCCGGCGACGTCCGTGCGCAGCACGAGCTGCGAGAGGCCGCGCGCGGCGGGGCTTGCAACGATCCGCAGGTCGCCGTGATGGCCGTGGTCGGCCTTATCGAGGTCGATGCCCAACATTGGTGCTGTAAGATAAGGCAGCTTTGTGCAAGAATTCAACGCTACAACACCTTCATTTCACTAGAGTTTCCAAAACACCGTCGCTGACGGGCCACGCCCGGGCACGGTTTTCAGGACCGAAAGAGGCGCCATGCCAGTAACGATCGGCGCGTTGCGCGAGAGCGCGCCCCAAGAGACTCGCGTGAGTCTCGTTCCCGAAGTCGCCGACAAGCTCGTACAGGCCGGAGCCAAGGTGCTCATGGAGCATGGTGCCGGAGAGCGCGCGGAGTTCCCGGACACCGCCTACAAGGGCGTCGAATGGGCTGCCGCCGCTGCGGTGCTCGAGCGCTCGCGCGTGCTGCTGACCGTGCAGCCGCTCGAGCTCGAGCAGATTACCCGCTTGGCGGCCGGCACCGTCGTGATCGGCTTCATGCAGCCGCACGTTCGTACGGCCGAGGTGCAGGCGCTGCGCGAGCGCAAAGTCACAAGTTTCGCGGTCGAGCTCATTCCGCGCATCTCGCGCGCCCAGTCGATGGATGCCCTGTCCTCGCAGGCGGCGATCGCTGGATACAAGGCGGTGCTGATCGCGGCGGACCATCTGCCGAAGTTCATGCCGATGCTCACCACGGCCGCCGGCACCATCCGCCCCTCGCAGGTTCTGGTCATCGGTGCCGGCGTTGCCGGACTGCAGGCGATCGCGACCGCGCGCCGCCTCGGAGCAGTCGTCGAGGCCTACGATGTGCGCAGCGCGACTCGCGAGCAGATCAAATCGCTTGGCGCGAAGTTCGTCGACACGGGTGTGAGCGCCGAGGGCCAGGGCGGCTATGCGCGCGAGTTGACCGCCGAGGAGCGGCGCAAGCAGCAGGAGGTGCTGGAGGCACGCATCGCGGCAGCGGACGCGGTCGTGACGACAGCATCCGTACCCGGCCGGGCCGCTCCGAAGATCATCAGCCGCGCCGCGGTCGAGCGCATGCGCCCAGGCTCGGTCGTGGTGGACGTCGCCGCCGAGCAGGGTGGCAATTGCGAGCTGACGCGGCCGGGGGAGATCGTCGAGCACGGGCGCGTGAAGATCATCGGGACGCTCAACCTGCCCGGGCAGCTCGCCTACAACGCAAGCGAGATGTATGCACGCAATCTGCTCAACTTCCTGCGCCCCGCGCTCACGCAGGGCGAGCTTGCAATCGATTGGAACGACGAGGTGTTCGCACAAGCCTGTCTGACGCACGATGGCAGCATCCGCCACGAGCCGACTCGCAAGCTGCTCGGCGGCTGAACCATTGGGGGACTGTGGATGACCGGGATCATCGCTCTTTACATCTTCATGCTCGCGGCCTTCACCGGCTACGAGGTTATCTCACGCGTGCCGGTAATTCTGCATACGCCGCTCATGTCCGGATCGAACTTCGTGCACGGCATCGTGCTGGTGGGCGCGATGGTGGCGCTTGGCGCGGCGCATACACCGCTCGAGAAAACGATCGGCTTCATTGGCGTACTGCTCGCGGCAGGCAACGCGGTCGGCGGCTACGTCGTCACCGAACGCATGCTCGAGATGTTCAAGTCGAGCAGCCGCACCGGCGTGCGGGGGCCACACTGATGGCCGGCACCGAGGTCTCGACGCTGCTACGCGGCGTGCTCTCAGCGGGCCTGCTGATCCAGATCAGCTATTTCGTGACCGCGATCCTGTTCATCATGGGATTGAAGCGCATGAGCTCGCCGGTCACGGCGCGCAGCGGCATCCTGTGGGCGGGCGCCGGCATGCTCGTCGCGACGCTCATCACGTTCCTCTATCCGGGGATGAGCAACTACCCGCTGATCCTCGCCGCCATCGTGGTGGGCGGCGTGCTCGCCTGGGTCAGCGGTAAGCGGGTCGCCATGACCAACATGCCGCAAATGATCGCGCTCTATAACGGCATGGGTGGCGGTGCGGCGGCCGCGATCGCAGCGGTGGAGCTCTACAAGGGCGAGTCACACGGTTACCCGACGACCACGCTCGCCGTGGTCGGCGGCATCATCGGTGCGGTCTCCTTCGGCGGCAGTCTCGTCGCGTTCGCCAAGCTGCAGGGACTCATCGTGCGCAGCTTGAGGTTCACCGGGCAGCAGGTCGTGAATCTGATCCTGCTCGCTGCCGCAGTGGGCTACGGGATTCTGGTCATTCTGCACACCGAAGCACCGCCCGTGGCCGCCGTCACCGGCGTGTTCGCCTTCGCGCTCGTTCTGGGCGTGACGATGACGCTGCCGATCGGCGGAGCCGATATGCCCGTCGTGATATCGCTCTACAACGCTCTCACCGGACTTGCGGTCGGCTTCGAAGGTTTCGTGCTCAACAATGCGGCGATGATCATCGCCGGGACGGTGGTGGGCTCGGCCGGCACACTGCTCACGCAGCTGATGGCCAAGGCCATGAACCGCTCGCTCGGGAACGTGCTGTTCTCCGGATTTGGCGACACGGGTGCCGCTGCCACCGGTGAGGTGACGGGAAGTCTGAAGCCGATCGAGGCCCCGGACGTGGGCGTGATGCTGGCCTTCGCCCAGAAGGTCATCGTCGTGCCCGGATACGGCATGGCGGTCGCGCAGGCACAGCACAAGATCTGGGAGCTTTGCCAGCTGCTCATCGAGCGCGGCGTGACGCTGAGGTTCGCGATCCATCCGGTGGCCGGCCGCATGCCCGGGCACATGAACGTGCTGCTTGCGGAGGCCGGTGTGCCCTACGATCTGATCGCAGATCTCGATGAGATCAACGCCGAGTTCGATACCGCCGACGTGGCGCTCATCATCGGCGCGAACGATGTCGTCAATCCCGTGGCGCGCACTGACAAGTCGAGCCCGATATACGGCATGCCGATCCTCAACGCCGACAAGGCGAAGAACGTCATCGTCATCAAGCGCGGCAAGGGCGCCGGGTTCTCGGGAATAGAGAATGCGCTCTTCTATCTCGACAACACCCGCATGCTCTACGGCGATGCGCAGAAGGTCGCAGCGGAGCTCATCCAGGCAGTGAAGGCGGTGGGCTGAGACTGCGCGCGCCGGGCGGCTGCCGCTCGCGCAGGTGCACGTGCACGTGTTCGGGACGAAAGCCCATGCCGATCACCCGTGCGGGAATGCGCTGCAGGAACGGCAGCGCCTGCATCAGGCGAACGACTCCGGGCACCCGCGGTGTGGCGCCGCTCGCCAGCACCGGACCCAGGATGTAGTTCTGGATGGCGAGCTGCATCGCCTGCGTCGCGCGCGTCGGAAACATGCGGCGCTGCTGCACAGCATGCAGATCTGCCGCTCGCACGGCTCCGCGCAATAGCGGCTCGGCGAGGATGTTGGCCGTGGCGACGGCGTCCTGGATGGCCAGATTGATGCCAACGCCACCGATCGGCGACATCGCGTGTGCAGCATCCCCGATGAAAAGCAGTCCGGGCTTGTACCAGCGCTGCAGTCGATCGATCCTGACGGTCAAGAGCTTCACATCCTCGAGCGAGCGGATCTCATTCGCGGACGTGCGTCCGGCGAGCTGCGCCACGCGCGCGCGGAAAGCTTCCAATCCCTGCGCCTTGATCTGCTCTGCCATGCCCTTGGGGATGACCAGGGCACATTGCAGATAATCTCCTCGATAGAGCATCACCAGGACCTGACCTGCCGCGATGCGCCCGAGTGCCGCCGGTCGCTCGTCAGCGCCGCAGGCAAGCTTGAACCACAGTACATCGATCGGTGCACCCAGATCCGAGACCTGCAGGCCCGCGCAGGCGCGCAGCCGCGAATGACGCCCATCCGCGCCGATCGTGAGGGCTGCATTGATGCGCAAGAGCTGGGAGCCGGAGTGCGCCTGCACGCCGATCGTGCGCTGGCCTTCGGTCAGCAGCTCGACGGCCTCTGTCTGCATGAGCAGGCGAAAGGTCGTGTACCGCCGTGCCTCCTCCGCCAGCAGATCGAGGAATTCCCACTGCGGCATCATGCCGATGAACTTGCAGCGCGTCGGCAGATGCGTGAAGTCCGCCATGCGCACGCTTTCCTGACCGAGCTCGCCCTCGGCATAACGCAGCTCCTGGTGGGGCCGCGCGAGAAAGCGCTCGAGCAAGCCGAGCTCCGCCAGCACCTCCATCGTCGAGGGGTGAATGGTGTCGCCGCGGAAATCGCGCAGGAAGTCGGCGTGCTTCTCCAGCACGATCACATCGATACCGCCGCGCGCCAGCAGATAGCCGCTCATCAGCCCGGCGGGGCCACCACCTGCGATGAGGCATGTGCAGGAGAGAGTTCGCGCGGCGCTCGAGCTGCTCACGGTGCTCACGGGTTCACATTACACTAAGCCGTGAACATCGCAGCGCTAGCCTCGCACGAGGGCACGACGTTGCAGGCCGTGCTCGATGCCTGTGCCGCGGGGCGCATCACCGCGCGCGTCGTCCTCGTCATCAGCAACAACGCCGATTCCGGAGCCCTGCGACGTGCCCGCGCAGCGGGGGTGACGGCTTTGCACCTCTCGACCGCCACCCATCCCGAGGCGCAGGCGCTCGATCGTGCCATCCGCGACGCGCTGCGCGAATCCGGCGCCGATCTCGTGCTGCTCGCCGGCTACATGAAGAAGCTGGGTCCGATCACGCTCGCTGCCTTCCAGGGACACATCCTCAACACCCATCCCGCGCTACTGCCCAAGTTCGGCGGCCAGGGCATGTACGGCATACATGTCCATCGGGCGGTGCTCGCGGCGGGAGAGCACTCGAGCGGGGCCAGCGTTCATCTCGTGGACGCAGGCTACGACAGCGGTCCCGTGCTCGCGCAGGCTACGGTCCAGGTCGTGCCCGAGGACACGCCGGCGACGCTCGCCGCCCGCGTACAGCAGGCCGAGCGCGCCTTGCTCGTCCAGACTCTCGGGGACATCGCGAGCGGCAGGCGGCCGCTCGCGTAGAGATCACTTCTTGGCAGCCGCTCTCTTCTTTTTCTTGGCGGGGTCCTTTGCGCGGGATTTGCCGAAGGATCCCCGATAGATCTTGCCGCGGCGGGTCTTGCGATCACCTTTGCCCATGCGAGACAGCTCCTCTCGGTGCGAGGCCACGCAGTTTAGCACTCGACACGGACGCTCCGGCGCGGCCGGGCAAGCTGCAGCCACAGCACTGGCCCGGTGCCCAATCCCGCCCCACCCAATGCCCGATCGCGGACCCGGCTCGCGCCCGCGACCCGCACCGCACTGCCTTGTTTGCGACGGTTGCTTCCTGTAAGGTGCGCCTCGGTTCGTGACCTTTCCCTTTCCCTGTCGCCTGCCGCCCGCGCTAATCACGCCCGGCTTCCGAGTTGAGAAAAGCCGAATAGTTGTCGATCCAGGTGGCAGAGTGCGCACACCGACATCCAATGACGTTCGGCTTGCCTCCCTGCCTGCATCCAGGCCGCACACACACGAGCGTTCGTGGCGGCACCGCGAGTTTCAGGAGCTTGATTCAATGACGAAGATCTATGTCGGAAACCTGCCGTTCTCGACTGACGAGAACGAGATCCGCACTCTCTTCTCGCAACACGGCACCGTCGAGTCCGTCAACGTGATCACCGACCGGGACACCGGCCGGCCGCGTGGCTTCGCGTTCGTGGAGATGCCGCGCGCCGACGCGGCGCGCGCGATTCAGAATCTCAACGGCAAGGAGCTCGGTGGGCGCGCGCTGCGTGTCAACGAAGCTCAGGAGCGCGGCGCGGGCGGCGCGCGCAGCGGCGGCCCGAACAAGCGCTGGTAGTAAGCGCGGACTAGGTCGAGCCGATGGCGTAGCGAATCGCAAGCTGCAGCATGGTCTCCGTGGCCAAGGGCGACTCGGCCAGGTAGATCTCACGGTTCGACTGCGAGCTGTGCACGCTCAGCCACTCGATGGCGAAGCGCCAATGCCGGTTCGGCTCGTACAGATAGCTCACCGTCCAGGCGTCGCCCGTCTGGCGGCCCTTGTTGGTCGGCGCCTCGGGCGTGACATGGAACTGATCGTAACGCGCGCTCAGCGTGTGCTTGCCGATCTGCTCTGACAGCAGCAAGTAGCGGGTCGTGAAATCCCACTCGTGCTCCTGACCGGAGGGCGCGACATAGGTCTCGCCCTGCATCCACTGCACGATGGCCGTCCAGCCGCCGGTACCCTCGGCGCGCACTCCGGCCGTATCGAAACGTGTCGCCCACGCGTGCGCGCCGCTCACGGGATCGAAGGCCGCGGGATCCGCATGGTTGTCGTAGTGCAGCGCGCGGAAGGTGATGCGGTCGAGATAGCGCGCGTTGACGCCGAAGTAGGTCCCGGCACGACCGTCGATCTCACGAAACTCCTCGAACCCCGCGACCGGCACGCCACCCTCAACGCCCACGCGTCCGAACAGCGTGGTCTGATGATCGTCCACCGCGAAGCCATGCATCGCCAGCGACACGCCGGCGGGCTCGTTCCAGCCGAACACAGCCGCCGTAAGCCCGACATCGAAGCTGTGTCCGAGCTTCGTTCCGAGCCAGTCGACGTCTGCTTCGAGGCCGATCGTGCGCAACTCCTCTGCGATCCAGCTGTCGAGCGCCGAATAGGACAGCGTGTAGGGTGACTCCCAGCCCGGAGCGTGATTCTCGAGCGACAGTGGCGCGTAGAAGGCTCCTGCCTTCACGCGCGTGCGAAAGCCGGCACGCGGATATGGGCGCAGCTCGAAGTACGCCTCGGTGAGATCGATGGGGTTCTTGTCGTTATCGCCCCAGTAGGAAGCATCGAGCTTCAGCGCCAGAATCTCGAAGAAGGTCTCTGACAGCGCGAAGCGCGCACGACCCAGCCGCACGCCTGATTTGTCTTCGCCCCAGCGCAAGGCGCCCAGACCGCCGTCGAGAAATGACTTCTGTCCGTCCGAGTCAACGAGCCGCCCGTCGAGTGAGAGCTCCCAATCAACGGCCTTGGCGACGCGTGCGCCGAGCAGCACGGCGGCAAGCGCCCCGAAGCAGGCGAGCGCCCTCAGTACGCGTCCCATGAGTGCGGGCTTCCTTCGAGAGGTGCCGGCCGCAGCGCTCGCTGCAACCGGATGGTGACCTCGGCACGCTCCGTGTCGCCCACCCTGAGCTCGCGTTCCAGGTCGTGAGCGGCGTCGCGTCCGCGGGGATGCCACACCTCCACCCGATAGCGGCCGCGCGGCACGGTGCTCGCGCTCCAGTTGCCCGCAGCATCGGTGCGCCCGAAGTAAGGCGCATCCGTGACCAGAATGTAGGCAAGCATGTCATCGTGAATGTTGCAGCCGAGCGTGACCAGGCCGGCGCGGTCGAAGTGCTCCGGCGGATAGGGCTTGCCGCGATACAGAGGCAGTTGAAAGGGATGCGCCGCCGAGAACGAGTAGACCTGGTGTCGTGTCGTGTCGGTGTTGGGAAACTCCACGGTTGAGCCCACGGAAATGACGAGCACGTCGGGCTCGAAGGCGAGGTTGATCTGGTCCATCGCCGCGCGCATGGGAGGAGCCGGGCGTAGGGCGGCGTCGAGCGCGTGCAGCGTGATGATGGCGCCGACCACGGGCTTGCCATCCGTCTGCAGCACGCTCACGGACACATTGCCCGAGCCGGCCCGCGCGGGAGGCGCCAGGGCGACCGACGAGAGCAGGAGCATCGCGAGCATCAGCCCGCTCGGAAATGACCAGCGTAGTGATCGGAGAGCCATTCTTCTCGAGGCCGCGTGCGCGAGGTCTCACTCTTGCACCCGGGTTCTCGCCGCCGGTGCCGCGTGGAGCCTAGGATGGCTCATACGCATTCGAGCATATGTCATGGGCAGTTTTCGCAACCGACTTCTCGTGCTGATCATCGGGTTGGTTGTCGTCACACAAACTGTGACTCTAATCGCAGTTCTCGCGCGCACGTCGCGCGATGTCGAGGCGCGCGGCTACGAGCAGCTGCGCGCCGAGGCCGCGGTCGTCCAGCAGTTCATGCGCTTCCGCGCAAGCCAGCTCGCGAGCGCGGTGTCCGTGCTCGCCGCCGATTATGGTTTTCGTACCGCCGTGGCGAGCGGGGATGCCACGACGATGCTATCGGCGGCACGTAACCATTCGACGCGCATCGGCGCGGATCTGCTGCTGCTGCTCGATACCGAGGGACGCATCCTGACCTCGACGGCGCAGCGCGGCTCTACGCCGAGCGCCTCGCTCGCAGAGTTGCTTGCCAGAGCCGACAACACACGCGAGCAGGCGCACTTCATGGTGTTCGGCGATGGGCTCTACCAGGTCGTGGTGGCTCCGGTGCGCGCGCCCGACACGATCGGCTGGGTGCTGATGGGATTCGCGGTGGATGACGCGCTCGCCAAGCGAATTTGTGATCTGGTCGGAGTCGATGTGAGTCTCATCGCCACGAGCCACGACGGCACCGCGCTCGTCGCGTCCACGCATCCGCAGGGTGAGCGCGCGAGCCTCGCCGCGCAGCACACCGCCTCCGCGCCCGGAGACGACACTCCGCACATCGTGAGCATCGGTGCCACGCGGTATCTGAGCTTCGCGCGACGGCTCGAAGACGGTGAGGGCTCCGTCGACGTGCTGCTGCAGCGGCCGATGGGCTCCGTGCTCGCCCCCTATGTGGAGGTGCGCAACGCGCTGCTGCTGGTCGACAGTGTCGCGATCGCGCTGGCTGCCGGCGTCGGCCTGCTGCTCGGTCGCAGCGCGACACACCCGATCGGCGAGCTGGTGCGCGCAGCGCGCCGCATCTCCTCCGGCTCCTATGGCACCGCGGTGCAGACCCGAGGCGGCGAGGAGTTCGCCAGCCTCGCGGCCGCCTTCAATGCCATGCAGCAGGACATCGCCGAGCGCGAGGCGCGCATCACTCACGACGCCTATCACGATGCGCTCACCGGACTGCCCAATCGCGCGTTCGCCGAGCGGCATCTGGATCAGCTACTGCGCAGCGGCGAAGGTACACAGACCGCGCTCATCGTGGTCGACGTGCGCAATGTGCGCGAGATCAATGCCTCGCTCGGCCATCACGTCGGCGACGATGCGCTGCGCGAGGCGGCGCGCCGTCTGCGCCAGAACACCGGCCCCAACGAGGTCGTGGCACGCCTCGCGGCCAATCAGTTCCTGGTGATCGCCGGGGGCTGCTCCCTCGAGCGTGCGCCGCTGCTCGCGGAGCAGCTCGCCGGGGTCATACGCAGCGGCTTTCACCTGCCCACGGTGAGCCTCGAGCTGCACGTGACCGCTGGGGTGTGCTGCGCTCCCGAGCACGGGGACTCGGCGCGCGAGCTGCTGCGGCGCGCGCTGATCGCCCTCGAGGATGCCGAGGACGCGCGCGGTCGTGTGGCGTTGTATCGGGCGGGGCGCGATGAGGAGCACCGCCGCCGGCTGGCCCTGGTCGGTGACCTGCGCAGCGCCATCGACAACGATGCGCTGACGCTCGTCTATCAGCCGAAGGTGACGGTGGCCCAGCGTACGGTCTCGAGTCTGGAAGCCCTCGTGCGCTGGTCACATCCGCAGCTCGGTATGGTCTCGCCCGCCGAGTTCGTGCCGATCGCGGAGCGCACCGGTGCCTCGCGACGCCTCACCAGCTGGGTGGTGAACGCGGCGCTGCGGCAGATGGCGCAATGGATTCGCGAGGGCCTGGAGGTGGACGTAGCGGTGAACCTATCGGCTCCCGACATTCTCGATCCGCTGTTGAGCGATGAGATCCTGAACGCGTTGCGGGCACAGCGCATCGATGCCACCCGCCTGGTGCTCGAGATCACCGAGAGCGCCGTGATGCGCGACGCCCCGCTCGCTGCACGCAACATGCAGCTGCTGCGCATCGCCGGGGTGCGCTTCGCGATCGACGATTTCGGCACCGGCTACTCCTCGCTGTCGCAGTTGAGCCGGCTGCCCGTGGACGAGCTCAAGATCGATCGCTCGTTCCTCATGCATGCACACGAGCGCCGCGACGATGCCACGATCGTGCGCACCACGATCGAGCTCGGCCACAGCATGGGGCTCAAGGTCGTGGCCGAGGGCGTGGAGCAGCCCGAGGCATGGAATCTGTTGCGCAAGCTCGGATGTGATTTCGCGCAGGGGTATCTGATCAGCCGCCCGCTGCCTGCAGGCGAGGTCGTCGCGTTCGTGCGGCAGGCGAATCAGCTTCTCGCAACCTCGGATTCGACGGTGCGGCAGATTCGCGCGCTCGAGGAGCTCGCCTCGGGACGCAACTGAGCGGCGTTGCACGACGCTATTGCTGTCGTGCGAGCAGCTTCTCGATATCCGCCGCCGCGAGTGCGCGTGCGTGCAGGTAGCCTTGCGTGTAGTTGCACTTGAAACGGCGCAGCATCTTGAGCTGCTGTTCCGTCTCGACGCCCTCGGCAACACTCAGCAGGCCCAGCCCCGCTGCAAGCCCGATGATGCTGCGCGTGAGCGTGGCGCTCGCCCGGTCCTTGGGAAGCCCACGCACGAAGCGACGATCGATCTTGAGCAGATCGACGGGCAGCTTCGAGAGCAGCCCGAGGGAGGAGTAGCCGGTGCCGAAATCATCGAGCGCAATGCGGATGCCGGCGGCACGCAACGCGCGCAGTCGACGGCTGGTCCCCTGCGGGTCTTGCATCAGCGCGGTCTCCGTGATCTCCAGATCGAGCCCGCAACCTTGGGCGTCAGAACGGCTGCAATCGACCAGTGCCAGCAAGTCCTCGACGAAGCCCCGCCGCCGCACCTGCAGCGGCGAGACGTTGACCGCGACGCGCACGGGGGACAAGCCCAGCTGAATCCAGCGAGCGCGATCCTGCACAGCACGGCGCAATGCCCACTCGCCCACGGGAACGATGAGTCCCGATGACTCCAGCACGCTCAGGAAGCGCGCCGGCTGCACCAGCCCCTGCTCCGGATCGTTCCAGCGCAGCAGCGCCTCGAGGGATTCGACGCGACCCGTGGCGCTGTTCACCTGGGGTTGATAGTGGAGCTCGAACTGCTCTCCATCGACCGCGTCGCGCAGGCGGTGCTCGAGCGCCAGCCGCTCGAGGATCTCGCTGCGCATCGCAATCTTGTAGGTCAGATACTGCTCGCCGCACTCCTTGGCGTACTTGAGCGCGGCCTCCGCGTTCTGCACGAGCGTGCGGCCATCGCCACCGTTGCTCGGATAGCGCGCGACACCGGAACGGCAGGTGATGCGCACGCTGCGACCCTGGATGTTGAAAGGACTCGCGCACAGCGTCGAGTCGAGCAAAGAGGCGATGTCGGGCGCATCGCGCGGCAGGTCTGGCTCCAGAAGCAGGAAAGTGCCAGCCCCGAGATAACCGCAGCGCTCCTCGTTGCCTGCATGATCCCGCAGCCGCTTCGCGATCCGCTGCAGCAGCAGATCGCCGAATTCGCGCCCGAAGCTGTCGTTGAAGTTGTTGAGATTGTGGACGTCGAAAGCCGCCAGGATCGGATTCGTACCCACCACGCCGAGACGCAGCTGCTCATCGAGCCGCGTGCAGAACAGCGGGCGGTTCGCAAGTCCGGTGAGCGGATCGTGATGCTCGAGATATACCCCGCAGCTTGACTGCAGCTGGGACTGCAGCGCGTACGACACGCTCGCGGCAATGTCTTGCAGGATGAGCAGCTCATCCTCGCGGAGCGAGTCGGCGCAGGTGGACGTGAGCGTGAGGGCACCGAACTGTGCGCCCTGAGCGCCGAGGGGCAGCGCGACCATGGCACGAGTGCCCTCGGCGTGCAGGCGCTCGCGCCCGAGCACCGCAGGCTCGGCGTGCGCGAGATCGCGCGACAGAGCCAGAGCGCCAGTGCGCAGTGCACGTCCTGTCAGGCTCGCGTCAGGCTTGCTGCCATCGCCGATCTCGATACCCGAAGGGGGAGTCGCCCGGCCGGCGCGAAATCTGAACTCAGCGCTGCGGCCGTCGGGCTGCACGAGCGCGACGGAGGCGCGATCGTAGATGCCGGTCTGCGTTGCGACCTGGCAAACCTGCTGCAGCAGCTGGTCGCGCTGCTTCAGGCGGCGCGCGGCAGCGTTGACCAGGTTCTGCATGCGCAGCAGGCGGGTCAGATGGAGGATCTGCTGCCTATAGTGCTCGCATTCGCAGCCCTGCCCCGCGTTCATGCAGGCGGCTCCGCCGGCGGGTCTCCGGGCTGCAGCGGCTGCAACGTCGGAACCTGCGCCTTAGCGTCGGTAGAGACGATGGGGAAATCGATGCGCACGGTCGTCCCGATCCGCTGCTCGCTCGCGATCGAGAGTCGGCCCATGTGCAGGCGCACCACGCTGTTGACGATGCCAAGGCCAAGACCGATGCCCGGCGGTCGCGGTCCGGAAGCGAACAGGCTCGTCAGGAGATTGTTGAGCCGAGCCGCATCCATGCCGATGCCGTTGTCCGCGACGGTCAGTCTCACGACATCCGGCGCGCCGGATTCGGCCGCGGTAACTGCCTGCAGCTGCTGCGGACGCACGCGCGAGGCGGCACTCGCCCCGACGACACCGATCTCGATGACGCCGTGGCGGTCATGGAGCGCGCGCGCCGCGTTCAGGACCAGATTGAGGAGCACGCGTTGCAGCGCGACGGCATTGCCGCGGATGAGAGGTGTGTCGCGATCGAGCGCCGCACGCAACTCGACGGGTACCGGAAGCGCCGCGCGTAGCAACGGCAGCGCACGTGAAACCAGGCTGCCAAGGGACAACGGACGGCGCTCGCAGGGAGCACCGCGAGCGAAGTCCAGGATCTGATCGGAAAGATCCCGGGCAAGCTCCGCCGCCTCGATGATTCGGACAGCCCGCGCGCGTCGCGCCGCCTCAGCGGTTGTGGCGTGCATATCGGGGCTCTCGATGCCACCGCCCATGGGCAGCAGCAGGGCACGCACGTCATGCACGATCCCGGCGGCGAAATTGCCAAGGGTAGCCAGATGCTGTGTGGGATCGCCCGGCGCGCCGGGTGTCGATTCGTCCTTCGCGGCGGGGAGCGGGGTCCGCTCAGTCATCATCCTTCTCTCCGTGCACGTCTCAGGAGCGCCGTGGTCCAAAGGCCGCGCACTGTAGGCAGGCGGCGCCACGTGCAAAATCGACAAAACTCCCGAGTGGGACGTGGGGATTTCCGTAGTGCAGTGCGACAGCTGCACACCCAGAGCGTCTGTGTGGTCCGCGAGCAACGACCCGCGGGGCGCCGCGGGGGGTGGCGCGAATCAGTCGCTGACGATCTTGTTGCGGATCGCGTAGCGCACGAGCTCGGCGAGCGAGCCAAATGCCATCTTGCGCATGATGTTGTTGCGATGAGTCTCGACGGTCTTGACGCTCAAATCGAGGCTGCGGGCGATCTCTTTGTTGCTCTTGCCCTCGGCGAGCAGCTGCACCACGTGGCGTTCGCGCGGCGAGAGCGTGCCCGAATCCGGATCCGCCGCGGCAGCCCCTGAGCGGCGATAGCCCTCGAGCACGAGCCGTCCGACGGTGGATGAGAAGAATGGCCGTCCCTGCAGCAGTGACTCGATCGCCTCCATGAGCGCGCGACCCGCATCTGATTTGAGCAGATAGCCGAGCGCGCCCGCATCGAGCACCTCGCGCACCAGCTGCTCGGACTCGTGCGCGGTGAGGATCAGAATGCGCGTGGTGGGCAGCGTGGCATGGATCTGTCGGGCCGCATCGAGGCCGTTGAGCTCGGGCATCGTGAGATCGAGGATCGCGATATCGGGAGCATGCTCGGTGGCCATTTGCACCGCTTCGCGCCCGTTGGCCGCCTCGGCGACGATGATCCACTCGGGTCGCTCGCCGACGGCGGCCACCAGGCCGCGACGGAACAGGGCGTGATCGTCGGCAATGAGGATGCGCGCGTTACTCACGCGCGCTCCCGTCACTACGCGGAGACGGAGCGCGCAGCATGCTCGGACCTTGCAAGCGGCAGCTCGGCGCGCACACAGGTGCCATTCAGATTGGAGCGGATGCGCAGCGTGCCTCCGAGCTGGCGCATGCGCTCGCGCATGCCGGCAAGTCCCACGCCGACGACGAAAGCTGCCGCTATGGTCTCGGCGCCGGCGGCTCCGGCAATGCCGCGTCCGCTGTCCTCGATCTCCAGCACCACGGAACCGTCGTGCTCGAACAGGCGGATGGCGACCGAGGGACTCTTCGAGTGTCGCTGGACGTTCGTCAACGCTTCCTGCGCCACTCGAAACAGCGCGAGCTCGTGCTCGCGCGGCATGCGATCCATCGTCTGCGGCAGGGCGAGGTGGATCTCGAGATCGCTTCGCTGTCGCAAGCCGTCCGCGAGCCAACGCAGCGCGCTCACGAGTCCGATCTCATCCAGAAGCGGCGGGTGCAGCAGATACGAGGCCGTGCGGATCTCGGCGGCGCATTGATGGGCAAGCGTCAGGCACTCCTCCAACAGCGCGCGCGAGCTCGGCGCGAGCGGACCTGCAACGCGCGCCAGACGCTCGAGTTTGAGCTCCAGCGAGGCGAGGACCTGTCCAGTGGCGTCGTGCAGATCACGGCCGATGCGGCGGCGCTCGTCATCCTGGATGTGCACGAGGGCTCCCGCGAGCTCCCGCAGCTCGCTGACCACGCGCTCGCGTTCCTGCTCTGTCAGCCTACGCTGCGTGATGTCGTGGACGACCGCGAGCGTGAGGCGCTTGCCGGCAGAATCGAGCGTGGAAAGGTCGACGTTTGCGTAGAACGGTTGGCGGTTGTCGAGGCGCTGGTGCAGCCATTCGAAGCTCGTCGCGCCATGGCGCAACGCCTGTCTGACGCGGGTGCGCACATCCGAAGCGTCCGATGGGGTGCCATCGGGCTGCAGCGGGGGCGAGAGCTCCCACGGAGACAGGCCGATGAGCCGATCCGGATGATCGACACCGAACATCGAGGCGCTGGTGCGATTGGCCTCGATCAGCCGGTCGTCCTCGAGAATAAAGGCGGCGAATGCGACGTTATTGAACAGAGTGCGGTAATGCAGCTCCCGCCGCCGCATTGAACGCACCAGGTAGTCGAGCAACGCCGTCATCACACCCACGAGGAGCGTGAGCCCGCTGGCAAGTACCAATGTATCGCGGCGCCGCGCGTGCCATTCGGCAAGGGCCGCGCTGCGACTGCGCGCCGCTGCGACGATGATCGGGTAACCCGGTACGTGATCGTACGCGGCGATCGTCGGTTTGCCCGTATAAGGATTGGCTCCTTCCACGACGCCGCTACCACTGCTGCCCACGCGCCGATAGAGGCTGGATGCCGCGACGCTATGTCCCTCCTCGAGCGGCGCAACGTTGCGCAGCGCCCGTTGTGTGATCAAAGCAAGCGCGGTGCCATCCGTCACATAGACCCCGACGCCGCTCTCCGTATCGGGCTGCGTGTAGGGCGTCGCCAGACTGCTGCTGAACGTGAACAACGCACCCGCCCACGTGTCGCGCGCGGCTCCGTGGCCCACGCGCTGCGCGACGGGCACCACATGTTCGCGCGATCCATCCGCATTCATGATGAAGGGCGGACCTACCCAGGTATCGCGGCCCTTCTGAGTAAAGACGGGTGCGAGCCAGGAGGGTGGCTGCGAGCTCACGTCCGTCGCACCCGAGCGCGGCATGAGCACGAAGCGCTGCGGGCTCGCGAGGAACAGTGCACGCACGTACGGGCGTCCCGTGAGCATGTGCTGGAGCGTCGTGGAAAGCCGGTCCACCGGCAGCTTGTCGATGCCTGCTTCGGCCCCAAGCTCGTTGGCGCCGGCAACGGCACCCCCCACACCATCACCGATCATCGCCTCGATTTGCGCGCGCAGCGTGCCGGCGACGCTGCGCAGGTGCTCGCGCTCCTTCTCGAGCGTATTGCGATGATCGCTCTCGATGCGCAGCGTCGCGTAGCCCCACACCGCCGCGCACAAGAGCAAGGCATAAAGAAGCAGCAACCAGCTGGCCGCCGCGGGCAGCAGCCGGTTCAGCCGACTGCTCGCGGCGGATTTCATGGTCCGAGCTGGTCCGGATGGCCCGCTTGACACGACCACACTCCGCCTGCCGCCGGCTCTGCTCGGTTGCGATGCGCGCAGGATGCGCGCTCAGGTCGTTGGGCGGAGCCGCTGCAGATGGATCTTAGTGGACTTGCCCGATGGCGGCTATGAGCGCACCGCGGGATCAGCGCGCCGCGAATGTTGCTGTGCGGCGCGCTAACGATAGCGCGCGAGGACCTTCTTCAGGCCCGCGGAACCAGGCGAGAGCCGCTCATACGGCACGCTGTTCAGAGGCTCATCGGGCGTGCCGTTGATCGCATGGAACTCGCTCTTCGAAGGCTCCACGAACAGCAGTCCCGTCAGATACTCACCGACCTGCAGGCGCTCCTGGATCTGCGCAGCCGCGGCCGTGCGCTTCGTCGGGTCGTAATCGGCCGCGAGCTTGCGCAGCACGATGCGACTTCCATCGTGCACGACCAGCGACACCGACTCGCCGGCGCCATAGTCGGCGGTGATCTCGCGCTCGAGCGGCACGAAGTCGGTGTGCACGGCCGGCTCGTAGTGCTCGCGCGTGTAGGCATAGCTTTTGGTCGAGCCCTCGTGATCGTTGAAGGTGACACAGGGCGAGAGCACGTCGATCAGCGCGAAGCCGTCGTGATTGAGCCCGGCCTTGATGAGGGGCACGAGCTGTTGCTTGTCGCCCGAGAAGCTGCGCGCGACGAACGAGGCTCCGAGCGACAGGGCGAGCAGCACCGGATCGATCGGCGGCTGCATGTTCGGCTCGCCCTTCTTCGCCTTCGAGCCCACGTCGGCGGATGCCGAGAACTGACCCTTGGTCAATCCGTACACACCGTTGTTTTCGATGATGTACAGCATGTTGAGGTTGCGGCGGATGGCGTGGCAGAACTGTCCGAGGCCGATCGACAGCGTATCGCCGTCTCCGGAGACGCCGATGTAGTGAAGCTTGCGATTGGCGGCGTTCGCTCCCATCGCGATCGAGGGCATGCGCCCGTGCACCGAGTTGAAGCCGTGGCCACCGCTCACGAAATACGCTGTGGTCTTCGACGAGCAGCCGATGCCGGAGAGCTTCACCACCTGCTGCGGCTCGAGCGAGAGCTCCCAGCTCGCCTCGACGAGGGCAGCCGTGATGGAGTCGTGCCCGCACCCCGCACACAAGGTCGAGAGCACCCCTTCGTAGTCGCGTCGCGTGAGCCCCAGTGTGTTGTGCGGCAGGGACGGATGCGCGACCTTCGGCTTGGTGATGTACGTCATGTCAGCACCTCGGCCCCGCCGCGGCCGTCGTGCGCTCGGCCGTCTGCCGCTCCTTGGGGCTCATGGCGCCGCGCAGCTCGGCGAGCACTCCCTCGGTGATGAACGTGGAGGAGACGGGCATGCCGCTGTAGTGCAGCAGCGAGCGCAGCTTCGTCTTCTCCACCGACGTTTCAGCCGTCAGCAGCGTGCGCAGCTGCGCATCGCGATTCTGCTCGACGACGAACACGAGGCGATGCGCATTGAGAAAGCGCTCGACGTCTTCCGTGAACGGAAAGGCCCGCACGCGCAGGTAGTCGATGGTTACCCCCTGCCCCCGCAGATGATCCAGAGCCTCGCGGATGGCGCCGTCGCAGCTGCCGAGAGAGACGATGCCGACATCACCCGCCGGGGCACCGTCGAGTACGGCGCGCGGCACCAGCTTCTTCGCCGTGCTCCACTTCTTCAGCAAGCGGTCGATGACGATCTGATACTCCGCGGGATCTTCGGTGTAAGCCCCGTACTGCGTATGGCCGGAGCCGCGAGCGAAGTACGCGGCCTTGGGATGCACGCCGGGAAGTGTGCGGTAAGGGATGCCGTCGCCGTCCTTGTCGAAGTAGCGGTAGAACTTCTCGAGCTTCTCCACGGCCTCCTTGCCCAGCATCTTGCCGCGGTCGGGGCGATACGCATCGTCCCATTGCAGATCACGGCACATCCAATCGTTCATGCCGATGTCGAGATCGGACAGCAGCAGCACGGGAGTCTGCAGGCGCTCTGAGAGATCGAAGGCCTGCACCGCGAGATAAAAACACTCTTCGGGATTCGCGGGATACAGGCATACGTGGCGCGTATCGCCGTGTCCGGCGTAGGCGCATTCCAGGATATCGCCTTGCTGAGTGCGCGTCGGCATGCCTGTAGAGGGGCCGACGCGCTGGATGTCGAACACGACTGCGGGGACCTCGGCGTAGTAAGCCAGGCTGAGAAACTCATTCATGAGCGAGATGCCCGGACCGGATGTGGCCGTGAAGGCGCGCGCGCCGTTCCAGGAGGCGCCGATCACCATACCGATCGCGGCGAGCTCGTCCTCCGCCTGAATGAAGGCGAAATTCTTACGACCCGTCGCGGCATCGACGCGCAGGCGATCACAGAAGGCCTTGTACGCGTCCATGAGCGAGGTGGACGGGGTGATCGGGTACCACGCCGCCACGGTCGCGCCGGCGAACACGCAGCCGAGCGCGGCCGCGGTGTTGCCGTCGATCATGATGTGCCCGGCCGTGCGGTCCAGCTTCTGCACGTGCAGCGGCAGCGGACAGGGGCAGTGAGTTCTGGCGTAGTCGTAGCCCAGCTGGATCGCGCGCATGTTGCTGTCGATGAGCTGGGGCTTCTTCGCGTAGGTCTCGGCGAGCAGCTTACGGATCTCTTCCACATCGAGAGCGAGCAGGGCCGCCAGCGCGCCCGCGTAGCAGATGTTCTTCATCAGAATCCGCGTGCGCACGCCACTGAAGTTCTCGTTGCAGAGTTGCGCGAGCGGCACGCCGATCACGGTGATGTCCTCGCGCTTGAGCAGCGCCGGACGCGGCCAGGTCGAGTCGTAGAGCAAGTAGCCGCCGGGCGCGACCTCCTTCACATCCTTCGAGTACGTCTCGGCGTTCATCGCGACCATGATGTCGACGCGTCCCGAGCGCGCGACGTAGCCGTCTTTCGTCACGCGGATCTCGTACCACGTGGGCAGCCCCTGGATGTTCGAGGGAAAGTAATTCTTGCCCATCACGGGAATGCCGCTGCGGAACATCGACTTCATGAGAAGCGCGTTGGCGCTCGCCGAGCCGGTACCGTTGACCGTGGCGATCTTGATGACGAAATCGTTGATGCGACTGGCCTTATCGGCTGACATGGGGGCTCAGGTTCCTCGTGGCGGCTCGGGTGTCGGTCAAGCGATCTTGGGTTCCTGCGCCGCGGAGGCGCCGGCCTCGTCCTCGACCTGCGGCCAGTGCACCAGCGACTTCTGCATGTCCCAGGCCGCCGTGGGACAGCGCTCCGCGCACAGCCCGCAGTGCACGCACAGGTCCTCATCCTTCACCATCACCCGAGCGGTCTGCGGCAGCGGGGCAGACACCAGAAGCGGTTGCGCCAGATTCTGCGCGGGAGCTTTGAGACGGCCTCGGAGCTCGGCCTCCGCCCCGTTCTGCGTGATGGTGAGACAGTCGACCGGGCAGATGTCGATGCAGGCATCGCATTCGATGCACAGCTTGGCGCTGAACACGGTCTGCACGTCGCAGTTCAGGCAGCGCTGCACCTCGGTGGCGACTTGCTCCGCCGAGAAGCCGAGCTCCACCTCGATGTTGAGCTTCTTGAAGCGCTCCTTGAGAGAGACATGCGGCATCAGCCGCCGCTCGGCGGGCGCGTAATCGTTCGAGTACGACCACTCGTGGATGCCCATCTTGCGACTCTGCAGATTCACACCCGGCGCCAGGCGCTGGGTGATCGGCTCACTATGGCAATGCTTGTGGATCGAGATGGCGGCCTGATGGCCGTGCTCCACCGCCCAGATGATGTTCTTGGGGCCAAACGCGGCATCGCCACCAAAGAACACGCCCGGGCGCGTGGACTGGAAGGTGCGCTCGTCGACGATGGGCACGTTCCACTTGTCGAACTCGATGCCCAGGTCGCGCTCGATCCAGGGAAAGGCATTCTCCTGCCCGATCGCGAGAATCACATCGTCGGCGGGAATGAATTCCTCGCCCAGACGGCGCTCGCCCGTGATGCCGCCGTTCGCATCGATATCGTATTCCAGGCGCTCGAAAGTCATGCCGGCGAGGCGGCCGTTCTCGAGCACGAATGCCTTCGGCGCCCGATTCACGATGATCTCGACGCTTTCCTCCTCGGCATCGTCGAGCTCCCAGGCGGAGGCCTTGAAGAAGCCGCGCGGCTTGCGGGCCATGACTTTCACATTCGCCGCGCCCAGGCGCAGCGCGCTGCGGCAACAGTCCATCGCGGTGTTGCCGACGCCGATGATGAGCACGCGCTTGCCGATGCTGTTGAGATGACCGAACGCGATGGACTCGAGCCACGCGATGCCGATGTGGATGTTCGCCGCGGCTTCCTTGCGGCCCGGCAGTGGGAGATCCTTTCCGTGCGGTGCACCCGACCCTACGAACACGGCATCGAAGCCGCCCCCGAGCAATGCACGCATGCTGTCGATCGGGTGATTGAGCTTGAGGTCGACTCCCATGTCGACAATCATCGCCATCTCTTCGTTGAGCACCGTGGCCGGCAGCCGAAATGCCGGAATGTTGGTGCGCATGAGCCCGCCCGGCTCCCCGTACTGCTCGAATATGGTCACCTCGTAGCCCAGCGGCATGAGGTCGTTCGCCACCGTGAGCGAGGCACAGCCTGCGCCGATGCAGGCAATGCGCTTGCCGTTTTTCAGCTTCGGAATGCGCGGCATGCGCCCTGTGACGTCGTCGCGCTGATCGGCGGCGACCCGCTTGAGGCGGCAGATGGCTACAGGCTTCGCCTCCACGCGGCCGCGCCGGCAGGCGGGCTCGCAGGGACGGTCACATACACGGCCGAGGATTCCGGGGAATACGTTCGACTCGCGATTCACCATGTAGGCATCGGTGAAACGGCCCTGGGCGATCAGGCGGATGTACTCGGGTACATCCGTGTGGGCCGGGCAAGCCCATTGGCAGTCGACAATTCGGTGGTAGTAGCTGGGGTCCGAGGTGTCGGTTGGTTGCATGTCTCGCGGTATCAGGCCATCCGGCAACGCGTTAGTGCAGTCGGCCCGTGAGTATAGAGATGCACTGAAAAATGTCATCGCATGGTCGTGGTGCAATGCACAATTAACTATACTCCAGTCGCTGTGGGCGATCCCATCCCTACCGAGATCAGGCTTCGCACCCGCTCGAGGCTTCTCACGGTCGAGTTCGATGACGGCAGGCGCTTCGAGCTGCCGTTCGAGTACCTACGCGTTTATTCACCCTCCGCGGAGGTCAGGGGCCACGGCCCTGGCCAGGAGGTACTGGTGCTCGGCAAGGAGCAGGTGGGCATCAGAGCCGTCGAACCCATCGGTCAGTACGCGGTCAGGCTGGTGTTCGACGATGGCCACAACACGGGGCTCTACACGTGGAAGTACCTGCACGAGCTCGGCTGTGAGTACGACGCGAAGTGGGCGCAGTACCAGGCCCGCGTGCGCGCCGCAGCCCTCAAGAATGCCGCTCCACGTGGGCCTTGAAAGCGGCCAGCTGCTCGGCCCACAACTGCTCGGTACGCTCCAGCCAGATCTTGAGAGTGGCCATCGGCTCGGGACGCAGGCTGTAGATGCGTACGCGCGCGTCGAACGCAGGATGGCTCTCCTCGATGAGGCCGCTTGCCTTGAGCTTCCCCAAATGCCGGCTGAGTGCCGGTGGAGCGAGTCCGACGGCCGCGGCGAGCTCGCCCGCACGCCGCGGGCGCTCTCGCAACAGCTCGATCACCTGGCGACGATGGGGGTCGGCGAGCGCAGCCAGAGTCCGGTCCAGGCTGCGCGCCGGACGCGCTTCGGAACTGCGCGCCGGCTTCACACCCATCCTTCGATCTTCAGCCCGCTCGCCTTCTCGGCCTCTTCGCGTGACACGCGCCGCACCGCCTGCTTGAAGGTCCACATGTGACCTTCGGGATCCCGCGCCCGGTAGGTGCGATCGCCATAGAACTGGTCGGCAGGCTCCTGATCTATGCGTGCGCCCGCGCCGCGTGCCCGGGCGCAATGCGCGTCGATGCCCTCCTTGAGTTCGACGTGGATCGATTGGGTGTTCTTGCCGCCGACCGAGGCGGGGCTTGCGATGAAATCCGCCCACTCGGTTCCGACCATGATGTAGCCGTCGCCGAAACTCATCTGGGCGTGGGCGAGTCTGCCCTGAGCGTCGCTCAGCACCATGATGCGCTCGAAGCCGAAGGCCTGCTCGAGCCAATCGAGGGCTCCCCAGGGGTCACGGTAGTACACGGCAGAGCCCAGCGAGGCGCGGCGCAATGCATCTTCCATGGTTCTATCTCCTTCGCAACATAGGAAATATTTCACTGTTTGAGCAATTATATCAGAAGGACGCCGCAAATGAAAATGGGCCGAGCCGCAAGGCTCAGCCCATGGTTTCAAGACCCCCGTTGTTGCTTTGGCACTGCGCGGCCGGACCGCGCGACGCGTCGCGATTCTGCGCAGCGCGGGCAACAAACGCAATAGTGCCCCGAGTGCCCCTGGCTGCTATCTTCACGCCCAGCGCGGCCTACGAGCCTGTACCTTCATGAGCGACGAGCGATTCACCGATTTCGGCTTCGAGCGCGTGCCGGCGCGGGACAAAGCGCGCCGCGTGCGCGGCGTCTTTGATTCCGTCGCAGACAATTACGATCTCATGAACGATCTGATGTCCGCCGGCATTCATCGCCTGTGGAAGCGCTTCGCGCTCGAGCTCGCGAGCCTGCGTCCCGGCCAACACGCACTGGACGTGGCGGCTGGAACCGGCGACCTCGCCGCCGGACTCGCACGACAGGTGGGCAATTCTGGCCTCATCGTGCTCACGGACATCAATGCGGCGATGCTCGACCGCGGGCGCGACCGGTTGATCGACGCAGGCTGGGTCGGAAACGTCCGCTGCGTGCGGGCAAACGCGGAACGCTTGCCGTTTGCGAATGGCAGCTTCCACTGCGTAACGATCGGCTTCGGCTTGCGCAATGTCACCGACAAATCCGCCGCGCTCGCAGAGATGGGCCGCGTTCTCAGGCCGGGCGGCCAGCTCATCGTGCTGGAGTTCTCGCATCCGGCTTTGCCCGGCCTTGCGCCGCTCTACGATGCGTACTCGTTCCGCGTGCTTCCCTGGCTCGGCAAGCTCGTCGCGCACGATGCGCAAAGCTATCGCTATCTCGCCGAGTCGATTCGCATGCATCCGGACCAGGAGACGTTGCTGGCTCTGATGCGCGCTGCGGGACTCGAGGACTGCCGCTATCACAATCTGAGCGGCGGGATCGTCGCCGTGCACCGCGGTTACAAGTACTGAGGCGCGGACCTCCCACCGATACACCGGCGCCCCCGGTCTCAGCGATACAGCAGCACCCCCTGGCGCTCCTGTTGCCATGCGACCTCATCGGGCGTCGCCAGCGCATCGAGATCGGCAGGACTGGCGGCGGCATCATCGATCCACATCCGCAGCAGATCGCTGCCATTGAGCAGGTCGAAGGCCAGTCGGTCCTTCTCGTATTCGTAGTGGAAGTTGCGCCAGATCGGATAGTCCGGCCGCAGGCGCCGCAGCGCCTTCAAGGCAAGCGCTACCAGGCGCCAGGGCCGGAACGCCTCGTGCCCGTAGGCGGGATCTTCCACGTGGAGTTGCAGGCCCGCGCACAACTCACCCTCATGCTTGTGGAAGGTGGGCTCGAACCAGCACGCGCGCACGCGGCAGCCGCGGAGCCACTGTGGTGCGAGCGAGCGCATCTCCGTCAACAGTGCCCCGCAGTCGAGATTGGGCGCGCCGAACAGCTCGAGCGGACGCGTCGTTCCGCGGCCCTCCGACAGGCTCGTGCCCTCGATCAGCACCGTACCCGCGAAGCAGCGCGCCATCCACAGAGTGGCCGCATTGGGACTGGGATTCACCCAGCTGCGCTCTCCGAGCGGCCAGCCGTAGCCGGGCGCGAGCGACGGCTGCCACCCATTCATGGTGATGACCTGGCAATCCACATCGAGTCGCAGCGTGGCGATGAACCACCGCGCCAGCTCTCCGAGCGTCAGTCCATGACGCATCGGAACGATCGCCTCGCCGACGAAGCTCCCCCAGCCGGGCCGCAGCGTGAGGCCTTCCACCGGACGGCCGACGGGGTTCGGCCGGTCGAGTACCCAGACGGACTTGTGTCGCTTCGCCGCCTCCTCGAGAACGTAGCGCAACGTCGCGACGTAGGTGTAGATGCGGCAACCAACGTCTTGCAGATCCACCAGCAGCACATCGAAGCTGTCCATCATCTCGCTCGTCGGGCGGCGCACCTTGCCGTAGAGACTGAACACCGGAATGCCGTGCACCGGATCGACAAAATCCGACGATTCGACCATGTTGTCCTGCTTGTCCCCACGCAAGCCGTGCTGCGGGCCGAACGCGGCGGTCAGGGTTACATCGCGGGTGGCCGCCAGCGCATCCAGTGAGTGAGTCAGATCGGCGGTCACCGAGGCCGGATGAGCCAGCAGCGCCACACGCCGGCCCACGAGCGGCTTGCGCAGAGCCCGCTCCTTGATCAGCCGATCGATACCGAATTCCATGCTCAGATCTCGAGTCCGAAACTGCTCGGGTGGTGAAAATCTGGCCTGCCCGGCGGGTGCCTTAGCGCCCAGTACGACAACCGGCCGCTCGTGTCCTCGATGACCGCAGCCAGCGCGGCACGCGCCAGAGCGTGACGCTGGGGCTCGGGTAGCAGAACCGTGGCGTGCAGCGCCAGGCCGTGCGCGGTGCGCTGCAGCTGGATGTCGGGAGCGCGCTGCTGCTCGAGCGCGGTCATGCCTTCGCGGTAGCCGCTGAAGCGATACCCCGCCCAGGCACGCGCAGGAGCGAAGTTGAATTCAACATACGAGCCACCGCGACCTGTCACGAACACTTCGAAGCACGTATGCCGCCAGAGCTCATCCGCGCGGCGCGCATCGACTGGAGCACTCGAGCGCGCTGCCGCGTCCGCGTCGCGCAGTTCCGCCCACGCCTCGGGCGGCATGCTCACCGCGCTTGCATCACCCGCGAGCACGTACTGCAGGCTGAGCGCGCCACCGGGACTGCGCTGCACGTACACCTCGATGCCGCGAATCGCATCCGCGCCACAGTCCGGATGCCGCAGCAATGCCACCGGTGCTGTCACGAGCGAGCCCATCGGGAAATGGTAACGCAACGGCGCGCGCGCCAGACGTGACGCACTTACCGTCGCAGCCTGCCGTTCAAGCGCGCCTCATCGAGCTGGCCGCACCACTTGGCCACGACCAAGGTGGCGACGCCGTTGCCGACGAGATTGGTGAGCGCGCGTGCCTCGGACATGAAACGGTCGACGCCGAGCAGCAGCGCGAGACCCGCGACCGGGATGCGTCCCACCGCCGAGAGCGTCGCGGCGAGCACGATGAACCCACTGCCCGTCACGCCGGCCGCGCCCTTCGAGGTAAGCAGCAGGACACCGAGCACGAAGAGCTGCTGCGTCAGATCGAGCTGCGTGTGAGTGGCCTGCGCGACGAACAGGGCCGCCATGGTGAGATAGATGCAGGTGCCGTCCAGATTGAAGGAATAGCCGGTGGGAATCACCAGCCCGACGACCGACTTCTCCACGCCCAGATCCTCGAGCTTCGTCATCATGCGCGGCAGCACGGACTCGGACGACGACGTGCCGAGGACGATGAGCAGCTCCTCCTTCAAGTAGCGCACCAGGCGCAGCACGCTAAAGCCATGCAGCCGCGCCACGAGCCCGAGCGCACCGAAGATGAAGAGCAGACAGGTTGCATAGAAACATGCCATCAGCTTGCCGAGCGACAGCAAAGTGCCGGCCCCATAGCGCCCGACAGTGAAGGCCATGGCGCCGAAGGCGCCCACCGGCGCCACCTTCATGACCAGGCCGACCACCCCGTAGAGCACTGCGGACAACTTCTCGAACAGCTCCAGCAGCATGCCGCGCGCACGCAGGCCATGCAGCGCAAACCCGAACAGCGCGGCCACGAACAGCACCTGCAGAATGTCGCCGCTCACCAGAGCATCCGCGAAAGTCGTGGGTATGATGCCGAGCAGAAACTGCGTCGGTCCCTGCATGCTGCCGGGCGCCAGGTACGGTGCGACGGCCGCCGGATCGAGCGCGTGCGCGGCGCTGGTCATGCCCGCTCCTGGACGCACGAGGTTGACGATCGTCAAACCGAGCAGCAGCGCGACCGTGGTCAGGACCTCGAAGTAGATGAGCGCAAAGCCGCCGGTCCGGCCCACCTTCTTCAGATCGTCCATGCCCGCGATACCCAGCACGACCGTGCAGAAGATGACCGGTCCGATCAGCATCTTGATGAGCTTTACGAAACCGGCACCGAGGGGCTGTAGCGCCGTGGCAGAATCGGGGTAGAAATAGCCGAGTAACGCACCCGCGACGGTCGCCGCAAGAACCTGGACGTAGAGCGACTGGTAGAATGCACGGCCGTGGACCGTGGTTGTTTCGTGCGACCCGGCCATAAGCCGCTAATGTACACATGCTCACTGCGACGCTCGAGAACATCCTGAACCGCGGCCTACCGCGCTCACCACGTGCCCGCGCGCTTTGCAGCGAGCTTGCCGGCGAGCAGCTTGCCGTGGAGCTGCGTGGCATCGGCGAGTTCGCCGTCGAGTCCGACGGCAATGCGCTGCGCATCACGATGGGAAACACCACCGGCGCGCGGGCCCGCATCAGTGGCGGACCATTGGGACTGCTGGGTCTGGCCGCCGCCGCGAATGCGAGCGCGGAGCGCACTGACGTGCAGGTGAGCGGCGATGCGGAGCTCGCCGCAAAATTCCGCGAGCTGCTGCGCCTGCTGCGGCCGGATCTCGAGGAGGAGCTCGCGCTCGCTATCGGCGATGTGCCCGCCCATCAGCTCGCGCGCTTTGCGCGCGCCTCCGTCGGCTGGCTGCGCCATGCCGGCGATACGGCGCTGCGCAACGTGGCCGAGTTCCTCGCACACGAGCGTGGCGATCTGGTCTCGCGCGCCGAGGGGCGTCAGTTTCTATCGGGAGTCGACGCATTGCGCGACGACGTCGATCGCCTCGAGGCGCGCATCGAGCTGCTGGCGCAGCGCCGCGGCGCACGGCGGCCGGAGCCGTGAAGGCACGAGTACTGCTGCGTCTGGTCCAGATCCAGCGGGTGCTGTTGAAGTATGGCCTCGACGATCTGGTGCGCGCGACGCATCTGTACCGGCCGCTGCTGCTGTTCGTGCTTCTGTGGCCGGACCTGTGGCGGGCGCGGCTCGCCCGGGCGAGCCGCGGGGAGCGCGTACGGCTCGCACTCACCGAGCTCGGGCCGATCTTCGTGAAGTTCGGCCAGGCGGTATCGACGCGGCGCGATCTTCTGCCTCCCGACATCGCCGATGAGCTCGCCAAGCTGCAGGACCGCGTGCCGCCGTTCCCGGGCACCGCCGCGCGCGCGATCATCGAGCGCGCCTACGGCCGTTCCGTCGGCGATGTGTTCGCCGAGTTCGACGAAACTCCGATCGCCGCCGCATCCATCGCCCAGGTGCACGCGGCGCGCCTGAAAAGCGGCAAGGAGGTCGTCGTCAAGGTGCTGCGCCCCGGCATGCGCGCGATGATCGAGCGCGATCTCGAGGTTCTCTACGCCATCGCGCGCCTGGCCGAACAATACTGGTCCGAGGGCAAGCGCCTGCGCCCGACCGAGGTCGTGGCGGAGTACGAGAAGACCGTGCTCGACGAACTCGACTTGATGCGCGAGGCGGCGAACGCGGCGCAGCTGCGCCGCAACTTTGCCGCCTCGGACCTGCTCTACGTGCCGGAGGTTCACTGGGACTACTGCCGCACCGACGTGATGGTGATGGAGCGCATCCATGGCATTCCCATCAGCGACTTGCCCCGTCTGCGCGCCTCCGGTGCCGACATCGCCAAGCTCGCCGAGAACGGCGTGCGCATCTTCTTCACGCAGGTCTTCCGTCACAACTTCTTTCATGCGGACATGCATCCCGGCAACATTTTCGTGCTGGTCGACGACCCGTCCAACCCGCGCTATGCGGCGGTGGATTTCGGCATCGTGGGTACTCTCGATCCGCGCGATCAGCACTACCTGGCTGATAACTTTCTCGCGGTGTTCGATCGCGACTACCGCCGCGTCGCGACCTTGCATGTAGAGTCCGGCTGGGTGCCCGCAGATACGCGCGTCGACGAGATGGAATCGGCGGTGCGCACGGTGTGCGAGCCGATCTTCGATCGGCCCCTGAAGGACATTTCCTTCGGACACATCCTGCTGCGGCTGTTCGAGATCTCGCGCCGTTTCAACATGGTGATCCAGCCGCAGCTGGTGCTGCTGCAGAAAACGCTGCTCAACATCGAGGGGCTCGGGCGCGAGCTGTATCCCGAGCTCGACATCTGGAACACCGCGAGCCCGATCTTGCGTCAGTGGATGCGTGAGCGCGTGAGCGGTCGCGTCGTTCTGCAGAGCCTGCGGGTGCAGCTTCCCGAGCTCGTCGAGGCCGCACGCTCGATCGCGCCGCTCATCAAAGGACTGGTGCATCGCGCGCGCGATGGCAA
Organism: Steroidobacteraceae bacterium; assembly: GCA_035501955.1. Classification (GTDB taxonomy): domain Bacteria; phylum Pseudomonadota; class Gammaproteobacteria; order Steroidobacterales; family Steroidobacteraceae; genus JASHUC01. Next base: position 56,412 of record DATJVD010000014.1, read on the forward strand.
CCTGCGCCTGAAGCTCGATACTCCCGATATGGAGGCGATCAAGAGTGCCCTCAGCGAGAGCGGCCGGCGGCGCGAGGCCGTGACGGTGGGCGCCGCGATCGTGCTCGGGGGATTGGTCTGGCTCGCCGTTGGGCGCGGAGCCCCTTGGCCGGGCTGGGCGCTGCTGGCGATCGGCGTCGTGTGGGTGATCGCCGCGCGCCGACGCTGAGGACGTGCGCGGGTGTGACCGGCGTCGTGCAAATCGGTCATGGCCGCGGCCCGCAGTAGACGCCCGGCGTGAGCGTGGGTTAGGCTTCTCCGCTTCCCCTCAGTCTCCCATGCAAAGCCCGCGCTCACTCACGGAAGGCTCGATCGGCCACAGATTGTTTGTGTTCGCCGTGCCCATACTGCTGGGCAACATTCTGCAGTCGCTCGACGGCTCGGTGAACGCGGTGTGGATCGGCCGCTACCTGGGGGAGGCGGCGCTGACGGCGAGCTCGAACGCGAACACCGTGCTGTTTCTGCTGCTCGGCGCGCTGTTCGGGGCCTCGATGGCCGCCACGATTCTCATCGGTCAGTATCTCGGCGCGCGACGCCTGCACGATGCAAAGCGCGTCGTCGGCACCAGTATCTCCTTCTCGATCGTGATCTCGCTCGCGATGTGCGGGCTCGGCTGGCTCATCTGCGTGCCGCTGCTTGGCATCATGAAGACCCCGCTCGAGGCGCTGCCGCTCGCGGTTGCGTACATGCGCGTGATCTTTCTGTCACTGCCCTTTCTCGTGCTTTACATCTTTTGCACCTCGGTCCTGCGCGGCGCGGGGGACTCGAAGACGCCGCTCTACTTTCTGATGCTCAACGTGGGTCTGGACATTGCCCTGAACCCGCTGCTCATCTTCGGTCTGGGCCCGATTCCGCGCCTGGGCATCGCCGGCTCGGCGCTCGCAACCCTGCTCGCGCAGGCCGTCAGCCTCATCTGGCTCTTGATTCACCTCTATCGCCGCAAGAATCCCCTGTGCCTGCACGGCGAGGAGCTGAAGCTGCTGCGCGTCGACTGGTCGATCGTCGCGACACTGATCACCAAGGGCGTGCCGATGGCGCTGCAGATGATCGTCGTGTCGCTCAGCATGGTGCTGATGATCACGCTCGTGAATCGCTTCGGCATCGATACGACGGCCGCGTTCGGTGCCGCATTTCAGGTATGGAACTATATCCAGATGCCGTCGTTCGCGATCGGCATGGCGGTCTCCTCGATGGCGGCACAGAACATCGGTGCACAGAAGTGGGAGCGCGTCGCCGCCACCGCGCGCATCGGCGTGCTCTACCAGCTGGCGCTCACCGGCTCGCTCGTTCTTTTGATCGAGCTGCTCGACACACGTGCGCTCGGACTGTTCCTGCCGGCCGATTCGGCCGCGCTGCACATCGCCGTGCATCTGAACCGCATCGGCGCCTGGAGCTTCGTGTTCTTCGGCATCTCGCTGGTGCTGTTCGGCGTGGTGCGCGCGAACGGTGCCGTCGTCGCGCCGCTACTGATCCTGATGTTCGCGCTGCTCGGCGTACGCTTCCCGCTTGCACTATCACTGATGCCGCGTCTGCAGGCGAATGCCATCTGGTGGAGCTTTCCGCTCTCCTCCGGCGTCGCCGTGGTGCTCGCCATCATCTACTACAAGTTCGGCGGCTGGCGCGCCGCGCGCATGATGACGCGCGAAGGACCCGGCGGGGCACTTGGCGGCCGTGCTGAATCGGAGGGGCACGCGCGCCGCGAGCGCATCGGCGCGTAGGAAGCTGCACCGGCCTTCAGCCGGCGTCGTGCAGGAACGCCGCGACCTCGGCCGGCCGGGGCTCGATCCACGTCGCGCGGGCGTAGGCGCACAGCTCACCATCCTCATCGAAGAGCGCAGTGCCCGCCTCGTGCCTGCGGCCGCTCGCAGCGTGCTCCCAGCCGGCCACCACACAATGCTCGCCGGCGTGCACGCGACGGTCGATGTGCGCGGCCATCTCTCCGAGCAGCGCCATGCGCGCATCCCGCACGGTCGCGAGCCAGCCCGGGCAATCCAGCGCCGCCCACATGAACTCGGGGCGCACCTTGCCGTCACCGGCGTCGAGCGATTCGTCGGCCACCCACGGCGCGGCCACCAGATCACGCTGGCCGACCGCTCCGGGGAAGATGCGCAGTCCATCGCCGCGCTGGCGCCGTGGTCCGCACACGAAGCAGGTCGGAAAGGGATGCTGATGAAAGCCTGCGTAATGTCGCGACGCCTCGATGGCCTCGAGATAGCTCGGCGGCACGAGCTGCGGAGCATTCAGCTTCTCGAGTCGTGTCTGCGCGATAAGATCCGCACCGCAGCGCAGCTCGAGCACTCCGTCCTGCTGCTCATGCACGGCGAGGGCCACCTCGAGCGGCGGCGGCTTGAGCAGCCGCACGGCAACCGTGAGTCCCACGAGCGCTGCTACGGAGCCGGAGAAATAGCCGCCGTTCGCCGAGTTGGGCGGCCCGCAGAAGCGCCGCTCGATGGTGATTGTGCTCATCGGCGCATCATAGGGCTCGCGCCGGTCCGGTGCGCGAGCGACGCAGGCCGGCGAGCCACGCCGCCGGATCCGCGCCGCGCTCGAGCACTTCGACCAGTGCCGACCCGACGATGATGCCATCGACGTGCGCGCGCAGCAGCTCGACCTGCTCCGCCGTGCGAATGCCGAAGCCTGCGCACACAGGCAACGTCGCACAAGCACGCACACGATCGAGATACTCGAGCGTCTCCGGGGGCACAGCGACAGTCTTGCCCGTCGTGCCGGTCATGGTAACGGCGTACACGAATCCCTCGCTCGCTTTACAGAGCTGCTGCAGGCGCGCCGGTTGGGTGACTGGAGTCACCATCTGTACCAGCGCGAGCCCGGCCGCGCCGAGCTCGGCCCGCAGAGGCGAACTCTCATCGAAGGGCAGATCGGGAACGATGAAACCGCTCACCCGGGCGCGCGCCGCGGCGTGCGGCAGCTGCCGCAGACCGAAGGCGAGCAGCGGATTCAAATAGCTCATGAGGACGAGCGGCGCCGCGGGCGGCGGCATCGCGGCGAGCTCCTCGAAGATCCAGCGCAGCGAGACACCTTGTGCGAGCGCCGCCTGGCTCGAGCGCTGAATCGTGACGCCGTCGGCCATCGGGTCGGTGAACGGCACACCGATCTCGAGCACGTCGGCGGCAGCGCAGACGGCCCGCACCTGCGCGCTAAACCCCGCGCGGCTCGGAAAGCCTGCGGTGAGGTACGCGACCAGCGCGGGCTCGCCGCGCGCGGCGGCGCCGCGAATGGCGGCAGTGATGCGCTCACGCGCAGCGAGGTCCGACGTGCTCATGCTCCGACCGCGCCCGAATGTGCGAGCAGCGTCTGGCTCAGAGTCGACATGTCCTTGTCGCCGCGACCCGACAAGCCGATCAGCACGCGTGCGCCCGGATGATCTGCGGCCCAGCGCCGGGCGCCGGCGAGTGCATGAGCGCTCTCGAGCGCCGGTAGGATGCCCTCGCTCTCGGAGCACTCGGCGACGGCCGCGAGCGCCTCTTCATCGGAGGCCGCCTCATAGCGCACGCGGCCGACGGCGAGCAGCAGCGCATGCTCGGGACCCACGCCCGGATAGTCGAGGCCGGCGGATACCGAGTGCGTCTCCTGTATCTGCCCGTCCGCATCCTGCAGCAGCATCGAATAGCACCCGTGCAGCACGCCCGGATGCCCATGCGCGAGGGAAGCGGCATTCTCGCCGAGGCCGCCGCCGCGCCCTCCCGCCTCGATGCCGATGATCTCGATGTTGCGATCGGGCACGAAGGCGTGGAACAGACCGATGGCATTGGATCCGCCACCGACGCAGGCCATGACGACGTTCGGCAGGGCGCCGGCCTGCGCCAGCAGCTGCGCGCGCGCCTCCCGCCCGATCACTGACTGCAGCTCCCGCACGAGGTAGGGATAGGGGTGCGGGCCGATCGCCGAGCCGAGCAGATAATAGGTGTGCAGCGGATCGGACACCCAGTCACGCAGCGCCTCATCGATCGCGGCACGCAAGGTGCGATCGCCGCTGCGGACCGCTACCACGCGCGCGCCGAGCAGCCGCATGCGACCCACGTTGGGCGCCTGGCGTTCCATGTCGATCTCGCCCATGTACACCGTGCACGGCAGGCCTACGCGCGCGCACGCAGCCGCGCTCGCCACGCCATGCTGCCCTGCCCCCGTCTCTGCGACGACGCGGCGCGCGCCGAGCCGCTGGGCGAGCAGCGCCTGGCCGATCGCATTGTTGATCTTGTGTGCGCCGGTGTGCGCCATGTCCTCGCGTTTCAGCCAGATCTCAGCACCCCAGCGCGCCGACAGGTGGCGCGCATGCGTGAGCGCCGTCGGGCGTCCCACCCAGGTTGCGAGCTCGCCTGCGAGCGCTGCCTGAAAGTCCGCGCGCGGCAGCTGCTCGCGTATACCCTGCTCGAGTCGCTCCAGTGCCGGAATCAACGTCTCCGGCACATAGCGCCCCCCGAAGGGGCCAAACCGGCCGCGGGCATCTGGAAGCCTTCCGGCGACGACGGCAGCGAGCAGCTGCTCGCGTTCGGCGGCGGCGAGCGCGATGGTCATGGCGAGTGCTCCTCATCGAGAACGCGCGCGCTGGACAGCGCACCGAAACCAGCGCGTGCGGCTTGCGCGAAGTCGAGTATCTTCCGCGGCGACTTGATGCCGGGCTGTGCCTCGACGCCGCTGGATACGTCGACACCGAAGGGGCTCACCTGCGCGATCGCCGCCGCCACGGTGCGCTCGGTGAGTCCACCGGCGAGCACGAGCTGCGTGCGTGACGCGATGGTGCACGCAGCAGTCCAATCACAGGCGACTCCGGTACCGCTCGCAGCGCCCTCGTACAGGAGGCGGGCAGGCAGCTGCGCCGGTTGCGCCTGACCCGCGCGCAGCACGGGCAGCAGCTCGAGACTGCGGGGCAGGCGCAGGCCGCTCAGGTCCTCGAGGTCGCTTTGCAGCGCATCCGGACGGAATTGCGCCAGGATGTCATCCACCAGCTGCTGGTCTGGATGCTGAGTTACAGCCACGCACCATAGCCGACCGCGCGCGGGTGCGGCGAGCACTGCTGCCGCGGCCGGAGCAAGCCGGCGCACCGACGGCGCGAACACGAAACCGATCGCATCCACTTGTGCCTGAAGTGCCGCATCGACCGCCTCGGGCGAGGTGATGCCACAGATCTTGAGCCACATCATGCACCTCGCTCAGGCGGTGCGCCGGCGCTGCGTCGATGGATTCCGCGTACCGCGGCCGCCTTCCGTCCGGCGGCGAGCATGTCGGCAGCCAGTCGCAGGGGATCATCGCGGCTCATGAGCGCGCTGCCGACCAGCGCGAGCGCGTAGCGCGCGGTCGCCGCGCGCGCGGCATCCGCCGCCGAGGCGACACCGCTTTCGGCAACGCGCGCTGCCTCGGGCGGCAAGAGCGGCGCGAGCTCCTCCAGGCGGCCGGGCACGACCTCGAGCGAATCGAGATCGCGGCAGTTGACACCGACGAGAAGCGGCGCACGCGCACCCGCTCCAGCAGTGCCGCACCACGCGCGCACGACGTCGTGCGTGCGCTCGATGTCCTGTGGGTCGAAGGCCTCGAGCAGCACGAAAAGCTCCGCCTGACGCGCGCATTCCAGGATCGCGTCGAGCTGTGCAGCGCTCAACATGCGCAGAATGACGAGCACACCGCCGGCGCCGGACGCGCGCGCCTCGAGCACCTGGTAAGGATCGACGATGAAATCCTTGCGCATCGCCGGTACCCGCAGCGGCGCGAGCGCGGCGGCCGCCTGTTGCAGATGCTCGAGGCAGCCATCGAAGCGCGAGGGCTCCGTGAGTACCGACACCGCCGCGACGCCGGCGCGCGCATAGCTGCGTACGCGGCCGACGAGATCCTCATCCGTCGCACCCAGTCGCCCCGCCGCAGGCGAGCGCAGCTTCAGCTCCGCAATCAGGTCGAATCCCGCCGCGTGCAAGGCGAGCGGTGGCGGCGCAGCCGTCTGCCGCACGCGCTCGAGCAGCTCGCTTTCACTGAGCGCAGCCCGCGCGCGCGCCAAGCGCGCGAACGAGCCCCGTGCCATCTCCTGGAGAAAGCCACTCATGGCACGGTGCTCGCCGAGAATGAGGTGACCGCCTCGAGCACGCGCAGCGCCGCGCCGCTGTCGATCGTGGCCGCGGCGTGCTCGATCGCATCGCGGCGCGAGCGCGCATCCCGTGCCACCTCGAGGGCGAGCGCCGCTCCGAGCAAGAGGCAATCACGATAGGGACCGCGCTCCTCGCCCGCGAGCACGGCGCGCAGCGCGCGTGCGTTGTGACGCGCATCGCCCCCCGCGAGGCCGGCAGCCGCGCAGGTGCGCAGGCCGTAGTCCTGAGGTGTGCGCACCTGAGCATCGACACGCCCGCCCTGCACGTCGAACACGCTGAATGGTCCGACGGGTGTGGGCTCGTCCCAACCTCCCGCGCCATGAACCACGAACGCACGCTCGATGCTCATGCCGGCGAGCGTCTCCGCGAGCAGGCGCGCCACGTCGAGGCTGTAGGCGCCGATCAAGTACAGCGGCGGCTCCGCCGGATTCGTGAGCGGCCCGAGAATGTTGAAGATGGTGCGCACGCCGAGCGCCGTGCGCACCGGCGCCAGCAGCTTCATGGCCGGGTGGAAGTAGGGCGCGAACAGGAACGTGAAATTCGAGGCCGCAAGACACGCTGGCGCCGCGTGCTCGTCGAATGGAATGCGCACGCCAAGTGCCTCGAGAACGTCGGCGCTCCCGGCGCGGCTCGAGACGGAACGATTACCGTGCTTGACCACCGGGATTCCGCAGGCCGCGGTGAGCAGGGCGGTGCCGGTGGAGATGTTGAGACTTCCTGAGCCGTCTCCGCCGGTGCCGACGATATCAAGCGCGCGCAGCTCGCGTGGCAGGTGCGGGCGGCGTGCCAGACGACGCATCGCCCGAGCGAAGCCGCGCACTTCCTGCGCCATGACGCCCTTGGCGCGCAGGGCAGCGAGCACCGCACCGGCGAGCGCGGGCGGCGCATCGGCCTGCGTCAAGGCGCAGAGCAGATCGTCCGCCTCGCTCTCCGACAGATGCTGCGGCTCGAGCAGCCGCTCGAGGGTGCTACGCAGGGCCGACATCGACCGCCCCTGTCTCTTGCGCTAGCGGGCGCTGACCCCCCGCGAGCGCGAGAAAATTCTCCAGTAGCTTCGGCCCGGTGGGCGTGAGAATGCTCTCCGGATGAAACTGCACGCCTTCCACTACGAGCGTGCGATGCCGCGCGCCCATGATCTCCCCTTCAGGCGTGAGGGCACTCACCTCGAGCACCGCGGGCATGCGCTCGGGCGCAGCGATCAGCGAATGATAGCGGCCGACCTCGCATCCCTGCGGCAGTCCGGCAAACAGCGTGCGGCCATCATGCGTGATCGTCGAGGTCTTGCCGTGCATGAGACGCCCCGCGCGCACGACCTTGCCGCCGAAGACCTCGACGATCGACTGATGTCCGAGGCATACGCCGAGCACGGGTACTCGGCCGGCAAATGCGCGGATCATGTCCATCGACACGCCGGCATCGTAGGGCGTGCCGGGACCGGGCGAGATGCATAGATGCGAGGGAGCGAGCGCCACTGCCGCATCGAGAGTGATCTCGTCGTTGCGATAGACGCGCACATCGGCGCCGAGCACCAGGAACGCCTGCACGAGGTTGTAGGTGAAGGAGTCGTAGTTATCGATGAGCAGCAGGCGCGGCTTCACAACCCCTCCTGCGCGAGTGCGAGCGCCCGCACGAGCGCCGCGCTCTTGGCGAGCACCTCGTCGTGCTCGGTGGCTGGGACGCTGTCGGCGACGATGCCCGCTCCCGCCTGATAACTGTATTCGTCGCCGTGGAACACGATCGTACGGATGGTGATGGCATGATCCATGGCACCTTGAGCACCGAAGTAGCCCACGGTGCCGCCATAAAGGCCGCGGCCGACCGGCTCGAGCTCGTCGATGATCTGCATGGCACGCACTTTCGGCGCTCCCACTAGAGTGCCCGCCGGAAAGGCCGCCGCGAACAGATCGAAGGCATCGCGTCCCGGTGCGAGCCGACCCTGCACGCCGCTCACGATATGCATCACGTGGCTGTAGCGCTCGATCGCGCGATACGGCTCGACGTGCACGCTGCCCGCGCAGGCGACGCGGCCGAGATCGTTGCGCGCAAGATCCACCAGCATGACGTGCTCGGCGTTCTCCTTCGGATCGGCGCGCAGCTCGGCCTCGCGGACCGCATCGAGCGTCGCGTCCTCCCCGCGTGGTCGCGTGCCGGCGATCGGCCGCAGCTCGGCGCGGCCGGCGGCGAGCTTGGCGAGCGCCTCGGGCGAGGAGCCCACGACGGTCACGTCCCCGAGCGCGCAGTAGTACATGTACGGCGACGGATTGATGAGACGCAGCGCGCGGTAGACTTGAAAGGGGTCCAGATTGTGGCGGCCGCCGAAGCGCGTCGAGAGCACGAGCTGGTAGACGTCGCCCGCTGCGATGTAATCCTGTGTGCGGCGCACGCCGGCGAGATACTGGTCGCGGCTGAATGCCGCCTGCGGCGCCTGATAGCTACCCGTGCGCCCGCGGCCATTCGGCAGCCCGCCGCGCAACGCCGCGACGATCTCCCGGCGCAGCGCCGCGCGCTCGGCTTCGCTGCCCGCATGCAGTAGTGCGACACCGCGCGTGAGGTGATCGAAGACCAGTAACGAGCGCGGTGCGACGTAGTGCAGCGCGGGCGCGGCGTGCGCCGTGCGCGGTGGCAGACGCTCGAAGAAGCGCACCACATCATAGGCCGCATAGCCCACGAGGCCGCCCGCGAGCGGCACGCTCGCGATCTCAGGCCGCGGCTGGGGCGCGGAAGCGAGCGCGGCACGCAGCGCGCCGAGCAACACCGTCGCGTTGGGCGGTGAAGGCTGCACTTCACTGCCGATCATCAATCCGCGTGCATCGAGCTTCACCTCGAGGGCATCACCGAAGCCGATGAAGGAATAGCGGGCGAGATGCTCACCGCCGGTGACGCTCTCGAGCAGAAAGCGCGGCTGAAACGCCGCGAGCTTCATGAAAGCCGACACCGGTGTGTCGAGATCTCCGGCGATGTCAAACGGAGGGTTCATGGCCTTGCGTCATTAACTACTGGCTCAAGCCTCGCACCACCCAAAAAAAAACCCATCTCCGGCTGTCCGGAGATGGGTTCTGGGAATTCTTGATTGCAGATCTATCGACGCGGCAGCGCCCAGTGCCCACTCCGGAAGGAGCGGCGCCACCAGCGATATCCGAGAGCGTTGCGGAGCTGCAATGACATTTGAGGGCAGTATGGCCGGGCCGCCCGGCGGGCGTCAAGCCGCTGTGCCAGACGATGGCAGAGCAGCTTCCGCTACAATAGCGACCCGCGTACGGCAGCGACGCGATCGGAGCTTCGCCTTGAAATTCAAGGAGCTACTAGACAGCTGGCAGCAGAGCGCGACCGGTGAGCGCACCGCCGCCGAATATGCGGTGCACCTGCCGCTCGATGATGCCGCGCGTCTGCATGCGCTCGCGGAGATGTTCCCCGGACGCACGCGCGAGCAGATCATCACGGATCTGCTCGGCGTTGCGCTACAGGAGCTGTCGGCGACGATTCCCTACGTTCCCGGCGGCAAGGTGATCTCCACCGACGAGCAAGGCGATCCACTCTATGAGGACGTGGGTCTCACGCCGCGGTTGATGGAGCTGACACGCAAGCATCGCAAGCGCCTCGAAGCACAGCTGAAAAAGACCTGAGGAACGCTACTCGCGCTCACCGCCATGCCTTCCTTCGATGTCGTCTCCGAGTTGAATGCACACGAGGTCGCCAACGCGGTCGATCAGGCCAATCGCGAGCTGGCACAGCGCTTCGACTTCAAGGATACGGGAGCGCATTTCGAGCTCAAGGATCTGCTGGTCACGCTGCACGCGCAGGTGGACTTTCAGCTCAAGCAGATGCTCGAGATTCTCAAGCTGCGGCTCTCAAAGCGCGGCGTCGACATCGCTTGTCTCGAGGTGAAGGAGCCGCAGATCGCGCTGTCCGCCGCGCGCCAGGAAGTGGTGCTGCGTCACGGTATCGATCAGGAGACGGGCAAGAGGATCTCGCGGCTCATCAAGGACTCGAAGCTCAAGGTGCAGGCGAGCCTGCAGGGCGAGAAGGTGCGTCTCGCCGGCAAGCAGAAGGATGATCTGCAGGCGGCGATCCAGCTGCTGCGCAAGGCGCAGCTCGAAGTACCGCTGCAATTCACGAACTTCCGCGATTAGCGCGACCGCACCTGCTCGATGAGCGCGCACAGCTCCTGCGTGGCGGGCAGCACGCTCGGACCGAGGCGCGTGAGACGCGGATCGGCGAGCGGCAACAGACTTTCCGTTGCCACGGCCCGCAACGATGGGAAGCGTCGCCATTCGGCAAGCCATGCGCGTGCCGTATCGGAGGCCGCTGCCGCGATGATCGCATCCGGATTGCGCGCCACGACGGCCTCGACCGTCACGGCAGGCCCCGCTTCGCGCAGATCAGCGAATACGTTCTCCGCGCCGCAGATCTGCAGGGCGTCCGACAACGGCTGTGTACCGCCGATCGTGTAGATCGGGTGATCCCACACCTGCAGCAGCACGCGCACGCGGCGGCGCGCCGCGAATCTAGCACGCAGCATCTCGAGCTCGGACTCGATGGCGCGCGCGGCGGCGTCGGCCGTCACCCGGCTATCGGCGAGCGCGCCGAGCCTGCGCAGCGAAGGCGCGATATCCGCGAGCGCGTTGATCTGCTGACGATACAAGGGGATGTGCAGCGCGCGGATCTTCTCGACCTGTGCCGCACTGTTGCCCGCGGGCCAGAACACGACGACGTCCGGGTGCAGCGTCAGCAGCCGCTCCAGATCGACCGCGTTGCTGTCGCCGATGCGCGGTACTGCTCGTGCCGCCTGCGGCTCGTCCGAGTATTGAACGGTGGCGATGACGTGCGAGCCCGCACCCGCCGCGAACAGCATCTCCGTGGCGCCAGGTGCAAGGCTCACGATGCGCGTGGGCGTCCGCGGCAACGTGACCGTTTGACCCGCATCATCGAGGAGTGTGAGCGCCCTGCCCGCGATCGGCAGCCAGAGCAAGCCGAGCAGAGTGAGTGCAGCGCCGTACCGGGCCGCGCGGCGCGGTGCACGGATCGCGGTGGCTTTCACGCGGCAGACCTTATTTCGTGTATTGATCGATCCAGTCCATCCAGCGCCGGTACACGTCCGTGAGGCGCACCGGGTCGCCGGGTGAGTGACCTGCGACCGGATAGGCGAAGAACTTGACGGGCACGCCGTTGTCCTTGAGCGCGTGATACATCAGGTAGGACTGCGTGATCGGCACGCGGGCATCGCCGGTGTCTGAAAGGATCAGAGTCGGTGTCTTGATGTGCGCGACGTAGGTGATCGGTGACTGTGCGACATAGGCCTGCATCAGCGCGCCCGTCCACGGCGAGCCGCCGAAGCTGTAGCGCTGCGTGACATTGAAATCCGACAGGTTGTAGGCGTGCACCAGATCGTTCACGGCGGCTCCAGAGACCGCAGCGCGCCACACCTGGTAATGGCCGATCAGCCAGGAAGTCATGTAGCCACCGTACGACCAGCCAGAGACGGCGATGCGTGTCTCATCGATGAAGCCCTGCTGCTCGAGCGCGCTCAGTCCGGACATCACGTCACGGCCGGGTCCGTCGCCGGCATCGTTGAAGATGGCGCGTTGGTAGGCATTGCCGAGATTATCGCTGCCGCGATAGTTCGGCGAGAACACGACGTAGCCATGGGCTGCCAGCAGCTGCGGCAGAGCGCTGAAGGACAGTGTCGAGGCCGACGTCGGACCGCCATGGATGTACAGAACCAGCGGATACTTTCGCTGCCGCTCGAAAGCAGGCGGATATACGACCACCCCGTCCTCCTGGAAGCCGTCGGGCCCACGCCAGGCGAGCTCGCTCGTGCGCGCCAGTGTCCGCGATGCAATCTGATGGTTGAAGTCCGTGAGGCGCCGCGGCGCGCTGCGGAGTGAGCTCATGTAGTAGATCTCGTTGGGATGGGTCGGCGTGCTGCCCGCAAAGGTCAGCGCGCCGTTCTTACCCAGCGACGCATCCACCCAGAAGTTCCAGGCGGGATCGACGTTGCCGAGATTCAACCTTTGTGCCACCCCGCGCAGTGGCAGCAGCCACAAGGCGACACGCGTTCCATCGTGCCCACCGAGCAGCAGCGATTTGCCGTTCTCGGCCCAGACCGCGCGTACCACGTCGCGATCAAGGGGGCGTGTCACCGCGGTGCCATCGCCTCCGCTTACCGGCGCGATGACGATCTCGTTCTGGTTGTTGGGGTCGCCGTCACGCATATACCAGTACGCAATCCGTGCCCCGTCCGGGGAGTAGAGCGGGTAGCCCTCGAGCCCGCGATGGGTCGTCAGCTTGCGAATCCGGCCCGAGACCACGTCGAGAATCGCAACCACGGTCTGGTCTGAATCACCGACAGCTGGTGTGGCCTGCTGCACGATCGCAATCGACTTGCCGTCGGGCGACCACGAGAGCGGCGAGGGCGGCGAGCTCGGAGGCGCGCTGCGCGGCAGGCTCCAGGAGCCCGAGGTCAGCCGGCGCAGATCACCGCCGCGCGCTGGGACGAGCCAGACGTGCGCCGGAAGCGCGGCTTCGGTTGCGAGGTAGTCGTTGTCCGTCACCTCGAACGCATCGTTGTGGCTGTCGATGTCCTTCTGCGCCGGGTTGTCATCCGCCATGGAGAACGCGAGCTGTTCGCCGTCGGGACTCCAGGCGAGCTCCTCGATGTCACGAGTCACATGGGTAATCTGACTCGCATCGCCGCCGTTCATCTGCAGCACGAAGATCTGGTCCCGCGGCTCGCGGGCGCGTGCGAGGGCCCCGTCGGTCGTTGCGGGCGGCGCCGCGCCTGGAGGTGGCACGGACTCGAGCTGCGGCACTGCCTGAGCGAGGAACGCGATGCGATCGCCTTGCGGTGACCAGCGTGGCGAGAATACGCCCGGACGTTGGTAGGTGAGCGGGTGTTGCGCGCCGCTCGCGACATCGATGAGCATCAGATAGGAGTCGTAGCGAGCCTCCTTGAGGTTCGGCAGCGACAGGACGAACACGATCGATCGACCGTCCGGGGAGAGCTGCGGGTCGGAGACGCGGACGATATGCGCGGTGTCCGCCAGCTCGATTTGCGGAGGCGCGGCCATTGCGAGCGCCGCGGCGCATAGGCAGAGCAGCAGTGCGGCACAGTTTCTCGGATTGTGGAGGGGCATCTGCGATCCTCGGCGCTTGCGGTGCCGCCGAGATGTTACCGGCTGTTCACACGCCTGCGCCACGAGCGGCCGTGGCCGGCGCCGCCCCGCGTATACTCCGCCGGCTGGAGAATAAGAGATGAAGGCCGTATTCCTCGATTTTGCAACCGTGAGCACCGGTGATCTCGACACAAGCGGGCTGCGCCGCGTGCTGCCGCAGATCTCGCTGCACGAGACCACAACAGAGACCGCCATTCCCGAGCGCATCGCGGGTGCCGACATCGTGCTCACGAACAAGCTGCGGATCACGCGGGAGCTCATGGAGCGCGAGCCGGCCTTGCGGCTGGTCGCGTTAGCCGCCACGGGCACCGACAACGTCGATCTCGATGCAGCGCGCGCCAGAGGCATCGCCGTATGCAACGTGCGCGGCTACTGCACCACCTCCGTGGCTCAGCACGTGATCGCTGTGATCCTACTGTTGACGCATCGGCTGCGCGAGTATGGTCGGCTCGCGGTCGATGGTACGTGGGGCTCGAGCCCGCAATTCACACTGCTCGGGCTGCCGATCCGGGAGCTCGTCGGACGCGTGCTAGGTATCATTGGTTATGGCACGCTCGGCCGGGCGGTTGCGGAGCGGGCCGAAAGCGCGCTCGGCATGCGCGTGCTAGTTGCAAATCGTGCCGGGGCCGGGCACACGGCTGGCCGCTTGGCTCTCGCGGAGCTGCTGCCGCAGGTCGATGTGCTGAGCCTGCACTGTCCGCTCACGGCGGCGACACACAATCTCATCGGCGCTCGCGAGCTCGCACTCATGAAGCCCGACGCCCTCCTCATCAACACCGCCCGCGGCGGGCTCGTCGATGCCTTGGCACTTGCGGACGCGCTGCGTGCCGGTCGCATCGGCGGCGCGGCCATCGATGTGCTGCCCGAGGAACCGCCGCTCTCAGGTAGTCCGCTGTTCGCGCCGGACCTGCCCAATCTCATCGTCACGCCTCACATCGCATGGGCGGCACGCGAGGCGCGCCAGCGCTGCGTGGATGAGATGGCAGCGAACATCGAGGATTTCTTACACGGCGGCACGCGCAATCGCGTCGTCTGAGTCATTCCACCGACGAAGTCATCCACCGACGACGCTGCACGCCCAGCGCACCACCGGGGTCAGCCGCGGCGCCACGAGCTCGAGGGCTGTCGCGCACGAAACCCAGCGCCATTGATGGTGCTCTGGGCGTCCGAGCTCGGCGCTCATTCCCAGAGTCACCGCCTCGCTTGCAGTGACGGCGATGTAGTAGCGCGCGATTTTGTTACGAGCATAGGGTGCGGTCTCCGCGTATGCCCCGCCCCATCTGAACTCGAGGTCCAGGATACCGGTCTCCTCGGCGAGCTCGCGACGTGCCGCATCGAAGGGGTCCTCGCCCGTCTCGACGAGCCCTTTGGGAAAGTCCCAGTTGCGGTACGCCCGCAGCAGCAGCAGCAGCCACTCTCCCTCGCACGGTCGCACGGGGATCACGCCGGCCGACAGCCGCGGCGCGTTACCGCTCGAGCGCTGCGTCGACAGTTTCGGCATCAAACCTCGGCAGGGACGGCCTCTGCTTCGTACTCCAGTACGCCAGCGACGGCGTGCACCACCGCTGCGATGCGCGCCACGCTCTGCACGGCCTCGCGCGTGAGCCCGTGCTCGCGCAACTTCCGCGCGTGCGCCGCGATGCAACTGCCGCAGCCATTGATGGCCGAGACCGCAAGCGAAGCGAGCTCGAAATCGACTCCTGCGTTCGCCATGACGTTCATGCGCAGCCGTGCGGGCAATCTAGCGTACTCCGGATCGTCCACCAGATGCAGGAAGCGGTAGTACACGTTGTTCATGCCCATGATGGCCGCCGCCGCCCGCGCCGTCGTCAGGTCGCTCTCAGCGAGATGCGCCTCCGCCACGCCTTCCATAGCGCGCGAGAGCTCCGGATTGCGCGCTGCGATCGTCGCAGCCAGCGCAACGGTCCAGATCTGGCGCTCGCTCAGTCCCGGAGCGCCGCTCGGGCTGAGCAGCGTTCCAAGGTTGAGTGTGAGGTCACGCGCGTAGTTGGGCAGCGAGTCGCGAATGTCGTCGAGTGTCTTCATGCGTCCCTCACGCGGCCTGCAGCGTGGGCTCGCCCTTGCTCCAGTTGCAGGGGCACAGCTCATCGGTCTGCAAGGCATCGAGTACACGTAGCACCTCTTCGGGGCTGCGGCCGACGTTGAGGTCGGTCACGTAGACGAAGCGCACCGTACCCTCCGGATCCACGATGAACGTCGCGCGCTGCGCCACACCTGCCTCGGGATCCAGGATGCCGAGCGCGCCCGCGAGCTCCCGTTTCACGTCTGCCAGCATCGGGAACGGCAGATTTCTCAGCTCCTCCTTCTGCTGGCGCCACGCGAGATGCACGTACTCGCTGTCGATGCTCACACCGAGGACCTGGGCGTCACGGGCTTTGAACTCGCGGTCGAGCCTGCCGAAGCCCGCGATCTCGGTGGGGCACACAAAGGTGAAGTCCTTGGGCCAGAAGAACACGACGCGCCACTTGTCCGCGAAGCTGTCGCTGTCGACCTTCTGAAACGCGCGAGCGGGGTCGCTCGATACCACCCCGGTCAGGGCGTAGCGGGGAAATTTCTGTCCAATGCTGAGCATGATCGTCTCCGTTGTCTCAAAGGGTCCCATGGACGGGATGACGCAATCATCGCTCCGGCACCCTGAGAGTTCCAATCGATTGACTTTATAATTTCGATAGACGCCATATATCATGGAGCAGGATCCCTCCACGCCTAGGGAGTTCCCGTGGCCGACATCAAGCTCAAGGACCTGCGCTATCTGGTTACGCTCGCGGACACGCGCCATTTCGGGCGCGCCGCCGCGCGCTGCTTCGTGAGCCAGCCCACGCTGTCGGCGCAGCTGAAGAAGCTCGAGGATTATCTCGGCGTGCAGCTCATCGAGCGTCGGCCCAAGCACGTGAGGCTCACACCTGCCGGCGAGGCGATCGTCGCGCGCGCGCGGGCCGTGCTCGAGGCGAGCGAGGAGCTGGTCATGCTCGCCCGGGCGCAGCGTGACCCGCTGGCGGGGCCGTTGCGCGTGGCGCTGCTGCCGACCATCGGTCCGTACCTGCTGCCGCGGGTAACGCCTGCGCTGCGCAAGACTCTGCCGCGGCTCAATCTGCTGCTGTACGAATACCGCACCGCGCCGTTGCTCGAGCGGCTGCACGCCGGGGAGATCGACCTCGGGATCCTCGCGCTGCCCGTCGAGCTCGACGGACTTTCGGCACGCGATCTGTATCAGGAGCCCTTCCAGGTCGCATTGCCCGCTCAGCATCCACTTGCAAAGCGTGCGCACATCCGTGCGGAGGATCTCGAGGACGAGCGCCTGCTGCTACTCGAGGAGGGGCACTGCCTGCGCGATCAGGCGCTCGCAGTGTGCGCGCGCGCCGGGGCACACGAGGCACAGGACTTCCGCGCCACGAGCCTGGAGACGCTCAGGCAAATGGTAGCGACCGGCGCTGGGGTCACGCTACTGCCCGAGCTGGCGAACAAGGGCGCCTATGGCGCGGCACGCGGCGTGGCGATTCGACCCTTCGTGCGTCCCGCCCCCTTGCGCCGCATCGGCGCAGTCTGGCGCAAGAGCACCGCCCGAGCAGCGGCCATCGATGCGCTCTGCAAAGTGATCGCGGAGCACGCTAAGTCATGACTCGCCGTCTGCGCAATTTGAGTATTATTCGGCGAGGGGGAAGGCTCAATGAACGCCAAGAAAATCGTCGCGATCGTGCTCATCGCCGCTGGGGCTCTCGGGCTTATCTACCGGGGCTTCACCTACACCTCGGAGTCTCATCAGGCGAACGTCGGCTCGCTGCAATTCTCCGTCTCCAAGAAGGATCGCATCGAGGTTCCTGTCTGGGCGAGCGCCTGCGTGCTCGTCATCGGCGTCGTGGTGCTCATCTCCGCCTCGAGGAGCTGACGCAGTTGCCACTGACTGCGTAGATGCGGCAACGCGGGCTCAACCACTGGCAGTGCAAACACTCTCCCGAGCAGCATGGCTTTGGTTGGTCGCGGTGCTCAGCGCCGGCGTGTGCGCGGGCACTCCTCAGGAGGATTCGGGAGCTGCAGGGCTCCGCGTTGAGAATGTCTGGATTCGCGAGCCTCCCCCCGGTGTCGACGTCGCGGCTGCATATCTTACGTTACACAATGCAGGTTCAAGGGCTCTCGTCCTGACGGCAATCACAACTCCGGTCGCGACCGCAGCGATGCTGCACGAGACCACGACCACTTCCGGGATCGAGCGCATGCGGCCCGTCGCGCGGCTGACCATTGCAGCCGGTCAGACAGTGGCGCTCAAGCCCGGCGGCCTGCATGTCATGCTCGCTGGCCTGCACCGCAGCTTGCGGGTCGGTGAATCGGTGTCATTGGTGCTGCATCTCCAGAGCGGCGCGCAGCTACCCGTGATGGCACGGGTCCGTCCGCTCGGCAGCGAATGAGTGCAGAAAGCGGCGGCGCAAACGCCTCTCGTGCGTCCGCTACCTAGCCCGGACCACGTCACTCCGTATGACCGGCTCGTGTGGCAGGACGGGCAGGTGGAACGGCTACTCGCAAGCGGTGAGCGCCGTGAAGATCTCGAGACCTATTTCGGCACCAGCGAGTACCGCGAGCTCGCTCGTCTGGCGCGCCGTGCGGAGCGCGCACCGCTCGCGCGCGATGTGCCGCGCGTCGTCATCGTGCCCGGCATCATGGGCTCGCAGCTCGGATTGCCGCGGCGCCAGCCGCTGCCTCGGGACGTCTTGTGGCTCGATCCGCTGGATATCAGCTCGGGGCGTTTGCTCGCGCTGAAGGTCTCGGAGTCGAGCGCCGTATGCTCGTACGGTGTCGTTCTGTACTCGTATCTCAAGCTGAAATTGCAGCTGCGCGCCGCCGGATTCGAGTGTGTATTCCACGCTTATGACTGGCGGCTGGGAGTCGAACCGCTCGGGAAGGAGCTCGCCCGGCGCTTGCAGGCGGAGAACGCGCCGACACTCGCCGTGGTTGCGCACAGCATGGGCGCATTGGTCAGTCGCGCCGCCCTATCGCTTGGCGGCGGGGAGCGAGTGCGGCGACTGGTGCTGCTCGGTGCACCTAATTTCGGCTCCTTCGGTGCCGTGCAGGCACTGCGCGGCACCTATGCCGTCGTGCGCAAGATCGCCCGGGTCGATGCGTACCATTCCGCCGAGGCGCTCGCCGCTGAGGTGTTCACGAGCTTTCCGAGTCTCTACCAGATGTTGCCGGCAGCAGGCTACAGCGGCGCCCTCGACCTATTCGATCCGAGCGCCTGGCCCGCAGTCGGGCCGCAGCCCCAACGCGAGCTGCTGCGCGCGGCGCGCCATGGCGGCGCCGCGCTGGCCGCACCCGATGAACGCTTCACAGTCGTGGTCGGCGTGGGACAGGAAACCGTCACGGCCGTGCACCGCCGGCGCGGTGATTTCATCTACACGGTAACGCGGCACGGCGATGGGACCGTGCCGGTGGCGTGCGCGCGGCTGCCCGGCGCACGTCACTACTACGCGGCCGTTGCTCACAGCGAGCTCACGCGGGATGGCAGGGTGGCGAGTGCGGTCGTCGAGCTGCTGCGCGCGGGCCGCACGCGCCGGCTCGCGGAGTCCTGGAGAACGGCCAGCAGGGCGCAGGCACAGATCAGCGATGCAGCGCTGCGCCGGACGCACACAGAGAAAGTCGACTGGACCGCGCTGGAGCCGGAGCAGCGACGACTCTTTCTGCAGAATCTGAACGAGCCCCCGCAACTGCGGCTGCGCATACCGGGCCGCGCTGAGCGGCTCTAGATGCGTGCCGGGTCCGCGTCAGCAACGCTCGCTGCACCCTGAGTGACCACGCGCGCGAACGCGAGCGCCTGCGGCAGCACCTGCTGCATGTAGCAGCGGGCGCTCAGCAACTTTCCGGCGTAGAACTCGGCACTCGCGCCGCCCTGGGCGCGGGCTGCCACGGCCGCCGACTTCGCCACCAGCCAGGCGCTGACCACCAAGCCGCACAGTTCCAGAAACGGCACGGATACGGCCAGGGCGAGCTCGGGACGCGCGGCGCGCATCTCGATGATCGCGGCGCTGCTCGCGCGCAGCAGAGCGAGTGCTTCGAGCGCGCAGGCGTGCACGCTCTCGTGTAACGCATGCCCCGCGGCAGCGCCGCGCGCGGCCGTGCCCAACTCATCGAGCTCCCGCGCCATGTCCGCAATCAGTGCCTGCAGCGCCGCGCCCTGGTCGCGGCCGATCTTGCGTCCGACGAGGTCATTGGCCTGAATGCCGGTCGTGCCTTCGTAGATTGCCGTGATGCGCGCGTCGCGGAAACATTGCGCCGCACCTGTCTCTTCGATGTAGCCCATGCCGCCATGCACCTGGATGCCCGTCGAGGTCAGCTCGATCCCAAGCTCGGTGCACCAGCCCTTGACGATCGGAATGAGCAGATCGCCGCGCGCCTGCGCGACGCTGCGCACCGCGGGATCGCGATGGTGTGCGGCCAGATCGAGCTGACAAGCCGCGTACAGAGTCAACGCGCGCATGGCCTCGATGCTCGAGCGCATGGTGAGCAACATGCGCTTCACGTCGGGATGCTGAATGATGGCTGCTGGAGCCGCGGCGCGCGCGGCCGTCTTGCCCTGCACCCGGTTGCGTGCCCAGTCGGCGGCCTGTTGAAAGGCGCGCTCGGCGACCGCGTAGCCCTCGAGGCCGACGGCGAGTCGTGCCGTGTTCATCATGATGAACATGTACTCGAGCCCGCGGTTGGGCTCGCCGATCAGATACGCGAGCGCACCCTGCTGATCGCCGAAGGACAGCGCGCACGTCGGACTCGCATGGATGCCGAGCTTGTGCTCGATGGACACGCAGCGCACTGCATTGCGCTCGCCCAGGCTGCCGTCGTCACGCACCAGCACCTTGGGTACGAGGAAAAGCGAGATCCCGCGCGTATCGGCCGGCGCGCCCTCGATGCGCGCCAGCACCATGTGGATGATGTTGTCGGTGAGATCATGATCGCCCCAGGTGATGAAGATCTTCTGACCGAAGAGCCTGTAGTGATCGCCGTCGGGAATCGCGCGCGTGCGAATGAGACCTAGATCCGAGCCCGCCTGTGGCTCGGTCAGCACCATCGTTCCGGTCCACTCGCCCGACACCATCTTCGGTAGATACAGCTGCCGCTGCTGCGGCGAGCCGGTGAGCGTCAGCGCGTGTGCCGCACCGTGCGTGAGCATCGGACAGAGCTTGAAGGCGAGATTGGCAGATGCCCAGATCTCGGCCACGGCAGTGCTCAGCACCTTGGGCACAATCTGGCCGCCGTATTCGGCGCTGGCACCAAGCTGCGGCCAGCCGCCTGCGACGAACTGTCGATAGGCCTCTTTGAAGCCCTGCGGCGTGCGCACGCCTTCGGGCGTCCAGCGCGCCCCCTCCCGATCGCCCGACTTGCAGAGCGGATCCAGTACGGTCTCCGCGAAGCGCGCGGCCTCATTGAGCACGGTGGTCGCCAGCTCGGGTGAATAGTCGGCGAACTCCGGGCAGCCGGCGAGCGCGTCGGTGCCAATCAGCTCGTTGAGAATGAACGTGATGTCTTGCAGGGGAGCGCGGTACATGGGGCAGGCTCCTCGATGGTGAGCCGTCGGCGTCAGCCGGCGGCGGCCAGTGCCGGGACAATGTTCGCAGCGACGAAATCGACGAAGCGTTGCACGCGCGGATCCGCGGCGAGGATCTCTGGATACACCGCGTGCAGCGCCGCGGCCGGCGGCAGGCTCCACTCCGACAGCACGAGCTTCAGGCGTCCGGTGGCAAGTCCCTGCCGACAGAGGAATTCGGGCAGCAAGCCGATGCCAAGGCCCGCGGCCGTCGCGGCATGCAGCACCGCGGGGTCGTTCACCGCGAGCTTCGGGGCGAGTCGCACCTCGGCACGCTGTGCTCCGCGCGTGAGCTGCAGGCGAATCTCAGGGCTCTCCCCCTCCGGGGCAAGGATGTCGTGACCGCTGAGCTCCTCCGGACGCACGGGAAGGCCCCGCCGCTGCAAGTACGTAGGAGTCGCGCACAAGATCGCCGGCGGCGCCCCGAGCAGCCGGCTCGCAACGCCGGGCGCGGATGGCGTCCCGGAACAGATGGCCACATCGCACGAGTCGTCCAGTCCGCTCGTCTGCATCTGCACTTCCAGCGGCAGCTCGGGGAAGCTCTCCAGAAAGCGCGGTACGAGAGGTGCAAGTAGCACGCGTCCGTAGGTGGCATCCGCGGCAACGCGCAGCGGACCCGTTGGTGGCAGCCGTAGGCGCGCGATCTGCGAACGCACCGCCTCGGTGGCCTCGGCGAGCTGCTTCGCGTGCGGATAAACGATGCGACCTGCCGCCGTCAGCGACAGCCGCCGTGTGGTGCGCTGGAGCACCCGCACACCGAGGGCGGTCTCCAGCTCCGCCACCGCACGGCTGATGGCGGCCTTCGGAACACCGAGCGCGCGCGCAGCGGCTGAGAAGCCATTCAGGTCGACCACCTTGGCGAGCACGGCGAGCTGGGACGGCATCCAGATTAGATTCACGGTGTGCGCAATCGTGGCCGCATTATGGTCTATTGTTTCACCAGAGAGCCGCTCGCGCTAGCCCTGCGTGGGGACTCCCATTCGGCCGGGCTCGCGCCTCAGCGCTTAGGATTCGCCTGGAACGAGTTCCGATGACATATGGCGGGCATCCGACGAAGGGTCGGGCGCTCCCCCTGGAGAACGCGAGCGCGGTCACGGTGGCGAAGGCGCCGTCCTGCCACGCTAGCAGCCGAATCGCCCGGACGGCGAGCTCGGTGCCCCCTCGGGGGTGACTGGGTCGCGCCGCCCGCAACCGCCCCGGGGTTTGCCTTGTTGTCCACGCCGAGCTCCAAGCCCGCGCCAGCCGGCGACACGGCGACGCAACCCGCAACGGCTGAGTCACTCGGCTGGCAGCTGCGCGGCGCGCTGCCATTACTACGTCTGAACTCCATCTCCCTCTACGATCACGAGGGGGATGTGCTCTGGCTATCCGAAGGGGCCCTGGGCCCGGATGAGCACGGCTTCGTGCTCGATGCACTCGCTGCGCTCGCTGCGGACGCCACCCTCGCCCATCGCGATCGCGATCTGCAGGACGGCCGTGCCGCCGCGTTCCTCGCTATTCGCGCGCCGCAGGGGGAGCTCGTCGGAGTAGCGATGATCCTCGTCGACTCCAAGGTCTCTTCGCCGAAGGGCCTGGCGACTCGAGCCCTGACACCGCAGGTACGGACCATTCTGCAACGACTGGCCATTCTGCTGCGGCCGCAGGCGGCAGCCGTCAACCAGGCGGCAGCCGTCAACCAGGCGGCAGCCGTCAACCAGGCGGCAGCCATCAACCAGGCGCCGGCCGCTCCCCAGCGGCGCGCGCCCACGCCGGTCGCCCGCGTGAACCCCACGGCCAAGGCGGGCAAGGCGCCGCAGGCAGGCTCGACGACAAGACGCGCGTCCGGGACCGCCTCCCCCGTAGCGCATGCGTCGCCGAGCGCCCCGAGCTCCTCCGGGCCTCACGACATCACGGTGCCGAGCATGGATCTGGGGCCCAAAGAGGTGGAGCAGGTGCTCACTCTGGAGCTGCTGGAGGAGCCTCCGCCACCGCAAAGTCCTCGCCCCGCGCAGCAGATGCGCGCGCCCACACAGAAGCCGCCTAATCGCGCGCCTCAACAGCAGCCATCGCGGGGACCCGCTCAGCAGCAGCCCGCTCGTAGCCCTCAACAGCAACTGCGTGGTGCCGCATCACAGCAGGCCGCGCGAGCTCGAAAAGAGGCAACGACCACGACGCGTCCCTCCGGTTCCCATACGCAAGGCCGCATTGCGCTTTACGCACAAGAGCTGGTCAAGCTACGTCCCGGCGGGCGCATGCATCGCTATCAGATCGTGCCCGTCAATTTGCGCAGCGCGCAGGACAGCGATGCGGAGGAGCGCGCCGATCAACAGGCACAGTCCGTGATCGCGTTCTGCCGCGAGCTGGTTACCTGGCTCGGCGCCAATCGCGCCGTGTGCGAACGCGAGCCCGTCAGTTTCACCATCAGCATCTCCGCGCAGGCTCTGACGGTGGAGCAGCTGCCACAAATGCTCGTAGCGGCGATGGGCCTGTCGCAGGTGAGTCCAGCGTGCATCGGGTTCGAGATTCAAGAGGCGGCCTGCATCCGACACCGTGCGCGCGCCGAACATCTGATCCGAGAGTGCGAGAACATCGGCTGCTTCTTCGTGCTCGATGATTTTCAGTTCGATTCGGCCGCGCTCGAGCTGCTGCGCTCCAAAGCGCTGCGCTTCGTGAAAGTCGACCCGAAGCTCGTCACCCTCGCCCTCAGTGACAAGCTTGCGCAGGCGCGCATCATCGCGATCGCGCAGGCGGCGCGCGTGCTCGGCATCCATTGCGCCGCCAAGCACGTCAACACAGAGAATACGAAGCGCTGGATCACCGCGGCAGGTTTCGATTTCGCCGAAGGCGCCCTGTTCGGTGCACCGCGTCCGCTGGATGCGCTCATCGGCGCACCGGCATCCGGCCAGTAAGTCGAGCTCGAGCGCAACAGCGTCTCTTTGGCAAACCTGCCGCTCTCCTGCATCATGATCCGCCCTCGCGCGATACGAGGACGACTGCAGGGCGCACCCGCGCCGGGGAGCGGCGGATGTCAGATACCAGACACGGAACCACGAGCCCGATGAAAGCCGCCGCAGCGGCGGGCCGCTTCACGTTGCGTGGCGGACGCGAGATCAACCGGATGGGATTCGGTGCCATGCGCATCACCGGCCCGGGCATCTGGGGTCCGCCTGCGGACCGCGCCGAAGCCGTGCGCGTGCTGCGGCTGGCCGTGGAGCTGGGCGTGGAGCTCATCGATACGGCGGACTCCTACGGACCCAACGTGAGCGAGGAGCTGATCGCGGAGGCTCTGCATCCATACCCGCCGAACGTTCTCATCGCGACCAAGGGCGGTCTGACACGTCCGGGACCTGGAGACTGGCGCCGCAGCGCGCGACCGGAGCATCTGCGCGCAGCTTGCGAGGGCAGTCTCAAACGGCTGCGGCTGGAGTGCATCGACTTGTACCAGCTGCACGCGCCGGATCCGCACGTTCCTTACGAGGAGTCCGTCGGCGCGCTCGTCGAGCTGCAAGCGGCGGGCAAGATCCGGTACATCGGCATCTCCAACGTCAACACCAGGGAGCTGCGCCACGCGCAAGAGACCGCCGCGATCGTCTCCGTTCAAAATCGCTACAACTTCGCCGAGCACAGCTCTGATGATGTGCTGCGCGAGTGCGAACGCGATGGCATCGCGTTTCTTCCCTGGGGCCCTCTGTCGCCGCACGACGGCAGCGCGCTGCGGCGCGCCGAGCGCATAGCGCGCCGCCACGGCGCACATACTGGACAGGTCGCCCTGGCCTGGCTGCTCGCGCGCTCGACGGCCATTCTGCCGATCCCGGGAACCTCCTCGAGCGCGCATTTGCGCGAGAACGTGGAGGCGGCCGCGCTGCGCCTGAGTGCTCCGGATCTGGACGAACTCGCCGGGTGATGCAGAGGGCGCACGACTGGGACGTGATCGTGCTTGGCGCCGGCGCGGCCGGGCTCAGCGCCGCACAACTGCTGTCGCGCAACGATTACTCCGTGCTGCTGCTCGAGGCTCGCGAGCGCATCGGCGGTCGCATCCACACTTTGAGCGACCCCGCTTTGCCCATACCGGTGGAGCTTGGAGCAGAGTTCATCCATGGGGAAGCTCCAGCACTCTTCGAGCTGCTGCAACTGGCCGGCATCAGCGCGACAGACACCGCGGGAACGCGTTGGACGCTGCGGGGCGATCACTTGATTCCGCGCGAGCACCTCTTCGATGACGTGCGCGCGCTCATGCAGCGCGTGGACGCGCTCGAGGAGAACGATCTGTCAGTGGCGGATTTCCTGGCGCGGTACGCGGGCGATCCGCGCCTGGAGCGCGCGCGAAGCTACGTGCGGATGATGGTCGAGGGATTCGACGCCGCCGATACTCGCGACGCCAGCATCCGCGCCATCGCGCGCGAGTGGTCGGGCAGTGGCTTCGGCGGTCAGTACCGGCCGGTCGGCGGCTACGCCGCCCTCATGGCGTACCTTTTCCGCGTTCTCGATCCCAAACGAGCACAGCTCAAGTTGGGCAGCACCGTGCAAAGCGTGCAGTGGCGCAGGGGCCATGTCAGCGTCGAAGCCGCATCCGATTCTGGACCGTTGATGGCGAGCGCTCGCTGCGCGCTCGTCACCTTGCCCGTCGGGGTGCTACAGCTGCCGCCGGGCGCACGCGATGCCGTGCGCTTCGAGCCGCAGCTCACGGAAAAGCGCGAGGCCTTGCAAAGGCTCGCGTCCGGAGGCGTCATCAAAGTGGTGCTGCAGTTTCGGCGCGCTTTTTGGGAGGAGTTGCATGGCGGTGCGTACGCGGACGCAGGATTTTTGCATGCGCCGGAGGCTGATTTCCCGACGCTGTGGACCGCGCTGCCGCGTCGCGTACCGTTCCTGACTGCCTGGTGCGGTGGACCGAATGCCGCGCGGCTTGCGGGCAAGGAGCGCGTAGAGATCATCGACAGGGCACTGCGTTCGATCGAGGCCCTCTTCGGCGATGCCGCACCCGTACGCCGGGAGTTGACCGCCGCCCACGTGCACGACTGGCAAGCCGACCCCCTCTCGCACGGTGCCTACACGTATGTGAAAGTCGGGGGTGAGAAGGCCTCTGAACAGCTCGCCGCGCCGCTGGCGAACACACTGTTCTTTGCCGGTGAAGCGGCGAGCTCTGAGGAGATGGGCACGGTCGAAGCGGCCGTGCAGAGCGGCCGGCGCGCGGCGCGCGAAATCATCGCGGGGCTGGGCGGCTAGCTCACCACGTGTAGCGCACGCGATAGCGGACGAGCGTCTCGCCATCCTTGGGCACGCTCACGGGGAAGCGGATGGTGTGCGCGTTCTCCTTCTCGAAATCGTGATCCTTCGAGACGATCTGCCACGTGCTCCACCTCGGCAACGTCTCGCTCACAGTCACGGCCACAGACTGCGCCTTGTGATTACGCAACCGAATCTCGATCTCCTCCTCCATCCAATGCTCGCGTGCGTTGAGCATGAAATCGACCTGACGACGCTCGCCAACGACGTCGAAGGCCGAGCCGAGCCGCAGGCGAACCTTCTCTCCCTTGGCCGTGTGATCGATGCGGTCCGCGCCGATCAGCTCCGGACTGCCATCTGCGGAGTCGAGTTGCGAGACGCGCACGCGCCCCGCCGGCAGCGGTATGCCGAGCCCGGAGCGCTCATCGTTGGTGAACTCCAGATACACATCCACTTTGGTATTGGCGGACATGCCGAACTCGCGTTCGGTGATCGGACGTGAATACACGCGCGGTCCGCCGGGCGTGGCGGCGTACACGAGAGTTCTACGGGCCGGCACCTGCTTCACGCGCGGGAACAGCTCGATCTGTTTGGTCGTATCGTTGGCAAGCGTCGTGCGCCGGCCGAGCGTGTACAGATGCAATTCAGACAGTGGCTGCTCGCTGAAGCCGGCCTCGGCCGCAGGCGCCGCCGCCAGAGTGACTTCCATGGCTTGCCGGGCGACGGCCATCGTCGGCGGTACGCGATTCACATCGCCGGCCACCAGCTTCAGGGCTGCCTCCGGATAAGTCATGCCCGAGGTATTGACGATGCTGACCCATGACGACACATCGAGTGTGCCGCTGCCGGAATCCTTGCCCTCGCTGAAGACGAGGTTGTAATCAGCCCACCACGTCATCCCGCCGGTCTGATAGGTGATGCGGATGCGCTGCTCGCCTCCGCGTGGTGCCGTGAGGTCCCACATGAGCGACGGGCGTGTCTCGAGTCCCTCGGGCAGCTGCGGGAATGTAACTGCCGAATAGTCCCGCAACGCGTGAATGGCGCCGTCCTTATCCCTGATCACCAGTCCCTGCGCGTAGGACAGCAGCGTTCCGCTGAGCAAGCTCGTCTGGCCACCGCTCCCGCGCTCTACGGTAACCGGGCGGTCGATGGCCTTGAAAAACAATTTGTCGGTGCTGTCCAGGTCGAAGTGGAAGCTCTGTTCCAACACCTGGGTTTGTGGGTCGCTGAGTGAGACAAAGCTGACGGTAGTGGGGTCGATGAGGTCGGGCACGTCCGCGAACCTGACGCTCGAGCGGCCGCGGTCGAGCCGCATCATGCGTTCCTGGCGCACCACGGCGTAGCCTGGCAGGTTGCGGGCGTTCGCGAGGGACGCCGGGAAGCGGTACGGCTCGGCCTGGGGAGAGCTGTAGAGCGTGATGGCGGTGTCGACCCCCGCTTTGGCGTCGTTATCGGCCGCGTGCGCAGTCAGCGTTGCGGCCGTCGTGAGTGCCGTGCATGCCACGACCGCTCGCGCGATCATGCGGGCCCGGCACCGTCGGCAACCGCGTTTCAGGTCAGGCTTGGTGAGCATGAGTGAGTACTCCTCCACACTAGGGAGTGCGAAACAGTTCGCAGATTCGTGTCGCCGCGAAGATCTGTGAGCCAGCACGCAGGTTGTCGATACGTCACGTTGCAGGATAGGCATATTTGCTGCAGCTCGAGGCTGAATCGGCAGCATAAGTTCGATGCGCAAGCAAGGGCCCCTGGACAGATGGGTTGACTCGCAGAGCACGCAGGCCGTGCGGCTATCCGTGGCCTGGATGCTCATCGGCGTGCGTCCAGAGTGGCGGCGAGCATTCCTGCAACGTGCCTTGTCGAACCGACCGACTGCTGCCTCAGAGAACGAATTATGGAAGCTGCCTCTGCTGAACTCGAGCCCCTGAGCCCGGAGCCTGACTTCGATCCGAGCATGCATCCGATCGCGCCGCCGCTGGCGCCGCCGATCGCGCCGAGCGCATCTTCCGCAAGCCAGAGCAGCGCACCCCCGCAACCGGCGCCGAGTGTCCCCCCAGTTGCGCGACCGACCGTGCAGCAGCCGCCACGTGCGGCTGCTCCCGCCACGGTTGCTCCCGCCACGGTTGCTCCGATCATGGACCGCGATTTCATCGCCCGGAACCAGATCGTCGAGCGCTATTTTTCAGGGCGGCTGCCCATCAAGGGCGCAACCGAGTTCGAGCGCTTCTGCACCAAGCATCCGGAGCTGCTCGATGAGCTCGGAGTTCCCGAGCGCGTGCACGTCGGCTTGAGACTCCTCGAGGCGAGCGGCAAGCCGGAGCCGTGGCAAGAGACGCCAAAGCAATTCTGGGCGAAGCCACAGATCGTCTTCGGTCTCGCAGCCGCGGTGCTCGTGCTGCTCATCTCGACGATGCTGTTCGCAAGCCGGGCCGCGGATCGCGCGCGCAAGATCAGCGCGCTTACGCAGCAGGTCGCCGACCAACCGCTCGAGCCGGCGACCACTACCCGCACCATCAGACTGCTGCCCAACAAGGACGCCGCGGTGACCGCGCCCGCCGTGACCATCGGCGGTGCAGGACAGACTCAGCTCGCGGACCTCAAGATCGACATGTCGCATTCACCGTATCGCGAGTTCCGCATAACGATCGATCGCGTCGACCAGGGACGCGTGGCGATCATACATAATCTCGCGAAGGACTCGAACGGCCATCTGCGGATTGCGCTCAACAGCTCGGCACTCGGCCCCGGCACCTATCAGCTCACGATCGAAGGGTTGACGTGGCGCGGTGAGCCCGAGCCGGACGCCTGGATCACGATCGCCGTCCAACACTGAGGGCATCGTCTGCCCCGCGGACCGTCTGCGCCTCTGGGCGTTCAGCCGGCGCACAGCGTTCAGCCGGCGCGCAGCGTCGTGAGCGGCGGTTGCGTGATCACCGAGCGCGTCGCAAGCCAGCCGCTAGTGCCGACCAGCAACGCGCCGCCGGTGAGCCCGATGAGCAGCACCCAGGGATCAAAACCAAAGGGCAGCTGCAGAATGCGCGTCGCCACAAACCAGCCGCCGCACGAGGCGCCGGCGGCGGCCAGCAGGCCGGCTAGCAGTCCCACCGTAGTGAACTCGGCGAGCACACCCTGCAACACAATCGAGCGGCTCGCGCCCAGCGTGCGCAGCATGGCACTCTCGAAGCGTCGCTCCTCGCGGCTTGCCTGCACGGCGGCGAGCAGGACCGTGAGGCCCGCAAACAGCGTGAAGCCGAATACGCTCTGCACGGCGAGCACGGCCTTGTCGACGAGCGAGCGCACCTGCCCGAGCAGATCGTCGACGTTGAAGATGGAGACGCTCGGGAAGCGATGGGCGAGCTCGGCCAGGGCGCGCGCCTGCGAGGGGTGAAAGTACGCGCTCGTGAGATAGGTCCCCGCGACGCTCTCCAGCACGCCGGGCGCGAACACGACGAAGAAGTTCGGCTGAAAGCTATCCCACTTCACCTTGCGTACATTGGCGACGACGACCGTGAAGGACTCGCCACCGATCTCGAAGGTGAGCCGATCCCCGAGCCGCAGGCCGAGGGATTCCTGAAACTCCGTGGCCAGCGAGACGAGCGGCTTTCCGTAGTCCTGCGGCTGCCACCACCGACCGGCGACGATCTTGTTGTCCGTGCCAAGCTCGGTAGCCCAAGTGAGGTTCTGCTCGCGCTGCGCGAAGCCATCGGCATCACCGCCGCGGAAACGGAAGGACTCTGCCGGCCGCCCGTTGATCTGCGTCAGGCGGCCGCGGATCATCGGCAGAACGCGTGACAGCCTGGCGCCGCGCGATTCGAGAAAGGGGACGAAGGCGCTGCGATCCGCAGGGGGAATGTTGACGAAAAAATAGTTCGGCGCATCCACGGGCAAGGCACGGCGCCAGTCGTTCTCGAGATCGCGGCGCACGACACCTAGCAGCAGTAGCACCATGAGACCACCGCCGAAAGCAATGATCTGCACAAGGCTGTCGGCCCGGCGCCGACTGAGGTTGGCCACGCCGTAGCGCCACGCCACGCCGACGCGCCCGCGCAGCCGGCCCGCTATCTGTACGAGCAGCGCGCCGGCAGCGGCCAGAAGAGCCGTGAAGGCACCAAGTCCGAGCAAGCAATCGAGAAACAGACGCACATCGCGCACCGCCCAGTACACGAGTGCGAGTACGACGGCTAGCGCCGGTCCGAAAGCGAGCAGCACCAGCGGCGGCGGCGGGCCCACGTCGCGCCGCAGGACGCGCAGCGGCGGTACGCGCGAGAGCTGCAGCAATGCCGGCAGGGCGAAGCCGGCGAGCACCGCCACGGCGGCCGCGAAGCCCATGACAAGCGGTGCGAGGTCTGCCGGTGGCAAGGTCGTATTGATGAGACCGCGCACAGCGTGCAGCAGCCATTCTTGCGCGAGGAAACCAGCCGCCGAGCCCAGGAGCGCAGCGACCACCGCCACGGCCAGCAGCTGAGCGAGGCTGATGGTCAGCGTGAACGCGCGGGTCGCTCCGAGCGTCTTCAGCAGTGCGACGAGGTCCAGATGCCGCCGCACGTACTGCCGCGCCGACATGGCGACGGCGATCGAGCACAGCAGCACGCTTACGAGGCTTGCGAGAGTGAGAAACCTTCCCGCGCGGTCCACGGCGTTCTTGATCTGCGGGCTCGTATCGCTGATGTCGCGCAGCCGCTCACCGGGCTTCTTGTGCGCTCGCAACCACTGCTTGAAAACATCGATGCGGTTGCGCTCCGCGGCGAAGAGCGCCGCGTAGCTGACGCGACTGCCCGGCTGGATGAGCTCGGTCGCCGGCAGATCGTCCACGTTCATGATGAGGCTGGGGGCGAGATCGGCGAAGGTGCTGCCCTGATCCGGCCTGGAGATGAGCACACGCGTGACGCGGAAGGTCGCCGCGCCGATCGAGAGCTGCGAGCCGACGCCTGTGCCGAGCGTGGCCAGGAGTTTCGACCCGGGCCACACCTCGCCCCGGCCCGGCAGATCGCGCGTGGCTGTGCCTATCGCAAAGGGCTCTCCAGCAACGAGCAGCGAGCCACGCAGCGGATAGCCACTCGAGACGGCATGCACATTGGTGAGCTCGCTCTGATCGCCGTGAAACACTACGCTCAGCAGAGAGATCGTGCGCGCGGCCTGCACGCCGCGCCGGGCCGCCTCATCCACATAGGTCTGCGGGATGGGGTCGGTCGCGCCGAGGCGAATGTCGGCGGCGAGGACCTGGGTCGCCTGCTGGTCGACCGCGATACCGATGCGATCGACCAGAAAACCCACGCCCGTGAGCGCCGCCACGGCGGTCGTGAGCGCAAGCAGCAGCACACCGAGCTCTCCCGAGCGCCACTCGCGCGCGAGGCTGCGCATTGCGAGGGCTAGAGCGCGCACGGCGCCGCCCCGAACGTACCGCCGGCCGTGTGCTCTGTCACGACACCACCCGGCCCGCTTCCATGTGCAGCACACGCTCGCAACGCGTCGCAAGCGAGCGCTCGTGCGTGACGAGCACCAGAGTGGTCTGCGCATGCTCGTTGAGCTCGAACAGCAGCTCACCCACGCGCTCGCCCGTCACCGTATCGAGATTTCCCGTCGGCTCATCGGCGAACAGTACGGCGGGACGTGTGACGAAAGCGCGCGCCAGCGCTACCCGCTGCTGCTCGCCGCCGGAGAGCTGGCGCGGATAGTGCCCCGTGCGGGCCCGCAACCCGACGCGTTCCAGGGTCTCGAGCGCGGCTCTGCGCGCATCCGCCTGCCCACTCAGCTCCAGCGGCAGCATCACGTTCTCGAGCGCCGTCAGCGCGGGAATGAGATGAAAGGACTGAAACACGAAGCCTACGCGCTCCGCGCGCAGCCGTGCCCGACCGTCCTCATCGAGCTGCGTGAGGTCCTCGCCCGCGAGCCACACCCGGCCGGCGCTCGGCGTATCGAGCCCTGCGAGCAGTGCGAGTAGCGTCGACTTGCCGGCTCCCGACGGACCGACCACCGCGATCGACTCCCCGCCGCTTACTTCCAGCGACACGTCGTGCACGATGGTCAGTGTGCCTTCGGGACTGCTAACCTGCTTCGTGAGGTGCGAGGCTTTGAGAACGTTTTGGCGTACTGCCGTCGCTTGGGCGCTCGGCATCGGGCTGCTGGTCATTGGGTTCCAAGACGCTCCGGCTGCACAGAACCGCACCATTCTGGTGTTCGGCGACAGCCTGAGCGCAGCTTATGGCCTCCGCCCGGAACAGGGCTGGGTCGCCTTGCTGCAGCGACGACTGCAGACCCAAGGGTACGGGTACCACACGGTGAATGCCAGCATCAGCGGCGAGACAACGAGCGGCGGACTGCAACGCCTGCCGCGCGCGCTGCAACTGCACCGGCCGGCTATCGTGTTGCTCGAGCTCGGGGCGAACGACGGGCTCCGCGGGCTGCCACTCGCGACGATTCGCGGCAATCTCGCGCAGCTTATCGAGCTTGCGAGGAATTCCGGTGCCCGGGTGCTGCTGCTCGGCATCCGCCTGCCGCCGAATTACGGCCCGCGCTACGGTAACGAGTTCACGGCGCTGTACACGCAGAGCGCGCAGCAGTTGCAAGTGCCGCTGGTGCCGTTCGTGCTGGCCGGGACCGCACTCAACCCCGAGCTCATGCAAGCCGACGGTCTGCATCCCAATGCTCAAGGCGAGCCGCACGTGCTCGATACCGTGTGGCCGTATCTGCTGCCCCTGCTGCGCAAACCCTAGCATTGCGAGCGCCGACGGCGCGGTGCTATATAGCCCCGTGAAGAAAATCTGGCTGAGCTCGTACCCTCCCGGGGTACCGGCAGAGATCGATGTGCTTTCCGTGCGTTCCGTGCCGCAGCTCTTCGAACAGAGCTGTGCCGAGTTCGCAGCACGCAGCGCTTTCACTCAAATGGGACGCTCGCTGAGCTACGGTGAGCTCGATCGGCAGTCGCGCGATTTTGCCGCGTGGCTACAGAAGACAGCGCGCCTGCAGCGCGGCGAGCGCGTGGCCATCATGCTGCCCAACGTGCTGCAGTATCCCATCGCGATGTTCGGTGCTCTGCGCAGCGGCTGCGCCGTCGTGAACACGAATCCTCTGTATACGGCACGCGAGCTGCAGCATCAGCTCGCCGACTCGGGCGCGACGGTGATCGTGATCCTCGAGAACTTCGCACATGTGCTGCAGGAGGTACTGCCCCGTACGCAGGTCAAATGGGTGCTCGTCACGGCGGTCGGCGACTTTCTGCGCTTCCCGAGGTCATCGATCGTCAATTTCGTCGTGAGGCACAAGCGCAAGCAGGTGCCAAGCTGGCACATCCAGGGCGCGCTCGACTTCAGGACCGTGGTGAGATCTGCGCGGGCCCTGCCACTCGATCCGGTCGATCTCGGTCCCGACGACGTGGCCTTTCTACAGTACACGGGCGGTACCACCGGTATTTCAAAGGGAGCCATTCTTTCTCACGGCAACATCTGTGCAAACGTGCTGCAGGCGCAGGCGTGGATAACGCCCCTTCTCGGCGGCGCTGACACGCCCGGCGTAGTTATCACGCCCATCCCGCTCTATCACATCTTCGCATTGACGGCGAACTGCATTGCGTTCCTGCGTCTCGGTTGGCAGGACGTGCTCATCACGAACCCGCGCGACTTCGCCGCCTTCGTCGCAGAGCTCAGGAGATATCCGTTCGCGTTCCTGAGTGGCGTCAACACCCTTTTCAATGCACTACTGCACACGCCAGGCTTCGCCGAGCTCGATTTCAGTCATTTGAGGGTCACGCTGGGTGGAGGCATGGCTGTCCAGGCCGCCGTGGCCGAACGGTGGAAGGTTGTTACCGGACACCCGATCACGCAGGCCTGGGGCCTGACGGAGACTTCGCCGGGAGTGACCATGAACCCGCCGGACGCAGAGTTCAACGGCTCCATTGGCCTGCCGTTGCCATCGACCGAGGTCAGCGTTAGAGACGACGCCGGTGAGGAGCTGCCGATCGGGCAAGTCGGAGAGCTCTGTGTACGCGGCCCGCAGGTGATGCGTGGCTACTGGAACCGGCCCGATGAGACCGCGAAGGTGATGCTGCCCGACGACTGGCTGCGCACCGGCGACATCGGCCACATGGACGAGCGCGGCTACTTGTACATCCAGGATCGCAAGAAGGACATGATTCTGGTGTCCGGCTTCAACGTCTATCCGAATGAGGTCGAAGAGGTGGCAGCAACGCACCCGGGAATACTCGAGTGCGGTGCCGTTGCACAGACAGATGAGCGCTCCGGTGAGGTCGTTGCACTGTTCGTCGTCAAGAAGGATCCAAAGCTGACCGCACAAGACGTGATCGAGGTGTGCCGCAGGTCGCTCACGCCATACAAGGTGCCACGATACGTCTATTTCAGAGACGAGCTACCGAAGTCGAACGTGGGAAAGATCCTCAGACGGGAGCTGCGCGACCAGCTCGCAAAGTCACAGAACACGGCTAGCGCCGCCTGATTCGCCGGCCGGAGGCCGTCTTGCGGAGTGTCGGCTTGGGCTGCGGCCCCGATGGTGCGTCGTTGCGGCACACGGCGAAGACTGTAGCGCCCAGCATCAGTGTCTGGTCCTTAGCAGCGGCGCGAGTATCCGAACGGTCCGAAGGTGCCCCGTCCTGCGTCGTATCCGGCCGATGAGCTTGCCCAAAGGTCTCGATCACCTCCATCAGGGCATCTGAGCGACGCGCGACCTGAGCCCGAAAGAGCGGCAAGCTGCGTGCATCGACCGGGAGCACGAGCGATCTAATCGGCAGCTGCTCGTGGCTGTGCGCCGTGAGGTTATGCTCCAGTGTCTGCAGCAGATCGCCGGCGCTTTCGCCGGCGGCGACCAGCGCCTCCGCGCTCGCACCGCCCGCACTGAGAGAGCGGCGCAGCGCCCGCACATGATCGCCCCCGACCCGCTTGACGGCTCCGACACGCACGAGCTCGGACAGCAGTGTCTGGTAATACACCCCGCCGCTGTAGCGCTCCGCCAGCTGCTGAAAGCTGCGATTCTGGCCCGTAATCTGCAGCAACGCCGGTTCGCCCGTCCGGGTCTGGAAGTGCACATCGTCATACCAGCCGTTCAATACCCGCGCCGCACGGTGCAGCTGAGTATTGCTTCTCGGCTGGAACCGATCCTGGGGCGTCGCGAGGATCGCCGGCAGGAAGCTACGGTTGATGCCCGTAATGACCGCGAGGCGGGAATACGTGACGCGCTCGCCCTGGCGAGTCAGGTATTCCGAGCCCGCGTGCGCATAGACGCTGTCGACGATGGCTTTGAGCTCACCCGCGCTCACGCCGAACCGCACAAGAATCCGCACCAGCGGGTGCAGCACACGCCGAGACAGAAAGACAAGAGCCGCGCGGAAATCGGGCTGCATTGAATTGACGGTGTAACCTGCTGAGTCCGCTCGCTTAGCCTATTGCGGGCGAATCGCCTTTGCCCGCGGAGTACAATTGTGCGATTTTTATTACAAAAGTACAGCGCGGTGCGAAGTGAGCGAGATTCACCGATAGGAGCACAATAATGAGAGAGCCTACGGTCGGCCTACACAGGGTGCCAGTGAGAACCGCAAGCGAGATAGAAGGACAAACACGACTCGTATTTCAGGTCCTGCGGCCGGTTGTTCGGCTGCTGAAGGCGTGCGGAGTATCCGAGGCTGCAATCACTGCAGCGGTTGCTCGTGCCTTCAGAAGGTACGCACGCAGTGCGGTCCGCGGCGTATGGCTTGACCAGAGTTCCTATCGACAGTTAGCGGAAATCGTAATGCTGTGGGCAAGAGATCCAGAATTCATCGATGAACGAGGATCTCCAAAGAAACTAGGTGTGAAGGGTGCAAATTCGTCGTTCCGACGCCTGCTTCAAAAAGCAGGGGTTTCCATTGATTGGAATCGTGCGCTGACGCAGCTTCACGCGTTGGGTTCCATACAACTGTGTGACGGGCGACGACGAGTGCGTCTGGTATCGCACGTACTCTTGATGGTGATGGGGAAGCGATTTCTCGTCGCCCCCATGCTGCATGAGATTCGAAGGTTCGCCGAAACGATCGAATACAACGTATGCGCGAATCCAGGGCCCATGCAAGCCCGCATGCAGCGATGGGCAGAGTGCAGGAGTCTCGACCGCGCTCAGTTTGCGGAGGTTCAGCGCTTCGTGCGCTTGAACGGACAAGCGCTCTTGGACGCAGTTGACGAGAAGCTGAGTTCCTGCGCAGTGCGAGGCGGCAGGAAACCTGGACTAGGTTACGGCGTGGGCTTCTATGTTTTTGTTGACGATACGGCGGCGGTTCGCGCCGGAAAATCCGCCGACGCGCGACTCTCGGCTTCCACGCCTACATCGCGTGGGAAACGCCGCTCACTCCGCTGACGCCACTGACACCGCTGACGCCACTGACACCACTGACACCGCTGACGCCACTGACACCGCTGACGCCACTGACACCGCTGACACCGCTGACACCGCTGACACCGCTGACACCGCTGACGCCACTCACTCCGCTGACACCACTGACGCCACTCACTCCACGGACGCTATGGCTCACGCCACTGACACCACTGACGCCACTGACACCACTGACACCACTGACACCACTGACGCCGCTGACACCACTGACACCACTGACGCCACTGACACCACTGACGCCGCTGACACCACTGACGCCGCTGACACCACTGACGCCACTGACACCACTGACACCACTGACGCCACTGACACCACTGACACCACTGACACCACTGACGCCACTGACGCCACT
>DATJVD010000015.1:0-32871 GCA_035501955.1 Steroidobacteraceae bacterium
CGCTTGCGTGGAATCGAGGTGGCGAAGGTGAAGAGCCTGATCGGCGCTCATGCACAGGGCAGAGCCCTCGGATTTCTCGGCGAGCCACGGGTCAACGTACTGGAATTGAACCTAGCACTCGACGAGCTCAAGTGAGCCCACCGTGACGTAATGGCCGAAGCGCGGCCGGATCCGGATCAGCTCCTCGCACACGTCCAGGCGCAAGAGGCGCGCGCGAAGCGCGGCCGGCTGCGCATCTTTTTCGGCGCCTCCGCGGGGGTCGGCAAGACGTACTCGATGCTCGAAGCGGCTCGCGGCGCGCGCTCCACGGGGACGGACGTGGTGGTCGGCTACATCGAGCCCCACGGTCGCGTCGAGACCGAGCGGCTGCTGGAAGGCCTCGAGCGGCTACCCACGGTCATGGTCCGCTACCGTGGGCTCGAGCGACGTGAGTTCGATCTCGATGCGGCGCTCAAACGCAGGCCCGCGATCCTCCTGGTCGATGAGCTGGCGCACTCCAACCTCGTGGGTGGCGAGCCGCAACCACGCCACCCCAAGCGGTGGCAGGACGTGGAGGAGCTGCTCGAGGCGGGCATCGATGT
Source organism: Steroidobacteraceae bacterium (assembly GCA_035501955.1). GTDB lineage: Bacteria > Pseudomonadota > Gammaproteobacteria > Steroidobacterales > Steroidobacteraceae > JASHUC01. The sequence goes on from DATJVD010000015.1 coordinate 582, forward strand.
CTGGACGACGGTGAATGTCCAGCATCTGGAAAGCCTCAACGATTTGATCGCACAGATCACCGGGATCCGGCAGCGCGAAACCTTGCCGGATCGCATTTTTGACGAAGCCGACGACATCGAGCTGATCGACCTTCCACCGGATGATCTCATCGCCCGCCTGCGGGCCGGCAAGGTGTACATCTCGGACGAGGTGGCGAATGCGGTCGAACGCTTCTTCCGCAAGCCGAATCTCATGGCGCTGCGCGAGATCGCTCTGCGCCGCGTCGCCGATCGCGTCGAGGCTGCCGCGCGCGAGTCCGCCGTCAGTGATGCGCAGTCACGGGCACGACTCGCGGGTGAGCGCATTCTCGTGGCGACGGGACCGGATGCGCAGTCGGAGCAGCTGGTGCGTGCCGGCAAGCGCCTCGCCGACGCGCTCGATGCGGACTGGACAGTCGTCTACGTCGAGACCCCCGCACTCACGAAGCTCTCCGAGGCGCAGCGCAACCGCCGCATCGACATCTTGCGCCTGGGCGAGATGCTCGGCGCCGAAACGGTGACCCTGGATGGACCGACCGCGACGGAGGCGTTGCTCGAATATGCCCGGACGCGCGCTGCGACGCGCGTCATCGTCGGTGCACCGAAGCGCTCTGGTTTGAAAGCGCTCGTGCGCCGATCGACGGCGACCGAACTGGCGCGCCGTGCGCGGACTTTCGACGTCATCACCATCGCAGCCACGGAGCGCGCGCAGCCGACAATCGCGCGCGGCGCGGGGGTGACGGGTGAAGCCGTAACGCGCACGCCCCACGGGGATCGCTACGTGTGGGCGGCCTTGATCAGCGCGCTGTGCACGGCCGGCGCCTTCGCCATGTACCCGCACTTCGAGCTCGTCAACCTGGTCATGATCTACCTTCTCGGCGTGACCGTTGCGGGCTTGCGCCTCGGCCGCGGTCCTTCAGTGTTGACCGCGCTGCTCAACATTGCGGCGTTCGATTACTGCTTCGTTCCGCCACGCTTCAATTTCGCCGTTTCGGATGCTCAGTATCTGGTCACATTCGCTGTCATGCTGTTCGTCGCGCTCGTGATCGCCGGTCTCATGGCGAGTGTGCGTCAGCAGACGCGAGTCGCTGGCGCACGCGAGCGCCGTACGGCATTGCTCTACGCGATGAGCCGCGAGCTCGCCGCGACGCGTGGCATGCCCCACATCGCTCAGGTCGGCATCCGGCATGTCGCGGAAGTGTTTCAGTGCCGCGCGGTAGTGCTGCTGCCGGATGCCGTCGGGAGGCTGCACTTTCCCGTGGAGCGTCCGCTGGAGCAGTCGCTGCGCGGCGCCGATCTCGCGGTCGCACAGTGGGTGATGGATCACGGCCGCGAGGCGGGGCTCGGCACCGATACGCTGGCCGCTGCTCCGGCCCTCTACGTGCCGCTCGGCGATGAGCAGCGCCACCTGGGCGTGCTGGCGGTCTTGCCGACGAATCCGCGACGCGTGCTGCTGCCCGAGCAGCGACATCTGCTCGATACCTTCGCCGGGCAGATCGGCATTGCGCTCGAGCGAGCGCAGCTTGCCGAACGGGCTGAGGCAGTGCGCATCGCAGCCGAACGGGAGAGTCTGCGCAATACTTTGCTGGCATCGATCTCGCACGATCTGCGCACGCCGCTAGCCGCGATTGCCGGCGCGGCCAGCACGCTCGCAGAGCAGGACGCCGCGCTCGCTCAGCCGACACGTCAGTCGCTGGCGCGCGCCATCGAGTCGAAGGCTCGCGAGATGTCCGAGCTCATCTCGAATGTGCTCGATCTGATGCGCTTCGAGTCGGGACAGATCGTTCTGCGTTGCGACTGGCAGATGCTCGACGACCTGGTCGAGTCGGCGATCGGCGAGTTCGGGGCGCGGCTAGCGCCCTATGTCGTCGATCTGCGCCTGCCGAATTCACTGCCGCCCGTGTACGTCGATGCAATTCTGATCGTGAAAGTATTCGTCAACCTGCTCGACAACCTCGTGAAATACACGCCGCCGGGCACGCTCCTGGTGATCTCGGCCCTGGTCGACGGACCTTCGCTGCGGGTCACCGTGGATGACACCGGGCCGGGACTACCGCCGGGAAATCCCGCACGGCTGTTCGAGAAGTTTCAGCGCGGGGTGGAGGAGGGAACCGCCGTCGGAGCCGGGTTGGGACTTGCGATCTGCCGCGCCATCGTGCGTGCGCACGGTGGCGAGATCGAAGCGCACCATCGAGCCGGCGGCGGCGCGCGCTTCGAGTTCACGCTGCCCACCAGCGCGCCAGCCGATGCGCAGGCGGCGAGCACGTCGAGCAGCAGCACCGCAGAGCCGGCTTAGGCAGCGGCACTCATGACACGGGCCATGCATCAGATCCTAGTCGTCGAGGACGACGCGGCCATCCGCAATGTGCTTCGTGCGCTCCTTGAATCGGAAGGGTTTCGGTTCGTTGCGGCCGACACGGCGGAGCGCGCCGAAGTCGAGGCTCGTGCGCACAAGCCCGACCTGCTTCTGGTCGATCTTGGTCTGCCCGATCGCGATGGCCTCACGGTCATACGCCGGGTGCGCGCCTGGTCGCCGGTACCCATTATCGTCCTGTCCGCACGCGCGATGGAGGAGCAGAAGATCGCCGCGCTCGATGCCGGCGCCGATGACTATGTGACCAAACCCTTCAGTGCGCCGGAACTGCTCGCGAGAGTGCGTGCGGCCTTGCGGCGCAACGTTCGCGGCGCCGTGGCGACGCATCTGCTGGTCCTTGGGAGCACGCGTATCGACCTGGCCCGTCGTAGCGCGCAGGCAGCGCACGCGGAGCTGCGCCTGACACCGCTCGAATATCGCGTGCTCGAGTGCTTGGCGCGACATGCGGGATTCATCGTGAAACAGGAGCAGCTGGTGAAGGAGGTGTGGGGGCCGGGGCACATCGGAGACACGCGCAGCCTGCGGGTATGCATGAAGAATCTACGCGGCAAGCTCGAGCCCGACCCGCATCGGCCACGCTACTTGATCACCGAGCCGGGGCTGGGCTATCGGCTACGACCGGATGATGAGGCCGCCAGCTCCCCCGGAACGGAGAACTCGGCAACGGCTCCCACACTACCCAGTTGAGGGCTCGCGAGCGGTCGTGGGACCCGTCAGCGATGCCAGAAGCGGTGCTGATCCATCCAGCGCTGCGCCTGGACTAGCAAGCCACTGCGCGCAACATTGCGCTCATGCGTTGCGCGTAGCCGGTGAAGCAATCGCGGCCCCCAGAGCGCGATAGCGATGTACAGACCGTACAACAGAGTAAGGATACCGAGAACAGTGTTCGGTCTACCCATATGTCCTTCATGGTAGCGATGACTGTTCGGATGCTAGTCCTTGCGCGATTAGCAGCGCGTTAGGAGATCGAGCGTCAGGACCCGTCCGCCGGCAAAGATACTGTGATGAGCATGCCGGTGCCCTCCGGGCCGTCCTCCGCGCTGATCTCACCGCCCATGGCATCGACGAAGCCCTTACAGATCGGCAGACCGAGCCCCGGCGTCGCCGGCGACTCGCTCGGCTCGCGGGCGCGGTAGGTGAGATCGAACACGCGGTCGCGCTGCTCGCCCGTCATCCGCGGCCCGCGATTGGCAATCGTGAATGCGACCCGGTCCTCGAGTCTCGCGGCCGTCACGGTCAGCGCGACAGAGGACGGCGAGCATCGTGCCGCATTGTCGAGCAGATTGACGACGACCTCCTCGAGCAAGGCGGGGTCGGCGCGGGCGGGCGGCAGATCCTGCGCGAGACGCACTTCTATCGGTCGCGCGCGCAACGTCGGCGCGAGGCGGCGGCGCGCGGCCGCCATCGTATCGGCGATGCTGACCGGAGCGAGATGCGGCGCAAGCGCGCCGTAGCTCAGCCGCGTCAGATCGAGCAGGTTCTGCACGAACCGGTTCAGGCGTTCCGCCTCCTCGAAGGCGCTGCCGATGCGTGCGGCGAGCTCTTCGGCTGCGAGCGGGCGGCGTGCATCGTGTACGGCGCGCAGGCTCTCCAGAAGTGCGGCGAGCGGTGCGCGCAGGTCGCGCGACACGGAGCCGAGCACCGCAGAGCGGAGATTCTCGGCTTCCCGCGTGACCCGCGCGTCGGTGGCGAGGCGTTGCAGCCGGTAGCGCTCAAGTGAGGCGGCAAGCTGCGCGGCGAGCGCAAACAGCAGCCTCCGCTCGTCCGCACCGAAGGGTCGCGCGGCCGTGCCCGGCTCCACCGCGATGACGGCAAGGCTCTGGCCTCCACTTTCCACGGGGACGAAATGCCAGCCGGCCCCGGGAAGGGTGGCGGTGCTCCATCCTGCGGGCTGCCGGTGCGCCAATGCCCATTCGGCCGCACCCTGATCGACCTCGCGGAATTCTCCCGCGCGGGCGAGCTCCGCCGGTACGTCAACCTTGCTCTTGGACAATGAGCGCAGCACGAGTGCCCGTGCGCCGAGCAACTCGGTCATTCCGCGAGCTGCCGCATTGAGAAGATCGCGCTCGTCGATCGCGGTGGCGATCCGCCGTGAGAAATCGAACAGCACCTCCACCCGCGAGGTGTTGCGGCGCGCTTCGGCTGCCTGGTGGCGCAGCCGCGCGGCAAGCTGGCCGATCACACCTGCGACCAGCAGGAAGGTCGCGAGCGTCGTGGCATCCTCGGGGCGCGCCACTGTGAACGTGAAGCGCGGCTGCACAACCACAAGGTTGTAGAGTAGAAAGCCGATCACGGCCGTACCGAGGCTGGCGAGCAGCCCGGTGAGTCCGCTCACCAAGGTGACCGCCAGCAGGAACACCAGCGCCAGGTTGTCCTTGCTCAGTCGGCCCTGCAGCATCCAGGCGACCCCGGCGGCTGCACCGGCGCAGGCCGCTGCAATCGCGAGCTCGCGCGCGTGAGGCAGGCTCGCCATCCATTCCTCGCCTTGCAGCGCGCGACGCCGGGCGCGCAGCTCATGTGCCATCGGCGCCTCGTCGCTGGTCGCCACGGTCACCTCGAAGCCCGTCGCATGCTCCACCAGCCACTCGGCGAGGCTGCCACGCAGCCAGCGCCTCCAGGGCGCACCACGTGGACGACCGACCAACAGCTGCGCCGCATTGTGCTGCCGCGCGTATTCGAGCACTTCGGTTCCCACGCGCAGCCCCGTGATCGTCGCCGACTGCGCGCCAAGCTGCTCGGCGAGCGTCAGATTCGTCTCGAGCTGTTCGCGCTCGGCGCTGCTCAGGAGGCGGCCGATCTTCTGCACGTAGAGCGCCGTCCAGGGCACGTGCCGCTGGTCCGCGAGGCGCTTTGCGGTGCGCACGACCGCTTCGCTCGCTTCACTTGCATCGATGCACACGATGAGACCGCCGCGTGTGGGCCACGGGCCGGCGATCGCGTGCGCCCGCATGTATGTGGAGAGCTCCTCGTCGAGCCGCTCCGCCGCGGCGCGAAAGGATAGCTCGCGCAGGGCGAGGAGATTGCCGCGCGAGAAGAAGTTGGCGATCGCGTTGCGGGCCTGCTCGGGGACATAGACCTTGCCTTGGCGCAGCCGCTCGAGCAGGTCATCGGGCGGCAGATCGATCAGCTCGACATCACTGGCGCGCTTGAGCACGCTGTCCGGCACCGTCTCGCGCACCTCCACGCCCGTGATGCGGGCCACGAGGTCGTTGTAGCTCTCGAGGTGCTGCACGTTCAAAGTCGAGTAGACATCGATGCCGGCTTCGAGGAGCTCCTGCACGTCCTGGAAGCGCTTGCCATGGCGCGAGCCGGGTATGTTCGTGTGCGCAAGCTCGTCGATCAGCACCAGCTGCGGGCGCCGGGCGAGTACCGCGTCGAGATCGAGCTCCTCGAACGTGCGCCGCCGGTACTCGAGCGTGCGTCGTGGCACCACCGCCAAACCCTCGAGCAGCTTGGCCGTCTCGGGTCGCCCGTGCGTCTCGACCACACCGATCACGACATCGACGCCACTCGCGTGCTTGCGGCGTGCGGCGGAGAGCATCTCGTAGGTCTTGCCGACACCTGGCGCGGCGCCCAGGAAGATCTTCAAGCGACCGCGACCGGTGGCGCCGCTCTCTGCGAGCAGCGCATCGGGCGAGGGACGAAGGTTTGTGGGGATCTCACTCATCGAAGCCTGCGTGCGTGCGCGAGCGCTTCAACCGCGCCTGAGCAGACTCACGACCAGCGCGACGCCGACGGCGATCGCACCCAGCACCATCACCAATACCGCCGCAGCCGCACAGTCCTTCACCACGCGGATGCGATCGTGAACTTCGGGGTGCAAGTGATCCGCCAGCTCCTCGATCGAGGTGTTGAAGAGCTCCGCGGCGAACACGCCCCCGCTCGCAAGCATGGCCAGCGCCCACCAAAGCGGCCCCGCACGCACGATGATGAGGAACGTGACCAGCAGCGCGAATGCGGCGAGCTGGAATTTGAGACTGTGCTCGGCGCGCACGCCGTGCCTGAGACCCATCCAGGCGCAGCGCAAGCGCGTGGGAAGCGATCGATTCTTGTGCGAGTCCACGCGCACTGCTGTGCCCGTCACCAGATGCGCACGCGATCGCCGGGCGCCAAGTACAGCCGTGCACCCGGCTGCACGTCGAAAGCGGTGTACCAGGCATCAAGATTGCGCACCGTGTCGGCGCGGTACTCATCGGGCGCGTGCCCATCGGTGATCAGCTGCCTGCGCAGGGCCGGTGCGCGTATCTTCTGGCGGCGCGTCTGGCCGTAGCTGAGGAAGTACTGCTGCTCGGGCGTGAGTCCTTGAGCAGGCGCAGGCGTGTGGTCGCTCACGGCGCGGTGATAGGCATCGTAGGCCACGGCAAGGCCTGCAAGATCGGCGATGTTCTCGCTAAGAGTTTGCTCGCCATTCACCGCGAGGTCCGGGAACGGCCGATACGCATCGAACTGGCGTGCGAGTCGCGATGTGGCCTCGCGGAAGTGAGCCAGATCCTCCGCGCTCCACCAGTTATCGAGTCGTCCTTCCGCATCGAAGCGCGCACCCTGGTCATCGAAGCTGTGGCTGATCTCGTGCCCGATGATCGCACCGATCGCACCGTAATCCATGGCGAGTGGGCGCTGGGGATCGAAATACGGCGGTTGCAGCATGGCGGCGGGAAAGTTCAGCGCATTCATGACGGGTAGATTGACGGCGTTCACCGTCTGGGGGGTCATCGCCCACTCGCCCCGATCCACCGGTCGGCCGAGTTTCGCAAGGGCGCGCTGGTAGGCATAGAGCTGCGCGCGCTCCTTGTTGCCGATGGCATCACCGCGGCTGATCTGGAGCGCGGCATAACTGGACCAGCGCTCGGGATAGCCGACGCCGACCCGAAGCGTTGCGAGCTTGGCTTTAGCTCGGGCGCGAGTCGCAGGCGCCATCCACTCCAGATGATCGATGCGCACCGCGAACGCGGCGATCAGATCGCGCACCATCGCCTCCACGCGTGCCTTGTCATCCGCGTGGAAGTAGCGCTCGACGTAGAGACGGCCCACCGCCTGACCGAGCGCCGCGTTGGTTTCCGCGTCGGCCACTTTCCAGCGCTCGACAGGCTGCAAGGTGCCCGCGAGCGTCTTGTCGTAGAACGCGAACTGCTCGTCGACGAAGGCACGCGGCAGCAGGTCGGCCACCTGCTCCAGCGCATGAAATCTCAGGTACTCCTTCCAGGTCGCGAGGGGTTGACTCGCCGCGAGCGCCGCGATCCCCGTGATCGCGCTCGGTTGCCACACGCCGAGATCATCTTGCCGGTCAAGCCCGGCCGAGGCGAAGTAGGCGCTCCAGTCGAGCCCCGGGGCATGCGAGGCGAAGTCCGCGCGCGTCCAGGAGTTGTTGCCCCTCTGCACATCCTCGGATTCGACACGGCTCCAGTGCACGTCGGCGATGTGCCGCTCGAGCTCGAAAATGCGCTCGGCTTCAGCCTGCGCATCATCGATGCCGGCAAGTGTCAGCACCCGGGCGATGTGCGCTCGGTATGCATCGCGGATCGAGGCCATCGCCGGCGAAGCATTGAGGTAGTAGTCGCGATCGGGAAGCTCGAGGCCACCCTGCAGCAGAAAGGGCTCATAGCGTGACGGATCGGTGAGGCTGCGGGCGACCCACAGACCGAACAGATTGTCGGTATGAAAATTCGTGTTGTTGAGTGGATCGACGTCGGCGCGCAAGGTGCTGCCGAGGAAGCTCGCCAGGTCGCGGCTGTTGCGAATGGCTGCAACACGTGCCAGCCACGATCGCAGTGGACGGAGACTCTGTCGCTCGATCTCGGTCTCATCCATGATGCTGGCGTAGTAGTCTCCGACTTTGCGCGCATCGCTGCCGTGCGGCGCGGAGGCGGCCAGCCGCATGAGCTCCGCCGTGCGGCGACTGGTGAGCTCACGCAGGGATGCGAGCGGACCCCATGAGCTGCGGTCCGCCGGAATCTCAGTGTTTGCAACCCAGCGTCCGTTTGCGTAAGCGAAGAAGTCATCGCCGGGCGCCACCGCGGCATCCATACCGGCGAGGTCGAGGCCAGCGGACTGCGTGGCAGGCTGCGCGCCCGACGCGGCAGCTGCGGGTGTCGAGCTCGGAACGGCTGTGGCGGCGAGGGTCACGCCCGGCCGCGCGGCCGCCATCAGCCCGAGAACAAGCGCCCGGGCGGCGATCGACTGGAGCAGCATTGATGAGCTCTGCATCGCGCTCACCATGCTACAAGAACGCGAACGTGCCCACCAACGCGGTGCCGGGGGCGATCCCGTGCGCTCAGGGGAGGCGGGTGGCCGAAACGCTCGATGCCTCGAGACGCCCCGCGCAGGCGGACTCGAGGGCGATGCCCGCCAGCTCGTACCCGCGACGGAAGTCGCGGATGTGGCGCGCCATCCAGGCGCCTGCTTCGACAGCATCACCGGCGTGCAGCGCCTCGCAGATGCGCCGCTGCGCGGTGCGGATGCGCGTGCGCGCCTGGGGCAGCCGATCGATCATCGCGCACAGCGAGGGCTCGAGCAGCTGTAACAGGGGCGCCTGTGCGAGCAGTAGCACGCGATTGTGCGTCGCTGCTCCGACCACGCGGAAGAACTCCACAGCGTGATGTACGGCACGCTCAGTCAGCACGTGATCGGCCGCGTAGCGCTGGGCCGCCGCCTCGATCTCGCGTAGATCCGCGGCGCTGCGCCGGCGCGCCGCGGCCTCGGCGATCGGCGGCTCGAGGATGCTGAGGCCTTCCCACACGTCGAAATAGCTCACACCGTGCAGGGCAAGCGCATGGCTCACGCCCTCGGCCACCATGCGCGGCGCGGGACGCGTAACAGCGAAGCACTTCGAGCCGCGACGCCGGGCGAGAAGGCCGCGGGTCTGGAGCTCGCGCAACGCTTCGCGCACCGTCGAGCGATTCACCCCGAACTGGCGCGCGAGCTCAAGCTCCGCGGGCAGGCGGTCTCCCTCACGCAAGCTCTGGTCGAGGATGCGCGCGCGCAGCGCTGCGGCGACCTTGCGATAGGCCGGCTCGATGTCAATCTGCTCGAACCGTACGCTCACTCCTCCATCCCCGTGAGCTCGCGACCAATGAGAATGCGGCGGATCTCCTGCGTGCCGGCGCCGATCTCGTACAGCTTGGCATCGCGCAGCAGCCGCCCTGCCGGGTAGTCATTGATGTAGCCGTTCCCACCCAGTGCCTGGATGGCCTCGAGCGCGACCGCAGTGGCGCGCTCGGCCGCGAACAGAATGCAGCCGGCGGCGTCGCGACGTGCAATGCTCCCCGCATCGCACGCGCGTGCCGCGGCGTACACATAGCCGCGGCTGGCGTTCAACGCGGCATACATGTCGGCGAGCTTCGCCTGCATGAGCTGAAACGTGCCGATCGGGCGCCCGAACTGCCGCCGCTCGCGAACATAGGGGAGCACCAGATCGAGTGCCGCGGCCATGAGTCCGAGCGGACCGCCGGCGAGCACGACCCGCTCGAAGTCGAGTCCGCTCATGAGAACGTGCACGCCGCCGTGCTCTTCGCCCAGAACGTTCTCGGCCGGAACTTCGCAGTCGTTGAACACCAGCTCGCAGGTGCTCGAGCCGCGCATGCCGAGCTTGTCGAGCTTCTGCGCGGTGGAGAAGCCACGAAAGCCGCGCTCGAGGATGAAGGCGGTGATGCCGTGCGTCCCAGCCGCAGCGTCGGTCTTTGCGTAGACGACGAGCACGTCGGCATCGGGCCCGTTGGTGATCCACATCTTGCGGCCATTGAGGATATAACGCTCGCCGCGGCGCACGGCCCGGGTTTGCATCGAAACCACGTCGGAGCCGGATTGAGGCTCCGACATGGCGAGCGCTCCGACGTGCTCGCCGCTCACCAGCTTGGGCAGATAGCGCGTCCGCTGGGCGTCGTTGCCATTGAGCCTCAGCTGATTGACGCACAGGTTGGAGTGCGCGCCATAGCTCAGGCCCGTGGCTCCAGAAGCCCGCGAGACCTCTTCCATGGCCACCACATGCGCGAGATAACCGAGGTCCGAGCCGCCCCAGCGCTCGGGCACCGTGATGCCCAGCAATCCCAGCGCGCCCAGCTCCGGCCAGAGCGCGCGCGGAAACTCGTTCGTGCGATCGATCGTTTCGGCCTGGGGAGCAATGCGCTCGCGCGCGAAGCGGCGCACCGCGGCGCGCACCTCGTCGGCCGCAGATCCCAGCGCGAAGTCGAACTCAAGGGGATCCAGTGCCGCCATGGCTTGCTCTCCATCGTTCCTGATTGTACGATTGTCGGACAATTAAGGCTTTCCGGCAAGCGCGGCTTGAGACGCTGCGGTTGCCGTGCGTCCCTGCCGGCGAGAGACTCGTGCAGATGTTTCGTAAGCTGCTGATTGCCAACCGGGGCGAGATCGCGTGCCGCATCGGCCGCACGGCCCGTGCACTCGGGATCGAGACCGTTGCCGTCTACTCGGATGCCGACGTCGGCGCGCGGCACGTGCGGCTCGCCGATGAAGCCTGGCCCCTGGGTCCAGCGCCTGCGGTAGACAGTTACCTGAGCATCGGGCGCGTTCTGGGAGTCGCACGCGAGTGCGGTGCCGATGCCATCCACCCGGGTTACGGATTTCTCTCTGAGAACGCCGAGTTCGCGGCTCGCTGTGCGGCGGCCGGTGTCGTGTTCGTCGGCCCCTCGCCGGAGGCGATTGCCGCCATGGGCGCGAAGGCCGCGGCGAAGGCGCGCATGCAGCGTGCAGGTATTCCGGTGCTGCCGGGTTATCAGGAGGCGGATCAGGCGCTCGCAACGCTCGAGCGGGCCGGCCAAGCGCTGGGTTTTCCGCTGATTATCAAGCCGAGCGGCGGCGGCGGTGGCAAGGGGATGCAGATTGTGAGCGACCCGGCCGCGCTGCGAGGTGCGCTCGAGGCCGCGCGGCGTCTGGCAGGGAGTGCCTTCGGGGATCCGCGTCTGCTTCTCGAGCGCTACTTAGCCGCACCACGGCATGTGGAAGTGCAGGTGCTCGCCGACGGCCACGGTCACGTGCTGCATCTTCACGATCGCGACTGCTCCGTTCAGCGGCGTCATCAGAAGCTCATCGAGGAGGCGCCCGCGCCGCGAATTGCGGGCGAGCTGCGCGCGCAACTTGCCGCGGCGGCCTGCGCCGTCGCGCGCGAGATCGGCTATGTCGGCGCCGGTACCGTGGAGTTCCTGCTGGAGCGGGCCGAGTTCTTCTTCATGGAGATGAACACGCGGCTGCAGGTCGAGCACCCGGTGACCGAGGCCATCACCGGTTTGGATCTGGTGGAGTGGCAACTGCGCATCGCGGCGGGGGAGCCGCTGAGCTTCGCGCAGCAGGATATCGAGGCGCGGGGTCACGCGATCGAGGTGCGTATCTGCGCCGAAGATGCCGCGCGCGACTTCCTGCCAGGCGCGGGAAAGCTGTCGCGGGCGCAGTGGCCCGAGGCGCTCGCCGGAGTGCGTGTCGATGCCGGATTTGATACCGGTGATTGCGTGCCGTCCCACTACGATTCGCTGCTCGGTAAGGTCATTGCGCACGGAGGTGGGCGCGACGCTGCGCTCGAGCGGCTGCGCGCGGCGTTGAAAGATACGCGGATCGCAGGCGTGCCGAGCAACGTCACGTGGCTCGCCGCGGCACTCGATACGCCGGTGTTCCGTAATGCGTCGATGAGCACGGCCTTTGTGACGCAGCAAGGCGCTACGCTGGGCGTGACGGCGGATGCAGAGGAGTTCGCGCCCTTCGCGGCGGCAGCGCAGGTATTTGCCATGCACGGCTCAGGCGCGAATGCCTCGCCCTGGGCCACCGGCGACGGCTTTCGCCTGAGCGGCGCGGCCGCGATCGCTGTGGCGCTCTCTCTCGACAAGCAGCGCTTCACGGCGAACGTGCGTACGCTGGACAGCGCGACGGTCGCGGTATCCTGCGCCGGTTCCGAGACACCGCCGCTGCAGATCATCCGCGAGCCGCTGCAGGCGAGTGCAGGGGAGAGTACGTCACGGTCATTGCAGCGGGGTGAAGGGGCCCAGCTGCTGCGTCTGCGATCCGCGCAGGGCGGAGCACAGGTGGAGGCCTTGGTGAGCCGCGAGGCGGTCGACCTCTGGTGCGACTGGACACGCCTGCGATTCGTGATTCCGGTGGACGACCTGGCCGCTGCCGCTTCGCGGCGGCCGGCCGGCAGTCTCACCTCGATGCTGCCGGGCGTCGTGGTGAGTGTGCTCGTTGCCCAGGGCGATCACGTTCAGGCCGGCGCCGCGCTGCTCGTCATCGAAGCGATGAAGATGGAGCATACGATTCAGGCTCCGCAAAGCGGTATCGTCAAGGCGCTGAACGTGCGCACCGGGGACCGAGTGAACGAGGGTGCCGTACTCCTCGAAATGGAAGGCGCATAATCGGCGCATCGTGACTCAGGTTCTTCAGATCGACTCACTAGTCGATGAGCAGCAGCTCGGCCGCTTCAACGTCAACCTGCTGATCTGGTCGTTCCTTGCGATGTTCGCCGATGGCTACGACATCGGCGCGCTCTCGTTCGCTCAGCCCGAGCTGCAGACGCTCTGGCACGTGCCGAAGGCGGCGTTCGGGCCCGCCTCGAGCGCCAGTCTGTTCGGCATCCTGTTCGGTGCGCCGCTCCTGGGCTACGTGGGGGACCGCTTCGGGCGCAAGGGTGCCATCATCCTCGGCAGCGTCGTCTATGGATTGAGCTCGCTCGCAATCGTCTGGACGCACAACCTCGAACAGGTGATCGCGCTGCGCTTCATCACGGGCCTGGGTCTCGGCGGCCTGATGCCCAATACGATCTCCCTCACGTCCGAGCTGTCGCCCAAGCGCTGGCGCGCCACGCTCATCGTGCTCATGTTTGCCGGCATCACCCTCGGCAGCAGCGCCCCCGGATTCGTGGCTTACTGGCTGATGCCGCGCTACGGATGGACCGTGCTCTTTATCGTCGGCGGTCTGGTGCCGCTCGTGGTCGCTGCGTGCCTGGTGCGTACGCTACCCGAGTCGGTGAAGTACCTTGCACTGCGTGGGAATCGCCCGCGCGAGCTGCTCGCTATCGCGCGCCGCATGCGCCCGGACCTTGAAATCCACGACGATGCGCACTTCCTCGCCCAGCGCCCGGCTAGCGCGAGCGCGGTGGCGCTCGCGGAACTCTTTGCCGGAAGCCTCTCGCGCATCACCCCACTTCTGTGGATGTGCTTCGCAACGGCCCTGATGTCCAACTATTTTCTCAATTCCTTCTTGCCCCTGATCTTTCGCGACAGCGGCATGCCCGCCGGGCAGGCGGCACTGGCGGCGACGATGTACCACGTCGGCGGCACGGTGGGCGGCCTGCTGATGAGCGTGTTGCTGGATCGGTTCGGCTTCGTGGTGATCGCGGCCCTGTTTGCAGTCGCGGTGCCCGCGATTGCGGCATTGGGACTGGTGCAGATGAGCTTTACGACGCTGGCGCCGCTCGCAACGCTCGCCGGGCTCGCCGTACTCGGCGCGCAATTCGGCAACAACGCAGCCTCAGGCCTGTTGTATGCAACGCCGGTGCGCTCGAAGGGAGTCGGTCTGGCCTTGGGTGTCGGCCGCTTCGGCGCCATCCTTGGACCCTTGATCGGTGGCAAGCTGCTGGGAATGAGCTTGCCAGCCCGGCAGCTGTTCCTGGCCGCGGCGGCGCCGATGCTAATCGGAACGATCGCCGCGGTCGTGCTCGTGCGACTGTGCCACCTGCGGTTGGGTGGCCTGCGACTCGGCGATGTCCCGGCGAGCTCACTGGAGCAGCGCGCACCAGGCGCAGTTGGAGCGGGCGACGGGGCACCGGTACGCTGAACCGGGCGCCGAACCGCACGCGCACATGGAGGCTCCCGCGATCACGCGTCGTCATCGGCCTTTTCTGGCGCCGATATGGCTGTCGTTGCTGCTCTTCATCGTGGCGGCCACGGTGGCCTTCATTCTGTACCAATCGGCAACGACGACGACGCTCGTGATCGTCCGTCACCTGGAAAGCGCGCCAGGAGCTTCTTCGAGCGCCCCACACACTGCGGCGAGCGAGGAGCGCGCGCAGCGGCTTGCGCAAGTCTTCTCGGGCGGTCATCTGCAGCTACGCATCCGGGCGATCTACGTGACGGGAGCGCAGGCCGCACGCGCGCTCGCCGCACCGCTCGCGGCGCGCCTCGGTGTGCACCTCAACGTTGTTCAGGACGCGGCTGCAGACACGCTGGAGTCACGCGTCTTGAGCGAGCACCGCGGAGAGTCTGTCCTCATCGTGGCCAATGCCAGCGTCGTATCCCAGCTCGTCGAGGACCTCTGCGGCATCAAGCTTGCTCCGCTGGATTCAGGTGATCTAGGCGCAGTGTTCGTCGTGAGCGTGCCGACGCTCGGCAGCGCGGGACTGCTCGAGCTGCATTATTGAGGCTGTAATGCACCGCAAGGAACTGATCGTACGTACGCCAGGCCGCGGCTTCATCGAGCTCACCCAGCAGATCGACGCCTGGCTCGTCGAGCTGTCGATGCGCGAGGGATTGTGCAACGTCTTCTTGCCGCACACGAGTGCCTCGCTGCTGCTGGGGGAGAACTGGGACGCGAGCGTGCGTCGCGATCTCGAGAGCTTCATGCAGCGGCTCGCGCCCGACGCCGACCCTCGCTACGAGCACGATGCGGAGGGCGCGGACGACATGCCCGCGCACATCAGAGCAGCGCTCACGCAAAGCTCCGTGGTACTGCCCGTCGCCGCTGGGCGGTTGCGCCTCGGCACCTGGCAGGGCATCTATCTCTGGGAACATCGCATTGCAGCGCACGAGCGGCGCGTGCTGCTCACCGCGTGGTGAGCTGCGGGCGGGCAGGGCCTCAGCGAACCGAGGCGATCACGCGCTGAATGAATTCCTCGTGGCGCGAGATGCGAAAGTCAGCGAGCACCGCGTCCCGAATGATACGTGCCTGATCGATGAGGAACGTCGCACGGCGCACGCCGATGCCGAGCGGACCGTTCACCTCGTACATGCGCGCAACGGACTTGTCGCAATCTGCAAGCAGTGTGAAGGGAAGCTGGTATTTCTCGCGAAAGGCCCGGTGTTGCTCGGGACGCTGCGGACTGATGCCTGCGATGCTCAGCCCCACGCGCTCGAGGTCCTCGTACATGCCGCGAATCGCGCACGCCTCGCGCGTGCAGCCGGGCGTGAAATCCTTGGGATAGAAATACAGAATCAGACGGCGCGGGCCGAGCAGTGTCGACAGCGAGACGTCCTTGCCGTTCTGGTCCGGTAGCGTGAATTCCGGCGCCCGAGCGCCCGGTCGCAGCATGGCGAACCTCCGACACCCACTCGGGCTCGATCATAACCGCCGAGCTGTTGCTTGTCACAACGCTGCAACATCAGGTGAGCCTCGATTCGGGGTATGCGGGTCGCCACCGGCGCGGTGCGCGGCCGCGGCGTGCGGTGACCCGATGTTCACGCCGCCAGCGCGTCGTCGCGCGGTTCCATTTCCTCACCTGGAAACGGATGCTAAACTTCCGCCCCTTGCGTGGGGCGGTAGCTCAGCTGGGAGAGCGTCGCGTTCGCAATGCGAAGGTCGAGGGTTCGATCCCCTTCCGCTCCATTTTTATTCAGTAAAAACAATAAATTATGAGATATAAGTCGCGTAAATTCCGCAGCGAGGTATCGCTGCGCGAGCCGCGTAGCCATACCGTGTGGATGTTTGAATCCGGAAATTGCGCAGTTCGTCGACGCGCCGTTCTATCAAACGTCTGACTGGCCTTATCGGCCGTGCCATATATTGTTTTCAGGCGGCGCCACGACGAGCGCGGGATGCGGTGCGACTGCGCGCGAATACACTACGTGTCGCGGCCCATCCCACCGGCCGGCCAGCCATACCCAGCCAGCGGATTCGATGTCGACGTCGAAGTCACCCATCATTTCCTTGCCGGTCGAAGCTCCATAGGTCAGCGTTCCCATCAGCCGGCAGGGCTTGTCAAAGTGCATCAGCATGAGAGTGTCGCCGCTCTCGGAATCGTTGAATTCCACCCTCAGTGTGACTGAGTGGCTCGCCGTGAACGAGACCCATTGCGCGACTCCCAGGAACTGGGTCTCTCTCGGACTGATGCGGATTGAGCGTCGGGTTGCCTGATTTATTTGCGCAGCGGCATACCAACCTAACCTGCTGACCTCCTTGGAGAGGGCATCGAAATCCAAGTGAATCGACCGCTCATGATTGATGGGCACACTCGCAAGCTGGCTGCTCGGAGAACCCCAGATGCCGCCGGCGATTGCCCCCAGCTTCAGCTCCAAGTCGCGCGGCTGGGCAGCGCTCGCAAGCGGCTCGCCGGAGACCGCGTCGTAGAACTTGACGGGGATCTCCAACCCCTTACTAGCTCGGTGTGCATCGATTTCAGCGGTCGCGCAGCCGCCGCTAACAGCGGTAAGGCCCAAGATTGCGCCGAACGCGATGCTCAGCGCGGCCGCCTTCCCTATAGATGAAACCGCGCCTGGACCTGTGACGCTCATGTAGCTGCTTCAACCCCCCGGGCCGTCGTGCGCTCTGCTTGGATAAGCGACCTTGCTTGGATAAGCGACCGCCATAAGCCACAGCGCGTTTAGAAAAGCACACCCAACTCACGACGTCGAATACGAAGCTCCCGCCAGCGCTGTCGGAGTCCCCTCATTCCAATGAGAGTGTTCCGGTCACGGCTTCCGACTCGAACGATGGCAAACTCGGACCGCGCGTTTGCGACTGTCGCGGGCTGTGGTGCGATGTGCAATTGCTGTGGGGGCTGCGGGTCGCGCCAGAAGCGGGCCAGCGGTGTCGGCAATTCCGGATAGCCAGGGTGCAGCCCGCCAATTTGGGCGCGCCAATAGACACAGTGCTCGGGATTCGTGGCCATGAGAGGGGGAAGTGCGAACGGCCCGCCCGCTCGAGAGTGGTATCCGAACTCCTCTGCATAGCCACCGGCGAGATACGAGTTGTGCTCCGCCTCCCGCGCGACGCCGCCACGCGATCGTCGGTCGGCCCATTCCGGGAAGTAACGGTGATACTCGTCCAGAGAGCGTTGTCGTTCGCCGGCAAACTGCGCAGCGAGCGCGTTAAGGCGGCGGCTCAGCGATGGGCTTGGGCTCAAGCTCTACTCGCGCCGGTGAGGGGGCCGCCTTCAGTGACTTGCAGAGGTGCCACCTTCAGCGTGCCTGCCGCAAGTCATCCGTCAAAGTGCTCAAGATCAGCAGGAGCTCGTCGGCTTTGATCGGCTTGCTCATTAAGCGCACGTCTCGATCGTGCGCAATATCGCCTGCTTTAGTCGACGTATCACCTGTAATCAGTACCACCTTGACTCGATGGCCCAACGCTTCACGCACCGATCGGATTACCTCGGTGCCAAGCTTGCCGTCGTCTAGATGCAAGTCCGTGACGACCAGTTCGACGTCAGGATTTCCCCGCGCCTTCTCCACAGCTGCATCATGAGATGATGCGGTAGTGACCCGATAACCTTCAACTTTCAGTAGCAATCGGGTGGCATCGAGTACGGCGAGATCATCGTCGACGATAAGCACGTGTGTCTGGGGATTCGAGGCAGGGCTGGAAGTCGCTCCTTTGCCGAGGCTCTGAGTACGTGGGTCCGCGACGCCCGTCGGCACGAAGACGGAGAACACAGAGCCCTTCCCGAGCTCGGACTCGACTCGCAATTCATGGTCCAGCAGTTGCGCGACTCTTCTCACGATGCTCAAGCCCAACCCGTACCCCTCCCGCACCTTGTTGGACGGTGCTCCTACCTGATAGAACTCCTCGAAAATGTCGCGCAGGTGTTCTTTTGCGATCCCGATGCCGGTGTCCGCCACGTCAATCTTGAGTTGCGCGCCGACACGCTGGCACTGCAGTCGTACACAACCGGCGCGGGTATACCTGACCGCATTACCTAGCAGATTGCGCAGAAGTTGTCCGAGCAGGGTCCGGTCGCTCAGTGCGAACTCATGACATTCCGCGACCTCAATGCGCAGGCCCTTTCGCGCAGCAGGTTCGGCAAACTCGATCCGCAACTCCTCAAACAATTCCGCCAACTCGAAATTGCCGACCTGCGGGCTAACCGACCCGGACTCGAGCTTGCTCACATCGAGCAGGGCGTTGAGCAAGTCCGACATTACGGTAATCGCCAGCTCCTGCTGAGCCGCGGCCTGTGCAGCATCCGCGTCAGTTATCAGTCGGCGCAGCGTGCCATTGAGCAGAGATAGCGTCTGCAGTGGCTGCCTCAGGTCGTGACTCGCCGTTGCGAGAAAGCGCCCCTTGGTCCGATTTGCTCGATCCGCTTCATCGCGAGCAATGCGAACGGCCTCCGCATCCTGTGCACGCTCGATCAGTTCCGCCGCGATCCGCATGTAGAGATCGGTCATCTGAACGTCGCGGTCCGATGGACGATGCGGCTTGCGGAAATGCGTTGACAGAACGCCCCTGATGTTCCCGTGGCGCCCAAATATGGGCGTGGACTGCACGCCACGGAACCCCGCATCAGCCGCCATGAGCCGATGTGGGGCATAGTCGGGGTCGTTCTCGACATCTTCGATGATGACTCGGGTGCGATTCTTCAGGGCGCGGCCGCAGGCGGAGGGTTCGTCTGCGCTCACCACGCGAAAATGCTCAAGAAAGGCCTGCGAGAAGCCTCGTTGCGCTACGATTTGCAACGACTCGCTCGCCGGATCGTAAAGCTGTATGTTGCCGAAATCGGCGTGCTGCAGCTCGATGGTTGCATCCAGAATCTCTTCGAGCATCCGGGGCAGCTCTTGCAGCACGATCAGCCGCGAGCCTAGATCGTGGAGGCGGCGCATATCCTCGAGCTGCAGAGCAAGGCGCGCCCGCAGTGCTTCGCGCTCTCCTTCGATACGCTTACGCTCGAGGAGGTCGCGGCGGCTCGCCCAGGCAGCCCAGGCTACGCACGCAAGCGCAAGCAAGCTGCTGCCGATGCCGATCCGAACTGCAAGGACGATGCTGCGGTCGACGCCACGCTGTCGTTCGCGCAACAACGAGCGTTCCACGTTCGCGATCTCGTCGATCTGCAGTCGGAGTTCGTTGTGGATGCGCTTACCCGGACCGACCGCGATTAATTGCTGCGCTGCGGCAAATCCTTGGCTGCGACGCGCCGTATCAACACTGTGCATTGCGGCCAATCGTTGTGAGACGAGTTCGTTCAATTGGCCCAGCCGGAGCTGCTGCGCCGAATTGTCAGCCGTCAGTTCGAGCAGATCCCGTTCGCACTGCTCAGTAGCGTCTGAAGCAGCTGTATAACTCGCCAGATAATCTTCGTCCCCCGTGATGACATAGCCGCGTTCCGCGGTCTCGGCATCGGTCACCAGCGAGAGCAGGCGATCCAGGTTGCTGAGGACCTTATGTGTGTGCTCGACCCAGCCGGCGGCGGTGCGCAGGTGCTGAACGCTCGAATAGGAGGCGATGCCGACGCCTGCTAAGCAGACAATGGCCATCGCGAAACCGAGCTTTATCTTGCGCTCTGTCGGCCAGCGCCGTGCCGTGTCTGCGGCGTTGCCATTACCGGTGGCCGCAAGGGTTGAGGTGTTGTGCATCAGGCGACGTCTTGTGCGCCACGAGTCGAGCCCGCGAGCGGCGATTGCTTGAAGTTCAACCGCACCGCCAAGCGGTTACGCGGGCAGGCGTTCTGCCCGGATCTGATGGTGAGCATTGTAGCTCAACGATGGCGCAGATTCCGCCGCTCGATTATTGTGCTCCGTGGATGGCACAGGCCATGACGCGGGGGCACAGCCGTGTCAGCAACCCTCGTCAGCCTCAAGCTAGATGCGAGCTGGCAAGGAGCCCCCGCACTTCCTCGTCCTCTACCTGGGAGAAGTCGCGATACCACTCACCGATCGAGGCCAGATGCGGCGGGGTCTGCAGTACCACCATCTCGTCGGCCTCCCTGCCTAGGAGTGCCGCCGCTTCGCGCGAGGCGACCGGCGCTGCAGCGAGCACGGAACGCGCCCCCGCCTGGCGCGCGGAGCGGACTGCGGCCAGCATCGTCGCCCCGGTGGCCAGACCGTCATCGACCAGCACGGCCGTCTTGTCGGCAAGCTCGAGCGGGGGCAAGCCGTGCCGGTAGAGGCGCTCTCGCCGCTCGAGCTCGGCACGTTCCCTTGCGGTGAGCGCAGCGAAGGTGGCTTGATCGCTGCCGAAGTGCAGCAGCGCGCTCGGCTCATGAACGACGATGTTTCCGGACGCGATCGCGCCGATTGCAAGCTCGGGCTGACCCGGCATGCCGATCTTTCTCACCGTGAGCACATCAAGCGGGGCGTGCAATGCGCGAGCGACCTCGAAAGCGACGGGCACGCCGCCGCGCGGGAGTCCAAGGATGATCAGCGGCGGAGCGGGCTTCGCTCGGATCAGTGCCCGGGCAAGCTCCAGACCGGCCGCTTTGCGATTCGCGAACTGATGAAGGCTCATTCCCGGTGAACCTTACGTTCACGGGATGCGGCGCGCGTCGGTAGTTGTGCGCATATCACGCCGATCGCGCCGCGAAGTCAGCTGCGCGAAAAGCTCGCTGCGATCATTGGGGTGACAGTCGCTCGCGCGTTCGCCCGAGGCCAGAATCAGGTACGGACGACGAGCTCGTCCTTGACGACCGACACGCCCGGCGCCGCCCAGGCGGCGCGCCGCGCCTGCTCACGCTCCGCCCAAGAGCTCACTTGTCCTCGGAGTATCACCTCTCCGCCATGGATTTGGACACTCACCCGCTGGGCGTCGATGATTGCGTTACGGCGGAACGCCTCTTCGATGTTGTGCTTGATATCTTCCTGCGGCTGCGCGTGGCGCTTCAGCTTGATGGAATTGCGGACGCTCATCACGCCTTGCACGCGTCGCACGGCTGCTTCCGCGCGCTCGCGCTGATCGTGCCACTCCGCCGTGCCTTCAAGTGCCACATGGCCCTCATGCACAATGGGGCGGATCTGCTCCCAATGGATCGGGAGCTCGATCTTCAGTGCCGTGACCGCCTCGCGTGCGATCTCGGGATCCGTGGGCATGCCGCCGAGTGGTGTGCGAACGGCCAGGTCATTCGCCACGGCAGCGACTCCCAGTACGCGCTTCGCGGCAGCCTCCGCGCGATACTTCTCCGCGTAGTTCGCCGCGTAGCCCGTGAGGGTCACGATGCTATCGCTTACCTTGACTGCGATGTCGGTCTCATTCAGGCCCGGAGTCCAAGCGAGCTCTGCCTCAACGTCTCGTTGGATCTCGCTATCGGATCTCATGGCTCGGTCCTCATTGCTGACGCGCCCGGTATCCTGCGCCTCTGCCAAGGGCGCGGACATACGTGGAATTACCGATCACGCGCCGCTCGGGTGTACGCACGTCTGCGTTTTCTAACTAAGCTGATCAGAGCTCCAGCGATGGCGACCCGCGCTTATCGAGTTCTGCGGTCCGCTGCTCGGACAGATATTCGATCGAGATGATCTCAGCCGCGTCCTCATCGACCATGAGAGCATCGTGTCCGCAGGGACTGATTAGCTCATCGTGATCGCCATCGATCAGCGCCACGACATCCGTGTCCATCAGCCCAGCCAAGGGCTTGCGTAAGCGAAGCAGGTGAGCACGACTCGAGTGGGATGCCCAAACGAGCAGGGTTTGTGCATCCAGCGGCTCCCATTGACCGAGATCCTCGATCCGCATCGAAGATTCACTGTGCAGCGCACGCTCCTCGCAACTCTCCCTCGCAAATCCCAGGGAGCCGCACATCAGTAACAGGATGCTCAGAGCAGGCACGACTGTCGGATGCACGTGCCAGGTCTTCTGCTCGCAGGTGGGCCCCGGGCTCATTCGCCGAGCCTCGGCTTGTCCAAGGGGGGCTCGGGCTCCACGAGATTGGTCATCTCGTGCAGCCACTCGCACACGTGTGACGCATCGCTCTCCAAGGCCCTCGTTCGGTTTTCCAGAGCAATGCTGGTGGGCGGTCGACTCCTACGCTCCGCGGCACCTCCAAAGTGCCCTTGAGCATAATCGTCGAGCCGGCTGCGATCGTAACCTGCTGGGTAGAATAAGCGGCGGGCATGTCGTGGTTACTACGGCGATTCTCAGGAGATCACGTGGACGGTGCTCGCTTGCGGCCCCCTGTCACCGCCTTCTTCTGCAAAGCGCACTTCGGTACCTGTTGTGAGGTCTTGAAAGCGGCTACCCAAGATGCTGTTACGATGGAAGTAGATGAGGCGGCCGTCGTCGGTTTCGATGCGACCGCAGCCGCGATCAGAGTCGATCTCGCAGATTCGACCGTGCGCTGGGCCGACATGACTCTTCACGTCGCCCCGGCGCTTACGTTCGTAGTCCGCCAGCTTGCGGCGCGCCGCTCGAAAGGCATCGCGCAGGGCGACATACGGATCCTCGTGGGAATGGTTTGCCGGGTGGGCCCGCCGGACCGCGATCTCTTGGTCGGGCAACGTCAGGTCGATGCGAAACTCGTAAAGTCCGCCCTGCCGCTGATGGCCCGCACGCGGCTCTACGATCACGTGACAGCGTGTGATATGGGCGCTGAAGCGATCGAACCGTGCCGCGAGTTCCCGGATGCGTGCCTCGAGCGCCGGTGAGGGATCCATCTGACGAAAGGTGATCTGTAGCGGTAATCTCATCGCAAACGATCCAAGGTTCTGTCTCCTTGCTCGAAGGATCTACCGCCGCGTGCCCGATCACATCGGGGGAACTACATACTGCCCCTCTCCGATAGATCCGGCTCGCCGAATACAGCTTTTACCGCGCCGTGCCGGGGCAAGCATTGCCCGTCGCGCAACACCGCTCGCGTGCCGCAGAGCGCGAGAGGTAACACGGGAACTCGCGCGCCGACCGTATCCTCGACCACTTTGCGCGCTAGCTCGCGCGCGGGATCACGCCCACCGCCCGATGCGGCGTCTCGAGAGGAGTGACTGCGTGTGCTGCCATCGCGAGCCGTCAGATGGAGGGCGGCTGCAACCCGCGCAGCCGCCGTATCATCGCGCCATGCTGCAAGCGCCGTCGAGGCTGCTTACTGAACTTTGATCTCGACACGCTTGCTCTTGGCAGCTTCGGTCTTGGGAATATGGACCGTGAGCACGCCCTCCTTGCTTTCGCATTTGATGCTCTTGCTGTCGATGTTATCGGGCAGGGAGAAGCTGCGCGCGAAGCTGCCGTAGACGCTTTCGATACGATGAAACTTCTCGTTCTTCTCCTCTCTTTGCTGCTTGCGCTCGCCCTGAATGGTAATCATTCCCCCATCCACCGCGACATTCACGTCCTCCTTCTTGACGGCCGGAAGCTCGGCGCGAATCAGATACTCCCTATCGGTCTCGCTGATGTCGGCAGACGGCGCCCATTCAAACTTCGGGCTGCCGTCGTCACTGAGCGCAACGCGCGGCTCAGCACCCAATGAGCTGGGCATCATGCGATTGAAGATCGAGTCGATCTCACTGAAGGGATCCCAACGAATCAAGCTCATACATACCTCCATCGGCCAGAAGCGACATTTGGCCCGGCAAGGAGCCTGAACAGTGCACTGCCACGGCGCCTATTCGCTGATGTACCTAGTCGGTGAATCCGGCCGGCCAGTTCGAGCACTAGCGGCAGCGCTGCGCCTAAGCATCTCTACGGATGGGTGATCTCCCTGGTCGGCGCACAATCGGTGTCCCGGAAGCCAGGCACCACGCCGCACATCCGCAAGACCTGACGCCTCCAAAGCTAATGGGAGTCACTTATGCGCTGCGATAAAGATCGGTCTATGCCATCAATGCCCGATCAGGGCGCGCTGTCGCGCATCACCTTGGCGTTGTTACTCGTCGGCATAGCGGTCTTGGCCGCGAGCGCGAGTGGCGCCGCGCCCGCCGGTAAGCCGGCGATACACCGCGCGATGTCGACCGGAGAGCGCATCGCCCGACAACTGTGTGCGGCATGTCATGTGGTCGCGAGCGATCAGGAATTCGGGCCGCTGCTGGAGAAGCCGGCACCGAGCTTCCGCGAGATAGCGAATCGTCCCGAGAGCAGTTCCGGCACGTTGGTGCGCTTCATCACCACGACCCACTGGGACGTTGACTCGATTCCGATGAAGATGCCGAACCCGAGTTTGACTCCAGACCAGACGGTCGAGGTGGCGCGGTACATCATGAGCCAACGCGAGCCGGCAAAGGGAATACCGTGAGGCTGCGTGATGCTTGATGTCTCCCGGCCCCTCGAGCGAGGTGAGCGACCAACCCGGCAGTTTTCCCGGCCCCTCCCGCGAGCACCGGCACAAGCCGGGCGGCGTAGCACTCCAAGGCTACGGCTCAAAATTCGAACTCGGGTTGTTCACCCGCCATTCGACACCGCGGACAGAGAAACTCTCCCCGGCGCCTCGATTGAAGCTCCCTGAGCGCCGCGAGAATCTCCGCATCATACCGCGTGCCGAATCCTGCCGATTCGCCGTCAGCGATCAGCGATTCGAGAACGTCGAGGGACTCTCTCAATCCCGAGCTCATCGCTAGGTCTTCTGCCGCTCTGCAGAGTCAACTGCGCGGTACCGCGTGGTCATTTCAATCTCCGGTGGCTGAGCTCGGTCGCTCGGCTCGCTCAGATGCTTCCACGCAGTGGCTGACGTGCGAAGTCGTATTGGCTCTAAGGAGATCCGCACTTCCTCTTATTCCCATGCGCAGCGTGTCAAGTCCACACTCTTTCGGCATGGGTATCCGCAACGCGGATGCCAGCGACGCATTCGACGAGAGCGGCGACCTGCGTGATGAAGGCGTCCACAACGACCGTGACAGGCGGCGAGCGAGCAGCGGCCGGCTCGCTTGGGCTTGCGACAGGTGCACTCGAGAACCGCGAAATCGCCTCGCGTCTCGATGAGGTGGCGCAGATCCTGACAGAGCAGGGTGCGAATCCATATCGCATCGAAGCTTATCGCCGCGCAGCGCGCACTGTCCGCGAATCCTCGGAATCGATCACCCGGGTGGCGCATGAGCGCGGTGTCGAGGGACTCGACGAGCTGCCCGGCATCGGGGAGCGACTGGCACGCTCGCTGTACCTGCTCGCCACGATGGGGAGGCTGCCGATGCTCGAGCGGTTGCGCGGAGAGAGCGACCCCGTGGAGCTCTTTCGCACCGTGCTTGGCATCGGTACGACCACGGCTGCCCGCATCCACGAGGAGCTCGGCATCCACTCCCTCGAGGAGCTCGAGATGGCCGCCCACGACGGGCGGCTCGAGAGGCTAGGCATCGGGGCCAAGCGCCTCGCTGGGATCCGCGATGCGCTCGCCGGCCGCCTGGGTCGCGTCAGACTCCGTGCTCGCGCTGATGACACGCCCCTCCCCGACATCGCCGAGATCCTCGACGTGGACCGCGAGTACCGAGAGCGGGCAGCCCGCGATGAGCTGCCGAAGATCGCCCCGCGCCGATTCAATCCTGCAGGTGAGTCCTGGCTGCCGGTGCTCCATACCCGGCGGGGAGATCGGCACTACACCGTGCTCTTCTCGAACACGGCACGCGCACACGCGCTCGGGCGAAAGCGAGACTGGGTGGTGCTATATGTCGACGGGATGGGTGGTGAGCGTCAGTGCACGGTGATCACTTCCGAGCATGGGACCTTGTGCGGGCAGCGCATCGTGCGCGGCCGCGAGGAGGAGTGCCTCGCACGCGACCGTCTCGCCCGCGGCGGGGGCAGTCACCGGTCTTGATCGGTGTTATCGCGTACAGATTCGCGCAACACAGTAGCGATATGCTCAAGCTGTGCACGACTGGGAGCATGTTTGGGCGTTAGTGCTCGCGGCGGGTGAAGGCTGCAGGCTAGCGCCTTTCACCACTACCCAAAGCGGACTCACGATCCCGAAGCAGTTCTGCTCACTCGATCGGGGACCCTCGCTCGTGCAGGAAGCGCTACAGCGGGCGGCGGCAGTTGCAGGCGCGGAGCGCACCTGCGCGATCGTCGCGCTGCAGCACAGGCAGTGGTGGCTCGAGCAACTCAATGGTGTACCCGCGAAGAACATCGTTGTGCAGCCGCAAAATCGCGGCACCGCTAACGGCGTGCTCCTTCCGCTGCTGATGATTCTTGAGCGCGATCCGCAAGCCCGCATCCTCATAATGCCCTCGGACCATTACCTCCGCGACGAAGAGCCGCTCGTCCGCGCGTTGCGCTACGCTGCGGTGCCGAGCGAACGGGCCGGCACGGAAATCCTGCTGCTCGGCCTAGAGCCAGAAGACCCGGATTCGGAGCTCGGCTACATCGTACCCCGGCGCGACGTGGCGCAAGTGCATCACGCAGTCGCGAGATTCGTCGAGAAGCCCGACACGCCGCGGGCGCAGGTACTGCTCGAAGAGGGTGCGCTCTGGAATAGTTTTATCATTGCCGCCGACGGGCCGGCACTCCTTAAGCTCTTCGAGCGGCGCTGTCCCGAAGTCGTGGCCGCCATGTGCGATGCGCTGGGCTCCGCCGAGCCCGCAGGCGCTGATGGGGCACTCGCAGCCCTCTACGAGACGTTAGCGAACCTCGATTTCTCGCGCTCTATCCTGCAAGGCCAGGAGGAGTACTTACGTGTGCTTCCGGTGCCCGAGTGCGGCTGGAGCGACCTCGGCACCCCCCAGCGCGTGGCGCGGGCGCTGCATGCTCTCGAGCGACGCGTTGCATATTCAGACGCCGGAAAACGCATGGTTCTGAGTCTCGCCGCCCAGCACCGCCGCTTGCGGGGTGGTGCTAAGGTCGGCGTGCCTGGAGCAGGGATCATTCGGAACCGTTATCCGGAACCCAGCGGATGATCGGCTCCCTGCGGGGCACAGGCACGGGCGGGGAGCTGGGCCGCCCGACGATGATCGGGGCAACCGGTAAGTGCGAAGTGGGCAAACCCAGCGCGTGTTTGCCCATTTCGCTGCCGAACCAGCTCTCGGCGAAGCCGATCCAGCATGTTCCGAGTCCTTCTGCACGCGCGGCCAGCATGAGGTTCTGGGCTGCAAGGGAGCAGTTGACCACGGCCCAGTGGTCAGCCGTCACGCTGGAGACGAGGATCAGCGCCGGAGCGCCATAAAAGATATCGAACTTCGGGTCACTGAGAAGCTCATGAAACCGGCCCGACGGTAGTCCTTGAGGGGGATTCTCGAGCACAAGCCGCTTGGCCTCGTTCGATATGCGAGTAAGTAGAGCCAGGTCCTCAATGATCGTAAAGCACCACGGCTGCGTGTTCACCGCGCTCGGTGCCTGGATGGCCGCATCGATGAGCTTGCGTAGCGTCGCTCTGTCGACGCGGGCCTTTTCGAAAGTCCTCACGGCTCGCCGCGTATTGATCGCATCATAAACGTCCATGCCAATTCGTCTCCCACGTGACCTCATAACCAGGCTACGTGCCGGGACAGATTGGGCCAAGCGCGACTTGTACCTAGAAACGATCTGACGTGGTCGTCAATCGGGGCTCGAGCGGCTGCTCTACACACTTTGCAGCAACATCTAGAACAGCTGATCCAGGATCTGCGTCTGACCAGGCGCCTACCGGGATTTCAGTACCTGGCTGTGACGGCAAGATCGGCTCTTGTCGAGCTGTCTCAGGGGTACGCGGGGCTAGCAGGCGTCCCGATGAGTCGCGATACGACCATGATGGCGTACTCGATGAGTAAGACCATCACTGCAGTTGCAGTGCTGAAGCTCGTAGAGAATGGCAGTATCCGCCTGGAAGATGCGCTGTCGCGCTACGTTCCATGGCAGCCATATGGCAGTGACGTGAGAGTGCGCGAGCTGCTGTCCCATACCGCAGGGATCCCTAATCCGATTCCCTTACGCTGGGTGCATCTAGCTGCTGACCACGAGGGGTTCGACGAAGGCGCAGCGCTGCGCGCCGTACTAGCGAAGCACGGCCAACTCGCGGCCCGCCCCGCAACTCGCTTTGTCTACTCCAACATCGGGTATTGGCTACTGGGGGCGGTGATCGAAGCTGTAACGGGCAAGTCATTTGTTTCGTACGTCACAGAAAACGTGTTCACACCTCTTGGCCTGACTGCCACGGACATGAGTTATGAGATCACGAACTTGCGGCGCCACGCCACCGGCTATTTGGAGCGCTTTTCTATCATCAATCTGGCGAGGCCGCTGCTATTCGATCGGCGCTTGATCGCCGGTTCGATCGAGCACTGGGTTGCAGTGAAACCGCACTATGCGGACGGCCCTGCCTTCGGTGGCATCGTCGGAACAGCAAGGGCGTTCGGCACCTTCCTGCAGGATCAATTGCTGGATGGGTCGCGGATCGTTGGCCAGGAAGCGCAGGGCTACCTTATGGAGCAGCAGCGAACGAAACGCGGGCTAGTCCCGATGACCATGGGCTGGCACATGGGGTCACTTGGCCGGTACCGATATTTCTTCAAGGAAGGTGGGGGCGGCGGATTCCACAGCATGATGCGTCTGTACAAGAGCTATGGATTCGGCACGGTATTAATGGCGAATGCCACGACTGTCAACGTTGGTCGGATAATGGATCGTCTCGACAGTCAGCTATTTTGCAATTAGCTTCCATGGCATGGCGCAAAGCGAGTCTCGGATTGTTGCTCGTACTTGGGGCCGGGCTGACGTGGATCGGCTATCAATATCACAATGACATTAGTCGAGCGCGCGCTCGTATCGCCAGCGGAAGTCGCCTCATCTCCACGGCTTGTGGGCCAATCGAATATGCGGACACGGGAGCCGGCCCGGTAATTCTCAGCATACATGGCGCGGGAGGGGGCTTTGACCAAGGTCTGGCACTCGCCGAGCAATTCGCGACAAGGGGCTATCGCGTGATCGCAATTTCACGGTTCGGCTACCTACGCACTCCTGCGCCGCCGCATCCGTCGATCGCCCTTCAGGCGGATGCGTATGCCTGTCTACTCGATGAACTTGGCATTAGACGCGTCGCGATTGTGAGCGCATCCGCGGGAGCCCCCTCCGCGCTTGAATTTGCCCTCCGCCATTCAACGCGCTGCACGGCTCTCGTTCTTCTTGTGCCCGGATGGTATCCACCCATGCAGCGTAGCTTTAAGCGCCTTGGCGCAATGGAGACACTAGTCTTCGACCGATTGCTACGTTCCGATTTTCTATTCTGGGCATTTACCACGTTCATGCCATCGGTTTCGGACCGTGCGGTTCTCGGTACGCCTCCCTCGGTAATGGCAACGGCAAGCGCCGCCGACCGAGTCAGAGTCGCGACCATTCTGCGCGACATCTCTCCGGTAAGTGCGCGACAGGTTGGATTGTCGCTTGAGGGAAAGCTAACGGCGCAAGACCTGTCGAAGCTCTTGGAATCGATCACCGCGCCGACACTTGCGATCAGCACCGAGGATGACTTGTATAGCACTTACGCGAACGCAGAGTTCATCACTCACCATATCCCGCAAAGCGAGTTCGTTGGCTATCACACAGGCGGCCATATGTTAGTGGGGCACAGTGAGGAAATCACCTTCAGAGTGCTAGCATTCTTGCATCATCACAGTGCCGATCTGCTTGCCCAATAGCGGACGATCCTGGCCCTTTCTGCCTCGGTGCGCTATATGACGGCTGGGAATCCGATGGCCCGCGCTATAGGCAAGCTCCGACGGCAGCTGGTCCGCAGTTGTTCGTATGTCACATTGGCGCCGTTTGGTGCACGCTGCAATACCGGCCGTAGGTAGAATGACGAGGCAGCCTATGAATTCTGGGGTGGGCGTTGCACGTATTGGCCAGTGGTATACACGCTGGGACAAGGGAGAGATCTTCCAAGTGACGAGCTACGATCAGAGCGCGCGCACAATTGGGATTCAGAAGTTCGACGGTGACCTCGACCAGATCGACGAGGAAGCGTGGCATGCCTTGCCGCTCGCGTTCGCTGAGCCGCTGCAGTCATTGCGGGCCGTGGAGCAGCGGGGGGCATGCCAGGACACGACAGCCGAGCAAGAGCGTGACGCGGAAAGCGAAGGTGGTCCCGTGGAGCGGCTCGTACTTGACGAGCCGATCGCCGCGCAGCGTCTGGGCCCACGGTAGCTACAGAAATGAGAGCGCATTCTCGGCACCTCGCAGTCGCGGCTATTATCGCGCTAATCCTGATCGCGATCGCCACCGTCGCGGCCCACATGCTCCATTGAGTGGTCTCTGCGGCCCCGGGCCGCAGACATGCCGAAAATTTCCGGAATGCCCTCTCCAGTGCGTGGTCGATTGCTGCCCGAGCAATCGACACGGATGGCATGTGATGTTCGCCAGATGTCTCTGCAACCGTTTCTGAGCGTCCGCGCACTGGTGCTGCTGATCGTCGCGAACAGCACGCCCGTGATTCTCAGCAGAACACTTGGTGGCCACGTCGCAGCGCCGATCGACGGCGGGTTGCGATTGCAGGATGGAACGGCCGTCCTGGGCGCTCACAAAACGTGGCGCGGCATGGTGGGCGGCTCGCTGGCAGCAGGGGTTGCCGGCACTCTCCTTGGATGGGGCTTCATTCGCTCGGCAACATTCGGGGCTCTAGCCCTCCTCGGGGACCTGCTCTCCTCGTTCGTCAAGCGCCGCTTCGGCCTTACGGCAGGCCGCTGGATGCCGTTGCTCGATCAGCTGCCGGAAGCTTTGCTGCCGATGCTGGTTCTGCGAAGCCGAGTCGACCTCACGGTGGGATCGATTGTGGGAACGGCAGCGGCCTTCACCGTGATCGCGCTCGCGGCGGCTTGGGTTAGCACAAGGAATCTGACCTGAGCCTCACTCCGCGCCCTGCGGCGTGGCGGAGTACTCGTCGTGCCGACGACGTTTGCCGTCGGAGGCGCGTCAGCTCCTGTTGCATCTCATCGCTAGATTGAAGGCCCGCGAATCTTGCTCACGGCTTTCAGGAAGCGTGGCCGGGTCAGTCCGCCTGGTCATTAGCCAGCCGACGATCGTACCAGCGTTTTGCCTGTGCGATCGCGATGCGAATCGACTTTCCCTCCTCATTGCCCTCAGTCAGGAGGGCATTAGCAATTTCGATCGCCTTCGCGCGAATCGCAGGAGGCAGATGCGCCATTGAGCGGGGAAAGTAGCTTTCGCTCCAAGGCACGACTGAACTCTCAGACGTACGGGGTGGCGGTGCAGCGCCTGTCTCGCCTACTCAC
Source organism: Steroidobacteraceae bacterium (assembly GCA_035501955.1). GTDB lineage: Bacteria > Pseudomonadota > Gammaproteobacteria > Steroidobacterales > Steroidobacteraceae > JASHUC01. Next base: position 31,932 of record DATJVD010000015.1, read on the forward strand.
TTTCACCGCGAATCAACAAGACCGGGACCGGACTGTGGCGCACGATATATTCTGCATCGCTTCCCATCACCAGCCGACGGATGCCGCGGCGCCCATGGGTTCCGCAGACAATGAGGTCCGCTGACCACGCTTTGGCTTCCTTCACAATGTATTCGCCGGCGGGTCCGCCGATGATCTCCACGAGCTGTGAGTCCACCGGGACGTCATCCTGGCGCACCTGGTCCACGCCCGCCGCCAGCACCGACGCAGCGGCCTTACGCAGTGCGCTCACCACGCCCTCATACACCGCTCCGTAAATCGCCGGACTGATGGCGGGCGCGTCATCGACCACGTGGACCAGCCGAATCTTCCCGCCCTGTGCCTTTGCGAGCTTCATAGCCTCCCTGAGCCCGGCAGCTGCGGTCGCACTTCCATCGATGGGCACGAGGATGCGTTGGTACATGCTAGGACTCCTTGCGGCTCTCGGACCGCAGCCTCGGCGCGGAGGCGATTCTTCGCAATGCGCGAATTTACCTATGCGCTTGCGGCTTTGATGGGAAAGGTACGTATGGCGACTGAGTTTGGTGCGGTCGAGAATCCTCCCTACACGGGCGCACAATTCGCGGGGACTTTAGGGAGTTCACATGAAAGCAGCCGGCGTCCGCATGGTCGCGGTCGCGATCCTGGTCTTCACACTCGGTGGATGCGACGGCACGGGCACGGACGATGTGAGCAGTTCGGGCGCTATGTCCGCCGTCATGATAAGCGACGAAGTGCGCGCAGATGCGGCGAGCCCCGCAACGGAAATCGATCTCTCTGCGGCTGCGAATGTCTATGCACTCGCCAATGCCGGCTCGCCCGTGCTCGGCGGGGGCATCGACGGGTTTGGCTATGCGTATGCTGAGAACCTGAGCGGTCCTACGATCAGCTGGAACAATGCAACATTCTCCCTGGGCGCGCC
>DATJVD010000016.1:0-133329 GCA_035501955.1 Steroidobacteraceae bacterium
CGCGGAGCGCGCGACCGCGACGGGATGCATACCCGCGCTGCGGGAGCTGGACTTATTTGAATTGCAGCTCGCGGATGATCTCGTCACCCAGCACGGTGCGGATGGCGCCACGCTCGGCCTGCGCCTCGGCTCCTTGCTTCATTGACCCGAAGATACCGTTGTCGATGGTGAGCATCTTCTCGTCGAGACCATCCAGCGCGGCATAGTTGGCGTAGGTGACGACCAGATACAGATCCGGATCGTTCGGACTGCGCGGCGTCGCTCCGTACACCGTGTAGGAGAGCACCAGCCCCTTCTTCTTTGCCTCCTCCATCTCACGCCGCCAGGACGTGCTCAAGAAGTTCCAGTAGTCGAGAAACTTGCCGTCTTTGGTTCTGATCGCGGTGACGTCGACGACCGGTCCCTCCTTGAAAGGCAAGCCTTGTGCAAGGACGGCTCCGGAAATCGTCATGACAGCCACGGCGCACAGCACGCGGCCGAGCAACTTCTTCATCGTGTTTCCCCTTTGATCGTTGATATTGAGAGGCATATGGCGCCGGGTAAGACGCCAAGGGCGCGCATGTTCTCACGGTGCGCTTGAGTTTGCATCCTCAGCGGGTACACTGCCGCGATCGATGCGTTGCAGCGAAGCATGCGAGCATCAATCCCAAGCAACTCACCGGCCAGCCGGCCTCTCAGAGTGATGAGCCGGGGCGGGCTCGGCACCGCCTTCACAGCGGCGCTGCGCAGCGCAGACGGCGTGCGCGGCGCGCACTGCATACACGAGCTGTGGATGCGCGGCGAGATGCAGGCGAACATCGAGGCCGCACTGCAGAGGTTGTGGGCGCATGCGGCTGCATCGATCCCGGAGTGGCTGCCGATGCGCTATTTCGCATGGCTGCCGCTTGCTTACGAAGTTGCGGCACGCTTTCGCGCCCCGGGCGGACGCAGCAACATCTATCTCGTGCTGCTCGACTACAGCGATAGCCGCGAGGAGCCGTACGGCGTGTATGTCGGCATGAGCAGCTACGCACCGGCCGCGCGCTTCGATCAGCATAAGGCAGGCATACGCGCGGCCGGCAGCGTGCTCAAGCGCGGCCTCGAGGTGCTCACCGGGCCGACGCTGCATCTGCAACACATCGCGCGCGCCGAAGCCGCGTGCATCGAGGAACGGCTCGCCGAGGCGCTGCGTGGGGCGGGCCTCTTCGTTCAGGGTGGACATTGAAACGGCGCAAGCGAGATGCCGGCGCAGGGAGCATTCATGCGTGATATTCGTGCCTGGTCGGCCTGCTGGATCGCACCGCTGCTGTGTGCGCGCGTGCTACACGCTCAAACATCCAGTCACGACGCTCTGGTCAGCGTGGCTCGCGATGCGGTTTATACGCAGGCGCGCCTCTATCCGATGCAAGCGACGCTGCTGGGAATCGCAGGCTTCGACGGGCAGCTCGAGACGCCGAGCGAAGCTTACCGGGCCGCCTACGTGCAGAACGTGCGCAAGTGGCAGGAGCAGCTGCACGCCATCACAAGATCGTTCAATGACGCGACGGCCCTCGCCGATCGCGACGATGCGCGGCTGCTCGATGCGCAACTGACCCAGCAGCTCAACGCGCTGCTCGTCTATCAGCTCGATCGCAAGGATTACGGCGCGCCGGCGGAGAGCATCGTCAATGCAATCTTCACCCAGTTCACGCATCTTCCGACACCGGAGAAAGGCGCCAAGCAGAGTGATCTGGACCAGGCATGGGCCGACATCACGGCGCGTCTCGAGAAGACACCGGCGTATCTCGACGCGGCAGCGAGTCTGGTCACGATGCCGTGTCATCTCTTTGGCGTCGTGAGCGCGAAGGAGCTCGCCGGCGCGCCGGACTTCCTCGACGGCGCCCTGAGCGATGCGGCCCGCAAACAGCTCGGAGCCGGGAGCGCCGCCTTCGCGAGGTTTTCGCGTGCGCGCGATGCGGCCGTCAGCGCCATTGGACGGGTCCGCGCGTATGTCGATGCGCACCTGCAATCCTGGCCGGAAAACTATGCCATGGGACGCGCGGCCTACGATCGCATGCTGCGCGAGGAGCAGCTCTTGCCGTTCGATGCAGCCGACATCGATCGCATGGGCCGCGACGAGCTGGCGCACGGCTGGGCCGAGGAAGCGTGGCTCGCGTCGGTGGCGCGACGCAGCGGCGTTGCGTTCGGGGCGGCGAGCGGCGGCGGCATGGCACCTTCCGGACCTGCGTTGATCGACTACTACCGCGAGCGCATCGCGGAGCTCAACAGCTTCGTCGCGGATGCCGATCTGCTTACGATTCCCGGCTGGCTCGGCGCGATCAAGGTCATGGAGACGCCGCAGTTCATGCAGCCGGTGTCCCCCGGCGCATCGATGAATCCGCCGCGGATGTTCGAGAGCTCTACGACTGGCTATTACTACATCACGCCCCCGAAATCGCTCGCGGCGGCCGCAGCGCGGCTCGACATGAACGAGGATTTCGATCGCGATCGCATTCTTTCCACCGCGGCGCACGAGGCGATGCCGGGACATTTCCTGCAGCTGTCGATCGCCAAGCGCCATCCGAACTTCATCCGTCAGATCCAGGGCGCAAATGCCTTCATCGAAGGCTGGGCGTTCTACGGCGAGGAGATGATGGTGCGCCTCGGGCTGTACGGGACGGATCTCGATGCGCGCCTCGATGTGGCGCGCTGGGAGCGTGTACGTGGCGCGCGAGCCATCGTGGACGCAAAGCTGGCAAGCGGCGAATGGTCATATCCGCAGGCGGTGGATTTCTTCGTCGCGCAGACCGGATTCACGCGGCCGGACGCGGAGGCGGGCGTCGCAATGATTGCCGAGCAACCGGGTTACGTGATCGCCTACACGGTCGGGCGCTACCAGCTCGAGAGCCTGCTCGCGGAGTACATGCTGAGAATGGGCGCCCGGGGTTCCCTGCACGATTTCCACGACCGGCTGCTCTCCTACGGCTCCACGCCGTTCGTCATCATCGGTCCGGAGCTGCTCGCCGATCTCGACAAGTCCGCGGCGCAGGTGCGGGCCGCAGCCAATTATTGAGTGCCGTCCGGCAGTCCACTGCCGCCGCCTGCCTTGCGATATTGAGACGCAGCTCTCATTCAGAGCCGGGCCTCCGCGCCGATAAGTCGTCAGGGACGTGCGCGTTCACGCCGCTCGGCCAAGCGCGCCCGTCGGCAGCGTGACCACCACGAGGTCGAACAAGAGCGTTCATGGCTTGGAATCCGTTCAGCTGGCCCAGCAAGCTCGTCCGCGCGCTCTTCGGCCTGAACATGCGCCGGCAGGTCGCGGCCATCAGCCGCTCGCTGCCCATCATCGAGTTCGATCTCGACGGCAACGTACTGCGGGCGAACGAGAACTTCATCAGGGCCTCGCAATACTCGCGCGAGGAGCTGCGCGGTGCGCACCACCGCCTGTTCGTCGATCCCGTGTACCGCGAGACGCCCGCCTACCGCGAGTTCTGGGAGCGGCTGCGGCGCGGTGAGACGCAGTCGGCGCAGTACAAGCGCATGGGCAAGAACGGCCGCGTCGTGTGGGTGCAGGCGACGTACTACCCGCTCGCCGGCTGGACCGGCCGTCCCTACAAGGTGGTCAAGCACACGGTCGACATCACCGAGCAGATGATGAAGCTCGCAGACGGCCTCGGACAGCTGGCCGCAATCAGCAAGGCGCAAGGAGTGGTCGAGTTCGATCTGGACGGCACCATCCGCACCGCCAATCCGAACTTCATCGACATCATCGGCTACACGCTCGAAGAGCTGCGCGGCCGCCATCACAGCATGTTCGTCGATGCTGCGGAGCGCGATTCGCCGGCGCAACGTGCGTTGTGGGCCAAGCTCGCCCGCGGCGAGTACGATGCGGGCCAGTACCGGCGCATCGCCAAGGGCGGGCGCGAGCTTTGGATGCAGGCGAGCTACAACCCGATCCTCGATGCCGAGGGCAAGCCATTCAAGATCGTGCAGTACGCGAGCGACGTGACCGCGCAAGTGCGCTTCTCGAGCGAGCTGCAGAGCGCGGTGCGCGAAGCGCAGGGGGTGGTGAGCGCGGCTGCGCGCGGCGATCTCACGAGACGCGTCCCCGTCACGGGCAAGACCGAGGAGATCGCGGCGCTCTCCGAGGCCGTCAACTCGCTCATCGAGGTGATGGTCGCCCTGATGCAGCAGATCAAGCAGGCGACGCGCGAGGTCCACAAGGGCGCCGAGGAGATCTCCGCGGGCAATGCCAATCTCTCGCAGCGCACCGATGCGCAGGCCTCGAGCCTCGAGGAGGCCGCCTCCTCGATGGAGGAGATGGCGAGCTCGGTCAAGCATGCGGCGGAGAACGCGGCACAAGCCAATGAGCTTGCGATCGATGCCTGTGAGCAGGCAGAGCGGGGCGGCGCCGTGGTCGGCGCAGCGGTGACGGCCATGACCGGCATCAACACTGCTTCTGCGAAGATCGCCGATATCATCGGCGTGATCGATGCGATCGCCTTCCAGACCAATCTGCTCGCGCTCAATGCCGCCGTGGAAGCAGCGCGGGCCGGCGAGCAGGGTCGCGGCTTTGCCGTGGTCGCAAGCGAGGTCCGAAGCCTCGCCGGACGCAGCGCCACCGCCGCCAAGGAGATCAAGGCTCTGATCCAGGACAGCGTCGCGCGGGTGGGCGAGGGCAGCCGCCTGGTCGATGAGTCCGGACGGACGCTGCAGGCCATCGTCGCCGCCATCAAGAAGGTCACCGGCATCGTCGCGGACATCGCGGTCGCGAGCCGTGAGCAATCCTCGGGAATCGACCAGGTCAACCGCGTGGTCGTGCAGATGGAGCAGGTGACGCAGCAGAACGCAGCACTCGTGGAGGAGGCGGCCGCCGCGAGTGAGTCGATCTTGCAGCAGGTACGTGCTCTCGCAGCGACGGTGGCTCGCTACCAGCTCGATGGGACAGCCTCCGAGGCCGCTGCTTCTCTCGGGCGCGGGGCGAGCCAGCCCTCGCAGCCCTCCGGCCCGCACGCCGCCGCGGAGGCGCCTGTGAGCGCCCGCGCCGCGCGCGCCTTCACTTCGCGCTAGATACGCCGCGGCCGCGCCTCCCCGGCGGCCTGCGCCCCTACCTTCATTTTCGCGAACCGCGCGGCTACACTGCCGTAGCAGCGGCCTCAGGCTCATTTTGACAAGTCATCAACGCGGCCGGCCGCGCTGCTCACGGGGTGACCATGAAACGGTGGATCTGGATTCCGATCGTCATTGTTCTCGTTGGCATCGCGATCACATGGCGCGCCTTTTCCATGGGTGTGGCGCACCATCCCGACGTTGCCGCCACGCCCGAGATGGTCAAGCGCGGCGAGTACCTCGTGCAGGCCGCCGACTGCGTAAGCTGCCACAGCGCCCCGGGCCAGGTGCCCTTCTCGGGGGGGCGCGAGTTCGATCTCGGCAACATGGGCAAGCTGTACTCGCCGAACATCACTCCGGACAAGGAAACGGGCATCGGCAGCTGGAGCGATGACGATTTCCGGGCGGCGCTGCAGCTCGGCATCGGCAAGGGCGGCGTGCATCTGTATCCGGCGTTTCCCTATGCCTCGTTCACGCTGCTAAGCGATGAGGATGCGCTGGCCATCAAGGCGTACCTCTTCAGCTTGCCGCCGGTGCACAACGTGCCGCCGCCGAACTCAATGCGGTTCCCGTACGACCAGCGCTTCCTGATGGCTTACTGGAGCTGGCTCTTCAACTCCAACCGTCGCTTCGTGGCCGACTCGACGCAGTCGCCCGAGTGGAATCGGGGCAAGTATCTGGTGGAGGGCCTCGGACACTGCGGCGAGTGCCATACCTCGCGGAACTTACTGCAGGGGCTCAAGAGCTCGCAGGCCTATGGCGGTGCGATCACCCAGAAATGGCATGCGTACGACATCAGCTCCGACAAGGAGTCTGGTATCGGCGGCTGGACCGATGACGCCCTCGTGTCGTATCTCTCCACGGGCCTCGCGGCCGGCCATGGGCCTGCCTCGGGGCCGATGGCCGAGGTGGTCTCAAACAGTCTGCGTCATCTGCCCCAGGATGATATCCGCGCGATGGTGGCCTATCTGCGCTCCGTGAAGCCGGTGGCGGCGGTCGCGGCCTCCGCTCCCGCGAGTGGTGCCGAGGTCGATCTTGCCTACGGCCGCCAGGTATATGCGCGCGAGTGCGCCAACTGCCATCGCCTGGATGGCAGCGCCGGCCAGAATCCCTACGAAAACCTGCAGGGTGCACGTTCCATCGCGGATCCGCAGGCCGTGAATCTCACGCAGGTGGTGCTGTACGGATCGAGCATGGGGACACCGCTCGGGCACATTCAGATGCTGCCCTTCGGTCACGGGCTCACCGATTCGGAGGTCGCGGCGCTCGTGAACTTCACCAGCTCGCAGTGGGGCGGACACTCCGCGAATCTCAACGCGCACGACATCGCCAGCCGTCGCTGAAGCCCTGCCTTCCGCTCGCCGCAGCGGGCATGTAAGACTCACTCACTGCGCCTTGGGCGCGACTTCCTCTTGGAAGACGCGCCGCCGCACGCTACTGTCCGCAGCCGTTGCCGCACTTGCGGTGCGGACTTGAAGGATGACCGATGTCCAGACGGCGATTTCTGCAAGCGACGCTTGCGGGACTCTCGGCAGCGACGACTCCGCCCTGGCTCGGGGTGCGTGCCGAGGCGGCTCCGCACGAGCTCAAGCGGCTCGGCGCCGCGCAGCCTTTCGATTATGCGCGCCTCAAGGGATATGCCCGGACGCTCGCGGCCTCAGCCTACAAGCCGCCTCCCGAGCGGTTGCCTCCTGAGATCGAGCGGCTCGATTGGGATCATTGGCAAGCCATTCGCTTTCGCGACGACCATTCGCTGTGGGCCGGGGCGGGACTGCGCTATGAGGTGCGCTTCGCGCATCTCGGCTTTCGCGTCAAGAAGCCCGTGCGCATGTACATGGTCGAGGACGGCCAGGCACAGCAGCTGGCCTACGACCCCGCGATGTTCGACTACAGCCGCGCCGGCGTGCGCGCGAACTCACTGCCGCCCAATCTCGGTTTCGGCGGCTTTCGCATCTACTTTCACACGGACTGGGTGCGCGACTGCGTTGTGTTCCAGGGCGCCTCGTATTTCCGCGCGGTGGATGGGGATCTGCAGTACGGCATGTCCCACCGCGGGCTCGCGATCGACACCGGCTTGCCGGTGGCCGAGGAGTTTCCCGACTTCACGGAATTCTTCCTCGAGCGCCCGGCGAAGGAGTCGAGCCGGCTGACGGTGTACGCACTGCTCGATTCGGTGAGCGTGGCGGGCGCCTACCGCTTCGTGATCGATGTCGATGCGACCTTGCTCATGGATATCGATGCGGCGCTCTATCCGCGCAAGCAGATCGAGCGCATCGGCATCGCACCGGGCACCAGCATGTTTTTCGTCGGCAAGAACCAGAAAGGCATCTCGGAGGATTGGCGGCCCGAGATTCACGACTCGGACGGCTTGCAGATCTGCACGGGTGCCGGGGAATGGATCTGGCGGCCGCTCGTCAATCCGAACACCGTGCGCGTCAATACCTTCGTCGACGATGGTCCGCGCGGCTTCGGCCTCATGCAGCGCGAGCGCAGCTTCGCGCAGTACGAGGACGATGGCGTGTTCTACGACAAGCGGCCCTCGGTATGGGTGGAGCCGAAGAGCAGCTGGGGCAAGGGCGCCGTGATGTTGGTCGAGATTCCGACCCGCGACGAGACCATGGACAACGTCGTGGCATTTTGGAATCCCGCCGAGAAGCCGCAGCGCGGCCAGGAGCTGCTGTTCGGCTACCGGCTCTACTGGTGCCGCCAGAATCCGGTGTCCCCGAAGCTCGCCCAGACGCGTGCGACGCGCACGGGCATCGGCGGCATCGTCGGACAGAAGCGCACGCACTTCTCGTGGCGCTTCGTGGTGGATTTCGTGGGCGGGGATCTGTCGTTGCTCATGGAGGGCGCGCACGTGCAACCGGTCATCTCGGCTTCCCGCGGGCGCATCGAGATTACCTCCGCACGACCGCTGCATCCGATCGATGGCTGGCGCGCCATGTTCGATCTCGTGCCCGACGAGAGCACTGAGCCCATCAACCTGCGGTTGTACCTGGCGATGGACGGCCAGCCGCTCACCGAGACCTGGCTATATCAGTACACGCCACCGCCGCTCGAGCAACGCCGCTTCTGATCACTCCCAGCCGGTCTTGGAGTCATAGGGCAGGACCGTTCCCAGCGCCTCGATCTGGTGGATCTTGCCGTCGCGCACTTTGAAGATGTGCGCCGCCGGCAGATCGAAGGGCTTGAAGTTCATGGGCACGCTGTCGATACCCGGCACGCCGACGATCTTGACGCTGTTCTCCTGCATCGGCTGGCGGAACTGCGACAAGCCGAAAACCAGGCCGGTCTCGACATCCGCGATCCAGACGCGGCGCGGCTCGATGCGCTTGATGTAGTCGAACACGTGGGTGTTGATCTGCGCGGCGCAGCCGAGCGCACCGAGCTTTGCCATGGACCCGGAGGCCGCACCCGCATTGCTGATCGGCGTTTCCTTGGGCGGGGTCTTGTTAGAGGAAGTCTGCATGCCGTTCTCGCGCCGCGCGCAATCGTCGGCGAACGGCGCCGCGCTGCCGTTGCCCCCGACCAGCGCGTCGTAGTAAGAAGCGCCGATCTTGAGCAGCTGCTCCCGTGTGCTGCGCTCGGCCGTGGGTACTTTCGCGAGCAGCCCCGGGCGCGGCGTCTCGAGGTTCGCCAGGCTGCTGTCGCGCAGATTGCGCGCGACCAGATGCTCGATCTCGGTGATCTTACCGTTCGCAAGCTTCAGGCGCAGCGCGATTTCGACCGGCTTGCCGCTCTCCTGCATGACGCCGATGAAGCCGACCTGCTGAGCGGTCGGATCGGGCACGTAGATCTTGAAGCTGGTCGGCGCCGCGCTCGCGGTCTTCCATAGACCCTCGCCCGGATGCATCGGCACCGTGTTCTCCACGAATTTCACACCGGGTGCGAGCGGCAGCCTGCCGGGATCGTGTGCCACGAGCGCGGCGAAGTAGTCGTCGACCTGATGATCGAGGCACGCCCGATTGCACGACCCGCCGCCAGCGGCGGTGGCAGCCCGCTCAAAGCTCGGTCCCGTGACGAGCAGCGTGCACGCTGCTACGGCCCACACCCGTGAGGCGAATGCTCGCATGATGTCCCCTTTGCGCGGCTGCCGAAGGCTCTCGCGCTCGTATGTCCGAGGCTACGCGCCTGCACTGCGCCGTTGCAAGCCGGCGGCTTGATCGCTCATGTCGTGCCGCTGCCCGGAGCGACGCTGCGCAGGCGCTCGAGAAATTGAGCTACCGAAGCATCGCCCTCGGGCGGCGCCCACGGCGCAAACTCCACCGCGGACCGCGGGTCGTACGGTCCTTCCTTGATCTCCAGGAAGGCTGAGCCGTCGCTGCGGGCGATGAGCGTGTGCCAGATCGCGCGCGGCACTTCGAACGCGAGCTCGGGTGAGCTCTCGCCGACACAGTAGCGCGCCGTCGCGGCGCCGGCCTCATCGAAGGTGAGCACGTCGAAGGCGCCGCGCAGCACGACTGCGAGCTCCGTCTTCGTCAGATGGCGGTGCGGCCTGAAGTATGAGTTGCGGAGCGCGACGACCAGAAAGCGCTGCACGGGGTCATCGGCGGAGGCATGGATGTTGTAGTGCGCGCGGCTGCGCGGACTCGCGCGCGCCTGCGTCGCGAGATCATCCAGCAATGCTCTGGGGAGCAGCTTCACGGCGTGGCCGCGCGCGCGCGGCTCAATGCGCGTCCCACACGGCCGAGCGCATGCCGTAAGGCACCGTGTTCAGCACGGCCTCTATCTGGTCGATCTTGCCGTCATCGATCTGGAACAGCTCGGCGATCTGAAAGGTGAGCGGTGAGCGGAACGGCGCCGGCACCGTCCGGCCGTCGGTGAGATGAATCTCCTTGAGGCGGCCGGCGTGCTCGAAGAAGGCGAAGGCAAGCGCAAGGCCGCGTTGCCGATCCACGATGGGATAGCGGCGGTTGCGGATCTCGGTGACGAAGGAATAGAAGCCGCTCTTCTGTTGTGCCTCGCAATCGAGCGCCACGACGTTGTAGGGGCTGCCGGGCCGCAGCGTCGGGTTGTTGGTGGTCTGGATGCCGTTCTCCAAGCGATTGCAGGTGCGTGCGAAGGGTGCCGTGTTGTGCCCCGTGTTGCCGCCCAGGCCGGTGAAATAGGAGTCGGCCACGCGCACGAGATCGGCGCGCGACATGCGCTTGCGCTCGGGAACGCTGCGCAGGAACTGCGCACGCGGCGCGCCGCGCTCCTCCACCGACTTACCCGGTGCCGGCAGGTTGCCGGTGCCGCCCCGCGCGACGATCGTCTCGATCTCGCTGATCAGCCCGTACTCGATCCGCAGCCGCAACGCGAGCAGGATCGGATTGTCGCCCTCGAACAGCGTGCCGAAGAATCCGACCTGCTCCGCATCGGTGTCCACGACGTAGAGCTTGTACTTGCCGGATGCGCTCGCCGTGCCCCACAGTCCATCACCGATGCGCAGCTCCTGGCCGTTCTCGGTGAAGCGCACGTTGCGCGAGAGCGGCAGTTGATTCGGGTCGTGCGCGATCATCGCGCTCAGGTAGCGATCGACCATGCCCTGCAGACAGGCGCGGTCGCACACGTCCGAGGCGCGACTCGGCGCCACGCACAGGCATGCCGCAAGCACGAGCGCGTAGCGCGCGGCGGCCGTGAAGAGCGCGAACGGCGGCGAGCGTCTATTCCTCATGAGCGTTCGAAGCGCCAGCGCGTAGCGGTGCTGAGCGTGGTCTTCTCGTCGAGACCGAATGCCCGCGCCGGGTCGACGGCATAGATCGGCTCCTTCATGGCGAGGACATCCTCCTCCATGGAGGACATATCGTAATTGTATTTCGCCTCGAAGAGCGACAGCAGTTGCTTGCGCAACCGGACGTCGGCGACTTCGCGCGCTGCGCCTTCGACGATCACCGCTTCGGCCTCGTGCTCCACCGCGAATACGCAGTGCGCGTTCACCTGCAGATTGCGCGCCTTGCGCGAGTGCCGGCCGGTGCTGAAATAGAAGGTGCCCTGATGCCACAGTCCCCAGACGACCATGAGATGCGGGCGACCGTCCGGACGCGTGGTTGCGAGCCAGTAGTTGTGACCGTTGCTCAGGCGCTGCTCCGCCCAGGACCATGGCATGAGTCCCTCGTCTCCCTCGGGCAGCCCGTATCCCGGCATGTGGGGTCGTGTGGCCCGCGGCTCGCTCATGAGGTGACCCTATCGAAGGCCGTTGCCGTGGGTGTCGCGGACACTGCAACGGCGCGTCCGCTCGCAACGCGCGGTTCGGCCTCCGGCGTGCCGCCCCCGAGCGTCATCTGTGCGCTGAGCCCAGGATGATTGTCGGCGAGCGCGAGTGCCCCACCATGCAGCTTCGCGATCGCCTCGACGAGGCTCAGGCCCAGGCCAACGCCGGGCGTGCCGCGGCTGGAATCGCCGCGATAGAAACGCTGCGCGGCTTTCGGCTTCTCGGCATCGGGGATGCCGGGACCATTGTCGAGCACCGCAATGGCAATCGCGTCGCCACTGCCGCGCTGTACCTCCACCCGGATGGTGCCCCCCTCGGGCACATACTTGAGGGCGTTGTCGATCAGGTTGTTGATCGCCTGTGCGAGCAGTAGTCGGTCACCGCGCAGGAGCATCGCGCCGCGCTCGCGAAAGCTCAGGCTCAGATTCTTGAGCTCCGCGGCCGGCAGGTAGAACTCGACGGCCTTGGCGGCGAGATCCGCCGCGTCCACTTCCACGAACTCCGAGCGGCGCATGCCGGCGTCGATCTCGGCGAGCCGCAGCAGCGCGTTGAACATGCGGATGACGCTGTCCACATCGCTCACCGCCGCATCGATCTCGGCGAAGGTCTCGGGAGGCGCCGGGCGCGTGAGCGAGAGCTCCTCGAGGCGCGAGCGCAGCTCGGCAAGCGGTGTGCGCAGATCATGCGCGATGGAATTCGAGACGTTCGCGATGCCGTGCACCAGCTGCTCGATCTGCTCGAGCATGCGATTGATGGTCTGGGCGAGCGTGTCGAGCTCATCGCCACGGCGGCGCGCCGGCAAGCGATGACTCAGATCACCCTGCATGATCGCCGCTGCCGTCTGCTGGATGCTGTGGATGCGCGTGAGCAGCGCTCGCCGGATCAGCAAAGCGCCCAGGACGCCGGCGACCGATAGCACTGCGAGCGCGCCTGCGAGACCGACCCAGAACCAGTGCTCGATCGGCGCGAAGCGCTCCACGTTGCGCCCGACCAGCAGGTTGTAACCACCCGGCAGCGTGGTGCGCACCAGCGTCGACATCGCGCGCTGTCCGCCGAGCATCACGGGGACGGTATAGGTTCCCGGCTGCGCGGGCACACCCGCGGGCCACGCGGGCAGATTGCCGGCAAGCCGCTTCAGGTGCGCATCCGCGAGCAGCAGGATGCGCTCACCGGCGATCTGCATGCCGACGCGCTCGCCGATGAAGGCGGCGAGCCCGTCCGCACCACGCAGGCGGAATACCTCCTCGAAGCGCTGGCTGTCCTCGCGCAGCACCTGGATACGGAAGTCCTCGACGCTCGCTTGCCACGCATAGCGCAGGGGTGCGGCGAAGAGCACCAGCGCGGCGCAGCCGAAGAGCACGTAGCCAAGCGCGAGCGCGACCGCCGAGGAGCGGATCACCCTTGCCACGTGTGGCCACCCGAGGCCGCTGCGCGCATGCGCGCCTCCCGCAAGTTCCGGCAATGGTGTGGACAGACGGCTCATGCTGGACCCGTGGATGGCTGCCGGTGCATCCCGCGAGGCCTAGCGCGGCTCCGCACTGATCATATACCCGGCGTTGCGCACGGTCTTGAGCAACGGCCGCTCGAACTCGGCATCGATCTTCTGCCGCAGCTTGCTGATGTGCACGTCGACCACGTTGGTCTGCGGGTCGAAGTGATAGTCCCACACATTCTCGAGCAGCATGGTGCGGGTGACCACCTGGCCCGCGTGGCGCATCAGGTATTCGAGCAGCTTGAACTCGCGGGGCTGCAAGGCGATGGTACGGTCGCCGCGCACGACCTTGCGACCGAGCAGATCCATGCGCAAGTCATCGACCTGCAGCGCCGTCTGCGCCCCATCGCCCTGGGCACGCCGAGTCAGCGCATCGAGCCGCGCGAGCAGCTCGCCGAAGGCGAACGGCTTGGTGAGATAGTCATCGCCGCCGCTGCGCAGGCCCTTGATGCGCTCGTCCACGTCACTGAGCGCGCTCAAGATCAGAATCGGCGTGCGATGGCCCGCCTTGCGCAGCGCCTCGATGATGGCGAGCCCGTCGATGTCGCCGGGCAGCATGCGATCCATGACGATTACCTCGTAGCGCTCGCTCGCCGCGAGGAACAGGCCGTCGCGCCCGTTGTCCGCCACATCCACCGTGTGTCCGGCCTCCTCCAAGCCCTTCGAGACGAACTTCCTAACCCTCTCGTTGTCCTCGACGAGCAGTATCTTCATGCGGAATCTTCCGGTGGGGGCGGCATGGCCCAGCGGGAGCGCAGGCTCTCGAGGTTGCCCGCCAGCGCCGGCGACGCGGCGGGGATCGCCGGCTGCGGCGCTGCGCGCCACCGCGACATCAGGCGATTGTTGAGCCGATCGAGATAGAGATAGATCACGGGCGTCGTGAACAGCGTCAGCGACTGACTCAGCAGCAGTCCGCCCACCATGCAGTAGCCAAGGGGCTGGCGCATTTCCGAGCCGGTGCCGCGGACCAGCATGAGAGGCAGCGCTCCGAGCAGCGCCGCCATGGTGGTCATCATGATGGGCCGGAAGCGCAGCAGGCAGGCCTGGCGGATCGACTCGATGGGCTCGAGATGCTGCTCGCGCTCGGCCTGCAGCGCGAAGTCCACCATCATGATGCCGTTCTTCTTGACGATGCCGATGAGCAGGATGATGCCGACGAGCGCGATCACCGACAGCTCGAAATGGAACGCCATCAGCATGAGCAGCGCCCCCACGCCCGCCGAGGGAATCGTGGAGAGGATCGTGAGCGGGTGGATATAGCTCTCGTAGAGCATTCCCAAGATGATGTAGACCACCAGCACCGCCGCCAGGATGAGGTAGGGCTCGGAGCGCAGCGAATCCTGGAAGGCCTGCGCCGTGCCCTGGAAGGAGCCCTTGATACCTGCGGGCAGATGGATGGTCGCCTCGGTACGGTTGATTGCATCCACTGCCTGCCCGAGCGCCACCCCCGGGGCCAGATTGAATGACAGCGTCACCGCCGGGAACTGCCCCTGGTGATTGATCGAGAGCGCGGTCACGTGCTGTGTGTCGAAGTGCACCAGCTCGGAGAGCGGCACCATTTGTCCCGTGAGCGGTGAGCGGATGTAAAGCAGGTCGATCGTGTTGGGATCGCTTTGCAGCTGCGGCAGCACCTCGAGCACGACGTGGTAGCTGTTGAGCTGGGTGAAGTACTGCGTCACCTCGCGCTGGCCGAAGGCATCGTAGAGCGTCGCGTCGATGTCCGCCGGCTGGATGCCGAAGCGCGCCGCCGCATCGCGATCGATCATCACCGACAGCTGCGTGCTGTTGGTCTGCTGGTCGGTGGCCACATCGCGCAGCTCGGGAAGCTTCTCCAGGGCCGCCAGCATCTTCGGCGCCCAGGCGTTGAGCTCGGCGAGGTCCGTGTCCTGCAGGGCGTACTGATACTGCGTGCGCGTGGTGCGGCCGCCCATGCTCACGTCCTGCTGTGCCTGCAGGAAGAGGGTGATCCCGGGCACCTGCGCGATCTTCTTGCGTAGCCGCTCGATGATCTGATCGGCGTTGGCCTGGCGCTCGCTCCGGGGCTTCAGGTTGAGGATGGTGAAGCCGGTGTTGACCGGCCGGCCCGTACCGATCGCCGTGCCCCAGGCGGCCACGTCCGGATCGGCATTGATCACGTCGGTGAGCCGGCGCTGCAGCTTCACCATCTGTTTGAAGGAGACATCCTGCGGAGCATCCGACAGGCCCTTGATGATGCCGGTGTCCTCCTGCGGGAAGAAGCCCTTGGGCTCGATCACGTACAGCGCCACGGCGAGGGCGGCGGTGCACAGGAAGACGGCCAGGGTTGCGCCCTGGTGACGCAGCACGAAGTCGAGCCCGCGGGCGTAGGCGGCCCGCGAGCGCTCAAACAAGCGCTCGATGGCGAGGTAGGCGCGTCCGTGGCGGGCGTGGCGCTCGTCCCGCAGGAACAGCGCGCACATGGTCGGGGAGAGCGTGAGCGCCACGAACGCCGAGATCACGATGGTGATGGTGACAACGATCGCGAACTCCCGGAAAAGCCGGCCGACGATGCCGCTCATGAGCAGCAGCGGAATGAACACCGCGATGAGTGACAGGCTCATGGAGACGATGGTGAAGCCGATCTCCCCTGCGCCTTTCAACGCCGCCTCGCGCGCCGACATGCCGGCCTCGATGTGACGGTAGATGTTCTCGAGCATCACGATCGCATCGTCCACGACGAAGCCGACGGCGATGGTGAGCGCCATGAGTGAGAGGTTATCGAGGCTGTAGCCGAGCACGAACATCGCCGCCGCCGTGCCGAACAGCGCGAGCGGCACCGTGATGCCTGGAATCACGGTCGCCCACACATTGCGCAGGAACAGGAAGATGACGAGCACCACCAGCGCGATCGTGATGAGCAGCGTGTACTCCACGTCCTGCACCGAGGCCCTGATAGTGGTGGTCTGATCGAGCAGCAGGTCGAGCTTCACGGACGGGGGAACCGAGGCGATCGCCTGCGGCATCAGCTCCCGCACCTTCTGGACGGTCTCGATGATGTTGGCGCCGGGCTGCTTGAAGATCATGAGCATGACGCCCGGCTTGCCGTTCTGCCAAGCGACCAGCTGGTTGTTCTCCGGGCCATCGACAGCCCGACCGATATCGCGGATGCGCACCGGCGCGCCGTTGCGGTACGCCACGATCACATCGTTCCAGGGCTCCGCCTCGAGCAGCTGGTCGTTGTCGTAGATCGCAAAGTTGTGCAGCTGGCCGTTGATCGAGCCCTTCGGGGCATCCGTGCTCGCGATGTTGATCACGCTCGCGAGGTCCTCGAGCTGGATGCCGAGGGCTGCGATTCTCGCCGGATCGATCTGCACGCGGACGGCCGGGCGCTGCTGGCCGCCGATGTTGACCTGTGCGATCCCGGGAATGCGCGAGATCTGCTGCGCGAGTACGGTCTCGGCATAATCCTCCACTTTTTCGACCGGCAGCACGTCCGAGTGCACGGCGTACATGAGGATGGGCGTATCGGCGGGGTTGACCTTCTTGTAGTTGGGCGGGGCGGGCAGGTTCTTCGGCAGCTGCCCGGCGGCCGCGGCGATCGCCGCCTGCACATCCTGCGCGGCGGCATCGATGTTGCGGTTCAGATCGAACACCAGCGTGATCTGCGTGCTGTTGAGCACGCTGGTGGAGGTGAGCTCGCTCACGCCGGGGATCTGCGCAAACTGGTGCTCGAGCGGCTGGGCCACTGAGGAGGCGATGGTCTCCGCGTTCGCGCCGGGCAGGAATGCGCTCACCTGGATGGTGGGGAAGTCCACCTGCGGCAGCGGGGCGACGGCGAGCAGCGGGAAGGCCACGACGCCCACGAGCAGCAATCCCGCCATGAGTAGCGAGGTCGCGATCGGGCGCTGAATGAAGGGGGTCGAGAAGCTCATGAGCCGTCCGTTCCCTTCGCCGCGATGCCCCCGTCGGAGTCATCCTTCGCCACGGCCGGCCCGTTCACCCGCACCCGGGCGCCGGGCTGCAGGCGATACTGATTGCTCACCACCACCTGCTCGCCGGGCTCGAGCCCGGCATCCACGACGACCGTCCCGTCGCTCTCGTGTCCGATGGTGAGCGGGCGCGGCTCGACGGTGGAGTCCCGCCGGATCACATAGGTGAACATACCTTCGGGACCGCGCTGCAGTGCCGTCGCGGGGATGGTGATGGCCTGGCGCTGGGTGCGGGCCAGCACGCGCGCCGTCACGAACTCACCGGGCCAGAGCAGCTGCTTCTCGTTCGGGAACACCGCCTTCACCCGGATCGTGCCCGTGGTCGGGTCGATCTGATTGTCGATCAGCTGCGCCGTGCCGCGATCGAGCTCGCTGTGCCCGTTCGGCCCGATTGCAGTCACGCTCACCGCGCCGCGCGCCATTGCCTGCGCCATCTCAGTCAGCGACTTCTCGGGCAGCGTGAAGATGACGGCAATCGGCTGCAGCTGCGTCATCACGACGATGCCGGTGGTATCGGTTGCACGCACGATGTTGCCGGGGTCGACCAGGCGGATGCCCGTGCGGCCATCGATCGGCGCGATGATCCTCGTGTAGCCGAGCTGCGTGCGTGCATTCTCGATCGCGGCCTGATCGGACTTGAGCTGCGCGTTCAGCTGCGCGACCAGCGCCTTCTGCGTATCGACCGTCTGCTTGCTCGCGAGCTCCTGCGGCGCGAGGATCGCGTAGCGTTGCAGGTCCTGCTCCGCATTGGCGAGCTGCGCTTCATCCTTGGCGCGCGTGGCGAGCGCCTGATCGAGCGCGGCCTGATAGGGACGCGGATCGATCTGGGCCAGCAACTCGCCCTTCTTCATCATCTGCCCTTCGACGAAGGCGACTTTCTGCAGCTCCCCATCGACGCGAGCGGTGATCTTGACCGTGTAGAACGCCTGCACGGTGCCCAGCCCATCGAGGTACACCGGTACGTCGGCGCGCTTGGCCACCGCGGCGTCGACCGCCACGGCGGGTGGCACGCGGCGCGAGGCAGCCAGCGTCCGGGAGCGTCCCGGGGAGAGCAGCCACACGAGGCTCGCCACGACGAGGACCCCGGCGACGAGGAGCACGAGGCGGGTGCGGCTCGCCAGGATTGCGCGGATCGACACGCTCGGACCTCCAGTCATCGCTGCCAGCCCCCGCCGAGCGCGTTGAATAAGCCCACGAGCGCCTGCAGATGGGCGAGCTTGACTTGCGCGAGCGCATCCTCGGCGCTGAACAGCGCCGTCTCGGTGTTCAGCACCGTCAGAATGTTGACCGTGCCGGCACGAAACTGCGCCTGCGACATCTGGTAGGCACGGCGCGCCACGTCCACGGCGTTCTGCTGGCGTTGCAGCTGATCGGCGCTGCGCTGCACGGCGCTCAGCGCATCCTCGACGTTACCGAAGGCGGAGATGACCGCCTTGTGGTAATCGGCGAGCAGCTCGGCATAGCGGGCCTTGCTGAACTGGTACTGCCCAAGGAGCGCGCCGCCGTGAAAGATCGGCTGCGTGATTCCCGCCGAGATGCTGTAGATGCGGCTGCCGGGCTCGAGCAGATGCTCGAGCGTCGTGCTCTCGAAGCCGCCCGCTGCCGTGAGCTCGATGTTGGGGAAAAATGTCGCTCTGGCCGCCTGGATGTCGGCGTTGGCGGCGATGAGCTGCGCTTCGGCCGAGGCGACATCGGGACGCCGCGCGAGCAGCTCGGCCGGCAGGCCCGGGTTGACGGCCGGATGGGATACGTCGTCGAGCGAGCCGCTGGTGATGTCGAACTGCTGCGGCTCGCGGCCGATCAGGATGGCGAGCGCATCGAGCGTCTGGCGCAGCTGCTGCTCGAGCGGTGGGATGGCCGCGCTCAGCGTCGCGACGACGGTCTCCTGCTGCGCCACATCGAGCGCGGTCGTGGTGCCGACGCTCTCATCGATGCGTAAGCCACGCAGGATGGTGGTGGCGCTCGCGACGTTCTCGCGCGCGACGCTCAGCCGGTCGCGCAGCTCGAGCACGGTGAAGTAGCCACTGGCCACGTTGGTCATGACGGTGAGCTCGACGGTCTCGCGGTCGTAGCGGTTGGCCGCTTCGGTCGCGAGCGCGGCGGCACGCACGGCGCGGTTCTTGCCCCAGAAATCGAGCTGGTAGGCGGCGCTGAGCTGGGTGTTGAAGAGGTTGTAGAGCAGCGGGGCGCCCACCGGCAGGAACTGGCGCTGCCGCGTACCCGTGCCCGATGCATCGAGCGTCGGTAGCAGCGGCGCGGTATCGATGCGCACCTGCGCCTCGGCCTGATGAACGCGCGCTACGGCGGCAGCCAGATCGTCGTTGGCCCGCTCGGCGCCTGCGATCAGGTCATCGAGCTCGGCTGACTTGAAGCCGCGCCACCACTCCGTCGAAGGCCAGGCCACTGGTTCCTGAGTGCTCGCCTGCCACGCTGCCGGTGGCGGGATGTCGGGTTTTCTATAGGCGGGCCCCAGGCTGCATGCACCAAGACCGAGAGCGAGCACCATCGCCCACAAAGTCCGCGCCGCGCTCGCGTGGGAGACCTGTTGGGGCGCACGGGCGGCGCGGGTGTGAGTGGTGGCGATGAGGCGCATGCTCGGATTCAGCGGCGGGTCCGCCGACCACTCTAGGGGTGGGCAGGTTCAACCGAGGTTGGCGAATCATTAAATCCGGTTAATCGGAAGGCGCCGCTGCGCCAGCTGCTTCCGCGAGATTGGGCAGCAACGCGGCGAGCAGGCCGAGCAGCGGCAGGAAGGCGCACACCTGGTAGACGAACTCGATGCTGGTCGAGTCCGCAAGCTTACCCAGCACCGCGGCTCCGACGCCGCCCATCCCGAAGGCGAATCCGAAGAAAAGGCCTGCGACCGTGCCGGTGCGCCCGGGAAGCAGCTCCTGGGCGTAAACCACGATGGCTGGAAACGCCGACGCCAGGATCAGGCCGATGGGAACCGTGAGCACGGCGGTCCAGAGCAGATTGGCGTGGGGCAAGAGCAAGGTGAAGGGCAGCACGCCGAGGATTGAGGCCCAGATCACGTATTTGCGCCCGAAGCGATCACCAAGCGGACCCCCAATGATGGTCCCGAGCGCCACGGCGCCGAGAAACACGAACAGGTACAGCTGTGAGGCGCGGACGGAGACCTGAAAATGATTGATGAGATAGAAGGTGTAGTAGCTCGTGAGGCTCGCGAGATAGATGTACTTGGAGAAGGTGAGTGCGAGCAGCACGGCGATTGCTCCGGCGACACGCTTGCGATGCGCCGGGTGGCGGCTCCCCGCTCCGGCGCGCGTGGCGATGCGTGCGATCCCATGGTGGCGGTACCAGTGTCCCACCTGCGTCAGAACGACGATCCCGAGCAGAGCCGCCAGGCAGAACCACGCCACGCTTGCCTGGCCGCGCGGCAGTACGATGAATGCCGCCAGCAGCGGTCCGATGGATGAGCCGAGATTGCCGCCGACCTGAAACACCGATTGGGCCAGGCCGTGCTGGCCCCCGGAGGCCATGCGCGCCACGCGCGAGGACTCGGGATGAAAGACCGAGGAGCCCGTGCCGATGAGCGCCGCGGCGATCAGCAGGAGCGCGTAGCGCGTGGCAAAGGCGAGCAGCAGCAGTCCGACCAGCGTGAATCCCATGCCGACGGCGAGCGAGTAGGGCCGCGCCTTGCGGTCGGTGTACGAGCCCACGAGCGGCTGCAGCAGCGAGGCCGTGACCTGATACGTGAAGGTGACGATGCCGATCTCGCCGAAGCTCAATGCGTAGGAGCTCTTCAACATCGGATACAGCGCCGGCAGCAGCGACTGCATCATGTCGTTGAGCAGGTGGCAGAAGCTGATGGCCGCCAGCACCGAGAACACGGTCTTGCCGGCAGCGTTGGCCCTCGCGAGGCCCGCAGCGGTCTCGCTCACGAATCGCTCCGCCTGTGAAGGGCACCCGCTCGAGCGGGTCTTGCGACAGTACACGGGGGCCGGGTCGGAGGCAATTCAGCCTCAGCTCGACAGCAGCGCCAGCGAGCAGGGCGCACGCGCGAGCAACGCTTCGGGCAGGCTCGCGACGAACACCGGATCGCTGGGTCTCGTGCCGACGCCGAGCACCATGAGCTCGTAGCTGCCGGCGTGCAGCTCCTGCAGGATGGCCTCGTCCGGGGCGCCGCGCAGCGCGATGGCGGTGCGTACGTGGATGGCGTAGTGATGCGCGAGATTGAGCACGTCCTGCAGCATCGCATCGGCCGTATCGGCGAGGCTCCACGAGCGCCGCAGGCGCCGTCTCCAGGGCTGCGGCGCGCGTGCGGTTGCCACGTACAGGGCCGTGACGCGCGCGCCGCTCGATTGCGCCAGCGCGAGTGCAAGATCGGCGGCGGCGCGCGAGTACGCAGCGCCGATGACCGGGAGCAGGATGCGCCGTAGGGCGTTCACCTTATCTTCCGTATCGGCTCCGCGTGCACTCACGATGCAGACGGCACGCTCGAAGCCTTCGGTCACGCGGACGATGGTGTCATCGAGCCGCGCTTGGCCCCCGAGCAGCGGCTCCATGCCGACGACCAGCAGGTCGTAGCCCTTGCGGGCCTCGACGGCAACCGCGTTCTCCGGGGACTGCGGCGTGGGACGTGCGATGAGGTCGATGGTGGCGGGCGCATCGCGCCGGCCCGCGCTCTCGGGGGTCTGCGCCTGAGTCTGCCCGGCCGCCTGCTCCATGGCCTCGCGCACGAGCTGCTCGTGCCGCTCGGTGTGGCTCGTGTCGCGGATGCGCCCGGGCGCGACGGCGGTCACCGGCATGCGGCGCGGCGCACTCAGCAGCCCGACGAGAAACGAGGCGAGCCGGCCGCTCGCGCTGTCGTCGGTCGCGAGCAGCACCCGCTCCAGGCGCGCGACGAAACCGCGCTCCTCGAACTGCACGCGCTCGAGCTGCTCGCGCTCCTGTGCGCTGACCGGAATGCGCGCGAAAGCCCAGCGCAGCATGGGCGGCATGAGCAGGGTCGTCACCACGGCCATCGCCACGATCATCGTGAAGAGCGTGGTGTTGAGCGCGCCCACCGCGAGCCCGATGGTTGCGACGATGACCTCGGTCGAGCCGCGCGCATTCATGCCGCAGGCCAGGGCGAGGGATTCCGCGCGGGTCAGTCCGCCGAGGGCGCCGCCCGCGAAGGCGCCGGCGAACTTCCCGAGGCTCGCCACGGCGATGAAGGCGAGCGTCACGAGCAGCAGCGGCGGACTCGCGATCGCGCGCACGTCGGCGCTGAGCCCGGCGAGCCCGAAGAACACGGGCATGAAGAGTGCCACGATCATGCCGCGCAGCTGCTCCTCTATATGGCCGGTGAGGATCGGGGACTGGCCGATGAGCATGCCGGCGACGAACGCTCCGAGCACGGTCTGCACGCCGAAGGCCTGCGTGACGAGCGCCATGGCGCCCATCACCACGAGCGTCATGGTGATCACCGGCACCTCGCTTACGAGGTGATCGTTGGTCCAGCGGATCAGGAAGTAGACGATGCGCCGGCCGATCGTGAGGCTCACCAGCAGGAACACGGCGGTGCTCACCGTCGTCTGCGCGAGCGCGGCGGCATTGAGCTCGCCGTGCTTCGCGAAGCCGATCAGCATCGAGAGGATGATCCAGCCGAGCGTGTCATCGATGATCGCCGCCGCGACGATGATCTGACCCACGTTGCGGCGCAGGAAATTCAGGTCGCGCACCACGCTGGCGACGATCTTCACCGAGGAGATGGCGAGGGCGGTCCCGAGAAACAGCGCCGTGATCAGCCGCCGACCGGGCATCGGCACCAGAGAGTCGGGCAGCACCTCGCCGAGCCCGACCCCCAGGGCAAAGGGCACGATGATTCCGCAGCCCGAGGCTGCGAGGGCGGCGCGCTTGGCGGACCCGACGCGCGCGAAGTCCATCTCCATGCCGGTGATGAGCAGCAGCATCAGCACGCCGAGCTGTGCCACCCCCTCCAGCATGCCGCGCTGTGCCGGTGCGGGGGGAAACAGATGGTGCTGAAAATCGGGGAAGAACGCGCCGAGCACCGAAGGGCCGAGGAGCACCCCGGCGAGCAGCTGCCCCATCACCGCTGGCTGACCAACGCGCTGCATGAGCTCGCCGAGCAGCCGGCCCGCGAGCAGCAGCACGACGATCTGCGCCAGGAAGATCGCGGAGCTCTCCATGGCCCCGAGTTACCATCGCGTGGCGCCGCTGTCTATCGGCGCCTGCCGCGCTCAGCCGCGCAGAGCCTCGCGATTGGCAAGCAGCCCGAGGCGCCGGTGACGAGGAGGCTCACCGGCGCTGAGCGCTCGCCGCGCGCCACATCAGCGGGTGGGCGGCTCCTGACCCGGGTGCGGATCGGGCAGCGGGAAGCTCTGCGCACCCTGTGCAGCGGCCGCCGGCGCGGCAGTCTGAGCGTTCGGGGCCATGCTCACGGGCACCGAGCCGGCGGTGCCGATGGGCGCCGCAGAGGCGGACGCAGGAATGGCCGAGCCGGTGCTCGCATTGAGTGCGGCCTGGAAGCGCCGGGTGATCTCGTCGTTCCTGGTCACCGTGCCGGCGACGATGTCGGTGGCATTCACCGTGCCGCGATCGTAGAAGCGCGCGTCGGCGCCGCTGTCGACCGTGAGCGCGCTGCCATCGAGCGAGATACCGATGAACAGGCCGCGGTTGCGCGAGTACGAATACACTTCCGACGAGATGGTGGGATCCGTCGCGGCGGAGGCCTGGCGCCCGACCGGTCCGGCCGCCACGGATGCGTCCGCGCCGAGCGTGATCTTGCCCCCGGTGATCTTATCGATGCTGTGCTGGGTGGTGAACACCAGCACGATGTCGGTCGACTGAATGCCCCACTGGAAGCCGAAGCTGCCGCCGGTCAGATTGATGAACATGGGATTACTGAAGCGCCCCTGCTTGTCGCGCACGACGAGCACCCCGTTGCCGCGGCGTCCGCCTAGAAAGAAGGCGGCCTTGGTCACGTCGGGCACCACGGCGATGCCGTAGGCCCGCTCGAGCAGGCGATCGGGAATGAACCCGTCGGGAGTGCCGCGCAGCTCCTGCAGCACTTGAGCTGCCGTGAGCACCCGCCCCTCCTCCCTAGCTTGTCCATGGGCCACGGCTGCTCCGAGCAGCAGCGTGGTTGAAAGCACACAGTACAGACCGACCCGATTGTGCATCCGGCGAACTCCTCGTGGTGGGTGTCTCTACGTACCGACAGAGAGGTGCGTGCAGCCACCCGGTGGCGCAAGCTTACTCTACCCGCGCGCATGATCAATGAGTTATTCAAATGTACGATAGCAATTTCATCGATCGAGGCTGCAAAGGAGTGATTCGATTGGACAAGAGTACGTTGTACGGCGACGGCCGACGCGTCGGCTGTGCTTTGCTGCTCGCGGGCGCGGTGCTGGCGCTGCCGGCGCACGCCGAGTGGATCTATCGCGAAGCGCCGATCATGGGAACGCGCTGCGACGTGGAGCTGTGGAGCGAGGATCAGGCGAAGGGCGAGGCGGCGATCGCCAGCGTGTTCGAGGACATGCGCCGCTTCGACGAGAGCATGAGCACCTACAAGCCCACGAGCGAGGTGTCCTACGTCAATGCGCACGCCGCGCAGGGACCGGTGAAGATCTCCTCCGAGCTCTACGATCTGGCCGACAAGGCGCTCCAGTACTCGGAGATCACGCGCGGCACCTTCGACATCACCTATGCGAGCGTCGGCTACCTCTACGACTACCGCAACCGTGTCCGGCCCAACGATGCGACCATCACAGCCAAGCTGCCCGCCATCAATTACCGGCATGTACACCTCGACAAGGCGGCATCGACCATCCGCTTCGACTATCCCGGGGTGCGCATCGACTTCGGCGGCCTCAAGGGCTATGAGGTCGACCGCGGCATCGAGCTGCTGCGCGTCGCCGGCTTCACTCATGCCATGGTCAATGCCGGGGGCGATACCCGTATCATCGGCGACCGCTTCGGCAAGCCTTGGATCGTCGGCATCCGCGATCCGGACGATCGCAGCAAGATCGTGCTGCGCATGCCGATCACCGATGCCGCCCTGTCCACCTCCGGTGACTACGAGCGCTATTTCGACGAGGGGGGCGTGCGCTACTACCACATCCTCGACCCGAAGACCGGCAAGTCGCCCCACAAGGTGCGCAGCGTGACCATCATCGGGCCGAACGCCACGCGCACCGATGCGCTCACCAAGAGCGTGTTCGTCATGGGCGCCAAGGAGGGTATCGCCTTCATCGATACGCTCCCCGACGTGGATGCCGTGGTGATCACACCGGACGGCAAGATCTGGTATTCGCAGGGGCTCGAGCAGCCGAAGTAGCGGGGTACGCGCTGCCGCCTAGTAGAAGATCGAGAAGAAGATCTGGAAGATGTTGTAGCTCACGTTGTAGAGCGGCGCATTCTCGATCGTGACCCCGTTCGCGGGGTCTACGAGGAGCGCGTTGGTGAAGTTCTTGTAGTCGATGCTCATGTGGTCGTAGCGGATGCTGGCCGTGCTCTTCTGGATCCACTGCGTCCACCGTGCCTTGGGGATCGCGAACTCGTAGGACGCGCCCGCGCCGATCGAGTAGCTGTCATAGTTCGAGAGCTCCCGGTTGCGCGACATGAAGTTCTGCTCGTTCGCGTACTGGAAGACGTTGGCGTAGAAGTCCGCCTGAGTCTGGGTGTAGTAGCGCACGCTGCCGTCGAAGATCCAGTGGTGCCAGGGGTGGGTGTAGCCCAGCTGCACCGTGTGGGCCCGGATGCCCCAGGTGTCGGAGAAGTAGCGGTACTGCACATCGATCGCGGCCCGATAGGGCAGGTAGTACTTGTAGTCGAGCCCGATCGCGTTGCTGGTGCGGGTGTTGGGATCGGTCTCGGGCTCGAGACTGAAGCCCTTGCCCGCGGTCGGATCCAGGTAGGCGACCTCACGATAGGGGTTGCTGAGCCAGCCCTGATCGGTGATCACCTCGAAATTTGCGGCCAATATGGAATTGCGCGTCAGGATCTGTGTGAGGCCGATGCCGTAGGAGCTCTGATCCATGTCCTTCTTGCCGAACGAGGGGTCATGGATCTTGTCGCCGTTGCTCTCCTTGAGCATCTTGTAGACGTCGTTCCAGGTGCGCCGATAGCTCATCGTCACCGTGGTCAGGTCGCCGAACATGTCCTCGCTGATCGAGAAGCTCGCGGTATCCGAGCGGTAGTCGGGCTCGTAGCTGTGGGTATAGCCGGCAGTGAAGGTCGATTTACCGTAGAGGTACTCGATCGAGCCGCTGTCCTGAGTGCGTTGCTCGATGTACGGGCTGGCCGAGAGCTGCACGTCGATCGAGGCGCCTGAGACCACGTCGGTGAGGTGGTTGTACTGGACCGATACCTTGTCGCCGATCTTTTTGCGGATCAGCCAGTTCTTGCCATCGATCACCTGGCCGCCGCCATCGTAGCGGCTCGCCGCGAAGTCCACCTCATCCTCGGGAAGCACCGCCGTCCGGCCGGGCGCGCTGTAGAGCGCGCCGAACACGAGCAGCGGCAGCCCGATGCGCGCCCAACGCGGCGCAGCCTGGGCGGCCGCGAACGTGGGCGACCGCAAGGGCCCGACGCGACGTGTCAGTTGCATCCGCAGCCACCGCCCGCGGCTCCGGTCCCACCGCGCGCGGCGTTACGCACTTCGTACACGTGATCCATGAATGCATTGGAGACCGGTGTGCGCTCGAAGCCCATGATGGGATCGGCCAGGTGCTCCCGCTCGTAGGGCTTCACCCACGGTTGGACCGGCGAGCAGCCGGCAAAGATGACCGCGGCAGCGAGCAAGCACGCAATCCGACCCCAGCGCATGGTCTCACTCCCTCACGAGATTGCGGATCTCATCGAGATACTGGTTCTCGTCGCCGGGACGGAAGCCCTGGTGCAGCAGGCGCACGTTGCCTTTGCGATCGATGAACACCGTGGTCGGCATGCCGGGCACGCTGTAGAGCTGGCTCACCTTGCTCTGCGTGTCGAAGAGCACCGGAAACGTCACCGGAGTCTCCTTGAGCCACGCTTCCGCGGACTTGCGATCCGGCTCGACGTTCACGGCGATCAGCGCGAACCCCATTTTGTTGTACTTCTTGTAGATATCGTTGAGCAGCGGCATCTCCTGACGACACGGTCCGCACCAGCTCGCCCAGAAGTTGAGCATCACCACCTGACCCTTGTATTGCGCCAGCGCGACGGTGTTGCCGTCCCGTGAGGGCAGGCTGAAAGCGGGCGCGGGGCCGGCCGGGCTGCCCGCGAGCGTCGGCAGCGCGCACAGCAGCGCAGCCAGGCTGCGCGTGGCCAATCGGACAGTTCGATTACGCATTGTTGCAAACTCTCCCAGTACTTGCGATTACGGCGCCGGCAACCTGCCCGCCTCAGAAGAAGAAGGTGACTCCGATGTGAGCCTCGAGGTTGCTGGCAAGCTTGTTGACCCCCAGCAGGTCGGTATTGAATACGCGATCCTCGACCGCGACATGCACCGCGACCCAATCCGCCGGCAGCACCTTGTAGCCCGCACCGAAATTCACCGTGAACTTCTGGTCGCCGCCGAACTGGGTGCCGCCGATCCCGGCCAGTAGGTACATGCTGCTGATCATGGCGATGTTCCGCCCGAGGAAGATCTCGCCGGGCAGCAAGTTGTAGCCCAGCGAGAGATCGTAGTACTTGAACCATCTCTCATCGGTGGTAAGAAGTTGGATGCCGCTCAGTATCTCGAAGCTCGTGTAGCCTCCCTTGGAGCGCCCGGCCTCGGCCTGAAAGAAGAAGTCCTCGGTGACGTGATAGGCAGCCTGAACCCCGTATACCTCGTGCGCGCCGAAGTCCTCGATGTTGAGCGTCCCGATGTAGCCGCCGATCTCGAAGTTCTGTGAGCGGATCTTCGGCACCTTGATCTGACGGCGCTCGACCTGAGGCTCGATCACCCGCGGCGGCGTGCCGTTCACGTCCTGCTGCTCGGATTGGATGCTCTGCGCGTCGCTGGATTGCGACACGTTCTGCGAGTGATCGTGTCCGAACAGGTGCCGCACCGAGGCGCAACCCGAGAGGCTCGCGACCAGGATCAGAAGAAGAATCCGAATCCGGCTTTCCATTCGTCTACCTTCTCGTTCTCGTTGCGCTTCGTGAAGATGATGTGATCCTTGTATTCGCCCCTCAGGAAGAAGCGGCGTGTGAGATAGATGCGGATGCCCGCGCCGACGTAAGCCGACTGATCCGAGCGGTCTGCCGGCACGACGAGGGTTGCTTTCGGCTCTGTCTGCACGATTCCGGTACCCAGGCTCACGAACGGCGACCAGCGCCACTGCGGGAAGAATACGTGTGCGAGTCCTATGTCCGCCGTGGTGCCGTTGGCGGTATTGCCGAGAAACTCGCTGACTGTGAGCTCCACCTGCAGGGTGTTCGTCAGCGAGTAGGACCCGTACGCGGAGATCTCGGACGCGCCTGCCCAGTCACCGTAGAGGAACACGCCGCCTTCCCAGTGATGCGAGGTGAAGCCCGCGCGATCGCCCATGTCGAAGGTGAACGGCGTGCCGTCCGCGAGCACCGTCTTCAGCATGTCGTGCTGCGCCGCCCAGCCCTCCACGCCGCGCTCGGTACGCACCTTGAACCAATCGGTGCGCCGCTTGAGCACGTCGACGCTCTCGCTGCGCTCGACCACGTGAAAGACCGGGTAGCCGCGCCCCGGTCCGGTGTGCAGCTCGAGGTAGGGGGCGGTCACGAAGACCTGCAGGTATTCGCGCGCGGACACTGCCAGAGGTGCAACGAGCAGCACCAGCAATGCACACGCGTGAAAGAGCGCACGGGAGCGCAGCGCACTGCGCCCCAAAGGTGGGGCGAGCTCCCTCATGATGAGGTGAGCTCGCAAACCAAACCGTGCCCCCTACGGAAGCTGCTCAACCAACGTGCGGACAGATCGACAACTCCTAGTTGAGCGGCGCCTTCGGGTCGAACGGGTTGTTGAAATACTGTGCCCCTATGTCGAGCCACTCGGAGAGCAAGCGAAGCTCCGAGGGGTTCAAGATGCCCGCGTGGATATTATCTCCTGAGCCAGGGGCAAAGCGACTGAAGAAGAGTGTTGAGCCGCGCGCATTGCTCGCCGACATCGGCGGCGGTACGGTCACGGTGACCTGCGTCGGCTTGCCGGTAGTTGGATCGATGGGTCCCGGAGCAGTCACCGGCACCAGCGCGCCGTTGACCAGTTGCAGCTCGTCGTGGGTACTCAGCAGATCGATGTAAGACACCAGCTGCAGCGGCTGCTGGTTCGACGGTGTGTTGGATAGATCGAGCTGTCCCGCCGGCACCTGCGTGTTGCCCATCGCATCGGTCGGGCTGTGACAGCCGGCCTGCGAGCAGGTGTTGTTCGTGTTCGGAATGACGTTGCCCATCGCATCGAGCGCGGGACGCGGCGCATCCCACAGCAGCTGCACGTGCTCGATGTAGTTGACGACGATGCGGCAGGTCGGCAGCCAGGACGTGGGCGAGGTGATGCATCCCGAGTTCGCCGGCGCCGGCGTCGTCAGACTCTTATATTGATAGGCGATCGGCGGATTGAGCGCGAGTCCGGTGCCGCTCGTGTTGGTCCACACGTCCGTGTACAGCACGTCGTAGGTGAGCTGCGTCGAGAAGCAGGCCGGCATGTCGTTGGCGCAGCTCCAGCGGGCGCGCGTCTCCGCCATGGTGTCGCCCTGATTGGGCGAGAACTGCGCCACGGTGTTCGGGAAGGGCACTCCGGTGGCCCCGGCGCCGGCGTAGGCAGGATCGAACACTCCCGCGCGTCCGTGCGAGAGCGCGGTCTGCCCCGGGGCGGGATTCTGTGCCGCCGCGGGGGTGTGGCAGCCGTTGCACTTCAGCGTCTCGCCGGCGGCCACCTGCAGCCAGGCGTTGTGCGCCGTCGAGATGCGCTGCGCGTTGGCATCGAGAATGTCGATCTGGAACGGCACATTCGCCGGCACTTCGATCTCCACCGAGCCGTCCGGCTCGACGGGCGCGTAGCCGAGAATCATGCGCATGAAGTTGCTGACGCCGAAGGCGGCGTTATTGAGCTTCAGCTGCTTGTTGTTCGGCAGCGCGACCGCCTGCGTGATGCGCACGAAGCGCGCCGGGCGCTGCGCGGCGGTCGTCTTCGCCGGATCGGCGAGCGTTGGGATGTTGGGCTTCGCGGTATCGACGCCGTCGAAATCGTACACGCTGCGGATGTCGAGCAGGCCGACGCCCGCTGCGTAGAGGTTTGCATTGCGTGACGGACCCGGCGCTCCGCCCTGCACACCGTCAAGGATCACCCCGGGCAGCGTGCGCGGCTGCGCAGCCGCCAGGTCGGTGATCATGATGCCGTCGACCGGCAGCGTGATCGGCTGCATGGTGTTCTGGGCAGCATCGAACATCCACACGCTGTAGATGGGCGGAGCGTCGATGAGGGCGGTATTTGCCAGGTTCGCCGTCGTGCACGGCAGCAGCACCGGCGTTGTCGCCGTGTTGTCGAGCAGGCGGCACTCCGACCAGCTGACGAGGATGCGTCCGGTTCCGTCCCAGAGCGGATAGCCCGCGTAGAAGCGACCGCCGGGCGAGGGCCCGGGGATGGTGAGCACGTTGTTGGGTGTGGCCGGCGTCTGCGCGGGACCCGAGAGGCTGCTGCCCGCCTGCGCGGGCTGGTTGTTCTCTACGTAGTTCTTCGCATCGATGATGACCAGGTCGCCGCCGAAGTCCGTGCCCAGGGGCGCCGTCATACTCTGCTGTCCCATGTAGGGACGGATCAGCGCGAGAATGCGCCCGTCCTGCATCTCGTGTGACTTCACGAACTCGACGATCGCGTTCGGCGTCGTGGTGCCATTGGGGCCCGTTGCATGACTGTTCGCGCCGTAGAACAGCTGCAGGTTGGTGCCGTCCGGATTGGCGGTGTAGAGCTGCATGCCATCCTTGCCCGGCGGATTGTCCCAGCGCGTCCACATCACCTGACCGTCGAGCAGCACGGTCGGATCGCGGTCGTGGCTCGGGTTGAAGGAGATCTGATGGATGTCGCTGCCGTCGGCGTTCATGACGTGCAGCACCGCCGCCGGCTCGGTCCGCGCCTCGTCATCCGCGACGAATTGCGGGAAGCCCTCATCGAGCAGCACCGCCTGCCCCTGGCGCTGGCGCGTCGAGCTGAACACGATGCGGCCGTCCGGCAGGAACTGCGGCGCGGTGTCGTTGACCGTCGCCGGGTCCGGGTCGGTGGTCGGGTTGATCACCGGACTCAGCGTGTGAGTGGCGATCACATACTGATAGATGCGCCAGGAGGGCGCCGCGTCCTGCTTCATCTTCGGCGCGAGCGGGCCGCGCATCGCGAACAGCACTGCGGAGCCGTCATAGGAGACGCTCACGTCCTTCACGTCGTAGTTGGCAGCCATCGCCGTGCCCGTGCCGGTGATGCTCTGCGTGATATTGACCTCGGTGCCACCCGGCGAGGCATTGCTGCGCATGAACAGGTCGGCGGAGGGCTGCGCGAAGCGCAGCAGGCGCAGATCGTCCTGCGTCGCCGGTACCGAATAGCGCTTGACGTAGAAGATCGGAAAGTCTTGCGTCTGCGGATCGGCCGCCTGGCCGCCCGCAGTCTGCACGATGGTGCCCGTGCCGCTGCTGCACGCGCCGAGCAGCACGCCGCCCGCGCACGCGAGTGCCCACGCGAGCCCGCGCATCGCGCCCGAGTCCCACCAAGTTGTGTTTCGCTGCACCGCCATATTTCGACGCTCCAAAGTGTGCAACCGATCACTCGTTTCCTACAGCCGTGACATCCAGCCGTGACATCGACCTGAACGCAGCCCGGTCACACGCACGCGTCGCACTTTTACCTAATGCAGACTCGCGCAAGCGCCTTCTTCGTTCTGCCGATCCCATCACGGCGTCGCTATCGCGATCGCGATTCCCTTCGCGGCGCACTGAGCCGCTCATCGGCTGCAGTACGCGCAGGACCGCGTAGCGTTAGGTAGTCGTTCGAGTGCGCATACGCCGTGACCGGGCTCCCAGTTCGGCGCGCAAAGCATAGAGGCATACATAAGAAAAACGGCATGTCGGCACGGCGCGACGTCTGCGACACGAGACAAACGGGGTGGGGCAAAAGCGTGGGTATAGTTCGCCACGCCTAGGGCAGCAATGATTGTTTGGGAGGGCCCGCGTGCCATGAGCAGGAATCAACACGGCAGACTCGCGCGCGTCACTGACGCAGCGCTTCACGGCTCTAACAGCGCGCTCGCCGCGGCTGGCAAGCGCCGCGCGCTCGCCGCGCTCGTGGCGCTCGTGATCGCAGCGCCCGCAGTTGCGGGTCCCAACGAGCAGGCCTATCGCATGTACGAGCGCATCGCGGGCGTACCGCCCTCGGCGAGCGAGCTCGCACAGATGGCCACGGACATCACCAACAACAACCTGATGGCCGCCGCCGCGGTCGCCACCAGCTCGCCGGCGTTCTACAACACGGTGTTGAAGAACTGGGCGATGCCCTGGACCAACAAGACACAGACGGTGTTCGCACCACTCAATGACTACGTCGCGACCGTGATCGGCATGGTGCGCGATGACGTGCCGTTCAATACGGCGCTGTCTGCGGACATTCTCTATATGAGCAACGCGCCCGGACTGCCGGCGCCCTCGCTGGCGAACGATGATCACTACACGCAGGCCGAGGCGAACGGCGTGGATCTGAAGCAGACCCTCGTGCAGACCACGCAGTCGGCGACCTACGGAGTACCCACCGGCGCGACCGCGGGCCTCATGACGACGGGAGCATCGGCGGCAGCCTTCTTCTACAAGGGCACGAACCGGGCGATGGTGCGCTTCACGCTGATGGCGCACCTCTGCAACGATCTGCCGACGATCGAAGATACGACCCGGCCGCCGGATCGCATCCGCCAGGATGTGAGCCGCTCGCCGGGCGGTGACAGCCGCGTGTTCTTGAATACCTGCGTCGGCTGTCACAGCGGCATGGATCCGATGGCCGGGGCGTTCGCCTACTACGAGTTCGATCTGACGAGCAACGCCATGATCTATACGCCGGGCACGGTGCAGGGCAAGTACCACATCAACTCGGCCAACTTCCCGCAGGGCTACGTCACGGTCGACGACAGCTGGATCAACCGCTGGCGACAAGGACCGGACCAGGTCCTCGGCTGGTCGCCGAGTCTGCCGGGCAGCGGCAACGGCGCCAAATCTCTTGGCATAGAGCTCGAGTCGAGCGATGCATTCGCAGCCTGTCAGGTGCAGAAGGTCTTCACGGCCGTGTGTTACCGGCCGCCGACGACCGCCGCGGACCTGGCGCAGGCGGCGCAGATGAAGAGCGACTTCAAAACCGGAAACTACCACCTGAAGCAGATGTTTCAGGAGGCCGGCGTCTATTGCAGCGTGAGTCAATGAGGTAGAGCGCCATGAACGGACTGAAGCTCATTCGCTCCGGTACCCGCAGCCTCGGCACGGCCGCGGCGCTCGCCTTGGCAGCTGCGCTTGCAGCCTGTACGGGCGGCGCGCCGACGACCACGAACCCGGTTACCTCTGTCCCGACCGGCCAGAGCTACACGGGTCCTGCGCCGTCCACCGCGGACGTGCAGGCCTTCGAGGTCAATCTGTGGGTGAACATCAATCCGAGCAATCGCTGCGGCGGCTGTCACCACCAGAACGGTCAGTCGCCCATGTTCGCGCGCACGGATGACGTGAACCTCGCCTACCAGGCGGCGAACACGGTCGTGAACCTGTCGCAGCCGAGTCAGTCCACCATGGTGCAGAAGGTGGCGGGCGGCCACAACTGCTGGCTCGCATCGCCGCAGGCCTGCGCCGACACCATCACGCAGTGGATTCAGAACTGGGCCGGCACCACCGCCAATAGCCAGGGTACGCAGATTCAGCTGGTGGCGCCGCCGTCGGTCACCGTCGGCGCGAGCAAAAGCTTCCCGCCGGCCTCGACCGGTGCCGGGCTCTATCAGAGCACGGTGTACCCGATCGTTCATCAGTGGTGCTCGAAGTGCCACTCGGACACGGCGGGTTCGGCGCAGCAGCCCTATTTCGCGAGCAATGATGTCATCGACATCGCCTACCCGGCGGCGCAACCGAAGATCGTGCTCGCAGACGCCAACCCGGGCAATGCCACGCCGGCCGTGGCCTGCACGGTCACCGGCAGCGGCATGAACGGTTCTACCACCTGTCTGTCGCGCTTCGTGCAGCGATTGGTGCAGGACCACCACAACTGCTGGAGCGACTGTACTCAGGACGGCCAGCAGATGCTCAGCGCCATCATCGCGATGGCCAATCAGATTCCGCTCACTCCGATCGATCCGTCGCTGGTCGTCTCCAAGGCTCTCACCTTGTACGACGGCACGATCGCCTCGGGCCAGGGCCGCTATCAGGATGATCAGATCGCGCTCTACGAGTTCAAGACCGGCACCGGCAACATCGCCTACGACACGAGCGGTGTGGAGCCGGAGGCCGACCTGACCCTGTCGGGCAACGTGACCTGGGTCAACGGCTGGGGTATCACCATCGGCCAGGGCGGCAAGGCTCAGGGAACGACCACCGCGAGCTCGAAGCTCAACGACCTCATCACCTCGACGGGCGAGTTCTCCATCGAGGCCTGGGTCAATCCCAACAACCAGGCGCAGGCGAACGCCTGGATCGTGAGCTACTCCGGTGGGCCCACGACCCGCAACTTCACGCTCGCGCAGAACGCCTTCTCTTATGAGGGCCTGGTGCGCAGCAGCGTCACCGACGTGAACGGCATGCCGGCGCTGGTGACCGACCCCAACAACGAGGCAGCGCAGGCGGCCTTGCAGCACGTCGTGCTGACCTACGACCCCGTGAACGGGCGCAAGCTGTTCGTCAACGGCGTGTTCACGGGCGATGTCGACACCAAGGGTGGCGGCACGCTCGCCAACTGGGACAACACCTTCGCGCTGGTGCTCGGCAGCGAGACCTCCGGCAGCAACGGCTGGCAGGGTGAGATCCAGCTGGTCGCGGTCCACAACCGCGCGCTCACGCCGGCGCAGATTCTGCAGAACTTCAACGCCGGCGTCGGCGAGAAGTACTTCCTGCTGTTCGACGTATCGGCGCTGACCAACATGGCGCAGAGCTACATCATGTTGACGGCGCAGCTCAACGACAACTATTCGTACCTGTTCACCAACCCGACCTTCATCAGCCTCGACCCGAAGGCGACCCCGCCATCGATTCCGATCCAGGGGATCCGCATCGGCATCAACGGCGCCGAAGCTCCGGTCGGACAGTCGTACATTCCGCTCAGCACGGCGGTGAGCCCGTCGGTCTACAACGCGCAGAGCGGGCAGCAGCTGGTGAACGGCGGCGCCGTCATCCAGCTCGAGAACGGTCCGGCATCGGATCAGTTCTTCCTGTCGTTCGCGCAGATCGGCACGCACACCCACACCTATACGGATCCGGTCGTGACGGCTCCGGCGCCTACCCCCGGCGCCCCGGTGACCGACCTCGGTGTGGCGACCTTCGAGCGCATCAACCAGAGCATGGCGAAGATGACGGGCGTCTCACCGCAGAACGCAGCGGTGTCGGCGACCTATCAGAGCGTGCAGCAGTCGCTGCCCTCGATCCCCGACCTCGACGCCTACGCGGCCTCTAATCAGACTGCGCTCGCGCAGCTCGCCGCAACTTACTGCAGTGCCCTGGTGACCGATTCGAGCCTGTCGAAGACCTTCTTCGGCGCGAGCTTCGATGCGACGCAACCCGGCTCATGGGTTTCGGCCAACCAGACGCTGGTGATCAATGCGCTCTACAACAACCTGGTTGGCACGAACGGCGGCACCGCGCTCACGAGCCAGCCCGCGCAGGCAGCCGTGTCGACGGAGCTCGGCAATCTGATCGGAACGCTCGCGGCCGGCCCGGCAGGCAGTGCAGCGGGTGGTGCGGGCACCATTGCGACCGCCGCCTGCTCGGCTCTGATGTCGAGCGCCACGACCGTGCTGAACTAGGCAACTGGATCTTTCGGAGAGACAGCCATGATCATTCGTAAGAAGCTGCCGCGTGCCAAGGGCCTCCACGAGCCGCTGCTGCATCCCGACCATCCGAAACCGGTCACGCGGCGTCAGCTACTCGCCGCTGGTTTGATCGGTAGCCAGGCGTACGTGATGGTGCCGGCGGTAGTGGCGAGCCTGCTCGGCAAGCCGCGCACCGCACGCGCCCAGCTCGCGGGCGATATCCAGGGCCTCGTCAATGGCTGTGGCATCTCCACCTCGGGTGCCAACAAGATCCCGTTCATCTGCTTCGATCTCGCGGGCGGCGCGAATCTGAACGGCTCGGAGGCCTTGATCGGCCAGGCCGGTGGGCAGACGAACTTTCTCTCGACGGCCGGGTACGCCAAGCTCGGCTTGCCGGGCAACATGCTGCCGGGTTCCGCCAACCCGGCGGGTGGCACTTTCACGAGCACGGCGCTCGGGCTCGCCTGGCACTCTGACGGCGGCATCCTGCGTGGCATCCAGTCCAAGGCGGCTGCCGCAACGCAGGCCAACGTGAATGGTGCGGCGATCGCGGCCGTGTCGCAGACCGACACCCAGACCAATCCGCACAACCCCATGTACGGCATCTGGATGGCCGGTGCGAACGGCGCGCTGCTGACGCTCATCGGCACCGAAGCCACGACGTCGGGCGGCAACTCCATGGCGCCCGCCGCGCTCATCAATCTGTCGGAGATCCCCTCGGTCATCAGACAGTCAAGTGACTGCACCGGCCTCGTCAACACCGGCGCGCTCGGCACCATGTTCAGCGGTCCCGGCGGCGCGGCTGAGACGGTCGCCGTGCTCGAGTCCACCGCGCGTCTGACCGGCGGCACGAACCTCAGCAGCTTCGCGGGCAAGCTGGGCGCGGTCTCGGCGTTGCCGAGCAGTCCAGCCACCGACTCGCAGCTCAAGACTGCGATGCTCTGCGACTACGCGAAGACCACCGCGCTGGTGAACACCTTCGGTAATCCTGCCGCGCTCAATCCGGATCTTG
Organism: Steroidobacteraceae bacterium; assembly: GCA_035501955.1. GTDB lineage: Bacteria > Pseudomonadota > Gammaproteobacteria > Steroidobacterales > Steroidobacteraceae > JASHUC01. The sequence continues at coordinate 36,638 of DATJVD010000016.1, forward strand.
ACCCGGACATCGTCGCGACGGCGCCCGGCGGGGGTGCGAACAGCATCTTCACCGCGATGGACTATCAGGACTCGAACATCCGCGCGACCGCGGCCGTCATGAAGATGGTCATCAGCGGCTTCGCCGGCGCGGGCACCGTCACGCTGGGCGGCTACGACTATCACGACGGTACGCGCGCCACCGGCGAGACCAAGAACTTCAACGCGGGCGTGTGTATCGGCGCCTGTCTCGAGTATGCGAAGCGCATGGGCAAGCCGCTCATGGTGTACGTCTTCAGTGACGGCTCGCTCGTCTCCACCGGAATGGCCGACACCTCGATGGCCGGCCGCGACAAGTACGGTTGGCAGGGTGACAGCTCGACCACCGCGAGCACATTCTTCCTGGTCTACAACCCTGCGGGACGCGCCACGCTGATGTCGGGCGGCAGCGGCAATCAGATCGGCTACTTCAATGCGGACGGCTCGGTGAACACCTCCTCGAGCCCCGCTGCGAACGCCGTCAACTTGCTCGTGAACACGGTCTGCCTGAACTACATGGCACTGCACGGCGAGGCGGGCAATTTCGCGAGCGTGTTCGGCAACTCGAACGGCATCGGCTCGACGGCATCGCAGCTCGATCCTCTGATCGCGTTCAATCCGATCGTCAACAGCGTCATCTGACGCCGCGCCTGCTCTGGCCACGCACGCTGCACTCGAGTCGCAGCGTGCGTGCTCTCATTGCGGCTCGCCGCGCAGCTTGGGCTCCCGCAGCGGCCACGACCGTTGTGTCGCCCATATGAGACAGAAATGGCGGCTCCGATCCGCCGGCGATGCCGCACGATGCAGCGGCGCGCCCCAGCGCGGCATTGTGCGGTAGATCATGCGGCTGCATCGCTTTTGTCCAATCCGTTCGTTGACACTGTGAAGTTGGCTGTGCCAGGGTTCACCCGGCGCTAACGCACGCCGGAGGGGTCGCATCCTCGTGTGCGAGCGCCTCAACAGCCGAGAAGCGCAGCGGGACGTCGGGTGTCAATTTTCTACCGGTGTTTGTTTGCCATTGCCGCCGCCGTCGCAGTCGTGGCGGCGCGGGGAGCGAGCTATCCGTTGCTGGCGATGCCAGCCCCGGATTTCGCGCTGCGCGCCTTCGCCGGCGACAACGTGCGCCTGTCGGAGCATCGCGGCGAAGTCATCGTGCTCACCTTCTGGAGCACCGGCTGCAATACCTGCCGCACGCAGCTGCAGGCGCTCGATCGCAGCTTCACGACGTATGGCTCGGCGGGCTTGCAGGTGTACGGGATCAGCGTCGATGACGATCCGACCCGAGCGCGCGACTTCGTTGCCAGCCACCGCGTAGGGTTCAAGATGCTCAGCGATCCCGACAAGACCGTCAGTCGCTTGTATCAGATCGACAATCTGCCGATGGCCGTGCTCATCGACCGCAGTGGAATGGTGCGCGACGTCCATCGCGACTTTGGCTCGCAGAGCGAGGCGCAGTACCTGCGGGAGCTGCGCGGCCTGCTCAACGAATGATCGGAGCTCTATCACTCATGCCCTTCGTCGCACGTTCCCTATCTCCTGCCCGCGCGCTCTGGTGTGCGCGGGTAACGGCGCTGCTCGCTCTGGGGGTGGCCGCCATCAGTGCGGCGCAAGCGCCGCCGCCGACCACGCCCGCGACCGCACCGGCACCGGCCGCGACCCCAGCGCCACCCGCGGATGCGGGTGCTCCCAATCCCACGGCGGTCCAGGCTCCGGCGAAAGCGCTCGGCGCCAAGCCGGATGACTCGATGAGGAATGCGGCATCGAAGCTCGGCGTGCTCCCGCCAGGAATGGCCCCAGCGGCGCCTTCGGCTGCGGACACGCGCGGTCTCGATGAGGAGACGCAGGCACTGAAGAAGGACGTCGTCGACCTCAATCGCGACCTCTTTGTCCTGGAGGAGGAGCTGCTCTATCCGGCGAACACGCAGGTGGCCGTGTTCCTCTCCATGGACGTCGGCGAATTCTTCGCACTCGACACGGTGACGCTCAAGATCGATCAGAAGGAAGTCGCGAACTACCTCTACACGCCGCGCGAGGTTGAGGCGCTGCTGAAGGGGGGCGTGCATCGGCTGTACATCGGGAATCTGAAGGTGGGCAATCACGAGCTCGTGGCGTTCTTCACCGGTAAGGGGCCGAACAACCGCGACTACAAGCGCGGCGCCTCGATCAAGTTCGAGAAGGGAATCGGCGAGAAATATCTGGAGCTGAAGATCAACGACCGCCAGCGGCGCATGCAACCTGAGTTCGAAGTCAAGGACTGGGAGTAGGAGTGGGCGATGATGCTCGCTCGGACTGGCGTTCAGTGCAGGCCGTGATGAGGGCGCTGCCTATCGGAGTGGCGATCGTCGCCGCGCTGCTCGCCGCTGCGCCGGCGGGCGCGGCGCGTCACGACCCCGACAAGCTGCCCATCACGCGCATCCGCGATCTGCACTACGGCGACGTGCTCTTCTATTTCTATCAGGGCGAGGACAAGGACCTCGAGGCCATCACGCGCCTCAACGCCTACGAGCACTGGAACAAGCTGCCCCATCACGAGAGCGATGCGCAGCTGCTGCTCGGCGGCTTGTACCTATCACTCGGCATGCACAACGAGGCGGGCGCGATCTTCGAGAAGCTGCTGACGCCCGCCACGCCGCAAGGCGTGCGCAATCGTGCGTGGTTCTATCTCGGCCAGGTCTGGTACGCGCGCGGCTACCTCGACAAGGCCGGCGAGGCGCTGCGCCGCGTGCAGGGGCGTCTGCCCTCGCAGCTCGAGGCCCAGAAGAATCACCTGCTGGCGAACGTGCTCATCCGTCAGGGACGCTACGACGAGGCGGTCGCGCTCCTCAAGAGCCTGCAGGAGTCGCCCGACTGGATGGCGTACGCCAACTTTAATCTGGGCGTCGCGCTGGTACGCGAGAATCGCGTCGAGGATGCCGACCCGCACCTGGCCCAGGTCGGCACGCTGAACACGCAGGACATGGAGCTGCTGGCGCTGCGCGACCGCGCAAATCTCGCGCTCGGCTTTGCCTATCTGCAGGATGGCAAGCCCGACAAGGCACTCCCAGTGCTCGAGCGCGTGCGACTCAGCGGCCCTTATTCCAACAAGGCACTGCTTGGCGTCGGCTGGGCGCAGGCGCAGCTCGGGGACTATCGCGGCGCGCTCGTTCCCTGGACCGAGCTGCACGGGCGCAGCCTGCTTGATGCCGCCGTGCAGGAGTCCTATCTGGCCGTGCCCTACGCCTACGGCAAGCTGAACGCGAACTCGCAGGCAGCCGAGAACTACGAGAGTGCGCTGCGCTCCTTCGCCTCCGAGGGCCAGCAGCTCGATGCCTCGATTGCGCGCATACACTCCGGCAGAATGCTCGACACGCTCCTGAGCGGCGAGGATCAGGCCCACTACGGCTGGTTCTGGCAGCTCAAGACCGTGCCCAACGCCCCTGAATCGCGCTACCTGTACACGATTCTCGCCGGTCACGATTTCCAGGAAGGCCTGAAGAACTACCGCGTTCTCGCCTATCTCGACAGCACGCTCAGCGGCTGGTCGGACAGCATGGATGCTTTCGCGGACATGATCGATACCCGCCAGCGCGCATACGCGGAACGCCTGCCGCGCGTCGATGCGCTGCTGGCATCGGGCGCCGCCGATCACATGCAGCATCAGCGTGATGAGCTCGAAGCGCGCCTGAATGCCATCGAGCGCCGGCAGGACGCGGCCGCGCTCGGCTCCGATGAAGAGCGTGCGCGCTGGGAGAAGATCCGCGAGCTGGAGGCCGCGCTCGCGAACGCGCCGAACGATGATGCGACGAACGCACTGCGTGAGCGCCTGCGCCTCGTCAAGGGTGTGCTCTATTACCAGCTGAACGATGCCTTCAAGGCACGTGTGTGGCAGGAGCGCCGCACGATCAAGGATCTCGACGTCGCCTTGCACGAAGCCCAGGAGCGCTGGATCCGGGTCGACCGCGCGCGCAAGAACGTGCCCACCAACAACGGTGAGTTTGCCGCGCGTGTGGCGGCATTGAAGCAGCGCATCACGGATCTGCAGGTCCGACTGGTGAACACGCGCGAGAAGCAGAACCAGTATCTGCAAGCGCTCGCCACGGCCGAGCTCGATGAGCAGAAGCAGCGGCTCGCGACCTACGAGGTGCAGGCACGCTTCGCGCTCGCCTCCATGTACGATCGGGCTGCGAACGCAGAGCCAGCCAAAGCCTCCAAGGCGCCTGCGGCACCCGCAGGGTCCGCGTCGAATGCTGATTCGGCACCGAAGGACGACGCGGCGCCACAGTCCGATACGGCGCCGCAACCCGACTCGGCCCCGAAAACCGACTCGGCCCCGCAACCCGAGACGGCGCCGAAGTCCGACGCCCCGTCATCGGAGCACCCGCAGTGAGGCTCGCGAGGTGGATTGCGGGACTGCTGCCGTGCGCTCCGCTCCTGGGGTTGGCCGTGCTCGCGCACGCCGCAGATGCCCCCACGCCGACGATCAAGGATCTGACCAAGCGTCCCGTCGAGGTGCATGCGGATACGCCCGCAGAGGCGAGCGCCTCGAAGGCCATGGACAACTACCGGCAATTCCTCCAGCTGCAGAATACCGATCCGAAGCTGCGCGCCGAGGCCATGCGCCGCCTCGGTGATCTAAACCTGGAATCCGGCCAGCTCGAGCGACTGCAAAGCGAGCTGGGTCAGATCGATCTCATGGGCGGGGAGGCGATCAAGCTGTACACCGTGCTGCTGAAGGCCTATCCGAACTACCCACGCAACGATCAGGTTCTCTACCAGCTGGCGCGCGCGTATGAGACGACGGGCCAGCCCGAGCAGGCCCTGGCGACCCTCGATGAGCTGGCGAGCCGCTATCCGCGCAGCCCACAGATCGACGAGGTGCAATTCCGTCGCGGTGAGCTGCTGTTTTCCGCGAAGCAGTATGCGCAGGCCGAAGTGGCCTACGCGAGCGTGATCCACCACGGCGGGACATCGGCCTACTACCAGCAGAGCCTCTACAAGCACGGATGGTCGCTGTTCAAGCAGGCCCAGGTCGAGGAGAGCCTGCCCTCTTTTGCCGGAGTGCTCGATCACGCACTGCTCTCGGGCAAGGGGAGTGCGCGGCGGCTGAGAAAGGTCGATGACCTCTCGCGCGCCGATCGCGAGCTCGTCGAGGATACGCTGCGTGTGATGAGCATCAGCTTCTCCTATCTCGACGGTGCGCAGACACTCGAGGCCTTCCTCAAGAAGCACGGCGATGCACCTTACTCGTACCTGCTGTACTCGCGTCTGGGCGACCTATACGTCGACAAGCAGCGCTATCAGGATGCGGCTACCACCTATCTTGCGTACGTCGCGCGCGACCCGCTGAGCGATCACGCGCCGAATCTCGCCATGCAGGCGATCGAGGCGTATCGCAAAGGCGGCTTCAGTGACCTGGTGCTCGACGGCAAGCGCGAGTTCGTCGAGCGGTACAACTTCAGCGCACCGTTCTGGCAGGGCCGCAAGCACGCGGACTACCCGACCGTGGTCGATGAGCTGAAGACCAATCTCAAGGACGTCGCCACGTACTTCCACGCCACTGCGCAGAAGACCAAGCACGTCGAGGATTATCAGCAGGCGGCGCGCTGGTACCGTCAGTACCTCGAGTCCTTCCCGGACGATCCGCAATCGGCCGGCACGAACTACCTGCTCGCGGAGACTCTGTTCGAGAGCCATCAGTACCCGCAGGCGGCAGCCGAATACGAGCACACGGCTTACGGCTACCCGAAGAGCGCCACCTCCGCGACCGCCGGGTATGCGGCGCTTGTCTCGTATCAGAAGGCGGAGGCGGAGCTCTCGGGACAGCCGCGTGCCGACCTTCACAAGCAGGCGATCGACTCGAGCGTGAAGTTTGCGCAGACCTTCCCCGAGCATCCGGACAGCGGCGGCGTGCTCACGCGGGCCGCCGAGGAAATCTTTGCCGCGCACGATCTAGCGCGCGCCACGGCCGTGGCGCACATCGTGCTCGCACGGCAGCCACCGCTCGATGCGCAGAAGCAGCGCATTGCCTGGACGATCATCGGCCAGTCGAGCTTCGACCAGGGCAGTTACGGCGAGGCCGAGCAGGCGTACATCAAAGCCCGCGATCTCAGCGGCAGCGATGCCAAGATGCGCGCCGACCTCACCGAGCGCATCGCCGCGGCCGTCTACAAGCAGGGCGAGGCCAAGCAGAAATCCGGCGATGCGGCGGGCGCCGTGGACGACTTCCTGCGGGTCGCCACCGTGGCACCCGACTCGAAGATCCATTCGACCGCCCAGTACGATGCCGCGACACAGCTCATCAATCTGAAGCAGTGGGATCGGGCGATCGTCGTGCTCGAGGCCTTCCGGCAGCAGTTCCCGAACAGCAACCTGTCGGAGGATGTGACGCGCAAGCTCGCCGTGGCCTACGCCTCGGCGAACCACCCGGCCAAGGCCGCGGCGGAATTTGAGCGCATCGCCGCGAACGAGACCGAGGAGCGGGGAGTGCGCCGCGAGGCGAACCTGCGCGCGGCAGAGCTGTATCAGAAGGCGAACGATGCCCCGAAGATGGTCGCGATGCTCGAGAAGTTCGTATCTCAGTATCCGACGCCGCTCGCCGATGCGATGGAAGTGCGCGGGCGGCTCGCGGAGCAGGCGGGCAAGAGCCACGATACACAGCGCGAGCTGTACTGGGACCGCGAGATCGTGCGCGCCGATGCGCAGGCCGGCGCGGCACGCTCCGACCGCACGCGCTATCTCGCGGCGAAAGCACAGCTGCAGCTCGCTGCGCCGGCGCGCGACTCGTTCCGCGACGTGCGCCTGGTCGCGCCCCTCAAGAAGAGTCTGATCGCCAAGCGCAAGGCGCTCGAGAGTGCGCTCGATGCGTACAAGCTGGCCCTCGACTACCACGTCGCCGAGGTGACAACCGCCGCCACGTTCGAGATGGCAGAGCTCTATCGCGTGCTCGGTAAGGACGTGATGGCCTCGGAGCGTCCGAAGAAGCTTTCCAAGGATGAGCTCGAGCAGTACGAGACGCTGCTCGAAGAGCAGGCCTTTCCTTTCGAGGAGCAGGCGATTGCACTGCATGAGGCCAATGCTGCGCGGGCGCGCGACGGTGTCTACGACGAGTGGGTGAAGAAGAGCTATACGGTGCTCGCGCAGTTGAAGCCGGGCCGTTACGGCAAGACGGAGTTGACGCAGGATGTCTTCACCAAGCTGGAGTAAGACATCCGCCCCGTGGGCGATGCTCGCTGCGCTCGTGCTGGTCAGCGCTTGCAGCAGCACGCCCGAGCGTCCGGCCCCGGCGGCGGCCGCACCCATGGAGCAGGCGAAGACCGGTGGGACCGCGGGAGCGCAGGCGGGCGCCACGGCGCCGCCGGTCGCGCCGCCCACACGTGCGGTTGCGGATTTCAACCGTGCCCTCGGCCTGATGCGCTCCGGGAACACCACGGAGGCAGAGCTCGAGTTTCAGCAGATCAGCGTCGCCTATCCGCAGTTCGCCGGCCCGGAGATCAATCTCGGCATTCTGTATCGCAAGGCGGGTCAGCTCGATCTTTCCGAGCAGGCGCTGCACGCCGCCGTCGAGCACGATGGGGCAAGCCCCGTGGCATGGAACGAGCTCGGCGTGACGCTGCGCATGCGCGGGCAGTTCAAGGCCGCGGCCGATGCGTACAATAAGGCCATTGCGGCCGATGCGAACTTCGCCCCCGCCTACAGGAATCTGGGGGTGCTGCTCGACTTGTATCTCGGCGATGCGCCGGGGGCGCTCGCGGCGCTCGAGCACTACAAACAGCTCACGGGCGAGGAGAAGCCGGTATCCGGCTGGATCGCAGAGCTGCGCCAAAGGGCAGGCAAGGCGGCCGGGCCCGGAGCGGCGCCGACAGAGAAGGCTCAGCCGGCGGAGCAGACGCCGCAGGCGCAACCCGGGCAGGCCTCGCAGCCACCACCCGGGCAGGCAGCGGCGCCGGCGACCGCACCGGGCAGAGCAGGAGACTGATCATGCGAGACCCCAATTCACGGATGAGGCTGGCCGGGCTCGTGCTGCTGATCATGGGGGCCGCTCAGGCGCTTGCTCAGCAAACACCGACCGTGCCTGTGGGAGCTGCGGGCCCTGCAGAGGCTCAGGGCGGAGCGCACCCACAAACGCCCCAGGCGCAGCATCCTACGGCCGTGGACGAGCTGGAGCCCGCCGTGAACACCTCCGCGACGGCACCTCAGTCGCCACCGCCAGCGCAAGCAACGGCCGGCGCCACCGCATCGAGCCCGCCTGCCTCATCGAGCCCGCCTGCCGGCACGAAGACTCAGGACACGGCTCCGACCAACCCGACGGCCGCGAAGGCCCCTGCGGCGCGCGGCAAATCCGGCAAGGCGTCCGATCGCATCGAGCTCGACACCACCTCGATCACCGGCAACCGCGAGCTGCCGAAGGTGCTGTATATCGTGCCGTGGAAGCGCTCGGACCTCGGGGACCTCACGGGCAAGCCCGTCAACAGCCTGCTCGATGATGTTCTGCAACCTGTCGATCGTGACGTTTTCAAGCGCGAGAACCGGTACTACCGCGCAGTTGCGACGCCGGGCAGCGCCGCCGGCGATGCGGGTGCGGCCGCCGCGCCGGCCGCAAATCGTGACGCGGATCAAGGTCACGGCTCGAGCGCTCCGCCGCCGAAGTAGATTGGTGGCGATGAGAGCTAGGTCGCAGCTTTTTGGTGATATGTCATTCAGTTTCCGCATGCTAAAAGCAGTGTGCTTGCTTCTTCCGTGGGAGTCGCGCCGATGAATCTCTGGCATACGATCGTCCGCTTTTTTCAAGGTGGCGGGCAGTTCATGTTTCCGATCGCCGTGGTCCTGGTGATCGGCCTTTCCATCGCGATCGAGCGATACATCTACCTGGTGAGCGTCGCCACGCGTAACCGGCGACTCTGGAACCAGATCGTGCCGGTGCTGTCGCAAGGCAACTTCCGGCAGGTGGTGCAGATCACCTCGAAGTCCGACTCCGCCATCGGACAGATACTCAACTATGGCCTCGCACGCATCCAGGCGGCGCGCCGCCGCGATGACATCGAGAAGGCCATGGAAGAGAGCATCATGGAGGTGGTGCCGCGGCTGGAGAAGCGCACCCACTACCTCGCGACCTTCGCGAATCTCGCGACGCTGCTCGGGCTGCTCGGCACCGTCATCGGTCTGATCAACGCCTTCGCCGCGGTCGCGACGGTCAATCCCGCCGAGAAGGCAAACCTGCTCTCGGCCAGCATCTCGGTCGCGATGAACTGTACGGCGTTCGGCCTCATGACAGCGGTGCCGCTGCTGTTCATCCACGCGTTCCTGCAGACCAAAACGACCGAGCTCATCGACAGCCTCGAGATGGCGTCGGTGAAGTTCCTGAACGCGGTCACCGAGCGCCGCCCGGAAGCTCCGGCTCCGGCCTGAGCGGTCGCGCACCGAGCCGCCAAGGTCGAGAGACGCCATGCGCCATTCGTACGAGTCCAAGAAGCTCGCGCGCCGCAAGCGCAAGCCGGCCGAGCTGCTGCTCGTGCCGATGATCGACATCTTCACGGTGCTGGTGACCTTCCTGCTCATGACGGCGGTGTTCTCGCGCACGGTCGTGCTGCAGCTCAATCTGCCGGCGCAGCAGACGGAGTTCAAAGAGCCCCCGCCGGGGCTGCAGCTCGAGGTGCTCGTGCGCAAGGACCTGATTCAGGTGGCCGATCGCAACACCGGTCCGCTCGCGACGATGCCCAACATCGCGACGGGCTACGACTACGACACGTTGACGACCTACCTGAAGCGCGTGAAAGCCAAGTTTCCCGAGAAGACCGATGCGACGCTGCTGCTCGAATCTGACATTCCCTACGACATCCTGGTGCAGGTGATGGATCACGTCCGGGTCTTCGAGGTGCCGGAAGGGCTCGGCACGCGCCAGGCCGAGTTGTTCCCGGACATCTCGATCGGAGATGCGCCCACATGATGTCGAATCGCGCACGCCGCATGGCCGAGCATCATCTGCGGCACCGCGCCAATGCAGAGCTCAACCTCATTCCGCTCATCGACATTCTCTCAGTGATGGTGTCCTTTCTGCTCGTGTATTCCACCGAGGTGGAGGTCATCCAGAACAGCAAGGGCATCGAGGTGCCACAATCGATAGCCGAAGCGATGCCGCACCACTCGGTCGTGGTGATGATCACCAAGAGCGACGTGTTCGTGCAGGGCGAGCGCATCACGAGCGTGCAGGCCGTACGGGCTCAGCCGACGCAGATCGTGGGTCCGCTGCACGATGCACTCAAGCGGCCGCTGCTCGTTGGCAAGGACATCAGCGAGCGCGACCTCGCACAGCGCGAGATCACCATCATGGCCGACAAGTCGCTGCCGTATGACGTGCTCAAGAAGGTGATGGCGACCTGCACCGACGCGGACTACGGCCGCATCTCGCTCGCCGTGATCCAGAAGGAAAAGCCGGTGGCCCCCGGCCGGTACCACGCGGCATAGGGCCCATCATGTCCGCTCTCGGTCCTTACTACCGCAGCTACGAGCTTCCCTGGGAAGTCGATCCCGAGGAGCGCGAGCGATTCCGCAAGATCCTGCGGGTCGGCCTCATCATTCTCGTAATCTTCAGCATCCTGTTTCCGCTGCTGCCGACCCCGCAGCGCCCGACTCAGGAGGAGGCGGTTCCGCCCCGGCTCGCGCGCATCATGATCGAGCAGCAGCCGAAGCCGCCGCCCCCGCCACCGGCCATACCGAAGGTGGAGGAGAAGCCGAGGCCGGTGCCGAAGCCGATCCCCGCGCCGGTGGATCGCACGGAGCAGGCGCGCAAGAAAGCGCAGAAGTCCGGCCTGCTGCAGTTCCAGGACGAGCTCGCCGATCTGCGCGAGCAGATGAACGTCGACGTCGGACAGACGAAGAATCTCACCGGTGCCGTGGGAGCGGACTCGCATGCCGAGCGCTCGCTCATCACCTCCAAGGTGGGCATCGGCAGCGGCGGTATCACCTCCGCCAATACGAGCCGCGGCTTCGGCACGGGCGCCGGCTCGCTCACCGGCCACGACACGACCGCGGTGAGCTCGACGATCGCACACTCCGGACTCAACAACCGCGAGCCGATCCGCACTGGCAACAGCAACAGGGCGGCGCGCAGCCGCGAGGAGATCGAGCTGGTCTTCGATCGCAACAAAGGTGCCATCTACGCGCTCTACAGTCGTGCGCTGCGCGAGCGGCCCGAGCTGCAGGGCAAGATGGTGCTCGAGTTCACCATCTCCCCCACGGGCGATGTGACGATGTGCCGCGTGGTCTCGAGCGACCTCAACGACAAGGAGCTCGAGGACAAGATCATCGCACGCGTGCGGCTGTTCCATTTCGAGGCCAAGGACGTGGAGTCGATCACCACGACCAAGCCGATCGACTTCTTCCCGGCCTGAGCCCGCCACCATGAATCTGCAGTCGGAGATCGAGTTCTTCACCGAGTTGCGCCTCATCGACAAGGCGCGCCTGCTCAATCTCTTTCTGCACGAGCTGGCCGAGGAGGCGCGCGGCACTTACGGTCCCGGTGCAGAGGTGCACGACACCGTGCATCTGCGCTTCGTCAATGAGCTCGTGCATCGTCTGACGCGCGTGATCGAGCAGCTCATGGCCGAGGACGCCGCGCGGCCCGCCGATGACGTGCTGCTGCGCATGCTGCTCTCGCACCGCGCCGACAAGGTCGCCGAGCGGCTGGTGTTCAACGCCTATCGGCGCGCCATCCAGGGCTTCGAGAGCTTCGATACCACGGTCCTGATGAGCTCCTGACGCGCCGGCCGTTGCGCGGGCCCTTCAAAGTCGGCACAGTGGGGTCGACGGGTCTCTCCCCCTGTGCGCGATGATCGAGCAGCCGCTCACTCAGGTTCTCATCATGCTGGCGGCGTCCGTGTTCGTCGTGACGCTGGCGCGGCGGCTCCGCTTGCCCCCGATTCTCGGCTACCTGGTGGTGGGCTTGGCGTTCGGCCCGCACGCCCTCGGGCTCATCTCCGCCAACGCGATCACCGAGGACATACCGACCATCGGGGTCGTGTTCCTGCTCTTCACCCTCGGCCTGGAGTTCTCGTTGCCGCGCATGATGGCGATGCGGCGCGAGGTGTTCGGACTCGGTGCGCTGCAGTTCTTCGGCACTCTGGGCGCGGTGGCGCTCATCGCGTTCTGGCTCGGGGCCTCCTGGCCACAGGCGGCGCTCATCGGCGGTGCCGTCGCCATGAGCTCGACGCCGATCATTCTGCATCAGCTCACAGAGCGCGAGGAGCTCAACCGCACGCACGGGCGCCTCGCCTTCGCCATCCTGCTGTTCCAGGATCTCGCGTTCGTGCCGCTGCTCGCGCTCGCCTCGGGCATTGTGAGCAACCACGCGACATTCTCGCTGCAAGCGGCGCTGTTCAACATCGGCCTCGGGGCGCTCGCGGTCGTGGTCGTGCTCGCGGCGGGTCGCTGGCTGCTGCGTCCGCTGTTTCGCGAGATCGCCCACAGCAGGCTGCGTGAGCTGTTCACGATGGCGGCGCTGTTCGTCGCGCTCGCCTCGGCCTGGATCTCCTACATGGCGGGCCTGTCGCTCGCGCTCGGGGCGATGCTTGCGGGCATGATGCTCGCCGAGACCGAGTACCGGCATCAGATCGAGGCGGTGATTCGCCCGTTTCGGGACATCCTGCTGGGCCTGTTCTTCATTTCGGTCGGCATGTTGCTCGATGTGCACCTGCTCTATCACGCCTTCGGCCTGGAGTCGTTGCTGCTGCTCGGGCTGGTGTTGGTGAAGGCGAGCGTCGCCGCCGCCGCGGCGCGCGGCTTCACCGCTTCGACGTTCAAGGCCCTGCGCACGGGACTGGTCATCGCGATCGGCGGGGAGTTCGGCATCGCGCTGCTCACGATCGTCCTGCAAAGCGGCACGGTACCCGGCGCGCTCGCGCAGCCGCTCCTGGTCGCGGTGGTGCTCTCGATGGTGCTCAGTCCCTTGCTCCTCAGCAACAATCGCGGCATTGCACGCTTTCTGCTGCGCGAGCACGGCCCGCAGCGCCTCCCGGTGCAGTCCGAGCAGGCCGCCGTGGGCAGCATCGCGCGCCGCGAGCACGTGATCCTGTGCGGCTACGGCCGGGTCGGTCAGAATGTCGCCCGCGTGCTCGAGTCGCACGGCTTCGAGTTCATCGCCCTGGATCTGGATCCGGCGCGCATCAGAGCCGCGCGGCAGGCCGGAGAGCCGGTGCTCTATGGCGATTCGGCGGACGAGGAAATGCTCATCATGGCGGGAATAGAGCGGGCGAGCGCCGTCGTGATCAGCTTCTCCAATCCGCTCGTGGCACTCGGCATCGTGCGCAGCGTGCGCCGGCTGCGCGCCGAGGTTCCGCTCCTGGTGCGCACCGCCGATGATGCGCGGCTCAAGGAGCTCAAGGAGGCCGGAGCCACGGAGGTCGTCCCCGAGACTTTCGAGGCGAGCCTCATGCTGGTCTCGCAGGTGCTGATGCTGCTCGGCGTGCCCGTGGGCCGCGTGGTGCACACCGTGGGCGCGATCCGCAACGATCGCTACGGGGTGCTGCGCAACATCCATCGCCGCGAGGACTCGCGGCCCGTCGATGAGACGCGCGCCTATCGCGAGGAGCTGAAGTCAATCGTCATCCCGCCCGGTGCCTGGGCGGTCGGCCGGACCGTCAATGACGTGCGCGCCCGCGGCGCGGAGGTCGCCTTCACCGGCATTCGCCGTCACGGCATCCTCGGCCGCGAGCCGGCCGGCGACACGCAGCTGCGCGAGGGTGACATCATCGTGGTCTATGGCGAGCCCGAGGCGCTAGAGCACGCCGAAGGCGTGATGCTGGCGGGTTGAGCGCGAGCACCATGAAGCGAACCGAGATTCATTTCCCGCCCAAGCACGAGGCCCTGCGCGAAGACGTGCACGTGCTCGGCGAGCTCATCGGCGAGATGCTGCGCGAGCAGGGCGGGGAGCGGCTGCTCGACACGGTGGAGCAGGATCGCGTGCTTGCGATTCGCCGCCGCGAGGGCGACGCCGCGGCCGCGGCGGAGCTCGCGGTGCGTGTGCGCGGTCGCCCGCCGGGCGAGGCGCGCGAGCTCGTGCGCGCCTTCTCCACCTGGTTCCAGGCCGTGAATCTCGCCGAGAAGGTGCATCGTATCCGCCGCCGCCGCGACTACTTCATCAAGGCGAGCACGCGGCCACAACCAGGAGGCGTCGAGGACGCACTCGCCCACCTCCAGGCGCGCGGCCTGTCGCTCGCGCAGCTGCTCGAGCTGCTCGCAACACTGCGCATCGAGCCCGTGTTCGCCGCGCATCCGACCGAGTCGACGCGCCGGACCATCCAGCGCAGCCAGCAGCGCGTGGCGCAGCTGCTGCTCAACCGTCTCGATCCTTCGCTCACGCCCGCCGAATCGCGCAGCCTCTGGGGACGCATTCGCGCGGAGATCACCGCCGGCTGGCAGACGGAGGATCACCCGCGCGAGAGGCTGACAGTGGCGGACGAGCGCGAGCACGTACTCTTCTATCTGCGCGAGGTGCTCTATCGCGTGGTGCCGGCCTTCTACGACGAGATCGGCGAAGCGCTGGTGAAGCTCTATGGCGTCCAGGCAGAGACGCTCGAGCTGCCCTCGATCCTGCGCTTTGGCTCCTGGGTCGGCGGTGACATGGACGGCAACCCGGACGTGCACGGCAAGAGCATTCGCGAGACGCTGGCCCGGCATCAGCAGGTGATCCTCAGCGCTTATTTCGAGGAGTGCCAGTCGCTCGCGCTGCGCCTGTCGCAATCGGCGAGCCGCATCAGCGTATCCACGGCGCTCTCGAAGCGCATCGAGGAGTATCTGACGCTGCTGCCGGCCTCGCGCGCGACTACCCCGGCGCGCCACGATCGCATGCCCTACCGCGTCTTTCTGGGGCAGATCGCCGCGCGCTTGCGCAATACCTTCGAGAGCCGCGCCAATGCCTACGAGAGCGCCGCCCAGCTGCGCGCCGATGTGCAGCTCATCGCCGAGAGTCTGCGTGCCAACAAGGGCTGGCATGCGGGCCATTACTCGGTGCAGCGGCTGCTGCGGCGCATAGACACCTTCGGCTTCCATCTCGCAACGCTCGACATCCGCCAGCATGCCGGCGTGCATCACGCGCTGCTGATGCGTGGGCTCGATGATCCCGAGTGGTGCGCGCGCTCGAGCGCCGAGCGTCATCGACTGCTCGTGGCCGCGATCGAGCGCGATCAGGGACCGCGCAGCGAGCTCGATCCGCTCGGCAAGCGCACGCTTGGCGTGTTCGAGGCGATTCTGCAGGGCCGGCATCGCTACGGGGCCGATGCGGTCGGCTACTACATCGTGAGCGGCGCCGCCGATACGGACGACGTGCTCGCGGTGCTGCTGCTCGCCCGCTGGGCGGAGGTGTACGACAAGCGCAGCGGACAGGTCGCACTCGATATCGCCCCGCTGTTCGAGTCCATCGAGACCCTCGAGCGCAGTGGTGAGGTCGTGCGTCGCCTGGTGGAGGACCCGCTGTACCGCGCGCACTTGCAAAGCCGCGGCCGCGGCCAGTGCGTGGCGATCGATTATGCACAGAGCGACAAGGAGGCCGGCCTGTGCGCGGCACGCTTCGCCGCACACAGCGCCCAGCGCGCACTCGGCGCCGCACTGGGCGCCATCTCGCAGCGCTACAGCATCTTTCACGTGCGCGGCGGTAGCGTCGCGCTCGGCGGCGGACGCATCGATGCGCCGGTGCGCTGTGCACCGCCCGAGGTGGCGCATGGCGTGCTGCGCATCAAGGAACAAGGCGAGGTCGTCAGCCAGAGCTATGGCCTGCGGCCGATCGCCATGCGCACGCTCGAGCGCGCCTTCAATGCGCTCGCGCTGTGCACCGCGACCGCCCAGCGCGGCGCGGCGGCGCCGGAATCGGCTGCGCATCTCGCCTGCGCTGCCACGCTGGCCGATGCGAGCCGCAGCGCTTTTCGCGCCCTCGTCTACGAAGACGCGGCGTTCTATGAGTACTTTCGTCTGGTCACGCCGATCGATGTCATCGAGAGAATGCAGATCGGCTCGCGCCCGGCGTATCGCTCCGAGAATGAGCAGCTCGAGTCGCTGCGTCCGGTGCCCTGGGTGTTCGCCTGGACGCAGTCACGACACCTGCTGCCCGGCTGGTACGGTGCCGGAAGCGGGCTTGCCGCGGCAGCGGAGCGTCACGGTCTCGCGACGCTGCAGGAGGCCTACGCGCAGTGGTTCTTCTTTCGCAATCTCATCGATGCCATCGAAGCGATGCTCGCGCGCACGGACCTGGAGATCGCGGCCGGATACAACGTGCTCGCGCCGCCCGCGCTGCGCGGCCACTTCGCGCAGATCCGCGCCGAGAATGAACGCGCCCGCGAGGGCGTGCTTGCGATAAAGCGCTGCGCCAACCTGCTCGACGGAGATGCCACACTGCAACGCGCGATCCAGCTGCGCAATCCGTACGTCGACCCGATGAACCTCATGCAAATCGATCTGCTCGAGCGCTGGCGCGCCACGGGCCGCAACGATCGCGATCTCTTCAATGCGCTCGTCGTGAGCATCAGCGGCATCGCGCAGGGCTTGCAGAGCAGCGGCTGACGAGGAGTCCAGGATGATCAGCATTCGGCCGGCGGCACCGCAGGAGGTGCCACTCGTTCTGTCCTTCATTCGCGAGCTCGCCCGCTACGAGCGTCTCGAGCACGCCCTCGTCGCGACCGAGGCGGATCTCACCCGCACGCTCTTCGGAGCCCGGCCGTATGCTCATGCGCTGTTCGCGTGCCTCGATGGCACGCCCGTCGGCTTTGCCGTGTACTTCTACAATTACTCGACCTTCATGGGCCGGCCGGGACTGTATCTCGAGGACTTGTACGTGCGACCGGCCGCACGCGGCCTGGGTATCGGCCGGCGGGTGCTCGTGCATCTGGCGCAACTCGCGCTCGAGCAGGACTGCCGGCGCCTCGAGTGGGCAGTGCTCGACTGGAACGAGCCGGCGATCGGCTTCTACAAGCGCCTCGGCGCCACCGCAAACGACGAATGGACCGGCTATCGTCTCGCGGGCGATGCGCTCGCGCGGCTGGCGTATTCCGCCGCCTAGAAGCCCGCGCCGTGGATCGCCGGCTGCAGCGCGGCCACGAAGCCGCGCAGCGGCGCGGCGGCCACCGCAGCGGCGGCGGGCAGTGCTGCGTCGCTCGCAGGAGCGGGCGCGGGCATGCGACCCTCGAGCATCTGCAGCAGCGCAGTGCGCGCGCGCGCCACGCGACTCTTGATCGTGCCGACCGCGCAACCGCAGATCGTGGCGGCCTCCTCGTAAGAGAAGCCGCTCGCGCTCACGAGGATCAAGGCCGCACGCTGTCCAGGTGAGAGCGCCGTCAGCGCGCGATTGAGGTCGCGCAGCTCGAGCTCGCCGTCATGATCCGGCGGCACGCTCGGCTCGGGAAGCAGATCGCTCGGAATGTCGTGCGCCTCGAACTTGCGCCGGCGCAATTGCGAGTAGTGCTCGTTGCGCACGATCGTGAACAGCCAGGCTTTGAGATTCGTGCCGGGCTTGAAGCGCTCGATGTTGTCGAAGGCGCGCAGCAGCGCCTCCTGTACGAGGTCATCGGCGCGCACGCCGTCGCGGCACAATGAGCGCGCAAAGGTGTGCAACTGCGGCACCAGAGACACCATCTCCTCTGTGACTTTGTGATCGCTCTCGGCTGTGTAGATTGCATCCATATAGGCCCTCCCTAAGGGGCCGGCCTCAAAAGTGACTGCTACAGCCAAGCTACACGGTCTCGCCATTCCCAGAAGTCGGCGGGCGCGAGCGATACGGCGACGAGCGCGCCGATGCTGTTGTCGGATACGTCCTACCTGGATACTGTGCCGGCTGCCGGCCCCGGGCCCGCTTCTTGCTGCGGTTCGGTGCGAGGGACCACGGCGATGCAAGAGACCAAAGAGACTCTCGTCTACAGAGTATGTGCGGGCGCGGGCAACACGTGGAACGTGTTCGCCGACTCGCGCCGCGAGTCCATCGCATCCTTTCACGATAAGAGTGAGGCCGTGCGCCATGCGCTGCGGCTTGCTCGCGGCCGCAGGGTCCGCGAAGGCGTGACCTATCCGGGCGCACCCCGGGCAAGCGACGCGCGTACGCCCGCGCCCTGAATCGCACAGCCCGCGCTTGCGATCGCAAGCGCATCCATTCCTGCAAGCCCATCTATTCCTGCGAGCGCTTCTGCTCTTTTGAGTCCCATCCCCGCAGCGCGCGGCGGCCGCGGGTCAGTGCGCTCCTACGCAAGCTTCGGAAGCTCCTCACTGGATGCGAGGCGCGCTCTGACGGCGCCTCAGCGGCGGCCGGTGTCAACATCGGTCTTTGCACGATCGCCCGAACGGGGAGTTGAACATGCGAGCCGAAGTCATTCGATCAGCCGGTGCCTGGAGCACCGCGCGTTCCATCCGACCAGTCATCGTGCTGAGCGCCGGGTTGCTGCTGGCAGCCTGTGCATCAGAACCGTCGCGGCAGGCGACGGTGGATCTGACGCGTGCACAGACGCTGACCGATCAAGCCGAGCAGAACGGGGCGACCCAGTATGCGCCCGCGGAGCTGCAGCGGGCTCGTGATGAGCTCGCGAGCGCGCAGCAGCTGAGCCACTCGGGCAATCAGGTGCGTGCCGAGCGCCTTGCCACGGAAGCTGGAGTCGATGCAGAGCTCGCCTCCGCCCGCGCCTCCGCCGGCAAGGAGCAGCACGCCGCGCAGGAGTTGAACGTCAGTCTGGACACGCTGCGCGGGGCCGCCGCGACATCGCCCGCTGCGCCGCTTCCGGCGGCATCTCCGGCGCCCGTCTCGCCGCCGCCTGAGCCGCCGCCGCCCCCGCCGAGCAATCCACCCCCGACCTCACCGCAGTGAAGTGACGAGCGAGATGGCCATGAACAAGACATATCTATCCGTATCCCTGGGAGCATTCGCGGCGCTGCTACTGGCCTCGTGTGCCACGACGCCGCAACGCAACGAGCAGCTGGAGCAGGCGCGCGCCCAGGTGCAGAGCCTGGAGCAGGACCCTTATGCACAGCGGGCAGCGAACGAGCAGTTGAACGAGGCGCGCAAGGCGCTGCAAAGCGCGGATGATGCTTTCAACAAGCACGCCTCTGTCGACGATGTGAATTACTACGCCTACCTGGCCGAGCGGCATGCGGAGACTGGCAAGGCACAGGCCGACGAGGCACGTGCTCGCGAGCAAGTGGCCTCTGCCGGAGCGGAGCGCGATCGCATTCTGCTGCAGGCGAAGACCGCACAGGTCACGCAGGCTCAGGCCGAGGCGCAGAACCAGGCCGCGCAGGCCGCCGCGGCGCGCGACGCGCTGCAGCGCGAGCAGCAGAAAGAACAGCAGGCACTCGCCAATCTCAATGCGCACGAGACGCAGCGCGGGCTGGAGCTGACGCTCGGTAGCGATGTGCTGTTCGATACCGGCTCGGCGATGCTCAAGCCCGGCGCGGGCCTGCAGCTCGACCGTCTGGCTGGATTCATGCGCCAGAATCCACAAACGAAGATCATCATCGAGGGATACACCGACAGCACGGGTAGCGCGGCGTTCAACGAGTCACTCTCGCAGCGCCGTGCGCAGGCGGTGCAGGACGCGCTCGTCGCCCAGAGCATCGATCGCGATCGCATTCAGGCGGTCGGCCGCGGCCAGGATTATCCGGTTGCGAGCAACGCGACCTCGGCCGGCCGACAGCAGAATCGGCGCGTCGACATCATCCTGTCGAACATGTCGGGACAGTTTGCTGAGCGTGCAACGCAGGGGCCCGTGCTGCGGTAGTCGCGCGAGCGAGGAGATCGGCTATGAACGGAAGCAGAGGACGGCAGCGCGGACCCGGTTACGGTCACTGGCCTGATGACAACGAAGCCGCTTACCGGCGCGGGCCCGCTCGCGCGCGGCATCCGGCTGACTATGGACGCAGACACGGCCAGGATCGCTCGCCCGAGCGTGAGCGCTATTACGCGCGCGCGGATTACGGCCGGGGACAGCCGGCCGAAGAATGGGAAGCGGAGCAGGATTTGTTCGCCGGCGGGGCCGGACCGCGATATTTCTGGACGGGACGCTACGGCATGGGTGGCGCCAACTCCACCGGCGGCTACAGCCTCGGGGATCTCAATCCGAGCGGTGGGTACGGCAGCTTTCAAACAGCCGGCGGCTACGGCGCAACGACGCTCTACGGTGCCGAGCAGGCTATGCCTCCTGACTACCCGAGCATGCCCCCGGGTTACGCCGGGCCGCAGCGTCCGGGGTCCACACAGCGTATTCGACCGCGCTTTCCCAAGGGTTATCAGCGCTCGGACGAGAAGCTGCGCGAGGATATCTGCGAGCGCCTCATCCAGGATCCGCGTATCGATGTGAGTGATGTGTCGGTGGACGTGCAGGGTGGGGCGGTGAGTCTCACCGGAAGCGTGCCCGAGCGCTACATGAAGCACGCGATCGAAGATATGGCCGATGCCGCGCCGGGCGTGCAGGAGATCGACAATCGCATCCGCGTGAAGCGTGCAGCCGAATAGATAGTAAACGGCGGCCCTCGGGCGCGCGCCCTCAGGCGCGCCGGAAATCCACGGCCGGCAGCTGCATGGAGCGGCGGTACTTAGTCACGGTGCGCCGCGCGACCTTCACACCGCGGTCTGCGAGCAGCTCGGTGAGCTGCACATCCGACAGCGGATTGTTGCGATCCTCCGCTGCGATGAATTCGCGCAGCAGTGCGCGGATCGCCGTGGCGGAGCAGGACCCGCCGCTCGTGGTCGCGAGCTGGCGCGAGAAGAAACGCTTGAAGGCGACCACGCCCCGCGGCGTCGCCATGTACTTGTGGCTGGTGGCGCGCGACACGGTGGACTCGTGCAAGCCGAGCTCGTCTGCGATCTCCCGCAGGGTCAACGGGCGCATCGCGAGATCGCCGTATTCGAAGAAGTTGCGCTGCCGGGCGACCACTGCCTCGGCTACCCGCTGGATCGTGAGGAAGCGTTGCTCGAGGTTGCGCACCAGCCAGCGTGCCTCCTGCAGGTGCTGGGCGAGCAGTGCAGTCTCACCCTCGCGCACCTGCCGGAATTGCTCGGCATATTGCTGGTTCACGCGAATGCGCGGATAGATCGCTGCATTGATCGACACGGCCCAGCGGCGTTTGTCCTTGCGCACGATCACGTCCGGGACGATCGCCCGCGGCTCGAAAGTGCCCACCTTGGAACCGGGACGGGGATCGAGGCTGCGGATCAGATCGAGCGCGATGCGCAGCTCCGCCTCGGTGCAGCCGAGTACCTCCTGCAGCCGCTCGAGATCACGGCCCGCCACCAGCTCGAGCTTGCCCTGGGCTATTCGCGCCGCCAGGTTGCGGCCGGGTGTCTCCGGCGGCAGCGCGTTGATTTGCAGCAGCAGGCACTCCGCGATGTCGCGTGCCGCGATGCCCGTCGGCTCGAGCGTCTGCACGATGCGCAGTGCCGTCTCGAGCTCCCCGGGCGCAACGTCCGGGACCATCGGGGCGAGCTCGACCAGCGGTTGGCGCAGGAAGCCATCGTCATCGAGTGCATCGACGATCAGGTTGGCGAGCCCATAGTCGCGCTCGGTCAAGCCGAGCAGCAGGAGCTGCTCGCGCAGCGAGTCTCGCAAGGTCGACGGGGAGGCCGTCCACTCTGTCCAATCCGGCACATCGTCATTGGAGCTCCCAGACCCGGTGCTGCCGAAGTCCAAGTCCTCGCCCGTGGTGCCATCCCCCGATTCTTCCTCCGAGCGGGAGTCCTGCGCGTCCGCGACCTCTTCCAGGAAGGGATTTTGCGCAATCGCCTGGTTCAGTTCTTGCACGCACTCGAGCGCCGACAGCTGCAGCAGCTTGACGGATTGCTGCAAGCGGGGCGTCAGTGTGAGTTGCTGCTTCAGGCGCAGCCCCAAGACGACGTTGGTCATGCGCAAGGATTCCTTCTGGGCGGTTGAGCTTGATCTACCTAAAGCAACACCCATGCCAATTGCGGCCGCCGGTCCGCAAATAAAACGACATGGGATCAATTCCTGACGACGAGCGCGGTTCCCGCGCACGGCGACCGCAGCCCCGCCGAGCGCGCAAGCGCTCCAAGCAAGCCCCGCGCGGCGCCTTGCGCGCGCTCGATGCGGCCGGCCTGGGCACTTTCGAGTGGCGGGTGCGTACCGATCGGCTGGTCGGCTCAGAGCGCTTTGGAGTGCTGTGGAGCGCGGGCACACTGGCCTTTCCGTGCCGGCTCGCAAGCCTCTTGCGGTATGTGCAACCCGAGGATCGCGAGGCCCTCGAGGCAGAAATGCGTGCCGTGGTGAGCGCCCGGCAGGAAATGCAAGCCGAATTCCGCGTGACGGCGGCCACTACGACGGCCGGGCGCGGCGTCGCGCCTGCGGGCCCGCGCGGCATGGAGCGCTGGGTCCGCATGCGGGCCGGCCCGCGCTGCGATGCACGCGGGGCGGTGCTGAGCGTGATCGGGGTATGTGAGGAAATCGGCGACCGCAAGCGCCTCGAAGCCGAGCGCGCCGCGCTCATCACGCGCGAGCGCGAGCTGCGTGCCGCGGCGGAGCAGGCAAACCGCCGTCGGGACGAGTTCCTCCAGGTGTTCTCGCACGAGCTGCGCTCACCGCTGAACGCGATTCTCGGCTGGAACCGCATACTCGCAGTCAAGCGCGCCGGCGACGCGGAGATCGCCGCGATGACGGAGCGCATCGAGCGCAGCGGGAAAGCGCAGCTGCGCCTCGTCAACGATCTGCTCGACATCGGCCGCATCAGCTCCGGCAAGCTCAGAATCGAGCCGCGCTTGCTCACGCTGGCGGGCGCCGTGGCGGCCGCCCTCGAGGCTGCACGACCGATCGCCGCGGCGAAGCGCATCGAGCTCCTCAGCAGCCTCGATCCCGCGGGCGAGGTGTACGGCGATCCCGACCGGCTGCAACAGGTGGTAGGCAACCTGCTGTCAAACGCGATCAAGTTCACGCACGCGGGTGGACGAGTGGAAGTGAGCGTCGTGCGCCGGGGCGAAGCGCTGGAAATCACCGTCGCGGATACCGGTCAGGGAATCGCACAAGATCTGCTACCTCACGTCTTCGAGCGCTTTCGCCAGGAGGAGCGCACCTCGCGCCACACTGCCGGACTCGGACTCGGTCTGGCGCTGGTGCGCGAGCTCGTGACCCTGCACCGTGGCCATGTGAGAGCCCATAGCGAAGGCCCGGGGCAAGGCGCCACATTCACTGTGACGCTGCCGCAGGCGCAGGCGCGTGACAGCGCTGCGTCCGGACTCAATCGCGCTGGCGCGGTTGCTGCGGAGCAGGCGCGCCGCGCGCTCGCCGGACTGTCGATACTCGTCGTGGACGACGAAGCGGACGCGCGCGCGGTGGTCGCGGAAACGCTGCAACTGGAAGGGGCGCAGGTTACGGTGAGCGACTCGGCCGCGGCAGCCCTGCAGCACTGGCACTCGGCCGGTGCCCACTACGACATCGTCGTGACCGATATCGGCATGCCGGTCGAGGACGGCTATTCGCTGGTGCGCAAGCTCCGGAGCAGCAGCTCAGGCAGGCACGTGATCGCGATCGCGCTCACGGGATACGCCAGTCAGGCCGATCGTGAGGCGGCACTGCAGGCCGGCTTCGACGTACACGTCGCAAAGCCCGTCGACTTCGACGATTTCGTGCCGATGATCGCTCGGATGGCGCGCACCGCAGGGCCGCGGGCGCAAGGGCATTGAGCTGCGCTCAGATTCCCGACTGCCAGGTGCTCGGCATACCGGCCACTCCGATCGCTCCCTCGATCGTCAGGCAGGCATCGCGGGCCTCAGGCTGCGCACGCAGGCTGCGCGCGATGGAGTTCAGGAAATTGCACATCAGCCCGATGTTCGGATGGCGGGAGTGCAGCTCGGACTCGACGCGATCGATGAGCTCCACCACGTCTTCCTGATCGCAGCTCGGGAAGGTCATCTGGAGAACCGCCTGCTGCACTGCGACCAAGGCCTGGTGTATTGCGGCGAGCTGCTCCCCATCCATGGCCGAATTTGAACTCCAATCGCGCCCTCGCGCAACTCCCTTTTTGAACTATTGCAGGATCTTTGCTGGGCCACCCCACGAAGGAGACGGGCAAAAAAAAGCGGGCTGGTCGCACCACAGCCCGCCAAACGGGGGGTCTTCGGTTGAACACTGCCGCCGCGGCGCCGAGCCGCGACGAGAAAAGCTAGGAACGGGCTCGCAACTGCCGTTCCCGGCTCCGTTTTGCAAGTCATGTGCCAGATTGACGCAGTGCAGGCACGGTTGATGCTTAAGCTGCTGCACCGCAAGGGCTCTCGAGCAACGCTATGCAAACACAGCACACGATCATCACCTTGAACCGCCTCACCCGAATCTGCCGCGATGGCGAGGACTTCTGTCGCCTGTGCGCCGGCCGACTCGAGCACACGGACCTGCGCGCACTGTTGCGGCAGCGACGCGAAGAGTGGGGACGTTTGGGCGATGAGCTGCAAGCGCTTGTTTTGCTGCTCGGAGGCGAGCCGGCCACGGCCGGGACGCTTGCTGCACGCGCGCGACGCGCGTGGACTCTGCTGCGCACGGCGCTCTTCGCCGGCAGCGAGATGCTGCTGCTCGAGGAGTGGCACGGAATGCAGGAGCAGGCGCTGCAGCGCTACGAGGAGGCAATCGGAGGCTACCTGCCGGAGCGCATTCGCCGCACCATCAGCCTGCAGGCCGATCGCATTGCCGATCGTTACGAGCAGATCGGCGTTCTACGTGGGCGATACACGATTCGTTCGCAAAACGCCTAAAGCTCTGCAGGTTTTACAAGGCGGCGAAAAATCTGCTCGACGCGGAGCGTCCCGGCTGGATGTGCTGCTCTGCTCCTCACGCTCGCCGGTCCGCGAATCCCGCGTCGGGACCGGGGCCAGCACCCCGATGAGGACCGGCACACCCCTCATGCGGAAGGAGCCGAGTTCGTCGCTGCAATCCCCGGCGACAATGTGCTCGCGCTGGAGGCCGCGCGCCTGGCGGCACGGGCGCTCGGTGAGCGCCCGGATAAAGAGCTTTGCCGCTGCAGTTGCCAGCGACGCCCCGAGCGGCCTGTCAGGGTCCGAGTTCGCGCACGCGTATCGGAAGCGCGTGTTGCCGTGTACGAGCGGGTCGTGCACCGCTTGGAGCAGGCGGCCACCAGCGCGGCCATCGACCCTCGGCTGCAGGCGTTCGCGCAAGTGCAGTTGCTCATGGAGCGGCAGCAGCTGCCCATGGCCGGAGCACTGTCGAGCCGAACACCAGGCTGACTCCGCGCATTGAATGCGCGCCAGCCTGGCGCGCGCAGCTCGAGCACGGGCACGCCGCCTGCTTTGCTCTGCCATGCGGGCCTGTGATGCCGTGGCGTGCGCCACGGCCAGAGCCTTCGCCCGGCAGGCCCATGAGACGCTCTCAAATCAGCAAGCCACGCAACGAGTGGCTCAAGCGCATCTCGCTGCAGCGCTCGCACATCCGCTGGCCACTGAGCGGAGCCGTGGTCTGTTTGGCACTGGGTATCGTCGGCGGCGTCTGGGGTGCGCGCCAGATGCCGCGCCTCACCGAGCACGTGCACCTGCTGCAGTCTTTGAGCGAGGCGGCACTGACAGTGTCGCTGTTTTGCGTCGGCCTGCGGCTCCCGGCAGCGGTGGATTGGCGCACGTGGCGTGTGCCGTTGCGACTTGCAAGCGTCACGCTGCTCGCAACTGCGGCGCTCATCGCGGGCGTCGGGTCGGTGTTTCTCGGTCTCACCTTCACGCAGGGACTGCTGCTGGGCGCCATTCTCGCGCCGACGGATCCGGTGCTCGGCTCTCATGCACGCCTGCCCGCGAATCCCGATCAGGACGCCGTGCATTTCACGCTGTGCGCCGAGGGTGCACTGGGCTCGGCGCTGTCACTGTCGCTCGTGCTCCTCGCACTCGGTCTGATGGGTCATCACGAGCTCGGGCCACTCGCGCTGCGCTGGCTCGCGCTGGATCTGGTGTGGGCAGTCGCGAGTGGTCTCGTGCTGGGATGCCTGGTGGGAGCGGCTGCCTCATACGCGCGCGTGCGAGTGGGTTACGCAGGGCAGCCCGGCATCCTCGAGCTGTTGCTGCTGCTGAGCGTGATCGCGCTGGCGTACGGGGGCGCGTTCGTCATTCACGGCAACGGATTCCTTGCAGTGTTGAGCGCCGGCAGCATGCTCGCGCGGGGCGGCAGGTTGCGGCCCGCGCTCGTGCGTGCACGCGCTCTGCCGCGCGACCTGGCGAGCATCGCAGGCCAGATCGAGCGTGGCACCGAGCTGGTGATCGTCGCGCTCGTGGGTGCGCTGCTCGCGATCTCGCAGATGCACGTGGCGTTGTTTTTGTTTGCGCTGCTCGTGCTCATCGCGGTGCGGCCGATCGCGGTGCGCATCGGCGTCTCGGGGCTCGCCACGAGCGATTTCACGCGGCGCATGGTGGGCTGGTTCGGAGTGCGCGGCATCGCATCGGTGTACTACCTGGCGTACGCCGTGGAGCAGGGACTGGGCGGCTCCTTCGCAAGCGAGCTCACCGCGATCACGCTCGCAGTCCTGTCGACCTCGATAGCTCTGCACGCGCTCACGGCGTTGCCTCTGCAGCGGCCGGTGGATCAGAAAGGGTAGATCGTGCGTTACCGTCACAGGGCGACGCCGGACGCGTCGTGATACCCTACTAGGTCCACTGGTCGATGAGGCATACATGGCACACGCGCTGATTGTGGACGACGATGCTGACGTCGTGGAATGGCTGCAGGAAGTTGCGCGCATGGAGGGTTTCACCGTCGCGCGCGCCCATTCCCTCCGCGACGCGCGCATCGAGCTCGGCAGGCAGCACCCGGATGTCCTGCTGACCGATCTGCGGCTTCCCGACGGCGAGGGCATCGAGCTCGTGCGTGAGTTGGAGAAGCCCGACGCGACCGAGGTGATCGTCGTGACGGGCCACGCGACAGTCGACAGTGCCGTGGCGGCGCTCCGCGCGGGCGCGAGTGACTATCTGGTCAAGCCCGCCGACCTGGAGCGTGTGCAGGCGGTGCTGCGCCACGCGAAGAAAACCTCGGCGTTGCAGCACGAGATCGGCGAGCTGCGCGACGAGCTGCGCAAGCTCGGGCGGTTCGGACGCATTCTCGGCAGCTCACAGCGCATGCAGGTGCTGTACGACCAGCTCAGCCGCGTCGCGCCCACATCGGCCACGGTGCTGCTGATCGGCGAAAGCGGCACCGGCAAGGAGCTCGCCGCCCAAACATTGCATGAGCTCAGCCGCAGGCGTGATGCGCCCTTCATGCCACTCAACTGCGGCGCGGTGGCGCCCCAGCTCATCGAGAGCGAGCTCTTCGGGCACGAGCGTGGCAGTTTCACGGGTGCCGATCGCCAGCACAAAGGATTCTTCGAGCGCGCCAATGGCGGCATCATCTTCCTGGACGAGATCACCGAGATGCCCATGGAGCTGCAGGTAAAGCTGTTGCGCGTGCTCGAGACCGGCTCGTTCACGCGCGTCGGCGGTGCGCAGCAGATTAGCAGCGACGTGCGCGTCATCGCCGCCACGAATCGCGAGCCGGAGAAGGCGGTCGCGGACGGCAAGCTGCGCGAGGATCTGTATCACCGCTTGAACGTGTTCCCGATCCGGCTGCCGCCCCTCAGGGACCGGGGCACCGACATCGAGCAGCTCGCACAGTTCTTCCTGGATGAGTTGAATCGCATCGAGGGGACCAACAAGAGTTTCTCGCGCGATGCCCTGGTGCGGCTCTATCAGCACAACTGGCCGGGCAACGTGCGCGAGCTCAGGAACTACGTGCAGCGCGCCTACATCATGGCGGACGACCGCATCGAGTGCGACGTGGGCGTCTCCGATACGGTGCCCAAGACCGAAGACCCGACGACGATCACCATTCGCGTCGGCACGCCCCTCGAGGAGGTCGAGCGGCGCGTCACCATGGCAACGCTCGCCTACTGTGGCCATGTGAAGCGCAAAGCCGCAGAGATCCTCGGTGTGAGCCTGAAGACGCTCTACAACCGGCTTGAGGCGTATAACGGCAAGGAGGAGGGCGCGGACGAGCCTTCGAGCAGCAGCGATGCCTCGAACTGACAAGCGCCGTGTAAGAGCTGTCCTACACGTCATTGCGAGACGGTGAAGCTTCGGTCGATCCACAGGCGCCTTCCGGCTCGGGTGCAGCCTCGCTAGTCTGCTCGCCAGCTCCCGCCACCGATTGTGGCGGTGAGCCTGGGAACTGAATGCGTCCTCGACGCTTCAGGCAGTGGGGGCTCGGGCGCAAGACTCCCCGGCTCGAGCTCTCCCTCCCAGCCGTCGTTGACGGAGCAGGCACCGCAGGGCAACGATAAAAGGCGTCATGCCAGCTACACGCATAGCCGTCGTCGACGATCACCAGCTCGTGCGCATTGGGCTCAAGCAGATCATCGAGAGTCAGGCCGACTTCTCCTGGGCGGGCGAGGCGCGTACCGGGCGCGAGGCGCTGGCGCTCCTCGGGCGCGCGCCCGTCGATGTGCTGCTGCTCGACCTGTCGCTGCCCGACATGTCAGGCCTCGACGTGCTGCGGCAGGTGCGCTCCCATCACGAATCCGTCGCGACGCTGGTGCTCTCGGCCTACCCGGAGATGCAGTACGGACTCAACGTGCTGCGCGCGGGTGCGAGCGGTTTCATCAGCAAGACCGCGGACGACGCCGAGCTCTGCCGCGCCATACGCGCGGCCGTGCGCGGCGGGCGCTATGTCAGCCCGGAGCTCGCCGAGGTGCTCGTCAGCGGCATCCATGGTGCGCCGGGCGAGCCGCGGCACAGCGTGCTCTCGGAACGGGAATTTCAGATTTTCTGCAAGCTCGCCGAAGGCAAGAGCGTTTCGGAGATCGCGGCGAAGCTGTTCCTCAGCGTGAAGACCGTCAGTACCTATCGCACGCGAATTCTGGAGAAGATGGGCATGAAGACGAACGCGGAC
Source organism: Steroidobacteraceae bacterium (assembly GCA_035501955.1). GTDB lineage: Bacteria > Pseudomonadota > Gammaproteobacteria > Steroidobacterales > Steroidobacteraceae > JASHUC01. The sequence goes on from DATJVD010000016.1 coordinate 65,502, forward strand.
ATCACCTATTACGCGATCAAGAACGATCTGCTGCAGTAGGCTCGATGGCGCTCGAGGAGTCACTGCCGCCGCGGACCGAGGCCTCGTCGCCGGGCGAGCGCCGCATCCTCTTGATAGAGGATTCCGACGTGCTCACGCGGCGTCTGGTCGAGCTGCTCTCGGAGCCGGGTCACCTCGCGGTCGCCGCGCAGGCGCAGACCCAGTCGGACGCGCTGTCGCGCCTCAACGAAGGGCTGTACGACGTGCTGGTGGTCGACATCGAGCTCGCCGAAGGCAACGGTGTTGCAGTCATCCGCCAGGCGCGCCGTTTGTACCCCCCCGAGGCCCAGCCGCTCATCATCGTGCTCACCAACTACGCATCGGACTTCGTACGGGAACATTGCTTCGCGGCCGGCGCCGACTACTTCCTCGACAAGATGCGTGACATCGGCCGGCTCAAGCCGCTCGTGGCCGCCGGGCAGTCCAAATGGGCGCCGCCCACTCCGAAGGGATGAGCTCAACGCAGCTGACCGCAGCAGCTGAATGCGACTAGGTTCCCGGCTCGGGAGCCGGTCTGGGCACGTCGACTCGCAACGTCGTGCCGGTTCCGGGCGCGGACACGAGGGTCAGCTCACCGCCGAGCGCTCGCACCCGGTGGCGCGTGCCCGTCAGTCCCTGTGACCAGCGAAATTCAGGGTCCTCCAGATCGATCCCACGCCCATCATCGGCAATCTCCAGCCGATAGCGGTCCGCGTCCCCGGCCAGGGTCAGATGAACGCTGCGCGCATGCGCGTGCCGCTCGATGTTGGCGAGCCCTTCCTGCACCACGCGGAACAGGCCGATCGCGATGTCCTTCGGTACCGCCGCGTCATCGTCGACGCTGATCTCACAGGCGAGGCCCGACTTACCGCACACCGACTCGACGTGGGCGCGCAGCGCGGCCGGCAGTCCGAAATGATCGAGCAGCGACGGCCTCAGGTCCTCGACGACGCGCCGCTTCACGTCCATGGCCTCATCGAGCACGTTGCCGAGCTGCTGCAAGTGCTGCTCGAGCGCGGGCGGCGGCGCACTCATGTGCCCCTGCAGCCACGAGAGGTCCATCTTCGCCGCCGTGAGGAGCCCACCCAGCTCATCGTGCAGGTTGCGCGCGAGCTCGAACTTCTCTTTCTCGGCGAACTCCTGCAAATGCGTGGAAAGTGACGACAGCTCGCGCGTGCGACTTTCGACGAGCTCCTCGAGCGCGCGCGCGTCACGTTCCGCGGCCATGAGGCGCTGCTCCCGGCGCACCGCACGGGCCACTTGCAGCCGCCCGATGACGAGCACCAGGGCCAGCGCGAGAAGGGCCAGCACCAGCAGGCTCACGCGCGCGGTACCTGGTGCGCCCGTCCCGACGAGCGCCAGGGCGATGATCGCAAGTCCGACCGCGAGAAGTGCCAGCCAGGCGCTTCGCGGCAGCAGCCGCAGCGGCGCGCGCACCGATCCAAGTGCTGCATGTGCCGTCATCGGCCGCGGTGCCTGCGCCTTTTCGCTGTGTCTGCCATCGGGCCCAGGTAGCGAGTCCGCGGCGCTGATGAGCGCTCCCGAGCGCATCAACGCCCCCTGCGAAACCAGCGGCGCCACAACGCGGCAAGCAACAACCAGCGTATGCGCGGAGAGGAAAGCGCGCGCAGCGCGATGCGGCCCGCTCCGCCTGCCCAGTTGAGCAGGCGTTTCTGCTCCCATTGAGCGATGGTGGCGGCAAGTGTCGCGCGCTGCACCTCCGCCTCGAGCTCGAGCAGCTCCAGGCGGCGCGCGACGTATTGAGCGCGCTGCTGTGTCACGGCTCGTTGCCGAGCGATGCGCGATCGAGTCGCAGCTGATCGACCACGCGTGAGAAGAGTGGCGCGCGCCGCAGCGAGCGTCTGAGGACTATCCAGCTCACGATGCCGCCAAGCAGGAAGAGCACGAAGAGTACACCGAGTACGATGAAGCGGGGCCGCGGCGGCAGTACCAGAGCCACCCACAGCACCAGGGTGAAGCCGGCGAGCCATGCACAGATGACGATGGCGGCGGCGAGGCGCAGCTCGCGCGTGACATTGATCTTCTCCTGCTCGATCTCCATCGAGAGCAGCTCGAGACGCGTCTGCGCGATGCGCAGCAGCTGATCGAGCAACGACTTGCCGCGCGCGATGATCGGCTGCGCTCCGTCGTTCATCACAGGCCGGCGTCAGTCGCCCGCGCCGCGCGGCCGCGCACTGCGCGCGGCTCGTGCGAGCAGCACTCCCAGTGCGAGTCCCACGCCCGCGCCGATGGCAACTGCCGTCCAGGGATTGTCGGCCACCCAGCTCTCGATGGCGCTCGAGACGCGCGTGCCCTGGCGAGCGGCATCGCTCTCGATGTCGGCGAGCCGCATCTTGGCTGCATCGATGCTGTCATGCACTCTGTCACGCAGTCGCTCGAGCTCTGCATCGTCCGCCTCGCTCAGCGCCCCCAGGAACGCCTCTGCTTCGCTAACCACGTTACGCAACTCCTCCGTCACCGCCGTGCCGCTTTGAGTCGTGTGCTCGGTCATGATCGGGCATCAGGTGAGGCGCAGCGACGCTGAGCCCTCGTGCACCGAGACCTCTTCGACGAGGCTCAGCAAGTTGCGTGCATGCTCCTCCTGAACGGCGAGCAGATCCTCGAACAGGCGGCGCGTGGTCGGATCGCCGTCGCCCACGAAGCGGATCATCTCCCGATAGCTCTCGACGGCGACGCGCTCGGTGATGAGCGCATCGCGCACGATCTCGGCGAGCCGAGTGCCCGCGCTGTACTCCGCATGGCTGCGCTGCGCCAGGGCGGCGGGCGAGAAGTCGGGCTCGCCGCCGAGTTGCACGATGCGCTCGGCCAGGCGATCCGCGTGCTGCTCATCCTGCGCGGCATACTCCCGCAGTGTCGCCACGAGGTTCGGGCACCCGGCAGACTTGGCGAGAAAATAGTGATGCTTGTAGCTCAGCACGGCGACGATCTCGGTCGCCAGCGCCTCGTTCAGCAGCCGCAGCACCACGTCCCGATCCGCGCCGTAGCTCGCGGTGACTGCGCCATTCTGCAATTCGTTGCGTGCACGCGCGCGAATCGTCTCTACGTCGAGAATCGGATCCGCTTCGAAACGTACTGCTCTGCGCTGCATAGGTTTTGTTCCACCCGGAGGCCCCGGGGGTGCGTCGGAGCAAAATTCATGCCTACGATATCAATGTCCCTCGAAGGCAACAAGGGTGTGCACGGCGACCCCGAGCGCCTCGAGCTTGCGCGCTCCGCCGAGTTGCGGCAGGTCGACGATGAAGCATGCGGCGAGCAGCTGCGCGCCGAGCGAGCGCAACAATTTGACGGCGCCTTCGGCGGTGCCGCCGGTCGCGATCAGGTCATCGACCAGGATGATGCGCTCGCCGGGCACGATCGCATCGGTGTGCATCTCCATCTCATCGAGGCCGTACTCCAGTGAGTACGCGACGCGCACGGTGGTATGCGGCAGCTTGCCCTTCTTGCGGATCGGCACGAAGCCCGCAGACAGCTGATGCGCCATGGCGCCACCGAGAATGAAACCGCGCGCCTCGATGCCGGCCACGCGATCGATCTTCGAGCCGGCCCACGGCTGCACGAGCTCGTCCACCGCGCGGCGGAAGGCACCCGCGTTGCCGAGCAGGGTAGTGATGTCGCGGAACTGGACACCCGGTCGCGGGTAATCCGGGATGGTGCGAATGAAGGGCTTGAGATCGGCAAGCGTGGGGGGATGCATGGGAAGTCACCTCGAACCAGGCGACAGTGTACCCCCTTGGCCAGGCGTTGCCGTGACGCTCAGGCGACCTTGGTGCGCAGGTACTCGATCGCGCGTCGCAGCTCATCCGCAAGTGCAGCGGTCAATCCGGGAACGCGCTCACGCGCTCCGCTGCGCGCGGCGCTCTCGAGCTCCGCGGCGATCTCGGCCAGGCCATGCGCCGCAAGGCTCGCACTCGCGCCCTTGAGCGAGTGCGCATGCTCGCGCACCGCGCTCAGGTCGCCGGTGCCTGCAGCGGCGGCGAGCGCCGCGAGCGACTCATCGCCACAGGTGATGAAGAGACGGGCGAGCTCCGCGACACCCGGCTCATCGTGGGCATGCGAGTCGAGCAGCGCGTCCCAGTCGACGGGAGCAGCGGACGCGCCCTTGATGGAGTCGCGAGCCATCGTGCCCGGCAGCAGCAGCGCGCCGATATTGCGCTCCAGGCAGCCGCGCAGGCGCTCGAGATCCAGCGGCTTTGCGAGGTAGTCGTCCATGCCCGCGGCACGGCACTCGGCATCGTCGCCCTTCATCGCGTGCGCCGTGAGCGCCACGATCGGAATGCGTCGGCCGTAGGGCTCGGAGCGGCGTATCTCGCGTGTCGCCTCGTAGCCGTCGAGCTCCGGCATCTGACAATCCATCACGATCAGATCGAAGCGGCCGCTCTTCCAGGCATTGACGGCCTCGCGCCCGTTGCAGACGACCTCCACCGTCATGCCGAGCTTCTCCAGCATCGCGCGTGCGACCTTTTGGTTGACGAGGTTGTCCTCTGCGAGCAGCACACGCGTATCGCGCGGAGCGCTGAGTGTGCGCACCTGGTGACGCGTGACGAGCGGTTGCGCGCGTTGCTGCCAGGAGTCGGCGCTGCTCGACATGACCAGGCTCAAACATCCCGCGAGCTCGCGCTGCGTGACGGGCTTGAGCAGGTAGCCGGCGAAGCCGAGCGCGGCGAAGCGCTGCGCATCGCCGCGGTAGCCCGCAGAAGTGAGCAGCACCAACCGGGTATGGCGCAGCGACCGCTCCGTGCGTATGCGTCGCCCGACATACTCGCCATCGCCGTCCGGCATGTGAAAGTCGAGCAACGCGACGTCGAAGGGCCGACGCTCGCTCGCGGCCGCATGCAGCGCCCCGAGCGCTTCCTCGCCGCTCGCGACGCTGATCGCCTCGACGCCGCACACCGCCATCTGTCCCGCCAGCACGCGCCGGTTCGTCGCATTGTCATCGACGATCAGCACGCGCAGTCCGCGCAGCGCCGCGGGCTCGCCGCAGGGACTTGAGATGCGTTGCGCCTCGAGCCCGAGCCGTGCACTGAACCAGAAAGTCGAGCCCACACCCGGCGTGCTGAGGACGCCGGCATCCCCCTGCATCAGCCCGGCGAGGCGCTTGACGATCGACAGGCCGAGACCCGTGCCCCCGAAGCGTCGCGTGGTCGAGGCGTCCACCTGAGAGAAGGGCCGGAAGAGCGTGCCGAGGCGCTGCGCGGCAATGCCGGGGCCGGTATCGCGCACCTCGCATCGCATCAGCAGGTTCTTGTCGTCGATCTCTACGACGCGCATCTCGATCGCGACCTCGCCGGCATCGGTGAACTTCACGGCGTTGCCGCCAAGATTGAGGAGAATCTGGCGAATGCGCGCCGGGTCTCCCTTGACGTGCTCCGGAACCTCCGCATCGATGCTCACGGTGAGCTCCAGTCCCTTTGCATGGGCCTGGATCGCGAGCAACCGCGCAACGTCCTCGATCGTGTCGCGCAGGTTCATGTCGATGTGCTCGAGATCGAGCTTGCCGGCCTCGATCTTGGAGAAGTCGAGGATGTCGTTGATGACCGTGAGGAGCGCCGCCGCGCTGTTGCGAATCGTCTCGGTGTAGTCACGCTGCGACGGATCGAGCTCGGTATCGAGCAGCAGCTCGGTCATGCCGATGACGCCGTTCATCGGCGTGCGGATCTCATGACTCATGTTGGCGAGGAACTCGCTCTTGGCGCGGTTCGCCGCGTCGGCCGCCTGTGTCGCCTCGATGAGCGCACGCTGATACTCGCGCCGCTCGCTCACGTCCTGCAGAGCGCCCGAGATGCGCATCGGCCGGCCACTCCCGTCGGACTCGCACACACCACGCGAGCGGAACCAGCGATACTCGCCGCTGCATCTGCGCACGCGAAACTCCACGTCGTATTGGCCGAGTCCCTGCAGACAGCGCTCGAATGCCGACTGTTGCGCCGGCATGTCCTCCGGGTGGATCAGTGCCTTCATCGCCTCGCGTGTGGGCTCGAGCTCGGCGCCGTAGCCGAGCATCTGCAGAAAATACGGTGCGAGCCAGTAGCGTCCCGTGGGCACGTCGAACTCCCACGGACCGTCGTGCGTGCCGCGCATCGCGCGCTCGAGGCGCGCCTCGGCCAGCCGCCGCGCCTCCTCCGCCTCCTTCAGGCGCGTGATGTCGAAGGTCGCGCCGACGAAGCGCCGTGGGCGCTGCTGCGCGTCGTACTGGAACTCCGCATGCGTCGCGAGCCAGCGTGTGCTGCCGTCGCGCCGCGACAGCTGATACTCGATGAAGAACGGGCGCCGCTCGCGCGCCGCGGCCCGATACTCCTCGAGCCAGCCCATGCGCTGTGCCCCAAGCAGTGCGAGCCACTCCTCGTTGGTCGGAGCGCGCCCGAGATGCTGCAGGTCGTTGAGATCTATCAGCGCCGGGGAGACGTACGCGCTGCCGTCATCGTGCACCGGCATGTCGAAGGAGCCGATGCGTCCGGCGCGATGGGCGAAGTCGAGCCGCTCGGCCACGCGGCGTGCCTCCGCACGCGCCTCCTCGGCGCGCGACAGCGCGAGGCGCAGATCGCTCTGCTCGAGGAGCGCGCGCTGCGATTGCACCAGCATCTCGGCGTACCTGAGGCCGTGGCTCCCGCGGCGTGCGGTCGCAAGCGCCGTGAGCCACGGCAGCAGCAATGCAAGCGCCACATCGAGCATGTGCATGGGGTGCATGGCCGGCTGCGCGCCCGTGAGCACGATGTGCAGCGCGAGCAACGCGGTGCACGCGGCTGCTGCGAAATAGGGACCGCGAGCTCTTTGGCCCCAGAGGCCGAGGAGCACGGGCAGCACGTATGCGGCGCCAAGCATCGTCCAAGCGGGCAGCAGCTGCTGCGCGCCGAACACGAGCGCCGCAGCGACGACTGTGGCGTAACTGTTGTAGTGCTCGAGTGCCGTGCTCAGGCGCGACTGCGCCCGCCACGGCGCGCGTGGCGTTGCATCCCGCACGGTGCTTGCGGCTGTGCAATCCGGCTCGGCTTGCATGTGTGACGTGGCTCTCGGACTCCGCAGCGGAAGCGCTACGGCGGCCGCAGGGGTGTTACAGCCCTTATCGGTCCGCAGCGCGGATTCTGAAGGTTGCGAGGCGCGATTCTGCGCCGCAGCATGCACCTGGCGCTTACACTTGCATCACGCTTTGCGCCTGATCCGGCGGCACCTTGCCTGCTGCCGTGGAGATCCACGTGCTCAGAAAGCTCGGCAACTCGGGCCTGCTCGTCGGGCCGCTCGCTCTCGGCGGCAATGTGTTCGGTTGGACGGCGGATGAGGCCACCTCCTTCGAGGTGCTCGATGCATTCGTCGCGTCCGGCATGAATCTGATCGATACCGCAGACGTCTACTCGCGCTGGATCCCCGGACATCAGGGCGGGGAGTCTGAGAGCGTCATCGGCAAGTGGCTCAAGAGCCGCGGGCAGCGCTCTCGGGTGCTGATCGCAACCAAGGTCGGCATCGAGATGGCACCCGGAGAGCAGGGCCTGTCCCGCGCCTACATCATGCGTGCAGTGGAGCGCTCGCTCACCCGGCTGCAGACCGACTACATCGATCTCTATCAATCACATCGCGACGATGCCGGCACGCCGCTCGAGGAGACTCTGGAGGCCCATGCGCAGCTGCTCGCGCAGGGCAAGGTGCGTGCGATCGGCGCATCCAACTACAGCGCCGAGCGCCTGGCGGCCTCGTTGCAGACGAGCGCGACGCGCGGCCTGCCGCGCTACGAGTCTCTGCAGCCCTGGTACAACCTCTACGATCGTGCCAGCTTCGAGGGCGAGCTCGCCGAGCTTTGCAAGCGCGAGAATCTGGGCGTCATCAGCTACTTCTCACTGGCGAGCGGATTTCTCACCGGCAAGTACCGCTCGGCCGCCGATCTCACCAACCGGCCGCGCGCCTATCGGGTGAAGGACATGCTGACCGAGCGCGGCTTGCGCATTCTGCGCGCGCTCGATGCCGTGGCACGCGAGCACGAGGCGACGCCCGCGCAGGTGTCGCTCGCGTGGCTGCTGGCGCGCGGCGTCACCGCGCCCATAGCAAGCGCGACGAGCGTCGCGCAGCTGCAGGAGCTCATCGGCGCCACGGATCTCGAGCTCAGCGCGGCGGCATTGAAGAGTCTCGACGCGGCGAGCGCGAGTGATTGAGTGCGGTCGCGCCGCGCATCACGCGTGGCGCGATGCGAGCAGCTCCAGCTCCGGAGGCATGGGCGCCACGTCGATCTCGACGTTGATACAGGCGGGTCCGCCGCTTGCGAACGCCTCGCGAATGGCCGGACCGAGATCTTTGATCTCGGTGATATGCCGTCCCAGACAACCGAAGGCGCGTGCGACTTCGTGGTACTGCGCGCCCGAGAGTCGCGTCCCGCGCACCGGATTGCCGACCATCTCCTGGAAATGTTGCGAGGCGGCCCAGCTGCGGTTGTTCATGACCACGACCACCACCGGCAGGTGATGGCGCGCGAGCGTGTCGAACTCTGCAATCGTGAAGCCGAGCGCGCCGTCTCCCGCGAGGCACAGCACGGGCCGCTGCGGCTGTGCCACCTGCGCCCCGATCGCAAGCCCCAGGCCGAAGCCCACGGCACCCAGGAAGCCGTGGGTGATGTAGCTGCCCGGGTGGGTCTGGCGGATCACCTCATTCATCCAGTGATAGGACTCTGCACCGTCGCCGATGACGATCGTGTCCTCACTGATGTGCTCGGCGATCGCACTCACCGCCTGATACGGGTGTATCGGTGGCTGCGTGCGCCCGAGCGCCTCGCTCGCGCGCCGCCGGCGCGCCGCCTTGGCACGCTGAATCGTCGCCTGCCAGGCGGTATGCACCGGCCAGCGGTGCGAGCCTGCCGCGGTGAGCAGCGCACGCAGGGTCTCACGCGGGTCGGCGGCGATGGCAACCGCCGCATCGCGCAGACGGCCGATCTCCCTTGGATCGATCTCGACGTGAATCAGCTTTGCAGCCGCGGGCACGAGTCGATCGCTCGTGCCGAGCGTGAACAGCCCGAAGCGCGTGCCCAGCGCGAGCACCACGTCTGCGCGATCGGCTGGTGCCGCCAGATCGGCGAGCTTGTGGAACGTGCCGCCGTAGAGAGGATGGTCGCTCGGCAGCAAGCCGTGAGCTTGAAAGTCGGAGAAGACGGGAATGCCGCTGAGCTCGGCGAAGGTGCGCAGCTCCGCGGCGCAATCCGCCTGCCAGGCGCCGGCGCCCGCGAGTATCAGCGGCCGTTCCGCGGCTCGCAGCAGCTCGAGCGCGGCCTCGATGACTCCTGATTCGGGGGACGGAGCCGGATGCACCTCGACCGCGAGCGTCTGTGGCATGCGCACCGAGCCTTCATCGACGCTTGCCGTGAGCACGTCCATGGGCAGATCGAGCAGCACCGGCCCGGTGGGCGGCGAGCTCGCAATGCGTATGGCGTGCGCCACCAGACGCGGAATCTGTGCGACCGTCGTGACCGTGTGCGCCCACTTCGTGATCGGTCGGGCGATGGCCGCCTGATCGATCCCCGCCTGCAGCGTGTTGGTCTCCGCATCGCGTAGCGCCGCCGCTCCGCTTATGTATAGAACGGGCGTGCGATCCAGATATGCGTTTGCGATCGAGGTGATGCAATTGGTGAAGCCGGGACCCGCCGTCACGAGCGCGACTCCCAGGCAGCGGGACGCGCGCGCATAGCCTTCGGCCGCGTGGCCCGCGGCCACTTCATGGCGCGTATCAATGATCGGAATGCCGTGCGCCGCGCAGCTCTGAAAGATCGTCTCCAGGTGTGCGCCGTGCAGACCGAACACCGTGCGCACGTGCGCACCAACCAAAGTGCGGACGAGCAGCTCTCCGCCTACGAGCATCACCATGTCGCTTCTCCGAGAGGGTGCGGCGGTGGGCCATGCTACAGTTGCGCAACTCACAAAAGAAAGTCGAGCAACCATGGCACCTCCCGCAACCAACATCGAGATTGCCCAGAAGGCCAAGATGCGCCCGATCGTCGCGCTGGCGAAGGAGCGGCTCGGCATTCCCGAGGAGAGTCTGCAGCCTTACGGCCGCTACAAAGCCAAGATCGCGCTGGATTACATCGATACGCTGAAAGACCGCCCGATCGGCAAGCTGGTGCTGGTGACAGCTATATCGCCCACGCCCGCCGGCGAAGGCAAGACCACCACGACGGTTGGCCTGGGGGATGCGCTCAACCGCCTCGGCAAGCGCACCATCATCTGTCTGCGCGAGCCTGCGCTCGGACCGGTGTTCGGCGTCAAGGGCGGAGCCGCGGGCGGCGGCTATTCGCAGGTAGTGCCGATGGAGGACATCAATCTGCACTTCACCGGCGACTTCGCAGCGATTGCGGCGGCCAACAACCTGCTGGCCGCGCTCATCGACAACCACATCCATCACGGCAACGCGCTGGGCTTCGACGTGCGCCGCGTGGCGTGGCGGCGCGTGGTGGACATGAATGATCGGGCGCTGCGCGATATCGTGGTGGCCCTCGGTGGTTCGGCCAATGGCTACCCGCGCCAGGATGGCTTCGACATCGTCGTGGCCTCGGAAGTGATGGCGATCTTCTGCCTGGCGACGAGCGTCAAGGATCTCAAGGAGCGCCTCGGGAAGATCGTCGTCGGCTACACCGCCGACCAGAAGCCGATCCGCGCACGCGATCTCAAAGCGCACGGAGCCATGACTGCGCTGCTGCGCGATGCCCTGGCACCCAACCTGGTGCAAACCCTCGAGAACAACCCCGCGTTCATTCATGGTGGTCCGTTCGCGAACATTGCCCACGGCTGCAACTCGGTCATGGCGACGCAGACGGCCCTGAGGCTCGCGGATTACGTGGTGACCGAGGCCGGCTTCGGCGCGGATCTGGGCGCGGAGAAGTTCGTCGACATCAAGTGCCGCAAGGCCGGCCTCGTGCCAGCCGCGGCGGTGATCGTCGCCACGGTACGCGCGCTCAAGTATCACGGTGGCGTGGAGGTCGCGGACGTCGGCAAGGAGAACCTCGCCGCACTCGAGAAGGGCATCGTCAACCTCGAGCGCCACATCGACAACGTGCGCGACAAGTACGGTTTGCCGTGCCTGGTCGCCATCAACCACCGTGCGGAGGATACCGAGGCTGAAGTGCGCATCCTCATCGAGCGCGCCGGCCATCACGGTGCCAAAGTAATCCTGGGAAGGCACTTCGCCGAGGGCGGCGCGGGCGCACTCGACATCGCCTCCGAGGTCGTGCATCTGTGCGACCAGCCGAACTATTTCAAGTTCGTCTACGACGAGAACGAGACCCTGTGGCAGAAGATGAAGTCGATCGCCACGAAGATCTACGGCGCGTCGGACATCACGGCCGACAGCAAGGTGCGCGCGCAGATCAAGCAGTTGCAAGAGTCGGGCTACGGGCACTACCCGGTGTGCGTCGCGAAGACCCAGTACTCGTTCTCGACGGATCCGAAGCTGCGCGGCGCCCCGTCGGGACACGTCGTGAACGTACGTGAGGTACGGCTCGCTGCGGGCGCGGAGTTCGTCGTCATGATCTGCGGCGATGTCATGACCATGCCGGGACTACCGAAGGTGCCGGCGTCGAACGCCATCGACGTGGACGACAGCGGCAGGATCGTCGGTCTGTTCTGAAGCGGTCGCGCCGGGCCGCGCGGCTCTAGAAGGGCTTGACCACGGCCAGCACCACGATCCCGATCAGCAGCACGCTGGGCACTTCATTGAAGGCTCTATACCAGCGCACCGTATGGCGGTCCGTCCCGGAGTCCAGGGCACGCATCAGCCGCAGACACCACAGGTGATAGAGCACGAGCAGCGCGACCAGCGCGAGCTTTACGTGCAGCCACGCGAACTGCAGATACTGCGGGGCGCTCGCCACCAGCGCGATGCCGAAGGCGAGCGCGAGCGCCGCGCCGAGCGACATGATCGCGAACAGACGCCGTTCCATCACCGCGAAGCGCGCGCGCAGCAGCTCCTCGGACGCGCCGGCGTGATACACGAACAGGCGCGGCAGATAGAACAGGCCGGCGAACCAGGTGACGACGAAGATGACGTGAAAGGCTTTGAGCCAGAGCATGATACTTGAGTGCCGTGAGCGGCCGAGCCGCAGTATAGCGGCGCGCCGCGCAGTGAGCCGCATCACGCAATCGCGCACTCGCCACGGCGTGCAAGCGGCGCTCGTATACACTTTGCCGCCTCGCGGGCTGCGGCAGCTCGCCGTGGGAGGTCGAGGATGCGCGATATCGAGCGGCGCTCGTTCATCACCCGAATGGGCGCACTGGCAGCGGTGGTACCGATCGCTCTTGTGTCCGTGACGGCCCGCGCGCGCACCACGAAGCGACCCCCCGTCAAGTTGAGTGCGGACGAGCGGCTGCAGGCGATGGAGAAGCAGATGGAGCAGATGGCCACGCGCCTCGGGATGCTCGAGGACGTGCAGGCTATCCGGCGCCTGCAGCACGCCTACGGCTATTACCTGGACAAGTCTCTGTACGAGGAAGTGATCGGCCTGTTCGCCGAGGATGGCGCCGTGCGTCTCGGCCGCGGGCTCTATCAGGGCAGGGTGGGCCAGCGGCGCTTCTATACCGGATTCGTCGCGCAGAGCATCGGAAGCGGTGCGAGTGGTCCGAGCTACGGAGTGCTGCGCGAGCATCTGCAGTTGCAGGACATCATCGACGTGGCGGCGGACCGGCGCTCGGCCCAGGGACGCATACGCTGCTTCATGCAGGCGGGCGCCCACGAGACGAAAAAGGATGTGAATTCCGAGCTACCGCGCCAGTGGTGGGAGGGCGCGATCTGCGAGAACACCTATGCCAAGGGCGAGGATGGCCTGTGGCGCATCAAGCTGCTGAATTATCGCCAGGTCTATCGTGCGAGCTACGAGGACGGGTGGGCGCACTCGAAACCGCTTGGGCACGCGGAGTCCGTGCGAGCTTATCCCGATGATCCCGTGGGACCCGACGAGTTGCTGCCGGATGCCGTGGCCTCATGGCCGGAAACGCCCATCGTGCCCTTTCACTATCCTCATCCGGTGACCGGCAAGCCCTGGGTATGAGCGACCGCCGGGGAGAGCTCTCGAGGGCTCAGCCTCAGATGAGCCAGGCCTCCAGCTCCGTGCGTTGGGGGCGATTGGTGAATGCGATCTGCTCGGAGCCGAACAGATGATTGATGACGAGCGCTGCCTCTTCCTCGCTATCGGCGAAGCCGCTCACGGCGGCAACCACGTCGAGCAGCGTCACTTTTCTCTCGCGTAGACTTACCAGCATCATCCCCTTCTCCCGTGAAGCGGCTCTCCGTCGTGGCCGCAAGAGCTGCAGCCACGTCCCACCCTAAGGCCTTGCAACTCACGTGCCAGATCTCAGGGGCCGGGCGCTGCGCGTTGCGTGACCCTCAGCTGTAAAGTTCGCATCCTCGCAAACGTTTTTTCATTTCGTGCCCCACACGCGGCGCGCGACCTCGACGACCAGCTCGAGCTTGCGCCACTGCGCGTCCTCCGAGAGCTTGTTGCCGGTCTCGTTGCTCGAGAAGCCGCACTGGGGCGACAGGCACAGGTTCTCGAGCGGCACGAACTTCGCCGCCTCGTGGATGCGGCGCACGAGCGTGTCGCTGCTTTCGAGCTCACCTACCTTGGTGGTCACCAGGCCGAGCACCACCTTCTTGGTGCGCGGCAGATAGCGCAGCGGCTCGAAGCTCCCGGAGCGGGCGGAGTCGAACTCCATGAAGAATCCGTCGATGTCGCTCTGGAACATCGACTCCGCGACGAGCTCGTAGCCGCCCTCGGTGGCCCAGGAGCTGCGAAAGTTCCCGTGGCAGGTATGCAGCGTCACGACGAGGCCCCGCGGCCGCTGCTTGAGCGCATCGTTGATGGTGCCCACGTAGCGTGCCGGCAGCTCTCGCGGGTCATCGCCGTTGCGTCGGCAACTATCGCGAAACTTCTCATCGGCGAGATAGGCGAAGCCCACGTCGTCGAGCTGCAGATAGGAGCAGCCGGCGGCGGCAAATGCGGCGATCGCCGCGCGGTAGGCAGCCGCAACGTCGCGCCAGAACTCATCGAGATCCGGATAGGCCTCGCGCGAGATCGAATTGCGGCCGCCGCGCAGATGGAGCATCGAAGGCGAGGGGATCGTCAGTTTGGCGGTGCGCTGCGTCGTGCCGCGCAGAAATTTGAAATCCTCGACCATGACGGGCTTCGTGTAGCGCACCTTGTGCGTTACGGTGGCGATCGGCGGCTGCTCCTCGGTGCCGCCGAACTTCGGTCCCGGGTTCTCGCGGATGGTGACGCCCTCGAGCTGACGCAGAAAATCGAGGTGCCACCACTCGCGGCGAAACTCGCCGTCCGTCACTGCCTGCAGCCCGATGGCCTCCTGCCGGGCGACCACCTCGCGTATGGCATCGTCCTCCAGGCGGCGCAGCTCTGCGGCGGGCAGGCCTCCGCGCTTAGCCTCGCCGCGCGCCGCTATCAGCGCTGCCGGTCGCAGCAGGCTTCCCACCTGATCGGCGCGAAACGGTCCGGGCATGTTGGCTCCTCCTGACGATAACAGCTGAGACGATTATGCCAGTGGCGCGTGGCCGCAAGGGTCGCGCGCTTGCTGCGGGTGAGCGGCACGACTACAGTCGTGCTCGGCAGCGCTCGGCATCACCATGGCCACGATGGATTTTTCGGGGAAGACGGCCCTCGTCATCGGCGCGACGACCGGTATTGGGCGCGCGACGGCGCTGGCATTCTCGGCCTGCGGCGCGCGCGTGGTCGCCGCCGGGCTCGGCGCGGCGGAGGGCCGCAGCCTGGAGGCCGAGCTGCGCCGGCGCGGGGAGCGCGAGGGCAGCTTCATCGAGGCTGACGTGAGGCGCGAAGCGGATGTGCGTGCCGTCGTGAGCCATGCGAGCGAGCGCTTCGGGCGCATTCATGCAGCGGTCAACAATGCCGGCGTCGAGGGTCGCTTCGCACCGGTTCAGAGCACGACCGACGCGGACTTCGACCACATCATCGGCGTCAATCTCAAGGGCATCTGGCACGGCCTCAAGCATGAGATCGCGCACATGCTCGAGCACGGTGGCGGCGCGATCGTCAACACCTCCTCGAGCGCAGGCGTCACCGGTATCGCCAACATCGCCCTGTACACCGCGAGCAAGCATGCGATCGTGGGTCTTACCAAAGCGGCGGCACTCGAGCTCGCCCGGTCGAACGTGCGGGTGAATGCGGTGGCACCGGGACCAGTCGACACCGGACTGTTGCACCGTATGGTCGCCGGGCACGTCGCTGTGCAGGACATTGCCGCGAGCGTGCCGATGGGGCGCATCGCCCAGCCAGAGGAGATCGCGGGCGCGATCCTCTGGCTATGCTCCGATGCGGCGTCGTATGTTACGGGTCATACACTCATAGTGGATGGCGGCCTCACGGTCGGTTGATGCGTTGACGCGTCAACACGGCAGGCCGGCTTGAAGGGGAAGACACATGGCTGACTTCGACGAGAAAAGCATCACGCGCGCAGTCATCGAGCGGCTGTCCGAGAGCCGCGATCCGCGCTTCAAGCAGCTCATGACCTCGCTGGTGACGCATCTGCACGACTTCATCCGCGAGGTGCGGCTCACCGAAGAGGAGTGGATCAAGGGGATCCAGTTCCTCACCGAGGTCGGCAGGAAGTGCACCGACAAGCGGCAGGAGTTCATCCTGCTCTCGGACACGCTCGGCGCATCGATCCTGGTCATCTCCCTGAACCATCCCGCGAAGAACGGGTCGGCGGAGTCCACGGTGCTCGGGCCCTACTACTGGGAAGGCGCTCCCGAGCGGCCGCTCGGCAGTAACCTCGCCGAGGGCGTCAAGGGAGATCCGACCTTCTATTCGGGGCGCGTACTCGATGCCAACGGACGCGCGATCCCCGGTGCGACGCTCGATATCTGGTCAGGCGATGGTGAGGGCAACTACGACATGCAGCTGCCGGATGAGACCGAGATGCGCGCGCGCGGCAAGATACGCACCGATTCGCAGGGCCGGTACTGGTTCCGCTCGATCCGACCGAGCTTCTATCCGGTGCCGATCGACGGGCCGGTGGGCAGCATGCTGAACGAGATGGGGCGCCATCCCTATCGTCCAGGCCATATCCACATGATCGTCTCCGCTCCCGGATACGAGGCGGTAACCACGCACCTGTTCGTCTCCAACAGCCCCTATCTCGATTCCGATGCGGTGTTCGGCATGAAGGAATCGCTCGTGGTCGACTTCAAGCGGCACGAGCCGGGGCCGGCTCCGGACGGGGAGCGCATGAGCATTCCCTACTTCACGGCCGAGTACGACTTTCGACTGCGCAGGGCGGCGGACTGATCAGTCTGCGCAAGGCGGGGAGCGCGCCGTGAGGGCCGCGGATCGCGTGGAGGGCGCTGCGCTCTCACCGGCGGAGGTGCTCGCCCTCTATCGGCCTCACGATGGCACTATTACCTCGTTCCTCACCGCGCGCTGCGAGGCGCTCGCGGCCAAGCCGGTGGTGCAGTTCGAGCAGCGGGTCTGGAGCTACGCGGAGCTCGCCGAGGGGAGCCTGGTGCTGTCCCACGTGCTGGCGGCCCGCGGCATCGGCCACGGCGCGCGCCTCGTCCTGATTTCCCTGAACAGCGACTTGAGCGTCCTCCTGTTCCTGGCGGCGGCGCGGCTCGGAGCGCTCTTCATTCCCCTGAACCCGGCCGCCACGGCCGACGAGCTCACCTATCTGCTCGGGCATGCGCGCGCAGCGCTCATCGTGTGCCAGCAGGAGGACTTCGACCGCGTGGGCGCAGTGGCGCGCACGCTGCCCGATGGCGCACCGCTGCTGTCGCTCAACGAGCTGGGTGTGACAGGGTCCGATGCGCGCGCCGTGATCGCGCAGCTGCGCTCCCTCGGTGCGGCCCCGATTGCAAGCTCGCCACGAGTGTCCAGCGATGATGCGGCGGTAGTCATCTACACCTCCGGCACCACTGGATTTCCCAAGGGGGTGGTGCACACGCAGCGCAGCTACATCCTCGCGGCCGAGGGTTTCGTGGCGCGCATGCACCTGCAGCCGGGTGAGCGATTGCTCACCGTCATGCCGTTCTTTCACATCAATGCGCTGTTCTACTCGCTGGGCGGGGCACTTGCCGCCGGCGGCACGCTCGTGACGACGGTACGCTTCAGCGCCTCGCAGTTCTGGGATTTGGCCGCGCGCAGCGGCGCGACCCAGTTCAATTTCCTCGCCGCGATCGGCAACATTCTCATGAACCGGCCGCGCTCGGAATTCAATCCCACGCACCGCATCCGCAAGCTCTATGGTGGGCCGATCAGCGAGCGCATGTACGAAGTCTTCCCGCGCGAGTTCAACGTGCCGGCCCTGATCGAGGGCTACGGGATGTCGGAGATTCCGGGAGCCTGCTGCAACCCCTTCCTCGGACCGCACAAGCCCGGCAGCATCGGCTTACCCGCCGTGCACCCGAATTTCCCCGGCAGCTTCGCGCAGCTACGCGTCGTTGACGAGGAGGACCACGAGCTGCCGCCGGGTGCTGTGGGCGAGCTCGTGGTACGCACGCCGATGATGTTCAGGGAATACCTCGATGATCCCGTGCAGACGGCCGCGGCTTTTCGCAATGGCTGGTTTCTCACCGGCGATCTCGCACGTCGCGATGCCGACGGCTACTTCTATTTCGTGGCGCGCAAGAAGGACATCATCCGCCGGCGCGGCGAGAATGTCTCCGGAGCCGAGCTCGATCGGATCATCTCCGATCATCCCGAAGTGCAGGAGGCCGCCGCGGTCGGCGTACCGGCGCCGCTCGGTGAGGAGGACATATTGGTCGCGATCGTGCGCAAGCCGCAGTCGCAGGTGCAGCCCGAGGAGATCCTGCAGTGGTGCCGTGCGCGCCTCGCGGCGTTGAAGGTGCCGCGCTACATCACCTTCGTGGAGTCGTTGCCACACACGCCCTCGCATCGCGTGGCGAAGCACCGGCTGAAGGGCGAAGCCACGCTGCTGGCGCGCGCCTTCGATGGCGAGGGTGAGAGCTAGCGCCGTGCCCGCGAAATCCATGGACAAGATCATGGCGCTCGCCAAGCGCCGCGGTTTCATCTATCAGGCCTCCGAGATCTATGGAGGTCTCAACGGCTTCTGGGACTACGGCCCCCTTGGCGCGCAGCTCAAGAAGAATCTGCGCGATGCCTGGTGGGAGGACGTCGTGCTCAATCCGAACGGCGGCCGGCGTGGACCTACCGGCGAGCCGGTGCGCATTGTGCCTCTGGATACCAGCATCATCCAGCACCCGAAGGTGTGGGAAGCGAGCGGGCACATCGCGGGCTTCAGCGACCCGATGGTCGACTGTCGCGAGACCAAGCAGCGCTATCGCTTCGATCATCTGCTCGTGTACGCGCCGGCGAGCGGTGATCCGCAGGGCAAGCCGCTGTTCGCCTTCATGCCGGACACCGCGAGCGAGCAAAAGCAGCGCAAGCGCGCCGAGAAGGCCTTCGGCGAGCTGCGCACCGTCTCCCTCGCGCAGCTGCCGCACTCCGAGTGGACGCGCGTCATCGGGCCGGATGCCGAGAAGCCCGGCAGCCTGACCGAGCCGCGCGCATTCAATCTGATGTTCCGGACCTACGTGGGCGCGACCGCTACCGAGGCGGACGTGGCGTACCTGCGCCCAGAGACTGCGCAGGGAATCTTCGTGCAGTTCAAGAACGTGGTCGACACCACGCGCGTGAAGGTGCCCTTCGGCATCGCTCAGGTCGGCAAGGCATTCCGCAACGAAGTGACGCCGCGCAATTTCACTTTTCGCAGCCGCGAGTTCGAGCAGATGGAGATCGAGTTCTTCTGCCATCCGAGCGAGGCGCGCGAATGGTATGCCTTCTGGCGCGCCGAGCGCATGCAATGGTGGCGCGATCTGGGGCTCGCCGGCGACAACCTGGTGCTGCGCGAGCACGAGGCGCAGGAGCTCGCCCACTATGCGCGTGAGGGTGCGGGCACGAGCGATGTCGAGTATCGCTTCCCGTTCACTGCGCCGGGCTTCGGCGAGCTCGAGGGCATCGCGCATCGCTCGAGCTTCGATCTCGCCCAGCACCAGAAGCACGCGCGCACCTCGCTCGAGTACTTCGACGCGGAGCGCGGCGAGCTGCTGCCGAACGGCGCCCACCGCGGCGAGCGCTATCTGCCGCACGTGATCGAGCCTTCGGCGGGCCTCGATCGCGGCGTGCTCGCTGTGCTGTGCGAGGCCTACACCGAAGACCCGGCGCGTGCGAGCCCGGAGCTGCTGCTGTTGTCGCCGCGCCTTGCGCCCATCAAGGCCGCCATCTTCCCGCTCGTCAACAAGGACGGCATGCCCGAGACGAGCGAGCGGCTCTATCAGGACGTGCGCCGGCGCTTCTGGCGGCGCGGCCTCATCGAGCATGACGTGAAGCAGGCGATTGGCAAGCGCTATGCCCGCATGGACGAGGCCGGCTGCCCCTTCTGCTTCACCATCGACGGGCAGACGGCAGCGGATCAGACCGTCACCGTGCGTGACCGCAATACCGCGCACCAGGAGCGCATCGCGCTTGCGCAGGTGGTTCCTTATCTGCAGGAACGGCTCGGAGCGGACTGAATCAGTCGCACATCGCCAACGGATCCCGGCCGACGAGCCTGAAGACCGAGAGCAGCGCTTCGCGCGCGCGCGCCGGGTCGGCTCCGAGCCGGCGCAGCCGCTCCACGTCCGCCTGCCGACGCTTGGGATCGCGCTCGCTCACGCGGCGGCGATTCTCGCGCGCGGTAGGAGCCGTCACCTCCTGGAAGATGCGGCGCCGCTCGCCGGCGTAGGCATCGAGCACGGTATCGCGCCGCCGCCCAGCGATCACCTCGATCAATGATTCGGCGAGCGGCAGCGCATCGAGCAGGCCACCCGTCAGTCCGAGGCCGCCGATGGGATTGACGACGTGTGCTGCATCGCCGGCGAGCAGCACGCGTCCGATGCGAAAGCTCGCCACGCAGCGCTCATGCACCCGATAGGGCGAGAGCGCCTCGGGCTCGAGCGCTGCGAGACCGGGCGCGAACAGCGCATAGCGCTCCGGCAGCCGACGGCGGATCTCCGCTTCGCAGAATTCCGGTTCCTCGCGATAGGTGCAACGCCACAGGCCACTTTGATCGATCTTGGGAATGATCGCCCAGTGCTCGGGGTCGAGAACGACGTTCGAGTGACCGAAGCCGTGCACCTCGAAATCGAAGCGCACGTTGGTCGCGACGAACCACTCCGGCCAGGTGATGCCGTCGAGGCTCGCGCCCACGGCGCGGCGCACGCCGCTGTGCGTGCCATCCGCGCCCACCACCCAGGGTGCCGCGAGCTCGCGCTCGCCCTCGGGCGTCTCGAGCGTCACGCAGACTGCGGCCTGCGACTGTGCAATGCGCGTCACGCGGTGGCGCCAGCGCACCTCGACGCCGGGCACGCGCAGCAGATGGCGCAGAATGATCGCGGCCAGCATCGGCTGCCCGAGGTGCAGATTGTAGGGATAGGCGGTGTCCTCGGGACGAATCACCGCCATGTCGAGCCGCGCGAGCAGCGCATGATCGATCGTCCAGTAGTGATACGTCTGTTTGAGAACGCCGATTGCCTTGAGATCATCGAGCAGCCCGAGCCCATCCAGACGCTCGACCACCGGCGAGTGGTAGACGACGGCGCGCGGCTCGTCGCTGATCGTTGCGGCCGCATCGACCACGAGCACGCGAATGCCGGCCCGCGCAAGCTTCAGCGCCGTGACGAGACCGACCGGACCTGCCCCGCAGACGATGACGCCGTCGATGCGCTCGGGCATGGCGCCGCGGGCGGGCTCAGCGCCCGGAACTCCCCCTACGGCTGCGGCGGAAGAGAAAAGTGAGCAGGAACAGCACGAGCTTCGCATCGAGAAGCTTGAGTGCGCTGCGTGCCTCATCGGGGCGCAGCTTGGCCGTCATCGGCATCGCACCGAAGACCTTGCCCTTGATGATGAGCTCGTCGCCCTCGCGCTGGATCGCGTCGATCCGCATGAGCTCGCTGTTGTCCTGTGAATAGAGCTTCATGCGCCAGCGCATCCGCTCGCGGTCGCGCGCCGGTGCGTGGTCCGCTGCAGCGTCAGGCCAGAAATCTGCATACGCACTCGCGCGCCTCCGGCAGCTCATCGAGCACCAGGTGTCCGGCCTTCTCGAACAGCTCGAGCCGTGCGTTCGGCAGCAGCTCCATCCAGCGCGCCGCGCGGCCGACCGGCGCGATCCGATCGGCTTTCGACCACATGAGCAGGGTCGGCATCGTCAGTCGGTGCAGCCAGCGCGCGAGCTTGGGATTGAAAGGCCCCTGGGCGGCGAGTCTGCGCGCCGATTGCATCTCACGCGCGACCGCCGCGGCGTGCGCCGGCGCCTCTTCAGGCCGCTGCGGCAGATGCGGCTTGAGGATCTGCACGTCGCTCACGAGGTGCGCATACATCTCCTCGAGCGACCAGGATCCCATCGGCGGCCCCGGATGCTGCGGGTCGGGAAGGCCCGCCGGTGCGACCAGCACCAGCCGGCGCAAACGCTGCGGATGCGCCACCGCGAACTCCGTGGCCATCCAGCCGCCGAGGGAGAAGCCCACGAGGTCGAACTGCGCCAGATTGAGCTGATCGAACAGATCGAGATAGTGCAGCAGATACTCCTGCATCGAATCGAGCTGCGGATCGTCGCCGGACTCACCCCAGCCAGGATGCAGCGGCGCGATCACCTTGAAGCGCTCGGCCCAGAGCCGGGCGAATTCGATCCCATGCCAGGAACCTGCGCCGTGCCAGTAGACGACGGGACGACCTTGCCCGGCGCTGTAGACGACGGTCTTCACGCCATTGACCGAGTACTCGTGGCGTCTGAAAACGATCGCCGGATGACGCGCGGTCGTCGTGGCTTTTGTTGTTTCTACGCGCCTTTCTGTCATGTCCCGCCTCGTTTCAATGCCTCGTTCAGTCGCGCGGCTCCGCATCGAGTCTAACCACGATGCCCTCGAGCGGCGCGCTCGGTGCGCCGTAGCGCTGCATGACGAGCGGGTCGTGGCCCGGAACGATGTGGCGCGGGTCGCTCGCGAGCTCGCGCAGCCTGCGCCAGCCGTCGAACATCTCGGTCACATCGGCGACGACAGGGAAGGGCCGCTCACCGAGCATGTTGGCAGCATAGTGGCTGGCGTCCGACGCGAGCACCAGCCAGCCCACGCGTGTCCAGAGGCGCACCACCTGCAGCCCCTGTGTATGGCCGCCCACATGATGAACCGAGAGGCCCGGGGTGATGTGCGCGTCGCCGCGGTGGAACTGTACACGCCCCGCGTAGACCTTGCGCACCATGGCGACGATTTCCTCGACCTCGTAGGCGTACGAGAAGAACTCGCTCGCCATGTAGCGGCCGGTCGCATACGACATCTCGCGGTCCTGCAGATGGAAGCGTGCGCTCGGGAACAGATCGAAGTTGCCGATGTGATCGTAGTGCAGGTGGGTGATGATCACATCCTGCACGCCCTGCGGGTCGATGCCGAGCAGCTGCAGGCCCTCGACCGGCGAGCGCAGGAACTCGCGCTTGCGGCGCTGCGCCGCCGCCTGATTGAATCCGGTATCGATCACGAAGGTCTGCGCTTGGCGGCGTGCGAGCCACACGAAGTAGTCCATGCGCGGCGCGCTCTCGTGCAGATCGCCACCGATGAAGTTCTCGGCGCCGCGGCGTGCCACGGTCGCGTAGCGGATCGCATAGACCTCGAAGGGTGCGGGATCGCTCATCGCTGCGCACCGTGCACCACCGCCAGTTCCTCCAGGAACCGGACGATCTCAGTGTTGTCCGCGCGCGCTCCGAGCCGCTCGCTCGCCTCGGACCACAGCTGTGAGCAGAGCTCGAGCAGCCGCGCCGGCGTTTGCGTGGAGCGCGCGAGCTCGACGGCGAGCTTGAGATCCTTCGCCATGAGGCCGAGCGTGAAGCCGGAGGCAAAATTCCGGGGCAGCACGTAGGCGGGATACTTCTGCTCCGTTGCGCTGTTGCGCCCGGTGGAGGCGTTCAGGATCGAGATCATCACCTGCGGTGCGAGACCGAAGCGCTCACCGGCGAGCACGGCTTCGGCGGCGGCCGCGAGATTGATCGCCGAGAGAAAGTTGTTGAGCGACTTCATCGCATGACCGCAACCCGTGGGTCCGGCAAGAAAGACCTTGCCGAGCGCATCGAGGAGCGGACGGCAGCGCGCGACCACCTCGGCCTCGCCACCGGCCATGATGGCGAGCGTTCCATCGATGGCCTTGGGCACACCTCCGGAGACCGGTGCGTCGACCATTTCGATAGCGCGCTCCTTGAGCGCAGCGGCCGTTGCACGCGTCTCGATGGGCGATGAGGAGCTCATGTCGATGACGACGGAATCTGCGCGCAGATGCGCTGCAATGCCATGCTCGCCGAGCAAGACCTGACGCACGCTGTGCCCGTCGGGAAGCATCGTGACGACCGCGCGGCACGCGCCGAGCTCCGCGAGCGTGGCCGGTGTCTCACAGGATACCTGCGCGGCGAAGCGCATCACGGCGCCCGGCGCCGCATCGGCCACCGCGAGTCTGAATCCGGCGCGCGCCAGGCGCGAGGCCATCGGCGTGCCCATGTTGCCGAGGCCGACGAAGCCGATGCGCTCCGGGGGAGCAAAGCCGTTCACGCTCACGATGCGCCCGAGTATGGTTGGGCACGGCACGCGAGTCAAAGCGCCCCGCGCCGCATCGGGTGTGGATGTGCCCCACGGAAAACACGCACACAGCGTCAGTTCGTCGAGCGGGCGCTGTCGGCGTGCGACGCTCGGTCGAGTGAACAAGAATTACGACAAATTGGCGGCGGGCCGCAATTTGAGGTCGCGCGGTGCGGCCACGAGCGCTCCTTTGAGGCTAACTTCTGAATTCCCCAAGAGCGGATGCTGGGGGAATCATGAGCAGGCGGATGATGTCACAGGTTTAGGCCCTGGGACTCCACGAGTTTGCGCCGATACCGGAACGTCCATATCACCGCGAGGATCGTGACGGTGCCTATCATGAACGGAGAAATCGACAAGACGAGCGGGGCGGGCAGCGTATAGACGAGGATCACGCGAATCGCAAACTCCCCGACGTAAAGGACTCCCCAAACACCGGTCACGAGCTGCAGACCTCGGCGAGAGGTCGGGTTCCGTGCGCGAGCTTCAAAGGCAGCTCGCCCTGCCGGGTCCTTGCCGGCGATAAAATACCGACCGAAATAGAACATCAAAGGGCGCTGAAATCCCAGCGAGGCAAGGCAGAAGATCCCAAATGCTCCCGTAAAGATCGATTCCCTTATGAGCAGCATCCGAGGGTTCCCGCCGAGCAAGAGGGCAAACAAGCCGGCTACGATTCCCGCCAGGACTGTCACCGTCACCGGGTTGAGTTCGCGTTGACGCAGCAGATCGCAGACGCTCTTGAGGGCCGGATAGGTCGTGGCAATCAGCAGAGCGGTGACCTCGGAAGACGATACGAACCGCTTTGAAACAAAGTAACAAGCGGTGGGGATTGAAGCGTTGAGAGCGATATCCCACGCCAACGATAGGACGATCGGCTTCGAGGAAGCCGATGCGTTTTGGTTCACGGGATCTCCTGTTGCTATCGCATCCGACCGCAAGTTTATGGATTGACAAGCCTGACACTGACGCGCAGGGGAGGCAAATCGCGCAGCTGTCCGACCTACAGTGTCTCTGGTCGGATCGCTGCTGGTGCCTGAGCGCTCGCGTACGACGAGCCCTGTCGCACTGGTGCCGTTTCCGGGAAGAGGAGCAGCGCGACCTGACCGATCGCGGTGGCGGCGACCAGATACCAGGCCGGTGCGAGTGCGCTTCCAGTTACATGGATGAGCCACGTGACCACCAGCTGCGTTGTTCCGCCGAAGGCGGCCATCGCTACCGAATAGACGGTCGCAAAGCCGCTGCTGCGGATGCTCTGAGGTAAGGCCTCGGCGAGGCCCGCAGAAAACGAGCCGAGAGAAAAGTTTCCCAGACCACCGAGTAGCGCTATGCCCAGTACGAGCGTGAACGCGGAAGGCATGGCGGCCACCCAGGCAAAGATCGGATAGATGGCTACCAAGAAAGCCAGGTTGCTCCAGACGTTAATCGGCCAGCGGCCGTAGCGATCGGAGAGATATCCGCCAAGTAGTATCGCTGGGATTGTGACGATATAGCTCGCCACCTCCGCGATGAATCCCGTGCGCGCGGGCAGTTGCAGCGTGTTCTGCGCGTACGTGACGGTGTATATGATGATGTAGCTACCGATGGTGCCGGCGGCCAGCACGAGGAATCCTAGAATCATGACTCGTGCGTGCTGACGCACGAGGCCCAGCAGCTCGGAGTGCGTCGGCGATTGGATGCCCTCGACCAATCCCGCCGCGGGCGCCTGCAGCGTTTCGGGTAAGCGGCTGCGCATCCAGTAGCCGAACGGCACGGTGGCAGCACCGAGCAGGAACGCGATGCGCCAGCCATAGGCGTCCAGACTCGAGGGCGTCAGCAGCGCGCTTAGCGCCACGCCGACCAGACTGCCTACAATCAGCGCGATGAACTGGCTCGCGCCCTGCCAAGAGACGACGTAGCCGCGCCGTCGAACATGCGCCCCCTCCGCCAGAAAGGCGGTATTGGCGCCGACTTCCCCGCCAAGCGCGAACCCTTGTGTCATACGGGCCAGCAGCGCCAGTACCGGCGCGGCGATCCCTATCGTCTGATAGGAGGGAATGATCGCCATGAGGGCAATGGCCCCCCCGAGCAGCAAAAAGCACCGCGTCATCGCGGGTCGGCGCCCGACGCGGTCGGCATAGTGGCCGAGCACCACCGCACCGATCGGGCGGGTGACGAAGCCCGCGCCGAAAGTGGCAAGCGATAACATCAGGCTGCCGTACGCGCTGTCGGATGGAAAGAACGCGCGACCGATCTGAATGGCGAACAGCGCGTAGGTGAGAAAATCGTAAAAGGCCAGCGCGTTGCCGATCGAGGCAGCGAAAATGTGGCTGCGTTTGAGGCCGTCCATCAGATCTCGATACCGACCGCGCGACCGATCTGCTGGACCGCAGCCTGCGTCGCTCGATTGAGATCCTTTAGCTCTGTGAGCTGTTGTCGCACCTGCCGCAGTTCGCGCCCTGCAAATTGTTCGGGCATCAGAATTGCGCCAGCACAAATCGCGTTCCGGGGGCGCCCTCAAACTCTATCAAACAACTGCCGTAATCCCTGGGCACCTGATAGTCCACCTTCGGTTCGATAGGAAAGAGTGCGAAGCGCTTCTCGCACCGCAGCTTCGCTTGGGAAATGTATCCCGTGCTGATAAGGGTTCGGAAACGTCGCTTGAAGAGATGCACCTTCCAGCTGCCGTCCTCAAGGACCCCGTAGACATCATACCCAGAGTTATCAGAACGGAGCGTTTGCAGCTGAGCGATAACGGGTTTGTACTGCGCAGCGGTCGCCGGATCGATACCCGACTTCTGCAAGCGCTTCCAAGTTGTCAGCGCCTCCGCGTAGAAGTGCATCTTCAATTCTAGGTCCAAGCAAGCGCGCAGGACTTCGCTAAAGAGCTCCTTCGGCAGATAGCGTGCTCGATCCTCTCCCGCGATGGCTCGCCTGAGACCCTCCAGTTGTTGCGAGTCGTCTCCCCACTTCGAGGCATAGCTGTAAGTCGCGATCCCGAAGTAGGCGTCCTCGTACAGGTTTGCGATCTTGAGTTCTTTCAGCGACGCCTCAGCGGTTGCCTGGTTATTTGCCTTGATCGCCCTCTGAAGCGACTCGTACCTATGGATGAATCCCGGAGTTGCTCCTGGCGCGGTGATATTTTCGTTCGTGAACTGGAATTTCAGCTCGTATGAGGACTCGATCGGTTGTCCGTTCAGCGATCCGGGTTCGAACGTTGACTGTTCGATTGCTTTCACTGCCAAGTTCTCGAAGGTCTTATTACCCGTAGAGCGAAGGACGGTAACCTCGAACGGCTTGCCCTGCGGGTCCACCATGAAGCCAAGGCTCACCCAACCCTCTATACGTTGCAAGTTCTCGTGTTCCGGATAGCTCGGCTTGGCGATCTGCTTGGGACGGGGCTCCTGGAACACGTCGTCGGGTAATTGTTGCCCGGACACCTGCCTGGATTCGCTTTCCGATGGGACCTGTCCCGGCAATGGAGGCGCCAGGAGCACGAAGGCCGCGGAGATAAGAAAGCCCGCGAGTTGTGTCAGCGAGTTTCGGCCACAGAACAACATGGACATCCCCCCGATGCTTGCCACAATAATTACTGGGGATTCACCTGGCGTTATCTCACATCAGTTGAGCTGGTGCCTCGATCGGCACGGGAGCAACGGGGTTGCGAGCCTCGACGGCTTCGCAATTGGGGTTAGGCTTGCCGACGGGGCCATTTACCAGGACGCAGTAGATCTAGTGAAGATCGCACCTCGGCCATCCAGTCGAGAACTGGTCCAACTGACTGATCTGTCTGTGCGAGCCTGACGAGTTCGGCGCACTCCACTCACTCGACCTCCCTTACCGAATTCGCAATGGCGGACAGCCGATGGGGCCATTGGAAGGGGCTACTGGAAACTACTGACGCTGCTGCGAGCGGCTACAATCACAACATGAACTTCACGCACGTGAGCTATGCGCAGCAGATCCGCTTCGGCTCTGGCGTGATCACCGAAGCAGGCCGCATGGCCCAGGAGCTGGGCGTCGGGCGCCTCATTCTCGTCACGACCGCTCGCGGACGCGCCTCTGCGGCCGTGCAACGGCTCGCCGCGAGCCTCGGCGAGCGGCTGGTCGCGAGCTTCGAAGGCGTGCGCTCGCACGTGCCGGAGAGCACGGTGCGCGAGGCGCTCGAGCTGGTGCATGCCAACGGCATCGATGCCGTGGTGAGCTTCGGCGGCGGCTCGTGTGCGGACCTCGGCAAGGCGCTTTGCTACTTCGTCGAGCGCGATCGGGGCAAGTCCGCGGGTGGCGTGCTGCAACGCCCCGCGCTGCCTCATATCGCGATTCCCGCGACGTACTCCGGGGCGGAGATCACGCCGTTCTTCGGCATGACCGATGAGGTTGCGCGGCGCAAGAGCGGTGCCGGAGGTCCCACGATCGCCCCGGCAGGCGTGCTCTACGATCCGGAAGTGACGCTCGATCTGCCCGCGCTCATCAGCGCGGAGACCGGAATGAATGCGCTCGCGCACTGCGTGGAGGCGGCGTGGTCGCCCTCGCGCACCGTCGAGGCCGAAGCGCTCGCCTACGCCGGCGCGGAGCGCATCTATCGCTGGCTGCCGCAGGTCGTGCGGCGCCCGATGGATTTCGAGGCGCGCTCCGAGATGCTCGCCGGCGCGCTCCTCGGCGGACGTTGTCTGCAGAACGCATCGATGGGCGTGCACCACGGTCTGGCGCAGCTCATCGGCGGCCGCACGGGCATCGCGCACGGTCTGGCGAATGCGGTGATCCTGGCGCACGCCGTGCGCTTCAATGCGGATGTGGTACCCGAGGTTACGGCGCGGCTCGCTGCGCTCTTCGGTCGCCGCGATGGCGATGCGGCCGCCGCGATCGACGACCTGCGCGGGCAACTCGGATTGCCGGCGCGCCTCTCCGACTGCGGAGTTGGTGCGGAGGACATCGAGGCGGTCGCACGCTTGAGCACGGAGAATGCCGCGGTCGCCAAGAACCCGAAGCCGGTCACCGAGCAGGATGCGCTCGCGATTCTGAACGGCGCCTGATTCCCGCCTGATTCCCGCCTACTTCCCGCCTGAGTGCCGGCGAGTTGCCGTGGCTGCGGCTCAGAGCCGCACCACGGCCACCGTGCAGCCGACCGCGAATATCGGAATCGGCGCATAGAACCACAGCTCCGCCTTGCTGCCTTCGGTACAGCCTGCAAGCGCGACGAAGGTGCGGATCTCGAAGCCGCCCTGTCCTGCGTCGCGATGCGTCTCCTCATCGCTATACGCAAGCAGCTCGGCGCGGCGGTTGTCCAGGAATTTGGCGAGAAACTCCCGGTCCCACTGCTCGTTGATCTTCCCCGAGTCGGGTGTTGCCGGCCAATGCGATATGCCGCCGGTGGAGACTACGGCGATGCGTTCCGCGGCGCGCTCGCATGCGCGGCGCAATGCCCGTCCGAACGCCCAGCAGCGCGCGAGCGGGATCAGCGGCGGTCCCTGGCAGTTGATGTTGACCGGAACCACGGGCAGCTCGTAGCGCGGGGTGAGGAAATGGAGCGGCACCATGATGCCGTGATCGAACTGCCACTCCTGCGCATAGGCGAGATCCACGTCCTGCATCATCTCGGTGATGAGCCGTTGCGAGAGCTCCGGCGCGCCCGGCACTTTGCGGCGCTTGATGCCGAGCCAGGCTTCGTCCTCGATCGGACCGCTGTAGGCATCGGCCATCCCCACGCACAGCGAGGGCATGTTGTTCATGAAGAAATTCGCGAAGTGCTCGGCGCCGATCACGACGAGCGCCTCGGGTCGCTGGGCCTCGAGTGCCTCACGCATGCGATCGAGATTGGCGTAGAAGGCATCGCGCAGCGAGGGATCGGCGCGCGCGGCGCGCCCGGTGATCCCTGGGGCGTGGCTCAGTGCGCCGGCGAACACCAGGCTCATGGGCGTGACATTCCCGCTCGCACGTACAGACCGGTGCGCACCGGGCCGTAGCGCCGCTCGCCCGCGCGCATCGCCTCGATATAGGCATCCCATTCGAAGCCGCGCAGCGCCGCGTAGTGCATCAGCAGCTGTCCGTTCACGCCCATCACATAGAGCAGCCCGATATCGGGGCTGCGAATGGCGGCGCGCTCCTCGGCAGTGAGCTCGTATTCTTCGAGCAGGCTGTCCAGATTCTCCTCGTAGCGCTTGCGCACGCGGGGATCGCGATTCAGTTGAAACAGCAGCTTCTGCACGTAATAAAGACTCATGAGGAAGGACTCATGCGAGGCTCAGGCACCGTTGCCGCGCCGCGCGGCGCCACGCGGCGTGACCGGTGCTGCAGTGTGCGCCTTGCGCAACTGCAAGGGGCGCGCGGCGACGCTGTCTG
Organism: Steroidobacteraceae bacterium; assembly: GCA_035501955.1. Lineage (GTDB taxonomy): Bacteria > Pseudomonadota > Gammaproteobacteria > Steroidobacterales > Steroidobacteraceae > JASHUC01. Next base: position 95,445 of record DATJVD010000016.1, read on the forward strand.
TCTCCGCAGGCAGCGCGGCCACCGCCGTCTCGAGCTCGTGCAGCAGCTGAATGAGCTGCTGCAGACGCTCGGCTCCGAAGCGCTGCTCGATCGCACCGTAGACATGCTCCGAGCGCGGCGCGTGCGCAGCGATGAGCCTCGATCCTTCAGGTGTCAGTACGATGCTAGAGCGGCGCAGATCGGCCTGCACCTGACGGCGCGCGATGAGTCCTCGCGCCTCGAGGTCCGGCAGGATGCGCGACACGCTCGGCGGCAGCAGGCAGGTCTGCGCGGCGAGCTCGGTGATCTCGAGCGACTCGTGCCCCGCGAGCGCACGCAGCAGTCGCCATTGCTGCTCTGTCACGCCGTGATCGCGCAGTCCGGGGCGAAAGCAGCGCATGACGGCTTCCCGGGCGCGCAGCAGGGCCATCGGCAGCGAGCTCGCGAAGGCGCGCATCGGCACGGGGCGCACGCTCATGCCTCACCCTCGTCGATCACTTCGTTGCGCAGCGTGCCGATGCCGGTTACCTCCACCTCCACGCGGTCGCCCGCGCGCAGATAGCGCGGTGGATCGAAGCGCGCTCCGGCGCCGCTGGGGGTGCCGGAGAAGATCACATCGCCCGCCTCGAGCGTGCAGAAAGTCGAAAGATAAGAGATGAGATAAGGAATCGGAAACAGCATGCGATCGCTCGTGTCATCCTGGCGCAGCTCACCGTTCACCCGTGTGGTGACGCGCATGGGGGCGGCGCCGATCTCGTCGGCGGTCACCAGCCACGGTCCGATGGCACCCGAGCGGTCGAAGTTCTTGCCCTGCGTCACGTTGAACTTGGAATGCCGTAGCCAGTCGCGCACCGAGCCCTCGTTGCCGCAGGTGTAGCCGCAGACATGCGCAAGCGCATCGCGCTCGCTGATGCGGCGTCCGTCTCGGCCCAGCACCACGACGATCTCGCCTTCGTAGTCCAGCTGCTCGGACTCGCGCGGCCGCACGAGCGGCTCCGCGTGTGCGACCAAAGAGGTGTGCGTCCGGATGAAGACACTCGGATACCTGGGTCGCTCACTGCCGTCCTTGTACTCCTCGTTGCGCTCGGGGTAGTTCACCCCGATACAAAAGTAGCGGCTGTGACGGCCCACCGGCTTCAATATGCGCACGTCCTCGAGGCGATGATCCGCGCCCCCAGCCTGCGCGAGCGCGCGCGCCGGCGCCCACGCGCCGGAGCGGATGAAGGAGACGAGATCGGTTGCCGCGGTATCGAGCCTTGCCTGCAGATCCAGCACTCCTCCCGCGACGATGACGCCGAAGGAGGCGCGCTCGGCCACCGCGAAGTTCACCAGTCTCACAGGCCTGCACGCTCGAGCACGGCATCGAGGCGACGCTCGAGCTCGGCTGTAGCTGGCATCATCGGCAGGCGATGCTCGTTGGCGCGCAGCAGGCCCAGGCGCTTCATCATGTATTTGATGGGGATGGGATTGGTATCGTAGAAAACAGCCTGGTTGAGCTCGAAGAGGCGCTGATGCAGCGCCTGAGCCGCGGTGAGATCGTTGCGCCAGACGGCCTCGCATAGCTGCGCGAGCACGCGCGGCTGCAGATTGCCCACGGCGTTCATGAGCCCGCACGCGCCGACGGCCATCATCGGGAAGCTGAGCTCTTCGAGGCCTACGAAGACTTTGAAATCCTCGCCCAGCACGGCACGGCATTCCGAGACCAGTCCGAGATCGTTCACGGCGTGCTTCATGCCGATGAAGCTCGCTGAGCGGCTCTTGAGCTCGCGCAGCGTATCGATCGTGATGCTGACCGCCGCGCGGCCCGGGATGTGATAGACCATCCACGGCAGCTCTGAGATCGCCGCCAGCTCCAGGTAATAGGCGATGAGGCCGCGCTGCGGCGGCCTGATGAAATAGGGCGTGAGGATGAGCAGGGCATCCGCGCCGGCGCGCGCCGCGTGTTCGGTGAGCCGCTTGCTATCGTCGAGCGACTGGCTGCCCGTCGCCGCGACGATGGGCACGCGCCCGGCGGCGGTCTGCACCGCCACGTCGACCAGGCGATTGCGCTCCTCGATCGTGAGGGTCGAGGGCTCGGCCGTGGTGCCGTTCACGACGATGCCGTGCGTGCCGTTCTCGATCTGGAAGGCCACGAGCGTGGCATAGGCTTCATAATCCACCGCGCCGCCTCGCAGCGGCGTCACGAGCGGTGGCATCGAGCCGCGCAGTCTGTCGGTTCCACCCTGCATCGCGGTCCTCTCATGCGCCCAGCGTCGGCACGCGATGCGTGCCGTGCGCCAGGCAGATGTTCTTGGTCTCCATATAGAAATCGAAGCTGTAGTCGCCGCCATCGCGACCGATGCCGCTCGCTTTCATGCCGCCGAAGGGCGTGGGCAGATGGCGGTTGTTCTCCGAGTTCACCCAGACCATACCCGCCTCGACCGCATGCGCCATGCGCAGCGCACGCCCGGCGCTCTCGGTCCAGATGTACGCGGTGAGACCGTAGCGCACATCGTTCGCTAGCCGCAGCGCCTCGGCCTCGTCCTCGAAGGGCAACACGGTCAGCACCGGGCCGAAGATCTCCTCCTGCGCGATGCGCATGCTGTTGTGCGCGCCGGTGAACAGTGTCGGCTCGATGTAATTCCCGGATGCGAGCGCGGCCACGCGCCGGCCGCCACTTGCGATCTGCGCACCCTCGCGGCGCGCGATCTCGACGTACCCGAGCACTTTCTCCAGGTGCCGTGCGTGCACGAGCGGACCGATCTCGGTGGCCGGATCGAGTGGATGCCCGACGCGCAGGCGCTGCACGCGCTCGGCGATGCGCGCGACGAAACGATCGTGGATCGAGCGCTGCACGAGCAGCCGGCTGGAGGAGGTACAGCGCTCGCCGTTGAGGCTGTAGATCATGAACACCACGGCGTTCAGCGCGCGCTCGAGGTCGGCATCCTCGAACACGATCACCGGATTCTTGCCTCCGAGCTCGAGGTGCACGCGCTTCAGGGTGGGCGCGCCCTGGCTCATGATGAGACTGCCGGTGCGGGATTCGCCGATGAATGCAGTCGCGCGGATCGCCGGATGCTCGGTGAGCAGTCGTCCGCTGAGCTCGCCCGTGCCGTTGACGAGATTCACGACTCCGGGCGGCACGCCGGCCTCGGTCATGATCTCGGCGAGCAGCATCGCGGTGAGTGGGCTCCACTCGGCCGGCTTGTGCACGACCGTGCATCCGGCCGCCAGAGCCGGTGCGATCTTCCACGTCGAGAGCATGAACGGCGTGTTCCACGGCGTGATGATCGCGACCGGGCCGAGCGGCTCGCGCACGGTGTAGTTCAGATGCTCGGCCGCGGGCAACGCCAGGCCGTCGCGCGCACCCGGAACGCGATCGGCGAAGAAGCGAAAGTTCTCCGCGGCACGCTCGGCGGCCTTGCTCATGAAGCGCAGCGCCTGGCCCGTGTCCATGCATTCGATGAGTGCGATCTCGGCGCCGCGCGCCTCGATGAGGTCTGCGATTCGATGCAGCAGCGCGCGGCGCTTCTCGGCCGCAAGCTTGCGCCATGCGGGAAATGCAGTGCGCGCCGCCTGGGCGGCCGCATCCACATCCTCCGCGTTGCCCACGACCAGCCGACACAGCAAGCTGCCGTCGACTGGCGAGAGATTGTCGAGCAGCTGCGCACTGGCACCGCGAAATGCGCGGCCGTCGATGAAATGTGCAAGCGGCGCGGCGCGGAAGCGCTCGAGGAGCGCAGCCGCCTGCTGAATGTTCGCCTGCAGCGTGGTGCTCATCAGGCGGCGCCCTTCCCCTGGCGGGTCTTCACGTACTCGTGGAGGTTGTTTTTCTTCAAACTGAGCTCGGGATCGAGCTCCGCCATCTCCACTGAGACACCGAGCGGGATCGTGCGGAACAGCTCCGCGAGCTCGCGACACGCGGCCTCGAAGATCTGCTCACACGCCTTGCGGCGCGTCGCGAGGTCGCGGCCGTGACCGACGCGTATGGATAGATGCACGAAGGCGTTGTCCGGATGGCCATCGGCGATGCAGTAGGCGTGTGTGGGATAGGCGCGCGTACGCATGCCGCCGATCGGGAAGATGCCGGTCTGCAGAGCCGCTTGGTGGATGGCCGCGACGAAGCGTTGTACGTCGAGCCGCTGCTGCAGATTCTGGGAATACTCGATGAAGACGTGCGCCAAGGAAGCTCTCCCCGACGGCCAAAGAATAGTTACTTAACATCGCAAATATCTCATGGTGGGTGCGGCGGGGCAAGCCGCCGCATCGCCCGGGCGGGACCCTTTAAACTGCGAGCCTCTGCAGTCAGTCCGCAGCCAGTCGGCAGCAGCTGGTCGGCTGCAGTCAGTCCGAGAGGGCCTTCAGGTCGCGGAGCAGCGCCGCGCGCCCCCTCTCCAGCACGTCGAGCCGGCGCGCCGCATCGCGCAGCGCGACGAAGTCCTTCACCTTGGCTTCGTGCAGGCGCCGGTATACCGAGCGTGCCGCCAGCCACTCGCGTGTCGCCGTCTCGCACTGATGTGCGAGCTCGCGACGCAGGTTGATGATCTCTATGGAGCTACTTCGCATGTTCCCTCGCGCGAATCCCGCCGTGACCAAGCGTGGAGCGCGCTCGTGACAGGCGTACGACAGTGGCGTCGATTCCCGCCAACATGCGACGTTCGTCGCATACAATGCGTTGATGGATTTCTCAGTCCTGGCCGGCATCGTGCCTTCGATTGCGCGTGCGGCCGGTGCCGCGCTCCTGGCGCTGCTCGCAACTTATGCAAACACCGCTCTCGCAGAGCAACGCGCCATCACCGATCGCGATCTGTACGACTTCGTGTGGGTCGCTGACCCGCAGGTCGCGTCCGACGGCGGCCGGGTCGCGTTCGTGCGTGTCACGGTGAACGACGACCGGGAGGGTTACGACACGGCGATCTGGTCCGTTTCCACCTCGGCAGCGGATGCGCCGCACCCGCTCACGGCCGGCCGGCACGATTCCGCGCCGCGCTGGTCGCCCGATGGCAAGTACCTCCTCTTCCTGCGTGGCGCGGAGCACGACGGCAAGCCGGTGCCACCGCAGCTATGGCTGCTGCCGATGTCGGGAGGCGATGCATTCCCCATCACCGATCTGCCGAAGGGCGCCGGCAACCCTGTCTGGTCGCCGGACGGCAAGCTCATCGCGTTCACGAGCGCCACGAACGCCGAGGATCTCGCCAAGCAGCAGAAGCAGCACGGCGCGCGCGCCGAAGCCCCCAAGGAGCCCGAGAGCGATGTGCACGTCATCACGCGCGCGTACTACCGCGGCAACGATGAGGGTTATCTCGATCCCAAGCACCCTGAGCACATCTGGCTGGTCGATACGCCGCTTGCGGCCGATGCACGCCGCCCGCCGCGCCCGCTGACGAGCGGACGCTTCGACGAGGGAAATATCGTCTGGTCCGACGCCGCGCGCCTCTACTTCACGACCACGAGGCTCGATGAGCCTTACTACGAGCTACCCCGCAGCGAGCTCTACTCGATCGGCGTGACTGGCGGTGAGCCCAGGCGCATCACGACCATCGACATGGACGTGAACGTTCCGGCTCTGAGTCCCGACGGCAAGCGCCTCGCCTTCATCGCGGAGCCGGCACGGCCCATACGCTCATACTCGCAACCGCACCTCTGGGTGCTCGATCTCGCTGCGCCGCAGGCACCCCGCGACCTGACGCAGAAATTCGACTGGGACGTAGGCAGCGGTGTGTTCGGCGACAATGCGCCGCCGCGCGCTGCCGCGCAGAACCCTCCGGTCTGGGCGCCCGATGGCAGCGCTCTCATCGAGATCTACTCGAAGCAGGGGCGAACTAACCTCGCGCGCTTCGATGTTGCGAGCGGTGCGGAGAGCGATCTGACGAGCGGCGATCAGGCGATCACCAACTGGCGGCCCGTGGGCGGCAGCGGCAAGCTCCTCATCAACGTATCCACGCCCACGCACATCGACGATCTGTTCCTGCTCGACCCGGCGGCACGCGCTTCGCCGCTGCAGCTCACGCACGCGAACGACTCCCTCTTCGGGAAACTCGAGCTCACAGAGCCCGAGGAGCTCTGGTACACGAGTTTCGACGGCAAGCGCATACAGGCATGGCTGCAGAAGCCGCTGCATTTCGATGCCCGGCGCAAGTACCCGCTGATTCTCGACATTCACGGCGGCCCCCACACCGCCTACGGCTATGTGTTCGATCACGAGTTTCAGTGGCTCGCGGCGAAGGGCTATCTCGTTCTCTATCCGAACCCGCGCGGCAGCACGAGCTATGGCGAGGCATTCGGCAACGTCATCCAGTATCACTATCCCGGGGATGACTACCGGGATCTGATGGCCGCAGTGGACACGGTCGTCCGGCGTGGCTATGTAGATACCAACAAGCTGGGTGTGACCGGTGGCAGCGGCGGCGGCCTGCTCACCAACTGGGTTGTCGGCCACACGCGACGCTTTGCGGCCGCCGTGTCGCAGCGGGATATCGCCGACTGGACCGCGTGGTGGTACAGCGCCGACATCTTGTTCTTTTTCCCAAACTGGTTTCGCGCGCCTCCCTTCGACGATCCGGACGACTATCGGCGCCGCTCACCGATCACCTACATCAAGAACGTGACGACACCGCTGATGCTCGTGCTCGGGGACTCGGACACGCGCACTCCGCCCGAAGCCGGTGGCGAGCAGATGTTCCGTGCGCTGAAATATCGTCACGTGCCCACTGTGATGGTGCGCTTCCCCAACGAGACGCACGAGCTGTCACGCTCCGGCCAGCCGCGCCATCGCGTGGAACGCCTCGACCATATCGCGGGTTGGTTCGATCACTGGCTGCTCGGAGTACCCAAGCCGGAGTATGAGGTGACGCAATGAGCTCTGAGGGCAAGGTCGCAATCGTCACTGGGGCGGGTAGCGGTATCGGCCGCGCCGTGGCGCTCGCCTTCCTCAAGGAGGGCTACCGCGTCGGTCTTGCCGGACGCCACAAGGACCGCCTCGACCAAACTGTGACCGCGGCGGGAGCGCACGGCCAGTACGCACTGAGCATCGCCGCGGACGTGACGGATCTCGCCGCGGTGCATGCGCTGTTCACGCGCACGCAGCAGACTTTCGGGCGCCTGGACGTGCTGTTCAATAACGCGGGAATCGGTGCGCCGCCGGTGCCGCTCGAGGATCTCACCTACGCGCAGTGGACGAGCGTCATCGCCACCAATCTCACTGGTGCGTTTCTGTGCACCCAGGAGGCCTTCAGGATCATGAAGAGCCAGAATCCGCGCGGCGGACGCATCATCAACAACGGCTCTATCTCCGCGCATGCCCCGCGGCTGCACTCGGCACCCTACACGGCGAGCAAGCATGCGATCACCGGACTCACCAAGGCCACCTCGCTCGATGGGCGCGAGTACGACATCGCATGCGGTCAGATCGATATCGGCAACGCGCGCACGGAGCTCGCCGACGGTCTGGTGGCCGCAGCGCGTGCCGCCGGGCGGCCGCCCGAACCCACGATGGACGTGGAGTACGTGGCGCAGGCCGTGCTGCAGATGGCCAGTCTGCCGCTCGACACGAACGTGCTGTTCATGACCATCATGGCGACGAAGATGCCGTACATCGGTCGCGGTTGAGACGCCGGCTCCGGCCGCTGCGGCAAAGTGAGGACACCATGCTGACGCTCTATCACTGGGAGCCCAACGCCAACTCCGGCAAACCCATGCTCGCCTGCGCGGAGAAGGGAGTGGAGTATCAGAGTCACTACCTCGATCTGCTCAACTTCGATCAGCACCGGCCCGAATACTTGCAGGTCAATCCGGACGGCACTATTCCCGCTCTCGTGCACGACGGGCGGGTGCTCACCGAGTCGACGCCGATGATGGAATACGTCGACGAGGCGTTCGAGGGTCCGCCGCTGCGCCCCAGCGATCCCAAGGAGCGCTGGCGCATGCGCTGGTGGATGCGATTCTTCGATGCCTATTTCGCGCCCTCCCTGAGCATGATCGGCTGGAGCGTCTTCGTCGGGCCCGCGGTCAGGCACCGCGACCGCAAGGAGCTTGAGCAGGCCATAGAGCGCATTCCGCTCGAGTCGCGCCGCATCGCCTGGCGCAAGGCCATGTTCAACGAGTTCAGCCCCGAGGAGCTCGCCGAATCGCGGCGGCGCGTGTGGTTCGCGACGGAGATCCTCGAGCGGCACCTCACGCAGCACCCCTGGGTCGCCGGCGGCACGTTCTCGCTCGCGGACATCAACGGTTTCAATCTCGGCTATGCACTGCCGCTGTCGCAGCCCGAGCGCTGCAACGACGAGAAGACCCCGCACATCATGGAGTGGTTGCGCAAGATCTACGAGCGCCCGGCGACCAAGGCCACCTGGGCCAAGGGCCGCACGCAAATGGCATCACGCGTGAAGATGCTCGAGCGCAAGAGCTGAAGGGGACGCGAACATGCTGGAGCTCTATCACTGGGAACCCAATCTCTACTACCTGAAGCCGCTCATCGCCCTCAAGGAAGTCAAGGCGGAGTTCACGAGCCATTACTTCGATCCGACGACCTTCGAGCAGTTCTCGCCGGGATTTCCGCAGAACGTCGAGTCGCAGCTGCAACTCGAGCGCGAAGGACCGCTGCTCGTTGCCGGCGGGACGGTGCTCAGCAGCTCGTTCTTCATTCTCGAGTACATCGCCGATGCTTTCCCCGCCGGCGCCCTCAATCCCGGCGGCGCCTACGAGCACTACCGCGCGCGTGCCTGGGGACAGTACCTGACGTTGCAGCTCGGCCCGGGAGTCTGTGCGCTCGGCTGCGCAAAATATCTCGCGCCTGTCCTCAAGGAGCGTGATCAGGGACAGCTCAAGGCACGCATCGAGCGGATCGAGCCGCAGGAGCGGCGCGCCGCCTGGGCGGCGGTCGTCGATGGCGTGTACGACGAGCCCACGCTCGTTGCCGTGCGCGAGCGGCTGAAGATGTCCGTCAGGAGAATCGAGGACACGCTCGCGAAGTCTGCGTGGCTCACCGGAGCTGAGTACTCCATCGCCGACATCGATGCCTTTGCGATGCTGAGCCCGCTGCCCGAGCTCGCGCCCGGGAGCGTGAGTGACGAGCTCACGCCGCGCATCATGGAATTCCTGCGGCGAGTGCGCGAGCGGACGGCGGTCAAGGAAGCTCTCGCGTTCTCAAAGACTGGCAAGCCCGAGCGCGCCTTCGTGCCGGGCAGCGAGCCTTCGCGCTGGGGGTGAGCGTCAGCGGGTAGGATGAGCGTCATGCGTCGGGTGAGTGCGCGGGCTTGCGAATTCCTGCGCCCAGTACACGCCCTGCTTGCTCACGCGATTGACGCTGAATGCCACCGCAGTGTCCGTGAAGCGCGGGTCCATGAGATTCGCGCAGTGCTCAGGACTTGCAAGCCAGCCACGCGTGACTTCGTCCGCACTGGTGGGGCCCGCGGCGATGTTCTCTCCCACGATCCGCCACTCGTAGCCGGTGGCCGCGATGCGCTGTGCAGGCGTGCTGCCGTCGCGAGCCGTGTGCTCGAGATAGCTGTGCAGCGACATGTCGCGCGCATGGGCGAGCGCGGCCTGCTGCAGGAGAGTGGAGAATTTCAGCGGCGCTGCGGGTGGAAACGGCTGACCGCCGCAGGAGCGACCCTGCGCGCGCGCCGCATTGACGAGCTCGAGCACGCGCCGGTCAGCGCTCTGCGCATCGCTCAACAACGGTGCGCTGAACGGGGTTGCCGCGATGACCCACAGATCGCCAGCGCGGCGGTAGACGCCGAGATCGGCGGTCGTCGGCGCCGCGAGCTGCGCGCAGAATTGGCGCACGAGCATCTGCTCTGTCTGCAGTGCGCTCAGATCACCGCTGAGATGTATGGAGGCCGCCGTCATCGCTCGATAGCCGGCAGCGGCGGTCGCCTGTTGCAACGTCTCGCCGCGCGCGAGGCGCATCGCGGCCGCGTCGAGGTTCGGCTGCTCGTGCAGGCGCGCGTGCGAGCCGTGCGCACCCGTGCAACCATGCCTGCGGACGGCATTGGCCATGTCCAGCACATCGCCGTGCGCGAGGTGCGCGACGCTTGCGAGCGCGCACAGCAGGGCGACGCGCGATCGGGCGCTCAGAAAGCTCAGCCGGTCGCTTGCGAGGCGCGGTAGAAATTGCCGGAGCGGATCTTCACGAGCGCCTTGTCCGGATCGAAGCTGACACCGAGAGGATCGCCTCCCTTGGCGACCACTTCGATCTGCTGCATCAGCAGGCGCCGCTGCATCATCACACCGCGGTCGCTCGTCACCAGATGCTCCTCGGAGTGCAGCGAGATCGCACCCTGGCCGGCCTGCGCTTCATAGTCGCCCGGGGTGCGCTGATGATCCTCCTGCGTCATCTCGCCCCAGGTCTTGCCGTTCAGGCGCATGCCGCGAAACGCGAGGCTCTCTGGAATCTTGGCGACCATCGCCTGGATGTAATGGCGATCGTCGACCGGCACCACCCAGGAGATGCCCGCGGATTGTCCTGCCTTCAAGGTCACGTCGGGCACACTCATGATGTTGGGCAAGAGCCACGTGCTGATGCGGTCGACCTCCTGGCCATCATCGAGCTGGCGCAGCGCGGTGTAGCACACGCCGTGGTCGGCCAAGAAGAAGTCGACCTTCGGCATCACCGCGAATTGCGGTACGAACTGCACCACGCTGAACGTGGAATGCAGGACCTGCACGTGAAACGGGTCCATGACGTTGTCGTTCATGTGCAGCCAGCTGTACGGCACGACCTCTAGGCTGTCATCGCCGGTGGAGCCGAAGCCACCGACGCTGCGCCACAACCGCTCGCCCGGCGCGATGCTCTCCAGGTTGTCGTAGCGCGGGAGCATGGGCTTTTTCTGCGGTGGCCCCAGGTATGCGAACACCAAACCATAACGCTCCTCGACCGGGTACCACGGCTGACGCGCGGCATCGCGGTGCCGGCCGCCCTCGGGCTCGCAGGGCTGCTCGACACAGCGGCCCTCGACGTCAAACAGCCATCCGTGATAGCAGCAGCGGATACCGCGGTCCTCGGTGCGCCCGTAGAAGAGCGATGTGCCGCGGTGCATGCAGCGCGGATAGAGCAGGCCCGGACGGCCCTTGCGGTCACGGAACAGGATCAGATCCTCCCCGAGTATCCGTACCTTGCGAGGCAGGTCACGCACCTTCTCGGACAAGGCAATGGGGTGCCAGTAGCGACGCATGAGCTCGCCGAGGGGCGTTCCCGGTCCCACCTCGGTCAGAAGCTTGTTCGGGTGCTGGGGCGCGCGGCCATAAGCACTGCCCTCGTATGCCGGATCGCGAGGCGTCGGATCGCTCATGACAGTATTCCGCTAGCGCGTTGCGCGAGGAAAAAGCAGATTGAACCGAATCCCGGGGCTTGGCAACCGTCAGGGCAGGCTCGTGCCCGAGGCGCTGGCGAGCCGTGCGCGCTCCAGCTGCTCGGCCAAGCGCTTCTCCGAGACCGGCATCAGCGTCTTGAGCTCCTGCGCGTACAGCGAGACACGAAACTCCTCCAGCATCCAGCGGTACTGAGCCAGGAGCGGCGCCGCGAGAGCATGCGTGCGGCGTGTGGCGAGCTCATGCCACGCGCGTGTGAAGGGTGCGATGCGCCGGGCGAGAGCCGCATCGCGCTCCGCGGCGGCGGGCAGCCGTTCCAAGCGGCGCCGTAGCGCCGCGAGGTACCGTGGCAGCTGTGCGAGCCACGGCTCAGCGGTGCGTGTGATGAAGTCCGCCGGCAGCAGAGCCGCGAGCTGCCCCTCGATGTCCGCGCGCGTCTCCGCGCTCAGGTGCGTGCGCAAGCGCGCGAGCTCCGCCCGTGCCGGGCGCCACTCCTGCAGAATCGCACGCACGCACCCCACGACGCCTGCGACGACCTCGTGCAGCGCTCGCCTGCGGCTCTCGAGCAGCGCCGTGAACTCATCACGCGTGCGCGGCAGCTGCACTTCCTGTGGCAAGAAGCAATCCGCGACTGCGCGCTCTGCGATCGCATCGGGCAACGCGCGATCGAGCGCGAGGCCTTGCGCGAGCAGCACCAGCTCGCGATCCTCCGCGATGCGCTTGCGCAGCGGGTTGAGCTCCCGCATCAGCGCCAGCGTGATGAGTCGCGTGACGGCCGGGCGTGTGAGGAACTCGGCCTCGAGTCGGCTGCGCGCGCCGATACGCGCGACTCCCGTCTGCCGGTCTTCGAGAGCTGGGTACACGCAGTAGCGTGCGCCGCCATGCTCGACCTGCTCGCTCGCGGGTAGATCGCCGAAGTCCCACTCACGATGCAGGGCAGGCTCGCTGGGCGCACGCCGCCCGTGCGCGCCCTGCAGCTTGCGTTGCAGGGCCGGCAGGTCGCGACCCTCCGCGATGACCCGCGGGGGTGCCTCCCGTGTCTCGCTCGGTGCAGAGCTCGCGATGACGCGGATGTTCATGAGCAGCGGCTCGGGCAGGGGCAGCGCCGCCAGCTCAGTCGCGCTGGGCGCCGAATCGGCGCGCCGCGCGAGCCAGCGCGCCATCCATGCATGAAAGCCCACAGGCGGCAGCAGCGCCGCGGACATCGTGCCGAGCTCTCGCGCGAGATCACCCAGCGCCGCTTTGGCGTGCTCGGGAACGGGCACGAGCTGCTTGCGCACCGCCTTTGGCAACGCCCGCAGCAGCGCTGCGATCTTCTCCTGCCATAGACCCGGTATGAGCCATGCGAGCCGATCCGTATCGAGATCCTCGACGAGGAGCTCGGGGACCACGAGCGTCACGCCATCATCGCTCGCACCGAGATCGAACACGTAGTTGAGCGGCAGCAGGTTGCCGTTCACGGACAGCGCATCGGGAAACTGCTCGGCGGCGGCTTCGGGCGCCTCGCGCCGCATGAGATCCGCCGCCTGCATGTGCAACAGGCGCGGCTCGCGCTCCTGCCTGCCGCCCCACCAACGCTCGAAGGCGGCGAGCGAGCTGATGTTCTGCGGAATGCGCGCGCGATAGAAGTCCACCTGCGTCGTCTCATCGACCAGAATGTCGCGGCGGCGAATCTTTGCCTCGAGCCCCTCGACTTGCGCGCGGCAGGTGCGGTTCGCGCGCAGGAACTCCGTATCGAGGTCCGAGGACTCCGCGACGAGCGCCTCGCGGATGAAGATCTCGTGCGCCTCCGCGGGCGCGACCGGGCCGTAATTGATGCGCCGTCGCGCGATGAGCGTGAGTCCGTACAGCGACACCGACTCGAGCGCCACCACGTTGCCGCGCGCGCGCGACCAGTGGGGCTCGCTGTAGCTGCGTTTCGCGAGATGCGCCGCGGCCGCTTCTATCCATGTCGGCTCGATCGTGGCTACCATGCGCGCATAGAGGCGCGTCGTCTCGATGAGACTCGCCGCGACGATCCATTTCGGTGGCCGTGATGCGAGGGCGCTGCCGGGTGCGATGACGAAGCGCGTGCCGCGCGCGCCGTGATATTCGCGCCGCTCATCGAGCATGCCGACGGAGCCGAGCAGCCCCGTCACGATGGCGCGATGCACGGCGGAATAGCTCGCCAGCTGCTCATTCACGGCGAGACCGAGCTCAGCGGCAGCTTCGGCGAGCTCGCCATGCACCGACTGCCATTCGCGCACCCGCGCGAAGGACAGATACGCCTCCCTGCACCACTGGCTGAGCTCTTTGCGCGAGCGCGCCTGCGCCTCCCGGCTCAGCGCGCGCCATAGTGCGAGCACGCTCATGAAGTCCGAGCGCGAGTCGGCGTGCGTCGCATGCGCGGCGTCCGCCTGCTGTTGTGCCTCATCCGGGCGCGCGCGCGGATCGCGCACCGCGAGGAATGACGTGATGACCAGCAGCTCCTGCAGACAGCCGTGGTGGGCTGCCGCAAGCAGCATGCGTCCGAGGCGCGGATCGCACGGCAGCGTCGCGAGCTGACGCCCGATGCGCGTCACGTGGCGCTCGCCGTCCATTGCCTTCAACTCCTGCAGCAGTCGTATGCCATCGTTGACGAGACGGGTATCAGGCGGATCGGGGAACGGAAAGCTCTCCGGCTCGCCCAGATCGAGCACCGCCATCTGCAGGATGACGCTGGCGAGATTGGTGCGCAGAATCTCGGGCGCCGTGAAGGCCTCGCGCTCTGCGAAGTCCTCCTCGGAATACAGCCGGATGCACACACCTGCGGCCTCGCGCCCGCAGCGTCCCTTGCGCTGCTCGGCGCTCGCCCGCGAGATGCGTTCGATCGGCAGGCGCTGTACCTTGGCACGCACGCTGTAGCGGCTGATGCGCGCAAGTCCCGAGTCCACTACGTGGCGAATGCCCGGCACGGTGAGCGAGGTCTCCGCCACATTGGTAGCGAGCACCACCCGACGGCGTGCGTGCGGCGCGAAGATGCGCTCCTGTGTCTCGGTGGACAGCCGCGCGAAGAGCGGCAGCAATTCCAGATCCGGAAGGCGTGCGCGCGCGAGTGCCTCGCTCGCCTCGGCGATGTGCTTCTCACCAGGCAGAAACACCAGCACGTCGCCACGCGTCGCGGCCGGCTGCGGCCGGTGCTCGCTCGAGGGCTGCTCATCGCAGAGCTCGCGCACTGCGGCGATGACGCCCTCGGGAAGAGTGAGCTCTGCGGCCTCGTCGTCAGATGCGAGCAGGGGACGGTAGCGTATTTCGACCGGGTAGCTCTTTCCGGACACCTCGATGATCGGTGCGCCGCCGAAGAAATCAGCGAGCTTCTGGGGCTCTATGGTGGCTGAGGTCACGACGACCCTGAGCTCAGCGCGGCGCGCGAGGAGTTGCCGCGCGATCCCGAGCAGCAGATCGATGTTGAGACTGCGCTCATGCACCTCGTCGATGATCAGCGTGTCGTAGCGCCGCAGGTCGCGATCGGAGGCGAGCTCGTTGAGGAGGATGCCGTCGGTCATCAGCTTCACACGGCACTCTGGCCCGGTGCGGTCATCGAAGCGCACCTGGAAGCCGACGGCGGCGCCCACACTCGTATGCAGCTCCTGCGCGAGTCGAGCGGCGAGCGCGCGCGCCGCGATGCGTCGCGGCTGTGTATGCGCGATCATGCCGCGCGCTCCGCGCCCGACCGCCAGGCACAGCTTGGGCAGCTGCGTGGATTTGCCGGAGCCCGTGGCACCGCACACGATGATCACGGGATGCCGCTCGAGCGCGCGGCTGATCTCGTCCTGGTGCGCCGTGATGGGTAGCGCGGGGTCGAGAGCAAGCGTCAGCGGCAGCGCGCGCAGGCGCGAGACCCGCGCCGCCGAGGCCTCGAGCCGCGCCTCGAGCCGGGCCGACGCTGCGGTGAAGCCGGCGATCGGGCCGCGAGCCGCGAGTGCGTCGAGCTCGCGCGCGAGACGCGGCCGGTCGATCAGGCGGACCGCGTCGAGCCTGTCGCGCAGCGCTTCGAGCCCGGTGCGTGCAGCGGGTAGTGTCGGGTGCGGGGTCACTGCGAGGATTATTCCAGCTGTTGGATGACCGCGCCGCCGGGGCATTGCCCGGCAGCGGCCGCCGTGTCATAAGAGTAGACCGCGTCCGTCATGTGGCGCGGTGCCTGCATGAGGGGAAGCCTATGTCGATGCAGAAGAGCCTGCGACCGGCGGTCGCATCGGCCATGCTCAGTCTTGGCACACTATGCGCTGCCGCGACCGCTCTGGCGCATCACTCCTTCGCGCTCTTCGATCACACCAATCGCGTCACTGTCACGGGCACGGTCGTGAAGTTCGACTGGAGCAACCCGCATGTGTTCATCGAGCTCGAGGTGCCCGAGGGTGCGGGCACCCGCCACTACAGCGTGGAGTGCGCGAGCCCGAACGTCCTGACGCGGGTCGGCTGGAAATACAATGATATCCGCAAGGGCGACAAGGTCACCTTGCTGATCAACCCGCTGCGCAACGGTCAGCCCGGCGGCATGCTCGAGCGCGCCACGCTCGCCGACGGTCGCATGCTTTCCGACGGCAACCCGCCCGCGGGCGTGTTTCCGCGCGAGTGACGCGCAGGCCGGGTGAGATAAGGAGTCCGCTATGACGAATCGCTCGGGTCGCTGGACAGGGCTCCCGGTGACGGGCGCCACCTCGATTGCACTGCTGCTGGGCACGCTGCTCGCCGCGCAGAGCCATGCGGCTAGCGCACCCCCCAATCTGAACGGCTCGTGGGCTCGCTATGGATTCTTCGGCCGGCCGGCGGATCCCAAGCTGGCGGCGCCGCCGCCCGGCAAGTTGCTGTTGAAGGCTCCCTATGCCGACAAGTACGCGCTGCACCGGGCCGCGGAGCGACAGTCCGATGAGCGGGGCGAGCCGATCGCCGGCGCGGGCGTCGACTGTCTTCCATACGGCATGCCCGAGATGATGTCGGCTATCTATCCGCTCGAGATTCTGCAGACGCCGGGGCAGGTGACCATCATTGCGGAGGCCATGAGTCAGGTGCGGCGCATCTACCTCGGCAAGCCGCAGGCAAAGATCGGCGATGTAGCGCCGGGCTATTACGGGCGCTCGGTCGGGCACTGGGACGGAGACGCACTGGTGGTCGACACGATCGGCGTGAAGGAGTCGGTACTCGGGCACAACGAGATGCCGCACAGCGATCAAATGCGCATCACCGAGCGCTTCCGGCTCGTCTCGCCGGAGATCCTGCACGATCAGATCACGGTGGAGGATCCGGTCACGCTACAGCAGCCGTGGACCTTCACGTTCGCCTATCGCCGCCTGCCGAACTACGAGATGCTGGAATACGTTTGCGAGAACAATCACGAGTACGTCGACGACAAGGGTGTCACGCACATCCGGCTCCAGGACCTGCCCAAATGAGGTTGCCGCCATGAATGCCGTAGTCAAGCCCGATCTCAAGGCCCGCACGGCCGCATTTCTCTCCCAGACCCATCAGCTGTTCATCGGGAATGAATGGGTCGAGCCGCAGTCCGGCAAGACCATCGAGGTGATCAATCCCGCAACCGGCAAGGTGTTTGCAAAGGCAGCGGCCGCCGGCCCGGCCGACATCGATCGCGCGGTACGTGCCGCGAGGACGGCATTCGAGAGTGGCCCCTGGCCGGCCATGCCGCCCGTGGAGCGCGCGAAGCTCATCTGGAAACTCGCCGATGCGGTGGAAGCGGCCGCCGACGAGATCGCCTACATCCTCAGCCTGGACAACGGCATGCCGCTCGGGATGGCGAAATTTGCGGGGGCCTTCGGCACCGCGCGCAATCTGCGCTATCTCGCCGGGTGGTGCGGGAAGATCGATGGCTCGGTGCCCAGCGTGTCGGAGCCCGATCGTCTTGCCTATACGCTGAAGGAGCCGGTGGGAGTGGTGGGCGCGATCACGCCCTGGAACTTCCCCTTCGCCATGGAAGCCGACAAGGTCGGACAAGCGATGGCGGCGGGCTGCACCCTGGTGCTCAAGCCCGCCGAGCTCACGCCGCTCGGGGCGATCCTGCTCGGCAGGCTGATCCAGGAAGCGGGCGTGCCGGCGGGCGTGATCAACATCGTCACGGGCTACGGCGACCCCGCGGGCAAGGCGCTGGTCGAGCATCCCGATGTCGACAAGATCACGTTCACCGGTTCCACGGCCACCGGGAAGTGGATCGTGCAGGCGGCCGCTGCGACGTTGAAGCGCGTGACGCTCGAGCTCGGCGGCAAGTCACCGACGTTCATCTTTCCGGATGCGGATCTCGAGCGCGCCATTCCCGGTGCTGCCATGTCCGTGTTCGCCAATGCAGGACAGATCTGCGTCGCGGGCTCACGGCTGTATGTCCACAAGAAGGTATTTGAGAAGGTCATCGCGGGCATCAGCGGCATGGCACGGGCGTTGCGCGTCGGTCCCGGCCTCGAACCTGAGACGCAGATGGGCCCGCTCGTCTCCCAGGGTCAGCTCGATCGTGTTACCGGATACATTCAGTCGGGCAAGTCCGAGGGCGCCGAGGTCGTGGTCGGCGGCGAGCGCCAGGGTAGCGAGGGGTACTTCCTCAAGCCGACGGTACTCGCCCAGACAGAGCGCAGCATGCGCGTGATGCGCGAGGAGATCTTCGGCCCCGTGGTGTGCGCCATGCCGATGGATGATGATGACCTCGATCGCATTGCCAAGGTGGCGAACGACACGACTTATGGCTTGTCGGCGTACATCTGGACGCGCGACGTGAGCATCGTGCACAAGCTCGCGCGCAAGATCAGGGCTGGCACGGTGCAGGTCAACGGCGGCGTGGGTCTTGACCCCGCCGTGCCCTTCGGGGGCTACAAGCAGTCAGGGTGGGGGCGGGAGCGCGGGCGGGAAGGCGTGGAGAGCCTGACGGAGACCAAGGCCGTCGGAATCTTCCTGTAGTGACCGCGGTGCCACCGACCGCCGAGCGCATCGGCTTCATCGGCATCGGCAACATGGGCGCGCCGATGGCGCGCAACATCGCCGCCAGCGGCCGCGCGGTCATCGCCTACGATCTGGATCTGGCGCGCGCGCAGCAATTTGCGCAGGCTCACGGAGCGCTCGCAGCGCAGCAGCTCGCAGAGCTCGGCGCGGCGCGCATCATCATCACGATGTTGCCGAATGGTCAGATCGTGCGCGAGGTCCTGTTGCAGCAGGCAGGCGGACTTGCGCAGAGCCTGCAGCCGGGCACGCTCGTCATCGACATGAGCTCTTCGGATCCGGTCGGCACACGTGAGCTGGGACCGCTGCTCGCGCGGCGTGGCATCACCCTGCTCGATGCGCCGGTCTCGGGTGCCGTGCCGCGCGCCCACACCGCAACTCTCGCGATCATGATCGGCTGCAACGATCGCGAGGCCATCGCCCGTGCTCGGCCGCTGCTCTCGAGCATGGGAGACAAGCTGTTCGAGACCGGTGCCCTCGGCTCCGGCCATGCGATGAAGGCACTCAACAACTTCGTCGCGGCGTCCGGCTACACCGCGGCCTGCGAGGCGCTGCTGATCGGCAAGCGTTTCGGACTCGAGCCGGGGGTGATGATCGATATCCTCAATGCGTCCACGGGGCGCAATTTCATCACCGAGGCCGTATTGAAGGAGCACGTTGTGAGCGGCCGCTTCGCCACCGGCTTTGCGCTCGGCCTCCTCGCCAAGGACGTGAAGATCGCCGCCGATCTCGGAGTCGCCGTGCGTCTCGATGCGCCCCTCACGCGACTCATCAGCGATCGGCTGGCGCTGGCGCGCGATCGGCTGGGGCCCGCACGCGATAACTCCGCAGCGCTCTTGGCGTGGGAGGATGAGCTGCCGCTCAGCCGCTCTGAATGACGGACACCCGCAGATCGCGTGCCATCTGCACGGCATCCTCGAGGTGCTGGTAGTAGCCGTTGACGCGTCCGGTCTCGCGATAGCCGAGCGTCTCGTAGAAGGCGCGCGCCCCGAGATTCATCGCGCGCAGCTCCAGCTGGATGACGAACGTGCCGGCGACGAGCGCAGTCTGCTCGAGCCAGACGAGCAGGGCGCGGCCGATCCCGCGGCGCTGACTGCGCGGCTCCACGGCCAGCAGATTGAGATGTGCGGTGGTATCCCCGAACTGCATGATGGCGAAGCCGGGGAGCTTGAGTCCCTCGCGCGCCGCGAGCACGACGCTCTCAGTGTGCCGGATATGGCGTGCGACGCGCTCGGCAGGCCACGATGGGGTGAGCCCGGTCTCGATCAGCCGCGCGGACATACCGGCGATGAGCGGCGCATCGGACAGCCGAGCGAGCTCGAGTCGCGCCGCGATCACGAGGTCGCACCCGAGGTCGAGGCCCAGCGTTCCGCAGCCATGCCTACAGGTTCCGCCCGCGGGGGCGCTGCGTCAACCAGGGGTCCGCCGCCTGGGGGCAAGGGCAGGGCATGCGCTGCTTTGCACCACGCGCACGGCCGGCAGAGCGTTTAGAATACGCGCGCATGCAAGCCATGACCGTAGAGTCGCCGCGAGGAGCTCTGCAGGCGAAGAGCCATCCGTACATCAGCATCGTGATTCCGGTGTTCAACGAGGAGGCCTCCCTACCCGCGTTGTTCACCCGTCTGTACGGCACTCTCGATCGTCTCGGAACTCCTTACGAGTGTGTGTTCGTCGACGATGGCAGCCGTGACCGCTCCGTCGCGCTGCTGCGTGCGCAGCAACAAGCCCGCCCGCAAGAGACGCGCGTCGTCGTCTTTCAACGCAATTTCGGTCAGCACGCCGCGATTCTCGCCGCGTTCGAGCACGCCGCAGGCGAGGTGATCATCACGCTGGATGCCGACCTGCAGAATCCTCCCGAGGAGATTCCACGCCTCGTCGAGGCCGCGCGCGCCGGACACGACTACGTCGGCACCATCCGCAAGGGTCGTCGCGATCACTGGGCGCGCCGCTTGATGTCCCGCGCGATCAATGCGGTGCGCGACCGCACCACTCAGATCCGCATCACCGATCAGGGCTGCATGCTGCGCGCGTACTCGCGTGCCGTCGTGGCGGCCGTGAATGCCTCCCCCGAGGTGAATACCTTCATTCCGGCACTCGCGTATCTGTATGCGCGCAATCCAACCGAGATCGAAGTGGCGCACGAGGCGCGGCATGCCGGGCGCTCCAAGTACTCGCTGTACCGGCTGATCCGCCTCAATTTCGATCTCATGACCGGATTCACGGTGGTGCCGCTGCAGTTGTTCTCGATGCTGGGGATGACCATCTCGGGCATTGCAGGCGTGCTGGTGCTGGTGCTCGCCGCGCGGCGCCTGATCCTCGGGCCCGAGGTCGAGGGCGTATTCACGCTGTTCGGCATCGTCTTCTTTCTGGTCGGTCTCGCGCTCTTCGGCATCGGTCTGATCGGCGAGTACGTCGGGCGTATCTACGAGCAGGTGCGCGGCCGGCCGCGGTACGTGATCGCCGCGGTGCTCGATGCCACTCAAGCGCGCGACGATGTCTCACGCGCAGACGACTTCCCGCGCGAGTCCGGGCGGCCGCCGGCGCGCGAGGCGAATCGTGCTTAGAGCGATCGTCTGCGCCTACAGCGAGGTCGGGGTCCGCTGCCTGCAAACGCTGCTCGAGGCGGGTGTCGAAGTGCCTCTGGTACTCACGCACGAGGATGCGCCGCAGGAGAATCGCTGGTTCGGCAGTGTGGCGGAGCTCGCGCGCCGGCATGCCATCGAGGTGGTGACACCCCGTGACCCAAACACCGAGGAATGGCTCGAGCGCCTGGCAGAACGCGCGCCGCAGTACCTCTTCTCGTTCTATTATCGGCTGCTGCTCGGTGAGCCCTTGCTCGCCGTACCTGCCTGGGGCGCGCTCAACATGCACGGCTCGCTGCTGCCGAAGTACCGGGGGCGCGCCCCGGTGAACTGGGCGATCCTCAAGGGCGAGTCCGAGACCGGAGCGACGCTGCACTACATGACCCGCAAGCCCGACGCCGGCCCGATCGTCGCGCAGGAGACGGTGCCGATCGGCATCGACGACACCGCGCTCAGTGTGTCGCTCGCGGTGGCCGCGGCTGCAGCGCGACTGCTCGCGCGTTGCCTGCCGCGGCTCGCCGACGGGCCGCCACCGGGACGGCAGATGGATCTGGCGGAAGGCTCTTACTTCGGCGGTCGCTCACCTGAGGACGGGCGCATCGGCTGGCAGTGGCCGGCGGCGCGCATCCACGATCTGATTCGTGCCGTGGCACCGCCTTTCCCCGGGGCATTTGCCGACGTGGGCGCGGAGCGGCTCATTTTCGTGGGCTCGCACTGGACCGGAGAGTCCGCCGCGCACCCGGCACGGGCACCGTGTCTGTATCGCGAGGGAGCATCGCTGTACCTCGACTGCGTCGACGCGCGGCGCGTGCGCATCTCGGGCGTCGCGATCGATGGTGAGCGGCTCGATGCCGAGGCCTTCGCGCAGCGCTTCGGACGCGCACCGCTGCGCCTGCACACTGTGATGAAAGGAATGCACGATGAAGAAGCTGCTCATCCTCGGGGTTAACGGCTTCATCGGCCACCATCTGAGCGCAGCCGTGATGCGCTCCACGGACTGGCACGTATACGGAATGGATCTGGAGTGCGATCGGCTCGCGGACGTGCTCGACAATCCGCGCTTCCACTTCTTCGAGGGCGATATCACCATCAACCGCGAGTGGGTCGAATATCACATTCGCAAGTGCGACGTGCTGCTGCCGCTGGTCGCGATCGCGACTCCCGCCACTTACATCAGCGATCCGCTGCGTGTATTCGAGCTGGACTTCGAGGCGAACCTGCCGCTCGTGCGCCAGTGCGTCAAGCACCACAAGCGTGTCGTCTTTCCCTCCACATCCGAGATCTACGGGATGTCGCCGGAGCGCGAGTTCCACCCCTACGAGACTGCGCTCGTGCTCGGGCCGGTGCCCAAATCGCGCTGGATCTACTCCTGCAGCAAGCAGCTGCTCGATCGGGTCATCTGGGCCTACGGCGCCGAGCAGGGCCTCGACTTCACGCTCTTTCGCCCTTTCAACTGGATCGGTCCCGGGCTCGATCGCATGCTCACGCCGAAGGAGGGCAGCTCGCGCGTGCTCACGCAATTCCTCGGCAACATCGTGCGCGGCGAGAACATCCAGCTGGTCGACGGTGGGACGCAGCGCCGCTGCTTCACCTTCGTGTCCGAAGGGATCGATTGCCTTCTCAAGATCATCGCAAATCCGCGCGGCGTGGCCTCAGGCAAGATCTATAACATCGGCAATCCGCACAATGACCTCTCGGTGCGGCAGCTCGCGGAGCTGATGCTGGAGACCGCGCGCTCGCACGCAGCGTACGCGGAGAGCGCCTCGCGCGTGCGCCTCGTCGATGTGTCCGCCGAGACCTACTATGGGGCGGGCTATCAGGACGTACGTGGGCGCGTGCCGTGGGTGCGCAACACCATGGAGGAGCTCGGCTGGACGCCGCAGATCGACATGCCGACCGCCCTGCGCAGCATCTTCGAGGCGTACCAGGCCGATCTGCCCGCCGCGCGTGCCCTCGTGGATGCCGGCTGAGAGACTACGATGGCCTTCTCCGGGGCACCCTGCCCGCGCCGCCTGGCGCTCAAAGTGGACGTGGACACGCTGCAGGGCACCGTCACGGGCGTGCCGCGGCTCGTCGCGCTGCTCCAGCGTCTCAAAGTCGGAGCGACTTTCTATTTCAGTCTCGGGCCCGATCACACCGGGCGCGCGCTGAAGCGCGCCTTTCGCCGTGGCTTCTTGTCCAAGGTGCACCGCACGTCGGTGGTAGCGCACTACGGAGTGCGCACGCTGATGTACGGCACGGTGCTGCCGGGACCGAACATCGGCCGGCGCGCCGGCGCGGTGATGCGCGCCGTGCGCGATGCGGGCTTCGAAGTCGGCGTGCATGCCTATGATCACGTACGCTGGCAGGACGGGGTCGGCCGCGCGGACGCCCTCTGGACGCGACGTGAGTTCGAGCGGGCGATCATCGCGTTCACCGCCGTCTTCGGCGAGCCGCCGCGCTCGCACGCCGCGGCGGGCTGGCAGATCAATCCTCACGTGCTCGAGCTCGAGAGTGAATTCGCCCTGAGCTATGCGAGCGATACGCGTGGTGCGCAGCCGTTCTATCCGACGATGGGAGCGGTGCACGGGCGCTGCGTGCAGATTCCCACGACGCTGCCGACTTTCGACGAGCTCATCGGCGTCGACGGGCGCGATGCGCGCGCGGCCGCCGAGGAGGTGCTGCGCATAACCCGCGTATCGCCCTGCGCGGCGCATGTCTTCACCTTGCATGCCGAGCTCGAGGGCATGCAGCTGCTGCCGCACTTCGAGTGGCTGCTGCGTTCCTGGCTCGACGAGGGCTGCGCGGTGATTGCGATGCGGGAGCTCGCCGCGCACGTGCACGAGAATGTGCTGCCGCAGAATCTGGTGACGCTCGAGCCAGTGCCGGGCCGCTCCGGGCTGCTCGCCGTGCAGGGCCGGAGCCTCGCCGCCTGATGCGGCGAGCGCAAGACCCAGCGGCAATCGGCGCGGCCGTGAGCGCTGCAAACGGCACTGGCGCGCGCTCACGCGCATTCGTCGCCGGCATTCTGCTGCTCGTCGCCTGCTCGTGGCTGGCGCTCGGCGCGAACCGCGGTCTCTTCAATCCCGACGAGGGACGCTACGCAGAGATTCCGCGCGAGATGCTCGCCACGGGAGATTGGGTCATCCCGCGGCTCAACGGGCTGGTCTACATCGAGAAGCCGCCGCTGCAATACTGGGCAACGGCTCTTACGTACATGCTCTGCGGCACACATCCCTGGTCAGCGCGTCTCTATGCCGAGCTCACCGGTCTAGGCACGATTCTCGTGACGGCGTGGCTCGCGCTGCGTCTCTGGGGCAGAGCCGCCGCCTGGCGCAGCGGCATCATGGCCGGCAGCTCGCTCATGATCATGCTCATGAGCCATCAGCTCACGCTCGACATGGGGCTCACGTTCTTCACCACGCTAATGCTCGCCGGCTTTTGCATCGCGCAGGATGCGCGCACCGAGCCACGCATGCGCGCGCGCTGGATGTGGCTGTCCTGGGCGAGTGCCGCCGCGGCATTCCTCACCAAGGGGCTGGTGGCGGGGGTGCTGCCGGTCCTCACGCTCGCGCTGTACTCGCTCTTACATCGCGATCTCAAGCCCTGGCGGCGCCTCGGTTTGATCGGAGGCGTGCCGCTCTTCCTGCTGCTCGTGACTCCCTGGTTCGTCGCCATTCAGCACCGGTTGCCGCAGTTCTTCGATTTCTTCGTGGTGCGCGAGCACTTTCAGCGCTACCTGACGCGTATCGAGCAGCGCTACGAGCCGTGGTGGTTCTTCATCGAGGTGCTGCTGATCGGCTGCCTGCCGTGGCTGCTGCCGAGTGCATGCGCACTCGCGCGTGCGTGGCGTGCGACGGCACCGCGCGAGCACTTCGACGCGCGGCTGTTTCTCTGGGTCTGGTGTGTCGTGGTGCTGGTGTTCTTCTCGGCGTCCGATTCCAAGCTCATTCCCTACATTTTGCCGATGTTTCCCGCGCTCGCGCTGCTCACCGGCAGCGCCGCGGAGAGCTCCCTGCGCGCGGACCTGCGTGCCACGGGGCTGCTGCTGATCGGCATCGGCATCGCCTACGCGCTCGGCGCGGCCCTTCTGCCGCACCTCGTGCACGATCCGGAGCGGGTGCCGTATTTCCTGCGCATTCGCTGGCCTCTCGTATGCATGGCGGTGGCGGCCCTCGGCGGCGGTGTGCTGGTACGCCGCTCGCCAGGTGACAGCGTGCGACTCACGCTGCTAATCGGCGCGGCGAGCTACCTCGGGTTCATCTGTGTCTTGTGGGCGGCGCGCGCGCTCGAGCCGCTCTACTCGGGTGCACCGCTCGCCGCACAGCTGCCGCCGTCATTGCGCGCTGCCGCGCCTGTCTACAGCGTGCGCACCTACGATCAGAGCCTCACCTTTTATCTGGGACGCATCGTGACGCTGGTCGAGTGGCGCGGTGAGCTCGACTTCGGGCTCTCGCTCGAGCCCGGCAAGGGCATCGCGTCGCTGCAGGAGTTCGTGCCCATCTGGCGCGCGCAGCCGCAGGCGCTCGCCGTGATGGAGCCTGTGACTTTCGAAGCTTTAGAGCGCGCGGGCCTGCCCATGGTCGTGCGTGCGCGAACCCCTCACGAGCTGATCGTCAGCCGGCGCTGAATGGAGAAGGAACGATGAGCCCGATCACCTGGCTGCTGCTGCTCGGCGGGATCGCCCTGAACGCCGCGGCGCAGCTCTTTCTCAAGGCGGCGACGCGCGCGAGCGGCGTGCTGATCGGAGACGGCGGCAATGTGTCCTGGCCGGCTGCGACCCACCTGCTGCGCACGCTGCCGCTGTGGTCGGGCCTGGGCTGCTACGTCGTGAGCGTGGTGTTCTGGGTCGGCGCGCTGTCTCGAGCGCCGGTCAGCATCGCCTATCCGCTGTTGTCGATCGGCTATATTGTCAATGCGTTCGCAGCCGCGCTGCTCTTCGGCGAGGCACTCTCGCTTGCGAAGCTCGGCGGGATCGCATTGATCGTCGCCGGAGTGCTGGTGCTCACGCGCATCGCGCATTGAGGCGCGCTCACGGAGACATCGATGACCGACTTCCTACCCTTCACGCGCCCCAACATCGACGAGGAGACCATAGCGGGCGTGGCGGACGTGCTGCGCTCCGGATGGATTACCTCCGGGCCCCAGGTGAAGGCCTTCGAAGCGGAATTGTCCGCATTCTTCGGCGGACGTCCGGTGCGCGCATTCAACTCGGGCACCTGCACCATGGAGATCGCCCTGCGCATCGCAGGCATCGGTCAGGGACACGAGGTGATCACGACACCGCTCTCGTGGGTCGCGACGAGCAACGTGATCCTGGCGGTCGGCGCGCGGCCCGTGTTCGTCGATATCGATCCGCGGACGCGCAATATCGATCTCGCGCGGATCGAGGCGGCGATCACGCCCGCCACGCGCGCCATTCTGCCGGTCGATCTGGCGGGATTGCCGGTGGATCGGGAGCAGCTGTACGCGATCGCCGCAGGCCACGGACTGCGCGTCATCGAGGACGCCGCGCAATCCTTCGGCAGCAGCTGGGGCGGCCAGCGCATCGGCGCCCGCGGCGACCTCGTCTCTTTCAGCTTTCATCCCAACAAGAACATCACGAGCATCGAGGGCGGCTGCCTGGTGATGAACGACGAGCGCGAGGCGCGTCTTGCCGAGCAGTATCGCCTGCAAGGCGTGGTGCGCAGCGGGCTGGACGGCATGGAGGTAGAGATCGTCGGGGGCAAGTTCAATCTCACCGACGTGGCCGCGCGGGTCGGGCTCGGGCAGCTCAGGCATCTGGCGACATTCAACGCACGGCGGCGCGAGCTCGCGCAGGCATATTTTCACGCCTTCGCGCAGCCACCGCTCAGCGAGCTCGGCGTGCAGCTGCCACCTGCGGATTTCACCAACAGCAACTGGCACATGTTTCAAATCGTGTTGCCGGAGGAGCGTCTCACCGTCAAGCGTGCCGAGATCATGGCGCGCATGCATGCCCTCGGCGTCGGCACGGGCGTGCACTATCCGGCCATTCACCTCTTCGCCTTGTACCGTCGGCTCGGTTGGCAGCCGGGCGCGTTTCCGCACGCGGAGTATGCCGGACGCAACATTCTTACTCTGCCGTTGTTCCCCGCCATGCGCGATGCAGATGTCAAGCGCGTGACGGACACGTTGCTGCGTGTCCTCACGGACAGCACACGTCAAATTTGAACATTCGCGCGAGGAACTCCTCGCCTGGCGCAACCTCCAACTTGGCATGCTGGTTGCACGATTCAGGCTGGGGAATATGACTGTACAGGGGAGTACATCATGAGACTGTTGGATTCGACGATCCTGTTGTTTCAACCGGGGCTCGGCAGGCGTTTGCTGAAGGAACAGCTGCACGAGCGCAACGTCAAGATTCCGCTGTCGGAGGGATGTTTGCGAGAGTTGGTGAACGATGCGGTCGAGGCGGCCGAGCGGCTGGTATCCGCGGCCGCGGGTGCCCAGCGCTATCTCACGAGCCTCAAGGAGCAGCTGGCGCTGCGTGCCGAGTTCGTGAGCCTGTGGACCGCTTCGGACGAGCTTGTGGACTCGGAAGAGGGTGGGCGCCAAGCACTTGTAAGAATTGCGCGCAAATACGCCCTACCGCGTCCCTGGAAGCTATCCGAGCCGGTTGCGGCAGCCTGCCCCCGCCCACAGCCTTCCTACTGGAAGTGGGCCTCCGGAGGCACGGGTGTCATCGCGCAGCCATAAATATGTAATGGTCGGAAAATAGGTAGTGCGAAGCCGCGGGACTCGACGCGCGGGATGCTGCGTCGAGTCTCGCGGTGCACTGCCAGTTACTACGCTGTCTCGGCGGCGCGCTGCGCCGCCCTGCGCCGGCCGAGACTCGATCCCGCGAGCGCCGCGAGCAAAGACAGCACCACGGCGCCGAAGCCGATCCAGGCGCTGGCGGTCGGCTCCGGCACGAGCTGCGCCGCGGCCCGCGTGACGATGCCGAGTGCGCTTCCAAATATCAGTCCCACGCCGACTGCATTGAGATAGAGCACGATGACGAGGCTCGTCACCCATACGAGCATGCCCTGCAAGAGCCCGGTGACGCGATCCCAGACCATGCTCAGCCGCGTCGCCGCCATGCCTCCCAGAAACAGCGCAATGAGCAGCGATAGGGCGGACCAGATCGCCGCGCCGGTTCCCAGCGCGCTCTGACTGACGTTGCGCGTGCCGGCAGACACGCCGACGGCGAGCCCGAGTGAGGTGAGCACGAGCAGCGCGCCGAGAACCACGAGCGCTCCGGCCCAGACTCCGCCCCAGGAAACCTTCATGCCCTCGAAGCGCACGAGCGGACGCTCGAGGATCACCTCGCGTTCGACGATGTTGCGTTCTACGGCCATGATGGGCCTCCTCACGTTTCACAGGCCCGTGAGGTCCGCAAATTCTGTTCCGTCAGTGGCGGCGCGGCTTGAGGAGAAAGTCGTTGCGGTCCGCGGACGGGACGCGTACGTGGATCGTGCTGCGGCCGCGTGCAAGCGTGAGCGGAATCTGCGAGCCGGCCGGACCGATATTCCAGATGCGCCGGAAGAGCTCGGCGAGGTTGGCGATGGGCTCGCCCGCGACTTCGCGCACGTGATCGCCGAGGCGCACACCCGAGCGGTGTGCCGGACCGCCTTGGGCAAGGCCACCGACGACCAGATCGCCCTGCAGCTCCTGTGCGTACAGACCGAGCCAGGGGCGCGCAGCGCCGGCAGGTCGGCCCAGCCGCACCATGTCCTCGAGGATCGGGTCGAGCAGATCGATGGGCACGAACATGTTTGCATCGAAGGTCTCACCGCTCACGGCCTCCTGCACGAGCAGCGAGCCGATGCCGAGCAGGCGTCCGTTCGTCCCGAAAAGTCCGGTGCCGCCCCATTGTGGATGGGGCGGTGCCGTGAACAGAGCCTGATCGAGCACGTACTCCCAGTAGCCGGCGAACTCGCGCAGCGCGATCACCTTGGCATTGAGCGAATGCGCAAGGCCGCCGTGCCCCATGATGAGCACGTTGTCGCCCACGTGCAGCGATTGACCCGAGCCGCGCTCGGCCGCAGGCAAGTCCAGCGGGCCGAGCGGCAGCACCAACCCGAATCCGGTCGCCTGATCGTAGGCGAGCGCGTGCCCCGGCACGACTCGGCCGTCGGCCGTCGTCAGCCAGATCGAGGTTGCCTCCGTGATGAGGTAACCGATCGTGACGACCAGCCCGTTCGAGCGGATGACGACGCCGCTGCCGATGCGCTGCGTGCCGAGTACCGAGGCCGTGAACGCGTCATCCGGAATCTCGGCATGGACCATGACGACCGAGCGAACGGCATTATCGAGATCGAACTCGACCTGCTCGCGGCGCGGCTGCAGTGCATCGGGGAATGCCCATTCGGTCGTCTCGCTCATGAGCGGCAATCTAACAGGATGCTGCGTGCTGCATTGCGCAGAGACGCTCAGAGGTCCGCTGGTGCGTCGAGCGTTGATGAAGGCGCCGGAACCGAAGGCGGCCCGCTGGGCGCCGGGGGCGGAGCCGGCACGTCGGGCGGGGGATCCGCGGCGGCTGGAATCGCCTCGGTGGGCGGTGGGCCCGATGGAACCGAGGGTGGAGTTACCGGAGTTGATGGCGGACCCGGTACAGACCCAGGCCCCACCGGTGTCGAGGGCGGGCCACCGGGTACGGCAGGCGGACCATTGGGTACGGAGGGCGGCCCTGCCGGTACCGTCGGGGGGCCGGAAGGTGTCGCTGGCGGCCCCGAGGGCGTTGCCGGCGGTCCTCCTACGGTTCCCGGCGAAGCCCCGGAAGCCGCGGGCGCAGGCATTGCCGGCGGCGCCACGGTTCGGGCATGGTGTACGCGCCTGGGCACGGCGGGTGTCCCGGCGTGGGCGGGTGCCTGGGCGTGGGCTGTGCACAGAGGCGCCAGCACAAGCACGAGCTCGACTAAGGAGAGCCTCTTCATGGTCGCCTGCAACCTCTAGCCGGCCGTGTCGCATCGCATATCCCGTGCCACTGCCGGCCACTTGCGCAGTTTACTGCTCGGCGCGCTTTGGGTAGCACTGACGCAGCCCGCGAGCGCCATCAGGGCGCCCATCGATGCAGCGCGTCGTCCTCATCACATCTTTCTGATCGTCCTCGAGAACCAATCGTTCAGCAGGACGTTCGGTGCGCATTCACCCGCGCCCTACCTGTCCCAATCTCTGACAAAGCAGGGCGCCCTGCTGACCCAGTACTACTCCATCGGGCACAACAGCCTGGGCAATTACGTCGCGCTCATCAGCGGTCAGGCGCCGAACGTCGCAACGCAGAGTGACTGCGTGCGCTACAGCGAGTTTCGCCTGACGCAGGCGGCGCTCGGCCCCTTCGGTCAGGCGCTCGGAGTCGGCTGCATCTATCCCTCCATTGTGCGCACCCTGCCCGATCAGCTCGAGACGGCGCGGCTCAGCTGGAGAGGTTACATGGAGGACATGGGCAAGGATCCGCAAAGAGAGCCGCGCACTTGTGCGCATGCCGAGCTCGGCGCCCGAGACCGCCTGCTCGAGGCGACGCCGCGCGATCAGTACGCCTCGAAGCACAATCCCTTCATCTACTTTCACGCCATCATCGACGAGCCGGCGCGCTGTGCCACGCACGTCGTCAATCTGGACGAGCTGCCGCGAGATCTCGTGACGGCGACCGCCACGCCGAACTTCGTCTTCATCACCCCGAATCTGTGCCACGACGGCCACGATGCACCCTGCGCGGACGGCGAACCCGGCGGACTCGTATCGGCGGATGCGTTCCTGCGCCACTGGGTACCGCTCATCACGAGCTCACCGGCGTTCGTGCAGGACGGTTTGCTGGTCATCACCTTCGATGAGTCGGACGCCGCGGGAGCGGATGCGGCGACGGCCTGTTGCGGCGAGCAGCCACTGCCCGGCGCGCGGTATCCCCCCGGCATCATCGGCCCGGGCGGCGGCCGCATCGGCGCCGTGCTGCTGTCGCGCTTCATCACGCCGGGCACCGTGTCGGAGGTGGCGTACAACCACTACTCGCTGCTGCGCTCGATCGAAAGCTTCTTCGGCCTCGAGCCGCTCGGCTATGCGGCCGACTCGACTCTCAATGTTTTCGGCACAGACGTGTTCCGCTGATCGCCTGACTGCTCAGCGCAGGCCGCCCTCGATCTGTCGCCACATGACCTCCTTCAGCAGTTGCAGTCGCTTGCCGCGAAAGTCGGGCCAACCGAGCGCGCGCAGCAGGATCGGACGGCCGCGCCGCACGAGCACGATCTGGCCGATCATGCTCACGGCACGGATCAAGGCTTCAGGGTGCCCCGGGGAAAGCTGCAGCAGACGCCCGACGATCTCGGCGCACAGCGCGACGACAGGTCCCGCTAGCCGCTCAAACAACACCGTGAAGGCGGCACCGTGCTCGCTCTGGGCGCGAGTGAAGAACAGCACCCAGCTCTCGGGCCTCTCGGTTGCCATGCCTTCGATGAACGGCTCGAGCACGCTGTGGAGCAGATTCAAGAGCTCTCTGCGCGTGAGCTGGCGTGCCGCGAGCGCGCTGCGCACGTGGGCGCTGGCAGGGGCGAGTCGCTCGCGCAAGTCGGCCGTGATGTACTCGGCGCACGCCTGGCTGAGACCCTCCTTGCCGCCGAAGTAGTATTGCAGCGCGGGCAGGCTGACCGCCGCGCGGCGCGCGATCGCACGCGTCGAGGTGCGATCGAAACCGAGGTTCGCGAACATCTCGATGGCGGTCTCGATGATGCGCCGGCGCGTGCGTGCGCCGCGGGCGTAGCCGCCACCGAGCGGATGGCGCCGCCCTGCGGTTACGGTGCGTCGCGAGCGGCGCGCCGCAGCTGCACCAGCGATTGACACAATATCAGCCGCGCTCATCCGTCCTGCCCGCATTCACGCATATCTGGCTTTGCGCCAATGTCTATCGATTGACAGACATCTATCGAACGATAGACAATTCTGCGGCGGAAGTCGAGTCACGAAGGGATTGGACCGGGGAGCGACCGTTGAAGCGATTCCTGCCCATTGCGCTTGCCATCCTCGTGGTCGCGCTCGGCCTCGGGTGGTGGCTCACGCACCACCACGGCGCACGCACGCAGATCGTGCTCTACGGCAATGTCGATCTGCGCGAGGTCGATCTCGCCTTCAACAACAGCGAGCGCATCGCAGCGGTCCTGGTGCAGGAGGGTGACCGCGTGCAGAAGGGACAGGTGCTCGCGCGGCTCGACACCAGCCGCCTCGCGCCGCAGCTCGAGCAGGCCGAGGCAGCGGTCAGCGCGCAGCGCAATGTCGTCGAGCGCTTGCATCACGGCAGCCGCCCCGAGGAGATCGCCCAGGCGCGTGCCAACGTCGCGCTCGCGGAGGCCGATGCCCACGACGCACAGCGCAAGTACGAGCGGATCGAGAACCTGGCCACGAGCTCCGGCGGCCGCGCCGTCAGCCGCCAGGACGTGGATGACTCGCGTGACGCCGCGACCATGGCCGCCGCGCGCCTCGCCGTCAATCGCAAGGCACTCGACCTCGCCGTCGTCGGTCCGCGCAAGGAGGACATCGCGCAGGCAGAGGCGCAGCTGCGCGCGGACGAGGCGCAGGCGGCGTTTCTGCGCCAGCAGGTGGCCGATGCCGCGCTCACGGCACCACTTAGAGCCGTGGTGCGCTCGCGCATCGCCGAGCCCGGCGATATGTCCTCGCCGCAGAAGCCAGCCTTCACGCTTGCCATCACCGATCCCAAGTGGGTGCGGGCCTACGTCGCCGAACCCGATCTTGCGCTCGTGCATCCAGGGATGCAGGCGAGTGTGGCGATCGATGCCTTTCCCAAACGCCGTTTTGCGGGTTGGGTCGGATTCATTTCGCCCGTCGCGGAATTCACCCCGAAGACCGTACAGACAGAGGAGCTGCGCTCGAGCCTGGTGTACGAGATCCGCGTGTTCGTCACTGACCCCAACGATGATCTGCGGCTCGGCATGCCGGCGACGGTGTACCTGCCGCTCAATGCCTCGCAGTCGAGCGCGCCGCAGCCAGGCACCGTGCCGTCGAGCGGGGGCGAGACGCCAGCGCCGGCCCAGCCGCCGGCGGAGACGCCGCAAGGATCTCCGTGAGCGGCTCCCCGCCAGGATCGGCCATCGCGTTCGGCCGCGACGTGCGCAAGGCGTTCGTGCGCGGTCGAGAGAAGAAGAGGCAGGAGGTCGTGCAGGCACTCGATGGTGTCTCCTTCGATCTCCGCGCGGGACAGCTGACGGCGCTCGTCGGCCCCGACGGTGCAGGCAAGACGACGCTCATTCGCCTGCTCGCCGGACTGCTCACGGCAGACTCCGGCACCTTGCGCGTGCTCGATCTGGATCCCGCGATCGATGCGCAGCAGATTCAGGATCGCATCGGCTACATGCCGCAGAAGTTCGGTCTGTACGAGGACCTCAGCGTTCAGGAGAACCTCGATCTGTACGCGGACCTGCATGGTGTGTCGTCCGCCGAGCGCCGCGAGCGCTATCCGCAACTGATGCAGATGACCGATCTCGGCGCGTTCACGGGACGGCTCGCCGGCAGGCTCTCGGGCGGCATGAAGCAGAAGCTCGGACTGGCGTGCACGCTGGTGCGCTCACCGGAGCTGCTGCTGCTCGATGAGCCGACCGTGGGGGTTGATCCGCTCTCACGCCGCGAGCTGTGGGAGATCGTGCACGGTCTGGTCCAGTCAGGGTTGACGGTGCTCGTCAGCACGTCCTATCTCGATGAGGCCGAGCACAGCAATCACGTGATCGTGCTGCACCGGGGCAAGGTGCTCGCGGCCGAAGCGCCTGCGGAGGTCACGCGGCTCGCGTCCGGGCGCACCTTCGCCATCGATCCCGAGAACGGCAACGCACGCAGCCTGCAGGCGCGACTGCTCGAGGATCCGCACATCGTCGATGCGGTTCCCGACGGTGGCCGGGTCCGCTGCGTACTTGCCGAGGGAGCTGCGGCGGATGCGCTGCGGCTGCCGTCGCCCGCGCCGGTGGAGCCGCATTTCGAGGACGGCTTCATGGTGCTGCTGCGACGCACGGCAGCGCCGGAGCCGATGGCCGACATCAAGCTCGAGCACGCGCTCACGATGCAGGGTGATGAGCAAGTCGTGGAAGTGCACGATCTGGTGCGCCGCTTCGGCGCATTCACGGCCGTCGATCATGTCAGCTTCGAGGTGCGCCGCGGGGAGATCTTCGGCCTGCTCGGGCCGAACGGCGCCGGCAAGACTACTACGTTTCGGATGCTCTGCGGGCTGCTGCCGCCCACCTCCGGCGTGTTGCGCGTAGCTGGATTGGACGTGCGGCACACGGGCCCGGCCGCGCGCCAGCGCCTTGGTTACGTCGCGCAGAAGTTCTCGCTCTACGGCGCGCTCACCGTGCGGGAGAACCTGGAGTTCTTCGCGAGCGCCTACGGGTTGAGCGGTGCTCGCCGGCGCGAGCGCATCAACTGGGCCCTGCAGCAGTTCGACCTGACCGAGCATGCCGATATGGCGAGTCAGGAGTTGCCCGGCGGCTACAAGCAGCGCCTCGCGATGAGCGCCGCGCTGCTGCACGAGCCGGAGATCCTGTTCCTGGACGAGCCGACGAGCGGTGCCGATCCGCTCGCCCGGCGCGCTTTCTGGCACCGTATCACGGCACTTGCCGACCAGCGCGTCACGGTGATCGTGACGACGCACTTCATGCAGGAGGCCGAATACTGCGATCGGATCGCGATCATGGATGCGGGACGCGTGCTTGCCCAGGGCCCGCCGGGAGAGGTGCGCCGTCTGGGTGCGACCCGGGACGGCCGCTTGCCGACCATGGAGGACGCCTTCGTCTCGGTGGTGGAGCAGGCGCGCGCACGTGAAGCGCACTCGGGGCGGGCGGCATGAGCTGGCAGGCTGAGCTCGGGCAGGCGCGGGCCGTGCGCTTCGCTACGGCATATCTGGCGCGCTGGCAGCCCAAGCTGGTGCGCATCTGGGCACTCGTGAAGAAGGAAAGCCGCCAGATGATCCGGGACCCGGCGAGCATCGCGATGGGCGTCGTGCTGCCGGTGATCCTGATCCTCTTGTTTGGCTTTGGTCTGTCTCTCGATGTGAAGAACGTGCCGATCGCCGTCGTGGTGGAGCAGTCCTCGCCGGAGGCGCTCGGCGTGGTCGCGGGCTTTCAGCTCTCACCTTACTTCCATCCCCAGATCGTGCGCTCCATGCCGGAAGCGCAGGAGCTCATTCTCGAGCGCAAGGTCGACGGCATCGTGCGGATTCCCTCGGATTTCGCGCGGCGTGTGAGTGCGGGCGATGCCGTGATCCAGGTGATTCTGCACGGCAGTGATGCCAACCGCGCGCGCATCATCCAGGCCTACGTGCAGGGTGCGATCGGCGCTTGGACGCAGCGCCAGGCCGCCGAAGGGCACAGCATGCCCGCCGGCCCGGTCATCGTGCAGAACCGGCTCTGGTTCAACGATGCCAACGACAGCCACTACTTTCTGGTACCGGGCCTGATCGTCCTCGTGATGACGCTCATCGGCGCTTTTCTCACCTCGATGGTCGTTGCGCGCGAGTGGGAGCGCGGCACCTTCGAGGCGCTGTTCGTGACACCCGTGCGCAGCGACGAGATCCTGCTCGGCAAGACCATTCCGTATTTCGGCTTGGGAATGCTCGGTCTGAGCCTGTGCGTGCTGTCGGCCAAATACCTGTTCGATGTGCCGCTGCGCGGGTCGTTGTGGGTGCTGCTGAGCGCCTCGATGCTCTACGTGCTGGTCGGCCTCGGTATCGGTCTCCTGATCTCCTCGGCGGTGAAGAACCAGCTGGTCGCGAGTCAGCTGACGATGCTCGCGACTTTCATGCCGGCCTTCATGCTGTCCGGATTTCTCTTCGACCTGCGCAGCATGCCGGCAGCGATCCGCGTCATCACTTATCTGCTGCCCGCGCGCTATTACGTCGCGCTGCTCCAGACCGTGTTCCTCGCAGGGAACATCTGGTCGGTCATCCTGCCGAACGCCGCCGTGCTTGCCGCCATGATGGCGCTGCTGTCGCTCGGCAGCCGGGCCGTGACGCGCAAGAGGCTCGCCTGACATGTTCGAGTCGCTCCAGCGCATCCTCGCTCTCGCCCGCAAAGAGCTGCTCGCCGTATTGAAGGACCGCCGCTCGCGCAACAGCCTGCTGCTGCCGCCGATCATCCAGTGCCTGATCTTCGGCTATGCGGCCACCTACGATCTCAATCATGTTCCCTATGCCGTGCTCGATCAGGACCGCACCGCGGCCTCGCGCGAGCTGCTCGCGGGCCTCGATGGCGCCGGTGTGTTCGAGCGCGTCGCCAATCTGCAGGCGGCGGAGGACATCGGCAGGGTGATCGACGATCGCCGTGCGCTCCTCGTCATCCAGATCAATCGCGATTTCGAGAAGCGGCTGCTCTCGGGTCAGACGGCCGATGTGCAGCTGATCGCCGACGGACGCAACTCGAACACGGCAGGCACCGCGACCGGCTACGTCAACGCGGTCATCGAGAACTTCAATAGTGAGTGGCGCTCGACCCACGCCCTCGCTGGACCTGCGGTGAGCGTCGTGGCGCGGGCCTGGTACAACCCGAACTTCGAGACCCGCTGGAACATGATCCCCGGAATGATCGGCACGCTCACCCTGCTGCAGACACTGATGCTGACCGCCATGTCGGTCGCGCGCGAGCGCGAGCAGGGCACGTTCGATCAGCTGCTGGTCACGCCCCTGCGGCCGGTGGAGCTGATGGCGGGCAAGGCGCTGCCATCGATACTCATCGGCACACTGCAGGCGACGGGTGTGCTGCTCGTCGCGCAGCTGTGGTTCCACATCCCGTTCGCGGGCTCTTTCTTCACGCTGTATACGGGTCTGCTGATGTTCGTGCTGGCTGCCGTGGGCATCGGCCTGCTGGTGTCGTCGGTCTCCTACACCATGCAGCAGTCCATGCTGTTCTCGTTCCTGATCATCATGCCCTTCACTTTGCTCTCCGGCCTCACCACACCGTTGCGCAACATGCCACTCGCGCTGCAGTACTTCACGCTCTTGAATCCGCTGCGCTACGCAATCGACATCACGCAGCGGGTATACCTCGAGGGCGCGACTCTGGTGCGGCTGCTGCCGGATCTATGGCCACTCGCCGTGATCGCGACGGTGACGCTGAGTGCCGCCTCCTGGATGTTCCGTCACCGTCTGCAGTGAGGCCTCCCATGCACACCCCACGCAGCCTCGCTTGCATGCTCCTCCTGGCGGCCGGCGCGCTCTGCTCCTGTGCCGTCGGACCGAACTTCGCGCCGCCGAAACCGGACGTGCCCGCGCAATGGTCGCCAAGCGCTACCAAGCCGGCCGAGCACGCGACGAGCCAGGTGAGCTCGCAGAGCTCGCAGACGCCGGAGTGGTGGAGCAGTTTTCAGGACCCGATGCTGAGCTCGCTCATCGAGCGCTGCGCACGCGAGAATCTCGATGTCCGCGAGGCCGTGCTGCGCATCGAGGAGGCGCGCGCACAGCGCAGTGTCACCGCCGCGGGTCTGTGGCCGAGCCTCTCGGCTAATGCGGGCTACACGCGTCAACGCTTGAGCACGAACACGCCGAATGGCGTGATCTTCGGCATCGCCGGCCAGATCCCGGGCTTGCCGCCCGGCGTCAGCATCACCAACCCCTACAATCAGTATCAGCTCGGCCTGAGCGCATCGTGGGAGATCGATCTCTTCGGGCGGGTGCGCCGCTCGGTCGAGGCCGCAGATGCCGAGACACTGTCCTCGATCGAGAGCGGGCGCGATGTACTCATCTCGCTGGAGAGCGATGTCGCCTTGGCGTACATCGATCTGCGGGGAACGCAGTTGCGACGTTCGATCGTCGCCGACAGCCTCGCAACGCAACGCGACCTGCTGGATATCACGCGCCAGCGTCGCGATGCCGGCCTCACGAGCGATCTGGACGTGGACAATGCGCTGAGCGAGGTCCACTCGACCGAGGCGCAGCTGCCACAGCTCGAGCGCGAGCTCACTCAGGACATCAATCAGCTCAGCCGTCTGATGAGCCGTCCTCCGGAGACGCTGCGCTCCGAGCTCACGGCGAGCCGACCGGTACCGCCGGTCCCAACGGCGGTACCCATCGGCATTCCGGCCGATCTCGCCCGGCGCCGCCCCGACATTCGGCGCACGGAGGC
>DATJVD010000017.1:0-3034 GCA_035501955.1 Steroidobacteraceae bacterium
AAGCAGCGGGTGCATCAGTGTAATCACCAGCAGATACAGCGGTAGCCATGGCGCATCGAATAGCGCCAGAACGGCGTTGCTGCCGAGGAACGCGCGCAACACGGCGATATCCCGCGGGCTGTCGCTGTTGCCGGGCGCCGCGTTGCCGGTGGCGTATTGCAGACCGCTGAGGAGCGCGCGCGGCGGCCGCAGACGATCGAGGATGCGCCCGGCCCATCCCAAGGCCTCGGCGCGTACGCTGTCGACAAAGTAACCGAAGACCAAGGCTATCAGCACCAGCAGGCTCAGCATCGCGAGAGTCTCGTCGCTGCGGCTGACAAACACCCGATTGAGGATCTGCAGTACGTAGCGAGAGGCGAACAGCAGTGCGAGGTTCGGCACCAGGCTGGCCGTTGCGGCGACGACGACATATGGACGAAGAGTCTTGGTAAGAAGCCTGCGCATGTTGGTGAACCGGCCGTCTGCGCTGTTGGTGCAGCAGGGATCTCGTTGCGACTGCCAGATGAGTTGGCGAACAGCATGCTCGCCCATGAGGATCACCCGGGCATCGGTCTGACTCCCTACATCAGCCGACGCACCTGCCCAGATTTCGCGAGCCGCGTCGTGTTCCCGACCGGCCAGCGGCGACGCGGTTCAGCAGGGAACGGCGTCCGCGTGTTCCTGTGATGCCGGAGCAGCGGATCAACCAGCGTGCTCAGGATTCGCGTTCGAGTTCTGCGCGGCGCACCCAGGCGCCGCAAGTCAGGAAATCCAGGTGGGTGCTCGCGAAAGCTGAGGGTGAGTACCGATGTGCGTGATCCGCATGCGCTCGATGCTAGTGCGATACGCGGAACTTCCCGCGTCTCGCCGAGGGTGCGCCATGCTGAATTCGAATCGCTCCATCGTCGCCGTGCTCGCTGCGCTCGCAACGTCGGGCTTATTTGTGCTCGTCGACTTTCTGTTGAGTTATGTAGTTCACTGATGTCGACAAACTCGGCGCCGAGATCGCAGCAACGCGATGCCACCCCAGCGGTGAGGAACGCACGGTGTGCACGCTACGCTCAGTGCCGGCTGCTCGAGCTCAGCACCACTGGGGGTCGCCGGCGCTCGATGAGCTCGATGCCGAGTTTGCGGGCTGCCGCGGCTGCCTCGCGCCGCGATGCGATGCCGAGCTTCGAGAGAATTGCGCTCGCGTGATGGTCGACCGTCTTGGCCGACAGGTAGAGTCGCCTGGCGATGGCTGCGTTGGAGAGATCCTGAGCCACGAGCGCCAGCACTTCGAGCTCGCGCACGGTCAAACCGGCCGCATTGGCGCGCGTCGAGCGGTTGGCGCCACGCTTGAGACCGCGCACGCCCTCGGCCTTGAGCTGCCGGCGCAGCCGTTGCGCCATCGGACGCGCGCCCAGTGAGTCAAATATCTCAAGCGCGCGCTTGCGCGAGTCGGCGTCCGGGCTGTCGGTCAGCGCCAGTGCCTCCTCATACGGACAGCCGAGCTGCGCCCATTCCTGCGCGGCCTCGAGGTACTTGCCGTGCATCTGCAAGTCGAAGGGCTTGGCGACAGCGAGCGCGCCTTCCAGGATCGTGCCCGTACGCCGCGCCCAGAAGACGAACTCGCCCACGCGCCATGAATTGCGGTCGCGCAGCGCATAGGCACAGACGCTGCGTAACTCGTCGCCGATGCCCGAAGGCTCACCACGTAACCACGCATGCTCGGCGCGCGCGGACGCAACGGTGACGATGCGCTGTGGCTCGCCGGTGCGCAACGCAAGCGTCCAGGCCTCGTCGAGCGGCTCGAGCGCGTCTTCTGCGCCGCGTCGCGTGCGGACCCGGCCGACGGTGGTGAGCGCTGGAATACGCGCGGCAATCGACTCCTGCGGCTGACGCAGCAGGTCCTCGGCTTCCTCGAGCGCCCTGGTCCACGCGCCCTGTTCGAAGCTCACGCGCGCCTTGAATGCACGCAGGTACCCGGCCGCCATGTACAGCTCGTACTCGGCGCAGAATGCAAGGCCGGCCATAAGATGCGGTCTTCCTGCGCCGTAGTCGCGGTTGCCGATCGCGAAGGTGGCGAGATTGGTGTGCGCACGAGCGACCTGCTCCTGCAGTTGACAGTGCTGCGCCAGCTCGAGGCTGTGTTCGAGCTCGCGCCAGCCGGCATCGCCGGTTTCCTGCAGGCGTGCCGAGCCGACGTTGTTGAGCGCGTGGGCGAGAACTTCGTTGTTACCCAGCCGGCGGGCGAGGTCGATGGCGCGCTCGCTCCACTCGATCGCCCGCGCGTCATGGGAGGCGAGCATCGCGAGCTGTGCCATGTTGCTGAATGCCATGGCAAGCTCATCGCTCGGGCCGAGAGCCTCCAGAGCCGCGATGGCCTCGGTTGCATAACGATGCGCTTCGTCGCCCCGGCCGAGAAGCCAGTGCAGCCGTGACAGCGCGCGCAGCGTGTCACCGGCACGCATCGCGTTGCCGTTGGCGCGCCAGATCGTGAGTGCGTCGCCACGCGCATCGATCGCGCCCTCGAGCTCGCCCGTGAGCAGGCACTCATACGCGAGGCTGTCGAGCAGGCAGCCGCGCACCTCGGGCGCCATCTGATCGGAGTGACGCAGCGCCGTGCGGTAATAGGCGATCGCCTCGCGGTGCGCGCCGACGCCGGCGGAGCGCTCGGCTGCGCGTGGCGCGAACTCGAGCACCGCTGCAACATCGCCGGCGCGCACGGCGTGGTGCACCAGCCGTGATTCGCTCACCTCGCAGCGGTCCCGGTCCCGCAGGACTTGCAGGAGCCGCGTGTGCAGCGAGCGCGCCTGGGTCGGCGTGAGCGAGTCTTCCACCGCGCGCCGCGACAACTCGTGCCGGAACGTGAGGGACTCGTCCGGATTGCGCACCATGCCGCCGCGCGTGCCTTCCTCGAGCGCCGCTTCCGAGCTGTGCAGCACCGCCCCGATCAGCCAGGCCTCGGTGTGGCCCGGCACGGCTGCGACCAGCTCGGCCAGCCTGCGGGCGTCGGGCGAGAGGCGCGCGACGCGGGCGATCACCGCGTCGCGTACCGAGGTGGGTATCTCAC
>DATJVD010000018.1:0-2318 GCA_035501955.1 Steroidobacteraceae bacterium
CATTGCGCAGGAAGCGGTCAGCAACGCGGTGCGGCATGCACGTCCGCAGACCGTGCGCATCACCATGAGCGATCAGTCCGAGCAGTGGGAGTTGGCCGTCGCCGACGATGGGGCTGGCATGGAGCACAGTCCCGAGCTCTCCGCGCGGCAGGGATTTGGTCTAACGAGCATGCGTCAGCGTGCCAATGCGATCGGCGGCGAGTGGCAGATCGCCAGCGACCCTGGCCGCGGCACGCGTGTCAGCGTGCGCATGATGAAACGAGCCTCCTGAGTGGCTGCCGTGCTGAAGGATCGCATCCGTGTCGTGCTCGCCGATGATCACCCGGTGGTACGCGATGGGCTGGCCGCGATGGTCAACCAGCAGGACGACATGGAAGTGGTCGGCGAAGCTGGCGACGGTGAGGAAGCGATCGCACTGTACGAGCAGCATCGGCCGGATGTGATGGTGCTCGATCTGCGCATGCCGCGGCGTGATGGCGTGGCGGTCGTGCAGCGTGTGCTCGAGATAAACCCGAAGGCCAATATTCTCATCATGACCACGTACGATGGAGATGAGGACATCTTTCAGTGCCTGTCGCAGGGGGCGAAGGGCTACCTGCTGAAGGATGCGCCGCGGCAGGAGATTCTTTCGGCGATCCGCGCGGTGAGCGAGGACCGCCCCTATACCTCTTCCACCGTAGCCGCCAAGGCGCTACAGCGGATGGCGAAGCCGAGTCTCACGCAACGCGAGCTCGATGTGCTGCAGCTGGTGGCCGAGGGACGCAGCAATAAGGACATCGCGCGGCGCCTGTCGATCACCGAGGGCACGGCCAAGACGCACGTCAAGGCCATCCTCACGAAGCTCGATGCGATCAGCCGCACCGAAGCGGTCGCCGTGGCGCACAAGCGCGGCCTGATTCATCTATAAAGCGCGGTTTGTTGCAGGGTGGTTGCGGCGTGGCGTTGCCCGCGCAGGGCGATGCAGCTGATGTGCTGCGCTGCGTCAAGGCGTATCCCTGCTTTAACTCCTTGATTCGAAGAGCGCTCTGGCCTCCTCATCCGGGCAAGGTAGACTTGCGCC
Organism: Steroidobacteraceae bacterium; assembly: GCA_035501955.1. Lineage (GTDB taxonomy): Bacteria > Pseudomonadota > Gammaproteobacteria > Steroidobacterales > Steroidobacteraceae > JASHUC01. Next base: position 1,061 of record DATJVD010000018.1, read on the forward strand.
CCCGTTGCGGACCAGGATGGTTTCGCCCATGAACGCCCACATCGCGGTACGAGAGCTGGAAGCGGAAACGGCGCCCTGTGCAAAGGCGCTCACGCAGATCAACGAGTCGCTGCAGGCGCGCGAGCGGTTGCTCACCGCTTCGGCGCGCGCGAGCCGCCTGCTGCTGGAAGCTCCCGATGTGCGCGCAGCGATTCCGGACGTGCTCGGACTGATCGGGGAGGCGGCGAGTGTCGATCGGGTCAACCTCATGCAGACGCGCATCGGTCCCAACGGCGAGCGCCTGCTCGTAGTGGTGGGCGAGTGGACCGCCGAGCACGGCGCGAGCTCGCAACCCTCGGCGCCGGTGTGCACCTGCGATGAGGCGAGCTACCCCGGCGTGTTCACCGAGCTGCGTGCGGGACGCAGCGTCTGCTTCAGCAAGGGCGAGCCTTCGGCGGGCCAGGTGTCGGCCATCGAGGGTATCGGCACCCGGACCAAGGCGATCGTGCCGATTTTCGTGGCGGGTGAGTTCAACGGGGTGGTGGGATTCGATAACACCCAGCGCCAGCGCGCTGTCGATGCTGCGGAGCTTGCGGCACTCGAGACGGCGGCCGGGGTGATCGGTGCGGCGCTCCATCGTGAGCGGCTGGTCGATGATGTACGGCGTGAGCGTGAGCGTGCCGCCGAGCAGCGCGTGGCCGAGCTCGCCCGCGCGAATGCGGTGATCCGTGGCAACCTCGAGCGGCTTGCCGGCGAGACCGATCTGTACAGCTTCATGGGCCACATGCTGCTCGAGGCCACGCGGCAGTTCGGGGCGAGCTCGGGCGATGTCGTCGTCAGGGACGACGCACTCCAGGAGTGGCGCGTCGTGGCACACGTGCACGATGATGAGCTCACAGCGGCGCCGTACGCGAGCAGCGTGCCCCTGGCAGGCTCCGCGTTCACGGTTCTCCACGGTGATGAGCTACGCCAGGTGCTCTACTTCGACATCGAGCGCAAGGCGGACGGTACCTGGCCCGGGCTCATGGAGTTTCACTTCGCCCACGGCGAGGTGGGCACCGTGATCTATCCCATGATGTTCGGTGGCCGCAGTGTTGGTTTCCTGGCCCTGACGTTCAAGCGCAATGCCGAGGAAGTGACGCACAGCGAGCTGTTGGTGGCGCTGGCGCAGCAGGCGACTCTGGCGGTGCAGCTCACCCGTCTGGCCTACTCGGCCAAGGAAGCCGCGGTGCTCATGGAGCGCACGCGCATCGGCCAGGAGATCCACGATGGTCTGGCA